>NZ_JBINOT010000003.1:0-1451263 GCF_043952055.1 Arthrobacter sp. NA-172 | reverse complement strand
ATTATGCATGTACTTCGTTCAGGGTGGTGCAGAAGCCGATAAACCAAGTAAGAAGCAGAATCGGAGTTTTCGCATTTATCGTGAAACGCTTTCGCGTTTTTCGTGCGCCGCTTCGTCGAAGCGTAAAAACCACGGCCACGCGAGCGCCGTCGCAGCCGTAATCAGCAGGACCATGGCTCAACGGCGCATGGGGTAGCCTGGCGACAAAGGTTCCGAACAGCGGCCCCACAAGAATGCTGGTGACCACGAAAAGACCCATCAGGGCGGACACGGTGGCGGCATCGAGACCTTGCGCCGACACCAGAAACGGATAACCCCAGGACATGGGCAAACACGTTTCCGCTGAACTGGACGGTGAAGTGGCTCCAGAGCCCCGGAAGCGCGTTCCCGGCTGCTGCCAGGCCCTCGCCAACGTGACCCCTGCTGGCGCGCAGTCCCTGGCCGCTTTCCCGGGGCGGATGGCCATGCGGAGCGTCCCTGAGCAGCGCGAGGACCAGCACCGCCGCGAGCGCGCGGACAGGGAACTCAATGCCAAGCGAACGCTGTATTCCATCCCGCGGAATGAAGGATCAACGCGAATGGAATCACGCTGATGAGTTGGCCAAGCTGTCCCGACATTCCCGTCATTTGGGTGACAAGGGGAACCCGGGCAGGTGCGAACCAGATCGGTACGAGCCGGATCACGGAAACGAAAGTCATGGCATCGCCCGCGCCGACCAGTACCCGGCCGAGCACACCGCCGGGAACGGTGTCGGCATACGCCAACTGGAGTTGGCCGAGCCCCATAAGGACTGCACCACTGGCTATCATGGCGCGGGAGCCGAAGCGGTCCACAAGAAGGCCGACGGGTATCTGGAGGCCGGCGTCGACCCAGCAGCTGAAGCACGGTGAAGAAAGAGATGGCGGACGCACTGGCGTGGAACCGTTCGGTCGCTTCCAGTCCGGACACACACTGAAAGAGGTGCGCTGGGCCACCGCCCCACAGGTAGGCAAGCACCCCTATCGTCCAAATCCGCCAGGCGCGGGGTGCGTTCACCCTTCCATTATGCCCGGGGCCGCATTAAAGCTGCTTTATGGGCGCGCATCTTTACGTGCGAGATACGCCTCAACTGCCGCGCCCAAGTCCTCGGCATTGGGCAGTTCGTCGTTCTCGTCCGCGAGCAGGGACCGGCGAACGGTTCCCTCGGCTTTGTCGTCATAGCGGGATTCCAGCGTTGAAACCACCTGCTGGACGTCCTCGGAGGCCTCCACCTGTTCGGCGATCTGCCGGCCAACTTCCCTGCCGGCCTCACGGAGGCGGTCCGTGGGCGACATGAGGGACGTGGCCGCACCAAGATATTCAAGGCCTGCCACCGCCGCCGGCGGGTACTCGGCGTCCGCGAGGTAATGGGGCACGTGGATGACGTATCCGGCCACTTTGCGCCCGGCCTCAATCAACCGCAGCTCAAGGATGTGGCCGATGGCGGACGGAACATCGACCACCGGTTTCCACGTTGAGATCCCCTCGATGAGCTCCGGCCGATTGCCGTGCAGTCCGGTGAACGCCGACCGGCCGGGTGTGCGGGAACCGGCATGGGAATCGAGTCGGCATCCGACGTCACCAGGTCGACGTCGAGTTTCTCCACGATCCCGACGACGGCGGCGGCCAGCAACCGTTCCCACTGGAGGTCCGGTTCAAAGCCGGCAAGCAGCAGGAACGGCTCGCCCAAACCGTCCTTCAGCCGGTAGAGCGCCAACTGAGGCGCTTTGTAGTCCTCCAGGTGGTCTTCAACAAAGCTGATGTGCGGCCGGCGCGTGCGGTAGTCGATGAGCTGGTCCGCATCGAACACAGCCACCGTTTCGACGTCGAGCGTATCCAGCAGCTCCCGGTTGATCTGCTGGACCACGTGGCCGGCATCGGCAAACCCGGTGAACCCCATGAGCATGTTGAGGCCCCTGATTTCCGGGCTGTGGAAGAGCTCGATGTTGCTCGCGTAAAGCGACTCAGCGGTCAAGGAGTGAGCCGGAAATCCGTTCAAACACGGCATGTTCCTTTCGCAGTTGCAGGTTCTAGCAAGTTCTGGGAGGAGCAGGCGGCTGCGCACCGGCAGGTGCCCCGGGCAGCGCTCCACGCTCCATGTATTGGTACAACGCCTCGAACCGGCCACGCATTCCTGTCAACCGGTGTGCTGCAACTCTTCATTTAATTGCTTTCCGGCGCGTCAGACAGACTACGATCGAAACGTACCGCCATGTGCGGACCCCAGCAACCACCGACGTTGTCACAAAGCGGACAACCGACGGGTATCAGGGCCGGCGCCAAACATGCAGTCCGGCCAAGCCATGCAGAGAGAATTGAGGACAGATCCTCGTGGTGAAGACTACAGACATCACCCTTGGCACCATCGCCAAGGACCTGAAAAAGTCGCCCAGCGACGCACTTGTGATAGGCATCGGGCAGTGGTCTGACGGACCGGTCCTGCTCGGGAACCCGTTGAGTGCCAAGGCTGCCGAATCCCTCGCGGCCTCGTTGGGGCTCCTCGGTATCACGGGAGCAGCCGATCAGGTCCACCGCTTGCCGGGTCTCCCGGAGACCGGCTCAGGCGTCCTTGTCTTGGCAGGTGTCGGCAAAGTCGCCGGCGATTCCCTCCTCACAGAGGAGGCCCTTCGCCGGGCCGCAGGATCGGCCGTCCGCCAACTGGCTGGTTTGTCCTCCGTGACGCTCGCCCTCCCGACGGCGTCCCTCGCCGACGTCGCAGCCGTCGCCGAAGGCGCTGTGCTCGGTTCCTATTCCTACACCGAACACCGCTCCACCAAGGATGGCCTCAAGGATCCGGTGGGCAAGGTCCTGATCCACACGGCGTTTGACGGTATTGATAGCAAGGGCCTCCAGTCCGCCCTCGACCGGGCGCTGCTCGTCGGGCGCGCAGTGAACGCCACCCGTACCCTGGTCAACCAGCCGCCTAGCCACCTCTACCCGGAGTCCTTTGCCGAGGCTGCCAAGGAACTCTCCAAGGGCCTTCCCGTCAAGGTGACTGTCTGGGACGAGAAGCGCCTCGAAAAGGACGGCTTCGGAGGAATCCTTGGCGTCGGCAAGGGTTCAACCCGCCAGCCGCGCCTGGTCAAGGTGGAGTACGCCCCGGCCAAGGCCACCAAGAAGATCGCCCTGGTAGGCAAGGGCATTACCTTTGACACCGGCGGCATTTCCATCAAGCCGGCCCTCGGCATGGGTGACATGAAGAGCGACATGGCGGGCGCCGCCGTCGTACTTGAATACCGTGCTGGCTGTCGCTGGCCTGGGTCTGCCGGTCAAGGTGACCGCGTGGCTCTGCATCGCCGAGAACATGCCCTCCGGCGCGGCACAGCGCCCGGCTGACGTCCTGACGGTCTATGGCGGCAAGACGGTTGAGGTTCTCAACACCGACGCCGAGGGTCGTTTGGTCATGGCGGACGGAATCGTGGCAGCGAGCCTCGAAGAACCGGATGCCATCATCGACGTCGCGACCCTCACCGGCGCGCAGCTCATCGCCCTCGGCAACCGCACCGCGGGGGTCATGGGCTCCGACGCCGTCACAGGCGCGCTTAAGGCCGCGGCCGACCGCGCCGGTGAACTCGTCTGGCCCATGCCCCTGCCGGAAGAACTCCGGGCCAGCCTCGACTCGCAGGTGGCGGACATCGCCAACATCGGCGAACGCCACGGTGGAATGATGACCGCGGCCGTCTTCCTGCGCGAGTTTGTCGGCAAGGACGCCGAAGGCAAGCAGATCCCGTGGGCACACGTGGACATCGCCGGCCCGTCCTTCAACAACGGCAGCCCATATGGCTACACGCCCAAGCAAGGCACCGGTTGCACCGTCCGCACGCTGCTCGCCTACGTCGAGGACGTGCTGGCAACAGCCTGATCGATCCACGTGGGGCCGGTCCATGACCGGCCCCACGGCCCGACGTGAGTCTGGCCACAAGCGCCCCACAAAAGCCTCGGCAGGGTGGAGCATGGATAAGTGGTTCGCTAAGGTGAACCACGGTAGTCACAAATGCAAGAGAACTTCGGTGCTGGCATAATCGCGGCAGTACAAGTTCCAAGACCAGATGACGCGTAGTCGCGTGTCATCGCTCACGCGAGGGAGCGTCCTAGTGGCCGATCAGGCAACTGCGCAAGAATTCGACATCCTGGTACTCGGTGGCGGCAGCGGCGGCTACGCCACGGCTCTGCGTGCCGTACAGCTTGGTTTCACCGTTGGTCTCGTCGAGAAGGGCAAGCTCGGCGGAACGTGCCTGCACAACGGGTGTATCCCCACCAAGGCCCTGTTGCACTCGGCAGAACTCGCCGACCACGCACGCGATTCCGCCAAGTACGGCGTGAACGTGACGCTGGACAGCATCGACATCAACGCCGTCAATGCTTACAAGGACGGAATCGTCGCCGGCAAGTACAAAGGCCTGCAAGGACTCATCAAGTCCAAGGGCATCACCGTCATTGAAGGCGAAGGCAAGCTGCAAGGCACCGATACCGTCGTCGTGAACGGCACAGCATACAAGGGCAAGAACATCGTTCTGGCCACGGGTTCCTACTCCCGTTCGCTGCCCGGTCTCGAAATCGGCGGCCGCGTCATCACTTCCGATGAAGCGTTGACCATGGACTACATCCCGAAGAGCGTGATCGTCCTCGGCGGCGGCGTCATCGGCGTCGAATTTGCTTCCGTGTGGAAGTCCTTCGGCGTGGACGTCACGATCGTTGAGGGCCTCCCCTCCCTCGTTCCCAACGAAGACGCCGCTATCGTCAAGAACCTCGAGCGAGCCTTCAAGAAGCGCGGCATCAAGTTCAGCACCGGCGTCTTCTTCCAGGGCGTGGAGCAGGACGAGAACGGCGTAAAGGTCACACTGGTTGACGGCCAGACCTTCGAAGCCGAACTCCTCCTGGTTGCTGTTGGCCGCGGCCCGGTCACTGCCAACCTCGGCTACGAAGACGCCGGCATCACCATCGACCGCGGCTTCGTCATCACCAACGAACGCCTGCACACCGGTGTGGGCAACGTTTACGCCGTCGGCGACATTGTCCCGGGCGTCCAGTTGGCCCACCGCGGATACCAGCAGGGCATTTTCGTCGCCGAAGAGATCGCCGGCCTGAAGCCTGTGGTTGTTGAAGACGTCAACATCCCGAAGGTCACTTTCTGCGAACCGGAAATCGCCACCGTTGGCTACACCGAAAAGGGTGCCAAGGAGAAGTTCGGCGAGGATCAGGTCCAGACCCAGGAATACAACCTCGCCGGCAACGGCAAGAGCTCCATCTTGGGCACCGGCGGCATCGTCAAGGTGGTCCGCCAGAAGGACGGCCCCGTCGTCGGTATCCACATGATCGGTTCCCGCATGGGCGAGCAAATCGGCGAAGCACAGCTTATTGTCAACTGGGAAGCACACCCGGAGGACGTGGCCCAGTTCATCCACGCACACCCGACGCAGAACGAGACCCTGGGCGAAGTCCACCTCGCGATGGCAGGCAAGCCGCTCCACGGCTAAGTCTTACGCAAGACACCCGGTCCTGCGCCCGCACGAACTGCGGGCGCAGGACCCCAGCAGGCAACACTCATCCGCATTAAAGATCAATAAGGAGAACGGGGACGACATGTCTGAAGCCGTTAACTTGCCCGCCCTTGGTGAAAGCGTCACCGAAGGCACCGTCACTCGCTGGCTCAAGCAGGTTGGTGACCGAGTGGAAGTCGACGAGCCTCTGCTCGAAGTTTCCACCGACAAAGTAGACACTGAAATCCCGTCTCCTCTTGCCGGCATCATCGAAGAGATCCTCGTAGCTGAGGACGAGACCGCCGAAGTCGGCGCTCCCCTGGTCCGGATCGGCAGCGGCAGCAACGATGCTGCAGCTCCAGCAGCCGCACCTGCGGAAGAAGCACCGGCAGCACCCGCCCCTGCCCCTGAAGCGGCACCTGCCCCGGAAGCAGCACCGGCCCCCGCAGCGGCTCCGGCCGCAGCATCTGCTCCGGCCGCAGCAGAGGGTCACGACGTGACCCTCCCGGCCCTGGGCGAAAGCGTCACCGAAGGCACCGTCACCCGCTGGCTCAAGGCCATTGGTGACACCGTCGAGGTGGACGAACCGCTCCTCGAGGTTTCCACCGACAAGGTCGACACCGAAATCCCCTCCCCCGTGGCCGGCACACTGCTGGAAATTCGGGTCAACGAGGACGACACGGCGGAGGTCGGCTCCGTTCTCGCCGTCATCGGCTCAGGCGCTCCCGCAGCTGCACCGGCAGCAGCAGCGCCCACTCCGGCCGCTCCTGCCGCTGAAACCGCACCGGCTCAACCCGCTCCTGTTGCTGAAGCAGCCCCGGTTGCGGCCGCTGCAGCTCCGGCACCTGTTGTTGAATCGGTACCCGCGGCGTCGCAGTCCTCCGCACCGGAATCCGGCTACGTCACCCCCCTCGTCCGCAAGCTCGCCAACCAGAGCGGCGTTGACATCACCACCGTGGCAGGCACCGGCGTCGGCGGCCGCATTCGGAAGCAGGACGTTCTCGCCGCGGCCGAATCCAAGAAGGCAGCCGCGCAGGCAGCTGCACCGGCACCTGCGGCTCAGGCAGCCCCCAGCAAGGCCGCTGCAGCCCCTGTGGTTGCTTCCTCACTGCGCGGGACCGTGGAGAAGGCTCCGCGCATCCGCCAGGTCATCGCCCGCCGTATGCGCGAATCACTCGAAATCTCTACGCAGCTGACCCAGGTGCACGAGGTCGACATGACCAAGATCGCCAAGCTCCGCCTCAAGGCGAAGGGTTCCTTCGAAGCCCAGAACGGCGTCAAGCTCACCTTCCTGCCTTTCATTGCCAAGGCCGTTGCCGAAGCACTGAAGCAGCACCCCAAGCTGAACGCTGCGTACGACGAAGACAAGCAGGAAATCACCTACCACAACGCGGAACACCTCGCGATTGCGGTAGACACCGACAAGGGCCTGCTGGTCCCGGTCATCACCGACGCCGGAAACCTTAACCTCGCAGGCTTGGCAAGCAAGATCGCCGACGTCGCCGGCCGCACCCGCCAGGGGAAGATCGGTCCGGACGAACTCTCCGGCGGCACCTTCAGCATCACCAACATCGGTTCGGTAGGCGCGCTGTTCGACACGCCGATCATCAACCAGCCGCAGGTGGGAATTCTGGGCACCGGCGCCATCGTCAAGCGTGCAGTTGTGGTTGCAGACGAAAACGGTGATGACTCGATCGCCATCCGCTCCATGATGTACCTGTCGCTGACGTACGATCACCGTTTGGTGGACGGCGCCGACGCGGGCCGCTTCCTGCAGACCCTCAAGGTCCGCCTTGAGGAAGGCGCATTCGAAGCTGACCTGGGTCTCTAGATCCGATAATTAGCACGACGACGGGCAGGTCCCGGTGGGAAACCACCGGGACCTGCCCCTTTTTTGCGTTCGCGTCGAGTGCGTGGCTTTGCTACGGCACGTAGAAGATTCTGGCTAAGCTGGAGCCATGAGTATTCTCTTCAACGTCCTGCTGTTCTTGCACATCGTCGGCGCAGCCATGATTGTGGGCTACTGGATCGCCACCCTGAGGCAGCCAACCGTCCACCCGCGTCAGCGCGACGGCGCATTCGTGCAGCTGATCACCGGCATCGCCATGATGGGAATCCTCCCCATGCTCCCCAATGCCGACCCCAACTACTTCAAGCTCGGTATCAAGTTCGCCATCGGCCTCGCAGTTGCCGTGCTTGCGGTCATTGGTTCGCGCAAGGTCAAGAAGGGCGAACCGGTCTCCACCGGCCTCGCCCACGGTGTCGGCGGACTGGCGTTGTTCAACATCGCCATCGCCACGATCTGGCAGTAATCCCGGAACTATCGACGGCCCGAAGGCGCCGTGGTCACAATCCACTGAGAGCGGACAAGCGGTGCGCCGCCGTCGTCGAATCCCTAGGATTGAACCCGGTGGCATCCGGTATCCGGATGCCAATTCCCAACGACGCTGAGGAGTGGACATGGCTACAACACGCACCGCACACACCGTATGGAACGGCAACCTGATCGAAGGCGCCGGCAACACCACCCTGGACAGCTCCGGACTCGGAAACTTCGACGTCACGTGGAAGGCCCGCGCGGAGTCCGCGGAAGGCAAGACCAGCCCGGAAGAGCTCATTGCCGCCGCCCACTCCGCCTGCTTCTCGATGGCCTTCAGCAACGGCGTTGCCGGAGCCGGTTTCACCCCTGAAGAGGTCAACACGAAGGCTGACGTCACCTTCCAGCCAGGCGTTGGCATCACTGGTATCCACTTGACTGTTGTTGCCAAGATTGCCGGCGTTTCCGAAGAGGAATTCCAGCGCCTGGCCGAAGACGCCAAGGTCAACTGCCCGGTATCCCAGGCACTGAAGGCAACCCCGATCACCTTGGACGCCACGCTCGCTTCCTAGCGGCAACGCGCCCAGGACTACAAAGGCCCCGCAACTCCTGATGGAGTGGCGGGGCCTTCGTCACCAGCGGGCGGGGCAGCCCGGTTGCCGGCTAACGCTGTTGCGGCCTCGCCGGCAGCTTCGGCGGACGTACCTTGCGGTAGCCCTCACGCAGCGGAGGCCGGTCCGTCGGCAATTCCTGGACCATTTCCTTGAGCGCACCGATGCCGTATTCCAATTGCGGATCCGTGCCCGCCGCATAGGCGTGCGGAGGAAACACCACTTCGATGTCAGGCTCCACCCCGAAGTTTTCCACGCTCCAGCCAATGCCCCCGGAGAACCAGGTGGCATAACGGGGCTGGGTCACGCCCGTGCCGTCCGCCAAGGAGAATCGGTTGTCAATACCTACGACCCCTCCCCAGGTCCGGGTGCCGATGACCGGGCCGATGCCGCGGAGTTTGGACACCTGCGTGATGATATCGCCGTCGGAGCCGGCGAATTCGTCCGTGAGGATAATGACCGGCCCGCGCGGTGCATGATGGGGGTAGGTACGGGGCTTTTCGCCGCGCGGGATGCTCCACCCGGTGACCTTGCGGCCGATCAATTCAGCGACGAGCTGGGAAGTGTGGCCACCGCGGTTGCGCCGGACATCAACAATCAGGCCATCCAGCGCGGTCTCGGTATCGAGATCCCGGTGAAGCTGGGCCCAGCCATTGGCCATCATGTCCGGCACGTGCAAGTAGCCGAACTTCCCCTCCGAGGCCTCGCGCACAGTGCGCCGGTTGGCATGCACCCATTCCTGGTACCGCAAACGTTCCTCGTCCTTCACCGGAACCACGGCAATGCGCCGCTGTTGGCCGGCCGCTTCACCATGTCCGGCGCCGTTCAAGAGGGTAAGTTCCACCGCGCGGCCCGCCGCACCCGCCAATTGTTTGGCAGGGGTGCGGTCCGCGGAGAGCTCGACGCCGTCGATCGCCAGGATCACGTCGCCGGCCTTCGCATCGGCTCCAGGCCGGGTCAGGGGCGAGTTGGCGAGTGGATCCGAGGTGTCTCCGGCGAGAATCCGGGTGATCTCCCAGCCGAGCTCCGTGGATTTGAGGTCGGCACCTAGCCTGCCTTGTCCGTTGCTGCCGGGCTCCCCCGCCGCCACCGGACGCACGTAGGCGTGGGAGGTACCAAGCTCACCGTGGAGTTCCCACAGGAGGTCCACCAGGTCGTCATGCGAACCCAGGCGTTCGACAACCGGACGGTACCGCTGGTGCACCGATTCCCAGTCCTGACCGGCCATGTCTTCGGTCCAGAAGAAGTCCCGCTGGAGCCGCCATGCTTCGTCGAATGCCTGCCCCCAGACGGCCAGCGGATCCATGGTGACACGGATCCGGTTCAGCTCAACCTTGACGAGCTCGCCTGATTCCTCATCGGCCTTGGCATCAGACGGCACGGCAAAAACCTGTTTGTCGTTGACGAAGACCAGTTTCCTGCCGTCTCCGGACAAGCGGTAGCGTTCCACCGCGGGGACCAGGGTGACGGGCTTCTGCTTCGAAAGATCGTAGCGGACCAAGGCCGGTGAGGGCGCCTTATCCTGCACCTTCCCGCGGCCATCGCCCGTGACCCCGGAAAGAGGCGTGTCGAGCCACAGCAATGCTCCGCTGGCCGCGGAGAGCCCCGAGTAGTTGCCCTGTGGCACGGGGACGCCGATGACCCGCAACGCGAGGCCCTCAAGGTCTACCCGGACGTCTACAGTTGGCGCCTTACCGTCCTTGGCCCCCGTGCCATACGAACCGCCCGTGCCAGACGAAGCCCCTGTGTCAGCGACCGAATCATCCATATCCGGTTCGACCTCCAGGAGGTCCACTGCGGGACCAAAGGGCGACGGCGTGTCTGCCGCAAGTGCCACGAGGTACGGCTTGATGGGGCTGGGGAAAGACAAATCGAAGGCGTGTCCGTCATAGACGGGGTCAAAACTTCGGTTGGAGAGGAAGGCGAGGAACTTGCCGTCCGGAGTGAATGCCGGCGATTCGTCGCAGAAACGGCCATCCGTGACGTCCACAATGACGTCCGGGTTGGCCATCTCGACCATCTGCAGCTTGCTTCGCGACCCGAACGCGGTCACAGGCTCGGACCATGCCAGCCATTGCGAATCCGGCGACCACGCGAGGCCGTCAATGCTGCCGTCCCCTACGCTGACCAACAGTGACAAGGCTCCGCTGACTGTGTCGGCGAGGTAGACATCGCCGAACGCAGTTCCCGCTGCAAGCCATCTGCCATCAGGACTGGCCTCGAGGGCGCTGGGGCGGGCTGCCTTGGGGAAGTCGATCCGCAACTGGTCCGCCCGGCGATCCAGGACGCCGTCGGGCACGCTCGCTGTGTCCACCGAACCGGGAGTGTCATCCGCCAGCGGCTCCGGAAGCCTCACCGTGGAAGCCGCGGGCTGTCCGGTAATGGTTGATGCGGAAACCGGGCGGGGCAATTGTTCTGCACCGGCCCCATCGGGTGCGCGCGGTGCCGGGGCGGCGGTGTGGACCGGGGCTTCGAGAGCGGGCCGCGAGACACGCGGTGCAATCCGTTTGATGTGCACAGAATCGACGCCGTCGTGATCCGCCACGTAGGCGATACGACCCTCCGTAAGAGGCCGGGGAAGCCTTGCCCGCACGCCAGGAGTCGCTTCAACCACACGCGACGGTCCGTCTCTGTGGCGCAGCCAGTGGATGGTTCCGTGTGATTCCACCGCGCTGGCTGACCCCGCCGAGTCGGGGAAGACTTCACCTACGTGGGCCGAAACTTTGAGGGGCGCCGGGCGGCGCGATGGCGATGCCGAACCGAGCGTGAGGTCCACCCTTGCCGCTTCCGAGCCGGCCTCAAGGGACGGCAGGATCCACAGTTCGCCGGCCGATTCGAAGACCACCCGCTTGCCGTCGCTCGCTGCATGCCGGACGTAGAAGTCTTCATGATCGGTGTGCCTACGCAGATCCGAACCATCGGACTGCACGGAGTAGAGGTTTCCGTAGCCTTCATGGTCCGAAAGGAAGGCAATCCGGCCGGCTACCCACATCGGGTCCGCGAGGTTCCCGTCCAGTTCGGGGACCAAGCGAGCGAACTCGCCGTTCCCGTCGGCGTCGATCCAGAGTTTTCCGGCCGTTCCGCCGCGGTAGCGCTTCCACCAAGCCGGCTCGCGGGAGAGCACGCTCGCGAGGACGACAGGGCGCTCGTCGCCCACTTCCGGGCCGAACGCCACAGATTCGACAGGGCCGAAGGGAAGCTCGACGGCGGGACCGCCGTCGAGCGGCAAGGCGTACGCATGGGTGTGACGTCCTTCAGCCTGCTCGAAGGCTGTGGTGACCACCACATCGCCCGAGACGGTGAAACCCTTGACCCGCGTGGTGCTGTGGCCGAAGTAGCTCAGTTGCCGGTATCCACCGCCGTCGACCTCGGCGGTCACCACCTCGGGAGCTGCACCGACGATCGTCGTCCAGACGAGCCGCTTGCCGTCCGGAGTGAAGCGCGGATTGCGGGCAGGCAGCTGCTGGGCTGAAATTCGCCACGCGCGGCCTCCGGCCACGGGCGCAATCCAAACGTCGTCTTCGGCCACGAAAGTGAGCAGATCACCGTGCACATGCGGGAAACGGAAGTAGCTGGAGGAGGTCATTGTTCGATCATAGTCAAAGGGGAAGCGAGCTCTTTGAGGCCAGCCGGAGTGCCGAAGTGACGCTCGCCGTGATGTGATGGGGCATGCGAATCGTGATATCTGGTGCTTCAGGATCTATCGGAACCGCACTGTCCGAACATCTTGGCCGCAAAGGGCACGACGTCGTCCGGCTGGTTCGCCGTCCACCCGCGGATACCGGCGAAGCGAGTTGGGACCCTGCCACCGGGCAGCTGGACGAGGCGGTGCTTGACGGTGCGGATGCAGTGATCAACCTCTCCGGGGCGGGCATCGGAGCCCGCCGCTGGACCAAGGCCCGGGTACGGGAGCTCATTGATTCGCGCCTGCAGAGCACAAAGACGCTCACGGCGGCGATGGCACGCCTGGCAACGCCACCAGGAACTTTCCTGAGCCAATCGGCGTCCGGATACTACGGTTCCTCTCGGACCGGTGTGCTCCGCGAGGATTCCGGCGCCGGAAAAGGCATGTTGGCGGAACTGTGCGTTGACTGGGAAGCCGCCGCCCATACGGCACCGCCGGGCGTTCGGGTGGTGACTCCGCGAACCGGGGTGGTCCTGAGCCCGGAGGGCGGAGCATTGGGACCGCTTCTGCCGCTCGTGAAGTGGGGTTTGGGCGGCCCCTTGGGAAACGGGCGGCAGTACTGGCCCTGGATCTCCCTGATTGATGAAGTCTCAGCTTTTGAGTATCTGCTCGACTCGCCGCTTGAGGGTCCCGTTAACGTATGCGCCCCCGAAAGCGCCGACGTCAACGCCATCGTTGCGCAGCTGGCCGCCGCCCTGCACCGCCCGGCCTTCCTGCGAGTGCCTTCGCCGGCCCTCCGCCTCGTCCTGGGCGGCCAGTTGGCAGAGGAATTGATTCTTGCCAACCAGCGCATGGAACCGGCGAAGCTGATGGATTCCGGTTTTTCCTGGCAGCACCCTGCGCTGGTTGACGCCGCCCGATGGGTCGCAAGCGGGGGCAAGTGATCACCGATTCTGCTGACGCCTGCCTGGCGATTCACGCCTGTTTGGCCAGGATTTCGGCAATCCTCCACTCGCCCGCGCCACGCAACAGGACCACCCTGAGTTCCTTGCGGCTGCTCGCGGGACGCACTCGGACCACTTTCCCTGAGGCATCCCGTTCTTCATAGGCCGACGTCTCCACGGCGACTACAACCGTTGCGCGGTCCGGGCCGGCGATACCCTCCAGGCTCGAGCTGACCACCTTGGTGGAAAAGCCAACAAGAACCAATCCGGCTGCCCGCAATCCGTCCCTGACTTTTCCGTCCGCTGCGGCAGCACCCGAGCCTTGTACATTGACCCGCTCCAGCAGCTCGAGTTCGCCAGTACTAAATGCCGCGTCCCGGACGGCCGATAGCCCCCGGACAGCTTCTTCCGGGTCTTGGGACCGGATGCGGTCGAGGACCTCCGTGGGAAGCTGGCCGGGCACTTGCTGGCTGGGCACTTGCTGGCCGGGCGTCGGCGTCGGGCTTTGCGTTTGTTGCCAGGATCCCTGCACCTGATTGCCAGATCCCGGCCCTTGATGAGCTGCCCACCACGCTGCGGTCGCTGAACCGGCAACCACGAGCATCCCGAAAGCCAGCACGATGGGCGCGGCCCGCCGTCGTCCGGAAAGTCGCCGAGCGCTCCTAGGGACTGCCCGTCTTCCCGGCGGCGAACGGAAGCGTCCGACAAATGCAGCGATGCGGGCACCTTTTCCGCTGCGTTTGGGAGCCCGACGCCGGGTCAGCAGTTCGGGGACAACCGTCGCATGGACCGAACCGGACAAATCCAACGGTGCCGGTGCCGCGCTCCGGTAGACGGCGATACCGAATTCCGCCGTCGAAGGCCGCTGGTTTCCGTCAGGATGAAGTCCGGCCTCGAGGGCGGCGGCGAGTGCCGCAGGGACGCCCTCGATCA
This sequence comes from Arthrobacter sp. NA-172, assembly GCF_043952055.1. Classification (NCBI taxonomy): domain Bacteria; kingdom Bacillati; phylum Actinomycetota; class Actinomycetes; order Micrococcales; family Micrococcaceae; genus Arthrobacter; species Arthrobacter sp. NA-172. The sequence goes on along the minus strand of NZ_JBINOT010000003.1, from coordinate 1,437,334 downwards.
GCAAAGTCAGTGGTGGCCTGCGCGCGGTGATATCCGGAGCGGAGCCGGTGAGGCAGTACCAGCCAAGGGCGGCGAGGGCATAGGTATCGCGCTCTGGCTGGAGCTCGGCTGCAACGCGGACGTGGACTCCAGGATCCGCGAATCCCGGAGTGCCGGACCCCGCAAGGCCGGAAACGTCACCCACCATGCGTGAAACGCCCAGATCCGAGAGGAGGGGCTTCCCTTGGGCAGTGAACAGGACGTTCCCCGGCGCTACATCGGAATGTGTCATGCCTTGGCGATGCAAGTAAGCGAGAGCCTGGGCCAGTGGAGTCAGGACGGTTATCGTCTCCCCCACGCTAAGGCGTCCCCGGGTTGACACCAACTGACCCAGCGAACCACCGGGAGCGTAGTCCATGACCAGTCCCAGTCCGCCGTCGAAGGACCCTGCCAACTGAACGACGCCGCGGAGCCTGACGAGGTGTTCGTGGTCCAGCCGCGAGAGCAGATGTACCTCCCGGAGCAACGATGACTTGGCGTCGGCCGGATCCGCCACGCCCTTTTCCTCAGCCTCAGTCCCCGGAAAAAGGCATTTCACGGCGAAACCCGTTCCCGACCGCTCTTCCCTGGCGAGCCACACTGTGGCGCTTGCGCCGCGGCCCAGCTCACGGACCGGAACAAAGCCCGGAATCACCGGTTTGGGGCAGTCGGTCCCCCGCCATCCGACGGCTGCCCCGCTGCGCTGCCCGCCGTTGTCCTGTCTCCCATCGTCCCGATCGCCGGGGCTGGGTGCAAAAGTCTCCATGCCTCAAGAGATACCGGAATTCACGGATTGCCGCAGAAGTTATCCACAGCCCCCGATCCGAGCCCGCGACGGGGCCGAGTACGACTGAGAGCTTGGCCACAAAATCATGGCGTTCGCCCAGCTGGGTCTAAGCTTATCCCCATGACTCTTGAGTTCTCACAGCTGGGTCTTGCCCCGGATTTCGTTGACTACATGCAGGGCTGGGATATCCAGCGCGAACTCCACAACAAAGTTGTTGCCGGCGAGAAACCCAGCACCGTCCTGCTCCTTGAGCATGCGGCGGTCTACACGGCAGGCAAGCTCACGGAAGACCATGAGCGTCCGTTTGACGGCACGCCGGTTGTTCCGGTCGATCGTGGCGGCAAGCTGACTTGGCACGGACCGGGGCAGCTGATCGCTTATCCCATCCTCAAGCTGAAGAACCGCGCCGGCATCCGCGACTACGTCGAGCGTCTCGAGGACGTCATGATCGCGATCATCGACGACTACGGGATCAAAGCCACTCGCGTCAAAGGCCGGGCGGGAGTCTGGGTCCTCGCTGACGAGAAGGGTCCGGACCGCAAGATCGCAGCGATCGGCATCCGCGTCCTGGACGGCGTCACCATGCATGGAGTTGCCATCAACTGCAGCAACGATCTAGCTCCTTACGAACAGATCATCGCCTGCGGCATCACTGATGCAAGCGTCACCACCATGTCCATCGAGACCGGCCGGACGAATTAACCCTGCCGATATTGCCGAGCGCTTCAAGGAAGAGTTCCGCAAGCATGAAGAAGCACTCGTATCCAGCCCCGAAGGAGCACTCCAGTGACCTTGGCACCTGAAGGCCGTAAGCTGCTGCGCGTTGAACAGCGCAACAAAGCCGTCCCGGTCGAACGCAAGCCCGAGTGGATCAAGGCCAAGGTCCAGATGGGCCCGGAATTCGTGGGCCTGAAGAACCTCGTGAAAAAAGAAGGCCTGCACACCGTCTGCGAGGAAGCCGGCTGCCCGAACATCTTCGAATGCTGGGAAGACAAGGAAGCGACCTTCCTGATCGGCGGTTCCGAATGCACCCGCCGCTGTGACTTCTGCCAGATCGACACCGGCAAACCCTCCCCCGTGGACATGTTCGAACCCACCAAGGTGGCCCGCTCCGTCCAGGCCATGAACCTGCGCTACGCCACCGTCACCGGCGTCGCCCGCGATGACCTGGCCGACGAAGGCGTCTGGCTCTACGCCGAAACTGTCCGCAAGATCCACGAACTGAACCCCGGCACCGGCGTGGAACTGCTCATCCCGGACTTCTCCGGCAAACCCGAACACATCGCGGCTATCTGCGACTCCAACCCGGAAGTCTTCGCGCACAACGTCGAGACCGTGCCCAGGATCTTCAAACGCATCCGCCCCGCGTTCCGCTACGACCGCTCCCTGGACGTCATCACCCAGGGCCGGGCCCACGGCATGGTCACCAAATCCAACCTCATCCTGGGCATGGGCGAAACCCGGGAAGAAATCTCCGAAGCCCTGGCCGACCTGCACGCCGCCGGCTGTGACCTGATCACCATCACCCAGTACCTGCGCCCCTCCGAACGGCACCTGCCCGTGGACCGCTGGGTCAAACCCCAGGAATTCGTGGACCTCGCCACCGAAGCCGAGGAAATCGGCTTCCTCGGCGTCATGTCCGGACCCTTGGTCCGCTCCTCCTACCGTGCCGGACGCCTCTGGGCCACCGCGATGCGCAAAAAAGGCCGCGAAATCCCCGTGCACTTAGAGCACATCGCCGACGGCATCCAGGACTCCGGCACCACCCGCCAGGAAGCCCGCACCCTCCTCGCACGCCAGGCTTAACGCAAAGTAAACGCATGCCCAAAGAACCGGACCCCGGACAAACCCGGCGTCCGGTTCTTTGGCATAAATCACGTAGAATTAAGGCACTATGGCGAAATCCCCTGATTCCAGCAACTCGACAACATCGGCTTCCGATACTCCCAAGCGCCGCTTGTTTTCCCGCAAGCCCAAGGAAGCAAAGGCCAAGAAGCCGAGCCAGCTGAAGCAGATAGGCGAAGTCTTCAAGATGACGCGCCGCAATGACCCCATGGTCGTGTGGCTCATGCTGCTGGCGTTCCTCGGCGTCATTGCCGTCAGCCTCGTCGTCGGCCTGATTCTGAACAACTGGGTTACGGGCTTGATCATCGGTATTCCCTTGGGCCTGTTGGCAGCTGTCTTCATCCTCTCGCGCCGCGCGGAACGGGCGGCTTTCGCCCAGATCGAGAACCAGCCCGGCGCCTCCGGCGCGGCCCTGGGAACCCTGCGCCGTGGCTGGATCACTGAAGACCAGCCCGTTGCGGTCAACCCGCGCACCCAGGATGCGGTCTTCCGCGCCATCGGCCGTCCCGGCGTCGTACTCGTGACCGAAGGACCCTCGCACCGCGTCAAGCCACTGGCGGACGCCGAGCGCAAGAAGCTGTCCCGCATCCTCCCGAACGTGACCATCCACGTGATCGAAAGCGGTCGTGGCGAGGGCCAGGTGCCCATCAGCCAGATTGCCAAGACCATGAACAAGTACAAGAACGAGCTCACCAAGGTTGAGGTGGGCGCGGTCAACAAGCGGATCTCTTCGCTCGGCAACCGCCTCCCGATCCCCAAAGGTATCGACCCCTACAAGGCGCGCCCGGACCGTAAGGCAGCGCGCGGACGCTAGAGGCCAAATAAGTAAGCCGCCCTGCTCTGGAATATCCAGAGCAGGGCGGCTATTTTTTCGGAAAAGCTACATCCGAATAAGTATCGTGTTCATGGCTTTGTCGTGAAGGCCACGCTGATCGGGATCGAAGACAACCGCCGGAATCACGAGGCAAAGCAGGAGCGTGCGTACCACAGCGGCCAGCGGTCCTGCGGGCCCACCTCCCAGACGCACCACGTGGATACCTGCGACCCTGTGCCCGATGCTGTAGCCAAGCGTGCCGATGAGCAGGATCTGCTCCACCGCAAAGACTGCGAGCGTCGCCCACTGATTGCCGCCGAAGGCAAAGTTGCTGATTGCCAGGGCAATGGCCCAGTCGATGCAGATCGCGAGGATGCGGCGGCCCGCCCGGGCAATGGAACCGGGGCCGGACTCCGGCAGGCCAAGCCGTTCTCCCGGGTATTTGGAAATTCCGGACGTATCCGGGCCTGTAAGCCATGAACCAATATCTTTGCGATCAACCACAGTTCAAGCTTACGGCTTCACCACTGGATAGCCGACGGCGGGTGGTCCCCAGGCTGAGTGGTTCGCAGTGTCCCCGCAGAAAGACCACATACCGGAAGACATAGACTGGCACTGCGATAGACCAGTAGCGTTTACACAGCAGGCAATTCTGTAACCTGCACGAAACAATACTGATACCCCGGGGAAATCCCTTGTCCCTAGGGTTAGAGAAGTTGCTAGCCGCCGCAGCAGGGATACTTTTTTGTTTCCCTGCTATCGGTTTGAGCTGGATCAGACGGCCTGCGGGCCTGTTACTTGTTATGCGTTAGGAGCATAGATGTTCAAGACTGCGGACGAAGTCCTCAAGTTCATCAAAGACGAAGACGTAAAATTCGTCGATATCCGCTTCACCGATCTTCCGGGCGTCCAGCAGCACTTCAATGTGCCGGCCAAGAGCGTCGACGCTGACTTCTTTGTCAACGGTCAGCTCTTTGACGGATCTTCCATCCGCGGTTTCCAGGGCATCGCCGAGTCTGACATGCAGCTCATTCCGGACGTCACCACGGCCTTCATCGACGCCTTCCGCGTTGAGAAGACGCTTGCTCTGAACTTCTCGATCGTGAACCCCCGTACGGGCGATCCGTACCACCGCGACCCCCGCGGCGTTGCCGAAAAGGCTGAGGCCTACCTGGCCTCCACCGGCATTGCGGACACCGCATTCTTTGCTCCCGAAGCTGAGTTCTACGTCTTCGACAACGTGCAGTTCGAGTCCTCCCCCCAGGGCTCCTTCTACAAGATCGACTCGATTGAAGCCCCTTGGAACATGGGCCGCGACGAAGAAGGCGGAAACCTCGGTTACAAGACCCCCTTCAAGGGCGGCTACTTCCCGGTTTCCCCGGTTGACCACCAGGCTGACCTCCGCGACGCCATGTGCATCGCCCTGGACGAAGCAGGCCTCGAAGTCGAGCGCTCGCACCACGAAGTCGGTGCCGCTGGCCAGGCCGAGATCAACTACAAGTTCACCACCTTGGTGCACGCCGCTGACGACCTGCAGAAGTTCAAGTACGTCATCAAGAACACGGCATGGGAATACGGCAAGTCCGTTACCTTCATGCCGAAGCCGATCTTCGGTGACAACGGCTCGGGCATGCACTGCCACCAGTCCCTGTGGACCAACGGCGAGCCGTTGTTCTACGACGAAAAGGGTTACGCGGGCCTCTCTGACACCGCTCGCTGGTACATCGGCGGTCTGTTGAAGCACTCTTCCGCAGTGCTCGCTTTCACGAACCCGACCGTCAACTCCTACCGTCGCCTGGTCAAGGGCTTCGAAGCTCCGGTCAACATGGTTTACTCGCAGGGCAACCGCTCTGCCGGTATCCGTATCCCGATCACGGGCTCCAACCCGAAGGCCAAGCGCATTGAGTTCCGCGCTCCGGACCCCTCGTCCAACCCGTATCTGGCGTTCGCTGCACAGCTCATGGCTGGCATCGACGGCATCCGCAACCGCATCGAGCCCCCGGCTCCGATCGACAAGGACCTGTACGAGCTTCCCGCCGAAGAAGCCAAGGACATCCCCAAGGCTCCGGGTTCCCTCGAGGAAGCACTTGAGGCCCTGAGCGAGGACAACGAGTTCCTGCAGGCCGGCGGCGTCTTCACCCAGGACCTGATCGACACCTGGATCGAATACAAGTACGAGAACGAGATCCGTCCGCTCTCGCTGCGCCCGAACCCGTACGAGTTCGAGCTCTACTACGGCGTGTAGCTAATCACGGGGCTAAACGGGGTTTAGTCCGCAGCGGCCGTTGCAACAACCGGGTTATCCGGGAGTTGCAACGGCCGTTCGTCTTTAATGAAGGAGCACTACTTCGCCGCCTTCACGCCAACAGATAGTAGACCTCGGTCCATACCTTGGCGGGATCGTCGTTGTGTGGTCCGTAGACCTCCCATCGCGCGCCGGCAGTCTGTTTCTCCTGGGCGGTACACCAGTCAAACACGGCGCGATGCGCATCTCCCAACCCCGCGTACGCTCCGTAGTGAGTGGTTACGGCAACTCGTCCGGCCGGCAAGGTTGACGCCACTACCCGCCCCGTGAGCGGACACGGTACGAGCAACTCGACCCCCACCTCAACATGTGGCACGTCGTCCAAATACAGCATGACAACGCGGCAGCCTCGGGAGATCCCGCCCGCGCGGAGGCATGCCCACACCTCATCAGACAGTTCCCGCCACAGCGTCGGGAACTCCTGCCATGTGGTCGTCGCCGGCACCACTGCCGTAGGACGAGCCGCAACATCCGTCACCGTCACCTCGTAACGCATATTTTCTCCTGTGGGCATTGGGTATTGCAGGCAGAAGACGTCCCGACGGGGCGGTAGATGGTTCATTTTGACCCACTAATGGCGAGTGTGTGAAGGTGTCTTGCTTTGACGTTCACCCTGCCCGGGCCGCATAAAACAAGAACGGCCGTGTCCGTTAAGACACAGCCGTCCTTGTGTAAAGCTCAGGTATCCCTACACCCGCCTGCGCCCGCTAATCAACCGGAAGAGGAAGACGATGATCGCCAAGACGATCAGAATCGGGGCAATCCAGAGAAGGAACCCCAGAGCCTTTACGGTGCCGCCAATGATAAAGAAAACGATCGCGACGATCGCGACGATTCCAAGGATGACATTCATGATGTACCTTTCGTTTCAGTCGAAAACATTCTGATGATTGCCTTTATCGCTGTGCAAACCTCAAAAACCATACTGTAAGTATGCTTATTATTCTAATCAGCCGCCCTCGAGGTATCCCCGTGTCCCCGGTTCAGCCGGCAAATTCCCGATACATCGTCAGCTGGGGTCCGGTGCTGCCGCCCAGGTATCTGCCGCTTTCCGCGAAGCCGGCTTTCTCATAAGCGGAGCGGGCTGCGGGATTGCGCTCATTGACGGAGAGCACGACGCCGGCCTGCCCGCTGCCCAGCCTCGCTGTCAGCTTGTGTGCCTCCCGGGCGGCCGCCGCAGCAGCTTGGGAGCCCAATCCTCTCCCCTGGTGGCCCTGATCGATCAGGAAGCCCCGCAGGAGCCAGGCCGAATCGTCGTCGGGCCATCCTGCCAGCGTCGCCGCACCAGTCTGCAAGGTGAAGACTCCGACGGCGGCACCGTCCGCTTCGATGACGTACGGCACGCGGCTTTCGTCTTCCAGGCCCATGAGCATCATCGCGAAAGGGTCGCCGACGAAGTCTTCCTGCCCTGCAGCCAACTCCATGACCGCGACGTCACCCAGCTTGATGGCGCGGGCGTCATCGTCGAGGTCCTTCAAAGGAATCAACCACACGGTTTCACGCATCCTTCGAGCTTAGCGGCCCCCGCGCATCGCTCAGCAGCCCGGACGGGACATCACTGACCGTAGAAATCCTTTTCAAAGACAGCCCGCGCCCTCCGGCTCTGCCGCAGGTAATCCTCTTCGAATGCCGCGGCCTGGCCGGGAGCATAGCCACACCAGCGGGCCACGGCCTCCAGATCGCGCCGGGAGGCCGGCAGGAGGTCGGAAGCACGTCCGGTGCAGATCACATTTGCCGAGCGGATTCGGCTTGCCAGCCGCCAAGCATCGCGCAGCAGCACCACGTCGCCCCTGTCGAGAAGGCCCAGCGCTTCAATCGCGTCGAGGGCTTGCAGGGTGGACGTGGTCCGCAGCCCCGGATGTTTGCCTGCGTGTTGCAGTTGCAGAAGTTGGACAAGCCATTCGACGTCACTCAGTCCGCCCCGGCCGAGCTTCACATGCCTGGCAGGGTCGGCCCCCCTCGGGAGCCGTTCGGACTCAACACGGGCTTTGACCCGCCGGATTTCCCGGACATCCGTCTCGGCGAGCGATTCCGGATAGCGGATGGGGTTGATGAGCGAGAGGAATTCCGCAGCCAGCTCGTCGTTACCCGCCATGGGCTGGGCCCGCAGCAGGGCCTGGGCTTCCCAGATCAAGGACCACCGCCGGTAATACTCCGCATAGGAATCCAAGGATCGGACCATGGCCCCGTTCTTTCCTTCAGGGCGGAGGTCGGCGTCAACCACAAGGACCCGCTCAGCGAGGATTGCCGGCTTGAGGGGCTGGGTGAGCAGAGTGGAAATATGCCCCACAATCGCAAGGGCTTGCTGCTGTGCTTCCGCTTCGCTCGCTCCAGGCACGGCACGATGGACGTAGATGACGTCGGCATCCGAGCCGTAGCCAATCTCGCAGCCGCCTTGTCTGCCCATCGCAACCACGAGGACCTGGGTCTTGAGGGTCCCCTCGGAGGCCACGATGTTCTCGGCGACGTGCAAGGCGCCCAGAACCGCCGCCCGGTCCACATCGGCCAGTGCCGCGCCCACGGCGTCCTGCTCAAGGAGGCCGGCGCTGTCCGCAATGGCGATACGGAGGATTTCCCGGCGCCTGATAAGCCTGATGAGCCGCATCGCATTCTCGGGAACGGCGTGGCGTGACATTTTGGCTTGGATTTCCTGCCACTGGGCTTCAAATTCGAGAGGCATGAGTTCCTTGTCGGAACCGAGCCACGCAACGGATTCCGGGGAAACTTCCAAGAGGTCGGCGATCAGCCGCGAGTTGGCGAGCACATGGCAAAGCCGCTCCGCTGCCGCTTGCGAATCCCGGAGCATCCCGAGGTACCAATGCGTGGTTCCGAGTGCTTCGCTGACCCGTCGGAAGGCGAGCAGTCCGGCGTCGGGATCTACTCCTTCGGCGAGCCAGCCGAGGAGGATCGGCAGCAGTTGCCGCTGCAGGGCAGCACGACGGCTGACCCCCGCGGTGAGTGCCTGAATGTGGCGCATCGCGCCTTGCGGGTCGCGGTAGCCCAGCGCCGCGAGACGGCCTTGCGCGGCTTCCGGTGTGAGCCGGGCGTCTTCGCTGCTCAGCTTCGCGGCAGTGTTGAGCAGCGGCCGGTAAAAGATCCGGTCGTGCAGTTCCCGGACCGACCGCTTCGTTTTCTGCCACGATTCAATCAGGGCATCGGGGTGGGGCCTGCCCGTTGAGAAAGGACCCAGGACGGCTTTGGCGAGGAACCGCAAGGCGTCCTGGTTCGTGGGCATGAGGTGCGTGCGACGCATCTGGAACAACTGGATACGGTGCTCAAGGACCCGCAGATAGCGGTAAGCGGCGTCAAAGGCAGCGGCATCGACCCGGCCAATGTAGCCGCCCGCGGACAGTGCGGAAATTGCAGACGTCGTATCGCGGCAACGAAGCGTTTCATCGGACTTTCCGTGCACGAGTTGGAGGAGCTGCACGGTGAACTCGACATCACGCAACCCGCCGGGTCCCAGTTTGATCTGGCGCTGCTCCTCGGCAGGGGCGATGTTGTTGGTAACCCTGCGGCGCATCGCCTGCACGGACTCCACGAATCCTTCCCTGCCGGCGGATGCCCAGACGAGCGGTTGGACGGCTTGCTCGTACCGTAAACCGAGGTCCCTGTCCCCGGCGATGGTCCGGGCCTTAAGCAGTGCCTGGAATTCCCAGCTTTCCGCCCACTTCGCGTAGTAGCTCAAATGCGAGGGCAGCGTCCTGACGAGCGGACCGGATTTCCCCTCCGGCCGCAGGTTCGCGTCGACCTCCCACAGACCGGGTTCGGGTCCCGTAGCGCAGATCGCGCGTGAAATGCCGGCTGCGAGCGCCGTACCGATGGTCGCGGCCTCGGCATCCTCGAGGTTCGGCGCTTCGATTACGTAGATGACGTCGACGTCGGAAATGTAGTTGAGCTCACGGGCACCGCATTTGCCCATGCCGATGACAGCCAGCCCGACGCCGGCTATCTCGGCCGGGTCGAAGGTCGCTGCGGCTTCGGCCCGGGCCACCGCCAGGGCCGCCTCTATCGCCGCGCCGGCGAGGTCAGCCAGTTCGGCGCCGACAGCGGGCATGAAGTCCTGCGGACTGGCCGCGCAGAGGTCCTTGATGGCCAGTTCCGTCAATCCACGCCGGTAGGCCGTCCGGAGTGCGGAGTAGGCGCGGGGTCCGGTCATCCCGGCCACGGGCCTGGGAGAGTGAGGATCTGCCTTGACTGATCGGAGGAGCTTGATCCGCAGTTCACCGGCATCGGCAGACAGTGGCTCAGGGCTGACCCGGACATCGAAGACATCCAGATGCTCCGGATGCCTGATCAGGAACTCGCCCAAAGCCTCGGACGCCCCGAGCAGACGGTACAGCGGCTCGCTACGGTCGGGGTGCTCCCCCGCAAGCCGTTTGAGCGAGGGATGCTTCTCGATCAGGCGGACGAGCGACTGGAGCGCGGTGTCCGGACTGGCACTCAGGTGCAGCCCGGCGAAGATCGTGTCTTGGTCAATGCCGTCGAGCTCGCGGGCAGCGAGAAACCGTTCACCCTTCTCAAGATCGCTGAAACCGGCCGAAATGAGCCGGCGGGCCAGGCTGCACGCTCACGGCTTAGAGAATGCCGAGGTTGCGCTTGAGCTCGTAAGGGGTGACCTGGAGCCGGTAGTCCTGCCATTCCGCACGCTTGTTGCGCAGGAAGTGGTCAAAGACCTGTTCGCCGAGGATGTCCGCTACGAGTTCCGAATCCTCCATGGCGCGGATCGCATCGTGGAGGCTGGCTGGCAGCGGAGTGTGACCCATCGCCTTGCGCTCGGCTGTGGTCAGCGACCAGACGTCGTCTTCGGCTGCGGCCGGAAGTTCGTAGCCTTCCTCAATGCCCTTGAGGCCGGCACCCAGCAGGACGGCGTACGCAAGGTACGGGTTGGTGGCGGAGTCGATACCTCGGTATTCGATCCGCGCAGACTGGCCTTTGCCCGGCTTGTAGAGCGGCACACGAACCAAGGCGGAACGGTTGTTGTGGCCCCAGCTCAGGTAGCTCGGCGCTTCGCCGCCGCCCCACAGGCGCTTGTAGGAATTCACGAACTGGTTGGTGACGGCGGTGAATTCCGGTGCGTGCTGGAGGATGCCGGCAATGAACTGGCGCGCCGTGCGCGAAAGCTGGAACTCGGCGCCGGCTTCATAGAAGGCGTTGGCATCGCCCTCGAACAGGGAGAAGTGCGTGTGCATGCCCGAACCCGGGTGGTCCGTAAAGGGCTTCGGCATGAATGTGGCATACGTGCCCTGTTGCAGGGCCACTTCTTTGATGACCGTGCGGAAGGTCATGATGTTGTCTGCAGTCTGCAGGGCGTCCGCATAACGGAGATCGATCTCGTTCTGGCCGGGGCCGCCCTCGTGGTGGCTGAATTCCACCGAGATGCCGACGGATTCAAGCATGGTCACGGCAGTGCGACGGAAGTCCTGGGCCACCCCACCGGGCACGTGGTCGAAGTAACCGCCCTCGTCAACGGGAACAGGGACGCCGTTGGCATCGAGGTCCTGGGACTTGAGGAGGTAGAACTCGATCTCAGGATGCGTGTAGCAGGTAAAGCCCATGTCCGCGGCCTTGGCCAACGTCCGCTTCAGGACATTCCGGGGATCGGCTGTGGACGGCTCGCCGTCGGGAGTCAGAATGTCGCAGAACATCCTGGAGGTCTGCTCTGTTTCACCCCGCCAGGGCAGGATCTGGAACGTGGAGGGGTCGGGCTGGGCCAGCATGTCCGACTCGAACACCCGCGCGAGGCCTTCAATGGCCGAGCCATCGAACCCCAGGCCTTCCTCGAAGGCGCCTTCCACTTCTGCCGGTGCAAGTGCTACCGATTTCAGCAAACCGACGACGTCGGTAAACCACAAGCGTACGAAGCGCACGTCACGCTCTTCGATAGTTCGCAGAACGAACTCTTGCTGGCGGTCCATGAGGCCTCATTTCCGGGTCAACGTCCATGCCGCCGGTTCGAGGTTCGAAGCCGACGACAACTCCGCATTCACTCTACTAAGCATTGGCCCGGATTGGATGCAGGCCTGGTCCGCGTAACACAGCGTTTACAAATGCGGGCTGCGAGTACCCCGGTGGCTAGGACGGCCGGTACCGCATACGCTCTATTCATGGCCCCCAGCAACAGTTCCGATTCCAGCATGCCCGCCGAAGTTCCCGCTCCCTATGGAACAGGACCCGCCGTGACGGCTTCATCTCCCAAGCCCGTGGCCAGAATCCGGACGCACCACCTTCAACAAGCCAAGGCCAAGGGTGAGCGCTTTGCGATGTTGACCGCCTACGAGCAATACACGGCTGAAATCTTCGACCAGGCCGGCATCGAGGTCCTGCTGATAGGCGATTCTGCCTCCAACAATGTCTTCGGGAATGAAACCAGCCTCCCTGTAACTGTCGACGAACTCCTCCCCTTGTGCCGCGCGGTGGCCCGATCCGCCAAGCGTGCCTTGGTAGTGGCCGATCTTCCCTTCGGCAGCTACGAAGTGTCGGCTGAGCAGGCGGTGGCAACAGGCGTTCGCTTCCTCAAGGAAGGCTTGGTGCACGGAGTCAAGATCGAGGGCGGCGCTTACTACGCCGGAACCGTGCGGGCGATGGTCCAGGCGGGCATTCCCGTCATGGCGCACATCGGTTTCACGCCCCAAAGCGAACACTCTTTGGGAGGCTACCGGGTCCAAGGCCGTGGCGACGACGCCACCCGCTTGATCGAAGACGCAGTTGCCCTCGCCAACGCCGGAGCGTTTTGTGTGCTCATGGAGATGGTTCCCGCGGAAACGGCAGCCGCCGTCGACGCCGCCGTCGAGGTGCCCACGATCGGGATCGGAGCCGGCAACGCGACCACCGGCCAGGTGCTGGTGTGGCAAGACATGGCCGGGTTGCGCGGCGGAAAAATGGCCAAGTTCGTCAAGCAGTACGCGGATCTGCGCACCACTCTCAGCGAAGCCGCGAAGGCGTATGCCGACGACGTCCGGTCCGGCCAGTTCCCCGGCCCGGAACACTCTTTCTAAGCGAACACCGCGTCAGTCTTCGTCGTCCTTGTCCCAGGCATCGTTGCGCGCCTTGACCTTTTCCAAGGCGTGCTCCGCTTCCTCGCGCGTCTTGTAAGGACCGATCAACTGGGTCCAATCGGACATCGCGTCCTCTTCGATCTGGTGTGTCTGAACGTTGTACCAGTACTCCGCCACGGTTTCTCCTCTGCGAGTCCCGCCGTAACGCCGGCGGGGCGGTTGCCCGTTGACTAGGCTGTTTTTTAGCAACTTAGTTACTTGGGTCTCTTACGTCCCTTATATGATCAATCTATGCCTTCTCCCGCTTTGACCGCACCCATCGGCACGCTCACCCAAGGAACTGTCAGCCCACAGCTGCCGGTGCCGGCGTCCATCCCGCGCCCGGAGTACGTCGGCAAGCCCGCGCCGGCAAAGTTCACCGGTTCCGAGGTCAAAACAGCGGAAACCATCGAGAAAATCCGTATCGCCAGCAAAATTGCAGCCCAGGCGATCGTCGAGGTGGGCAAGCACATCGTGCCCGGCGTCACCACGGACCAGCTTGACCGGATCGGCCACGAGTTCATTCTGGACCACCACGCCTACCCGTCAACGCTCGGCTACCGGGGCTTCCCCAAGTCCCTGTGCTCCTCGCTCAACGAGGTCATTTGCCACGGCATTCCTGACAACACCGCGGTGCAAGACGGCGACATCCTGAATATAGACATCACGGCCTATATCAATGGCGTCCACGGGGACACCAACTACACCTTCTTGGTGGGCGACGTGGACGAGGAGTCCCGCCTGCTGGTTGAACGCACGCACGAGTCGCTCAACCGTGCCATCAAAGCGGTGGCTCCTGGCCGCGAGATCAATGTGATCGGCCGGGCCATCCAGTCCTACGCGAAGCGCTTCGGCTATGGTGTGGTCCGTGATTTCACCGGCCATGGCGTCGGGGAGGCCTTCCACACAGGGCTGATCATCCCCCACTACGACGCCGCACCTGCTTACAACACCGTGATCGAAGCAGGTATGGTCTTCACGATTGAACCCATGCTGACCCTCGGGACAGTCGAGTGGGATATGTGGCCCGACGACTGGACTGTCGTCACCCGCGACCACAAGCGGACCGCGCAATTCGAACACACCCTGTTGGTCACCGAGACCGGCGCCGAAATCCTGACTCTTCCTTAAGCTCTCCGGAAGGTCACCTGCAGCCCTTCACGCTGCGACTTGCCCACCCCTCCTGCCATGAACGGAAGCGCATTGACCAAGAAGGATGAGAAGATCCACAAGAATGGCCCGCTGATCGGCATCGACGTCGGTGGCACCGGTATCAAGGGCGGCATCGTCGATCTCAAGAAGGGCAAGATGCTCGGGGACCGCGTCCGTATTCCCACGCCGCAGCCCGCGACGCCGGGAGCCGTCGCCGAGGTGATCGCGCAGATCGTCGAAGAGTTGACGGCCCGCGACGACGCCCCAGCCAAGGGATCGCCCGTCGGAGTCACTTTCCCCGGAATCATCCAGCACGGCGTGGTCCGCTCTGCGGCAAACGTTGACAAGTCCTGGCTCGACACCGACATCGACTCGCTGCTCACCAAGCGCTTGGACCGCCCGGTAGAGGTCATCAATGACGCCGACGCCGCCGGCCTTGCCGAAGCCCGCTACGGGGCGGGCGAAGGCGTCGACGGCACGGTCCTCGTCATTACCTTGGGCACCGGAATCGGCTCAGCTTTCATCTTCAACGGCCATCTGGTACCCAACGCCGAGCTCGGTCACCTTGAGGTGGACGGCCACGACGCCGAAACGAAAGCATCCGCCGTCGCGCGCGAACGGGACGGTTTGAGCTGGGAAGAGTACAGCGTGCTGCTGCAGCGCTATCTCTCCCACGTCGAGTTCCTGTTCTCCCCCGAGCTCTTCATCATCGGAGGGGGCATTTCAAAGCGTTCGGATGAGTACTTCCCGCACCTCGACCTGCGGACCCGCATCGTCACGGCAGAGCTGAAGAACGACGCCGGAATCGTGGGAGCGGCACTGGATGTAGCCCTCCACCACAAGCTGGCTAAATAGCGTGGTGCCGGTGGTGGCTGCGGCTTCCCCTCCGCTGCCACCACCGGAGCTAGAGTGGGCTCTTCTCGGAGCTCTTGTCCGTGGCGCCCTTCGCTGGGGCTTCTGCCGCTGCAGTTTCGGCTTCATGGCGGAGCAGCGAAATGGCTGATTCAAAGTCTTCAAGCGATTCGAACGCCTGGTAGACACTGGCGAACCGCAAATAGGCCACCTCGTCCAGCTTCTGGAGCGGCCCGAGGATGGCCAAACCGACCTCGTGAGCATCGATCTCTGCGGCGCCCGACGACCGAATGTTTTCTTCGACCTCCTGGGCCAGCATCGCAAGGTCATCCTCAGTCACGGGACGTCCTTGGCACGCCTTGCGAACACCGTTGATGATCTTGATCCGGCTAAAGGGTTCCCCGACGCCTGAGCGCTTGATGACCGAGAGGCTGGTGGTCTCCACAGTGGTGAAGCGGCGGCCGCATTCGGGGCATTGCCGACGACGGCGGATGGCTGAGCCGTCGTCGGCCATCCGGCTGTCCACGACGCGCGAGTCAGGGTTTCGGCAGAACGGACAATACACGCTGGGCCTCCCTGTTCAGTTCCGGCCGAAGGTCCTGCGGCGAAACAGCCGGGAACGCAAAAGGTGCCGGAAGTTTGACTTCCGGCACCAGTTTACGGCTATATATGGCCTAATGACAAGACTGTAATTACTATATGTAGTGGTTACAACCCATACATATAGTGTTTAAGCGTCCGCGAACCGGATCTTGACCGCATCGCCGTGGCCGGGAAGGTCCTCGGCGTCGGCGAGACTCACAATGTGCTTGCTGACCACTTCCAGGGCAGCCTTGTTGTAGTTGATGACCTGCACTGCGCGGAGGAACGTCGTCACATTCAGCCCGGAGGAGAACGCAGCAGTACCACTGGTCGGCAACACGTGGTTGGAGCCGGCACAGTAGTCACCGAGGCTGACCGGGCTGTAGTCGCCCACGAAAATCGCTCCTGCGTTGCGGATCCGTGCCGCAACCGCAGCCGCGTCCGCGGTCATGATCTCCAAGTGCTCGGCTGCGTAGGCGTCACAGACTGCAATCCCCTGCTCGAGATCGTCCACCAGCACCACGCCCGATTGGGGGCCGGACAGTGCCATGCCGACCCGTTCCGCGTGCTTCGTGATTCCCGCTTGCGCAGCGAGTTCCTGCTGCACGGCTGACACGAGTTCCTCGGAATCCGTGATCAGGACCGAGGCGGCCTTGGGATCGTGCTCGGCCTGGCTGATAAGGTCCGCGGCCACGAGTGCCGGGCGGGCCGATGCGTCCGCCAAGATGGCGATCTCAGTGGTGCCGGCCTCGGAGTCGATCCCCACCACGCCTTTCACCAGACGCTTGGCGGTGGCCACGAAGATGTTGCCGGGGCCAGTCACAACATCCACGGGCTCGATAGGCTGCTCATCGCCAGCCCCCGCGATGCCGTAAGCAAACGAAGCGATCGCCTGGGCGCCGCCGATCGCGTAGACCTCGTCGATGCCCAGCAACGCGGCGGCGGCGAGGATGGTTGGGTGTGGCAACCCGTCGAAGTCCTTCTGGGGCGGGGACGCCAGCGCTATCGAGGCGACGCCCGCGGCCAGTGCCGGCACAACGTTCATGATGACCGAAGACGGGTAAACTGCCAGTCCGCCGGGCACATAGAGCCCCACGCGGCCCACCGGTACCCAATTCTGGCTCACGACGGCGCCGTCCCCCAGTTCGACGTCGACGTTTGCCGGCCGCTGGCCGTCGGCAAAGCGCCGGGCGCGGCTGATCGATTCCTCCAGGGCAGCGCGGACGGCCGGATCCAGATTTTCAAGGGCTCCGGCGAGGGCAGCGGCCGGAACGCGGGGATGGGACTGTTCCACGCCGTCGAACGCCAGGGCCAACTCACCAAGCGCTTCAAAACCACGGGAGCGGACGGCGGAAATAATTTCCTGAACCTTCTGCTCGGCGTCCGCCATGGTCTGATGCTTCGCGCGGGGCACTGCGGCGCGAAGTTCCGCCAAGGTCAGGGACTGTCCGCGCAAGTCAATGCTGCGGAAGGCGAGGGGCTGGGCGGCGTTGTCGGCAGGATTCTCCGGAGAAATGGTCACCACACCATTTTACGGGCACACGGCTATGCCTCCGGCTGCTTGCCCATCAAGCCGAAAAGAACCAGGAGAAATGTGACGAGGGCCGTCGCTCCCGGCCACAGCAAAAGCGCTGCGGTGGCCCGCAAAGAGAAACCCTCGGTTCCGCTTGCCACGGCGCTGGAGGCGTGACCCCACCATTGAGCCGCGAGCAGGCCTACCTGCCAGGCCCACCAGGGCACCTGCCATGCCGCCGAGAACCGCCAAGAAAGTGCGGATGCCTTGGCCCGGCTGCCGAACCTTGCCATCGAGCAGGACCGCCGTGAAGCATCCTGCAAGCAACATCAGCCCCGCAAACACCAAGTCCCTCGGAAGCCGGCTCGCCGAAGCGGTGGGATCAGCGAGGGCAGAATTTCCGGAGATCAGGTTGAGGCCGCCCGGGGCCAACAGCCACCAGGCAAGTCCCAGCACTATGCCCGAAGCTACGGGCACGGCGAGCCATAGCCACCATTTACGGCTTCGGGTTTCAGGGTCCGCCGCGGGGACGGACTCGAGGAGGTTCGATGTTGGCTTGGTCATGACACAAACATTAACAAACGTTTCCGGGGGCTCAACAAGGAAGCGCCCTGCCGGATGGCGGAATACGCTGAACACACCAGTGTTATTACCATCAGGTCATGCAGGAGATCGGGCAAAGTGGCTTCGGAAAAATCGGCTTTTGAAGGAACGT
The DNA here is from genome assembly GCF_043952055.1 of Arthrobacter sp. NA-172. Classification (NCBI taxonomy): domain Bacteria; kingdom Bacillati; phylum Actinomycetota; class Actinomycetes; order Micrococcales; family Micrococcaceae; genus Arthrobacter; species Arthrobacter sp. NA-172. The sequence continues at coordinate 1,419,714 of NZ_JBINOT010000003.1, read as the reverse complement.
TCAAGCAAATGTTCCGCCGGCACGCCGCGGGAGTAGCCATCATCACCGCCGACTTGAACGGCAAGCCTTTCGGCTTCACTGCGACGTCAGTGGCATCCTTGTCGGCCGAGCCGCCCCGCTTCACGTTCAATATGTCGCGCAGTTCCAGCTCCTGGCCCGCAGTGGCGAATTCGACGTACATCGGCCTGCACATGCTGGGCCTCGAGAACCAGGCGCTTGCCGACCGCTTCAGCCGAACCCAGGAGCGGTTTGAAGGCGACCACTGGGAACCGGGCCCCTTGGAAGTGCCCATCCTGAAGAACGTTGCCGGCTGGTTGATCGGCAAGATCCAGATGCGCCTGTCCTTCGAAAACAACGCGATCGTGGTGGTGGAGGTTGTTGACGGGCTCGTCGGCGACGATGACACTCCCCTGCTCTACCACTCAGGTTCCTACAGCCAACCGGTTCCCCTCGACTACGAAATCTGAGTCAGTTATCCAAACAGGTGGGGCCCAGGAGGACCTTGAGATCACCGAAGAGCGACGGCGTGGGGTTCACCCGCAGGTGGACCGGCAAGCCCATGACTTCGACTTTGGAATCACCCTGAAGATGGAGCCTGACCTCCGAGTTTCCACGGTGGGTGTTCAGGACATCACGGAGATCAGTGACCACAGCCTCGGTCGCCTTATAGGTAGGCATCGTAATCACCAGCGGACCGTTGGTGCTTTCGCTCAGGTCCGGCACTGAGAGCTCCATGCAGTTCAAGGTAACTGCGCCGTCGTCGCGCCTCTGCAGGCGTCCCTTGACCACCACGATCAGGTCCTCGGCGAGGACCGAAGCGATAGGGCCGTAGGCCTGGCCGAAGAACATGACTTCGATGGAGGCACCGAGGTCTTCGATCTCGGCCCGTGCGTAGGCGTTGCCGCTGGCTTTGGCGATCCTGCGGCTGAGTGACGTGATCATTCCCGCAATGGTGACAATGGCGCCGTCGTGCGGTCCGTCTTCACCCAGAATCGACGTAATCGACTGCTCGGCATGCTGGCTCAAGACGCCCTCGAGGCCTTGCAAAGGATGGTCTGAGACGTAGAGTCCGAGCATGTCCCGCTCAAAGGCGAGCTTGTCCTTCTTCTCCCACTCCGGCAGGTCCGGGATCTCCGTGCTCAACGAAGCCTGGGGCTCTTGGTCCTCGAATCCTGCGAAGAGATCGAACTGGCCGATCGCTTCATTGCGCTTGAGGGTGATGACGGAGTCGATGGCTTCTTCGTGGACCATGGCGAGTGCGCGCCGGTGATGGCCCAGCGAGTCGAAGGCACCGGCCTTGATGAGGGACTCGATGGTGCGCTTGTTGCAGACAACGGCCGGGACCTTCATGAGGAAGTCCTTGAAGGAGGTGTAGGCGCCCTCGCTAGCGCGGGCCGCTACCATGGCCTCCACCACGTTGACGCCCACGTTACGGATAGCGCCCATTCCGAAGCGGATGTCAGTTCCCACAGGGGTGAAGTTGAGGCTTGACTCGTTGACGTCCGGCGGCAGGACTGTAATGCCCATGCGCCGGCATTCATTGAGGTAGATGGCCGATTTGTCTTTGTCGTCACCCACGGAGGTGAGCAGCGCAGCCATGTATTCGGGCGCGTAGTGGGCCTTCAGGTACGCCGTCCAATAGGAGATGACACCGTATGCGGCTGAGTGCGCTTTGTTGAAGGCGTAGTCGGAGAACGGGAGCAGGATGTCCCAAAGGGTCTTCACGGCGGCCATGGAGTAGCCGTTGTCCTGCATGCCTTGGGAGAAGCCGGCGAACTGCTTGTCCAGTTCAGATTTCTTCTTCTTGCCCATGGCGCGCCGCAGAATGTCGGCTTGGCCGAGTGAATAGCCCGCCAGCTTCTGGGCCACGGCCATGACCTGCTCCTGGTACACGATCAGGCCGAAGGTCCCGCCCAGGATGTCTTGCAGAGGTTCCGCGAGTTCCGGGTGGATGGGAATGACGTCCTGGATCTTGTTTTTGCGGAGGGCATAGTCCGTGTGCGCGTTGGCGCCCATGGGACCCGGCCGGTACAGCGCCAGCACGGCGGAGATGTCTTCGAAGTTGTCAGGCTTCATGAGCTTGAGCAGCGAACGCATGGGTCCGCCGTCGAGCTGGAACACGCCCAAAGTGTCGCCGCGCGCCAAGAGCTCGTAAGACGCCACGTCGTCCAGCGCCAGGTTCTTCAGGTCAAGATCGACGTCGCGGTTCATCTTGATGTTTTCCAGGGCGTCGGAAATGATCGTCAGGTTCCTCAGTCCGAGGAAGTCCATCTTGATCAGCCCGAGGCCCTCGGACGTCGGGTAGTCGAACTGCGTGATGGCCTGGCCGTCCTGGATACGGCGCATGACAGGAATCACGTCGATGATGGGGTCCGAGGACATAATGACACCGGCGGCGTGCACGCCCCACTGGCGCTTCAAGCCCTCGATGCCGAGCGCGGTCTCGAAGACCTTGGCAGCTTCGGGGTCGGTGCTGATGAGCTGGCGGAAGTCTCCGGCCTCGCCGTACCGCTTGGCCTCCGGGTTCTGGATGTCCGCGAGCGGAATGTCCTTGGCCATGACAGCCGGCGGCAGGGCCTTCGTCAGCGTTTCGCCCATGCTGAACGGGTAGCCGAGCACGCGGGAGGAATCCTTGAGCGCCTGCTTGGTCTTGATGGTGCCGTACGTGACAATCATCGCCACGCGCTCGTCGCCGTACTTACGGGTCACGTAGTCGATGACCTCGGAGCGGCGGCGATCATCGAAGTCGACGTCGAAGTCGGGCATGGAGACGCGGTCCGGGTTGAGGAACCGTTCAAAGATCAGGCCGTGTTCCAGCGGATCGAGGTCCGTGATGCGCATGGCATAGGCCACCATCGAGCCGGCACCGGAACCACGGCCCGGACCCACCCGGATGCCGTTGTTCTTGGCCCAGTTGATGAAGTCTGCCACCACCAGGAAGTAGCCCGGGAAACCCATGGAGGTAATGACGTCAAGCTCGTAGTCGGCTTGCTTGCGCACTTTGTCCGGGACACCCGTGGGGTACCGGTAATCCAGTCCCGTTGCGACTTCCTTGACGAGCCACGAGGTCTCGTCCTCGCCCGGAGGGCAAGGGAACCGCGGCATGTAGTTCGCACCGGTGTTGAACGACACTTCGCAGCGTTCGGCGATCGCCAGCGTGTTGTCGCAGGCATCAGGATGGTCGCGGAACAACTCCCGCATTTCCTGTGGCGACTTCAGGTAGTAGCCGCTTCCGGAGAAGGCGAAACGGGAACCGCCGTTGTCGTAGGTGGGTTCCAGCAGAGTGGACCCCGACTGGATCGCCAACAGGGCCTCGTGGGCCTTGGCGTCATGCTCGTGGGTGTAGTGAAGGTCGTTGGTGGCCACCAACGGGAGCTTCAGGTCCTTGGCCAGGCGCAGCAGGTCCCCAGTGACCCGCCGCTCGATGTCCAGTCCATGGTCCATGAGTTCGCAGTAGTAATTTTCCGCGCCGAAGATATCGCGGAACTCGGATGCCGCAGCCAAAGCCTCACGGTACTGTCCGAGCCGGAGCCGGGTCTGGACTTCACCGGACGGGCAGCCGGTGGTAGCGATCAGGCCTTCGGAATAGGTGTTCAGCAGTTCCCTGTCCAAGCGGGGCCATTTGCCGAACACCGAATCGAGGGAGGCGATGGAGGAGGCCCGGAAAAGGTTGCGCATGCCGACGTTGTTGTAGCTCAACAGCGTCATGTGGGTGTAGGCACCACCACCCGAGACGTCATCCTTGCGCTGGCTCTCGTCGCCCCACCGAACACGCTCCTTGTCTCCGCGCGCCGTGCCTGGGGTGACGTAGGCCTCGACGCCGATAATCGGCCTGATTCCTTTGTCAGTGGCCTTCTTCCAGAAGTCGAAGGCGCCGAACAGGTATCCGTGGTCGGTGGTAGCAAGGGCGGGCATCCCCAGCCGCTCGGTCTCATCGAACAACTCGGTGAGCCGCGCCGCTCCATCCAGCATGGAGTATTCGGTGTGGGTGTGCAGGTGGACGAACGAGTCATTGCTGGAAGTCACCCGGACAGTCTACCTTCAGGGGCCCGGCAGACGGTGCGGCAATCGCCCTAAGCGTTGCCGCTTTCCAGAAGTTCCAAGGCGTACTGCAGGTCTGCCGGGTACTGGCTGGTGACTTCCACCCATTCGCCCGTGCGGGGGTGGTTGAAGCCAAGCTGCCGGGCATGCAGCCATTGCCGGGTCAGTCCGAGGTTCGCCGCCAAGCGCGGATCCGCCCCATAGGTCAGATCGCCGGCGCAGGGATGCCGGAGGGCCGAGAAGTGAACCCTGATCTGGTGTGTCCTGCCGGTTTCCAAGTGAATTTCCACGAGGGTCGCTTTGCCAAAGGCTTCGAGGACTTCGTAGTGCGTCACCGAGGGACGGCCATCTTCGATCACGGCAAAGCGCCAGTCGTGCCCTGGGTGGCGCCCGATGGGGGCATCGATGGTTCCCTCCAGCGGATCCGGCAGGCCCTGGACCACCGCGTGGTAGACCTTGTCCACCGTGCGTTCCTTGAAGGCCCGCTTGAGCACCGTGTAGGCGTGTTCAGTCTTGGCCACCACCATGACGCCCGAGGTTCCGACGTCGAGACGGTGGACAATGCCGGCCCGTTCAGGGGCGCCGGAGGTGGAAATCCGATATCCAGCACCTGCGAGGCCGCCCACCACGGTGGGGCCGACCCAACCCGGTGATGGGTGTGCCGCCACTCCAACGGGCTTATCGATGACAACAAAGTCCTCATCGTCCAACAGGATGCTCAGGCCTTCCACGACTTCCTCCACGACTTCCAACGGGTCCCGACGTTCGGGAACGGTGACTTCAATCACGGAACCGGCCACGAGCTTTTCCGATTTACCCACGACGCTTGCGGAGACGGTCACGTTGCCCTCGGCGATCAGCAGGGCCGCCGCGGAACGCGAGATGTCCATGAGTTTGGCCAGGCCCGCATCGGCCCTGGCCCCGCCCAGCTCTCCGGGCACCAGGAACTGCTCAGACATCGCCTGAATCCTCGCCGGCCTCGGCAGTTGCCTTCGAGTGGTGACGGGAGCCGTCCAAGCCAATCCCCCGCAGGGTCAGCACGCAAATGAGTACGACGCCGGAAACCACGGCGGAGTCGGCGATGTTGAATATCGCGAAATTCGGCAGCTGGATGAAGTCCACCACGCGCCCCATCGCAAAGGACGGCTCACGGAAGAGCCTGTCGGTCAGATTTCCGAGCGCTCCACCCAGCAAGAATCCGAGGGCAAGTGCCCACCACGCCGAGCCCAATCGGCGCACCTGGAACAGGATAGCCACGGAGACGGCCGCCATGATGATCGTGAAGACCCACGTGAAGTTTTCGCCGATCGAGAAAGCGGCCCCGGAGTTGCGGATGTAGTACCAGTGCAGGAGCGGAGGAATCACCGGGGTCCGCTCGTATTCGACCATGGTGCTGGTGACCCACAGTTTGGTCAGCTGGTCGAAGGCGTACGCGAAGGCAGCGAAGCCCGCGAAGGCCCAGAGCAAAGCGGGGCGCCACGTGTGGATTTTGGTGCGGACCGGCTCCATGGTGCTGTTGGTTGGTTCGGTGCTGTTGGTTGGTTCGGTGCTGTTGGTTGGTTCGGTGCTGTTGGTTGGTTCGCTGCCGTCAGTTCGTTCGTCGCTCATAGTACTTTCATTCGGTAACCGTGGCTTCTGCGCCTTAACAGGCGAAAGCCGGCGGCCGAGGAATCCCCAGCCACCGGCTTTCAGAATACTTGCTAGACCTCTGCGGCTGCCTCGCCGACCTCAGGGGCCGCAACCGAGCCGCGAGCGTCCAGGTCACGCAGCTGGCCCTCGATGTAGGCCTTCAGACGGGAGCGGTAGTCGCGCTCGAAGCCGCGGAGCTGTTCCACCTTGCGCTCAAGGACGGAGCGCTGCTGCTCGAGGGCGCCCAGGATCTTGCGGGACTTGTCCTGAGCATCGTTGACGAGGCTGGAGGCTTCGATCTGCGCTTCGGCAATGATCTTTTCCTTCTGCTGCTGGCCATCGGAAACGTGCTTGTCGTGCATCTGCTGCGCCATGGCCAACAGACCGGCAGCGGACTCGGCGGAGGGAGAACCCGCACCATTCGGTGCAGAGGCGACCTGAGCAGCAGGAATGGCCGATGCCGCTTCCTTCTTCTTGGCGTCCTCCGCTGCCTTGGCTTCGGCTTCGGCCTTTGCCTGTGCGTCCTTGTCGGCCTTCACCGGCGCCGGAACCTTTTCGACAACGGGTGCCGCAGCCGCGCTGGCCGGAACCGGATTTCCGCTATCGGCGAGCTTCTTGCGCAGCTCGTCGTTCTCCTGGTTCAAACGCCTCAGCTCCACGACGATTTCGTCGAGGAAGTCATCGACCTCGTCCTGGTCGTAGCCTTCGCGGAACTTGGTCGGCTGAAAGCGCTTGTTGACAACGTCTTCTGGCGTCAAAGCCATCTGGTCACCTCGTTGGTCTAGTTAGTCAGTAGGCCTTCCGGCCGTCCTAAAACTACGGTACCTAAATATCATCTGATTCCCCCAATTCAACACCATCGTGTTGAGTCGAAGGATTGCACCCCACGGACAGACGAAAAAATAGTTCGTCTGCAATGGGCTACGGCCAAGCTACGCCAGCGAATAGACGAATCCCATCGCAATGCTGACGACAATAAACACGATCAGGAATGCCAGGTCAAGGGACACCCCGCCTAGCTGCAGGGGTGGAATAAGCCGGCGAATCCGTTTCAACATCGGATCAGTCACAGAATAGACCACGTGCGCAGCTACCAGGGCGGCGCCACGGGGGCGCCACTGGCGAGCAAACATCTGCACGAGATCGAAGACGAGCCTGATGATGAGGGTGACCAGGAACAGCAACAATGCAATGTAGATAAGGCCGAAAACAATGCCCACGGGTTAGCTCAGATCTCCTAGTTCGCACTCTTCGGTCAGTCCCTCTATTGCAACACAGATGCCAGGCAGATCTCTCTGCCTGGCATCCATTGCTGCTGGGGCTAGCTCTGGTTGAAGAGCGTTGCCTGTGCTTCGTTGGTCTTTTTGTCTTCGCCAAGAACCTCGACGTACGACGGGGACAACAGGAAAACCTTGTTGGTGACACGCTCGATGCTGCCGTGCAGCCCGAAGGCAAGTCCGGCGGAGAAATCGACGAGGCGCTTGGCGTCGGCCTCACCCATGTCCGTGACGTTCATGATCACAGGGATGCCGTCCCGGAAACTCTCACCGATAGTCTTGGCGTCGTTGTAGGAGCGGGGATGGACAGTGGTGATCTGCTTCAGCCCGGAGGCGTCTTCGCGGCTCGATGCCGCACGCTTGATAGGTGTCACGGGTGCGCGGTATTCCTCTTCGGCGACTGGGTGGACTTCACGAACTACTTCACGTACAGGTGCAGGGGCGCGGCGCTCTTCGCGAACGTGGTCGACAGACCCGTCCTCGTCCGTGTGCTGCTCAGACTCGTAGTGTTCTTCGCCATCGGCGAGCCCAAGATAAACCATTGTCTTGCGCAGTGCGCCAGCCATGCTGGACTCCTATCGTGTCTGCAGTAGGCGGGCCGCCCATGACTTGACATCGCTGAAATCCCGGCCCGTCGCTTCCAATACTTTGACGCTACCCCACCGGCGGGCGCGAACCGAGAATATCCGAACCAACTCGCAGGTGTGTCGCACCGAATTGCACGGCTATTTCGAGGTCCTGGCTCATTCCGGCCGATATAGCCACAGCATCGGGATGCAATCCTCGCAAATCGGTGGAAATCGCTGCGAGTTTCGCGAACGCTTGCTCGGGGCGCGCTCCAAGAGGGGCGACTGCCATCACACCGGCCAGGCGCAGCCCGGCGGCCCCGGCTATGGATTCCGCGAGGCGCTCGACGTCGGACGGAGCGGCGCCGCCGCGGTGCGCGCCGGCGTCGTCCTCCAGGCTGACTTGGATATAGCAATCGAGATCGGGCCTGCCCGACTCGTCCTGCTGCCGAGCAACAGCTTTGGCCAGCGCCTCGGCGAGCTGCGGGCGGTCGATCGATTGCACGGAGAAGGCATATTTCGCGACGGATTTCGCTTTGTTGCTCTGCAATTGCCCGATGAAGTGCCAACGCATTGCGAGCCCTCCAAGCTCCGCGGACTTAGCAGCCGCTTCTTGGTCACGGTTTTCGCCAACATCCCGCACCCCGAGTGCAGCGAGCCGGACAACATCCGCTGCTGGATGGAACTTGCTGACGACTATCAGCTGCGGCTCTTCGCCGCGTCCGGCAGCCAAGGTAGCTGAAGTAATCCTTTGACGAACCGCCATGAGCCGCTCGCCCAGTTCCGCGGTCCGCGGATCGGTGTCGGCGGCTCCGACTGGCGGGAGAGCCTCACTCATGCGTCCACACCAAGCCCGCGAAGCGGCCGGTCTGCTGATTCCGCCGGTACGAATAAAGCCCGGCGGTCTCCCGGGTGCACTCCCCCGAATACTCGACCGCGACGTCGAGCGCTTTAAGCTGGGCCCGGACGCCGGCCGGGAGATCCAGCGCCGGCGTACCCCACGACGTGGTAGCCCATGCCTCCGGCACCAACGCCGCTACGTCCGCACGCAATTGTTCAGGAACCTCGTAGCATTCGCCGCAGATGGAAGGACCCATCCAGGCGGAGATGGTCCCCGCGCCACGGCTTCGCATGCTGGCGACGGTAGCCGAAACTACGTCTGCAGCAACGCCAGGGCGGCCAGCGTGGACTACGGCGAGAACCGGGGCGGTACCACTCGGCGTCTCGCCCAACAACACTACGGGGACGCAGTCCGCAACCATGACCGCCAGCGGCTGTCCCATGGACACCATGGCATCAGCCGTCGGACCCTCACCGTGCGAGGTGATGAATTCGACGGCTTTTCCGTGGGACCTGGTTCATGTATTGGAAATGCCGTTCGCCGAGCCCCGCTGCTGCTTCCAGCCGGGCCCGGCGCGCAATCACATCGTCAGGATTATCTGCCACATGCAGTGCAAGGTTGCCCGCATCAACATCGGAGAAGGCGACCGAGATCCCTGGCCGCACTTCTTTTCGCCACCAAAACACTGCTGACTGACTCTCCTGAAATGGCTAGGACGGACCGGTTACTTCAGGAAGTCCGGAACATCGAGATCGTCAGTGCGGCTACCCGAAAGGTCCGGTTCGACGACGGACGGGAGGTCGACGTCGAAACCTGAATCAGCCGGCAAGGCCGAAGGACGCTGCTGGCCCCAGTTGCTGAGGCCGGAAGCGCCGACGCCGGCAGCAGCATGCTGCGGAGTCGAGTATGCAGGGGCAGCGGCAGGCGCAGCCGGACGCTCCGGGACTGAAGCTGCCTGGTGCTGGCCAGCCTGCTGGGCTGCAGGCTGGTTCATGGACGGCGAAGTGGCCTTGACGTCGTCGAAACCTGCAGCGATGACTGTTACGCGTGCTTCGTCGCCAAGGGCGTCGTCAATGACGGCACCGAAGATGATATTCGCCTCGGGGTGGGCCACTTCCTGCACGAGCCGGGCGGCTTCGTTGATTTCGAACAGGCCCAGGTCCGAGCCACCCTGGATGGAGAGCAGCACGCCGTGGGCGCCGTCGATCGATGCTTCCAGCAACGGCGAGGCAATGGCGAGCTCGGCGGCCTTGACCGCACGGTCTTCACCGCGGGCCGAGCCGATACCCATCAGCGCGGAGCCTGCACCCTGCATGACCGACTTGACGTCGGCGAAGTCGAGGTTGATCAGGCCGGGGGTGGTAATGAGGTCCGTAATGCCCTGGACACCGGAGAGGAGTACTTGGTCAGCGGAACGGAAAGCGTCCAGGACGGAGACGTTACGGTCGCTGATGGAGAGGAGACGGTCGTTGGGAATGACGATGAGGGTATCGACTTCGTCGCGCAAGGCGTCGATTCCGGCCTCGGCCGAACCGGCGCGCCGGCGGCCTTCGAAGGTGAAGGGCCGCGTGACGACACCGATGGTCAGGGCACCGAGCGAGCGTGCGATCCGGGCCACGACGGGGGCGCCGCCGGTTCCGGTGCCGCCGCCTTCGCCTGCGGTGACGAAGACCATGTCCGCTCCGCGGATGACCTCTTCGATCTCATCGGCGTGATCCTCGGCGGCCTGGCGTCCGACGTCGGGGTTGGCGCCGGCTCCCAGACCGCGGGTGAGCTCGCGTCCGACGTCAAGCTTGACGTCCGCGTCGCTCATGAGGAGAGCCTGGGCATCAGTGTTGATGGCGATGAATTCGACGCCGCGGAGGCCGACTTCGATCATTCGGTTAACTGCATTCACGCCACCGCCGCCGATGCCGACGACCTTGATGACGGCCAAGTAATTCTGCGGTGCTGCCACGTTTCGTGCCCCTTGCTTGTGTCCTATATCGAAACAGATCGAGTCCAACTTGAATCCTTGGACCTTAACCCTCTAGTTGAAGGTTATAGTTATGTCAAGTAACTCTTAAGTGACGGTATGGGCTATGAATCCGACATTCAATGACCGCCTCCGCGTGTCGTGTGAAAGTCCGAAAAATAGCCCCCGAACACCGGCCTGTTACTTCATGAAATGGCCTACTTGGTGAATGGATGCCTCGGTACGCTGACGTCGTAGACATTCACCGGAACTTTCGGATTGGCCGGAGCCTTCAGAAGCGCTTCCAGAACACGCGCCTTCAGTTCCTTCTCGTCCGCATTTCCCCACACAACAATCTTGCCGTCGTTGAGCTTGAGCTCCACTGCGTCAGGTGATGTGGCCGAGGCGCTGGCCATCTTCGCCAGGACATCGGCGGGCAACGTCGCGAGGACCGCCGTGATCGCCTTGAAGAGGTTCTGGTTGGTACCTTGTCCGTCGATGAGCGGCAACGGCACGGATCCGGCGTCGGGCGTTGAACCCAACTGCACGCCGTCGACGTCAACCAGGAAGAAACTGCTGCCGTTCTTGACGAGCGCCACGGGTACCCGCTCCACGATGTGGACCAGCAGTTCCGACGGCGGCCGGGCTTCGGTAGTGACGGAGCGTACCTGGACCAGCGGCTTGAGCAGCGCGGCAATTTCGGCGTCGTTGATTTGCGGAAGCGGTTTTCCCTTTACTGGCTCCAGCGCCTTCTGAACGCTCCCTGCTTGCAGCATTTTGGTCCCGTCAACCGTCACGGTTCGCACAGCGAAGATCGGCGAATAGATTGCCGCGGCGACGATTCCGGCAACCACGGCCACGAGGATGGCCACCACCGTCAGAGCCGTCCGCCGACGCTTGCGCGCTTTGGGCTCGGGAAAGGCCAGCACATTGCTGTCCTTGGCCTTTGCGGCTTTTGACGCGCCCTCGACCGGATCGTCGAGGCTGCGCTCAGCGCTGACGACTCCCGGCCGGTTTCCTGCCCGCGGCTTGAAGGTGGGTTTCCGCGTATCAGCCACCCAGCAACTCCACGATCCGGGGCCCGTAGGCCGTCACGTCGCCTGCGCCGACAGTCAGGACGATGTCGCCGTCGCCGGCCGCAGCAAGAACGGCGTCCAATGCTTCTTGCCCGGCGGCAACGAGCCTGCCGCTCGTGAGGCGATCGGTGATCAAGGTGCTCGTGACCCCCGGAATGGGGTACTCACGGGCAGGGTAGATGTCCAGCACAAGGGCGGTGTCTGCTTCTCCGAGCGCCTCAGCAAACTCCCCGGCGAATTCCCTGGTGCGGGAAAACAGGTGCGGTTGGAAGAGCACATGCACCTTGTTCCCGCCTGCCACCGAGCGGGCGGCGGACAGAGCCGCGCGGACCTCGGTGGGGTGGTGGGCGTAGTCGTCGTAGACCCGCACTCCCCTCCCCTGCCCCTTGAATTCAAATCGCCGGGATGCCCCGCTGAAATGGCCCAGGGCGGCCGCAGCCGTTTCAGGCGCCACGCCGAGTTCGACGGCGACGCCGAAGGCGGCTGCCGCGTTCAACGCGTTATGCCGGCCGGGAACTTGAAGATCGAGCCGGTGCATCTGCCCGTCGGCAGACACCCACACATCACCCGGTCCCCCATCGTGCAAGCGGATGTTAGCGTCGTCGGCCGTACCGTAACTCAGCACCCGCGTGTTGCCCGCTGCGAGGGTGCGTTCCGCGAGGGCCCGGGCGCCGTCGTCGTCCGCGCAAGCGAACAGCACGCCGCTGGCTGGCAGCAGTGCCGCGAAGCTGTCGAAGGACGCGTAGACGGCCTCTGGTGTGCCGTAGTAGTCCAGGTGGTCGGCCTCGACGTTGGTGACAACGGCAATAAGGGGCCGGTAATTGAGGAAGGAGCCGTCTGACTCATCAGCTTCGGCAACGAAGATGTCGGAGGTTCCGTGCGCTGCGTTGACGCCGAGGGCGGGGACGTTGGCGCCGATGGCGAAGGACGGATCCAGGCCTGCTTCTTTGAGCAACACCGCCACCATGGAAGTGGTGGTGGACTTGCCGTGCGTTCCCGCGACAGTCACCACGCGGTCTGCGCCCATCGTGGCCGCGAGGGCCTCGGAACGGTGCAGGACCGGAATGCCTGCCGCTCGGGCAGCCGCCAGTTCCGGGTTGTCTGCCCTGATGGCCGAACCTGCGACCACCGTTTGTGCGTCGCCAAGATTGCCTGCCGCATAGCCGACCGCGATCCGCGCGCCGGCCGCCTGAAGATCCTCCATGACCGGAAGGTCTTTGGCATCCGAACCGCTTACCGCAACGCCCCGGGCAACCATGATGCGCGCGACAGCGGACATACCCACGCCGCCGATCCCAATGAAGTGGACCCGGCCGAGGGAATCGAGGTGTGCGAGGGGCTGGGTCATTCGGATACCGCTTCCAGTACAAGATCAGCCATCAGCTGATCAGCATTCCTGATGCCGAGTCCCTTTGCCTTGCTGGCCATCTCCGCAAGGCGGCATTGATCCTTGAGCAACGGAATCAGCTTGGAGGTGAGCCACTCTGCCGTCAGTGCCGAATCGTCCACCAAAAGGGCGGCGCCGGCCTTGACCAACGCGGAGGCGTTCATGGCCTGCTCGCCGTTTCCGATGGGCAGCGGAACGAACACTGCGGGGAGCCCGACGGCGGCCACCTCGCTGACAGTTGCCGCTCCGGAACGGGCAAGGAGGACATCTGCTGCCGCGTAGACGTTTTCCATGCCGTCCACATACTCCACCTGATGGTACCCATGGGCCGAAAGCGGTGCGCCGTCGTCGTTCTTGACTGCCTTGCCGCGGCCGGTGATGTGCAGGGTTTGAATTCCCGCTTCCGCCAAAGCGGGAAGCGCGCCGGCAATCGTGCGGTTAATGCTCTGGGCGCCTGACGACCCGCCCGTCACAATGAGTGCGGGTTGTGCGGCGTCAAGGCCCAAGGATTGCCTGGCTCCTGCGCGATCGGCGCTCCGGTCCAAACCGGCGATGGCTTTGCGCATGGGCATGCCGACATGGCGGGCGTGCCGGAGCCGGGTCTCCGGGAAAGCCACAGCTACGTGCTTGGTGAACATCGCGCCAACACGGTTTGCAAGTCCGGGGCGCGTGTTGGCCTCATGGATGACAATAGGAATCTTCCGGCGCCACGCCGCGAGGTACATCGGCGTGCAGACGTAGCCGCCCACGCCCAGCAGGACGTCGGCGTGCGCCTCGTCGAGAATGCGGCCGGCTTGTTTGACAGCGGCCGCGAGCCGGCCCGGGAGTTTGAGTAGATCAGCGGAAGGCTTCCGCGGGAACGGAACCCGATCGATGGTGGCCAGCTCATAGCCCGCTGCCGGAACGAGGCGCGTTTCCATGCCAGTGGGCGTGCCGACCGCAAGGATGGTGGCGTCCGGTCGCAGCGAGGTGATGGCATCGGCGATCGCGAGCAACGGACTGATGTGTCCGGCGGTTCCGCCGCCGGCGATAACCACGGACAGAGGCTTGGTCGGGGAATCCTGGGAGTGGGAATTCATGGAGTGCTATGTACGCTTTCGTGCAAATTTCGCAGGCCACCCGCGCGGTTTCAAAGGTTTGGCAGAAGCCATTTGGGCGCGGGCCAAAGACAACACTACGCCCACGCCGCATAGCGACATCACCAACGCAGAACCACCGTAGGAGATGAAAGGCAGCGGAACGCCGATCACCGGCAGCAGGCCGGCCACCATGGCCATGTTGATGGCCGCTTGCCCCAGCATCCAGGCCATGATCGAGCCACCCAGCACGCGGGCGAACAGGTCTTCCTGGTGGCTGACCACGCGATAAATGGCTACGGCGAGCAAGGCAAAGAGCACCAAGACCACGATGGTCCCCACGAGGCCGAGCTCCTCCCCGATGACAGCGAAGATGAAGTCGTTGTGGGCTTCGGGGATCCATTGGTACTTTTGCCGGCTCTGGCCAAGCCCCACGCCCAGCCAGCCGCCGGAGGCAAGGGCGTTCAGCCCTTGTTCGCTCTGGAAGCCGATATCCGTCGCCCCTGCGCACGTCTGCCCCATCCACGAGGTGATCCGGCACATCCGGTTACCGCTGGTGACCGCCAGTATCAGCGCCGCAGCGGCGGCAACACCACCGGCCGCAGCAAAGAGCTTCAGGTTCACGCCGCCGAAAAACAACCCGGCAGCCATAATGAGCATGACCACCAGCGAGGTGCCAAGGTCATGGCCCAAGACGATCAAGGTGATGATGACGCCTGCGACCGGAACGATCGGAACCAGGGCGTGCGTCCATTTGTCGAGGAGCTTTGCCTTCACGGAAAGGACCGTGGCCATCCAAAGCACCAACGCGAACTTGGCGTATTCGGAGGGCTGGAAGGTGAAGCCGCCGATCTCGATCCAGTTCTGGTTGCCCAAGACACGCTTGCCGATGACCAGAACCAGTACCAACAAGGCAACGGCAAGAATGACTGCCGGCCACGCGAATCTCTTGAGCCACAAGACATTGATTCGTGAAAGCACCAGCATCAAAACGATGCCGATACCCGCGAACGTGGCTTGCTTGGTGCCAATCGAGTAGGGAGATTCGCCGATCGCAATCGACTCGACGCTGGATGCGGAAAGAACCATGATGATTCCGATAGCTGTCAACGCAAGGGAAGCGCCGAGAATCAGGTAATACGTGGATCCGCTTCTGGATTTACCGCTTCCCTCAAGCGTCGACCAGAACCCGGAGATCCCCGAACGAACGCGGGACAACCGCGAGGGCCGAGCATTGCCAGCGGCGCGTCCAGCAGGGGCTGCCTTACCGGCCCGGGTCCTCCCGGGACCGGTGCGCGTGGGCGTGCTGACCATTGTTACTCCTCGGTGGTCTGTGCCTTGCCTTCCACTAGCTCGCGAACTGCCCTGATGAAAGCATCGCCACGGTGAGCGTAGGAAGAGAACTGGTCCATGGAAGCAGCCGCAGGGGCCATCAACACGGTATCGCCGGAGACAGCAATACTGGCTGCTGACTCGACAGCTTGGGCCATCACGGTGTCGCCGAAGATCGGGGACAGTTCCGTGGCGGCACCAAGGGAGTCGGCAGGCTGCACCATTTCAGTGTCGCTCTTGGGCTGCCCGATTACGGGCACATCCGCTGCGTGTCGCTTGAGGGACGCTTCCAGGTCGGTCGTGTCGGTTCCGATCAACACCACGGCCTTGAGTTTTTGTGCGTTGTTTTTGACCAATTCGTCATAGTTGACGCCCTTGGACAAGCCGCCGGCGATCCAGACCACGTTGTCGAAGGCCGACAGGGCAGCCGAGGCAGCGTGCGGGTTGGTGGCCTTGGAGTCGTTGACCCAGAGAACACCGTTCTGCTTGGCCACCGGCTGGATGCGGTGGTCACCCGGAAGATAGTTCCGGAGGCCGTCACGCACTGCTGCGGGTTCGACGCCGTAGGCGCGCACCAGGGCCGCTGCGGCCAACGCGTTGGCGACCATGTGCCGCGGCGCCACCGGACCGAGGTCCGCCAGCGAGGCAAGCTCCTCGGCTGAATTCCGTCGTTCTTCGATGAACGCGCGGTCCACCAGGAGTCCCTCGACCACGCCGAGCATGCTGACCGCCGGGGTCAAAGTAGTGAACCCAATGGCTCGGCATCCCTCGACGACGTCGGCGTTCTCCACCATGCGTTCGGTCTCGATCTGCTCGGCGTTGTAGATGCACGCCTTCTGAGTGTTCTCGAAGATCTTGGCTTTGTCCGCAAGATATGACTCGTAGGATCCGTGCCAATCGACGTGGTCCTCGGCGACATTGAGGCAGACACTCGCCACCGGAGAAAGTGATTCAGCCCAGTGCAGCTGGAAGCTGGACAGTTCAACCGCGAACGCATCGTATTCCACCGGGTCACGGAGGGCGTCGAGGATCGGAGTGCCCACATTGCCTACGGCGATCGCCTTGAGGCCCGCCGCTTGCAACATGGCTTCGGCCATGCCCACCGTGGTGGTCTTGCCATTGGTACCGGTGATCGTGAGCCAGTCGGCCGTCTTGCGGCCCTCGCGTTCACGCACCCGCCATGCGAGTTCGACGTCGCCCCACACCGGCACATGTGCCCGTTTGGCAGCTGCCAGGAGGGACTGGTCCGGGCGCCAACCCGGAGAAGTGACAACGAGTTCGGCCTTTTCGCCGTCGACCAAAGGCAGTTTATTCACGGCGTCCTGGCCAAGAAGGACATCCGCCGCGCCCACGATCTTCAGTGTGTCCGCTTGGGCGAGGGCTTTCGTGCTCGTGGCGGCGTCAACCACCACCACCCGAGCGCCGAGTTCGATCAAGGTGTCGGCGGCCGCGAATCCGGAGATGCCGATGCCGGTCACCACAACGCGCAGACCCTTCCAGTCGGAGTCCCAACTGACGAGGTGCTTAAGCCGGTCAGCGGCCGAAGGCCTGGTTTGAGGATCTGAGCTCACAACAGCACCACCCATTCCGCATAGAAAATGCCAAGGCCCGCGGCCACGAACAGGCCACAGAGAATCCAGAATCGGACAACCACCGTGATCTCTGCCCAGCCCTTGAGTTCGAAGTGATGCTGCAAGGGTGCCATCTTGAAAACCCGCTTGCCCTTGGTGACCTTGAAGTAGCCCACCTGGATAATGACCGATAGGGTAATGAGAACGAAGAGCCCGCCGATGATGCCGAGCAAAAGTTCCGTGCGGGAGAGGATCGCAAAGCCAGCCACCGCACCGCCGATGGCCAAGGAACCGGTGTCTCCCATGAAGATCTTTGCCGGGGATGTATTCCACCACAGGAATCCAACCAGCGCTGCGCTGCAGATTGCGGCCAAGAGGGCCAGATCAAGGGGATCGCGGACCGTGTAGCAACCGCTTCCCGCTTCACGCGGCGAGCCGCACGCCTGGTTGTTCTGCCAGATGCCCATGAGCGTGTATGCCCCGAAGACCATGATGGATGCGCCCGCAGCCAAGCCGTCGAGTCCGTCCGTCAGGTTGACGCCGTTGGTAGCGGCAGTGACTATCAGGTTCGACCAGATAACGAACAGGATGGCCCCAAGGACGGTTCCGCCGAAGGCCAGGTTCAGCCACGGAATGTCCCGGACCAGGGATATATGCGTGGAAGCCGGCGTGATCCCGCTCGCGTCGGGGAAATTCAGGACCAGTACGGCAAAAACAATGCCGACGAATGCTTGAAGGATCAGCTTGGCTTTAGCGTTGAGTCCAAGGCTTCGTTGCTTGGAAATCTTGATGAAATCATCAAGGAAGCCAACGAATCCCATACCCACCATGAGGAACAACAGGAGCAAGCCCGAGGCGGACGGTCCCGGTGAATGCGGGTTAATCATCCACATGATCAGGTGGGTCAATCCATAGCCGATAAGCACGGCGGCCACCACCACGGTTCCGCCCATGGTGGGAGTACCGCGCTTGGTGTGGTGCGAAGTGGGTCCGTCGTCCCGGATGAACTGACCATAGCCCTTGGTGACGAGGAAGCGGATGAAGAGTGGCGTGCCGATCAAAGCCACCAGGAGGGCGACGCCGGCGCCGATCAACAGTGCAATCACAGCAGCTCATTCCCTTCAGTGGCGGCAGTCGCAGCCGCGGTGTTCGCACTCTTCCCGGCCTGTGGTGGTAATGCTATCCGATCCCCCAAATACCTGAGGCCGACCACATTCGAGGACTTGAACAACACCAGGTCGCTGGCTGAAGCTCAGCCTGCAGGAGTTCGTAGGCTTCGTCGGCAGTTTCGGTGAAGCTGCACTCGTCGCCCCAGGAGCCTTCCTGGATCGCGGAGATATACAGCGCGCGTGCTTCACGGCCAACTACCACCAGCCGGGAGATGTTCAGGCGAACCACCTGGGTCCCCACAGCGGTGTGTTCGCGGATTGAATCCTCGCCAAGTTCCAGCATCGCGCCCAGGACCGCCCACGTGCGGCGTCCCTGGCCGATGTCTGCAAGGGTGCGCAAAGCCGCACGCATGGATTCGGGATTGGCGTTGTACGCGTCATTGATGACGGTGACGCCATCTGCCCGCTCCGTGCGTTCCATCCGCCACCGGCTGGCCGGCGACTGCTCGCTCAGCGAGGACGCGATGTCCGCCGGGGATAACCCTGCGGCGAACGCGGCGCCCGCGGCCGCAAGCAGGTTGGTGATGTGGTGTGCACCAATGAGCTTGCTGTGGACGGCATGGGAGGCCCCGCCGTCGGGCAATTGGAGTTCGAACTCAGGGTGGCCGTCGTTGTCGATGTCGGCATTCCTGGCTTCGACCTCGGAGCCGGTAGCTCCGGTAGCCGTTGTGCCGAGCACTTTGGCTTGGGTGCGGGAAACCATCGCCGCGACCCGCGCGTCGTCGAAGTTGAGGACGGCTGTTCCGTCCCGGCCCAGTGCTTCGACGAGTTCGCCCTTGGCCTTGGCAATGTTCTCCACGCCGCCGAACTCCCCCGCGTGCGCCGTGCCCACGCCAAGAACCACGCCGATATCCGGGCGGACCATCTCGGCGAGGTACTTGATGTGGCCCACGCCGGTGGCGCCCATTTCGATCACGAGATAGCGGGTGCCGGCATCGGCCCGGAACACGGTGAGCGGAACCCCAACCTCGCCGTTGTACGAACCCTGCGGAGCCACCGTTGACCCGGCCCGGGAAAGAACACCGGCCAGCAGGTCTTTGGTAGTGGTCTTGCCCGCGGAACCCGTGATGCCGATGACGGTAAAGGGCTCGCCCTGCGCCGCGCGGGCGGCGCGGATGCGGCGCACGCACTCAGCGGCCAGCGCACCCATGGCGAGCACGGCGTCATCGACGACGACGGCGGGGTAAGGCCGTCCGTCGTCGTCCATCACGTCGCGCTCAGCCAGCGCCAAGACGGCGCCGCGCTCAAAGGCCGCGCCTACATAGGCGTGCCCGTCAACGTTCTCTCCGGGCTTGGCCACATACATCGATCCGGGAGCAACCTCACGGGAATCGGTAACGACGGACGCCGGGACAATGCCCGGGTCCGCTGCCAATCGGCCGTTCGTGATATCGGCGATTTCCGCCGCAGTAAGTGCAATCATCTCGGTCTAGGACTCTATCCGCTCGTCCGTGGAAACTTTGAATCCCCTGGCTGTCAAGGCAGCCCGTAGTTCTACCCGGTCGTCGAGTTCGAGGTTGACGCCCTTTACCTCTTGCCAGACCTCGTGGCCGCGTCCGGCGACCAGGATGGTGTCCTTTTCGGTGGCCAATGCCACGGCTTCGCGGATGGCGACATCCCGGGGATATGCCTCCAGGATCTCGCAGCCAAGGTGCTCGGATTCGCGGGCAGCCTGAGCCCCGGCCATGACTTCCGAGCGAATACTTGCGGCGTCTTCGTCGTGGGGGTCGTCGTCGCTGATAATCACGACGTCGGCGAGGCGGGCGGCGATGGCCCCCATGGTCGGCCTTTTGCTTTGGTCGCGCTGGCCGGTGGCGCCGAAAACGACGATGACGCGAGATCCGGGTTCCTGGGAGCGGACCGCTTTCAGGGCCCTCGCCAGCGCGTCCGGATTATGCGCGAAGTCAACAACGGATGCCGGTGCATCGGAGATCAGTTGCATCCGGCCCGGCACCGAAACGGTGAAGGGATCGTGCCTGTCCAGCGCCGCCTGCAACGCGAGGGGGTCTACACCGGAGTCGAGCACCATGATGGTCGCGAGGGCCGCGTTTGCGACGTTGAAGTCCCCCGGCAATCCCGTGTGCACGCGCAGGACAGTTCCATCACCGTGCCGCAATTCGAAGTCGGTTCCAAGCCCGCGCGGAGCCAGGGACTCCACCGTCCAGTCGGCGTCCCGGCCCTGCGTTGCGGACAGGGTGGTCACGGGAATTTCCGCTTCTTCAGCCAGCAACTGTCCCCAGGCGTCGTCCACGGTCACCACAGCGCGTCGTGCGCGTGCAGCAGTGAAGAGTTCGGCTTTCGTCCGGAAGTACCCGTCCATGCTTCCGTGGAGGTCCAGGTGGTCCTGGGTCAGGTTGGTGAAGCCTGCTACATCGAACATGACCGAGTCGACCCGGTGGAACGACAAAGCGTGGGACGAGACCTCCATGGACGCTGCGTCCAAGCCACGTTCACGCATGAGCGCGAGCAACGCGTGGACATCCGTGGACTCCGGTGTGGTCAGCAGGCTCGGGATGGCCTCACCGCCCGCAAGTATTTCGATCGTCCCGATGAGTCCGGGATTCTTCCCCAGCGCGCGCAGGAGCGAATTGATGAAGTAGGTGGTGGTGGTTTTGCCGTTGGTACCTGTGACACCAAAAAGTGAGGGCGAAGCCTCGTCGCTGGGTTGGCTGCGATAAATAAGGGCAGCGAGGGGCCCGACGGCGGCGCGGGGACTCTTGACGATCAGCACCGGAACAGCAAGTTCGTTGCCAAGTGCCAACTGGCGTGCGCCCTCCTCGTCGCTCAAGACCGCCACGGCTCCGGCCTCCACGGCTTGGGAAACAAAATCGGCTCCGTGGCGCGTGGCTCCGGGCAAAGCGAGATACAAGTCTCCCGGCTCTACCGTGCGTGAGTTGAGGGACACTCCGGTCACCGAGGTGCCACCGGATTCCGGAGGCAGCGCGATTCCCAAGGAAGCAGCGATGGTCTCCAGGGAGACTGACGCCACGACGGCGGGCCGGAAGCCGGGTTTGTCCGTAGCCGGCGGGTTCCCTGTAGGGATCGATGCGGCGTCATTCTGCTCTGACAAGTGAGTCTCCGTTGGTGCTCGTAAAACTGGCCGAGCGGGAACCCTGAGGCCCCCGCAAACGGCATGGGTGGATCGTAATGTGGCGGGACAGATGCCCAACAAGCTTACTTGGCGAATATGACTTACTTGCCGTACTGGCCCTATTTGCCGTACTGCGGGAGCCGTGCCGGAGTTCCGGTAGATGGCGGGACGTTGTACGTGCGCAGGACCTGGCCCATGACCGAACGGAAAATCGGGCCTTGGGTGATGCCGTAGATGTTTCCTTTGGGGCGCTGGACAACTACCTCGACAATAAACCGCGGATTCTCCATGGGAGCCATTCCGATGATGGACGCGGTGTAGCCGTCGAAGCCCGGCAGGCCATCTTCACGGGGCGCCTGGGAAGTTCCCGTTTTGGCGCCGACCCGGTATCCGTCGATTCCGGCATCCTTCACTTCGCCCATGGTGACGTTGCTCTCGAGGATGTCGCGAACCTGTTGGGCAGTGTCCTGGGAAACGACTTGCCGCGAATCCTTGGCAGGAACTTTTTGTTCGACTCCATCGGCTCCCACGTAGCCATTGATCAACCGTGGTTGGAGCATCAGGCCGCCGTTCGCCACTGCTTGATAAGCCCGGACAGTCTGGAGCGTCGACTGGGAAACGCCCTGCCCGAACAGCACGGTGTATTGCTGCCGGTCGTCCCACTGATCAGGCTTTGCCAGGATGCCTGAAGTTTCGGCCGGAAGACCAATGTCAGGAGCTTCGCCGATACCGAAGCGCGAGAGGTAGTCATACCTCTGTTGCTTTGTCAGGCGGCTGCCGATCATCACGGTACCGGTGTTCATCGAATAGCCGAGGATGCCGGCGAGGGTCCTTTGTTCAGTTCCATGCTCGAAAGCGTCAGTGAAGGTCTGCCCGTCGATGGTCAAAGCCGGCGGAATGGTGACAGTGTCCAGCGGGTTGGATTTTCCTTCATTGATCGCGGCCGACGCGGTGATCATCTTCTCGACAGAACCAGGCTCGTAAGCGGCCGTCACGGACCGCACGCCGCGGTCCGCGGCCGCAACCTTGCCGGGGTCGTTGGGGTCAGGAGCATTCGTGTCGGCCATCGCAATGATGTTGCCGGTCTTGATGTCCTCGACAACCACCGATCCCCATTCAGCATTGAGCTGGTTGACCTGCGACTGAATGGCCTGTTGCGCAAAGTACTGAATGTCTGTGTTCAGGGTCAGCTTGACGTCCTTGCCATTGACCGCGGGGGTCAGCAGGTCGGTTGCCACGGGGATGCGAAGGCCATCCGCCCCGATTTCGAAGGTGCGCTTTCCGTCTTGCCCCCGGAGGAGGGCATCCTGGGTCTGCTCAAGTCCGGCCTGGCCCGTGGTGCCGTCCTTGAGGAATCCGAGGACTCCCCCGGCGACGCTTCCGTTGGGGTAGACCCGCTTACTGATGCCCTCCGACACCACACCGGGAATGTGCAGCTGGGAGATCCGGTCTTCAACGTCCGGCTTCACTTCCTTGGCCACGATGTTGTACTTCTTCTCGCCCGTCAGGGCTTGAGTCACCTGGCCGACGTCCATCCCCAGGGTGCTGGCAAGTTCTGCGATGCCTTGGGTTCTCGAGATCAGATCGATGGCTTGGGTTTGGGAGTTGTAGCGGGAAAACCGAGCCGTATTCGTGTTGACCGTTTGGTCCACCACGATGTTGTAGCGGATGACGCTGCTTGCCAGCACAGTGCCGTTGGAGTCAAGGATCTTTCCGCGCTCGGCTGGCAAGACAGTGGTTGTGAGCCTGTTGTGATAGGCAGCTTCGGCCAGGCCACCGACGTCGAGGCCCTGGACGAGGAACAACTTGCCCCCAACCACCAGCAGCAGCGTCAGCATGATTCCGAGGCCGATGCGCAGGCGCTTCTTCGCCGCCGACGTTCTCTTGTTCTTCGATTTGCCGGTGTTCTGCACCACGTCGATTCCTTGCTGCTTGCCTAGATATCAGGTCGGCTGGAGCTACTGCCCGGGCACCTTCTGCTGTGGAACGGGGACCGAACCACCATGGAGATCCACCACCGGCGGCTTGGGGGCCGCAGGAACCACCGGTGCCGCCGGTTTAGCCGGCGTCGCATCCGCAGCCGAACTGGACTTACGGCTGTCCAACGAATCGTCCTTGGCGGGTGCGGGCGATACGACACTGAGCTGGCCCGCCACCGCAGGAGCTGCAATGACGGCACCGGGATTCTGTCCCTTGGTCGCCGGCGTCGCTTTTCCTGTGACCGTGAGGTTATCCAGGTCGATCTGGCCCGTGGCAGTGGAAGCTACCATTCCCAATTCTGCCGCCTTGGCGGCCAAATTCTGGGGAGCCTCGTAGTTCTGGACTTGCTGTGTCAGATCCTGGTTCTGCTTGGTCAGGGATGCAGCGTCGTTCTTCAGCTTCACCAGGTCGTATTGGGCCGTGGAAACGGAGATATTGAGCACCAGGACAGTCAACAGGGCTGCGGCGAGTACTCCGAAGCAAAAGACCACGAACGGGGTGCGTCGCCGTCCCGGAACGCTTTGCACGAGCGAGAGCAGCGTCACTGGCTTTGCGAGGGGCGTCGCGCTCCGGACCCCGGACGGGCAGGGCGCGCGCGGTGTTGCCGACCGTGGTCGGCAGGATCTTCGCGGCGGCGGTGCTCATGCTTTTCTCCTCGCTTTGATGCGTTCCACAGCCCGTAGGCGGGCAGATGCCGCACGCGGGTTTTCGGCGATTTCTTCGGATGTTGGCACTTCTGTGCCTTTAGTCAGGGTTTTGAATTCAGGTTTGTGTTCTTCCAGCTCCACCGGGAATCCGAGCGGAGCCGATGACTTGGACCTGGACTGGAACACGGACTTGACGATCTTGTCTTCGAGTGAGTGGTACGACATCACCACTACGCGTCCCCCCATGGCTGAGGCCGAGAGGGCCGCAGGTACTGCCCTCTCCAAGACGTCAAGTTCCTCGTTCACTTCAATCCGCAATGCCTGGAAAGTTCGTTTCGCCGGATGCCCCCCGGACTTTGCGGCTGCCGCAGGAACCACGTCGCGGATCTGTTCGACGAGTTCGCCCGTGGTGGCGAAAGGCCGGGCGGCCCTCGCAGTGACGATGCGGTTTGCGATCCTGCCTGCGAACTTCTCTTCGCCCCACTTGCGGATAATCCGCACCAGATCCTCTTCGGAATAGTTGTTGACGACGTCAGCGGCAGTCTGGCCTCGGCTGGTGTCCATCCGCATGTCCAGCGGAGCGTCGTAGGAGTACGCGAAACCACGCTCACGCTCGTCCAGCTGGAGTGAAGAGACACCGAGATCCATGAGGATGCCGTGCACCTCGGGGATGCCGAGATCAGCAAGGACATCCTCGATCTCGTCATAGACGGCGTGGACGAGGTCGGTCCGGGTCTCGAACGTCTTCAGGCGCTCTCCGGCAGGCCAGGGCCTCTTCGTCCCGGTCTATTCCTACAAGGTGCAGGTCTGGGAACCTCTGCAGCATGGCTTCGGAGTGGCCACCCATTCCCAACGTGGCATCGATGACGACGGGCGTTTCTCCACGGCTGCGGGCCGCCTCAAAACCTGGTGCCAACAAATTGATGCACCGATCCTTCAGGACCGGTACATGGCGCTCCGAGGTTGGTTTTGGCGCGTCTTGCTCCTCCATGCGGCCTCCTCAGAATCGTTCGGTGCATCTGTCAGTCGGGCGATTGCTTCTTAGGCCGGATCCCCATCCGCGCCTATCGCAGCGTCTGCCTGGCACCGGGGAAGGTGAGCCAGGAAAACGATGTGATGGGCGGCTGGAGATCCCGTCCAAGAAGCCTGTGTTGCTTCCTGCCCCGGTTCCTACATGAACCCGGGAAGGTTGTCGTCGTCGGTCTCCGAGAAGGCGGCTTCCTTCTCGGCCAGGTACTCGTCCCAAGCTTGGGCGTCCCAGATCTCTGCCCGGGTTCCGGCGCCGATTACCGCCAATTCCCGGTCGAGACCTGCGTAGCTTCGGAGCGCCGGCGGAATCGTCACGCGCCCCTGCTTGTCAGGTACCTCGTCAGAGGCTCCTGACAAGAAAACCCGGATGTAGTCACGTGACTGCTTGGAGGAGATGGGAGCCTCCCGCATGGACTCGTGAATACGTTCGAATTCCCGCTGGCTGAAGACGTAGATGCAACGCTCTTGGCCCCTTGTGAGAACCAGTCCGTCAGCAAGTTCCTCGCGGAACTTGGCGGGAAGGATGATCCGGCCCTTTTCGTCCAGACGCGGAGAATGTGTGCCAAGAAACATTGGCCCACCGCCCCCATCTGTCAAAGGTGTCCGTAACCGCCCCACGCCGCCACTACCCTCTTACGCGCTCCACTTTACTCCACAAACCCCCACAGTCAACGCAATCCGGCGTGTTTCTACCCCACTTTCGGATGAACGAGCCTGAAAACCCGCGGAATTGGTGCGTGGTGGACAGTGGAGTGGATTTTGCGTCGAGGTTCTTGGGGATCGCACGACGCCGGACGGGAGTCGCGCTCACCGCCTACCTGGCAGGGGCGAAGGGCCCGTTAAATGCGAAAAGACCCGAAGTTCGGGTCTTTTCGCAATCAGGCCGAGGCCTGATGGTGCAATGTGGAGGATTCCGCCCTTACTACTCTTCGCCGCGGCGGCGCTCGTCCCAGCGCTCCTCAAGGTTGCTCATGAATGAGTTCTTCGCCTTGGCCGGCCTGACGCCCTTGGTCTTTCCGCCGATGGCCCTTCGCAGGGTCGCAAAGTAAACACCGGCTCCCATGACAATGAAGCCCAGCACGCCAAGGAAGATGTTCTGCAACGACACACCCACCAATAACAAGAGGATCCCGGCGATAGTGCCTAGAACGCCAATAACGATGTGCCTGGTCGACCATGAACGAATGGGATCCGAGCCCATTGAATTGGCAAACTTTGGATCGTCCTCATGCAGTTGCTTCTCAAGCTGCTCGAGGAGCTTCTGTTCGTGCTCCGAGAGGGGCATCGCGACCTCCTTTAGTCGGCCAGCGCCTGGGTATGCCGCGGCCGTTGCTTCTGTTCCCTTGAACGGATGAACCCAAAAAAGGGTTCCCGAAGACCGGGTCTCGTGAACACGGTCTCACGGAACAGACACAACGTAGCAATTTATCCAGACGGTCTAAATCTGTGTATCTCTAGGATAGTTTGTTGGCCGCTGTTCTGAAAGACACGCCGAAGGCACACGGGAGGCACTTCGGCCCCTACGCAGTCTCTGGCTCATCAGACTCGGCGTGCGGCTCCAAAAGCCTCGCCGGAAGGACCGTTTTATTGCCGAATCGCTCGCTGACACGGTCCAGGGCCTGCTCAGCCGCCCGCCAGTTGTCGTCCCTGCGATCCAGGCTCAACTGCAGGGACGCGTGTTCAGCCGGCTCGAGTTGCTCCGCACGGACACCTACAAGACGCACGCTCATGGGCCGCTCCCCAGGG
Organism: Arthrobacter sp. NA-172; assembly: GCF_043952055.1. Taxonomy (NCBI): domain Bacteria; kingdom Bacillati; phylum Actinomycetota; class Actinomycetes; order Micrococcales; family Micrococcaceae; genus Arthrobacter; species Arthrobacter sp. NA-172. The sequence continues at coordinate 1,393,302 of NZ_JBINOT010000003.1, read as the reverse complement.
ATGCCAGCAACTGACTCACCACCTGGTAGATCAGCTGGGCGCTGTCCACCGGGGTATGCATGGTCTTGCTTCGGCTGATTGTTGAAAAATCCGCGTAGCGCAGCTTCAGCGCAATAGTCCGGGCCACCATTCCGGTGCTCCGTAGCCGGGTAGCGGTGCGGTGCGAAAGCCTGAGCAACTCGCGGTGGAGTAGTGCATCATCCGGGGTGTCTACCGCGAAGGTCTCTTCCGAGCCAATGCTCTTTTCGAGACGGAGGGGTGTGACGGGCCGTGGGTCCAGGCCCATGGACAATCGATGGACATGCTCTCCAGAGGCTCCGAGGACCTTTTTCAAGGAAGAAAGCGGGGTGGCCGCAACGTCAGCCACCGTGCGGATGCCCAGCCTGGCCAGGACATCGGCCGTCTTGGCCCCTACTCCCCACAAGGCGTTCACGGGAAGGCTGTGCAAGTAGGCTACGGTCTGCTCCGCATTAATGAGCAGCAGTCCGTCCGGCTTGCAACGCGTGGAAGCGATTTTCGCGACGAACTTGTTGGCCGCAATACCCACGGACGCTGTGATCCCCAGCTCGGAAGCAACCCGACGCCGGATCAAGTGTCCGATGTGGAGGGGAGGACCCAGCCTCCTGATAGCGCCGCCTACATCCAGGAAAGCTTCGTCGACGCTAATGGGCTCCACGAGGTCGGTTATTGATTCAAAGATTCCCATCAACTGGCCGGACACCTCGTAGTAGAGGCTGTGACGCGGTTCAATAATGACCGCGTTCGGGCACATGCGCATGGCGATCGCCATGGGCATCGCCGATTTTACGCCCAAGGCACGTGCTTCGTAGGAAGCAGACAGTACAACGGAACGATCCACTGGAAAGCCCACAATCACGGGCCTTCCGCGGAGCTCCGGGCGGGTGCGCAGTTCCACCGAAACAAAGAAGGCATCCATATCCACATGCAGGATGCTGGTGCGCCTCAGCTCCCGCAGCACAGCCGGATCGGGGGCGAACCCTTGTCCAGGCGCCCGCCTGTCATCCTCTGTCTGTGGTCTCACCATCAAATCCTATGCCGAGGCACTGGATAAACTAGTGGCTGCATCCGGCGTCCTAAACTGGAGGCAGCATCCGGCGTCGTCCCCCAGGAGGAAATCCTTGTGAAGCTCTTTGGAAAGCCTCAACCCGTCAGCGTGGCCCTGTTGGCCGCAGGCGTCCTGTTGACCATCTCGGCTTGCGGGTCCTCTCCTGCAGGCACGGTATCCCAGGGGCCTGCGCCAACCTCGTCCGGACCGGCAAGTGCGCTGGCAAGCCCCGCGCCAACGGGCTCTTCCACGGCGGCGCCGGGAGCATCAACGGCGGTGGGTGCGTTGGTACCGGGGTTCCCGCAACAATTGATTCCGCTGATGCCGCAGGCAACTGTGGAATCCAGCAGTTTCGACAAGAACGCCTCCCCTGCTTCGGTGGCCCTGGTCGGCACCATTGCCTCGCCGGCCGATTCAGTCGTGGCGTTCTATAACTCCGCGCTCACCGCACAGGGCTTCAAGGAAGTTCCCGGCAACACTGTAGGAAGTATCAAATCAAAGGACTTCCTGCGCGGAGACAATGAAACGGTAAACATCTCGGTGGTGGAAACCGCGGGCAAGTCCACGTTCACCATCGGCGCCAACGTGGCCGCCGGGTCCATCAAGTGATTGTGGAGAGTCCCGGTTCGGAACAGAACCGTTTCGTGGCCGACGTCGCTGCCAAACTTAATGGCTTCCTCGGTGCGCAACAAGAGACCATGGCGACCATATCCCCCGACGTCGCCCCACTGATGGGCTCCATCACGAGCCTTGTAACAGGCGGCAAGCGCCTCCGGGCCTTGATGTGCTACTGGGGGTGGCGGGGCGCCGGGGGCGAGCCAGCGAATCCTGACATCATCACTGCTGGCTGCGCATTGGAACTCTTTCAGGCCGCGGCCCTGATTCACGATGACATCATTGACCGCTCCGACACCCGGCGCGGAGGTCCCAGCGTGCACAAACGGTTCAGTCAACTCCACGAAGGCGAGGGTTGGGCCCTGGACAGTGAACGTTTCGGGCATGCGGCCGCCATCCTGACCGGGGATTTGTGCCTGTCTTTCAGCGAAGAGGCGTTCACGCAGATTGGCGCCAGGGCAGCTTCCGGAACGCCAGCGCGGCGGATCTTCAACCTCATGCGCGCCGAGGTCATGGCCGGGCAGTACCTGGACATCCTGGAGGAAGTTGCCGGCCCGGCGCGGGACCGTGCGGGCGCCGTCAACCGTGCCCAGTCGATCATCCGTTTTAAGTCAGCAAAGTATTCAACGGAGCACCCCTTGGCGCTTGGTGGCGCTTTGGCCGGCGCCAGCACGGAACTCCTGGAGGGTTATTCCGCCTTCGCCCTGCCGCTTGGTGAGGCCTTTCAGCTGCGCGACGACGTCGCTGGGCGTGTTCGGCGACCCGGGGACGACAGGAAAACCCGCAGGCGATGACCTGCGTGAAGGCAAGCGGACCGTGCTGGTGGGCTTCGCCATCAACCAGGCCGGAGCCGCCGATTCCACCTATATCGACACCATGCTCGGCAGGCAGGACCTCGGCGAGGCCGAGGTTGGTGAGATCAGGCGGATCATCGTGGATTGCGGAGCACTTGAAGCAACGGAATCCATGATCGCGGAGCTGAGCAACGAAGCCTTCGAAGCATTGGAGCGTCTCCCGCTGGCCGAGCTCCCCTTGACTGCGCTTCGTCAACTTGCCGAAGCCGCGGTCAGCCGGGCCGCATGAATTCTTGGTTGAATGCAGGTTAAGAACAACCTCATTAGACGGCTTAATAGAGGAGTGGCGGCAGTTTCCTGCCGCCACTCCTGCATTTGGAGCTTCACTGCATCTAAAGAGGATCCGTTACCAGGCCAGCGATTGAGCCCTGCGTCGGATTTCAGTCTTACGCCCTTCACGCAACGCGTCGACGGGGCGGCCACGCAGCGACTCATCCGGAGTGAAGAGCCACGTAATGAGCTCCTCATCCGTGTACCCGGCATCGCCAAGCACTGCAATGGTGCCCTTCAGGCTATCCACTACATGACCCTCCTGAATGAAGAGCGCGGGAATCGAACGGATGTTCCGCTCGCCCACTCTCACCGCCACCACTGCACGCTCATCCAGAAGACCGTGGACCTTGGTGATTGACACGTTCAGCAGCTCTGCGACATCGGGCAGCGGCAGCCAATCGGAAACGAGGCTTTCTACATTACTCACGGATCAAGATTGCCACGCCCTTGACCTCTGCGCCTAGCCAGCCAGGCGTTAGGGGCGTGATTTGTGGCCGCGAAATTGCCAAATGATCGATCACCCGCGGATTTCTTGTGCGAAATCGAAAAATGTGAGAGATTCACATTGATCACATTTGCATCACTACTCACTTTAGTAACATTGGTATCACTGGCAACAGCAGCATTCCCAAAATTTGCGCTGCTGAGATGAGGATTGCTCCCATGACGACGCCCCGCTCGCCCAAGAAGACTACGAGCATGCCCATAATTGCGGCCACCACAGCGGCGCTGCCCGCCGTCATGCTCTCTTCACTGGCGCTCGCCCAACCCGCAACTGCCCTTCCTGCCGTACAGCCCCAGAGGGTCCCGGCCACTCTTGCTGCCGCCATGCAGGCGCAGGCCCAGGCTTCCGCTGTGGCAGCCAATGTCATTCCTGCATCTTCGGTTGCCGCCACAATCCCTGCTGCCTTGCAGCCCATGGCACCGGCGGCCCCGGCCACCTACACGATCGTCCGGGGCGATACCATCAGCGGCATTGCGGCCCGTTACAGCCTGGACACGAACACGGTGTTGCAGCTCAACGGACTCTCAGCCAGCACCATCATCTACCCCGGGCAACAGATCAAGCTGTCCGGTTCCGGAGGTCCGGCCGCCGCGCCGGCACCAGCCGCGGCAAGCCCGGCCCCCGGCTCGCCGTCGTCAGGGGCCACGTACACGGTTGTACCCGGCGATACGCTGAGCGGGATAGCCGCGCGCAATAGCGTGGCCCTGTCCGACGTCTTCAGCTGGAACGGCCTCGATGGCCGGTCAATCATCTACCCGGGACAAAAGATCAAGATCGGCTCGGGAACCAGCGCACCGGCTCCTGGAGCACCGGCCCCGGTGGCACCTGCCGCAGCGCCGGCTCCCGCTCCTTCCGCTCCTGCAGCCCCTGCACTTGCCAACACGGGCGCCTACACAATCAAGGCAGGCGACACTTTGGGCGGCATCGCGTCACGCCTCGGAGTCTCGCTGTCATCGCTGCTCTCGGCCAACAACCTGTCGATGAGCACCATCATTTACCCGGGACAGAAACTCGCCGTCCCCGGCGCCCCTGCTGCCGCTCCGGCTGCCCCGACCCCGGTGACGGCTCCCTTGGTTCCGAGTACTTTCCTGGGGTACACCTACCCGGCCGCAGTAGTGAGTTCAGCCAACGCAAACAAGGCCTTGCTCAACGCCTCACCGGTTCCCAGCACATCCCAGATGAAGGGGATCGTGGCGGACACTGCCCGCCGCATGGGCGTAGACCCGTCGTTGGCGATGGCCTTCGCCTTCCAGGAATCCGGCTTCAATCAGCGTGCAGTCTCGCCGGCCAACGCCATTGGCACGATGCAGGTCATTCCCTCTTCCGGTGAATGGGCTTCCGAACTCGTAGGACGCAAGCTCAATCTGCTTGATCCGTACGACAACGCGACTGCCGGCGTCGCGATCATCCGCGCCCTTGTGAACACCAGCAAGGGCCTGGACAACGCCATTGCCGGCTACTACCAGGGCCAGTATTCGGTCAGCAAGCACGGAATGTACGACGACACGAAGGCCTACGTCGCCTCAATCAAGGCGCTCAAGAAGAACTTCAGCTGAGCCCCATTGCATGAAACGGGCCCGGATCGCATGGCGATTCGGGCCCGTCCTTTATGCTCAACTAGGATCGTAGGGTGCAGGAACAAGTCTCGGACCACCTCCTCGGATCCCTCGTGGACGCGCGCTACATGGTGCGGTCGCGCCTTGCGGGCGGCGGAATGTCCACCGTCTACCTCGCTACTGACGAGCGGCTCGACCGCGACGTGGCGCTCAAAGTGCTGCATCCGCACCTGGCGAATGACCAGAACTTCCTGGACCGTCTTCAGCGTGAGGCCCGGGCCGCCGCCAGCCTGTCCCACCCGCACGTCGTCGGAGTCCTCGACCAGGGACAGGACGGCCCGACTGCGTACATCGTGATGGAGTACATCAAAGGACACACTCTTCGCGATGTCCTCAACGAAAAGACAGCACTTCCGCCGAGGCTGGCCTTCGCACTGATCGACCCGGTCATCGAAGGGCTCGCGGCCGCACATGCGGCGGGGCTGATTCACCGCGACGTGAAACCTGAGAATGTCCTGATCGCCGACGACGGCCGCATCAAGGTGGGCGATTTCGGTCTGGCCCGCGCGGTCACCGCGACTACAAGCACAGGTGCCTTGATCGGCACGGTGGCATATCTCGCGCCCGAACTGGTCCTGGGTAAAGCCGCCGACGCCCGGAGCGACATCTACTCCGCCGGCATCATGCTTTACGAGATGCTCACCGGCGAGCAACCCTATGCCGGCGACGTTCCCATCCAGATTGCCTACCAGCACGTCAACGCGAACGTGCTGCCGCCGTCGCTCGCTGTTCCCGGGCTGGCCGCAGACGTGGACGAACTCGTCCAATTGTGCACTGCGAAGGAGCCGGACGAGCGGCCTGTGGACGGTTCTGCTCTCTTGTCGGAACTGCGGCACATCCGGACAACCCTGAGCGACGCGCAGCTGGACATCGAGCCGCCGGCCGCCAGGACACCCCCCGCAGGTACGGACCTGGCGTCGGGAGCAACCGAGATAGTCGCGCCCTTCCATGCCGAGCGCACGGAAGCCTTGGAGAGGATCGGACGGCCCACGGAGATCATCTCCGGCCAGCGCAATCCAACCACCGTGCTGCCGCCATCGGGGTTCACCCCCGGCGCCACCGCTATCCAAGAACGGGTGTCCCCGGCCGAGGATGGGGCTCCGGTCAGCAAACGCGACCTCAAGAGGATGGCGCGCCAGGAAGAAAAGGACCGTGCGCGGGCCGCGGCGACACCCTCGCGCTCCCTCCGGGAAGGCAATCCCCGCCGCCGGGCGGTGATCTGGACCGCCGTCGTGATCGTCCTGGCAATGCTCGCTGCGGCCGCGGGCTGGTTCTTTGGCATGGGGCCAGGCTCGCCCGGAACCATTCCGGACACCAAGAACAAGACAGTTGCCGAGGCACAGCAACTGCTAAGGACCGCCGGCTTCCAGTCCGAGCCACAGGACGTCTTCGACGACCAAGTCAACGCCGGACTGGCAGTCGGAACGGAACCCGCGTCGGGCCAGGTGGTCCGGAAGTTCCAGCCGGTGTCACTCTTCGTTTCGAAGGGTCCGCAGTTGTTTCCCCTCGTGGCGATGACAGGCATGACGCTCGACCAGGCCAAGAATGCCCTCGGCACTGAAGGGATGACGCTCGGCAAGATCACCGAGCAGTATGACGACACGGTACCGTCGGGAACCGTCATTTCCCAGTCCCCGGCCCAGGGCACCCCGGTACGCCACGGAACCCCTGTGGCTTTGGTGAATTCCAAAGGACCGCAGCCCCTCCCCGTTCCGGATGTTCGCGGCATGACCCGGCAAGAAGCCGTCAAAGCGATCAGCGATGCCGGCTTGACAGCCACAATTGCGCCGGACTCTGTCAATGACAAAAAGGTTCCGGCAGGAGCAGTCGTCAGCCAAACTCCCGCCAACGGTACGCTGACCCGCGGTGGGGCTGTGACCTTGACCCTGTCCAAGGGACCAAAGATGGTGCACGTTCCCAACTTCATCGGCAAGCAGGCGGACGCTGCCCGCAAAGCCCTGGAGTCGCTGGGATTCGACGTCAAGATCAACAACATCCTGGGTGGCTTCTTCGGCACCGTCCGGGACCAGAATCCAGTGGACAGCGACGCGCCCGAAGGCTCCGTCATCACGTTGACCGTGGTTTAGTCAGCCCACCTACGCACCCGCGACCCTGCAGACGAAAGAAGGGCGATCCGGTAGTTCCGGATCGCCCTTCTGTGCTCGGTTCGTTTGCGTGAGGGCTCCCGCTTGCTGAGGGCTCCCGCTTGCTGAGGGCTAGGGCTTGCTGAGGGCTCCGGCCACGAGGAATGCCATCTCAAGGGACTGCATGTGGTTCAGCCGGGGATCGCACACTGACTCATAGCGGTCCAGGAAGGCATCCTGGTCAATGGGATCAGCACCGCCCAGGCATTCCGCGACATCGTCGCCGGTCATCTCCATGTGCAAGCCACCGGGAACCGTGCCCAGGGCATGGTGGACCTCAAAGAAACCGCGGACCTCGTCCACGACGTCGTCGAAGTTGCGGGTCTTGTAGCCGTTGGGCGAGGTGACGGTGTTCCCGTGCATGGGATCCGTGACCCAGAGAACCTGGGCGCCGGAGGCAGTGACCTTCTCGACGACGGCGGGCAGCTTCTCCCTGATGTTCTTGGAACCCATGCGGGTGATGAACGTGAGGCGGCCCGGCTCGCGGTTCGGGTCCAGCTTGTCAATGAGCCGCAACGCGTCATCGCCTGAGGTACCAGGACCAAGCTTGACTCCAATGGGGTTGCGGACCCGGGACAGGAAGTCCACATGTGCATGATCGAGCTCGCGCGTACGCTCGCCGATCCACAGGAAATGTCCGGAGGTGTCGTAGGGAAGCCCCGTCCGGGAGTCGATGCGGGTCATGGCACGTTCGTAGTCGAGAAGGAGCGCCTCGTGGCTGGCGAAGAACTCCACCCGCTTGAGCGCTTCGAAGTCGGCACCGCAGGAATCCATGAACTTGATGGCCCGGTCGATGTCCCTGGCCAAGGACTCGTAGCGGGCGTGGGCCGGGTTCTCGGTGAAGCCCTTGTTCCAGAGATGCACCAGGCGGAGATCGGCGAAGCCGCCCTGCGTGAAGGCGCGGATGAGGTTCAGGGTGGACGCCGAGGTGTGGTAAGCCTTCAGCATGCGGCTGGCGTCGTGGGCGCGGGACTCTGGAGTGAAGTCATAGCCGTTGACGATGTCGCCACGGTAGGCGGGCAAGGTCACGCCGTCGCGGGTTTCCTCGTTCGAGGACCGGGGCTTGGCAAACTGGCCGGCCATGCGGCCCATCTTGATGACGGGCATGGCCGCGCCATAGGTGAGCACAACCGCCATCTGCAGGATGGTACGGACCCGGGCGCTGATCTTGTCAGCCGTCGCGTCGCCGAAAGTCTCGGCGCAGTCGCCGCCCTGAAGCAGGAAGGCTTTGCCCTGGGCTGCAGCCGCCAAACGCTCGCGCAGCACGTCCACTTCGCCGGCAAAGACGAGCGGCGGAAGGACGGAAAGTTCTTTGACGGAGGCTTCGAAGACGCCCCTGTCGGACCAGGTGGGTTGCTGCGAAATAGGCAGCTGCCGCCAGTCGTCCAAGCCGGGATAGTTTGCCGCACCGCTTTGCGCGGTACTGGTCATGGGACTTCCCAGCGGGCTGGTCACGGACGGTGCGGGGTTCGCGGATAGCTCAGTCACTCTCCAAGACTAGTTGCCTTGCCCGGTGTTCCGGGTACAGCTCCCGTAACCGTTATCCGCAGGCCGTCACACTTTTCCGTTCGCCGGGCCAGAGCTGTCGTCCCCTACTGAATCGTCAGTGGACTCGGGCGGGTTTTCCTCCCCTGTGTCTGCCGCAGGAGTTTCGCTGCCGCCCGCCGCGTCCGGACGCTGACCGGCGAGTCGCTGTTTGACGACGGCGGCGTATTCGTCAACGTAGTCCTGCCCGGAAAGCCTCATGAGCTCGTACATGATTTCATCGGTCACGGCACGCTGAACTGCGCGGTCTTCCTCTTGGCCGTAGTAGCGGCTAAAGTCCAGCGGCTGGCCGAAAATGATCCCGATGCGGCGGATATTGGGCAACCGCTTCCCGATGGGCTGGACTTTTTCGGTACCGATCATCGCCACGGGAACAACGGGTACCCGTGTTTGGAGGGCAAGTTTGGCGACTCCCACTTTGCCTCGGTACAGCCTGGCATCCGGGCTGCGGGTTCCTTCCGGATAGATGCCCAGCAGGCCGCCGTCGGCCAGGACGTCCCTGCCGGCCTGCAGGGACAACTCGGACGCGGCTCCGCCCGAACGGTCCATCGGCAACTGGTTGGTGAGCCGGAAGAACATGGCCGTAAGCCTGCCCTTGAGCCCGGTACCCGTGAAGTACTCGGACTTGGCAAGGAAACTGACGCGCCGGGGCACCATCACCGGCATGAAGATCGAGTCGGAAAAGGACAAATGATTGGAAGCGAGAATCGCGGCGCCATCCTGTGGAACATTGTCGAGGCCCTTGACCCAAGGGCGGAACAGCAATTTGAGAAGCGGACCCAAAAAGATCCCCTTCATGACCCAATAGAACACTGTGGTTCCTCTCCGGGGCGGCGTCTGCAAGGCGTCCGGACGGTCCCCGCCGGCACTCAGAAGCCACCCTACTCCAGTGAGAAATGTCCCGAACAGTGACACGATGGACTCATGACGGAAAGCCATGCGGCCAACAGAGTAGCCTCGGACTCATCATGAACTCTCTTCTGGATCCCTCCCCGTACGCCAGCAACTTCACCGGTACTGGACCGAGCGTCGGCATCGTCATGAGCCATGGATTCACCGGTAGTCCACACAGCATGCGCCCCTGGGCGGAGTACCTTGCGGCAGAAGGCTACGCCGTGCGGCTCCCGCTGCTCCCTGGCCACGGGACCACTTGGCAGGATATGGCTACACGGCACTGGCAGGAATGGCACCGTGCGGTGGATGCGGCGTATCTCGAGCTCCAGTCCGAGTGCGAGTTTGTCTTCGCTGCCGGCTTGTCGATGGGAGGGACCCTCGCGCTCCGGATCGCGGCCACCCGCCCGGTGGCCGGTACCGTCGTCGTCAATCCCGGACTGGTGATCGACGATCCGCGCGCCGCCATTGTTGGCGTCCTCAAGCATGTCCTGAAATCCACTCCGGCCATTGCCAACGACATCCTTAAGACCGGCGTGGACGAAGGCGCCTATCCGAGGACTCCCGTCGCCTCGGCCCATGAGCTGAAAAAGATGTACAAGGACACCATTACGCTCCTCCCCCGGATTTCCGCCCCCGTGCGCGTCTTCCGGTCCACCATGGACCACGTGGTTTCCAAGAAGAGCATCATGCAATTGAAGGAAGGCGTCACAGCTCCGATGGAGTTCAGCGCCCTGGAAAACAGCTACCACGTGGCCACCCTGGACAACGATGCCCTGGAGATCTTCCGCGGCTCTGCCGAGTTCATCCGGAAAACCATGGCTGGACTCACCAACAGCCCCACCCCTGCCGGCCAACCCGGCACAGAGTTTCGGGACTCCCCCCATGAATAGGCCGGGAGCTGATCCCGCGGACCAGAGCGCCAACAAGGACGATGACGCCGTTTGGCTCGATCTCGTGGCACGGCTTGAATCAATGCCCTCCGCGGCCACGGACGAACCGCTGCCGGCCGAGGAACTACCCGACTCTCCTGGCACGGTGCCGAGGCCGGGCGCCACTCCGGACAAATCCCCGTCCCGTTCTTTCCAGGACTTCGATCCTCTGGGACTGGCCCGAAGGGGCGCTGCCGAAGAACCGGCCAAGCGCGACGGGGAAGAAAGCGGAGAAACCGGCCCTCGTGACTATGAGGTGGAGGACGGGAGCGGATTCGTGCCGGAGGACCCTCCGAGCCTCGCAGGGACTGAACCGATGACCATGCTCGCCTGGCTCGGAGCGGTGGGCGGCCCGGTTGCCCTGCTGTTCATCGCCATGTTCTGGCGCTCAGCGCCCCTCCTGGCCGTCATGGGCATCTTGGCGGCATTCCTGGCTTCGGTGGTGTATCTGATCATGAAGCTGCCCCAGGAAAAAGACGAGAACGACGACGGCGCCCGCGTCTAACGAAAACCGGCGCGCCGGGGTTGCCGCTACAGCAAGTGCCCCGCGGTAGCTGCGGTGGCCGTCACTAGCCTCGCGCCCGGCCACTGACGCGTGACAGGTCGGCAGCGCCGATCATGCCTGCCCGAGGTCCCAGCGCCGCAAGCTTGATGGCGGCGGCGGGCCGGAAGCCGCGGCCGGTGAGATTCCGGGTGAATGCGGTCCGCGCTGGACCGACCAGAAGTTCCCCGGCGTCGCATAGCCCACCGCCGATGACGAACGTCCCCGGGTCCAGCGCAGCTGCCAGGTTGGCAAGGCCGAGCCCGAGCCAGTGCCCTACTTCTTCGAGGAGCTCCCTCGAGGCCGAGTCCCCTGCCTTTGCCCTTTCGGTCACGGTAACGCCCGTGATGTTCGCGGCCAAGCCACCAGCGGCCTTGAGCAATTCGTACGCAACCGGTGAATTCCGCAGAGCCAGCTCCCGGGCTTCCCTGCCAAGAGCGTTTCCGGAGGCATATTGCTCCCAGCACCCGCGGTTGCCGCATTCGCAGCGATGCCCGCCCGGCACCACGATCTGGTGGCCGAACTCCCCCGCTACCCCGAAGCGACCGCGTTCCACCCGCCCATCCATAACCATGGCGCCACCGATGCCCGTGCCGAGCGTGATGCAGACGAGGCGGCTCTCCCCTTGCCCTGCGCCAAAACGCCATTCAGCCCAGGCGGCAGCATCGGCGTCGTTGGTGACGAGCACCGGACGCCTCAGCAGGCTCTGCAGGTTTTCGCGCAGCGGCTCGTTGCGCCATGCCAGATGCGGGCTGAACAGCACCGTGCCGCCGTCGAGATCCATCCAGCCGGCGGCCCCGATTCCCACCGAGCCGATGCGGTGGCTCCTGCCCAGTTCCTGGACAAGCTCAACGATCACTTGCTCCACCGCCCGGGCGTCATTGCCCGGCGTGGAGCGCCACGCTTCCTCGACCACGTGACCTGACGGATCAACCACCCCTGCGGCGACTTTCGTACCGCCGATGTCGATCCCGATCGCCAATCCCCTGCGTCCAAGGTGGGAACGGCGTGCAGCCCAGGGCACCGATTCCCAACGGGTACCACCGTGTGCTGGGCCGGGCCGCCGGCCGGCTGCGGTCGATCCGGACCAGGCCCATTTCCGAACTCTTGCCGCGGCCTGGTCGTTGGATGAATTCAGAGGCATGTCGCCATCCTATTCCGAGTGCCGCATATGTACGGACAAACCCGTTGCCCGGCTGCGCGGCCCGGACCCGCTGCATTGGCTGAATGACCCGCTTCAAGTAATGTTACTCATCAGTAACTTGAAAGTAGTGAATTGCGACACACCCATTACTTGGCCGTATAGAGTTAGAGCAGCCCCGCAATGGTCTGTTGATATCGAAGGAGCTATCGTGCGTGAATTCAGTGTTCCGCCCCTGGTGAATGTTGCCCCCGAAACCAACATCACGGATCTTGTGGTCCGTCAGGCCGCAAAGCCATCCAACCCCGCGCTCTTTGCCAAGCTCGACGGCGCCGGCCAATGGCAGGACATCCGCGCAACGGACTTCCTCAAAGACGTCTCGGCGCTGGCAAAAGGCCTGATCGCCAGCGGCGTCGGAGCAGGCGACCGCGTGGGAATCATGTCCAGGACCCGCTATGAGTGGTCCCTGGTGGACTTCGCAATCTGGTTCGCAGGCGGCATTTCCGTGCCGATTTACGAAACGTCATCGCCGTCGCAGGTGGCATGGAACCTCGGAGACTCAGGTGCGGTTGCAGTATTCGCCGAGTCCGCACACCACGAAGACATCATTCGCCAGGCCGTCACGGCCGAAGGCCTCAGCTCAGTTGCCCATGTATGGCAGCTCGAAGGCGGCGGCCTTGATGCGCTCCGCAATGCGGGCAGGGAAATCAGCGATGAGGACCTTGAGGCCCGCCGCGGGAGTGCCGTCCTTGCCGATGTGGCCACCATCATTTACACCTCCGGCACCACGGGCCGCCCGAAGGGATGCGAACTCACCCACGGAAACTTCGTGGAACTCTCGGAGAACGCGTTGGCCTCCCTCGGCGACGTTGTCAGCGAGGACGCCAAGACCATCATGTTCCTCCCGCTGGCCCACGTCTTTGCCCGTTTCATCTCGGTCCTGGCCGTGGCAGCCGGCTCCCAAGTGGCCCACACACCGGACATCAAGAACCTTCTGGCGGATCTGCAGAGCTTCCAGCCGACCTTCATCCTTGCCGTCCCGCGCGTCTTCGAGAAAGTTTTCAACTCGGCGCTCACCAAGGCGGAGGACGGTGGCAAAGGTGCCATTTTCCACAAGGCAGTGGAGACCGCGATCGCCTATTCCACGGCGCAGCAGTCCGGCTCAGTCGGCCTGGTGTTGAAGCTCAAGCACGCGGTATTCGACCGCCTGGTGTACGGCAAACTCCGTGCGGCCATGGGCGGCCACGTCAGCCACGCCGTCTCCGGTGGCGGCCCGCTGGGCGAACGGCTGGGCCACTTCTTCCACGGGATCGGCTTGCAGATCCTGGAAGGATACGGCTTGACCGAGACCACGGCCCCCATTTCCGTGAACACCCCATCCCTGATCAAGATCGGCACCGTGGGAGCTCCCCTCCCCGGAAATGCAGTCAAGATCGCCGACGACGGCGAGATCCTCGCCAAGGGTGTCTGCGTCATGAAGGGCTACTACAAGCGGGATGACCTCGCTGCCGAAACCTTCGTGGATGGCTGGTTCCGGACCGGCGACATCGGCGAACTGGACGAACAGGGTTTCCTGAAGATCACCGGACGCAAGAAGGAAATCATCGTCACGGCCAGCGGCAAGAACGTGGTGCCGGCCCTCCTCGAAGACCAAATCCGTGCCGACGCGTTGGTGTCCCAAGTGCTGGTGATCGGCGATAACCGGCCGTTCATTGGCGCGCTGGTCACCCTCGACGAGGAAGCCCTGCCTGGCTGGCTGGAACGCCATGGCCTTCCAGCCTCCACCACTTCGGCAGATGCTGCGGACAACGCCCTGGTCCGAGCGGCGGTCCAGGAACTCATCAGCCACGCGAACCAGTCCGTTTCCCACGCGGAAGCGATCAAGTCGTTCCGGATCGTGGCGTCTGACTTTACCGAGGCGTCCGGCCACCTCACTCCGTCCCTCAAGGTGAAGCGCGCGCAGGTCATGAAGGACTTCGACGCCGTGATCGAGGAAATGTACTCGGCGCCCAAGGCGTCCTGACAGCCCAGTAGAAACACCGAGAACCGCAATGGAAAGGTTCCTGGGCAACGTGCCCAGGACCTTTCCTTTGTCAGTGCTCCGAGTGGAGTGAGCTGCTATTCGACGACGATCAACAGATCGCCGCCCTGGACCTGCTCCACGGCATTGACCGCGAGACGCGAGACCTTGCCCGCGATCGGAGTCGTGATGGAAGCCTCCATCTTCATCGCCTCAATGGTGGCGACAGTGTCCCCGGCATTGAGGGCGTCGCCTGCTTTGACGGTCAGCGTCACTGCACCGGCGAAGGGCGCTGCGATGTGGCCCGGCTGGGATGGATCGGCCTTCTCCGTAGCCTTCACGTTGCTGACCACGGACTTGTCACGGACCACCACGGGACGGGATTGGCCGTTGAGCTTGCACATGACGGTACGCATGCCCTTTTCGTCGGGCTCCGAGACCGCTTCCAGGGAAGCGATCAGCCGCACGCCCTTCTCAAGCTCCATGACGTGTTCCGCACCGAGCTGCAGGCCGTACAAGTAGTCGCGGGTATCAAGCACGGACAGGTTGCCGTAGGTGTCTACGCTCTTGAGGTAGTCCTTCGTGGGACCGGCGAACAGCAGCCGGTTCAACGTCCTTTGGCGGGACTTGGAATCACCCTTGAGGGCTGCACTGTCTTCGGCGCTCAGTTCGGCATCGCGGACCTTGATGCTGCGGCCTTGGAGAGCCTTGGTGCGGAACGGCTCGGGCCATCCTCCGGGAGGATCTCCCAGCTCACCCGACAGGAAACCGATCACTGAATCCGGGATGTCGTAGTTTTGCGGGTTCTCGTTGAAGTCCGCCGGATCCGCGTTGAGTCCCACGAGATGCAGGGCGAGGTCGCCCACCACCTTGGACGACGGAGTCACCTTGACCAGTCGGCCCAAAATACGGTCCGCCGCGGTGTACATGTCCTCAATGGCCTCAAAACGCTCGCCAAGGCCCAGCGCTATGGCTTGCTGACGCAAGTTGGAGAGCTGGCCACCCGGGATCTCGTGCTGGTAGACCCGGCCGGTGGGGCCCGGAAGTCCGGATTCGAACGGCGCGTAGACGCGGCGGACGGCTTCCCAGTAGGGCTCCAGCGCGCTGACGTTGGCGAGGCTTAGCCCGGTGTCACGCGGGGTGTGCGCCAGAGCCGCCACAAGGGCCGACGCCGACGGCTGGCTTGTGGTGCCTGCCAGGGAGGCAGAAGCGACGTCGACGGCGTCCACGCCGGCGTCCACAGCCGCCAGGAGGGTGGCCAGCTGGCCGCCTGCGGTGTCGTGGGTGTGCAGGTGGACCGGGAGGTCGAAGCGTTCACGCAGGGCGCTGACAAGCTTGGCAGCGGCCGCCGGGCGAAGCAGCCCCGCCATGTCCTTGATGGCGAGGATGTGCGCGCCGGCGTCGACGATCTTCTGGGCGAGGTCCAGGTAGTAGTCGAGGGTGTACAGATTCTCGTTCGGGTCAAGGAGATCGCCCGTGTAGCAGAGGGCCACCTCGGCCACCGCAGTGCCGGTGGCGCGCACCGCGCGGATGGCCGGGGCCATCTGGTTGACGTCGTTCAAGGCGTCGAAGATGCGGAAAATGTCGATTCCGGTTGCAGCTGCTTCATTGACGAAGGCCTCGGTGACTTCTTCCGGGTACGGCGTGTACCCGACAGTGTTGCGGCCACGAAGCAGCATCTGAATGCAGACATTGGGCAGCGCCTTGCGCAAGGCGGCGAGCCGGTCCCAAGGGTCTTCCCCGAGGAAGCGCAGGGCGACGTCGTAGGTCGCACCGCCCCAGGCTTCGACCGACAGCAGTTCCGGCAGCAGCGCAGAAACGGCGGGACCTGCGGCCACAAGGTCGCGGGTACGGACACGCGTGGCCAGCAGCGACTGGTGGGCGTCGCGGAACGTGGTGTCAGTGACGGCCACGGCCCCCTGCTCTCGCAGGGCCTTGGCGAATCCTTCGGGACCCAGTTCCTGGAGCCTCTGGCGGGATCCGGCAGGCACCGCGATCCCGGCAACAGCGGGAAGCTTGGCCGCAGGGTCCGTGTGGACCTTCAGTTCACCGTTGGGCTTGTTGACAGTAACGTCAGCGAGCCACGTCAGCAACTTGGTTCCACGGTCAGCGGAGATGTGGGACTTCAGCAATTCAGGGCGCTTGTCGATGAAGTCGGTTGCGACGTTTCCGGCGATGAAGTCCGGATCAGCAAGAACAGCCTGAAGGAACGGGATGTTGGTGGACACGCCACGGATTCGGAACTCGGCCAGGCCGCGGCGCGCGCGGGCGACGGCCGCCGGGTAGTCGCGTCCACGGCAGGTCAGCTTGACCAGCATGGAGTCGAAGTGCGGGCTGATCTCGGCACCCGAGTAGACCGTACCGCCGTCGAGACGCACGCCGGCACCGCCCGCTGAGCGGTAACCGGTGATCTTTCCGACGTCCGGGCGGAAGCCGTTGGCGGGATCTTCAGTGGTGATGCGGCACTGCAGGGCAGCACCCTTGATGGATACCGACTCCTGGCTCAGGCCGAGGTCTGCAAGGGTTTCGCCCGATGCGATCCGCATCTGTGCCTGGACGAGGTCGACGTCGGTGATTTCCTCGGTGACCGTGTGCTCCACCTGGATGCGCGGGTTCATCTCAATGAACACATGCTGGCCGGCACGCTCGCCCTCAGTGTCCACCAGGAACTCCACGGTTCCGGCGTTGACGTAATTGAGGGCCTTCGCGAAAGCCACGGCGTCGCGGTAGAGAGCCTGGCGGATGGACTCGTCAAGGTTGGGAGCCGGCGCGATTTCCACGACCTTCTGGTGGCGGCGCTGGAGGGAGCAGTCGCGCTCGAAGAGGTGCATGACATTGCCCTCGGCGTCGGCCAGGATCTGGACCTCGATGTGGCGGGGACGCAGCACGGCCTGCTCCAGGAACATGGTGGGGTCCCCGAACGCAGCGTCGGCTTCGCGCATGGCGGACTGGAGGGCTTCCGGCAGGTCCTCGCGGGTCTCAACCCGGCGCATGCCACGGCCACCGCCGCCGGCCACAGCCTTCGCGAAGATCGGGAAGCCGACCTCGTCCGCCGCTGCGATCAGTTCGTCGATGTCGCGGGACGGCGCGCTGGACTTCAGGACCGGCACACCGGCCTTGCGGGCGGCTTCAAGCGCGGCGACCTTGTTGCCGGCCAGCTCCAGGACTTCAGCCGGCGGGCCAATAAAGGTAATGCCGGCGGCCTTGGCGGCCCGGGCAAGATCCGGATTCTCGGACAGGAATCCGTAGCCCGGGTAGATGGCGTCAGCCCCGGCTTCCTTGGCGACGCGGACAATCTCGTCCACGTCCAGGTATGCGCGCACCGGATGGCCCTCATGGCCGATCAGATAAGCCTCATCAGCCTTCTGCCGGTGGATCGAGTTGCGATCTTCATACGGAAAGACCGCTACGGTCTTGGCGCCGAGCTCGTAGCTGGCGCGGAAGGCCCTGATCGCGATTTCGCCGCGATTAGCCACCAGAATCTTGGAAAACATGCTTCTCCTGCATCATTGCGGGTGTATCGGTCGGTGGTCACAGTGTGTAAGACCTCCATACCCAAACACAAATCTTTGTGGTGACAGTCACAGGGGGAATCGTCACGAGCAGTGTACATTCGCGCACGATCCAAATTCACATGCTAAAAGCGGAACCCGTAACAGTACGTCCCCGCCGTTCACGGCGGATAAGGCGGGAATCAGCGGCCACTCAACATATGATGTTGGAGGGCGGCGCAGAGCCCCGGTTCCGGCAACGTCGGAATACAAGCACCGCGACACGGCAACCGGCGTTAGGTTTTGGGTTTTCAAGTGCAAGTAGTCAGCATCAGCAGCCTCAAAGGCGGCGTGGGAAAGACATCCGTAACCACTGGACTGGCCTCGGCCGCATTGGCCGCAGGCGTCCCCACCCTTGTTGTGGACCTGGATCCGCATGCCGACGCCTCCACGGCCCTCGGCGTCCAAGCCAGCGATCAGCTGGACATTGGCCGCATGCTGAAGAACCCCCGCAAAGCAAAGCTCATGGACAACGTGGTCAGCAGCGGCTGGGTTGAGCAGGCACGCCGCAATGGCGGAGGGACGCCCCTCGATGTCGCCGTCGGATCCGCCTACACGGGGATCTACGATCGGCCCGACCTCGGGCGCCGCGATCTCCGCCGGCTCAGTGCAGTCCTCGCCGCGGCTGAAAAGTACGAACTGGTTCTCGTGGACTGTCCCCCGTCGCTCAATGGACTGACCCGCATGGCCTGGAGCGCCAGCGACCGCGTTGTCCTGGTCGCAGAGCCCGGACTCTTCTCCGTAGCCGGCACTGAGCGCACCATGCGCGCCATCCAGCTGTTCCGCCAGGAGTTCGCTCCCCAACTGGCACCGGCGGGCATTGTGGCCAACCGCGTCCGCCCGGCCTCGTCCGAACACACGTTCCGGCTCGCCGAGATGGAATCGATGTTCGGCGAGCTCCTGCTCTCGCCCCATATCCCGGAGCAGGCGAACTGGCAGCAAATCCAAGGCGCCGCACATGCCGTGCACCACTGGCCTGGCGACTCCGCCAAGAACACAGCCAAGCTGTTCGACTCCCTTTTGGAGAACATGCTGTCCACTCGCAACAGCGGCCGGGAACGCCGGCAACACTGACGGGTTCACCCCCCAGAGGCCCTGCAAGACAGTCTCACCGCGACACCAATGAGGCCGCCTTCCTTTCGGAAGGCGGCCTCATTGGGCTTCACATCTATATTTCGCTTAACATCAATTCCGGGGAAATCCCGACGGCGGTTCAGCCAGTGCGGCGTGCGGAACGGCGCTTACTCAATTCGTCGTCCGGAAAGGACTGTTCGGCTGCGTGCTCGCTCGGGAGCGCAGCGAGGCTGCCCTCGACTTCACGCCATACGCGGCCAACGGCGATTCCGAAGACACCCTGTCCGCCTTGGACCAGATCGATGACTTCGTCCGCTGACGTACATTCATAGACACTCGCACCATCGCTCATCAGTGTGATCTGCGCGAGGTCTTCCACTCCGCGTTCGCGCAAATGCTCAACGGCGGTCCGGATCTGCTGGAGGGAAACACCCGTGTCCAGGAGGCGCTTGACGACTTTGAGGACCAGGATGTCCCGGAAGCCGTACAGCCGCTGCGACCCGGAACCGGCAGCGCCCCGAACAGCGGGTTCGACAAGGCCGGTGCGTGCCCAGTAATCCAGTTGGCGGTAGGTAATCCCTGCTGCCTTGCACGCGGTGGGACCGCGGTAGCCGGCATCTTCATCCAGTGACCGGAAGGTCCTCGGTGAATAGCAGACCCTGGGCACCGCTTGCGGGTACAGCAACGCCTGTCGACGCCTGCTTTAGCTCGCCTGCTTCGCCTTTGGGACTCACGTGACCCTCCTTGTCAGAAGTTCCCTTGGGGATGGTGCATACGGAGGCCAACACGAAGGGAAAAGCAGTCGTGTAATTTCAACGCGTCTGCACCTATCAGTGTGACTTGCGCGGGTCCTGTATGCAACGGGAACTTGATACATTCGACGTTAGGCGTGCGGGGGCCTCAGGTCAAAGACGTCCGGACCATTTTCGAGTCGTGTCGAAACTTTCACCCTCAACTTTAACCTTAGGTCGTCGTCAGCCTTCGAAATCCTCGGGCTCGACGTCGTCCAGGAATTCCCTGAAGCGGCGCAGTTCACGTTCTTCGTCCACCTCGGGACCGGGCTCGGCCTCTTCGCCTTCGTCGTGTTCAGTGATCCGGACTCCGGCTTCGTCCATCACGGCGTCGGCGCACCAAATGCGGCATTTCGCCCGCAATGCAAGCGCCAGCGCGTCCGAGGCCCGGGAACTAACCACCGTACCGTCGTCGAACTGCAGCTGGCCGTAGAAGATATTGTCCTCAACCGCCACGATGTTCACGCTGATGATTGAGTGGCCGAGGGACTCCACTACGTCGATCAGGAGATCGTGGGTCATGGGCCGGGGCGGAACCACACCTTGCTGGGCCAACGCGATGGCGCTGGCTTCGGGAGTGCCGATCCAGATCGGAACATGCCGTTCCCCGTGCATCTCGCGCAGGAGCACCAAGGGTTGGTTTGAAGGCAGTTCAATCCGAACTCCGACAATCTCGACCTCAATCATCATGCATCCATACGCGAGATACGGTCCTGCACCAAGGCGCGGTGCAGGCTGAGGCAGAGTTCGCTGATTTCGCGGGCAGCCTCGGCAGCCCGGGATTGCGACGCCGGATCCTTGCGTGACGTCAAGGGAGCAACAACCCGCTCCACCAAGCCGAATTCGCGTTCGGCTGCCGCCTGGAAGGGGCGGAGGTGCCGCGGCTCGAGGCCGTGGCTTTCGAGCTGGACACAGGCCCGCGCCACCTGCAGCGCGTGTTCGTCGAATTTTCCGTTGACGTGGCTTACCAGCCCGAAACTGAGGAGGGACTGCAAAAGCGGGACGCTCGCCCCGGATTCCGTCCGGAGTTGTTCCTCGCTCAGGGCACGGGCGTGTCCGTGCAATTCAGCAGCGAGCTCGTCCGAGACGATCCGGGGAGAAACCGACACGCCGGGTGGAAGATTCTCGGGACGTTCGCCGCGATCGATCGCGTCCAGGTAGTCCTTGATGACTTTGAGCGGCAAGTACTGGTCACGCTGGAGTGCCAGGACGAAGCGCAGACGTTCGACGTCACTTTCGGTATACTGCCGGTATCCGGCAGGAGTGCGCTTCGGATTGATGAGTCCTTTTTCCTCAAGAAAACGGATCTTCGACGCCGTCATGGTGGGAAAGTCGTCACTGAGTTGAGCGAGGACCTCTCCGATGTTGAGGACCTGCGGTCCGCGCCGTTCCGGCTGGGGCATTGCCACAGGCGTACTCGGAATCAGTCTTGGCCTGCGCGGGCAGGGCTCAGGTAGTAGGTGAGGCGGAATTTCCCGATCTGGACCTCGCTACCGTTCTTGAGCAGCACGTTGTCTACCCTGTCCTGGTTGACGTAAGTGCCATTGAGACTTCCGGTGTCCACAACTTCGAAGCCATTGGCAGTGCGGACAAACTGGACGTGCTTGCGCGAAACCGTCACGTCATCGAGGAAGATGTCCGCATCCGGGTGCCGGCCAGCCGTGGTGGTGTCCGAGTCCAGGAGGAATCGCGCACCGGCGTTGGGGCCAGTGTGGGCAATCAGCAACGCCGAACCCGGGGGAAGTGCCTGGACGGCTGCCCGCTCTTCGGGCGCCAGGGGCGGGCGGACATCCTGCTCATCGTGGCGCACGGGCGTGAGCTGGATCGAGGTGGTCTCCGACGTTGGCTGTTCTACAGCACCGTGCTCGCTCCGGGCTTGGTTCCGCTTGCCGCCAACCATGGAAATCCTCCTCATCCGCCGGCAGCTGTTGACAACTGCCGGTTACGCATCTGCCCGGTTCCGCCGGGCCAAACGGTTCGCTGGCCCGCCGCAGCCGCTCCCCCAGTGATGAGGAGAACTGACGTGGCGGGCCAGATACCTTTTAGCCTACCTGTTGTTCGTACTCTGATGCACTGAGCAGCGTCTCGATGGCGTCAGCTTCCGAAAGCTTTACCTCGAACAGCCAACCGTCACCGTAAGGATCTGAGTTGATCAGGGCAGAATCGCCGTCGAGAGCCTCGTTCCGGGAGACAATTTCGCCGCTGACCGGGGCGTAGATGTCGCTCACGCTCTTGGTGGACTCAACCTCGCCCACGACGTCGTTGCCCTTCACCGTGGTACCGGGCTCGGGCAGCTGCGCGTAGACAACATCGCCGAGTGCATCCTGGGCGAAGTCCGTGATGCCGACGCGCACGACGCCGTCTGCATTCGGGGCACTGACCCATTCATGTTCGGCGGTGTAGGAAAGATCGGCAGGAATGTTGCTCATGAGTCGCCTTTCATCGGGACGTTACGGACCACGACGGCGGCCCGGTCTTCCGGCCACCGCTGAAAGTATAAGCACATCCAGCCCCTCTCCCCACAGGTGTCTGGAATGATTGGAAGCAGACTCGAGCCGCATCGTCCTGCAACTTTCCTGCAGCACCGTCGAAGGAGCGCGATCATGCCGGAACTGCCCGAAATCACTGCCCTGACCGGATTTCTGGACGAGCGTCTCTCCGGCGCACAGCTCACCCAAATGCTGCTGCCCTCGGCGTTCCCCCTGAAAGTTGCGGATGTTCCCCATGAGTCGCTGATCGGGCGGACAGTCGAATCTGTTGGCCGCCGGGGCAAATTTCTTGAGATGAAGATCGCCGCAGATGGCACGTCCGCGGGAGCCGATCCGGCGGATCCGCTCTATGTCATTGTCAATTTCGCGAAGGACGGTTGGCTCACGTTCTCGGAGAGTCACGATGGAACAGATGCGGCTGCGGCGGGCGGCTACATTGCGGCGCAGCTGGGATTTTCGAAAGACGGCCAAGATTACGGCATCACCTTGGCCGACACCGGGACGTGGAAGGGATTGGCCATTTTCATCGTCCGCCAACCCGCGGAAGTCCCTGGTATTGCCGAGTTGGGCCCGGAGCCGCTGGACGGGGCTTTCAGGTTGGACGAGTTCAGCCGGCTATTCACGAAGAGGCAACAGATCAAGGGGCTTCTGAGGAACCAGAAGCTCATTGCCGGCATTGGAAACGCGTACAGCGATGAGATCCTCCACGCAGCCAAATTGTCCCCGGTCGCGATTGCTTCCTCCCTGGAACCGGACGAGGTGGTACGTCTCTTCACGACAATGAAGGATCTTCTTGGAAACGCGATCCAGGAATTCTTGGGCAAGAAGCCCAGCGAACTGAAGCCAGCCAAGAAAGCTTCAATGCGCGTGCACGGACGGACAGGAGATGCTTGTCCCGTCTGCGGTGACACCGTGCGGGAGGTTTCCTTCGTGGGGACCTCGCTGCAGTACTGCCCCACTTGCCAGACCAACGGGGAGATCCTGAGCAAGCGCGGCTCCGGCGACGACGCCTGATTCCCAACGAAAGCCCGCCACTGTACTGTGGCGGACTTTAACGGTGGCGGACTTTCACGATGGCGAGCTTTCGTGTGTTGCGCTTAGGCGACCGGCGCGCCTTCTGGTTCGCGTACGACGTCGGGCGCTGGCTGTAGTGCCTCCGCTCCCCCACGCCGGGCTGCCACCGCGGCGACGATCATGACGAGCAGGGCTGCGAGGGTGATGACGGACCCGGCCCAAATCGGTGAGGTGTAGCCCAACCCAAAGCTGATGGTGACGCCGCCGAGCCAGGCCCCCAGCGCATTGCCGAGATTGAAGGCGCCGATATTCGCACCGGAGGCGAGGGTGGGCGCCGTGGCGGCAAAGTGCATGACGCGCATCTGCAGCCCGGGCACAGTGGCGAAGCCGAAGCCGCCCATGAGTGCCAGCGAGAACAAGGTTGCCACGGGGTTGGCCGCCGTAAGGGCGAAGAACACGAGGACCAGTACCAAGCCGGCGAGGATCACCATAAGGGTTTTGTCGATGGACTTATCGGCCGCTTTGCCGCCGGCAATGTTGCCGACAAACAGCCCCGCACCGAACAGCACCAGGAGCCACGGGACGGAGTGCGGATCAAATCCGGAGACCTCGGTCAGCGTGAAGGCGATGTAGGTGAAAGCACCAAACATGCCTCCAAAGCCCAGAATGGTGACGGTGAGGGAAAGCCATACCTGGGCGGACTTGAACGCCCGGAGCTCCTTGCGGAGGCTGCTTGCGGCAGCGTCCTGCTTGGTCTGCGGGACCATGAGGGCGATTCCCGCGAGTGCGACGACGCCGATGATGGTGATGGCCCAGAAGGTGGACCGCCAGCCGAGGTTCTGGCCGAGGAAGGTTCCAAACGGCACGCCCAGCACGTTCGCGGCGGTGAGGCCCGTGAACATGATGGCGATGGCTCCGGCCTTCTTGTGGGCCGGGACCAAACTGGCCGCGACAACGGAACCGATGCCGAAGAATGCTCCGTGGCAGAGGGCGGCCACGATGCGCCCCAAGAGCATCGCCTGGTAGCTGTCCGCGATAGCGGAGAGGAAATTTCCGGCGATGAACAGGACCAGGAGTCCGATCAGCACGGGTTTCCGGGGCAAGCGTGTTACGGCCGCCGTGACGAGGAGGGCGCCGACAACCACGCTCAGCGCGTAGCCTGTGATGAACCAGCCGGCCGCTGCTTCGCTGACGCCGAAATCGGTGGCAATCTCCGGCAAGAGGCCCATAATGACGAACTCGGTCAAGCCGATGCCGAATCCGCCGAGGGCCAGGGCGATCAACCCTGCAGGCATGTTGTTGCTCCTTTGTGGGGATGGATTCCCGTGAGACTGGAAGTGCGTCGCCGAGAATCGTAGAATAGTTGCAGACGCTACATATATAGTTGCACACGCCATGTAGTTGCGCAAGCTGTTTAATTGCGCAAGCAACTACTTTCGGTGCGTCTGGTTCCTTCATTAATCGGCAGGAGTTACAAGAGACATGGGCATCAAGGACGACGCCGTTGAGGTGCGCGCGCAGGGATGGCGGACTCTCGCAGCCCTGCACGGCAATATTGAGGCTGCACTGGAGAGAGCCCTGCAGTCAGCTGCAGATCTCTCGGTGGTCGAGTACACGGTGCTGGACGCCCTGAGCCGCCAGGACGGCTGGCACATGCGGATGCAGCAGCTGGCACGGGCCACGGCCCTTTCCAGTAGCGCCACCACACGCTTGGTCAACCGGCTCGAGGACCGTGCGCTGCTGACCAGGATCTTGTGCGCCGACGACCGCCGCGGTATCTACACAGAGCTCACCGAGGCCGGCCAGAAGCTGCTGCTGGCAGCCAGGCCCGTGCATGACGAGACGCTCGCGGAGTCGCTGACGGCTGCGGAGTCCGTGCCGGAGCTTGAGCCGCTGGTGAAGGCACTGGGGGCGCTTCAGGTGGTCTGAGCGTTTGACCGTGTCCCCGTCAGCGGGCACGTTGCCCGGGCCTGCAGGTAGACGGAGAGCAGGTCACACGTAGATGCCCCGCTGCGGAATGATTGATTTAGTCCCAACGCTCGTCGACCCGTGCCTCCCACGCGCCGTCCTGACCCTCTTTGACCGCAAAGTGGCCCTCTGAATGGCGTGTCGGCGGCGTGTTGCGCTGGGTGCTGCTCCAAAGAAGGTCAGGAAGGCGCCCACCCCAGGCGCGCACCTCAGGACGGACCCCCGACCCGCACCCCCAACCAACCCTTAAACGCAAAAGTCCCGGGAACCCTTAGGTTCCCGGGACTTATTGTCTGACCTTTTGGTCGGGCTGACAGGATTTGAACCTGCGACCCCTTGACCCCCAGTCAAGTGCGCTACCAAGCTGCGCTACAGCCCGTCAGTTCTGCCGTTCTCCGCCTAGATTCTCATCTAAGCAGTCCGGCCGAACCACCTCAAAAAGCTTACACGATGTTCGAGGTTGTCGATGACACGACGGTCGGTGTCATCTGTGACGCCCGTCTCAATCAGCGCTTCTTGCCGCGCTTTTCGCGGACGCGCATGTTGACCTCGATGGGCGTGCCGTCGAAGCCAAAGGTTTCGCGGAGCCGGCGGGTGATGAAGCGGCGGTATCCGGGGTCCAGGAAGCCCGTGGTGAACAGCACGAACTTCGGCGGACGGCTGGATGCCTGGGTGCCGAACAGGATGCGGGGCTGCTTGCCGCCGCGCACCGGGTGCGGGTGTGCAGCCACGAGCTCGCCGAGGAACGCGTTGAGGCGTCCGGTCGGGATTCGCTTGTCCCAGCTCTCCAAAGCGAGGTCCAGTGCGGGCACCAAACGGTCCTTGTGCCAGCCGGTCTTCGCGGAGATGTTGACGCGCGGCGCCCACTCCACGTGCGCCAAGTCTTGCTCGATTTCGCGTTCAAGGTAGCGCCGACGTTCGTCGTCGAGCAGATCCCACTTGTTGAATGCGAGCACCAGCGCGCGGCCCGACTCGATGGCGAGCTGCAGGATACGGACGTCCTGTTCGCTGAGGACCTCGTCAACGGCGAGGAGCACGACGGCGACCTCCGCCTTTTCGAGCGCGGCCTGCGTGCGCAGCGAGGCGTAGAAGTCCGCACCCTGGGCCATGTGCTGACGGCGGCGGATGCCTGCGGTATCCACGAAGCGCCAGGTCCGGTCGCCGAGTTCGATGAATTCGTCGACGGGGTCACGGGTGGTCCCGGCGAGGGTGTCTACGACCACGCGCTCGGAGCCAGCCAGCTTGTTCAGCAAGGAGGACTTACCGACGTTGGGACGGCCGATGAGGGCGATGCGACGGGGACCGCCGGAGCGCTCGACGCCTTCCACCGTGGAGAACTCGGGCAACGTGTCCATGACGTGGTCCAGGAGGTCGGCAACGCCGCGGCCGTGGAGGGCCGACACCGGATACGGCTCACCGAAGCCGAGGCCCCAGAGTGCAGCCGAGTCGGCTTCCTGCGCAAAGTCGTCCACCTTGTTGGCCACCATGATGACCGGCTTCTTGGACTTGCGGAGCATCTTCATGACGCCTTCGTCCGTGGCAGTAGCGCCGACGGCGGAGTCCACCACGAAGAGGACAGCGTCAGCGAGTTCCACGGCCATCTCGGCCTGCTCGGCAACGCGGGCGTGGATCCCCCTGGCGTCGTGCTCCCAGCCACCGGTGTCCACCAACGTGAAGTTGCGGCCATTCCAGTGCGCGGAATACATAACGCGGTCACGGGTGACGCCCGGGGTGTCCTCCACCACGGCTTCGCGCCGGCCGAGGATACGGTTGACCAGCGTGGACTTGCCAACGTTCGGGCGCCCGATAATTGCGAGGACCGGGTCAAGCTTGAGTGGGCCGTCATCGCCCTCGTCGTCGTAGAGACCGCTCAGCAGGGCTGCGTCGTCCTCGTCGAGATCGTAATCGTCCAGGCCTGCCCGGAGGGAGGCTGCGCGTACTTCGGCTTCTTCGTCGTCCAGGGCGGCGAGTTTTTCAGCCACCTGGTCGGTGCCGGTGGGCGTGTATTCGTCGTCGCCGGCTCCGATGTTGCCGGATTTTTGAGTCGTATCGCTCATTGCACTTTCCTTAGTGGTGATCTGCCGGCGTCCCGGCTACTGCTTCTTGGCGTTGCTGCATTGGCTGTGGACCGGCCCATTTAGTCCCCGGGAAGGGACTGACCGGTGGTTTTGACGGCGTCCTGGACGTGTCCAGCCAGCGCAGCGCGAATCTCCGCGGCCGCCCTGTCCATTGAAACACGCCCCGACTCGCCATTTCTTCGGGTCACGCTGAGGGGAGCTCCAAAACTGACGTTCAGACGGCGGCGCAGCCCCGGAATGAAATCACGGTGTTCGTCCCCGATCCGCGTTCCGAGGATCGCCACGGGAATCACAGTGGCTCCGGACATGAGGGCGAGCCACGCGACCCCGTTGCTGATGCTGCCGGCTGTGCCGCTCCCCCTGGTTCCCTCGGGGAGAATCCCTACGCAACGGCCGGCGTCGAGCACTTGCTTTCCGAGATGGAGCGCCGCACGGTCGCCGGATCGGTCGACCGAAATCTGCCCCGACGCACGCAGCACCTTGCCCAGAAAGCCTTTGAACATCTCTTTCTTGACCAGGATGTGCATGGTCCGCGGGGCGGCGCCGAACATCACCGGGCCGTCGAGGAAACTGATGTGGTTGCCCGCGAAAATAACCGGACCGGACTTCGGAACGTTGGGGCGCCCGGTGACCGCGGTCCGGTACAGGACATGGTCAAGCAGCCAGCCGACAGGCCGGCTCCAGAGCATGGTCCAGCGTGCCGGGAGTCGGGTTTCAGTCACCGTAGATGACCTTGCCCACAATGCTCAGTGCGGTGTCGACCGTTTCCTCGAAGTCGAGGTCCGAGGAATCGAGGGTGACCACCCCGTCGGCCGCTTGGGTGAAGTTCACCACGGCGGAGTCCTTGGCATCGCGGTGGATCACTTGGGCGGCCAGTTGCTCTTTGCTCTGCGTGCCGCCCAGCTGAAGGCCGCGGCGTCGCAGCCGGGCTTCCTCGCTGGCTGTCAGCAGCACACGCACTTCGGCGTTGGGCGCGACGACGGTGGTGATGTCCCGGCCTTCCACCACCATGCGGCGGTGGTGCTGTTCGATCAGCTGGCGCTGGCGACGAATCAATTCGTTGCGGGCACCCAGGGTAGTTGCTACTGCGCTGACCGACGACGAGATCCGGGGCTCACGGATTTCCTCCGTGATGTCCACTCCGGCAACGCTGACATATTCAGCGTTGGCGCTGGTGCTGAGTTCCAGCGGCAAATCCTTCGAGGCCTGTTCGACGGCGGCACCGTCGGTGAGGTCTATGCCGGTCTTGAGGCAGTACCAGGCCAACGCCCGGTACATCGCACCCGTGTCCAGATAGGCGAGCTTCAGGCGCCGGGCAACTTCCTTGCTGACGCTGGACTTGCCGGAGCCGGACGGGCCGTCAATGGCGACCACGAGCGGCTTGCCCGGACGTACTACGGTCTCCGGGCCGAAAAGTTCACGTGTCATTACTGGAGTACCCGCCATCCACGGTCGGTCAACGCTTCAACAAGGAGGTCGTGCTTGTTGGGCATGACGGAAAGTTCCACCATGCCAACGTTCTGCCCGGACGAGTGATCCAGGCGGAGGTCTTCGACGTTGACGCCGATCTCACCGATCTCCGTCAGCAGCCTGGGCAATCTGACCGGGCCTGTCATCTACCAGAACTGTAAGCCATGAATAAGCCTGCGGGGGGCCGCCGTGCTTTCCAGGTAATCCGGGCCTGTCCGGCGTTGCCTTCGCTGATGAGCTGGGCAAGATCCAGACGGGCACCAGGTAGCGGTGGGATTCTCCAAGGTACCGATCAAACGGTTGAGGTCCTCCCGGACGCCATGGAGGATGTCCACCATCCTGGGTGCGTTGTTGCCCAGTATCTGCACCCAGAGAGTGGGATCGCTGGCAGCAATCCTGGCGGTGTCCCGCAGCCCGTTGCCGGCCAGCGACAGC
The DNA here is from genome assembly GCF_043952055.1 of Arthrobacter sp. NA-172. NCBI lineage: Bacteria > Bacillati > Actinomycetota > Actinomycetes > Micrococcales > Micrococcaceae > Arthrobacter > Arthrobacter sp. NA-172. The sequence goes on along the minus strand of NZ_JBINOT010000003.1, from coordinate 1,364,289 downwards.
GCATGGAGCGGTGTCCCCTGCAAGCGGCTGGCCAGAAGGGAAGACATCACCTGGGGCAAATGCGACACCAGAGCGACGGCTTCATCGTGTTCCTCCGCGGTGAACTGGGAGACGATTGCGCCCAGGTCACCAGCCAAGGAACGCGCGATCTGGAGCGCTTCGGCATTGGTTTCCTCGGACGGGCAAAGGACCCAAGGCATCGAGGTGAAGAGCTCGCCGCGGGCAGCAACGGGCCCGGATTTCTCGCGCCCGGCCATGGGGTGTGTCCCCACGTAGCGGGACATGTCCACTCCCCGGCCTCGCAGGTCAGCCTGGATTGCCAGCTTGACGCTCGCAATGTCCACGACGGTGGCCTCCGGGTATTCACCGAGGGCATGCTGAACGACGTCGGCCGTGACATCCGGCGGCGCAGCGACGACAACGAGCTGGGGTGAGTCCTGAAGCTCAGGCAGTGGCCTGCCTGCGCCGATGTCCACGGCCACGGCCTGGTTGGTGGGCGATGGATCCGAAAGGAATACGGAGACACCCCGGCCACGCAGGCCGAGGCCGATGCTGGCTCCGAGCAGGCCGGTGCCGAAAACGACCACCGGGCCGTCAAGGTGACCCCGGCCGTGCGAGTGGAATGCCGACATGCCTTATAGTCCTACAGAGGCCAGGAGGTGTCCGACTTCCTGCTTGCCGAGGTTGCGGATGCTGCCCTGGCGCTGGTCACCCAGGCCGATGGGACCGATCTTGACGCGCACCAGCCGCAGCACGGGGAAGCCGACGGCTTCGAACATGCGGCGGACAATGCGGTTCTTGCCGGAGTGCAGCACAACTTCGATCAGCACGTGGCCCGGGGTGGAGTCCACAAGCTTGAAGGAGTCCACCGCCGCAATACCGTCTTCGAGCTCGATGCCGGATTTCAGCTTCGCGCCCACACCTTGCGGGAACGGACCACGGACCTGCACCAGGTACGTCTTGGGCACCTCGTAGGACGGGTGCGTCAAGCGGTTGGCAAGTTCGCCGTCGTTGGTCAGCAACAGAAGACCCTCGGTGGCGACGTCAAGGCGGCCGACGTGGAAGAGCCGCTCGCCCTTGTTCTTGGCGGTCTTGAGGAAGTCGCTGATGCAGGGACGTCCTTCGGGATCTTCCATGGTGGAAACGACGCCCTTGGGCTTGTTGAACACCATGTAAAGCATGGTGTCATCAAGCTGGATCCGGATGCCGTCCACGTGGATCACTGCGGACGTGGGATCAACGCGCATGCCCAGCTCTGTGGTGAGCTGACCGTTGACCTCTACGCGGCCTTCCTCGATCATTTCCTCACACACGCGGCGGGATGCCACACCGGCCTGGGCCATGACCTTCTGCAGGCGCACGCCATCGGCGTCATGCTGCTCGGACTGTGCCACCTCGCCGCGGCGGCCGCGGGGCTTGCGGATGGGGCCAAGGTTCTGGCCGAAGCGCTCACTGCCGAAGGCGCGGGAAGCGTACTGCTTCTTGTTGTTGGCTTTGGGCTTCAGGGCGCCGGGAGTGCCGGGGGCCTTGCCGAAGCCGGGCTTGTTGGAGCCGGGCTTCCGGGGCGCTTTAGCCGGCCTCGCGTCTTCACGGCGCTCGTAGCCGCCAGCTGTGGTGGGGTTGTCCGGATCAAAGGGGCGGTCTTCACGCGGACGTGTTGGTTTGAAGGGGCGTTCTCCGCCCGGGGAGAAGCTGCGCTTGCTGCCTCCGGAGGCTCCGGCAGCACGGCTCGCGCCCCCGCGTCCGGCGCCGAAGCCGCTGCCGCCTGCGCGGCCGGCGCTGCTGCGGCCGTCTCCCTGCGACTCATTGCGTCCGGAACCATTTCGTCCCGAACTATTACGTGGTGAACCCTGGCGTCCCGCCTGTGTCATGACCAGTCCTTTTGTTATGGTGGCCGGCTTGTTCTTTCTCAACTTTAGCCAGCCGGGCAGAGATTATCTGCCTGTGTGAACTCAGCCCGCTACGTGCCGGGCGTGATGTAGATCCTTGCAATATTGAGTTACATGCGTTCGGCGTCGAAGAACTCCTCGATCCCTTCCAGCCCCGGAAGGTGGGGGGACAGCTGAGGCAGTTCCGCCACTGAGCCAATCCCCATGCGTTCGAGGAAGTACGAGGTGGTCCTGTAGAGGACCGCTCCCGATTCAGAATCGGTGCCTGAATCCTCGATCAGCCCGCGTTGGACAAGCGTCCTGACGACCGAATCGACGTTGACGCCGCGGATGGCCGATACTCTTGCCCGCGAAACCGGCTGCCGATAAGCGATGACCGCCATGGTTTCAAGGGCTGCCTGCGTCAGCCGCGCGGTCTGGCCTTCAAGGACGAACCTTCCCACGACGTCGGCAAATTCCGCCCGCGAATAGATCCGCCACCCTCCGGCAACGTTCCGCAACTCAAAACCCCGGGGTGCGGCGCTGGTACCTGCATCGATGTGCAATTCATCATGCGAGTCATCAGCGTTCTTGCCCGGGGCTTTAACAGTATAGCCGCTATACTCGCGCCGCAGTCCCTCGAGCAGATCCTCGACGACGGCGACCGTCACGTTGAGTCCGGCAGCCAACTCTTCCGCGGTTGCCGGTTGGTCGATCACCATGAGGACCGCTTCCAGGGCAGCGCGGGCACCACCGGGGATCGCTTCAAGTTCGGCCAGGCCGTCCCCGTCTGTTTCCTGCTCGCTCACAGCTGCTCCTCTTCGCTATCCAATGGGCCTTCACCCGGCCCGGAGTCGTATTCCTCGCTCAAGCCGTCGCTGCTCCAGCCTTCCGTCCGACCAGTCCAGCGCACGGTCAGTTCGGCAAGTGGCCCCGACTGTTCGAAGGCCACCACCCGGTCACGGAAAAGTTCCAGCAGCGCCAGGAAGCGGGCTACGACCACCAGCGTGGAATCCGCGTCAACAATGAGTGCCCTGAAGGACTGCGGCTGGCCGTGCTGCAGCCGGTAACCAATGATCTCGGCCTGTTCCTTGACGCTGACCGGCGCTCCGTGGAGGTGGTCGAGTCCGACTTCCTCGGGTGTGTTGTCCTTCGGGGCAAGGGTCTTGGCCGCCAGCGCCGCGAACTGTTCCGGCGTGTGCCGCCAGATCAACTCGGGCAGCAAGGCGGCGAAATGCCCTTCCAAGGCGACTTGCCGGGGGAAACGCCGGGCTTCGGATTCCAGGGTTCCGGACATGATCGCGGCAACCTGTTTGAAGGCCTTGTACTGCAGGAGCCGGGCGAAGAGGAGATCACGGGCCTCCAGCAAGGCAATGTCCTCGTCATCCTCGACTTCGCCGGCCGGCAGGAGCCTCGCGGCTTTGAGGTCCAGGAGCGTGGCGGCGATGACCAGGAATTCGCTGGCTTCGTCCAGCGCCCAGTCCTCCCCCAGTTCCTGAAGGCGCCGGATGTACTTAATGAACTCATCGGTGACGGTGGCCAACGCAACTTCTGTGATGTCCAGTTTGTGTTTGGAGATCAGGCCGAGCAGGAGATCGAAGGGGCCGGTGAAGTTGGCCAGCCGGACCTCGAAGCCGGCCTTCCGCGCCGCGGGCGAGGCTCCGGCGTCGTCCGCGGTGCTTCCGGAAGAGTACGACGGCGGCGCGTCGCCCGCCAGGACGGGCGCGGCTTCAGGGGTGAGTGGCTCTGCCACGCTGGCTAGGGTGCGCCGCCGCGCGAAATCAATTCCTTGGCCAAGCGGCGGTAGGCATCCGCGCCGATGTGGTTTCCCGCGTAGCTGGTGATGGGCTCCGCGGCAACCGTGGCGTCGGCGAACTTAATGGAACGCTTGATGACGGTCTCGAAGACCTTGTCACCGAACGCCTCCACAAGCCTCGAAATGACTTCACGGCTGTGCAGCGTGCGGGCGTCGTACATCGTGGCAAGCACACCGTCCACCTGCAGGCGCGGGTTCAACCGGTCCTGGACCTTTTCGATCGTTTCGACCAGGAGTGCCACCGCGCGGAGGGCGAAGAATTCGCAGATCAGCGGGATGATGACGCCGTGCGCAGCCGTTAGTGCATTGACTGTCAGGAGCCCCAGGGACGGCTGGCAGTCGATGAGTACGACGTCGTAGTCGTCCTCGACGCTCTTGAGCGCGCGGTCGAGCACTTGTTCGCGGGCTACCTCGTTGACCAGCTGGACCTCGGCGGCGGAGAGGTCGATGTTCGCCGGCAGGAGGTCGATGCCTTCGACGCCGGTCTGCTGGATGGCGTCGCGGATGCTTACTTTGCGGTCCATCAGGACGTTGTAGACAGTGAGGTCAAGCTCGTGCGGGTTCGCGCCCAGCCCTGCGGAAAGCGCTCCCTGGGGATCGAAGTCGACCAGAAGGACACGCCGGCCGAATTCTGCGAGCGCAGCGGCGAGGTTGATGGTTGACGTGGTCTTGCCTACGCCACCCTTCTGATTGACCATGGCAATGACGCGCGCCGGGCCATGGGAGGCCAATGGCGCGGGTTCGGGGAAGTCGCGGTACGGGCGGCCCGTGGGCCCCATGACGGCGTCTTCCAGATCGAAATCCGTGCCCTCCAGCGTAGTTGCTCCCCGTTCGCTGCTCACGTATCTATCCACTCTCTCCACGACGGTCATTTCCTGCGGCTGTCTCCAGCACCAGCACTGCTCCCCACCAAGGCTACAGCGCCCGACACGGCATATTGCGGAACTTGACATTGCCCGCAATTTGAGCCTTTACCTTCTAGTTGAGGTATAAGGTTGGGTTTTCCGGCAAGAAAATGCAGGCAAGGCAGGTCCCCCGCGAGGGTCCTACCTTGCCTGCATAGATACTTCCAAACAGCGAGCCGGACTAAGCGGCGACGGGCTCTTTCACCTCGGGTTCAGCGTGGTGGCTGACCATGGTCAGTTCATCGAACGGCTTCGCACCCGAGAGGACGCTGCTGACCTGGTCTGGCGGTCGATTTCCTTGACCCACGTGCCGATCAGGACCGTGGCAACTGCATTGCCCGTGAAGTTGGTCAGGGCGCGGGCCTCGGACATGAAGCGGTCAATGCCCACAATCATGCCGACACCGCCGAGGAGTTCGGGCCGGTGCGCCTGCAGGCCGGCAGCAAGGGTGGCCAAGCCGGCACCGGAAACCCCCGCCGCCCCCTTGGACGCGATGATCATGAACACCAGCAGCGAGACCTGGGCTTCCAGCTGTCCAGCGGAATCCCCATGGCGTTGGCGACGAACAGGGAGGCCATGGTCAGGTAGATCGCGGTGCCGTCAAGGTTGAAGGAGTAGCCGGTGGGCACCGTGACACCGACAACCGGCTTGGACACGCCGAGGTGCTCCATCTTCGCGATGAGCCTCGGCAGCGCTGCTTCGGAGGACGAGGTGGAGAAGATGAGGAGGTACTCGCGGGCCAGGTACTTCATCAGTTGGAAGATGCTGACGCCTGCCACAACCCGCAGCAAGGTGCCGAGCACCACGACGATGAACAGTGCACAAGTGATGTAGAAGGCCACCATCAATGTGAACATGCTGACGATTGCCTGCACGCCCGTCGCTCCGACCACGGCCGCGATCGCACCGAAGGCGCCGACGGGAGCCAGCCACATGATCATGATGAGGATGCGGAAGACCAGGGCCTGGCCATGCTGGATGGCCTTGAGGATCGGCGCGCCTTGGGAACCCATGCGCTGGAGGGCAAATCCAACCAGGATGGCGGCCAGGAGCGTGGGCAGCACGGGGATGTCTCCAGGAATGATTCCCAAGAGGAAGTCAACGGTGCTGTCAGTGGCGGCCTTCTTGTTGGGATCATAGGCGACCAGCTTCAACCCCGACCCCGGGTGGATGATGTTGCCGACCACCAAGCCGATGGCAAGCGCGAAAGTAGACATCACCAGGAAGTAGATGAGCGCGAGCCCTCCGACCTTGCCAACAGTGGCAGCCTTGGCGATCGATCCGATGCCCAGGACGATCGTGCAGAAAATGACGGGGGCGATCATCATCTTGATGAGCTTGATGAACCCATCACCCAAAGGCTTGAGGGATTTAGCCACTTCGGGGAAAAGCAATCCGACGACGGCACCCAGCACAACTGCGGCGATCACGGCGATGTAGAGGTAATGCGACTTGTCCAGCCCCTTGCGCCCGGCTTTCGCGGGTGCAATCTCTCCTCTTTGAGAGGTCATGGCGTTGTGCTCCTTATAGATACTCTGGAAAGCGCCGTGGTCCCTGCATAATGTCCCTGCGTCGCTCTGTTGTGATACCCATCATTGGGCCCGGCGTGACACGTATCACTGTTGCGTTCATATTGGTCACAGGATGACCCGCAGAAAGGAGCACGTAATCCGACGCTGGAGCATTGCCCGCAGACTCTTCGTGGCGAACCTGCTGTTCATTTTGGCGCTCACCGCAATCGTCGGCACGGCAGCCTTCCTGGACGCCAAGGACCGGGCCTACAACGACGCCGGCGAGCGCATGCAGGCTGTGGCCGCGGCCATCGCAGCCAACCCCCTTGTCCTTCAGGCAGCCGGTACGCCGAATCCCTCCACCGCCCTGCAGCCTTACGCCCAGGTGGTCATGGCTAACGCCCATGCCGACTTCATCACCATCATGGCCCCGGACCGGACGCGCTGGACCCACGTGAACCCCGACGAAATCGGCAAACCCTACATAGGCACCATCGACCCTGCCCTGCGCGGGCAGACGTTCACTGAGGTCACTACCGGGACGCTCGGCCCGTCCGTCCGCACCATCGTTCCCGTGGAGGATTCATCCGGAAAAGTCCGGGCCCTGGTGGCGGCGGGTGTCACGGTGCGGACCGTCGACGTCGCTGTGTCAGCCCGGCTCACCTCGATCATCGCCTTCTCCCTGGCCATGCTCGCTGGAGGTTCCCTGGCCTCCTGCTGCTGGGCCGGTACCTGCGTTCCGTCACCCGGGGCTGGGGACCGGAGCAATTGGCGCAATTGTTCGCATACTACGAGTCGGTCCTGCATTCGGTCCGCGAAGGCGTCGTCCTGATCGACACGGGTGGCCGTGTGGTCATGTACAACGACCAAGCCGCGGATCTTCTGGGACTGGAACGGTCCGACGTCGATCCCGCCGCGGGAGCCGCACCGCGCCTTTCGGATCTGCCCCTGGAGCCCAGCCTCTACGGGCTCTTCGAATCCGGCCGGACCGCACACGACGAAATCCACCTCACGGGGTCCCGGATCCTGGCGGTGAACCAGGCGCCGGCAGTGGGACCGCCTGGAATGAGGGGCCGGCAACGGCCCGCCGTGTACGGGACCGTAGCCACGCTGCGCGACCGTACGGAAATCGAGTCCCTGGGCAGCGAACTCGAAACCATGAAGACGCTGTCCGACGCCCTGCGGGCACAAACGCATGAGCACGCCAACAGATTGCACACCATCGTTTCCCTGATGGAACTGGGCCGCACAGACGATGCTTTGGAATTTGCCACCAAGGACCTTGAGCTCAGCCAGCAACTGACAGACCATCTGGTGGCATCAGTGGAAGAACCTATCCTGAGTGCACTCATCATGGGGAAGTCCGCCGAGGCGCACGAACGCGGAGCGGAGCTTACGGTAACCGTGTCCGGCGGGGGCGGCCTTGAGGGCCTGGCCGTGCAGGATCTGGTGACGATCTTGGGCAACCTCCTGGACAACGCGCTCGATGCCGCGGCTTCCGCTCCCCCGCCGCGCAAAGTGGAACTGGGCATCGAATCGGGATCTGGGGGGACCACATTCACGGTGGTCGATTCCGGTCACGGCATTGACCCCGGCATCGTGGACGACGTCTGGGAATACGGATACAGCACTAAAGCGGCCGGCATCGGACAGGCAGGCCAACCCGGGGCTCCTTCCCGTGGCGTGGGCCTGGCCTTGGTGCGGCAAGCGGTGCAGCGGCTTGGCGGTACGCTGTCCATCAGCGACTCCAACGGCCAGTCCACTGGCCGGCTGGGCGGTGCGCTTTTCCGCGTAGTGCTCCCCGCGCCGGACTCCAGGAAAGAAGCCGAATGACCGACATCCGCGTTCTCGTGGTCGAGGACGAACCCATCGCTGCCGATGCCCATGGCGTTTATGTCAGCCGAATTGACGGCTTCACTGTTGCTGGAACGGTCCCGGACGGACAATCGGCCCTCCGGCTGCTCAACGAGTTCGCGGTGGCCGGCCAGCCCGTGGACCTTGTCCTGCTGGACATGAACCTGCCGGATCTTCACGGGCTGGACGTCGCCCGTCGCATGAGGGCATCCGGGCTCTTTGCCGACATCATCGCCATCACCGCCGTCCGCGAAGTAAACATTGTCCGGAGCGCGGTGTCGATCGGGGTGGTGCAGTACCTCATCAAGCCGTTCACCTTCGCAACGTTCGCGGACAAACTCGCCAGCTACCGCTTGTTCCGTGAGCAACTTGCCGCACCGGCGTCGGGCTCGCGCGCCAGCGGAGCCTCACAAAGCGATGTGGACCTGGCGTTCGCGAGTCTCCGTGCCCCCACGGAGATCCCGCTGCCCAAGGGCCTTTCCGCTCACAGCTTGGAGTCCGTCAAGGAATTCCTGTCAGGGTTGGGCCGGGCCGTTTCTGCGAGCGAAGCAACAGAGGCCCTGGGGATGTCCCGGGTGACCGCACGCCGTTACCTCGAGTACTTGGCCGACGCCGGGATGGTCACGAGGAATGCGCGATACGGCACCCCCGGACGGCCGGAGAACGAATACCGCTGGAACCGGAGCTAACCAACTTCCCGAACGCTATGTATACACAATCGATACCCGAGTAGGTATTTTCCTGAAAAGCTAGGCCTTTTCTACGCTTGTGTATACACTGAAGGCATCAGGACAGTCATCCGCACAGTCAAGGGAGGGTCCATGCGCGCCAGCGACAAAGCTTATGCGGCCTTGCGCGAAGAGATCGTTGACTGGCGTCTTGCGCCGGGCACGGTCCTCGCGGAAGTGGAGCAATCCGAACGCTTGGGCGTCTCCAGGACGCCGGTCCGGGAGGCGCTGAGCAGGCTCAGCGCTGAAGGACTGACGACGGCGGCAGGCGGCCGCGGCGTCGTGGTCACCGATATCTCACTGGAGAACATCGACGAGCTCTTCGAGTTGCGCGAAACCCTCGAAGGCAAAGCCGCCTCCCTCGCCGCTGAACGCGGCGAGCGCTCCGTGTTCGAGGAGCTTTACGCCGAGCTCCTCCGCGCCCCGGAGATGATCAGCGAAAACGATCCCGCCCGTCACGACTACTACGCCTTGGTAGGAAGACTGGACGAGGCAATCGACGAGGCCATCTCAAATTCGTACCTCGCCCAAGCCATGCGCAGCCTGCGCGTGCACTTGGTGCGGGTCCGCCGGCTCGCGGCCGACGACGCCGAACGCCTGAACGCTGCCGCCGTCGAGCACGCCGCGATCGCCGAGGCCATCGCGGCAGGCAACCCCAGGCTCGCCGAAGCCGCAACCACCCTTCATCTCCACCGCAGCCTTTCCCACGTCAAAGCCACCCATAAACCTCACTAAAAGGAGCACCATGGTGAAGAACAACCACGTCCGCGTCTACAAGAGCGAAGAGAATCTTGCCCGCGAGGACCAGTTGGCGCACAAGATCGCCACGGTTGCCGCCGACCCCGTTGACGTGACTCCCGAGGTCACGGACATGATCATCAACCGCGTTATCGACAATGCCTCCGTTGCCGTCGCGTCATTGAACCGCGGCCCGATCATCGCAGCCCGGGCCCAGGCGCTGACCCACGCACCGACCACCAACGGCAAGGGCGCCGGCGTCTTCGGGATCAGCGATCAGGTCTCGCCCGAGTGGGCCGCCTGGGCCAACGGCGTCGCAGTCCGCGAACTGGACTACCACGACACGTTCCTCGCCGCCGAATATTCGCACCCGGGCGATAACATCCCGCCGATCCTCGCCGTTGCCCAGCACGTCGGCGCCAGCGGCAATGACCTGATCCGCGGCATCGCCACCGGCTACGAGATCCAGGTGAACCCTGGTCAAGGCCATTTGCCTGCACAAACACAAGATCGACCACGTGGCCCACCTCGGCCCGTCCGCCGCGGCAGGCATCGGCACCCTGCTGGGCCTCGACGTCGAGACCATCTTCCAGTCGGTGGGACAGGCGCTCCACACCACCACGGCCACGCGCCAGTCCCGCAAGGGCGAAATCTCCACCTGGAAAGCCCACGCGCCTGCCTTTGCCGGCAAGATGGCCGTCGAAGCAGTGGACCGCTCGATGCGTGGGCAGACCTCCCCCGTGCCGATCTACGAAGGCGAGGACGGCGTCATCGCCTGGATGCTTGACGGCCCGGACGCCTCCTACGAGGTCCCGCTTCCCGAGGCCGGGGAGCCCAAGCGCGCCATCCTGGACACCTACACCAAAGAGCACTCCGCGGAGTACCAGGCCCAGGCCTGGATCGACCTCGCCCGCAAGCTGCACGGCGAACACCCCGAGGCGACGGACCCGGCCAACGTGGCCTCGGTGCTGATCAAGACCAGCCACCACACGCACTACGTGATCGGTTCCGGCGCCAACGATCCCCAGAAGTACAGCCCCACCGCCTCCCGGGAAACCCTGGACCACTCCATCCCTTACATCTTCACCGTCGCCCTGCAGGACGGCGCCTGGCACCACGTCGACTCCTACAGCCCCGAGCGTGCCGGCCGCCCGGACACGGTGGAGCTCTGGCACAAGGTCACCACGGTTGAAGACCCCGAATGGACACGCCGCTACCACTCCCTGGACATTGCGGAAAAGGCCTTCGGCGGCACTGTGGTCATCACACTCACGGACGGAACCGTGATCACGGATGAGATCGCCGTGGCCGACGCGCACCCGCTCGGAGCCCGTCCGTTCGCCCGCGAGCAGTACATCAACAAGTTCCGCACACTCGCCGCGGGACTCGTGACCGACGAGGAAATCACCCGTTTCCTCGCCGCAGCCGAAGGACTTGCTGACCTCGGCCCGGGCGAGCTGGACCAGCTGAACATCACGGCCGCCCCTGGCGTCATCGACCTCGCCGCAGCACCGAAAGGCCTGTTCTAGATGCTGTACTCCAAGACCACGCCGGAACAGAAGCGCGTTGCCCTCCGCGAGATGCTCGCCTCCGGCACCATCGTCCAGTTCCCCGGTGCTTTCAACCCGCTCTCGGCACGCCTGATCGAGGAGAAGGGCTTCCCCGGCGTCTACATTTCCGGCGCCGTTCTCGCCAACGACCTTGGCCTGCCGGACATCGGCCTCACCACCCTCACCGAAGTCGCCACCCGCGCAGGCCAGATCGCCCGGATGACCGAACTTCCGTGCCTCGTAGACGCGGACACGGGCTTCGGCGAGCCAATGAATGTAGCCCGGACCATCCAGGAACTCGAGAACGCAGGCTTGGCCGGTTGCCACATCGAGGACCAGTTCAACCCGAAACGCTGCGGTCACCTGGACGGCAAGAACGTGGTGGACGTCGATACCGCTGCCAAGCGCATCCGCGCCGCCGCCGACGCCCGGCGCGACCCGAATTTCCTCATCATGGCCCGGACCGACATCCGCGCCGTGGACGGGATCGAGGCCGCCCAGGAGCGGGCCCGGGCACTCGTCGACGCCGGCGCTGACGCCATTTTCCCCGAAGCCATGAAAGATCTGTCCGAGTTCCAAGCCATCCGTGATGCAGTGAATGTGCCGGTCCTGGCCAACATGACCGAGTTCGGCAAGAGCGAGCTGTTCACGGTGGAGCAACTCCAAAGCGTGGGCGTGAACATGGTGATCTACCCGGTCACTTTGCTCCGCATTGCCATGGGGGCTGCAGAGCGTACGCTGGAAACGATCAAGGCCACTGGAACGCAGGAGGCGCAGGTGGAGAACATGCTCACCCGTGCGCGCCTCTATGACCTCGTAGACTACGGGGCCTACAACCACTTCGACACTAGCGTTTTCAACTTCCAAGTTCCTGGGCTCAGCCGGTAACTGGATCAACCAAGGGATGCAGGCGTTCCGGCCGTTCCGGAGCGCCTGCCGATGAACGAAGGAGTTCAGCATGGCTGCTGAAGAGATCAAGAAGGGCCTGGCCGGCGTCGTGGTGGACTACACCGCGATCTCCAAGGTCAATCCGGACACCAATTCGCTGCTGTACCGCGGCTATCCCGTGCAGGAACTCGCCGCCAAGTGCAGCTTCGAGGAAGTTGCCTTCCTGCTGTGGAACGGTGAGTTGCCGACGTCGGAGGAACTGGCCGAGTTCACAGCCCACGAGCGCGCAGGACGCACCCTTGACCCTGTGGTGAAGGGTGTCATCGACACACTGCCCACAACCGCCCATCCCATGGATGTGTGCCGCACGGCTGCGTCGGTGCTGGGAGCGCGGCACGCTCTGGCCGAGGTTTCCACGCCAGAGGCCAACATGGCCAAAGCTGTTGACCTGTTCGCTGCCATGCCGGCGGTGGTCGCCTATGACCAGCGCCGCCGTCGCGGACAGGATGTGGTGGCGCCCAGGGACGACCTTGGCTATTCGGCGAATTTCCTCTGGATGACCTTCGGCGAAGATCCGGTGGAGGAAGTGGTGAAAGCCTTCAACGTCTCGATGATCCTTTACGCCGAGCACTCCTTCAACGCGTCGACGTTCACGGCCCGCGTTGTAGCCTCCACCCTCTCGGACCTGCACTCCGCCGTGACTGCGGCGATCGGCGCCCTCAAGGGGCCCCTGCACGGTGGCGCCAACGAGGCCGTCATGCACACCTTCGAAGAAATCGGCATCCGCACCGAAGAATCCCTTGAGGACGCCGCCGCCCGGGCGAAGACCTGGATGGAAGACGCCCTGGCGCAGAAGAAGAAGGTCATGGGATTCGGGCACCGCGTCTACAAGCACGGCGACTCCAGGGTGCCCACCATGAAGGCCGCACTGGACAAGATGATCGCCCACTACGGCCGGCCGGAGATCCTGGGCCTGTACAACGGGCTGGAACAGGCCATGGACGAGGCCAAGGCGATCAAGCCCAACCTCGACTACCCTGCCGGGCCCACCTACCACCTCATGGGCTTCGACACCCCCACCTTCACCCCCCTGTTCGTCGCCAGCCGCATTACCGGCTGGACGGCGCACGTCATGGAGCAGCTCGGATCGAACTCCCTGATCCGCCCGCTCAGCGCCTACAACGGCGTGGAGGAACGGCACCTACCGTAATTTCCGAAAGTACGACGACGGGCCGGTCACCTGGAAAGGTGACCGGCCCGTCGTCGTACTTCGGAGGTGGGATTGGCTACTGGGTGAGCCGAAGGGTGGTGATCATTTCCTTCAACTTCCGGTACTCGGGGGTTCCCATATAGGCCGTGGCTTCCTGAAGCGAAGCGAATACCGGGGCGCTCGGGACCAAAGCAGCACGGTCTGCGAAGGAAAGTGAACCCTTGGGCGCGCCATTGACCACGGCGTACATCAGGTTCGGGCACGTGTCCTGCACTCGACCGCTGGATTTGTCCACGAGACCGACCTCATAGCTCAACCCCTTCCCCGCCGAGGTCTGGTCCAGGACCCGGTACGAGAACCGGACTCCTGCCGTGGTAGCCCACGGGACAGATGACAATGCCGAATCGCTGTCCAGCTCGGTGACTTTGAAGTGCTCGTTGGGACCGCAGGCTCCGCCGAGGCCGCCCCCGGCGCCGTAGTACAGGTTCGCCACCTTCTTCCCGGATTCGTCCGAGACGTCGATCCCGGAGGCCGGGAAGTCGGCAGTACCAGCCGGAACATCCTTCGCGGTCCACCCGGTAGGAAGGCTGAACTGGACCTTCGCCTTGTCGCTCTTGAAGACTGTCGATGTCTGCACGTTGCTCGGCTTAAGGGACAGTGAAATCAGCATCCGCTTCATATCCTGGTATTCCTGGGTCTGCATATAAGCACGAGCCTCGGCAACCGAGTTGAACGTGAGCGGCGCATTCGAACCGTCGGCTGCCATCGCCCACACATCCCCAAAGTCAACGAACGGAGCATTGCTCGGTCCGGTAATGCCGTTGATCTGATGGCACACGGGAGTTCCCGGCAATTTCGTTTCTTCCGAGAGCGCCACAGTCCCGTAGACACGATCTCCTTGGATCACAGTAAATGTGAAATGCGAAGGACCGAGCGCGGAACCCTTGATTGCGGAGAATTCAGCAACTTTATCGGGCTTCTGTGCGATATCCAGGTCCACCGAGTCAAGGACGGCGACCGGTTTAGGTGCAGCACAGCCACCGATTGTCCTGTCGTAGACCAGGTTCAGGGCGGCCACCTGCTTGTTCCCGGCGTCGCGGACGCTAATGCTGTTGTATGGCTTGCCGGCGATCATTTTTGTGGATTCAACGGTTGACCAGCTTGCCGGCAATTCAAAAGTTGCCTGGCCTGTGGCATCTGTGAACAACTTCCACGGAATCGCGGGAACCGCGCTCGACGTCGGCGTGGCGGACGGCGTGGCGGAAGGGGTTACCGAGGCCGGAGGGGACACAGAAGGGGACGAAGTCACTAGTCCGGAATTTGCTGGAACTGGAGCGCCCGTCAGAGTGCCCAGATTTGACACAACCAGGACACCCGCCGTCACGGCAGCGGCGGCGATGGTCAGCAACCCGGCGATGCGCACTGCCCGCTGGCGCCTGGCGTCGGCCAATGACCGGACATTCGGAGGCAGCTTGTCAACGGTCTCGGAACGATCCGTGACAATCTCGCGGAGTACTGCCTCGGCGTCGGGGACTGCAACCGGATCTGATTTCAACGGATCAGTAGCGGAGATCAAATTCTTGATGGCATCCATCTCATGCCCCCATTTTCTGTGAAGCGGTTTCGGCCCGGACCGGGATCCTCTTGCGGAACGCCTCCCGGGCGCGGTGCAGGCGCACTCTTGCAGCCGATTCGCTGCACTGCAGCACCCCGGCAATTTCCGCGATCGAGAGTTCGTCCCAATACGCGAGTTGCAGGACGTCGCGGTCCTTTTCCCTCAGGGCGGCCATGGCCTGCTCCACCATTTCGTTGTCTTCGGTGTCCGTGTCAGTGAAGCTGGCAGACTCTTTGAGCCGCAGGTGCAATGCCTGCTGGCGTTCGTGGCTGCGGTAGGCGTTCCCCAGCAGGTTCCGCGCTACGGCGAACAACCAGGCAGGTTCCGTCACACCTGCCTCATCCCATTCCTGCCACGCTACGCGAAACACGTCCGCGGCGAGCTCCTGCGCCAATTCCGCATCGGTTACCCGTCTTCGGACAAAACCGAACACGCGCGGGTAGCAGTCCTTGTGAAGCGTGACAAACGCCAGCTCCCGTTCTGAAAGCATCGGTCCCCCTGTGATCATGAGCCTTGATTTGCCGGCTATGTGGGTAATTTCCAGACAGCCGGACAAAGTTACAGTTCCCTGATGCTTTGTTGAGAATCTTTTCCGCAGTTAGAGCGCTGTTCCCGAATCCAGCCATTCGGCCGTGCGCACGTCGGCAACGCTTTCGTTGTCATCGGCAAGCACAACTTCCACCGCGATGCGCTGGCCGGAAATCATGGCAGGCAACCAGTGCTCGGCGTCGGCCCACATATTTTCGATAGGAAGCCGGCCGACCCGGTACCACTGGGGCGCTATTTCATCGCTCTCAGCGGGTTCGCCGGCCCATTGCTCGGTCAGATAAACGGTGGTGAACATGTTCCATTCGGACCGGGCCGGGAAGACGAAGTCCACTGTCCCGGCGGGAATGAGATGCTGTTCCTCGACACGGACGAAGATTTCTTCGCCCACCTCCCGGCAAACAGCTTCTGCCGCTGTCTCTCCCATTTCGACGTGCCCGCCCACACCCACAATTTTCCCTGTGCCAAAGCCTGTCTTCTTCCGGCCAAGGAGCACTTCCTTGCCGTCGTCGCCGTCTCGGAGCAGGAAGCACAAAGTGACATGGGCTGCGGTCATTGACCAAGCCTAACTCCGCGTGCCTGCACGTGCCGTTGCTACAGTTGGCCCATGAGCGCGGATGGGGGCGAAGAGGGAGCCAAGACGCCTGACACCAGACGGGCATCCGATGCCTGGCTGCCCGATTGGCTGGTTCTGCACCCGCTCTACGCCGGCTGGGCCTGAACCGTCTTCTGGGCACTGTTGATTGTCCTTGACGAATTCCTGGATCTGGCTGGCTGGAGCTGGTACGTGCTGGTCGGCATGGCCGCGCTACCTACGCTCCTGTCTACCGTGGCGGTGCTCCACGGCACTCCCCGTGAGCATCTGAAGCCCGCCCGGGAATCGGTTCTGAGCCACTTCTTCGTGAGGTTCGTGGCCTTGGTGGCGGCCTTCCTGGTTTGGGGCGTTTCCGTGGTCATGAGTGCTTCCATCTCGACCACTGTCCAGTCACTTGCCGGCGACTCGGAGCGCGCTGTCACCTCGCTCGGCTTCAATCTCATGGCCGCCGCAGTGCCGCTGGTGGTCAGCGTCTTGTGGCTGGCGTTCATCGTGCGGTGTGCCTGGTTCTTGCGCCGGCTTCGAGGCTGGAGCCAAGTCCCCGTCAACGCGCGGGTGCCAAAGGAGTTCCTACGCGCGCAACCCCGGCTGAGGCGCGTAGTAGTCGGCCTTGCCCATCCTGGCCTTTTGCTCGTCGCAGGTCTTGGCACCTCGGTCCTGGCGTTACTCCTGGTGCTGTGGAACTGACCCTCAAACTGATCCGATAACAGACCGGCCCCGCTAGGGGACATGCGCGTTAGCCCAAGGCCCGCGGATGGGCGGCCGCGTAAACCTCGCGCAAGGTGTCGGCGGTGACCAAGGTGTAGACCTGCGTGGTGGTGACCGAGGCATGACCCAGGAGCTCCTGCACAACACGGACGTCCGCGCCACCCTCCAGCAGATGGGTTGCGAACGAATGCCGGAGGGTGTGCGGGGAGACATCCTTGGTGATGTTGGCCTTCTCCGCTGCGGTCTTCAGGATGGTCCAGGCGCTCTGGCGGCTGATCCGGCCTCCGCGGGCATTGAGGAAGAGCGCGGGGGTGCCTTTTCCTTTCGCGGCCAGCGCGGGCCTTCCGCGGACCACATAGGATCCGACGGCGCGGGCACCGTACGAGCCCAGAGGCACGAGCCGTTCCTTCGAGCCTTTTCCGAAAAGCCGTACAATCGCGGGTCCTTCGGCTTCAGCCTCGAGTGAAACGTCGTCAACGTCCAGACCCACGGCTTCGCTAATGCGGGCGCCCGTGGAGTAAAGGAATTCCAGAAGCGCCCTGTCCCGCAGTCCCGTGGCGGTATCGGCACCGGCGGCTTCGAGGATCCGGGTCACTTCATCGACGCTGATGGCCTTCGGCAGACGTTTGCCAGGCATTGGCGGGTGGACATCGCTGGCGGGGTCCGCCGTCGTCGTGCCCTCCAAAGCCCAAAACTTGTGGAGCCCGCGGACGGCAACCACCGTACGCGCCGCCGAGCGGACGCCCAGCGTGGCTGCCCCGTCCGACCCGTCGGAAAGGGCTTGGACAAAAGCGGTGACATCGTGGCGGGATATGTTGCCCGGTTTGTCGACGCCGGAAGCCGCAAGGAAATTCGAATAGCGGGACAAATCCCGGCGGTACGCGGACAAGGTGTTGCTCGCGAGGCCGCGTTCCACCCCAAGATGCTGCAGGTAGTCGGTCACGGCCCTGTCAATGGCCGTGTGGGCCCGGGTGTCCGCGAGCTGGGGCATCGTCAGCGCTGGCTCGGGTGGGCGGGCCACGGGGCGTTGGCCGGCCGCAGGCTCCGGAAGCCATCGGCACGCGCCGCGGCAGCTGCGAGGATCCCGACGACGGCGGACGGGTTATGCAGCCGGCCTTCCAGCACCGCAGAGACAGCCTCGTCCAGATTGACCCACACGAGCTCGATTTCAGCTTCCTCCTCCGTGCGGACGTGTCGCTCCGCCTCGGGGACATCTCCCAATCCCCGGGCCAGGGAAATTCGAATCGCTTCGCTTGAGGACCCCGGGGAGTTGAAGAAGTCCGCCAGGACATTCCACGTGGCAGCCGTGAGATCGGCTTCCTCCGCCAACTCGCGGGCAGCACCCACCACGAAATCTTCACCGGCCACATCAAGAAGTCCGGCAGGAATCTCCCAGAGATCCATGCCAACCGGGTGCCGATATTGCTTAAGCAACAGGATTTGGCCGTCAACATTCATCGGCAGGACGGCAACAGCTCCAGGGTGGTCGATGTAGTCGCGAACCAACGTGCCGGTGTCTTCGCCCAGCTCGAAGGCGTCACTGACGACATCCCAAATTCGGCCCTCATAAACCTTGTTGGACGACAAAAGACGGCGCGGGCTCGGCATGTCCGAAACCCTCCGAAAAGTACTGGGGGTTTCAGAAATACCGGGCATCGCGCCGTCCTTCGTTTGTATGAGCGATTACTTCGCAGCGAGCTTACGGGCTGACCTTGCTACCACATCGATGCCTGCCTGCCGCTCCAGTGCAGCCTTCACGAGGCCGGCAAACAGCGGGTGGGGGCGCGTGGGACGGGAGCTGAGCTCCGGGTGGGCCTGCGTTGCAACGTAGTACGGGTGTACTTCGCGCGGCAGTTCAACGTATTCAACGAGCTTGCCATCGGGAGACGTTCCGGAGAACACCAGGCCCTCGGCGGCGATCTGCTCGCGGTACTTGTTGTTGACCTCGTAGCGGTGGCGGTGACGCTCGCTCACCGTCGTTGCCCCGTAAGTCTCAGCAACAACGGAGCCTTCATCGAGCTTCGCTTCGTAGAGGCCAAGACGCATGGTGCCGCCGAGATCGCCCCTGCCGTCCACGATGTCCAGCTGTTCTTCCATGGTGGCGATGACCGGGTACTTGGAGTCAGGCTCGAATTCGCTGGAGGACGCGCCTTCGAGGCCCACCACGTTGCGGGCGTATTCGATGACCATGCACTGCAGGCCGAGGCACAGGCCCAGCACGGGAAGCTTGGTTTCGCGGGCGAACTTGAGCGCACCGAGCTTGCCTTCGAGTCCACGAATGCCGAAGCCGCCGGGAACACAAATGGCGTCGACACCTGCCAAGGACTTGGTGGCGCCCTCGAGGGTTTCGCATTCGTCGGATGGGACCCAGCGGATCTTGACCTTGGTTTCGTTCGCGAAACCGCCGGCACGCAAGGCCTCGGTCACGGACAAGTAAGCGTCCGGGAGGTCGATGTACTTGCCCACCAGCGCAATTTCAACGTGGTGCTTGGGGTTGTGGACCGCTTCGAGCAGCCTGTCCCAGCTGGTCCAGTCGACATCCTTGAACGGGAGGTCCAGGGCACGGACGACGTAGGAATCAAGGCCCTGGGAGTGCAGCGTCTTGGGGATGTCGTAGATGCTCGGAGCATCGGCGGCATTGACCACGGCGTCAATATCGACGTCGCACATGCGGCCGATCTTTTCGCGCATGGCGTCCGGCACTTCGCGGTCCGAACGGATCACGATCGCCTCCGGCTGGATGCCGAGGGAGCGCAACGCGGCAACGGAGTGCTGGGTTGGCTTGGTCTTCAGTTCCTGCGAAGGTCCGATGTATGGCACCAAGGAAACATGGAGGAAAAAGACGTTGTTGCGGCCGATGTCCTGGCGAACCTGGCGTGCCGACTCAAGGAAAGGCTGGGACTCGATGTCTCCAACCGTGCCGCCGATTTCGGTGATGATGACATCCGGAGCGCTCTTGCCTTCAGCGGGGAGGCGCATGCGGCGCTTGATCTCATCCGTGATGTGGGGGATGACCTGGACGGTGTCGCCGAGGTACTCGCCACGCCGTTCCTTGGCGATGACGGTCGAGTAGATCTGGCCGGTTGTGACGTTGGCCGAACCCTCGAGGTTTTCATCGAGGAAGCGCTCGTAGTGTCCGATGTCGAGGTCAGTCTCGGCGCCGTCATCGGTGACGAAGACTTCGCCATGCTGGAAGGGGTTCATCGTGCCCGGATCCACGTTCAGATAGGGATCGAGCTTCTGCATAGTTACAGACAAACCGCGTGCCCGCAGCAGGTGGCCGAGGCTCGAAGCCGTCAGTCCCTTACCGAGCGAGGACGCCACACCGCCAGTGACAAAGATGTGTTTGGTCGTCTTGGACGAGCCCGGGAACCGGGAATTTACACGGGAATTTGATCGCTGCACCACGGAATTCGAGCCTATCATCAATTGCGCCTCTCAAGGATCCGCTATCGGTTTCCCCAAATGCTCAATAGTCCCCTGCCAGCGGGTGTGGATCAAGGGCCGGGCTCCCGCGAACAGGCAAAAACAAGTCGAGTGGCCGTTAATCCGAAGCCTCGCCAGGGAGATCTCAAGAACTTGCCCCGGGCCATCGTGGCCCGGATGTGACAGATCTCCCAGGCGCATCCGGGTTTTCGTAAGCCTGAAGTTTCTAAGCCTGCTGAGGTAGAAGCTTCGCGTCGTCCAGCAATTCCTGGGCGTGTGCACGCGCGGACTCAGAGTCTTCCTGCCCTGCCAGCATCCTGGCAAGCTCTTTCACGCGCTCTTCGTCATCGAGGAGCCGGACGTCACTGGAGGTGAAGCCGGTGGCGGTCTTGCCGTCGCTTCCCCTGACGGAGGTCTTGGTCACCCGGATGTGTTGATCGGCGAACGCAGCAACTTGTGGCAGGTGGGTCACCACCAGCACCTGGACGTGACGGGCCAGCATCGCCAGCCGTCGTCCGATCTCGACGGCGGCCCGGCCGCCCACTCCGGCATCGACTTCGTCAAACACGAACGTCGGCACAGGGTCTACCGCGGCCAGGACCACCTCGATGGCGAGCATCACGCGGGACAACTCACCACCCGAGGCTCCCTTGCCCAGCGGACGGGCGGGCGCTCCAGAGTGCGGTTGGAGCAGGAAGGAAATATCGTCAACGCCGTGCGGTCCCAACTGTCCACCACTGTCCACCTCGATCACTAAGGTGGCATCGGCCATCGCCAGGGCGGTGAGTTCCGCACTCACGCGGGTGGAGAGCTGCTTGGCAGCCTTGGAACGCGACTTAGAGATGCGGGCTGCCTGCTTTCGCAGTGTGGCCTCGGCGGCAGTCACCTGGGCATCGAGTGCTTCGATCCTGCTGGAGTCGTCCTGCAATTCGTCCAGCCGGACCCTGGACGTCGCTGCCCACTCCAGGACTTCGTCGATGCTCGGCGCGTACTTGCGGATGAGTTTGGCAAGCGCTGCGCGCCGTTCCTCAATCTCGGAAAGGCGCTCTGGCCCCTCGGAATCAAGCGAGGCCTGATAGCTGGACAGCTCCCCCGCGATGTCGTTGATGAGGAAGCCGATCTCAGCGAGCCTTGCGGCGGCTCCCGCCAATGCTTCGTCGTGTTCGGAAACCTGGTCGAGCGCCCGTTTGGCCGAGTCAACCAGCGTGGTGGCATCGGCCGTTTCGCCGAATTCCTCCGCGATCAGCGCCTCATGGGCCGCAGCTGCGGCGATACGAAGCTCCTCCACGTTGGCCAGCTTCACGGCCTCGGCCTTGAGAGAATCGTCCTCTCCCGGTTGGGGGTCGACATCGTCGATCTCCTGCAGCGCGACGGCGAGCGATTCGGCCTCGCGCAGCCGTTCCCGGGCCTCGCCGCGGAGGGAATCAAGCTCCGCTTGGCTGGCTTTCCAATGGCTGAAGAGCTCTTGGTATTCGGTCAGGGCTGTTGCGAGCTCGGCCCCGGCGAACCGGTCCAATGCGTGCCGCTGCGCCACAGCACCCTTGAGCCGGATCTGATCCGACTGACCGTGTACCACCACCAAGCTTTCGCCGAGTTCCGCCAACACCCCCACAGGTGCCGAACGGCCCCCCACGAAGGCACGGCTGCGGCCGTCCGCGCCCACGGTGCGGGCCAGCAGGAGCTGGGTGCCGCCGTCGTACTCTTCAGCGTCTCCGCCTGCCTCCACGGCCCGCGCCAGGGCCACGTGCGCCGGATCAAGCAACAAGCGGGCCTCGGCCGACGCAGATTTGGCCCCGGATCGCACCGCACCGGCGTCGGACCGTGCACCCAAAAGGAGGCCGACGGCGGTGACCACCATGGTCTTGCCGGCGCCGGTTTCACCCGTGACAACACTCAGGCCAGGCCCCAACGGCAACGTAGCGTCGGTGATGACGCCGAGATCACGGATCCGGAGTTCCTCGATCATGGTTCACATCTCCTTGGTGGGATCGTCCGCTTTGCCTGTCCACGCGTCCTGGGCGTTGGCAAGGGGCTGGGCTTGAAGGTCCTGACCACTGGGGTGGGACCGGTGTGGATGTCCGCCGAACGGGGAGCAGGACCCCGCCAGCCATGAATGGGAAGTTCAAACTTCCGCACCAACCGCGCGGAAAACGGTGTCTGGTGGGTGCGGGCGAGCCGCACGGGGAGGGTGGACCGGGTTACTTCGATCCGGGCACCAGGCGGCAGGTCCACGGAGCGTCGGCCATCGCACCAGAGCACGCCCTGGGCGTCGGTCCGGGTGAGGATCTCCACAGCAAGCCTGGACCGCGGCGATACCACCAAGGGCTTCGCGAAGAGGGCATGGGCGCTGATGGGAACGATCACCAGGGCCTCCACCTCCGGCCACACCACCGGCCCGCCGGATGAAAAAGCGTAAGCCGTCGAGCCCGTTGGAGTGGCGACGACCACGCCATCGCAACCGAACGAGGTCAAAGGACGTTCATCCACTTCGGTCACCACTTCGATCATGCGCTCACGATCAGCCTTCTCGATCGCGGCTTCATTGAGCGCCCAGGTGTGCCAGATCTTTTGGCCGCGCACCCACACCTGGACATCGATGGTCATGCGCTCTTCCACCGTGTATTGGCGGCTGGCGATCCACTCGACGGTCTGGGCGAGATCTGCCCGTTCGCTTTCGGCGAGGAAGCCGACGTGTCCCAGGTTGACCCCCAGCAGGGGCACATCGACGTTGCGAACCAGTTCTGCCGCCCGCAGGATGGTGCCGTCGCCGCCAAGGACCATCACGAGTTCGACGTCCTCGAGCCGGACATCTTCGTGCAGTATTTCGATCGGCTTGTCCACCACACCGTAAAACCGTTCGATGTCATCCAGCTCAGACTTCTGCATCACAGGGATCAGGCCCGAGTAATGAAGCTGTCCGCAGGCATCCCAAGCCGCGCGAAGGGAGTCCTCACGCCCGGTGTGGGCAAGGACCAAAACGCGCCTGCTCATGGTGTTCTGCTTTCTAGTGGGAGGTCCAGATTCGTTCCATCAGTGCAGCAACTTCCTCGTCCCGCTCTTCGATCTTAGGCAAGTCGGCGTGAATCCTGCGTTTTATCCATAGGAAGTACTCCACATTTCCGTCCTGCCCGGGCAACGGACTAGGTGCCAGGCCGCAGAGTTCGAGTCCTGCATCTACGGCCGCCCTGGCGACTTGGGCCACGGCGCGCCGCCGCTCGTGGTCGGAGGTGACCACGCCTGTGCGGCTCAGCCGTTCCTTACCGACCTCGAATTGTGGCTTCACCATGAGCACCAGTGGTCTCCCCCGGGCTCCGTGCAAGCCGCGAGTGGTTGCAGGACCAGAGTGAGGGAGATGAAGGACAGGTCTGCCACGGTAACGGCGGCCGGACCATCGATCTGCTCCGGGGCCATGTAGCGGACGTTGAGGCCCTCGTGGACAGAGACCCGCGGGTCGTTCCGCAGGGACGGCACCAACTGGTCGTGCCCGACGTCGACCGCCACCACGTGTGCGGCGCCCTGCCGGAGCAGCACGTCAGTGAAGCCGCCGGTGGAGGCCCCGGCGTCGAGGCACCGTTTTCCTTCCACGACCACGGAAGGAAACGCCGCCAGCGCTCCAGCCAGCTTGTGGCCGGCACGGCTGACGTAAGCGTCCTCGGCGTGGGCCTGCACATCAATTTCCGTCTCTGCGGAGACTTGTTGCGCCGCCTTGGCTAAAACGCTGCCAGCGGAACTGACTTTCCCGTCGGCAATGAGTTTCGCGGCATGGGTGCGTGATCTCGCCAATCCGCGGCTGACGAGCTCCTGGTCCAGTCTGGCCATACTCAGCGTTCGTCGGCGTCGAGGGCCGCCATCAGGGAATCGTGGATCTCGGCGTAGGTCCCGCCATGCTCAGCCACCGGCAAAGACGGGACGCCGGCTAACCGCTCCAACGCCGCATCCACGGCCGGATCGCCTGTGGGTGCGGCGCGGCCTGGCCATCGAGCGTCATGAGGCTCGACGGTGTTCTCGGTGAGATCGTTCAACTCGCTCATTGCACCAGTCTAGTTTTCAAGCCATTCGAGGCGCGGCGACGTAGCCTCCAC
Organism: Arthrobacter sp. NA-172; assembly: GCF_043952055.1. Classification (NCBI taxonomy): domain Bacteria; kingdom Bacillati; phylum Actinomycetota; class Actinomycetes; order Micrococcales; family Micrococcaceae; genus Arthrobacter; species Arthrobacter sp. NA-172. The sequence continues at coordinate 1,340,249 of NZ_JBINOT010000003.1, read as the reverse complement.
GGCGTCGGGATGGGCGGACCACCAGGCGGCGCAAGCAGCGCGCCAGGCGTCCAGATCCTTCTCGGACCCGGAGACGGTGATAACGCCGTCTTGGACCTGGGCAGTTGCCTTTCCGCAACGGAACGTCCGGTCCTCCTCGACGATCTCGGGATACGGCTTGTACAGTTCCGTGAGATCAGCCAGCAGATAGCCGGGGCGTTCCAAGCTGCGTGCGGCGAGGATGGTCCCCGGCGTGTCGACGCCGGTGAGGACCGCCGCCGTCGCGAATCCCGCACGGTTGCCGCCGAGGATGTCGGTGTCCAGACGGTCGCCGACGACAATAGGCCTTTCAGACTTCAGCCGCCGGGCGGCTGAATGGAAGAGCGGCGCTTCCGGCTTGCCCGCGACTCGCGGTTGCTTGCCCGTAGCAGAGGCGACAGCGGCCACAAGGGTGCCGTTCCCGGGGGCAATCCCGCGGGCCTGGGGAATGGACATGTCCGTATTGGTGGCAACCCAAAGGGCGCCGGCGGCAACCACGTATGACGCCTCGGCCAGGTCCTTCCACGCAATCTCCGGATTGAAGCCCTGGACCACGGCCACAGGCTTTTCCGCGGCGCTGTAGACAGGAGTAAGGCCTACGAGTTCGATCTCGTGGGCAAGTGCCGCACTGCCAGTGATCATCACGCGCGAACCGGGAGCCAGAAGTTCGGCCAACAGATCCCCGGCGGCCTGCGAAGAGCTGACCACCTGATTGTCCTCGGCCGGAGCCCCCAGCTCGCGAAGATGTGCCGCGACTTGCGCGGGGGTGCGCGAGGCGTTATTGGTGACGTAACCAAGCCGCACCCCCACGGACTGAAGCCGCTGCAGGGCTTCCACTGCGCCAGGAATGGCGTGTGGGCCTGCATAAACAACGCCGTCCAGATCGGACAGAACTGCGTCGAAGCGTGAAACCAGTAAGGCCTCAGTCATGCTTGGTCTCTTCGCCTACCTCGGAGTCCTTCTCTTCCTCAGCATGGCCGTCTTCTTCTTCTGCGGAATCGCTGTCAGATTCAGCATCATCAGATTCGAAGTAGCCAGGCTCGGCGTCGTCTAGCTCAACTTCGTCGTGCTCAACCTCGTCGTGCTCCGAGACTACGGAATCGACCGATGTTCCGGCATGCGCCGGGGCAGGATCGGTTTCGCGCTCTTCGGCTTTATTACCGTCATTATCGTCCGCTTCGTACTTGCGGAAGCGGGGCTTCGAATCGGTTTCTTCGTCTTCACCGAGGTCGATGATGTCCGGGTCTTCGAATTCTCCAACGCCCAGCGCATTCTCAGCAACAACTGCCTGGCGGTGCCACTTGCCGGCCTCCTCCGTGCGGCCCACAGCCGTCAAGGCGTCGGCGTACGCACGGAACACGCGCGGGCTATAAGAGAAAGCGCGATTGATGTCGAGCTGGATGATCTCCAGCTCAGCCACGGCGGCATCCAACTGACCAAGATCGGTCCGGGCACCGGAAGCCACGATGGCGAGCTCAACTTTGCCGGGAGCGTCGAGATCCTGGGCCTCAGGCGACCGGACGACGTCCAGCGCGCGGTCAGGCCGGCCCAGACCGCGTTCGCAGTCAGCCATGAGGGGCAAATGCACGTTTGAGCCGCTGATCCGTCGGTAGGTGCGGAATTCTCGAAGTGCCTCACCGTAGTGGCCGGCGGCGTAGGCGGTCAGGCCCACGGCTTCGCGGACTGCTGCCAAGCGACCGCCACGTCGGCTGGCCGCCAGGGCGTGCTGGAAAGACATCTCAGGGTCGATGTCGATGAGGCGGCCCGCCATCACCAGGTGCTTGGAAACCCAATCGGCGTTGGTGCCCTCGAGGGTCTTGATCTGGTGCTTGGTGACCCTGTCCAGCTCCTGGCCCGTGACGTCGTCGTCGATTTCCGGCGAACGCTCGCGATCCGGGCGGTTTGCGCTACGCAGGTCCGCTGCGTTCGGAACCCGTGCGGGACGCTCTTCCCAGTGATCCTCCGCCGAAGTTACGTCCCTCAGTGCGGGGGCCATCGAACTTGCGGGGGCCGCGCTCTGGGCGGTCACCGTAGCTACGGCGCTCACCATCGCCTTCACGACGCGGACGATCACCAAACGGCTTACGGTCTCGGTCACGGTCATCAAAACTCGGACGCGCATCCCCATCACGACGCGGACGATCATTGAAGCTACGGCGCTCACCATCACCCTCGCGACGCGGACGGTCACCAAACGGCTTCCGGTCACGATCACCAAAAGCCGGACGCGCATCCCCATCACGACGCGGACGATCACCAAACGGCTTCCGATCACGATCACCAAAAGCCGGACGCGCATCCCCATCACGACGCGGACGATCATTGAAGCTACGGCGCTCACCATCGCCTTCACGACGCGGACGATCATTGAAGCTACGGCGCTCACCATCACCTTCGCGACGCGGACGATCATTGAAGCTACGGCGCTCACCATCACCTTCGCGACGCGGACGGTCACCAAACGGCTTCCGATCACGATCACCAAAAGCCGGACGCGCATCCCCATCACGACGCGGACGATCATTAAAGCTACGGCGCTCACCATCACCCTCGCGACGCGGACGATCACCAAACGGCTTCCGATCACGATCACCAAAAGCCGGACGCGCATCCCCATCACGACGCGGACGGTCTCCAAACGGCTTCCGATCACGATCACCAAAAGCCGGACGCGCATCCCCATCACGACGCGGACGATCATTGAAGCTACGGCGCTCACCATCACCCTCGCGACGCGGACGATCACCAAACGGCTTCCGATCACGATCGCTGCCAGCATTGCCTTCGCGGTTGTCCCGGGAGCGGAATCCGCGCGGGTCTCCCCCGGAATTGTTGTTGGCGCGGAACGGGCCGCGATCGCCCCGGCCACCGCCGAAGTTGCCGCGGTTGCCACCGTTGTGCTCAGCCATAATGGATTCCTCCTGTTGCGAGCTGACCACTGGCGCATGCGCAGCCGCTCTTATCGTATTTTTGTTCTCACGCCGCCGGGATCCGGCTCGTATCTCTCATGTAATTCTAGGTGACCATCGATCCCCCACCGCATTCGAAGGGAGTCTATTCAGGTCCTCGTGGGAAGCATCACAACTTCGGCTCCCGCGAGACCCTTCCGACGCCCGCTCACCTATGTGGGCCCCGGGGCGCTCCTGAAGTGTTCGACGGCGGGTGTTCGGCCTGGTGGCCAGCCGGGGCCGGGTTTGGTTTGGGTGGTGTGGTTTGGGGGGTTAATGAGGGAGACCCCCGACCTGGTGGTTGGGGGGTCTCGACCTGTACTGGTTGTCCGGCGGTGTCCTACTCTCCCACACCCTCCCGGGTGCAGTACCATCGGCGCTGTGGGTCTTAGCTTCCGGGTTCGGAATGGGACCGGGCGTTTCCCCCACGCTATGACCGCCGTAACCTTTTCACCCGTCACCAACCCTTTGGGGGGTGGTGTGGGAAGTGTGGTGGTTGCGGCTGTTGTGTTGTGACAGTCGTGTTATTCAGTTGTGGTTTTTTGTCCCCGTGCAACAGTGTTGTTGTCTGGGAACCACATAGTGGACGCAAGCAGTTTTGTTTGTGTGATGTAAGTTATCGGCCTATTAGTACCGGTCAGCTTCAACAGTCTTTAGTCCTGTCTTCCACATCCGGCCTATCAACCCAGTGGTCTGGCTGGGGGCCTCTCACACACGAGGTGTTTGGAAATCTCATCTTGAAGCGAGCTTCCCGCTTAGATGCTTTCAGCGGTTATCCCATCCGAACGTAGCTAATCAGCGGTGCACTTGGCAGTACAACTGACACACCAGAGGTTCGTCCGTCCCGGTCCTCTCGTACTAAGGACAGCCCTTCTCAAATTTCCTGCGCGCGCAGCGGATAGGGACCGAACTGTCTCACGACGTTCTAAACCCAGCTCGCGTACCGCTTTAATGGGCGAACAGCCCAACCCTTGGGACCTACTCCAGCCCCAGGATGCGACGAGCCGACATCGAGGTGCCAAACCATGCCGTCGATATGGACTCTTGGGCAAGATCAGCCTGTTATCCCCGAGGTACCTTTTATCCGTTGAGCGACGGCCATTCCACAATGTACCGCCGGATCACTAGTCCCGACTTTCGTCCCTGCTTGAGATGTCTCTCTCACAGTCAAGCTCCCTTGTGCACTTACACTCGACACCTGATTGCCAACCAGGCTGAGGGAACCTTTGGGCGCCTCCGTTACTTTTTAGGAGGCAACCGCCCCAGTTAAACTACCCATCAGGCACTGTCCCTGACCCGGATCACGGGCCGAAGTTAGATGTCCAAAGTGACCAGAGTGGTATTTCAACGATGACTCCACCCGAACTGGCGTCCGGGCTTCAACGTCTCCCACCTATCCTACACAAGCCACTCCGAACACCAATACCAAACTATAGTAAAGGTCTCGGGGTCTTTCCGTCCTGCTGCGCGTAACGAGCATCTTTACTCGTACTGCAATTTCGCCGAGTTTATGGTTGAGACAGCGGGGAAGTCGTTACTCCATTCGTGCAGGTCGGAACTTACCCGACAAGGAATTTCGCTACCTTAGGATGGTTATAGTTACCACCGCCGTTTACTGGGGCTTAAATTCTCAGCTTCGCCTTGCGGCTAACCGGTCCTCTTAACCTTCCAGCACCGGGCAGGAGTCAGTCCGTATACATCGTCTTGCGACTTCGCACGGACCTGTGTTTTTAGTAAACAGTCGCTTCCCCCTGCCTCTGCGGCCCCGATCCCCTCCCGGTCGCTAGTACCGTTCAAGGTTGGGGCCCCCCTTCTCCCGAAGTTACGGGGGCATTTTGCCGAGTTCCTTAACCATAATTCTCTCGATCGCCTTGGTATTCTCTACCTGATCACCTGTGTCGGTTTGGGGTACGGGCAGCTCGAACCTCGCGTCGATGCTTTTCTAGGCAGCATAGGATCACCGGATCCCCCCTTGCGGGAGTCCCGTCAGATCTCAGGCACGTCATCCAAGACACAGCGACGGATTTGCCTATCGCTGACCCTACATCCTTAGACCGGGGCAACCATCGCCCGGCCCGGCTACCTTCCTGCGTCACACCTGTTAATACGCTTACCTCCCGGGATCAGATCCCGCGCTCGGCCAAAACCCGCACACCACAAGGGTGATTGGGCAGGCTCCGGGCGGTTAGTATCCCCCGATCAGCATGGGCGGTCCTTCGCCGGTACGGGAATATCAACCCGTTGTCCATCGACTACGCCTGTCGGCCTCGCCTTAGGTCCCGACTTACCCAGGGCAGATTAGCTTGACCCTGGAACCCTTGATCATTCGGCGGACGGGTTTCTCACCCGTCTTTCGCTACTCATGCCTGCATTCTCACTCGTGTAGGCTCCACCGCTGGTTTCCACCGCGACTTCACCGCCCACACGACGCTCCCCTACCACTCCAGAGGACTGAACCACGAAGGCTTGTCTATACTCTGAAATCCACAACTTCGGCGGTGTACTTGAGCCCCGCTACATTGTCGGCGCGGAATCACTTGACCAGTGAGCTATTACGCACTCTTTCAAGGATGGCTGCTTCTAAGCCAACCTCCTGGTCTGTCTTCGCAACTCCACATCCTTTCCCACTTAGCACACGCTTAGGGGCCTTAGTTGGTGGTCTGGGCTGTTTCCCTCTCGACTATGAAGCTTATCCCCCACAGTCTCACTGCTGCGCTCTCACTTACCGGCATTCGGAGTTTGGCTGACGTCAGTAACCTTGTAGGGCCCATCGGCCATCCAGTAGCTCTACCTCCGGCAAGAAACACGCAACGCTGCACCTAAATGCATTTCGGGGAGAACCAGCTATCACGGAGTTTGATTGGCCTTTCACCCCTACCCACAGCTCATCCCCTCCATTTTCAACTGAAGTGGGTTCGGTCCTCCACGACGTCTTACCGTCGCTTCAACCTGGCCATGGGTAGATCACTCCGCTTCGGGTCTAGATCACGCCACTACACTCGCCCTGTTCAGACTCGCTTTCGCTACGGCTACCCCACACGGGTTAACCTCGCGACGTAACACTAACTCGCAGGCTCATTCTTCAAAAGGCACGCCGTCACACCCATACAGACAAGCTGCAGATGCTCCGACGGATTGTAAGCACACGGTTTCAGGTACTGTTTCACTCCCCTCCCGGGGTACTTTTCACCTTTCCCTCACGGTACTGGTCCGCTATCGGTCATTAGGAAGTATTTAGGCTTATCAGGTGGTCCTGACAGATTCGCACGGGATTTCTCGGGCCCCGTGCTACTTGGGATCCTCTCCAGGCGGTGCACGACATTACGGTTACGGGGCTCACACCCTCTACGGCCGGCCTTTCAAGACCGTTCACCTATGCCCACACTCTCACCCCACCGGTCCGGCAGAACCAGTACGGAAAGTCCCACAACCCCGCCCATGCAACACCCGCCGGCTATCACACATGGAACGGTTTAGCCTCATCCGCGTTCGCTCGCCACTACTAACGGAATCACTCTTGTTTTCTCTTCCTGCGGGTACTGAGATGTTTCACTTCCCCGCGTTCCCCCCACGCACCCTATGTGTTCAGATGCGGGTCACCAGATCACGCAAAACGCGTCTGGCGGGGTTTCCCCATTCGGACATCCTGGGATCACCGTTCGGTTATCAACTCCCCCAGGCTTATCGCAGATTCCTACGTCCTTCTTCGGCTCCTAATGCCAAGGCATCCACCGTGTGCCCTTAAAAACTTGACCACACAAAAACAACACAAATTTCGAGAGAACCACAGACACCGACACACACCCCCGAAGGAGCGCACACCGGCACCAGGTTCATAAAAAGAAATTGCTGTAGACACGGAACAAACCCCAAAAGGCCTGCCCATGTCAGATGCTCGCGTCCACTATGTAGTTCTCAAACAACAACCCCGTACCACACACCCCCCACACCAAACAGCGTGAAAAGCCATGCAGCCAGGAAACCAGAAACACCCAAAACCACCACCAACCCCACCCCAGCACCCCACCCCCAAAAACAGGGAAGGACACACAAAGGTGACACCAGCGACGGGCCTGTTGCCTCAGGACCCAACAGTGCGCCAAACACAACCCCCGCAACCCACACCCCGGCACGTTCCCAACACCCCGCACCCGCACCCCCCAAAAGGGACACAGGACACACAGGACGCCGTACTGGCACCAGGACACAACCACGGAAAAGGCCATGCCAAAAAAATTTGATTCGTTGATATTCCACCCATGAGCACCCACCGCAGAACAGACGCCTGCGCAATGGGCTTTGCTTCCAATACACCCCCCACCCACCATGCGGCAGGAAAAGGGCGATAAAGGCGCTCCTTAGAAAGGAGGTGATCCAGCCGCACCTTCCGGTACGGCTACCTTGTTACGACTTAGTCCCAATCGCCGGTCCCACCTTCGACGGCTCCCCCCACAAGGGTTAGGCCACCGGCTTCGGGTGTTACCAACTTTCGTGACTTGACGGGCGGTGTGTACAAGGCCCGGGAACGTATTCACCGCAGCGTTGCTGATCTGCGATTACTAGCGACTCCGACTTCATGGGGTCGAGTTGCAGACCCCAATCCGAACTGAGACCGGCTTTTTGGGATTAGCTCCACCTCACAGTATCGCAACCCTTTGTACCGGCCATTGTAGCATGCGTGAAGCCCAAGACATAAGGGGCATGATGATTTGACGTCGTCCCCACCTTCCTCCGAGTTGACCCCGGCAGTCTCCTATGAGTCCCCGCCATCACGCGCTGGCAACATAGAACGAGGGTTGCGCTCGTTGCGGGACTTAACCCAACATCTCACGACACGAGCTGACGACAACCATGCACCACCTGTGAACCAGCCTCAAGAGGGGAACGCATCTCTGCGCTTTACTAGTCCATGTCAAGCCTTGGTAAGGTTCTTCGCGTTGCATCGAATTAATCCGCATGCTCCGCCGCTTGTGCGGGCCCCCGTCAATTCCTTTGAGTTTTAGCCTTGCGGCCGTACTCCCCAGGCGGGGCACTTAATGCGTTAGCTACGGCGCGGAAAACGTGGAATGTCCCCCACACCTAGTGCCCAACGTTTACGGCATGGACTACCAGGGTATCTAATCCTGTTCGCTCCCCATGCTTTCGCTCCTCAGCGTCAGTTAATGCCCAGAGACCTGCCTTCGCCATCGGTGTTCCTCCTGATATCTGCGCATTTCACCGCTACACCAGGAATTCCAGTCTCCCCTACATCACTCTAGTCTGCCCGTACCCACTGCAGAACCGGAGTTGAGCCCCGGTCTTTCACAGCAGACGCGACAAACCGCCTACGAGCTCTTTACGCCCAATAATTCCGGATAACGCTTGCGCCCTACGTATTACCGCGGCTGCTGGCACGTAGTTAGCCGGCGCTTCTTCTGCAGGTACCGTCACTTTCGCTTCTTCCCTACTGAAAGAGGTTTACAACCCGAAGGCCGTCATCCCTCACGCGGCGTCGCTGCATCAGGCTTGCGCCCATTGTGCAATATTCCCCACTGCTGCCTCCCGTAGGAGTCTGGGCCGTGTCTCAGTCCCAGTGTGGCCGGTCACCCTCTCAGGCCGGCTACCCGTCATCGCCTTGGTAGGCCATTACCCCACCAACAAGCTGATAGGCCGCGAGTCCATCCAAAACCACAAAAGCTTTCCACCAACCTGACCATGCGGTCAGACTAGTCGTATCCGGTATTAGACCCAGTTTCCCAGGCTTATCCCAGAGTCAAGGGCAGGTTACTCACGTGTTACTCACCCGTTCGCCACTAATCCACCCAGCAAGCTGGGCATCATCGTTCGACTTGCATGTGTTAAGCACGCCGCCAGCGTTCATCCTGAGCCAGGATCAAACTCTCCGTTGAAGTAAAACAAAAACAGACACAACCACAACCACCGGAAATAACGGCAGAAACAGCTGCACAAAATTTGAAACCAGCCAAAAAACCAGACCACCACACACGGGGGTGCGGGCAGCCCGGCAAATCAACCAATTCATATAAAATAAACCGGTATCAACAAACTTGGCACACTATTGAGTTCTCAAACAACAGACACAATCCGAAATACTCACGAAACAAATTCAATTGAATTTCATGTTTCGCTTTTCTTCGCTGCGATGTTCTTACTGTATTTCATTCATTTTCACTTTGCAAATCCGGAATTTTTCCCGAAATTCACCCAAGTGAATCGAATATTCCCACAGAGTCGATAAATTTTCCGATTTCCGACTTTCGTCTGAACCGGATTATTCACATTCAATGGGATTTTGTCGCAATTTGTCCGCAACAGCGGCGGCGACTCAGAAAACGATACACGCTCCCCCAGAGCCGCGCAAGTCGGCTCCGGAGGAGCGTGCAATAGTCAGTCTCAGGGCGCCCGCAGAGTGGATCGGAGCGGAGCGGACCTTCCCCGCGAAGGGATCGAGGAACCGTCAGATGGTCACTTCGACAGTGGCCAGGTTCTTCTTCCCGCGGCGCAGCAGAAGGTACCTGCCATGAAGCAATTCCGCCTTATCGATCACAGCATCCGGATCAGTCACCTTGCTGTTGTTCACGTAGGCGCCACCCTCACCAACGGTGCGTCGAGCAGCGGACTTGCTCTCGGAGAGCCCGGTCGCCACCAGAAGGTCGACGATGCCAAGGCCATCCGCGCTGATCGAGGCAGACGGCAGCTCGGCGGTTGCAGACGCCAAAGTCATTTCGTCCAGAACCGAGAGATCACCGTTGCCAAACAGCGCAGCCGAGGCTGCGATGACCTTCTCGGTCGCGTCCACCCCGTGTACCAGCGAAGTCACTTCGTAGGCAAGCCTGCGCTGGCCCTCGCGTGCGAACGGGCGCTCGGCAACAGCGGCTCCAAGTTCCTCAATCTCGGTGCGGCTAAGGAAAGTGAAGATCTTGAGGCGATCAACGACGTCGGCGTCTGCAGTGTTGAGCCAGAACTGGTAGAACGCGTAAGGGCTGCACATGTGGGCGTCGAGCCAAATGGCATTGCCTTCGCTCTTGCCGAACTTGGTGCCGTCCGAATTTGTGATGAGCGGCGTGCCCAAAGCGTGGACGCTCTTCCCGTCGACTTTGCGGATCAGCTCCGTGCCGCTGGTCAGGTTGCCCCACTGGTCCGAGCCGCCGGTCTGCAGCACGCAGCCGTAATCGCGGCTGAGCTGTAGGTAGTCCATGCCCTGCAGGATCTGGTAGCTGAACTCGGTGTAGCTGATGCCTTCATCTGAGTTGAGGCGCGAGGCAACCGCATCTTTACGAAGCATGGTGCCCACGCGGAAATGCTTGCCGATTTCGCGCAGGAAATCGATGGCGCTCAGCGGCGCGGTCCAGTCGAGGTTGTTCACCATGCGTGCGGCGTTGTCGCCCTCGAAGCTGAGGAAGCGGCGGACTTGCGCCTGAAGGTAGCCGACCCACTCCGAAACGGTGTCCTTGGTGTTCAAGGTGCGTTCCGCCGTCGGACGCGGGTCACCGATCAGGCCGGTAGAGCCGCCTACCAGGCCGAGCGGCTTGTGGCCCGCAAGCTGGAGGCGACGCATAAGCAAGAGCTGGACCAGGTTACCCAAGTGCAATGACGGCGCCGTGGGGTCGAAGCCACAGTAATACGTGATCGGATCCCCCGCGAGCAGCTTTTCCAATTCCGTTTCGTCAGTGGAAACGTGGATCAGGCCGCGCCATGTGAGCTCTTGCCAGATATTGGCAAAGCCCGGGTCGTTGTGCTGGGACTCGAGGTTGTTTACGTGTGACACGAGTTCTAAGTTAGCAGGATTCCGGCGTGCTTCCTCAGCGCTCGATCCCCGCCGGCAGCGGCGCGGCGGCGATGAGCCGCAAGCGCTGCGTCGGACGGGTCATGGCAACGTAGAGATCGCCCACCTTGCCGTGCTCGTGGTTGAGCATGGCAGCAGGCTCCAGCACCACGACGCCGTCGAACTCGAGGCCCTTCGCTTCCTTGGGGCTGATGACCACGATGTCCTGCGAGTAACTGCCCGCTCCGGTGCCCACGCGGTGCCCGTACACCCCGCGGAGGGCGGCGGCGGCCCGCGGCAGGAGCTCGCCGTCGGCAATGACTGCGAGTAGGCCGCCGTCGATCGCTTCCAGTTCCTCTGGAAGGATTTCCACCAGTCGGTCCATCATTTCCGCTTCGTCAACACGATCCACGATGGGCGACCATTTGCCTTCGCGGACGGCCTTGGGAGCCGAAACAACCAGCCCGGCGCGGTTCGCCATGCGGACCGCCGCTTCGGCGATCTGCGACGGGGTCCGGTAGTTGACGGTCAGTTCTTCGAGCTGCCAGCGGTCCCCGAACGACGGCGCGAGGGCACTTTGCCACGAATTCGCGCCGGCCGAAGAACTCGTCTGGGCGATGTCGCCGACGATTGTGAAGGACTTCAGCGGGCAACGGCGGACCAGCAGCCGCCACTGCATGGGCGAAAGTTCCTGGGCCTCGTCCACGACGATGTGCCCGAAAGCCCACGAACGATCGCTCGTGGCACGTTCCGCAGCCGTCAACCGGGTCTCGCGCTTCCTGGTTCTGATCGGCCAGTTCCTCGGCCGTCATCATCACGTCAACGCCCATGGCCTCCATGTTGACCAGGGTCTGCTTGGCGTTGGCGATATCGCGGGCGCGGTCGTGTTCCTGCTGCGCCAGTCCCCTGCCGGCGGCTGGATCCAGCTCGCCCAAGAGCTCCGCGGCTTCGTCGAGCAACGGAACATCGGCCTCGGTCCACGGAGCGTCCGCAGGCCGCAGCAGCAGAGCACGCTGAGCCAGCGTGAGGTGCGGCGTGCAAGCCTCGAGGATGGCGGGCTTGCTGAAGAGCTCGGACACGAGTTTCTCGGGTGTCACGGGCATCCAGCACAGGTTCAGGGCGATCCTGACGTCTCTTGCCGAGCGGACGTCTTCGGCGAGGTAGGAGCGGTCGGCATTGTTGCCGATGTTCGACTCCTCGACGATCTCCGTCAGCTGCTCCGTGAGCTCGCGCAGCAGGATCTTCACGAACGTCACGCGGGCCTCATTGTGCGGCTTCCCTGTGGCGCGAGCCCTGTCCCGGGCGCGGCGCACCTGACGAACCGTGAGTGTCAGCTTGCGGGAATCGACTTCCAGGATCCGGTCTTGAGCTGGCGTGCGCTGGCGATTGGCTACAGCGTTTGCGACCACCTCTGCCATGTCCAGCTTGCCTTTGAGCGCGGCAATATCGGGATCTTGTTCAGGCACGGCGTGTATGCCGGGCATGAGCCGCCCGAGGCTGGCCATGACCACACCGGTCTCACCGAGGGAAGGCAGGACCCGCTCGATGTAGTGCATGAACGACGACGACGGGCCAACCAACAGCACGCCCGCGGACTTCAGGCGGTCGCGGTGGGTGTACAGCAAATAGGCAGCGCGGTGGAGCGCGACGGCGGTCTTGCCGGTACCGGGACCGCCTTGGACAACCAGGGCGCCCGAGATGGATGAACGGATGATGCGGTCCTGCTCAGACTGAATGGTGCCCACGATGTCCGACATGCGGCCTGTGCGCTTGGAATTCAGTGCCGCAAGGAGCGCACCCTCGCCCTGGAGGGAAGCATTGTCCGCGAGCATGCTGGCGTCCAGGACATCGTCTTCGATTGCCTTGACCTCGCGGCCTTGCAGGATCAGGTGACGACGACGGCGGACGCCTTGCCGGTCGAAAGCTGTCGCTTGGTAGAAGTGGCCGGCTTCCGGGGCTCGCCAGTCGACCATAAGCCGTTGGAGATCGGCCGTGGACAGACCGATACGGCCGATGTACTGCGCCTCACCGGAGTCCAAGTCGAGGCGCCCGAACACCAGGCGATCGTCGACGGCGTCGAGCTGGGCGAGCCGGTCCTCGTACAGTGCCGCGAAGGCGTCTCTTTCCGAAACGTTTTGCATGGTGCCCACCGCCCCGGCGCGCCGGACCTGGGCGAGCTGTTGGCGCTTTTCTTCCCGCAGCTCATCCAGACGCGTGTAGAGACCGGCCACGTACTCCCGCTCGTGGAGCAAATCAGCGTCGTGCATCGGAACGTTCCCCTATCGAAAAAGACGGACCGTCCATTCTACAGCGGTTTTGCTGGACGCGCGTGAAACTGCCCGCACCCCGGTGCGTCACACAATGTTCACCCGGCGCTAACCTGCTGAGCTTTTCCGTCCCTACCCGGTGGTGCTTCAATGCTGCAATGCAGCACGACGTTGCCCTTACCAGACACGGCATCAGCCTGGTCCCGCTGTCCCCCGCACATGCTGGGCCGCTCTTCGATTTTGTGGACTCCGGCATGTGGTCCGGCATGGCTGCCGCGCAGCCCTTGACCGCCGCCGAACTGGCCGAACTCTTCGCTGCGCGCCTCGAAGATCCGGCAACCATACCGTTCGCCGTCGTCGAGCAACGGACGGGGGCGCTCCTCGGTACCACGTCCCTGAGCGAGTACATCCCCCGCCAGCAGCGCCTGGAAATCGGCGGGACGTTCTACGGGCGCCCGTTCTGGGGAAGCCACGTCAACCGTGCCGCGAAACAGTTGCTGTTGGCCTACTCCTTCGACGTGCTGAGAGTCCATCGGGTGGGCTTCCGCTGCGACGCCCGCAACACGCGCAGCGCCTCAGCCATCCAGCGGCTCGGCGCCAGCTACGAGGGGACGTTGCGCGGGCACCGCTTCGCCCCCGACGGCGGCCGCTGCGATACGGCCGTTTTCTCGATCCTGATCGAGGAATGGCCCCATGTCCGCGAATCGTTGCTTGACCGCTTGGCGCCATTCGAACTGGCTGACAACCACTGCGTGTATGTTGCCGAGCCGACCCGGAGCGAACACGTGGCCTAGGGTGCCCCGAGCTGGTCGGGTGGGTTAGACCGCTCGGCTACGGCCCGGCTTGTAGCGGGAGACAGTCGGATCCCCCGCGAGCCAGAACCGCCAAGGATAGTCGGCCGAACCGCCGTCGCCGGATACGCCCACGCGGGGGCCGCTTGCCACCGCCGACGGCACCACCGGCGTGTGCGGAAGTTCCAGCCCAAAAGGCTCGGCCAGTGCATCCCGGCCACTGTCCGCCGTCGTCAGCCCCAAAGCGGAGGCTAGCCGGGCCGGCCCGCTGGCGAGGTCCGCCAGCGATCTCGACGCCGGACGGCGGGACCGCGCCAGATCATGCCCGGCCACCACCTCACCCGCCCGCAACAGCAGCGCGGACGCTACGCCGTCGGGACCGCAGACGATGTTGGCGCAATAGTGCATGCCATATGTGAAGTACACGTAAAGGTGGCCGGCCGGACCGAACATGGGGGCGTTCCGCGCGGTCGGGCCGCCGAAGGTGTGCGATCCAGGATCCGGCTGGGCGGAGTTCCTCGGGCCGAGGTACGCTTCCACTTCGCTCAACCGCACGGACACCGTGCCTTCCGGTGAGTGATGGCTCAGCACAGCGCCAAGGAAGAAGGGCGCTACGTCCCGCGCGTCTCCGGAGAGGAAGTCACGGACGGCGGCATCCTGCGTTGTCATGCCCAGACCCTAGCAAATCCGCCCGCCACATCAACCGCACCCGTGTCCGATTCCCGCTAGGAACAGTCTCCCGAGGCTGCGAGGATGAAGGCATGGACTTTTGGCAACGCTACCGTGCCATCGATGCGCGGGATCCCCGTTTCGACGGTCAATTCTTCACCGCCGTCCGCTCGACGGGCATCTACTGCCGGCCGTCGTGCCCGGCGCGGACCCCCAAGGCCGAGAACGTGACGTTCTATGAAACCTCGGCCGCGGCGCATGAGGCCGGGTACCGCGCGTGCAAACGCTGCCTCCCTGAAGCCGTTCCGGGCACGCCCGCATGGAACCTGCGATCGGACGTCGCCGGCCGGGCGATGCGGCTGATCAACGACGGCGCAATCTCGCGCATCGGTGTCGAAGGACTCGCCCACAGGCTGGGCTATTCGTCGCGCCAGTTGAACAGAATCCTCAGCCATGAACTCGGCGCCGGCCCCTTGTCCTTGGCGCGCGCAAGCCGCGCCCAGACGGCCCGCACGCTCCTGGTCTCCACCCCGATGAAGCTCGCGGACGTGGCATTTGCCGCCGGATTCAACAGCGTCCGCCAGTTCAACGACACCATCAACGAAGTCTTCGCATTGACCCCGACAGCCCTTCGCGCCACAGCGGCGAGGCATCCCGGCCATCACGCCAAGCAGGCCGGGGCGACCTCCCTGAGCCTCAGCCTCCCCTTCCGGGAGCCCTTTGACACCGGCATCTTCGATTTCCTCGCCGCCCGCGCGGTTCCCGGAATCGAGCTGGCGGGCGTGGATGGGGACGTATCCAGCTATTCCCGGACACTCCGTCTGCCCCGCGGCAATGCCGCGTTCACGGTGGAGTACGACGCCGGGGCGCGCGGCGGGGCGCTGCGCCTTGCAGTCAGCGCCCTGGATCTGCACGATCTTCCGGTCCTCCTGAGCCGGGTCAGGCGACTCTTCGACCTCGACGCCGATCCCGTGGCCGTCGACGAAGCGTTGGCCTCCGATGCCCGGATCGCCGGCTCCGTACGTGATATCCCCGGGATCAGGGTCCCCGGGGCGGTGGACCCCCAGGAGCTGCTCATCCGGGCGATGATCGGCCAGCAGATCACCGTGGCGGCCGCCCGGACAGCGCTGACCCAGTTGTCCGACGCCGGAACCCAGCTGCCGGAGGGGCACGCGGGACACGCACAGGGCCTGGTCCGCCTGTTTCCGACGCCCGAAGAAATTGCGCGCTCCGGCGCGGAGCTGTTGCGTGGTCCGAAGCGCCGCATAGATTCCGTGCTGGCCGCGGCCACCGCCATGGCCAGCGGGGAACTGGACCTCGACTACGGCGACGACCCCCAAACGCTGGCGGACAAGCTGCTGCCGCTGGCCGGCGTCGGGCCCTGGACAGTGGGCTACGTGGCCATGAGGGTCATCGGCGACCCTGACGTATTCCTGGCCAACGATGCAGCCGTCCGCAACGGGCTCAAGCTTCTCGAGACTGCAGAGGACCTGGCCGCCGACTTCCGCAACGTGAGCCCGTGGCGCTCTTACGCCACCATGCACCTTTGGCGGGCGGCGGCAAGCAAACGCAGGACCGTTAGTGCGCCCAGTGCGCCCAGTGCGCCTAGTGCGCCGCCGGAACGCTCGACGGCCAAGGCAGCAGCTCCGGCAGGTCAACACCGTCCGCGTCAGCAGAAGCCCGCAAGCTCCCCAGGGTAGGCGTCCGGCCGGCGAGCCATGCGGCGATGTCCGTGATCATGCCGTTGATGGCGACCGATTGCCGCCCCGAGCCGATGACAATCTGGGGCAGGGCCAGTGGTTGCAGAACGAACTTCTGATCTGCCGGGACTCTGGCCGAGAGGAAGTCGAAAAGATGCTCGCAGAACGGCCGGCTCCAGGGTTTCCGGGCCGCGGCCCGTTCCCAGGTCCGTGGCGTGGATGACCAGTTCGCGCCAGAGCGCCAGACCGCCGTCGAGCACTGTTCCATTACGGAAGCTGATCCGCGTGTTCCAGCCCGACTCCACGAGGCCATCGAAGGCCCTCAGGGCACGGCCAAGGGCGGCTTCCGTGGCGTCGCGATGTTCAGCGATTCCGCGGCCGGCAGCCAGCTCAATCGCCTTCGTGCGGCCCTCGTAGCCCCCGTCGTAGATATCGACGGTCTCGCCACGGGCGGCGTATTCCAGTTGGCGGGCCATGGCGTTCGCGATGCCCGCGATGTGTGCAAGCACGTGGCCGCGGGACCACCCGGGCAGCTCGGAAGGAGCTTTTACAGCGGCGTCGTCGAGTTTGGCGACGACTTCGGTGACAATGCCGGCTGATTTGTGGAGCTCGGCAAGAAGCGCTGAGGTAGTGATCTCGGTCATAGCGCCATGATATCCGACAGAGTTAATGAATCTTAACGGACAACGCTCGCTCAACTATGGCTGGAAAACGGGCCAAAGGTGAGCGAGCGTTGGTGTCTAGCCTGTGTACGCCCGGACTGCCGCGAGTTCCGCTTCGAGTGCCGTCAACTGGCGTTCGACGGCGGCCGGTGCAGTACCGCCCTGCGAGTTGCGGCTGTTGAGCGACCCCTCGGTGCTGAGCACGGTGCGGACCTCGGGAGTCAGGTGCTCCGAGATGGCGGCGTACTCCTCGTCCGTCAGGTCCCACAGCTCGACGCTGCGGCCTTCAGCCAGCTTCACGGCTGCGCCGGAGAGCTCGTGGGCCTCCCGGAAAGGCACGCCTTGGCGGACGAGCCACTCGGCGATGTCCGTGGCCAACGCGAAGCCCTGCGGCGCCAGGGATGCCATGCGCTCGGTGTTGAAAGTGAGCGTGGTGATCATGCCCGAGACGGCCGGGAGGAGTACTTCCAGGGTGTCCGCGGCGTCGAAGACCGGTTCCTTGTCCTCCTGCAGATCGCGGTTGTACGCGAGCGGCAGCCCCTTCAGCGTGGCCAGCAGCCCGGCGAGGTTGCCAATGAGGCGTCCTGCCTTGCCGCGGGCGAGCTCGGCGACATCCGGGTTCTTCTTCTGCGGCATGATCGAAGACCCCGTGGAGTACGAATCATGCAGCGTGACGAAGGAGAATTCCTTGGTGGCCCAGAGGATGATCTCCTCGGAGACCCGGGAAAGGTCCACGCCGATCATCGAGCAGATCCACGCGAACTCAGCGAAAACATCGCGCGAGGCGGTGCCGTCGATGGAGTTGTGAACCGCCGAGAAGAAGCCGAGGTCCGCGGCAACAGCCTCAGGATCAAGGCCGAGCGAGGAACCCGCCAAGGCACCGGAGCCGTATGGCGAGATGCCGGCGCGCTTGTCCCAGTCTTGGAATCGCTGCACATCGCGCAGCAGGGCCCAGGCGTGCGCCAGCAAGTGGTGGCTCAGCAGGACCGGCTGGGCATGCTGCAGGTGGGTCCTGCCGGGCATAGCGACGCCTCGGTGGGCCTTCGCCTGCTCGACGAGGGCGTCGATCGTAGCGAGCACACCGCGGGCGATAATGCGGGCGTGGTCGCGCAGGAACATGCGGCCCAACGTGGCCACCTGGTCATTGCGCGAACGGCCCGCCCGGAGCTTGCCACCCAAGTGAGTTCCAGCGCGCTCAATGAGCCCGCGCTCCAAGGAACCGTGCACATCCTCGTCGGATTCAGCGGGCTGGTAGGCACCGCTCGCGACGTCGTCATCCAACAGGGTGAGCGCTGCCAGCATGCCTTCGAGTTCGCCGTCGTCCAGCAGCCCGGCCTTGTGCAGCACGCGGGCGTGCGCCTTGGAGCCGGCGATGTCGTAGCGGGCCAGCCGCCAGTCGAAGTGCGTGGACTTGCTCAGTGCGGCAAGGGCGTCTGCCGGGCCGCCGGCGAACCGGCCGCCCCACAGCGCACCGGTGTTGGTCGCTTCCGATTTTTGCTCAGCCACAGGGGCTACTTTCCTGCAACCCGCAGGTCGCGGCCTGCGGCAACCTTGGAGGACATGCCCCACAGCTCGATGAAGCCTTTGGCCTGCGACTGGTCGAAGGTGTCGCCGGTGTCGTAGGTGGCGAGGTCGAAGTCGTAGAGCGAGGTGTCCGAGCGGCGGCCGTTGACGATGGCCTGGCCACCGTGGAGGACCATGCGGATGTCGCCGGAGACGTAGCGCTGGGTGTCCTCGATGAACGCGTCCAGGGAGCGCTTGAGCGGGGAGAACCACTGGCCGTCGTAAACCAATTCGGACCAGCGCTGGCTGACCGTGGCCTTGAAGCGGGCCTGCTCGCGTTCGATGGTGACGTCTTCGAGGTGCTTGTGCGCCGTGATGAGCGCCATGGCACCGGGGGCCTCGTAGATTTCGCGGGACTTGATGCCCACCAGGCGGTCCTCGACGACGTCGATGCGCCCGACGCCCTGCGCACCGGCACGGCGGTTCAGTTCCTGGATGACCTGCAGCGGGGTGCGCTTGACGCCGTCGATCGCTACGGGCACGCCGGCTTCGAAGGTGATGGTGACTTCATCCGGTGCCGGCGGGAATTCCGGGGTGGCGGTGTAGTCGTAGATGTCCTTGGTGGGAGCGTTCCAGATGTCCTCGAGGTAACCGGTCTCGACGGCGCGTCCCCACACATTCTGGTCGATCGAGTACGGGTTCTTCTTGGTGGTCTCGATCGGCAGTCCCTTTTCCTCGGCGAAGGCAATGGCCTTGTCGCGGGTCAGGGCAAGATCGCGGACGGGTGCGATGCACTTCAGGTCCGGGCCCAGGGTCTGAATGCCGACTTCGAAGCGGACCTGGTCGTTGCCCTTGCCCGTGCAACCGTGGGCAACGGTGGTGGCGCCGAACTCGCGGGCAGCCTTGACGAGGTGCTTGACGATCACGGGGCGTGAGATCGCCGAAACCAGCGGGTAGTGGCCCTGGTAGAGGGCGTTGGCCTTCAGCGTAGGCATGGCGTATTCGTTCGCGAACTCGTCGCGGGCATCGGCCACGTAGGCCTCGACTGCGCCGCAGCCGAGGGCGCGCTGGCGGATGGTCTCCAACGATTCGCCGCCCTGTCCGACGTCGACAGCTACGGCGATGACCTCGGCACCGGTGGCTTCACCGATCCAGCCGATGGCTACGGAAGTATCAAGGCCACCGGAGTAGGCCAGAACAATGCGCTCAGTCACGAGAGTGCTCCTTTGTTGTTGCTTGGTTCTTGTTGATGATGGTCAATGCTTGGGTGGCTCAGTTGCCGGTGCCGGCTTCTTCCGCAAAGGCCAGGAATCGCGCCGCCAGGGCCGCCCCGCCGTCGGGGTCCCTTGCGATCAGCAGTACAGTGTCGTCGCCTGCGATCGTACCCAATACAGACGGCATCACCGAGTGGTCGATGGCCAGGGCCAGGAAGTTGGCGGCACCCGGAGGTGTCCGCAGCACCGCGATGTTGCCTGAAGCCTCTGCGGTTACCAGCAGCTCGCCACAGAGCCTGGACAGGCGCGCGTCAAGGGTTTCCTGGGTGACACCGCTCTTGGCGTTGCGGTCACCGCCCTCGCCGGGCACCGCGTAAACCAGTGCGCCCTCCTTGCCGCGCACCCGGACCGCCCCCAGTTCCACCAGGGTCCCGGGACAGGGTCGCCTGGGTGACCTGGACGCCGTCGTCCGCCAGCAACGCCGCGAGCTCCGCTTGCGAGCGCACGGACTCGCCGGTGAGGATCGCGGTAATCCGCGCCTGCCGGGCTGTCTTGGTGGCGGGGCTGGCGCCTTGCGGCACCGGGTTCGTGGACACTAGAACGTACTCTCCCCTGTTCCCTCAACGGGGGAAAGACCGCTGACGAATGCGAGTCCGGACCGGTGCATAAGCCAGGCCATGAGCGCCTTCTGGGCGTGCAGGCGATTCTCGGCTTCGTCCCAGACGATGGACTGCGGCCCATCGATGACGCCGGCGGAGATCTCGTAACCGCGGTAGGCGGGGAGGCAGTGAAGCACGACGGCGTCCGGCGCGGCCTGCGCCATGGCTGACTCGTCCACGGAGTAGTCGCGGAAGAGCTGCATCCGGGCTTCCTTTTCGGCTTCCTGGCCCATGGATACCCACGTATCGGTTGCGACAACGTCGGCCCCCTTGAGAGCCTCCGAGGCGTCGCTGGTGATGAGCACGGAGCCACCCGTTTCGGCAGCACGTTCTTCTGCCGCGGCGACAATCTCAGCGGCAGGCAGGTAGCCCTCCGGTCCGGCGATCCTCACGTGCATGCCCGCCGTGACGCCGGCCAGGAGGTAGGAGTTGGCCATGTTGTTTGCGGCGTCGCCGAGGTAGACCATGGTGAGGCCCTTGAGTTCACCCTTGTGCTCCTTGACCGCCAGGAGGTCCGCCAGGAGCTGGCAGGGGTGGTAGTCATCGCACAGGGCGTTGATGACGGGAACCTTGGAGTTTTCGGCCATGGCGACCAGGCCTGAGTGGGCGCCGGTCCGCCACACGATGGTGGAGACCATGCGCTCAAGGACCTTGGCAGTGTCCTCGACGGATTCCTTGTGCCCGATCTGGGCCTCACCCGGGTTGATGATGAGCGCGTTCCCTCCCATGTCTGCTACGCCAGTGGCGAAGGAGACCCGGGTGCGGGTGGACGTTTTGTCGAAGATGATGGCGACAGTCTTGCGTCCGTTGCCCTCGGCCGCGAACGGCTGGACACTGTACGGTGCAGCCTTCATCCGGACGGCGAGTTCAAGCACCTCGGCTTGCTCGGCGGGTGTCAGGTCCGTGTCCTTGAGGAAGTGCCGTGTCGTGGAAGTGCTGGGTGCGTTCACTGTGCGTCCTTCGCGGTCAGGGTTGCTGCGGTTTCGATGATGCCGGGCAGCGCGTCGAGGAAACGGTCGGCTTGCTCGGGCGTCAGGATGAGCGGTGGCGCCAGCCGGATGGTCCGCGGGCCGGGGCTGTTGATGATGAATCCTGCGTCGAGTGCCGCTGTCACCATGGCCGGCGCGATGTCGGCGTCGACGTCGAACCCGATCAGGAGGCCCTCGCCGCGGACTTCCGTGACGGCGTCGACGTCGGACAGGCCAGTCCGCAGCCGCTCGCCAATGGTGAGCACGTTCTCCAGCACGCCCTGGCTCTCGATGGCATGCAGGGTGGCGAGGGCGGCGGCCGTGGCCACCGGATTCCCGCCGAAGGTGGTGCCGTGCTGACCCGCTGTCAGGAGCGACGACGTCGGCTCCCCGAACGTGATGAGCGCGCCCACCGGGAAGCCGCCGCCCAGGCCCTTGGCGAGGGTCACGGCGTCGGGAACAATTCCGGCGTCCTCGCTGGCGAGCCACTTGCCCGTCCGGCCGATGCCGGTCTGGACTTCGTCAAGGATCAGCAGCGCGCCGGCAGCCGTGGTCGCTTCACGGGCTGCCCGCAGGTATTCGACGCCGAGCGGGCGGACGCCGGCTTCGCCTTGGATGGGTTCGAGGAAGACGGCAGCAGTGGTTTCGTCGACGGCGGCGCGAAGGGCCTCGATGTCGCCGAACGGGATGTGGACGACTCCGCCGGGCAGCGGCTCGAACGGTGCCCGGTAGGCTTCCTTGGCGGTCAACGCCAGGGCACCCATGGTGCGGCCGTGGAAGGCCCCCTCGAGGGCGATGATCTTGGTGCGCTTGCCTGTTTTAGCGCCGGCGGAACCCACGGCGTCAGCAGCGTTGTTGCGCCGCGCCAGCTTGAACGCCGCCTCGTTGGCTTCGGTGCCGGAGTTGGCGAAGAACACCTTGGATCCGGCAGGAGCCTTGGTGATGGCCAGCAGTTTCTCGGCGAGCGCGATCTGGGTGGGACTCGTGAAGAAGTTCGAGACGTGGCCCAGGGTGGCGAGCTGGCTGGAGATGACGGACGTGACAAAAGGATGGGCGTGGCCCAGTGCGTTGACGGCGATACCGCCCAGAAGATCCAGGTATTCCTTGCCGTCAGCGTCCCAGACAAGGGCGCCGGCGCCGCGGACCAGGACGCGCTGCGGGGTACCGAAGACGCCCATGAGAGAGGACGAGTAGCGCGCAAGCCAATCCGCCCCGGTGCTGTGGGAGACGAGCGCTTCTGCGGGCGTTTCGATCAATTCTGCTTCGTTCATGAGTTCACTTCCTCATCGGGGACAACTTGGGTTCCAATGCCCGCCGTCGTGAAGGTTTCAAGGAGCATCGAGTGCGGGAGACGCCCGTCAACGATGTGCGCGCGTTCCACTCCTTCGTCGATGGCTTTCAGGCAGGCGGCCATTTTCGGGATCATGCCTGACTCCAGTCGCGGCAGCATTTCCCGCAACTCCGTGGCCGTCAGCGAGGAGATGAGCGAGGACTTGTCCGGCCAGTTCGCGTACAGGCCTTCGACGTCAGTCAGGATGACGAGCTTGGACGCGCCCAGCGCGGAGGCCACGGCAGCAGCGGCTGTGTCCGCGTTGACGTTCAGCACCTGGCCGGTGGTCTGGAAGGAGTTGCCGTCGTCAATGATCTCAGGGGCCACCGTGGAAATCACGGGGATGCGGCCCGCGTCGAGGATGTCCTCGATACCGGTGGGATCAACCCCCACCACTTCGCCCACCAGACCCAGGCCCACTTCTTCGCCGTCCACCACAGTGCCGGTGCGCACGGCGCGCAGGAGCCCGCCGTCTTCACCGGACATGCCCACCGCGTAAGGGCCGTGGGAATTGATGAGGCCCACCAGCTCGCGGCCCACTTGACCAGTGAGCACCATGCGGACCACGTCCATGGCCTCAGGGGTGGTGACTCGCAGGCCACCCTTGAATTCGGATTCGATGCCGAGCCTGCTGAGCATCGAGTTGATCTGAGGGCCGCCCCCGTGCACGACGACCGGGTGGATGCCAACATGGTGCAGGAAAACGATGTCCTCTGCAAAGGCCCGGCGAAGTTCCTCGTTGACCATGGCATTGCCGCCGTACTTGATCACCATGGTGGTGCCGGCGAAGCGCTGGATCCAGGGCAGCGCCTCGATGAGGGTTGCGGCCTTGTCCTGGGCTGTTTTTGCCGATTCGGCGCCGATCGACGTGTTTTCGCGGGTGTGCGCGGTCATGGTCATCCCCGTTTAGCTCGAGTAGGCGCTGTTCTCATGCACGTATTCGTGCGTGAGGTCGTTGGTCCAGATGGTGGCCTCCGCGTCTCCGGCCTGAAGGTCGATCTCCACCAGCACTTCCCTCGGCTCGAGGTCGACGAGGTTGCGGTCATCGCCGATGCTGCCGTTGCGGCAAATCTGGATGCCGTTCATGGAGACGTTCAGCTGGTCCGGTTCGAAGACGGCATCCGTGGTGCCCACCGAGGACAAAACGCGGCCCCAGTTGGGATCCTTGCCGAAGATGGCGGTCTTGAAGAGGTTGGAGCGGGCTACGGAACGGCTGACGATTTCTGCGTCGCGCTCGCTCGCTGCGTTGAACGTACGGATGGCGATGTCGTGGCTGGCACCCTCGGCGTCGCCGATCAGCTTGCGGGCCAGCTCGGCACAAACCTGCGTGACTCCGGCACCGAGCTCTTCCGCGGACGGCATTGCTTCGGAAGCCCCGGATGCCAGCAGGACCACAGTGTCATTGGTGGACATGCAGCCATCGGAGTCCGCGCGGTCAAAAGTGACGCGCGTGGCGTCGCGGAGCACGACGTCGAGCTCTTCGGCCGGAACCTCGGCATCCGTGGTGAGTACCACAAGCATGGTTGCAAGTCCCGGTGCCAGCATGCCGGCACCTTTCGCGATCCCGCCCACCGTGAAGGTCCTGCCTTGGGCATCGGTGCCGGTGAAGACTGCTTCCTTCGCAACACTGTCGGTGGTCATGATGGCCGTCGCGGCGGCGGAACCGCCGTTTTCGGAGAGCGCAGCGAATGCTGCGTCGATGCCAGGGACGATCTTGTCCATGGGCAGTTGCTCACCGATGAGGCCGGTAGAGCAGACCACGACGTCGGAAGCGGAGATCCCGAGGACAGCCGCCACTTTTTCAGCGGTTGCGTGGGTGTTCTGGAACCCCTGGGGCCCGGTGCAGGCATTCGCCCCGCCGGAGTTCAGCACCACTGCATCCACGCGCCCGTCGGAAACAACCTGGCGGGACCAGTGCACGGGGGCCGCGGCGACGCGGTTGGAGGTGAAAACAGCTGCGGCGGCCTTGAGCGGGCCGTCATTGACGACCAGAGCGAGGTCGGGGTTGCCCGATGCTTTGATGCCGGCTTTGACACCGGCGGCACGGAATCCCTGGGGCTGTGATGGTCACGGGGCAACTCCTTGGACATTGAGGCCGGCGGATTCGTCCAGGCCGAGGGCGATATTCATGGACTGTACGGCGCCGCCGGCGGTCCCCTTGGTCAAATTGTCGATGGCGCACGTGACAATCACGCGGCCGGAGTGTTCATCGAACGCCAATTGCATTACGGCGTGGTTGGAACCCTGGACCGATTTGGTAGTGGGCCACTGACCCTCAGGCAAAAGGTGCACAAATGGTTCGTCGTCATAGGCTTCGGCCCAGGCGCTGCGGAGATCCGCCGCAGTGACGCCTGCCTTGACCTTGGCTGTCGCGGTGCTGAGGATGCCTCGGCTCATGGGCGCGAGGGTGGGAGTGAAGGAAACTGTGACCTGAACACCTGCGGCGTTGGAGAGGCCCTGCTCAATCTCGGGGGTGTGGCGGTGGCCGCCGCCCACGCCGTAGGGACTCATGGAGCCCATGACTTCGGAGCCGATCAGGTTGACCTTCGCGGCCTTGCCGGCGCCCGACGTACCTGAAGCCGAAACGATGACGACGTCTTCCGGCTGGAGAAGCTTATTGGCGAACCCGGGCGTAAGGGCGAGCAGGGCCGACGTCGGGTAGCAGCCAGGGCACGGCAATGCGCTTGGCGCCCTTGAGGGCTTCGCGCTGGCCCGGGAGCTCGGGCAGCCCATAGGGCCACGTCCCGGCATGGGGCGAGCCGTAGAACTTTTCCCAGGCCGCGGCATCTTCGAGCCGGTGGTCCGCCCCGGCGTCGATCACCAGGGTGCCTTCGGGCAGCTGCGCGGCGATCTCTGCGGAGGTTCCATGCGGGAGCGCCAAGAACACGACGTCATGGCCTGCGAGGTTTTCCACGCTCGTGTCTTCAAGAATCCGGCTGGCCAAACCATGGAGATGCGGCTGCAACTCACCTAGTCTGGAACCTGCGTTGCTGTGCGCGGTGATGGCACCAATGGTGACATCTGGATGGCCGGCCAAGAGGCGCAGGACCTCTCCCCCGGCATAGCCACTGGCACCGGAGACAGCAACAGAAATAGTCATGGCAAGACTATACAGCAAAAATATTCATAGTTGCCGATAATTATGCACGCCTGCTTCCTGCCGACCCCGCGCGGAAGTCGCCGTCGGCCGTTGAGCGGCAGGGTTGTGGACGCTCAGCCTCGGCCGTGAGCCGAAGCCACCGGACAATCAAATCCGCGTCCCGCGGCGAGCCCGACCTCATTGAGGTACCTCACGACTATGCCGTAGGACTGCACCAGGGTTGTTTCCGTGTATGGGATGGAATGCGTAGCGCAGAACGTGCGGACGATCGCGGCTGCGCGGTGCAGCTGGGGGCGGGCCATGTCAGGAAAGAGGTGGTGCTCCACCTGGCGGTTGAGGCCGCCGAGCAGGAAGTCCATGAAGCGTCCGCCGGAAATGTTTCGGGACGTCAGGACTTGCCGACTGAGGAAATCGACCCGGCTGTCGGCGGGCAGGACAGGCATGCCTTTGTGGTTCGGGGCGAAGGAAGCACCCATGTAGAAGCCATAAACCATGATCTGGACAGCGATGAACGCAAAGGCCATCCCCAGGGGAAGGAAAGTGAATGCGAGGACGGGCAGGGCAAAGAGGCGGCTCAACAGAATGGGTGTTTCCACCCAGCGGTGCCGCACGTTCTCGCGTCCCACGGACGAAGCGGATGGAGTCGAACTGCAAGCTGATTCCGAGCAGGGTCAGCAGCGGGAAGAAGAGCCAGCCCTGCTTGCGCGTCAGGAAGGCGAGCCGTCCCCGTCGGGCAGCGGCGGCCTCAGCGTGGAAAACGATTGCGTTGTTCCGGATGTCAGGATCTTTGGAAATCACGTTGGGGTTGTTGTGGTGTGCGCCGTGCTTTTGCTCCCACCACGAGTAGCTAATGCCTGCGATGCCTGTAGCAATGAGCCGGGCAGACCAGTCGTTTGCCCGGCGCGAGGCGAAAACCTGCTTGTGCCCGGCTTCGTGGGCCAAGAAGCTCAGTTGGGTGCAAAAGATTCCTACGGCCGCAGCAATAAGCAGCTGGTACCAGGAGTGGCCAAGCATCGCGAAGCCCAGCCATGTGCCGGCCATGAGGATCATCAGTGCCACGAACAGCCAAATATAGAACCCGCTTCGGCGTTCAAGCAAGCCCTCGGCACGGACGCTTTTGAGCAGTTCCGAATAACTGTGAACAACGGGATTTGGCCGAATGAGCCGGGGTTTCGGGCGCTCAGCGGTGGATGTGGGTGCCATAAAGGGTTGTGCCCCGTATCAGTAACGGGCAACGCTGCAGCCGACGTTCGGTCTGCACGGTCTGGATCACCCTTTATTCAGCATACGCTGGCGGACCAAACGTCAGGCGTACCGTCCAGGGCGTGGCTGAGGCCAATCAGGGACGCTGACTGGACATCCCACCGACTCCTCTCCCTAGGATGGTTGAGAAGCGGTACGAAAGTACCTCGACGGAGAAGGAGACCCATGACGCACGCGATCATTGCCCGGCAAGCCGGAGGCCCCGAGGTCCTCGAACTGACCGAGGCGCAGGTTCCCGCGCCCGGGCCACACCAGTTGCTTGTCAAGGTTGCGGCGGCCGGAGTGAATTTCATTGACACCTATCAACGCGGTGGCATCTACAACGTCGAGTACCCGTTCACTCCCGGCGCCGAGGCTGCGGGCACTGTTGAGGCTATCGGCGCAGATGTCGAGGACTTCGCGATCGGAGACAGGGTCGCCACCGCAGAAGGCTCGCGCTGCTATGCCGGGTACACCCTGATAGACGCCAGCAAGGCATTTCCGGTGCCGGACGGCGTCGACGACCACACGGCGGCTGCCCTGCCGCTCCAGGGGATGACCGCGCACTACCTGATCAACTCTTCCTTCCGCGTGGAACCCGGCCATACGGTTCTGACCCACGCCGGCGCCGGCGGGGTGGGCCTCATCCTGACGCAATTGCTCAAGGCCCGCGGCGCCCGCGTCATCACCACAGTCTCCTCCGACGAGAAGGAAGTCCTGGCCCGGGAAGCCGGCGCGGATGAGGTCCTGCGCTACGCCGGATTTGCCGACAAGGTCCGCGAACTGACAGCGGGCGAGGGCGTCCACGTCGTGTACGACGGCGTCGGCAAGGATACGTTCGACGATTCCCTTGCGAGCCTGCGCCTCCGCGGCGCGCTTGTGCTCTTCGGGGCGGCCTCCGGACCGGTGCCGCCTTTTGATCCCCAACGCCTGAACGCGGGCGGCTCCTTGTCCCTGACGCGTCCCACGCTTGGTCACTTCCTGCAAAACCCGCAGGAACGGCGCTGGCGTTCGGCGGAGGTCTTTGGCGCTGCCGCCAACGGAACGCTCAAGGTCCGGGTCGGCGGGAGTTACCCGCTTGCCGAAGCCGCCCAAGCTCACCGCGACCTTGAAGGCCGAAAGACCACGGGCAAGCTACTGTTGGTCCCATGATTGCATCAACGGCGAAGTGTCTTTTCGATTAACATTGGGGTAAGCCATAGCAACGGCCATGCGACCGCTAGCACTTTCTGTTCACCTCAATCCGAGAAGCTCTGAACGTGACCCAGGAACATGAACTTCCGGCGGACCGCCTGGAAATCCAGGCGGTGTATCTGCCCCAGCTGCAAGGCGGCCCAGCAGTACCGCCACCGCGCACGCTCATCGAGATTATCGATGCCACTGCAAGCACCTTCCCGGAAGCCTCCGCCCTTGATGACGGGCGCAAGTCGCTAAGCTACGCCGAGCTGATGGCGCAAGTGCGGAGCTTTGCCGCCACGCTGAATGCGGCGGGATTTGGCCCCGGAGACAAGATCGGTGTCCGGATCCCGTCCGGCACCAATGATCTCTACATCTCCATCCTTGCAATCCTCTCCATTGCGGCCGCCTACGTTCCGGTGGACGCAGACGATCCCGAGGAGCGGGCACGGCTGGTCTTCGGAGAAGCCCGCGTTTCCGCTGTCATCACCAAGGGCCGCAAGATCGAAGTTCCCGCGGAGCGGACCACGCCGCACCCTTCTCCGCGCGCACCAGGGCTGGAGGACGATTCCTGGGTCATCTTCACCTCCGGTTCCACTGGCACACCCAAGGGAGTCGCGGTCCAGCACCGTTCATCCGCAGCGTTTGTTGACGCCGAGGCACGGCTCTTCCTCCAGCAGGAACCCATCGGGCCACAGGACAGGGTCTTGGCCGGCCTTTCCGTAGCGTTCGATGCTTCTTGCGAGGAGATGTGGCTGGCGTGGCGGCACGGGGCCTGTCTCGTTCCGGCTCCGCGTGCGTTGGTTCGTTCGGGCATGGACCTGGGCCCGTGGCTCATCAACCACGGAATCACAGTGGTTTCCACCGTTCCGACGCTTGCCGCCCTCTGGCCCGCGGAAGCTCTGGAGAACGTGCGCCTGCTCATCTTCGGCGGCGAAGCCTGCCCGCCCGAACTCGCCGAACGGCTCGCCGTCGACGGCCGCGAAGTGTGGAACACCTACGGCCCCACCGAAGCGACGGTCGTAGCCTGTGCTGCTCCCTTGGGCGGTGGTGGCCCCGTCCGGATCGGATTACCGTTGGACGGCTGGGATCTCGCGGTCGTGGACTCCGCGGGGGTTCCGGTGGAAGAAGGCGGGACGGGCGAGCTGATCATTGGCGGCGTCGGGCTGGCCCGCTACCTCGACCCGGCCAAGGACGCCGAAAAGTATGCGCCCATGCCGTCCTTGGGGTGGGAACGTGCGTACCGCTCCGGCGACCTGGTCCGCTACGAAGAAGCGGGGCTCATCTTCCAAGGCCGCGCGGACGAACAGGTCAAGCTTGGCGGCCGGCGGATCGAACTCGGTGAGATCGACGCCGCACTGCAGGCGCTCCCCCGCGTCGGCGGGGCCGCCGCGGCAGTCCGTACGACGGCGGCCGGGAACCAGATACTGGTCGGTTACCTGGCCCCGGCCGGATCTGAGGACATCGACCTCGCGGCGTCCCGCGAAATACTCACCGATACCCTCCCAGCGGCGCTGATCCCGCTGCTGACGGTGGTGGATTCGCTCCCGACAAAGACCAGCGGAAAAGTGGACCGGCATTCTTTGCCCTGGCCTTTGGCCGGCGCAGGCGCCGCAGATGCCGACAAGGCACCACTGAACCTCCCGGAGGACGCACAATGGGTGGTTGAGCAATGGGAAAGCATCCTGGGTTCCCAGGTCACCTCGCTCGACGCCGACTTCTTCGCCTATGGTGGCGGTTCCCTCGCCGCGGCCCAGCTCGTCTCGGCGCTGCGCGTGCGTTACCCCACCATCACGGTGGCCGAGATCTATGCGACCCCTCGGGTGGGCGCCCTGATCGATACCGCGCGGCAATCCTTGCCTGAAGGCTGGGTCCCAGGGCCGGCAGCCGAACGCACCGTCCGCCCCACCACCCGGAAATCGCAAGTTTTCCAGACTCTGATGGGCATTTTCCTGAACATCCTGGTGGGCATGCGCTGGCTCACCTACCTGATGGCGGCCAATCACCTGCTGGCCGACTTCGCAGGATTCTCAGCAGCCCCCGTGGTGTCCTGGTGGTGGATCCTGGCTTCCTGGCTGGTATTCGTCAGCCCGCAAGGCCGCATGGCCATCTCGATCGTGGCCGCGCGGTCCCTTTTGCGTGGCGTCCAGCCCGGAACCTACCCGCGCTCAGGCAAAGTGCACCTGAGGCTGTGGCTGGCTGAACAGATCCAGGACCTCTCAGGAGCCATCAGCCTCGCTAGCGCCCCGTGGGTTCCCCACTATGCCAGGGCGCTGGGGGCGAAGATCGGGAACAACGTCCATCTGCACTCCTTGCCTCCCGTCACCGGACTGCTCTCGCTGGGCAGCGGCTGCAACATCGAGCCCGAAGTGGATCTCTCCGCCTGGTGGATTGACGGCGATTACGTCCACATCGGCGCCGTCCATGTGGGAGCAGGTGCGACCGTGGGCTCCCGCAGTACGCTCATGCCGGGAACCAGCATCGGCGCCGGAGCGCGCGTGGAGCCAGGTTCCGCCGTCCTGGGCAAGGTCAAGGCCGGGCACCTGGTTGCCGGCTCCCCCGCGGAACGTCGTGGGAAAGCCAAACGAGAATGGCCCGAGACCCCCTCGTCCCACCATCTGATCGGCCGGCTCTGGTTCACTGCGTTCGCCGCGGCTTCAGCTTTGCTGGCCCTGATCCCGTATGTCTCGGCATTTGCCGGTGCCTGCGTTGTCCTTGTCTTCATCCAAGGCAGGAATTCCCTGCAGGATTCCTTGCCGGAACTCCTGATTGCCGTCCCCTTGGCCGCACTGACTTGGTTCCTGTGCAACCTCGTGCTGATCCTCGCCACCACCCGGATGCTTGGCGTCGGCCTCCAGGAGGGGTACTACCGCGTCCGTAGCCGCGTCGGCTGGCAGGTCTGGGCCACTGAACGCGTTCTGGACATGGCCCGGGATTTGCTCTTCCCCATCTATGCCAGCCTCTTCACCCCGGTGTGGCTGCGCCTGCTGGGTGCCAAAGTCGGCCGCAACGTGGAAGCCTCCACGGTGCTTTTGCTGCCGCGCATGACGACCATCGGCGAAGGCGCGTTCCTCGCTGACGACACCATGGTGGCCTCCTACGAGTTGGGCGGCGGCTGGATGAAAATTGCACCGGCCAAGATCGGCAAACGTTCCTTCCTGGGCAATTCCGGCATGACTGCCGCAGGCCGGAACGTCCCCAAGAACTCGCTCGTCGCGGTACTTTCGGCCACACCGGCCAAGGCAAAATCGGGTACCTCCTGGCTGGGGAGTCCCCCGGTCAGGCTGCGGCGAACCGCCGTCAACGCAGACCAGAGCCTCACGTTCAACCCGCCGTTGGCGCTCAAGACCAAACGGGCCTTGTGGGAACTGTGCCGGCTTGTACCCGTCATCCTCACGGTGGCAATCGCCGTCGGCGTCATGTTGACGCTCGACTGGATCGCCTCGGTTTCCTCCTATTGGGTGGCCGCGGGTCCTGGGAGGCGTTGTGGTCCTCGCCGCGGGTGCCGTCGCCGCCGCAAGTTCAGTTGCCGCAAAATGGATCTTGGTGGGCCGCATCAAAGAGGGCGAGCATCCCCTGTGGAGCTCGTTTATCTGGCGCAACGAAGTGGTGGACACCTTCATCGAGATGGTCAGCGCGCCATGGTTCGCCCGATCTGCATCCGGCACGCCGGCGTTGGTCTGGTGGCTCCGCGGGCTCGGTGCCAAAATCGGCCGGGGTACTTGGTGTGAAAGCTACTGGCTGCCCGAGGCCGACCTCGTGACGCTCGGCGAAAGCTCCACCGTCAACCGCGGCTGCGTGATCCAGACCCACCTCTTCCACGACCGCATCATGAGCATCGATACCGTGGTGCTCGGAGACGGCGCCACGATGGGTCCGCACGGAGTCATCTTGCCGCGTGCCAGCATCGGGGCCGGAGGAACGGTGGGACCGGCGTCGCTCGTCATGCGGGGTGAAACCGTTCCTGCGGGCACCTACTGGATGGGCAACCCCGTCAGCCCCTGGACCGGCCCGTAGAGACCGGCCCGTAGCGACGGGACCGTAGAGACCGGCCCGTAGCGTAAATTGGCAGGAGGCTTCGGAACCCGCCGGCCAAGACAACCACTCGCCTGAAAAAATACCAGCACAGCAAGCTATACGGAGGCAGCCAGCGCACATGAGCCGCAGCGAACCAGGAACATCCACAACGGCCGCCGATCCCTATACCCTGCACCACGGGAGCACGGCCTTCCAGGTGCTGCGGTATGAGTTGGACCTGAACTACAGCCTGGGCAGCAACCGGCTCAACGGCCGTGCGATGCTTCGCTGCGTAGCCCTTGAAGGCCTGGATTCCGTAGTCCTGGATCTGGTGGGCTTGAAGGCTTCCAAGATCCTGGTGGACGGCAAGAAGGTGCCGAAGTTCAGCCCGCGCGGCGAGCATCTGGTCATCACTCCCAAGGACCGGCTCCGGGCCGGCCAGCCGTTCTCGGTGGAACTGCGCTACGACGGAAATCCGAAGCCGCGCCGGGGCCTGTGGGGCGAAGTTGGCTGGGAAGAGCTCGACGACGGCGTGCTGGTGGCGGGGCAGCCGAACGGCGCCGCTTCCTGGTTCCCGTGCAACGACCATCCTCGCCACAAGTCCAGCTACTTGATCAGCATCACCACCGACGACAACTACCGTGCCATCTGCAACGGGCGCCTTGTTTCCCACAGCCGGAAATCCAGCCGCGAGACCTGGGTCTATGAGCAGAGCGAGCCGATGGCAAGCTATCTCGCCACGGTGCAGATCGGCCGCTATCGGCTCCACCAGCTCAGTCCCTCCCCCCGCGGGCTCGACGCCGGAACAGCCCATCATGCCGATGTACCGCGGCACGCTCCGGTGCCCCAGTACGTTGCGGTCTCCCCCGGTTTGTTGACGGAGGCAAGCGAAGGCCTGGCCCGGCAAGCGGACATGATGCGCACTTTTGTGGAGTGTTTCGGTCCGTATCCCTTTGAGGAGTACACGGCCGTGGTCACTGATGATGAACTGGAAATTCCCCTTGAAGCCCAATCCCTTTCCATCTTCGGGCGGAACCACATGGAGCAATCATGGGAGGGCCAGCGCCTCATTGCCCACGAATTGTCGCACCAGTGGTTCGGCAATTCGCTCACCGTGAGCAGCTGGAGGGATATCTGGCTGCACGAGGGTTTCGCTTGCTACGCGGAATGGATTTGGTCCGAAGAGGCCGGAGTCATGTCCCTCGCCAACCGCGCGCGGACAGCCTGGCGCAAGCTCGACGCCGGCCCCCAGGACTTGGTGATCGGCGATCCCGGTCCGGAACACATGTTCGATGACCGCGTCTACAAGCGCGGCGCGCTGGCCCTGCACGCCATCCGCCGTGCTTGCGGTGACCCCGCTTTCTTCGGTTTGTTGCGGCATTGGACTGAGACCAAACGGCACAGCTCGGTCTCCACCCCAGAGTTCGTTGCGGCAGTCAATGCCTACGTTCCAGGACTCGACGCCGCCAGCGTGCTGGAACCGTGGCTGTACCAGGCAAGGCTCCCCGCCTTCAGCTAGTCCCCGTTAATGCGAATCGAACCGCGAGGGCGGCTAGTAGTCCGTTCGGGAGATCCTGGACGTCGACGCTGGCAGGGAGCTCGAGGTCCCACAGTCCCTGCCTTTCGAGCACGTCGAGGGAATCCGGGCTTACCCTGAGTCCTTCGCCTGTCATCTTCAGCCAGGCTTCCTTCCGCGCCCACAATCGCGCCCGCTCCCGCGAGCGACGCATGGGTTCCACCCGGTCGAGATGGCGCCGTTCCCGGACGGTCAGGGCAACGTCGTCGAAGCCGGCGAATTCCGTGGCCGCGGCATTTTCCAGATCGACTCCCAGCTGCAGAACGGCTTCCGGACGCACGACGGCGGCAAACAACACCCAGCCCGACGCCCGCGAGGCGCTCAGCAGCAGTGGTGCAGGGTCGCCGTCGAGCAGGTACCCGGGCCGGCCGTGGGCGATGTCCGGGCCGGTCCCGCATTCGGGGCACTCATAGGCTGCGCGAAGCTTCGAGGCGGGGACGCCCAGGAGGGTGGCGGCAAAGGTCTGCTGGGCCACCCTGGACACCAGGAATTCCAGGCGCAGGACGGGGGCCATGGCGTTTCCGCGAAGCATCTCGGCCGGAGACAGCAATTCCGCCGCCATCTGCTCGATGGCGGCGGAATCGGCAAGGTCCAGGGGCTGGATGTGAACAGCCAGCCCCTGGACCCGTATGTCGATAGTCGTCAGCGCTGGACTGCTCCGAACCGCTCCGTGGCGACGGCGACGGCGGCCGCGCGGGCCTCTGATGCCTCGTCTGCTGTAAGGGTGCGGTCCGCGGCGCGGAACCGCAGCCCGAAGGCAAGCGACTTCTTGCCGTCTTCGATGCCCTGGCCCGCGTAGACATCGAACAGTGCGACGTCTTCGAGGAGTTCGCCGGCGCCCTCCCGGAGGGCTGCCAGTACGGCGTCGGCCGGAACGTCCTGCGGCACCACGAGGGCAACGTCCTGCGTAGCCACCGGGAACCCGGAGATGTGCTTGGCAACAATCACATCCGGAGCAGCTTCGAAGAGCGCCTCCACGTTGAGCTCGAGCGCAACCGAACGTGCCGGCATGTCCTGCGCAGCAAGCAGCTTGGGGTGCAGTTCGCCGGCGTAGCCCACCACGTCGCCGGAGCGGAGCGTCAGCTGGGCGGCACGGCCCGGGTGGAACGCCTGGTGGCTGCCTTGGCTCACCACGAGCTCCACGCCAAGGACGTCTCCGATGAACCGGGCGACGTCGAGGGCGTCGGCCCAATCCCATGCCCGCGGCGTGTGGGCCGCGGCAGCCGGGGAATCATGGCCGGTCAAAACTGCGGCGATGTGCAGCGGCTGGTCCGGGACGCCGTCGTACAGTCCATCAAGTACCTCGTCGGAAGGCTTGACGCCCAGCGGCGGGATGGACGCGGTGCCCAGCTGCCCGTCCGGAAGGAAAACAGAACCGGTCTCAAAGAGGGCGAGGTCGCGGAAGCCGCGCGAATGGTTCCGCCGGGCCACCTCGATCAGGCCAGGAATCAAGGACGTACGAAGGTAGCCGTGTTCCTCGCTGATGGGGTTGGCCAATTTGAGGGCGGTGCGCGCCGCGCCTTCCTCTGCCACGCCAAAGGTGTCATTGGCTGACTTGGAGACGAACGGGTAGGAGAGGATCTCCGTCAGCCCGGAATCCGCAAGGGCCTGGATAACGCGGCGTTTCTGCTGCTGCGTCCGGGTCAAACCCCGGCCCGGAGGGGCCACGGGCAAGGTGGCCGGGATCTTGTCATAACCAACCAGCCGGGCAATCTCCTCGGTGAGGTCATCCTTGGTTTCGAGGTCGCTGCGCCAGCTCGGCGCGGTGACGGAGTAGGAGCCTGCGTCCGCGCCCTTCTGGACGGTGGCACCAAGATCCTCAAGGGAACCGGTGATCTGTTCTTCCGTGAAGTCGATGCCGATCCGGGCTGTCGCATAGCCGGCCGGCAGCTCGATGGTCACGGCGTCAGGTGCGGTCCCGACGTCGGTCCCGGCTTCGTCAGCCGTTCCGCCTGCGAGCTCGACCAGCAGGTCGACGACGCGCTGGGCAGCAACGCTGGCGACGTGCCAGTCAACTCCGCGTTCGAAGCGCTTGGACGCCTCTGACGGCAGCTTGTGCCGGCGACGGGAGCGTCCGATCGAGACCTCATCGAAGTGCGCGGCTTCGACCAGGATATTGGTGGTGGAATCAGAAACCTCGGTGTGGGCGCCGCCCATGACTCCGGCGATGCCGATCGCACCGGACGCGTCGGAAATCAGGAGATCTTCGACGTCGAGCGCCCGCACTTTGCCGTCAAGGGTGGTGATCTTCTCCCCGGAGACGGCTCGACGGACCACGATGTCGCCCGAGAGCTTGTCGAGGTCGTAGCAGTGGTTCGGCTGGCCGAGTTCGAGCATCACGTAGTTGGAGATGTCTACCGGCAGCGAAATGGAGCGGATGCCGGCCAGGCGCAGCCTGGAGACCATCCACGGCGGGGTGGGCCGGGTGGCGTCCACGCCGCGAACCGTGCGGGCCACGAAGCGGTCGCAGCCGGGCTTGCCATAGATGGGAGCGTCGTCGTTGAGCTTGACGCCGTAGCCGCCTTGCAGGGAAGCGGGAGCAATCACCTTGGAGGCAGGGTCCGTGAAGACGGTTCCGGTGGCGTGGGCATATTCGCGGGCGACGCCGCGGATCGAAAATGCGTAGCCACGGTCCGGAGTGACATTGATCTCGGCGGCTTCGTCGTAAAGGCCGAGCAAGGACATGGCGTCGGTGCCGAGCTCGGGATCCAAGCCGATCCGGGAGAGCACCAGAATGCCGTCGTGGTCCTCACCGATGCCGAGTTCGCGGACCGAGGCGATCATGCCGGCGGACAGGTGCCCGTAGGTCTTGCGCGCGGAAATGTGGAAGTCGCCGGGCAGCACGGCGCCCGGGAGGGTCACGACTACCTTGTCTCCCTCGACGAAGTTGTGGGCACCGCAAATGATGCCTTGCACGCCGGAGGGATCGATGCCGTCGCCAGTCAGGGTCTGTTCCTGCCCCTCAGGAACGACGCGGACCTGGCACCAGTTGATGGTTTTGCCGTTGCTCTGCGGTTCCTTGACGAGGCTCAGGACCTGGCCCACCACGATGGGACCCTTGAGCGCGTCCGTGGGACGGTGGACTTCTTCTTCTTCAAAGCCGACCTTGACGAGTTCCGCCATGACGTCTTCGGCCGTGGCGTCGGCCGGAACCTGCGCGAATTCACGCAGCCAGGAAAGTGGGATACGCACTGTTAGATCTCCATCCCGAAGTGCTCGCTGAAACGTACATCGCCTTCGATCATGTCGCGCATGTCGCCGACTTCATTGCGGAACATGAGGGCTCGTTCGATGCCCATGCCAAAGGCAAAACCTGAATACTCGTCCGGATCGATGCCGGCGGCGCGCAAGACATTGGGGTTGACCATGCCGCAGCCGCCCCATTCGATCCAGCGCGGGCCGCCCTTGGCGCCCGGGTGCCAGATATCCAGTTCCGCGGACGGCTCGGTGAACGGGAAGTAGTTCGGGCGCAAGCGGATCGAAGCCTCCTCGCCGAACATCTGCCGCGAGAAGTGCTCCAGGGTGCCGAGGAGGTCTGCCATGCTCAGGTTCTTGTCGATGGCGAGGCCTTCGAACTGATGGAACACAGGCGTGTGGGTGGCATCGAGCTCATCGGTGCGGAATACCTTGCCCGGGCACAGCACATAGATCGGAAGATCCCGCTCCAGCATGGCACGCACCTGTACCGGGGAAGTGTGCGTGCGCATGAGCAGGTGCGCTTCGGGAGGTTCCACGAAGAAGGTGTCCTGCATTTCACGGGCCGGGTGGTCCGGCTTGAAGTTGAGGGCGTCGAAGTTGAACCACTCGGACTCGACCTCGGGTCCCTCGGCGATTTCCCAGCCCATGCCGACGAAGATGTCGATGACGCGGTCCTGCAGCGTGGACAGCGGGTGGCGGGCACCGGCGCGCCGTCGCCGTGGTGCGGCCGTGACGTCCACGGTTTCTTCCACAAGGATGCGGGCGTCGTTCTCGGCTTCGAGCACAGTGGTCCGTGCTGCGAGGGCCTGGTTGACACGGCCACGGGAGGAACCCATGAGCTTGCCTGCGGCCGCCTTCTGCTCCTTGGCCAAGCCACCAATTTCGCGGTTGGCGAGGCTCAAGGGCGACTTCTCCCCGGTGTGCGCCAACCGGACGGCTTTGAGTTCTTCGAGGGAGGATGCAGCTGCAATCGCGGCGACGGCTTCCTCAACGGCAGCGGTGATGGCGGCTTCATCCAGAGGGTTCGGGACGGCAGCGCCCGGCAAAGTGTCAGTCATCTACTGTTCTTAGCTACGAGTCGGAATTGGTCTTCACCAGGCAGGGCCATGGCATAAGCAGGATCAATGCTGGCCGGACGCGTCCGGCAGGCACTAACCCACAGTCTAGTTGAAGGCTTCGGCCGGAAAATAACCCATGACGACGGTCGAATCGTTCCTCCGCGCTACGGGGCTAGCATGGCCTCATGACCATGACCCGGACCATCACTGTCACGGGAGAAGGAACCGCTGAAGCCGTCCCGGACCTTCTCACGCTCACGCTCGCCGTTGAGGTCAGGCGCGATTCCGCAGGAACGGCCTATGACGACGCCGGTGAGGTGGCCTCCGCCGTGACGGTCGCCTTGCGCGGGCATGGGGTGGCCGGGCTTGACTTGCGGACCAGCGGCCTCAACCTGCGTGCCGAGCTTGTTTGGGCCGAAAACCAGGGGCAAAAAGTCAGTGGATACGTTGCATCAACCACCTTGGTTGCCCGGGTTAGCCCGCCGACAGCTGCGCCTTCCGCCATTTCCGCGGCGGTCGCGGCAGGAGGAGACAGCTTGCGAATCCATGGGATCGAACAAGGATTCGCGGATTCGTCCGCCGTCGCGGCGCAAGCACAGGAAGCCGCATGGCGGGAGGCCGAGGCGAAGGCAGCTCGATTTGCCGCTCTCGCCGGCGCCCGGCTGGGGCAAGTGTTGTCAATCGAACAGCGCGCTGCGCATGGAGCGCCCGTCCCGATGATGGGCGACATGAAGCGCGCTTCTGCGAGCGAAGGCGTGGCCATCGAGGCAGGATCCATGGCAGTTTCAGCGACCGTGGCGGTGCAGTGGGAATTGGTGCAATTGGAACCGGCCTCCACAAGCCGCGACGCAGGCTGATCCCTCTCCCCTAGTGGATCGCTCCCGCAGAGAGCTTCGCGTCCACCGAAGTCTCGAGAGCAGTACGCACGACGACGGCGATCCCCTCGCCCATGTCCCGCACCGACATCGCCGGCGCTGCACTCCCCTGCGGCAGCCGGGCTTCGTCATAAGGGACGTGGATGAAGCCGCCCCGCGCTTGTGCCGCAACGGGCGTGCTGGAGAGCCAGTGCATCAGGGCGTAGAACACGTGATTGCACACATACGTCCCGGCCGTCTGCGAGACTTCAGCGCGGATTCCGGCGATCTGCAATGCGCGGAGGGCGGACTTCACCGGCAGGGTGCTGAAATATGCTGCGGGACCCCCGCCGACGACTTCCTCATCGATGGGTTGGTTTCCCGCATTGTCCGGAATCCTGGCGTCATCGCAATTGATGGCAACGCGCTCCAAGGAGAGTCGATCCCGACCTCCGGCGAGTCCGGTACATATGACCAGCTCGGGACGCAGCCGCTCCATGGCCTCCTGCAGCACACTGGCCGATTCGCCGAAGACGCACGGCAACTCCAGCGCCTCCACCTCGTGCCCTTCGGCGCGCAGGATGTCCTGCGCCACGAGGACGGCGGTCCACGAAGGATTGGTGGAGTCGCCGCCAAAGGGTTCGAATCCCGTCAGCAGAATCATGGACCCACCCTAGCAACAGCTAGGCCGGATCGGAGGCGTGGCCCGGAACTTGAGGCCAGTTCCGGATCGGAGGCGTGGCCCGGAACTTGAGGCCAGTTCCGGATCGGAGGCGTGGCCCGGAACTTGAGGCCAGTTCCAGATCGGAGGCGTGGCCCGGAACTTGAGGCCAGTTCCAGATCGGAGGCGTGGCCCGGAACTTGAGGCCAGTTCCAGATCGGAGGCGTGGCCCGGGTTCGGAGGCCGTTCAGGAGCTCGGGCCAGCCGGGATCGTCAAGGTCGGATGCGGGCCACGGTCGTCGACATCGGGCGCGGGCCAGCCAGGATTGTCGGCGTCGGGTGCGGGCCAGCCAGGATCGTCGGCGTCGGGTGCGGGCCATGGATGTGCGGCCGTGAATGATGCCCATTCGGGGAAGGGGTCCGGGGGCAGGTCTTGGTCGCCGGGTGTGTGGGTGGTCGCGGGGTGGTCTGGCCAATGCGGTGGCCAGTGGGGTGGTTCCCAGTCTTGGTGTTCGCCGGGGTAGTGCCGTTGTGCCGGTGATGTCCACCCCGGGGGTTGTCTTTGCCGGCTGGGGTGGGTGTCCATCCGGTCCGGTGTTTGAGGCGGTGGTGTTTGGGGCAGAGCTGGCCGAGGTTGTTGATGCCGGTGGTGCCTCTGTCGGCCAGGCCAGGAGGTGGTCTGCTTCGTTGTCCAGGGAGTGGTTGTTGCAACCGGGGAAGGAGCATCTGCCGTCCCGGAGCCGGAGCCATTGCCGCATGGCCTTCGTGACACGGTAGCTGGTCCGCCCGATTTCAAGCGGTGCCCCGTCACGGGGGTCCGTCAGGACACGGTGAAAGGAATCGGCGCCGTCGGCGATCAGGGCCCGGGCCGTGGAGGGCGGGATCGGGCCGTACCCGTCCAGCATGGCCGGTTCCTCCGTGACGCCCAGCAGCGACAGGACCGGGACGGTGATCAGGACCTGCGCCCGCGGAGACGGAACACCCCCGGCCACGCCCGCGCCGGTGCAGTCGGGCAGCTCGCCGTCGCCGTCGCCGTCGGGCATGGTGCCCACGACCGCTCCCGTGCCGCCGTCGCCGTGGGGCAACTTGCCGTCGCCGTCGCCGTCGTCGGGCATGGCGTCGGTGGTGTGGTTGGTGAGGAGCCAGGTGGCGGTGATGTCGGCGCGGAGCTGGGCCAGGGTGCGGGGCTCGTCCGGGCGTTGCAGGGCGCGGGCGGCCGTGGTGGCCCGGTTCCAGATCCCCGTCGCGGTGGCTGCCGGGAGGTAGATGGAGAGCCATGCCATGGCGTCCCGGTCCGGAACGCACTCGACCCGCCGGTCCGCGGCGCTTTTGGTGTGGCGTTCTTCGATGCTGAGCCGGTGGTGGCGCTCGCGCCACGTGCGTGCCTTGGCCCGGAACCGGGACGGGACCAGGTCCCCGGCGTGGCAGCCGCGGGCCGGGTTCGGGGCGCCCGGGTCCAGGAAGTGCGCTTCCAGGGCGGCTGCCCCGGCCGGATCCAGGCTGCCGGTTTCGTCCACGATGATCCGGGCGTGCTGCCAGGAGATCCTCCCGGATTGAAGGGCGGCCAGGGTCAACGGCAGGACCGTGCTCAGTGTCCGGGCGTCGGAGAGGAAGGCCCCCGCGGTCCGTTCGCTGACGGTCAGGACGCAGGCGACTTCGGCGACCAGGGCAAGTTCCCGGGCGGTGCTTTCCTGCGGTGAGGCCACCGGGGCGGCCAGGGCCGTGGCGGCCTGAACGTATTCCGCGGCGAGCCTCGCCTTCAGTGCCGCGGTCCGGGCCTCCAGCCGGGCGACTTCGGCGAGGCCGTCCAGGGCAATCATCGGCCAGACGCCGCAACGGATCGGACTCCTGGAAAGAACCTGACTCCTCGAAGGAACCTGAATCTTGGACGGAATCGGTCTCCAGGCCTGTCTCGATGCCCGGCAGATCACAATGGTCCGCGCCGGTGCCTGGGAACGCGGCAAGCACAGAAACGGACGTAGCAACGGCCTCCGCGGCCGCGCTGATCTCCGCACTCCAAGCTGTACTCCACCCCGCGCTCCACCCCGCGCTCCACGCTGTCCTTCGATCCATACCCACAGCATCGCAGGAGGCACCGACAATATTAGGTCCAGGAACTCGCCCGGTCCGAAGGATCGGCATTCGGGCGGTCGGAACGTTCGTCCGGGGAGACCCGGAGCTTCAGAAGAAGCTGTTTCCGAGGCGGGATGACCTTGCACTCGCCCATCCGCTCGGACCCAGCACCGGGCAGCGGTGCAACCGCTACGAAGCCGCGATCCCGGGCGCCGATATCTCGTGAGCCAGACCGGTGGAGAATCCGAGGAGGACCGGTTCCGGCGCCGCACAGCATCCGGCACCGTCGGAAGCAGACGTGGAAGCAGATGTAGCGGAGGCGGGGACATCGCAGCTGGTTCCGGCGTCGGTGGAGCAGACCCCGGTTTCGGGGAGTTCGAGCTGGACGGTGTCGGCGGCTTCGTGGTCGCCGGCAAGGGCGGCCACGACGGAGCGGACCTGTTCGTAGCCGGTGGCCAGCAAGAAGGTCGGTGCCCGGCCATAGGACTTCATGCCCACGATGTAGAAGTCCTTCTCCGGGTGGGCCAGGAGCTTCGCACCATGCGGAGGAACGGTGCCGCAGGAGTGGAACTCGGGGTCGATCAGGGGCCCGAGTTCCCGCGGCGCCTCAACGGCAGGGTCCAGTTCCAGACGCAATTCCCGCAGGATCTGCAGATCGGGGCGGAACCCGGTACAGGGGATCACGACGTCGACGTCCAGGATGCGGCCGTCCGCGGCTTCAACAGCAACGTGGGTGTCGAGGGACTTCAGGGCGCCGATGCCGAATCCGGTGTGCAGCTCGATGGTGCCGGTCTCTACCAGGCGGCGGAGCCGGGAGCCGAGCTGGCCGCGGGCCGGGAGTCCGTCGGCGTCGCCGCCGCCATACACTTTCTC
The DNA here is from genome assembly GCF_043952055.1 of Arthrobacter sp. NA-172. Classification (NCBI taxonomy): domain Bacteria; kingdom Bacillati; phylum Actinomycetota; class Actinomycetes; order Micrococcales; family Micrococcaceae; genus Arthrobacter; species Arthrobacter sp. NA-172. The sequence continues at coordinate 1,297,927 of NZ_JBINOT010000003.1, read as the reverse complement.
GGCTGAGGCCCCGCGAACGGCCCACAGGATGGTCGTGTCTGGCTCGTGCTTGGCGAGGTCGGCGAGGTTGATCAGCGTATTTGCCGCGGAGTGCCCGGCGCCGACAACCAGGACCCGGCGTCCTGCGAAGGTCACCCGATCGCGGCCGGTGACGTCGGGAAGGGGCCGGGAGATCCGGTCCGCAGCGGCGTGTTCTCCTGCTGCGGGCAGCCCGGAGGTGCCCAGCGGGTTGCGTATGGACCAAGTGCCGGAGGCATCGATCACGGCGGAGGCGGTGACGTCCCGGATGGTTCCATCGCTGTGCTGGACCCGGACCGAGAACGGGGTGTTTTCACGGTTGAGGGAATGGGTCTTGTCCATGCCTTGGCGGGTGACGGAAAGGACGCGTGCGCCTGTCTGCAGCCGGGCAGCGATCGCCCGGAGTCCTGCCAGCGGTGCCAGATAGTTCTCAATCAGTTCTCCGCCGTAAGGAAGAGCCGTCATGCGGGGTGCTTCCCAGCCCGCCGCTTCCAGGAGACGGACCGCAGCGGCGTCGAGGTTGTAGCGCCACGGGGAGAAAAGACGAATGTGGCGCCATTGCTCGATCGCCGCCCCGGCGGCAGGACCGGATTCCAGGATGAGTGGTTCCAGGCCGCGTTCGAGCAGGTGCGCGGCGGCAGCGAGCCCGACGGGCCCTGCGCCGATCACGACGACGGGAAGCGGGGCGGTCCGTTCATCCATGGAGTTCCTCTTTCGATGTGTTGGTGGGCACTTCGTCGTGGTGCCCGGGCGGGGCCGGCGGTGGGGCTGGCCGGGGCCAGCAGCGGTCCTGGCCAGGCGTGAGCGTGGTCCGTTTACTGAGCGGCCGGTATGAGGGAGTCGATCAATCCCTCTATACGGGTCTTGATCTCGTCGCGGATCGGGCGGACGGCGTCCACGCCCTGCCCGGCCGGGTCCTCCAGGACCCAGTCTTCATAGCGCTTGCCGGGGAAGTACGGGCATTCGTCTCCGCAGCCCATGGTAATCACGACGTCGGATTCCTTGACGGCCTCGGTGGTGAGGACTTTCGGGATCTCGGCGGACATATCGATGCCGAGCTCGGCCATGGCCTGCACCGCTGCGGGGTTGACTTTGTCGGCGGGCTGCGACCCGGCGGAGCGGACCTCGATGCGGCCCTCCGAGAGGGTGGTGAGGAAGGCTGCGGCCATCTGGGAACGGCCGGCGTTGTGGACGCAGACGAAGAGGACGGAAGGCTTCTTGGTGGTTTCAATGCTCACGGGTTTCTCCTGGATGTCGGGATACTGCTTTGGTCGTGGCGGTCAGGGTGATGCCTTCCGTGTTTCGCCCACCACCCTAAGACATTGATGATGATCGATATATGGAGAGTATCACCTTGAACATTGATGGATGTCAATATTTAGATGGACCCCCCCGGACCACTGGGTGCGGGCAGGAAGGTCAGGCGGCGAGGATGCGCGGGGCGAGGTCGCCGATGCGGTGGGTAAGGTCATCGAAGGCGTTCTCGAACGCCTCGGTGGTTCCGGCACGGACGGGATCAGGCACGGACCAGTGCACGTCGCCGAAGCCGGCGAGTTCTTCGTGGGCGTTGTCGCAGACCGTCACCACAAAGGCCCCTGCCGCACTTGCCTGGTCCCAGGAAGTCGAGGGGTGACCTCCGGGAGAGCGATCCCGTGGCGGCGTGCGGCGTCGATGGCGCCGGGGGCAACCCGCGCCGCGGGGTGTGTTCCGGCGGAAGCGCCGGGGATTACGCTGGCTTGCGCCCACAGGGCTGCGGCGAGCTGGGAGCGGGCGGTGTTGGCGGTGCAGACAAAGAGCACGCGCCGGGCGGTGTGCTCGATCCCGGGCGCGAGCCCGTCCAGCGCGCCGGCCGCTAGCTGGATGTAGCTGCGGCGCTTGTCGGCCTCGGAGCGCCGGCGGGTGACCAGGCCCGCATCTTCGAGGGTGCGCAGGTGGTGGGCGAGCAGGTTGGAGGGCATGCCCAGTTCGGCCTGCACCTCCGTCGGCGAGAGGTCGCCCAGAGTCAGCAGGTCGATAATGCGCAGGCGCCCGGCATCGGCCAGCGCGGCATGCTTGGCCAGGCGTTGCTGGAAGGCTGAATTCTCCTCAATGTCCATTGGGTCAAGTTTGACTGAGGTAAATCCATGAGTCAAGCTGATGCCATGACTTCCCCGCAACCGCCGCTGTGGCGCCGTGCCGTCGCCGAGCTCCTCGGCACCTGTCTACTCGTGGCCATCGTGGTCGGCTCGGGGATCGCCGCCCAGCAGCTCTCCCCGGGCGACGTCGGGCTGCAGCTGCTTGAAAACAGCACGGCCACCGTACTCGGGCTGACCGTGCTGATTCTGATGCTCGGCCCGGTCAGCGGTGCGCACTTCAACCCGGTCGTCTCCCTGGCCGACTGGCTCCTGGGCCGGCGCCACGGCACCGGCCTGAGCCTCCCGGAGCTCGGCGCCTACATTGCCGCGCAAACCGTCGGCGCGATCGGCGGAAGCCTCCTCGCGAACGTCATGTTCGGCGTCGGGACCGCCATCTCCACCAAGGAACGCGTCAGCGGCGGGCACCTGGTCGGCGAAGTCGTCGCCACCGCTGGCCTGATTTTGCTGATCTTCGCCCTGGCGCGCACCAACCGCGGGATGCTCGCCGCCCCGGCGGTCGGCGCCTATATCGGGGCCGCGTACTGGTTCACCTCCTCGACCTCCTTCGCGAACCCCGCCGTCACCATCGGCCGGATGTTCAGCGACACCTTTGCCGGCATCGCCCCCGGCTCCGCTCCCGGATTCATCCTCGCCCAAATCCTCGGCACGGGCCTCGGGCTCGGGCTGCTGCTGCTCCTCTTCCCGGGCGCTGCCCGCAGCGTCGACGATGTCCTCGTCCCGCACCACGCCGACGAACGGGTCTGACTCCCCCCAAAGCCCCAAAACATTGATGACCGTCGATGCGGATGCATAATGGAGTCATGACCTCTCCGCAGACCCTTGAACCAGCTCCCGTGGCTGATGACGGCTGCTGCGCACCCGAGGCACCCCCTCCTCTCAGCGCCGAGGAAGCGCAGCAGCGGGCCCTGCTCTTCAAGGCACTCTCGGATCCCAACAGGCTGCGACTGCTCTCCCTTGTCAAGTCCTCGGCCTCCGGGGAGTCCTGCGTCTGCGACCTGACCGAACCCTTGGACCTCGGCCAGCCCACCGTGTCCCACCACCTGAAGATCCTGGTCGACGCGGGCCTGCTCCACCGCGAAAAGCGTGGCACCTGGGCCTACTACTCCATGGTTCCGGGCGCCCTCGAACAAGCTGCCGGACTTCTGGGCAACCTGTGATCTGGACCATCCGGTCCAGCATCTTCCCCGAAAACCAAAGTAGCCTTCGACTCCACCGAACCAACGGCTTTCGGATCATCGGCCGCCGCGAACGCATCGCCCGGATGAACCACGGACCCGCCACCGGACAAAGGCGCGACACGATCCTGCTAGAACGCCGCTCCGCCGCGAGGTTCTAACGAGCCAACGCAGGCTTGAGCACCACGGCCCCTGATGCGCGCAGCTCAGCAGACCACCCGGGCGTATTTGATGGGCAAGCGCACTGGGTCTTGACAAGTGTTCGAACATATATTCGAATGGAGGTCATGAGATGGGACGCACAAGCACTTTCACCACAACGTGGTCCGGCACCCGGAGACAACAGCATCAGCATTCCGTCCGGAGCCGCCCCAGCTCCGGACGCCTTGCTGCCGCTGGCCGGGCTTGTGCGTTCCGTCTCAACCCCCGAATTCTCCGGAGTCACCTTTCATGAGGTCACCGCCAAATCGGTGCTCAACAAGGTGGCGTCCGGTTCCCAGATGCCGTTCGAATGGACCGTCAACCCCTACCGGGGCTGCAGCCACGCCTGCGTGTACTGCTTCGCGCGGAAGAGCCACACCTATCTGGAGTTCGACGCCGGCCGTGATTTCGATTCCCAAGTGATAGTGAAGATCAACGCTGCCGAGGTCCTGCGCAAAGAATTATCGAAGCCGTCGTGGGCCCACCATCATGTGGCGCTGGGCACCAACACTGATCCGTACCAAAGGGCCGAGGGCCGTTACCAACTGATGCCGGGGATCATCCGGGCCTTGGCCGATTCCGGTACACCGTTTTCCATCCTGACCAAGGGAACCCTCCTGGGCCGAGACATACCGCTACTCAAGCACGCATCCAGCCAAGTACAGGTGGATCTGGGTATCTCGCTTGCCATGACCGATGAAACCCTCGCCTCGGCGGTTGAACCGGGAACCCCAGCACCCCGCGCCAGGCTCAAACTCATCCGCCGGCTGCGCGAAGCCGGCCTGCCTTGCGGTGTCATGGCCATGCCCATCCTGCCGTGGCTCACGGATAGCGACGACGCCCTGGAGTCACTCTTCAGCGCCTTGGCCGCGGCTGGTGCCACAGGCGTCAGCGCCGGGGCCTTGTACCTGAAGCCGGGCACCCGCGAATGGTTCATGCAATGGCTGGCCGCCAATTATCCGGGCCTCGTCGGCAAGTACCGGCGTCTCTACGGCCATGGCTCTTATGCCTCAAAGGAATACAGAACCTGGCTGAGCGGCCGCATCAACTATTTCAAAGCCCGCCATGGCTTTTCCGGAAGCTACGGATTCAGCCACAGGAACGCTGTTACAGACAAGGAGTCCGCTTCGCTTCCACCTGCCGGCCAGCCCACTCTTTTCTAGCCGCGCAGCCCTTTTCCAGACAACACGCCGGAATCCACCCGTTCGAGCAGGGATCGAACAATCGGCAGGTCAGCGGGAATCCACGGCAAGGCTAAAGCCTCATCGCCGTCGCTGAGTGAGACCCAGCGGAGTTCGTCATGGTCCTGGAGCGGAAGGGGTTCGCCTTGGAGCAATTCGGCGAACCACACCCTCATGACAGCCCGTTCGTTCAAAGGCCACCCGCCTTCGGCGTCCGCCTCCACCTCGGCCCCGAGCCGGACCGTGATCCCGAGTTCCTCAAGCAGTTCCCGGTGCAGTGCGTCCTCAAAGGACTCCCCGGCCTCCAGCTTGCCACCAGGGAACTCCCACATTCCGGCGAACTGCGGCGGAGCGCTGCGTCTCGCGATGAGCAGACGGCTCGGATTTTCGAGGGAATCGACGACGGCGGCGCCCGCCACACTTATGAGTCCAGTCACTGCAACAGTCTAGGGGTGCCTGCGCTGCGGACCGGATATGGAAGTCGTCACATACGCGGACATCGGCCGGCGTCTCGCACTAGACTTGAAAATCGGATTTATTCCCTTTCGAGTGGCCGCCGCTCACACCCAAGAAACAGGACGATGACTACCACTGCAGTCGGCAAGACCTCCCAAAAGTCCGGAAACCGCCACGTGGCCCTTGCCATCGTTGCCCTTGCCATGGGCGGATTTGCCATCGGGACCACGGAATTCACCATGATGGGCCTGCTCAAGGAGATCGAACAGGGACTCAACATCAGCACTCCCGAGGCGGGTAACCTGATTTCCGCCTATGCGCTGGGCGTCGTGGTGGGAGCTCCAGTCTTCGCGGCTCTTGGCGCGCGGCTCCCCCGCAAGCACCTGGCCTTGGGACTCATGCTGTTCCTGTCCATCGCCAACCTCACGTCCTACGTCGCACCGGATTACGGAACGATGTTGATCACCAGGTTTGCCTCCGGACTGCCCCATGGCGCCTTCTTCGGCATCGCCGCAGTCATCGCGGCGAGCTTGGTAGCGCCCACCAAGCGTGGTTGGGCAATTTCGATGGTCATGGGCGGCCTTACCATCTCAAACGTCATCGGCGTTCCCGCGGCTACCTGGCTCGGCCAGACCTTCGGATGGCGGCTGCTCTTCGTGGTGGTCGGTGTCATCGGGGTGGCTACCAGTGTGCTGCTGTGGAAGTTCGTTCCCTTTGAACCCGCCCACCCCGAGGCAAGCATCCGGCGCGAGCTTGGTGCACTCAAGCGTATCCAGGTGTGGTTGGCACTGCTGATCGGCATCATCGGTTTCGGCGGCTTCTTTGCTACCTACACCTACATCTCCCACACCATGACATCCGTGGCCGGGCTGCCCCAGTCGTTCATCCCCCTGGTGGTCGCCCTCTACGGACTCGGCATGGTGGCAGGCAACATTGTCGGTGGCCGCATTGCCGACAAATCGGTCATGGGAACCATCTACCGAGTCCTCCCGGCCATCGCGTTGGCCCTGGTGCTCTACGCCATCGCGGCCCACTGGGTATGGTCGGCACTCATCATGGTCTTCATCGTGGGCGGCATCGGCTCCATGCTGGTTCCGCCCCTACAGACGCGGCTCCTCGATGCGTCACCGGACGCGCCGTCGCTGGCTTCTTCGCTCAACCATTCCGCGCTCAACGTCGCAAACGCCCTCGGGGCGTTCCTCGGCGGTGTTGTCATCGCCTGGGGATGGGGTTACGTGGCCCCGGCCCTCGTTGGCGCCGTGCTGGCAGTCTTGGGGCTCGGCGTCGCGAGCATCAGCGGCTGGCTGGAACGCAAGAAGCCGCTGGCTGCCTAACCCATCAGCGGGCTGGCAGCCAGCGGCTCCAAAAACGCCTTCTGCTCACACTTGCACGCGCTCCACGTCCGGTTCAAGGTAGATGACCCGGGCGATAGGCACAGCAGTGCGGATCCTGAGTTCGGCGTCGTCGATCGCCTTCGCAATTTCCTGTCCGGTATCCGCCGCACCCACGCTGATCTTCGCTGCGACCAGCAGCTCTTCCGGGCCCAGATGCAGGGTCTTCAGGTGAATGATGCGGGTGCCGTTGGACTCGATGGCTTCCGTAATGCGCGCGTTGTCCTCCTTGGTGGCCGATTCTCCCAGCAACAACGACTTGGTCTCCACGGCGAGCACCACAGCAATCGTCACAAGGAGGAGGCCGATCATCCCTGTTCCCGCGGCGTCCCAGATGCCGTTGCCGGTGACGAGCGTCAGGCTCACGCCGAACAACGCGAAAACGAGTCCAAGGAGGGCACCAAAGTCTTCCAGGAGGATCACCGGCAACTCGGGCTGTTTTGCGTTGCGGATGAACTTGATCCAGCTCTGGTTTCCGCGAAGAGGATTGGACTCGCGGATGGCTGTCCGGAACGAAAACGACTCGGCCACGATGGCGCCGAGTAGCACCGCCAGCGGTACCCACCAGAAGTCACCCTCAATGGCATGGGGGTGCTGGAACTTCCCCCAGGATTCGTACAGGGCGAAAAGGCCGCCCACGCTGAACAGCACAATCGAAACGATGAAAGCGTAAATGTACCGTTCCCGGCCATATCCGAACGGGTGCTCCGGGCTTGCCGCCCGTTGCGCCCGCTTCCCGCCGAGCAGCAGGAGCATCTGGTTGCCGGAGTCGGCAACCGAGTGGATCGCCTCAGCCAACATTGATGACGACATGGTCAGGACGAACGCCACGAATTTGAGCACGGCAATCGTCAGGTTTGCGGCGAGTGCCGCCACGATTGCCTTGGTACCGTTATGTGCTGCCACGGAAGCTCCACTTCTTCTTCAGATAGAGGGATGTGAGTGAATTCAGGAACGTTGTTGCGAGCGTGCGCTGGCGTAAAGGCAGACAGTTGCGGCTGTGCCGAGGTTCAAGCTTTCGGCCGAACCATAGACGGGCACTGCTACCCGATGGTCCGCAAGTGCCAGCTCGGCGTCCGAAAGTCCCTGCGCTTCATTGCCGAACAACCAAGCCGTGGGGGCCTCAAGTGCGTAGTCAGAGGGGACTTCCGAGGCTCCCAAGCGACGGGCCGCGTTCTCATCCTGAAGCTTGTCCAGGTTGAGGGTTCCGTAGCCATCCGCTGCCAGGATTCCGATGCCGCGTTCTTTGCACCGGGCCACGAGCTCCTCAACGTCCGCGCCCAGGACAACAGGCAGGTGGAAGAGCGATCCCGCAGTGGAACGGACAGCCTTCGGATTGTAGATATCGACGCTGGAAGCGGTCAGGACCACGGCATCCGCCCCGGCCGCATCGGCGGCCCGGAGCACCGTTCCGGCGTTGCCGGGGTCCCGCACCTGGCACATGACGGCGATCAGCCGCGGCCCGGCGTCGAGCACTGATTCAAGGCTCACGTCCACGAAACTGCAGACTGCCACAATCCCTTGGGGATTGACGGTGTCCGCCATCGCAGCCAGGACATCGTCATTCGCCAGCCTCAGCACCACGCCGTCTGCGAGGTCGGCAAGCTCCGGGAGACGAGTCCAGGCAGCTTTCGCTTGCGTAGACCTCGTGCACGACGCCGGACTCCCCCGCCGTCGCCCGTTCCCGGTGCAAGACCAGTGCTTCCCGGACCGCTTGGGGCCCTTCCGCCAGAAACCGGCCTCGCTTTAAACGGGCCGGGCGCCCGGCAAGCCTTGCGACATCCCTGACCCGATCAGCTCGGGGGTTGGACATCGGAGGTTCTTGCGGGCGCCCGGTTTCGTTCATATACAGAACTTTAGTGGCTATTGCCACCGTCCCATGAACTGGGGGTTCGAGTGCTACTCGGCTGCGTCAGCGGCCGGCTTCTTTGCAGCCTTGGCCTTGGGTGCCTTTGCAGCAGGCTCTTCCTCGGAAACAGAAGCCTTGACGGCGGAGGTCGACTTCGCGGCCGGAGCAGCCTCGGCCTTGGCAGCCGGAGCGGAGGTGTCGGACGGCAGCGAGTCCTTGGCAACCTTGACCAGCGCGGCGAAAGCGTTGGCGTCAGAGACGGCCAGCTCTGCAAGCATGCGGCGGTCAACCTCGACCTCAGCGGCCTTCAGGCCCTGGATGAGGCGGTTGTAAGTAAGGCCGTTCGCGCGGGATGCAGCGTTGATGCGCTGGATCCAGAGGCGACGGAAGTCACCCTTCTTCTTGCGGCGATCGCCGTAGCTGTACACAAACGAGTGCAGCAGCTGCTCTTTTGCCTTGCGGTACAGGCGAGACCGCTGACCGCGGTAACCCTTGGCCCGTTCGAGGATAACCCGACGCTTCTTGTGGGCGTTTACCGCCCGCTTCACACGTGCCACGTGCGTACTCCTTCAACATTCTTATCCCAAGCTGCTACTGCCGGAATCCCGGCCGGCCTGAGAAGGCTTTGGTGTAGTCGGCGGCTACCGGACGGCAGCAACCAGAAAACTTGGAACTTAGACGCCGAGCATCTTCTTGATGACCTTGGCATCGCCCTTGAAGACGAGCTTGTCGCCGGCAAGGCGACGGGTCAGGGTGGAGGACTTGTGCTCCAGGTAGTGGCGGCGGTTGGCCTGCTGGCGCTTCAGCTTGCCGGTACCGGTCAGCTTGAAGCGCTTCTTAGCACCACTGTGGGTCTTCATCTTCGGCATGGGAACCGATCTCCTTACGTGTCTACAGACTGGTCTGCAGTTCTTTCGTACAGCCACCCGGTGGGGGTGACCGCTGCTTTCGTGCCGGGCGGAGGATGCCTCCTGCGGCGTGACTATTTGGTCTTGCGAGCCGCCGGCTTCGGAGCAGCCTTGGGGGCTGCCGGCCGAGCCGCAGGCTTGGGAACCGCAGGCTTGGCCATCGGCTTCGGCATTGGTACAACACCGGGCTTGGGGGCGGCCGGCACAACAGGCTTCGGAGCTGCCTGCGCCGGAGCCTTGACGGGCGCCGGAGCGGGTGCGGCAACCGGAGCCGCCTCAACTACGGGTGCTGCTTCAACTACGGGTGCTGCTTCAACGACAGGTGCTGCTTCAACTACGGGAGCTTCCTCAGCAACCGGAGCTTCTTCAACAGCGACTGTTTCCTCAGCAACCGGTGCCTCTTCAACAGCAACTGCTTCCTCAGCAACCGGTGCTTCTTCAACACGCGATTCTTCAACACGTGCCTCTTCAGCTTCGGCTACCTCAACGGATTCCGTCGAGGTCTCCTCGGCCTGAGTGTCCTCGGTCTGGCTCAGGAAGCCGGCCGGGAGCAGGTCCGCGAGGGACTGAGTCAAGGGAGCGTCCTCGCCCGAAACGTCGATCCGGCCTGCGGCCTTCGCTTCGTTCTGGGCCTTTGCTTCTGCACGCTGCGCCGCACGGCGGGCTTCGGCCTTGGCCTCAGCCTTGTTCTTCAGCGGGCCGATCACCATGACCATGTTGCGGCCATCGATGCGCGGGCTGGACTCGATCACGCCAACTTCGGCAACGTCCTCGGCGAAACGCTGCAACAGGCGGATGCCCATTTCGGGGCGCTGCTGCTCACGTCCGCGGAACTGGATCATGGCCTTCACCTTGTCACCGGCACCCAGGAAGCGAAGCGCGTGGCCGCGCTTGGTCTCGTAGTCGTGCGTGTCGATCTTCAGGCGGAAGCGGATTTCCTTCAGAACCGTGTTGGTCTGGTTCTTGCGGGCCTCACGGGCTTTGACAGCGGCTTCGTACTTGTACTTGCCGAAGTCCATCAGCTTGCACACCGGAGGCTTCGCCTGCGGTGCAACTTCAACGAGATCCAGATCAGCCTCGGCAGCAAGACGCAGGGCGTCCTCAATACGGACGATTCCTACCTGTTCGCCGGCAGGGCCGACCAAACGCACCTCGGGGACGCGGATACGCTCATTGATTCTTGGCTCGCTAATGTCAAAGCTCCTGTTGTTGTGATGAGTATTCCACCGGCAAATAGAGAAGGCCCCCAATTGCTGGCGCAATCGAAGGCCTCGAATGATCGGATGCAGCCCCTCAATGGAGGCGTTCGCACCATCCAAGGCTGACCTTGAAAGGTGTCCGACCAAGTACCCGGCAACTTACATCCCCGAAGGGAAACGGCTGACGCGGGTGGGAGAGAACTCCGCTTGCAAACTGAAAATCAATTCTACAGAAATCGGCCGCCAACCGCACATTAACGGTAGGTGGCCGAAGAACAGCATGAATCGATAGAAATGGCGACTTCCAGTCGGTCTGTGACAAGCTTACCAGCATGAGCACTTCAGACAGCAATTCCCCCGCCCACGAGCCCACGGACACTGACGCCGGGCTAGGCCAGCAGATCCGCGATATTTCGGAGGTTCCGGCTATTGAGGTCATCACCACTGGCGCTGTTCACCTCATGAGCGCGGCTGCGGTCAAGGTGGGCCTGGCCGACGATCCCGACGCCGAGGAGCTCAAGGACCTGGACGAAGCACGCAAACTGATCACCGCCCTGGCCGGACTGGTGACGGCCGCGGCGCCGGAAATCGGTTCGCAGCACGCCGGCCCGTTGCGCGATGGCCTGCGGTCCCTCCAGCTCGCCTTCCGCGAAGCTTCGCTGATCCCGGATGAGCCGGGCAAGGGCCCGGGTGAAAAGTTCACCGGCCCGGTCAACTGATCGGCCCGGTTAACTGAGCGGCCCGGCCAACTGACCCGGACCTGCTTATTAGACCGCGACGGCGGGCTGGCCTTCCGGCCGGCCCGCCGTCGTCGTACGCCGTCAGCTGAGGCGCAAACTCAGTTGACCGGATCCCCCGCATCGGCCTGCGCAATGGTCCCGATCCGGCGCCGACGGAGCTGAAGTACCAGTCCTGCCAGGCACAACACCACTCCCGCCGTTCCAATGGCCACGAATCCAGCCCATGGCCCCACGCCGTCGATGAAAACACCGGCCACAGGCGAACCAAAGGCCACCCCCGCGGTCAGAGCGGAACCGTACCAGCCCATTGCTTCTCCGCGCCGATCCTCATCCACGATGTCGGCCACCTTTTCGGACGCTGCTGACAGCACTGGCGCACAGAGCAAGCCTGGCAGCAAGGACAGCCAGGGCAAGAGTCCACGTGTCACCGGCAAAGCCCATGGGAATGGTCAGGGCTGCCATGCCGAGCAGGAACAGGATAGGCGAGACGGGCCTGTGCATGGCTCCGTAGATGAGTCCGCCGACCACTGAAGAGGCGCACCAGAAGAAGAAGACAATTCCGATCTCGCTCTGGTGCCCGCCACGCTGCAACACTGCGACGATTCCGACGTCGGTGCCGCTCAACACCATGCCCGATCCGGCGGCGACGGCGAATACCGCGGCCACCGCGGCAGTGAACCACGTGAAGTTCCTGGCTACTTTCCCCCGCAGCCCTAATAGATGTGAAGCAGGGGGTGCCATCTCCGACGCTGCTTCCTGGAGATGCGCGGGAGCCGACGCCACCACCGCTGCTTCGGCTGCATGGAGCTCGTCGGCGTCCCGATCAGCGGTTCGCCTCGCATCCAGGACATCATCGCTGCGGGTAGGCGGGTTGAACCATAGGAGGACAAGTCCGGCGACCGAGGTGCAAACGCCCACGATGGTCAGACCCAGGACCGTGAATCCACTCGTGGCGACGATTGCACCCACCGCGGGGCCGATCATGAAGACCAGTTCGGTGGCAATCGAGTCCAGTGCATAGGCGGACCGACGCTGATCACCATCGACAAGGACACCGAGGGACTGGCGGATGACGCTGAAGATCGGCAGGGTCAGCAGTCCCCCGACGAAAACAAGCGGCAGGATCCATTCGTAACTGACGTGCGGAACCACGGACCAAATAACCAGCTCTGACACCACCGAAGGAATGAGCGCCCGGCGCAGCCCGACGGTGTCCACGCGACGTCCCCGCCACGGAGCCCCCACGGCGATACCAATGGTGAATACAGCTGCGGCAGCGCCTGCCGCAGCATACCCCTTGCCCAAGGTCAGCACGATGTGCAAGGTGAGCAAAACGCCGGCCGCCGAGTGCGGTATACGGGCAACCATGCCCACGAGCAAGAGACGCCGCACGGACGTGATGGACAGCATCTCTCGGTAGAGAGCGAAATTCACGAGCTTACATCCTCTGTTCTGCCGACGGCAGGACAAGGACGTTCCCCCTGTGCCTTCGGCTACTGTGCCGCCCGCTGCAGGCTGACTTCGATGGAGTCAACCCGCTCGGCGAACAATTCGTTCTGCGCCCAATGTCCGTTCAGCGCGGTCACGAGATCCTGGACCCCTGCGGCGTCCAGGCCGTCTTCGAGGTACAGCACCACGCGCAATTCGGGTCCCGGTCCCCCGCCGGCCATCATCGAGCCGGCGGCGGTGTGCGAAGCCATCCCCGATCCCGGCTGGATCTCGAGACGGCGTACCACCGGGTATGTTCCCGCTAGGGATTTGAGAGCAGACTCCAGTTCACCATCAAGGTACGACGGCGTCCAGTCCCGCTGTTGTGCCAACGACCACATGGCTGGACGACGCACCACGAAGGTGACCTCCGAACCGGGATCCAGGACCAGGAGTTGGGCGCCCTCGGAAACCGCAGACAACGCGGCCCGGGCTGCGTAGACGGCGACCGGACGGGCCTCCGGGTGCCAAGCTTCCAGCGCGGCCGCGGAGGTGAAGAGCGGCATCGCGGTACGGCCATCGGGCGCCGTCAGCGTCACGAGTGCCATGTCGGCCTGTTTGTCGGCATGAAGGCCGTCCGCGCCTTCGGCTTCCTCTGCGAGCTGGGCCACCACCGGGACGAAGACCCTGGCGGTCGCCAAAGACGCAACGACCCCCGCTTCGCTTCCGGTGCCAGCCACGAGCGCATCGACGGCGGCGAGGTACCCGGCGTCGGCCGTTCCGTCGTCGTCCTCGAAATTATGGATCTTGGCCGCGTCTCCGCTCAAGTCCCGGGCCGCCCAGGTCTGACCGGCAGAATCGCCGGTTCCCCCGGCACCGGCCAAGGCTGCGGCGATGTGGCCGGGCAACTGCCGGGCCCCCGGAGCCGGAGCCTTGTCAGCGGCCGGGAACTGTGGATCGTGGGACATCAGCGGCGTCCGGCGACGTCCAGCGCTTCCGGGAGCGTGAAGGCACCGGCGTACAGCGCCTTGCCGACAATCGCTCCCTCAACGCCGAGCGGCACGAGTTCGCGCAGCACACGCAGGTCTTCCAAGCTGGAGATGCCACCGGACGCGACCACCGGCTTGCCGGTTTTTTCCACCATCTGGCGCAGCAATTCGACATTGGGGCCCTGCAGCGTTCCGTCCTTCGTGACGTCAGTGACCACATAGCGGGCACAGCCAGCGTCCTCAAGACGGGCCAGGACCTCCCAGAGATCCCCGCCCTCCTTGGTCCAGCCGCGTCCCGCGAGCGTCGTGCCGCGGACGTCGAGTCCGACGGCGATCTTGTCACCGAAGCGGTCGATGGCCCGGCGGGTCCATTCCGGGTTCTCGAGGGCTGCAGTGCCGAGGTTTACACGGGCAACGCCGAGCTCGAGCGCACGCTCGAGCGACTCGTCATCGCGCAATCCGCCGGAGAGCTCCACCTTGACGCCCAGCTGCGAAACGACCTCACTGATGAGGTCCGCGTTGTTGCCGCGGCCGAAAGCAGCGTCCAGGTCCACCATGTGCACCCACTCGGCTCCGGCGTTCTGCCAGTTGAGGGCAGCTTCAAGCGGGGTGCCGTAACTGGTCTCCGAGCCGGCTTCACCCTGAAGGAGACGGACGGCCTGACCGTCCACGATGTCGACGGCGGGCAGGAGTTCCAGAACGGGTAGTTCGGAGGGGGTGGTCATTGAAGTCCTCGGTGTTGTGGGGACGGGCGTGAGTTGCCCGGCAAGTTATTACGCAGGCGCTATTTGGCAGGCAACGTGAAGAGGTAGGCCGCCAGCAGTGCAAGGCCAGCGAGTACGTAGAACGAGATGGAGACCCAGGCGGGACGTTTCTGCTGGTGGAAGGAGATGCCCCCACCCACCAAAAGACCGGCCGCGCCCATGAAAATTACGGACCACATTTTAAGCAGCTCCAGACTCGGGGGCCTGAGACTGCGGACGCAGGCTCTCGACCCAGTTGCGCAGGAGGCGGGCTCCGGCGTCGCCCGATTTCTCGGGATGGAATTGCGTGGCGCACAGCGGACCGTTTTCCACGGCGGCGATGAAGGGGGCACCGTGCTCGGACCACGTCACCTTCGGCGGCGCCATGCGGGGTTGGACCACATCGAACTCCCACTTCTGCACTCCGTACGAGTGCACAAAGTAGAAGCGTTCGTGCTCTACGCCGGCGAACAGCTTTGATCCTTCCGGAACGTCCACGGTGTTCCAGCCCATGTGCGGGACGACGCTGGCGGGAAGGAGTTCCACCTTCCCGGGCCATTCGCCCATGCCTTCGGCCTCGGTTCCGTGCTCCACGCCTGCCTCGAACAACACCTGCAGGCCAACGCAGATACCCAGGAACGGGCCGGCCGCCGGCAACGCGCCGGCCGATCATCCGGATGGCGTCCACGGCTTTGAGCTCGCGCATGACCGTTTCGAACGCGCCAACGCCGGGGACAAGAAGGCCATCGGCGTTCAGGACGTCCTCAGGCTTGGCGCTCAGCGTGACATCCGCTCCGGCCCGTTCCAGCGCCCGAACGGCAGACCGGACATTGCCCGAGCCGTAGTCCAGGACGGTTACCGTCGGCTTCCCTTCAGGGGAGACAATCCGGCTGGCAGCCTTCGGGTCGACGATGGCGCCGTCCTTGAGGATATGGGTACTCACAGAGCACCCTTCGTGGACGGAATGCCCTCGACGCGGGGATCGGACTCGACGGCGGAACGCAGGGCACGCGCGAAGGCCTTGAACTGGGCCTCCACGATGTGGTGCGGGTCCCGGCCGGCCAGGACGTTCATGTGGAGGCAAATCCCGGCGTGCAGGGTGATGGCCTCAAAGACGTGGCGGGTCAGCGAACCGGTGAAGTGTCCACCGATCAGGTGGTACTCCTGGCCGGCGGGCTCACCGCTGTGGACCAGGTACGGACGCCCGGAAACATCGACGACGGCATGGGCCAGGGCTTCATCCAGCGGGACGGTGGCCTCGCCGAAGCGGCGTATGCCGGCCTTGTTGCCCAGGGCCGTACGCAGGACCTCACCGAACGTGATGGCGACGTCTTCCACCGTGTGGTGGGCGTCAATGTGCGTGTCTCCGGTGGCCTTGACTGTCATGTCGATGAGCGAGTGCTTGCAGAGCGCCGTCAGCATGTGGTCATAGAACGGCACCGACGTGCTGATATCCGAGACGCCCGTGCCGTCGAGGTTGATTTCAACCAGGACAGAGGACTCGCTGGTGGTCCGTTCCATGCGTGCAGTCCGTGCGGCCGCCGTGCCGGCGCCGTTTTCGCTCATTGAGATGTCCTTAGGAGGAAGGAGTGGTGGGTCTGGATCAAGTCTAGGCCGGTGCGGAGACCTGGCCGTCCAGCAAGGCTTCGAGGGCCTCAAGGAAGGCTGTGGTCTCCGGTTCGGTGCCGGCCGTGACTCTGAGGTGGCCCGGGATCCCGACGTCGCGAATCAGGACTCCCCGCTCCAGCAGGCCTTGCCAGAGCTCGTGGGGATTCGTGATTCCACCGAAGAACACGTAGTTGGAATCCGACGCCGCCGGCTTGAAGCCCATACGGGCCAATTCACTGACAATGCGGTCCCGTTGGACTTTGATGTCCTCGACGTCGGCCATGAGGGCCTCACGGTGCCGGAGTGCGGCAAGCGCGGTCGCCTGGGTGATGGCCGAAAGGTGGTACGGAAGACGGACCCAGGCGGATGGCATCGGCCACTTCGGGGGCCGCTGCCATGTAGCCGATGCGTGCACCGGCGAGGGCGAAGGCTTTACTCATGGTCCGGGAGACGATGAGGCGCTCACGGCCAGGAAGCAGCGTCAACGCACTTGGAGTGTTGTCGTGGGCAAACTCGTGATAGGCCTCGTCCACGATCACCACCGTCTGGCTTGCTTCTCCGGCCTCGTAGACCGCTTCGACCACGTCCAGGCCAAGTCCCGTTCCTGTGGGGTTGTTCGGCGAGCACAGGAACACCACATTCGGCTGGAGATCGCGAACCTGCGCAGCGGCGGAGGCGGCATCGAGTCCATAGTCTTCCGCGCGGACTCCGGCGATGTAGGCCGTGTCTGTTCCGCTGGCCAACAAGGGGTACATGGAGTACGTGGGAGGGAACCCGAGCGCGGTCCTGCCGGGGCCACCGAAGACCTGGAGGATCTGTTGGAGTACCTCGTTGGAGCCGTTGGCTGCCCAGATGTTCTCGGCAGCAAGACCGTGGCCGAGGTACTCAGCGAGGGCCTCGCGCAACTCGGTGAACTCGCGGTCAGGGTAGCGGTTCAGTCCGGTGGCAGCAGCCGCCACGGCCTCGGTGATGGCCGCCTGGACATCAGCCGGTACACCATGGGTGTTTTCATTGACGTTGAGCAAAATCGGCACATCAAGCTGCGGCGCGCCATACGGGCTGAGGCCGCGGAGGTTGGTCCGGAGGGGAAGTCGGTCAAGTCGCTCAAACTGGTCACTCACCATGCCAGTTTAAGGTGCCGCGGCGGATGCCCCGAAACTGTGACGGCGCGGGACGCCCGGCTGATTCGCTCACGGCTACGGTCAAGCCCTCAAGATTGCTGCTACGGGGCCGGAACGAACAGCTGCTGGCCGGGTACGATGCGACCGTCTTGGAGGTTGTTCAGCTGGACAATCTCGGCCACGACGTCACGCGGATCCCGGGAAGGCGCGGCGGTTCCGGCGATCCCCCACAGCGACTGGCCCGATTGCACCGTAACGCTGGTAGTGGAGGTGGGCTGCAGCTCTGCCGCTGAATCAGCGGCTTTGGCGGGCGAGTTCAGGAACCCCGCCACGCTGAGCAGTGCTGCGACCAAGAGGATTGCAGGAACCCCGAAGAAGACCATTCGGCCCCTAAGGGTCAACCGAAGCCCTGGCCGGTGACGCCTTGCGGCCGGGTGCGTGGATGGTGGTGATTGCGGACATGAGCTGAGCCCTTCTGAACAAATGCCACGTTCCGGAACCTCTGGAGTGCGGCTGCCAATTCTTGCTTTCAGTCAGTGCCGGCAGGCCTGCCGTTCGTCAGTGTCTTCGAACAATTCGAAGGAACACCCCGGCCTGCAACACTTATTTAGAACACATATTCGAATCTTGCTAAGACATTTTTAGCACTTATCAACGAACGGTGTCGAGACTCGCTAGAACAAATGTTTGATAAACGCCTGCGCCTGCCCTACGTTTGAGTGAAGAAACGAGCACTAAATCAGTGCAACAGGAGGGTCTGACATTTCAGGCCAGTAGTCCCGGCAAGCGCCCCCGGCGCGGATCGGGCGGAACGGAAGGGCGTTGGCGAACATGGCAGCGAAAGCCACTGGCAACGGGTCGGCGTCACCGCGGAGCCAGCAGCCGCAGAAGGCTCCCAAGAGCCTTACCGTCCGCCAGAAGAAGATCCTGGAGACGATCCAGCGCTCCGTAAACGATCACGGATATCCGCCGTCGATGCGGGAAATCGGAGATACCGTTGGCTTGGCCAGCTTGTCCAGCGTCACGCACCAGTTGTCCCAGCTCGAAAAGCTCGGTTACCTCCGTCGCGATCCCAAGCGCCCGCGTGCAATGGAGGTGCTCATGCCGTTGACGCTGGATGGCGGCTCCCCGATTCCCGGCGTTGAAGCACCCACGAAGCTTCGCAGCACCGGGGGCCTTGCCGTCACCGAGCTCGCCAGCGCCAGCGACACAGCCATGGTTCCCCTTGTTGGCCGCATTGCTGCCGGTGGACCCATCTTGGCGGACCAGACGGTTGAGGACGTCCTGCCCCTGCCCCGCCAGCTGGTAGGCCACGGGGAGCTCTTCATGCTGAAGGTAGCCGGTGACTCCATGATCGACGCCGCCATCTGCGACGGGGACTGGGTGGTGGTACGTCGGCAAAACGATGCCATCAACGGGGACATCGTCGCTGCCCTCCTGGATGACGAAGCCACGGTGAAAACCTTCCGGCAGCGAGATGGCCACACGTGGCTGCTTCCCCAGAACACCCAGTACGAACCCATTCTTGGCGACCACGCCACGATCATGGGTAAGGTCGTTTCGGTTCTGCGCTCGCTCTAGGCGCGGCACGCTTAGGCGCAGCCAGCTTTAGGAGGACTCCGCGTTAAGCCGTGGCCGAGTCGGAGTACAGCCGCTCCAGTGCCCCGCGGACCACCGAACGGTCAGTCGTTGCCCAGAAGGGCGGCAAGGCCGCGCGAAGGAAGTTGCCGTAGCGCTCCGTCGAAAGCCTCGAATCCAGAACTGCCACCACGCCTTTGTCTCCCGTTGAGCGGATCAGGCGGCCTGCACCCTGGGCAAGCCGGATGGCAGCGTGCGTCGCGGAAACAGCCATGAACCCGTTGCCTCCTGCCTGCGCCACTGCCCGGGACCGCGCGTTCATCAGAGGATCATCGGGACGCGGGAACGGAATCCGGTCGATCACCACGAGCCGGCAGGAACCGCCCGGAACGTCGACGCCCTGCCAAAGGGACATGGTGCCGAACAGGCAGGTGTCTTCCTCCTCGGCGAACTGCCGGACCAACGCCGCCATGGTTGATTCACCTTGGCACAGAATGTCGACGTCCAGGCGGGACCGCATGGCTTCAGCGGCTTCTTCGGCTGCGCGTCGGGAGGAAAAGAGGCAGAGGGCTCCGCCATGGGAGGCCTTGATGAGCTCTTCAAGTTCGTCGAGTGCTTCGGGAGAAGTGCCGCGCCCGGGCTTGGGCAAGTGCCTGGCGACGTACAGCATTCCCTGCTTGGGGTAGTCGAAGGGCGAGCCGACATCCACGCCCGTCCAGCTGGGTGCGCCTTGGCCAGTCAGGCCCAGTCCTCCGGCTGTGGCCTCGAATGCAGAGCCAATAGCCAAGGTGGCAGATGTCAACACCACGGTATGGCCCGCGAAGAGCCCCTCCCGGAGGCGACCGGCAACGCTGAGCGGCGCGATATTGATGAGCGCAGGCGAATCCTCGTCAGGCGCTGTGTAGCCCTGCTGCGGATCAAAGGTACTGTTCCGGGAAAACCATATGACTTCCCGGTTTTCGCGGGCGGAAATCAGCCGTTCGCACAGTTCCAAAATCAACATCAACCGTGAGCGCGCAAGCTGGCGTCCGCCGTCGACCGCGTTGGACGAATCCCCCTTTGAATCCGAAAGCGCTGCGCGGCAGGCTTCCCGGAGCTGGTCCACGCAATCAAGTTGTTCGTCATTGAGCCCATTGGGCAAGAGACCGGACGGCGCGCCGGCAATCGCAAGGTCGAGTCCGTCCGCCGCAGCATTCAGAGCGTCGACGGTAATCGCGGTGTGCTTGCGGGCGCTGGAGGCTGCGGCGTGGATCATCGCTACGGACAGTTGGCCGGAAACCGCGCCCGTGACGCGATCCTGAAGCTCGTGCGCTTCGTCCACCACCACGACGTCGTATTCGGGCAGCACGGCCAGGCCCTCGAAGGCGCTGACGGCGAGCATCGCATGGTTGGTGACAACGACGTCGGACTCCGCGGCGCGGTGGCGGGCCAATTCGCTGAAGCATTCCTCCGCCATGGGACACTTCTGCGCCCCGAGGCACTCCATCGACGTGACGGATACCTGGCGCCAGGCCCGATCCGTGACGCCCGGCATGAGTTCGTCGCGGTCACCCGTCGCGGTCTTCCCGGCCCACTCCCGCAGCCTCAACACTTCTTTGCCGAGCTGAGAGGCCGGCCCTCCGATTGATATGGCGAGATGCGGCACACTCGTGTCCTCGCCGAGGGAGAACAGCTGCCCCTCGGCAGGCTCCTCGCTGGGAAAACCGCCCTCCACCTTGTGGCGGCACACATAGTTGGCCCGGCCCTTCACCAAAGCGACGCTCACCGGGCGTTCCAGTTCCGGGGTGATCGCTTCCAGGAGGCGAGGAAGATCGCGGCCCACAATCTGGGTCTGCAGCGCCAAGGTAGCCGTGGACACGAGCGTCGGCTTGTTGCTTTTCATCGCGTGCGCGATGAGCGGAATCAAGTACGCCAGGGACTTGCCCGTGCCCGTTCCCGCCTGGACCAGAAGGTGCTCACCGGTCTCAATGGCCCGTGCCACGTGTTTTGCCATTTGGTGCTGGCCTGCGCGGTTTTGCCCGCCCATGCCGGCAACGGCCCTGTCCAGGAGTTCGAGGGCAGCCCGTTCCTCAGCGGTTTCGCCGCGTTCCCCCACCTCAGCTTCAGCCATTGTTGACGAACGACTCCAGCTCGGCTGCGAGGTGCTCATGGACCATGGCCACCACGCGAGTGCCTTCCTCCTCATGCTCAAGGCTCAGGATTTCGGCGTCGGTGTTGTGCAGTTTGTTGATGAGTTCGCCGCGGCTGTAAGGAATCAGGACCTCAAGACGCACGCCAGGACGCGGAATTGCGGTGCTGATGGCTCCGAGCAGCTCGGCAATACCCTGACCCGTGCGGGTGGAAACCACCACATGGCGGGGTTCTTTCTGCTTAAGCCGCTCGATGACAAACGGGTCCGCGGCATCTGCTTTGTTCAGGACGATGATTTCCGGAATCTTCCGGGCATCCACCTCACTGAACACGGTGCGGACGGCCGCGATCTGGCCTTCGGGGTCAGGATGCGAGGCGTCCACAACATGGAGGATCAAATCTGCATCGGCAACCTCCTCCAGAGTGGAGCGGAAGGCCTCCACGAGCTGCGTGGGCAGGGAACGGACGAAGCCCACGGTGTCCGAGAGCGTGTAGCCAATCCCGTCCGGAGTCTGGGCCTTGCGGACGGTGGGATCCAACGTGGCGAACAAGGCGTTCTCCACGAGAACCCCTGCGTCCGTCAGGCGGTTGAGCAGGGACGACTTTCCAGCGTTGGTGTAGCCGGCGATGGCGACCGAAGGAACCGCATTGCGACGGCGGTTGGCCCGCTTGGTCTCGCGGGCTGGCTTCATCGCAGCGATTTCACGCCGCAGTTTAGCCATCCGGGTCCGGATTCGACGGCGGTCCAGTTCGATCTTGGTTTCACCGGGACCGCGCGAACCCATGCCGGCGCCAGCGCCGCCCACCTGGCCACCGGCCTGACGGGACATGGAATCGCCCCAGCCACGCAGGCGCGGCAAGAGGTATTCCAGCTGGGCCAGCTCAACCTGGGCCTTGCCTTCTCGGCTCTTCGCGTGCTGCGCGAAGATATCGAGGATCAAAGTAGTACGGTCCACCACCTTGACCTTGACGATGTCCTCGAGGCCACGGCGCTGGGATGGTGCCAGCTCGGCGTCGATCACCACGGTGTCAGCGCCGGTGGACAAGACGATGTCCTTGAGCTCCAGGGCCTTTCCCGAGCCGAGGAAGGTCCCAGGGTCCGGCTTCACGCGGCGCTGGACGAGGCCGTCCAGGACCTCAGAGCCAGCCGTCTCGGCCAGAGCCGCGAGTTCCCTCAAGGAGTTCTCGGCGTCAGCCAAGGTCCCTTCGGTCCAGAGACCCGCCAGGACCACGCGCTCAAGGCGCAGCTGCCGGTATTCAACCTCGGTGACGTCTTCAAGTTCCGTGGACAGCCCGGCCGTGCGGCGGAGAGCCCTGCGATCGGCCAGGTCCTTCCTGCTCGCCGTCGTAAATGCTGTGTTCTTCGTCCAAGCGGGAAATCGCCTGGGCTTTGCCAAACACGCCCCTCGATTCGTCGCGTTCCTGCTCCATGGCAGGTGCATCCTTGGAGAGAATCCGGTCGATGACAGCCTGGATTTGTTCAGGACTCATGTCCTGGGCGTCGGAATCGGGTCCGGTGTTCTTCTGCGTGGTCATGGTCTCCTTTAAGGGTTCGGCATATCCAGAATAGTGCCGATCGGGGTTTTGTGGCGCGGAATTCGCGCAGGGCTGATGCCTGGCTGTTAAACTTCTGCAGCGCAGGCTACGGTTTCCCTTGCCCGCTTCTGGCCACTAATCTGGCAAGCTATGGAGTCTGCTCACTATTTCAGCGCACAGCCCGCGGGGCCGTTCACGCGCAAGCCCCTCACGGTGGAACTGGGCGGCGCGACCCGCCGGCTCCAGACCTCTTCCGGCATCTTCAGCCCGGACGGCGTCGACAAAGGAACGTCGATCCTGCTTTCCGACGTTCCGCCGCCGGCCCCGCAGGGAAACTTGCTGGACATCGGCTGTGGCTGGGGTCCCATTGCCTTGACGATGGGGCTCATGGCACCGCACGCCCGCGTCTACGCCGTTGACGTCAACGAACGTTGTGTCACCCTGACCAACGAGAACGCGGCCATGCTGGAGCTGGGTAACGTCACCGCGAGCCTGCCCGACGACGTCGATCCCGGTTTGACGTTTGACACTATCTGGTCCAACCCGCCCATCCGCATCGGCAAGGATGAACTCCACAACCTGCTGCTCAAGTGGATCCCCCGGCTTGCTCCTGGTGGGAACGCATGGCTTGTGGTGCAGAAGAATCTCGGCTCGGACACGCTTCAGCGTTGGCTGGCTGAGACCCTCGACGATTCTTTCTCGGTCTCCCGGGAAAGTACGTCGAAGTCCTTCCGCGTGCTGCGGATCAGGAAAGCGTCCCGCTAGCGACAATGACGGCGGGGCCGCTGAGCTCCACGTGTTCACGGCCGCTTTCTCCAGGGAAGAACCGCACGCCGACGACGCCGCCCGGCACCCTCACACGCCATGTGTCGGGAGCGCCTTCCCCGGCCCAGTGACGGATGGCGACGGCGGCCGCACAGGCCCCGGTGCCGCACGATTGCGTCTCACCGACGCCGCGTTCGTGGACACGCATGGTGATGTTGCCTACGCCTTCGTGAACGAGAGGCTCAGCGGGAACCACGAATTCGACGTTGGTGCCGTTGGCCGGCTTGGGATCGACGACCGGCGCCTTGAAGAGCTGCGTGGACTTGAGCTCTGAAAGTTCCGCCAATGCCACAACCGTGTGCGGGTTGCCCATGCTGACCGAAAGGGCGGGCCGGGCAACGTCGAGTCCGTCGGCGCTGACCAGCGAGTCCATGGCCTTGCTGGTGGCATCCTCGGGGAAAATGAACTCCCAGGGCCCCATGTCCACCGCATAGCCGTCAGCGGTCCGGACAATCTTCTTGATGCCACCGCGCGTCCCGATGGTCAGGGATTCGCCGGCATTGAGCGTGACCAGACCTTGTTCGATGAGGAAATGGACGAAGACACGGACGCCGTTGCCGCACATTTCGGACAACGAGCCGTCGCCGTTCCGGTAGTCCATGAACCACTCGGCGTCGGCATCCGCGTCGAGGAGCTGGAGGCCCTCCGGGAGGAAACGTGAGGGGACAGCGCGGATGAGGCCATCCCCACCAATTCCCAAATGGCGATCGCAAAGCGTTGCGACCTGCTCAGGAGAGATCTGGTGGGCGTCCTCTGGATCCGCGATCAGGACGAAATCATTACCCGTACCGTGGCCCTTGGAGAAGGCCAGCCCGTGGAGGCCGGAAGCGGGTACGGTACCGCCGGCAGCCGCGGGCTGCGGGGCGGGAACTGCAAGGGTTTCATCCATGGGTCAAGGCTACCTGTACTGCGTGTTGCGCCTAAATCACCGACGCCGGACTTCCACAGATTTCCAGTGCCTTCGCCACCAAGTCCGGGTCCTGCCAGTCAATCCAATGGATCCGGGGGTCGGCCCGGAACCACGTGAGTTGGCGGCGGGCGAATTGCCGGGTGGCCACGATGGTTTCCTCGGCGGCGGTAGCCGTGTCGGATTCGCCGTCGAGAACCTTGAGGAACTGGGCATAGCCGAGCGCGCGCGAGGCCGTCTTGCCCTGCCGGAGTCCAGCGGCGTCCAACCGCGTAACCTCAGCAAGGAGTCCGGCGTCGACCATTCCGTGAACCCGCATCGCGAGGCGATCGCGCAGTATCTCGCGATCGACGTCGAGCCCTATCTGGACTGCAGGCTGGAAGTACTCGCGTTTGGGCATGAACGAGCTGAAAGGCCGTCCGGTGAGCTCGAAGACTTCCAGCGCGCGGATAATGCGACGGGCGTCACCGAGCCTGCCGGCCGAGACGGGATCGACGCGTTCCAGGCGTTCCTGGAGGCTTGGAAGACCGTCCGATTCGTGTTCTTGTTCCAGCCGTTGCCTCACGCCTGGATCCGTGCCAGGGAACTCCAGGACATCCAACGCTGCCCGAACGTACAGTCCGGAGCCGCCCACCAGGATCGCACGCTTGCCGCGTGCATGGATCTCGCCGATAGCCAAGCGGCATTCGGCTTGGAAATCGGAGACGCTGGCTTCCTGGGTGACGTCCATGGTGTCCAGCAGGTGGTGGGGTACTCCCCTGCGCTCCGCGGCGCTGATCTTGGCTGTGCCGATGTCCATTCCGCGGTAGAACTGCATGGCATCTGCGTTGATGACCTCACCGTCCAGCGCAAGGGCGACGGCGACGCCGAGATCGGACTTGCCGGACCCGGTTGGACCGACGACGGCGATGACGGGCGGCTTCGGATCGCGCGATCCGGCCCGTGTTGCGGACATGAGGGCCTAACCGCGTCGGATCGGCAAGGAGGGCATGCCGAGGGAAACGGACTTCAGGCCGCCGGACCCGGCGCCAGCCGGCCCCGTGGCCGGAACGCCGCAGGAGTCTGCCTGGGAACGGTCCCACGCATCCCCTGCGCGTGAGCGTCGCAACGTGTAATCCCCCGTCGTGGCAGGGTCCGAGACGAGGTGGAAGGCTGCTGCCTCGGTGATGGTCACGGTGACGAAGTCGCCCGGTCGTGGAGCCTCAGCGCCTTGCGGCACCGAAAAGTGCACCAGCCTTTGGTCCTGGGAGCGGCCGGACAGGCGGTGCGTTTCCTCGGCTTTGCGGCCGGATTGCACCGTGACGAGGATTTCAACACGGCGTCCGAGCTGCTTCGCATTCTCCTCGGCCGCGATCCGGTCCTGAAGGGCCGTGAGCCGCTCGTAGCGTTCCTGGACGATTGCCTTGGGCAGTTGCTCCGGCAGTTCCGCAGCCGGAGTGCCCGGGCGCTTGGAGTACTGGAAGGTGAAGGCCGAGGCGAAGCGCGACTTCTCGACGACGTCGAGCGTGGCTTGGAAGTCCTCTTCCGTCTCGCCGGGGAAGCCCACGATGATATCGGTGGTGATCGCGGCGTGGGGAATCTTGTCACGGACCTTGTCCAGGATCCCCAGGAACTTGGTGGAGCGGTAGGAGCGGCGCATGTCCTTGAGCACCTTGTCCGAGCCGGACTGGAGGGGCATGTGCAATTGCGGCATGACGTTGGGGGTCTCGGCCATCGCGTCGATGACGTCGTCGGTGAAGGCCGCGGGGTGCGGACTCGTGAAGCGGACGCGCTCAAGGCCCTCAATGTCACCGCAGGCGCGCAGTAGCTTGGAGAACGCCAGGCGGTCCCCGAATTCCACGCCGTAAGAGTTTACGTTCTGACCAAGCAGGGTGACCTCAACTGCGCCGTCGTCCACCAACGCCTGGATTTCGGCCAGGATCTCGCCGGGACGCCGGTCCTTCTCCTTGCCACGAAGTGAGGGCACGATGCAGAAGGTACACGTGTTGTTGCAGCCCACAGAGATGGAAACCCACCCCGAGTACACGGAGTCGCGCTTCGTGGGCAGAGTGGACGGGAAGACGTCCAACGATTCCAGGATTTCCAGCTGGGCCTCGTTGTTGTGCCGCGCCCTGTCAAGCAATGCCGGCAGTGCGCCGACGTTGTGGGTGCCGAATACTGCGTCTACCCACGGAGCTTTTCGCACGATGGTTTCGCGGTCTTTCTGAGCCAGGCACCCGCCCACGGCAATCTGCATGCCCGGATTGGCGGCCTTGACCTGCTTGAGCTCCCCCAGGTTGCCGTAAAGCTTGTTGTCAGCGTTCTCACGGACCGCGCAGGTGTTGAAAACCACCACGTCGGCCACTCCGCCTTGGACCGGCACGTATCCGGCATCTTCCAAAAGCCCGGCCATGCGCTCAGAATCATGGACATTCATCTGGCAACCGAACGTGCGTACCTGATAGGTACGGTGCGTCCCAAGGTCAGGTACTACGCCGTCGGGAACCGCCGGGGCGGGGGCGGACGTGGGCTGCTGAAGGGAGGCTGGTGCTGGTGCTGGTGCTGGTGCTGGTGCTGGTACTTGTGCTGGTGCAGCGGAAGGGGAACTCACCAATCAAGAGTAGCCCCTCGGGCTAGTACCAATTGAAGCCGATCTCGTGCTGCCACGCGTTACACGGCGAACCGTAGCGGTCGCGGATATAGCCCAGCCCCCATTCGATCTGGGTCCGGTAGTTGCTGAGCCAGTCGCTGCCGGCCGAATAGTACTTGTCTGCCGGCAGCGCCTGAGCAATACCGTAGGCCAGACTGCTCGGATTCGTGGCATCTGTCATCCAGCTTGATTCCTGGTTCCACAGCTGGGACAGGCACTGCATCTGGTCCTGGCCCCAACCGTAGGCGCCGAGCCGGGAGGAGGCATATTGCCGGGCTCCAGCCGGGTCGTTGACGACGTTACCTCCGCCGCCACCGCCGTATCCTCCGCCGCCGCCTCCGCCGCCTCCGGCACTGACCGGTCCGCTGCTGATCGGCGCCGGGGCTACCTGCTGCTGAGCGGCCTGCTGGGCTCGCCTGGTGGCGGCCGCCGCAGCGTCCGCCTCCGCCTGGCGTTGCGCTGCCTCGCGTTTGGCTTCCTGGGCAGCCTGATAGGCGGCAAGCGCCACTTGGCCTTCTTGGTACTTCTGCGCGACTGCGGCAGAAGTGGATGTCAAGGACGCCAACTGGGCGACCATGGTCTTTCGCTGGCCGTCCGTAGCGGCAACGCTGTCTTCTGCAGCACGCCTGGCGGAATCGGCGGCCTGTGCTTTCGCCGCGGCGTCACTGTCCAACTGCGCCAGGACATCGCGGGCGGCCTGTTCCTGGGCAGTTGCAGCTGCGGATGCCTGCGACGCGCTCAAGGCGTCCGCATGCAGCTTCGCCGTACGGTCCAAAACCCGGTTCAGCAAGGCATAACTCTGGATATTGTCAGGCGCGATCGCGGCATTCGCGACAGACCAAGGACCGGGATCAAAGCCGCCTGACTCGTATGCCTTGACCACGAGCGAGGACGTGGCCTTTTTGAGGGAATCCGCCTTGGCCTTCGCTTGTTGCGAAGCATCGGCCAATTTCTGGGTCACACCCTCCTGGTGCACCAATGCGTCGTGCGCCTTGGTGTATTCAGTTCCGGCTTTGATGGCGGCCGCGCCAAGCTCACCGGACTTCTGTTGGAGGCCTACCAACAGCTGGTTGATACGGTCCACTTCGCCACTCGCGGCCGCTTCATTGCCTTGGGCCTGCTGCACCTCTGCCCAACTGGGATAGCCCGACGGCGGCCCAGTGTCGTCCGCGGTTGCCGGGCTTGCTTGGAGGAGCGACGCGGCAAGCAAAGGCACAATGATTGCCGAAAGTCGCCACGACATCGGTTTCATTGATTCTGACCTGCTTCCCGACTCGGAACACTAGTCCAGAACCCTAGCCGAAGGTTTCCGAAGGATACACACCCCCTCGCCGCGCGAGCCGATACTCACAGGGAGCTCTCAGCTTCACCGGCGCGACGCTGCCTAGTCGAAATCGTCCGGTTCCACGGCAATGCCCTCCCGGCCACTGCGGGATCCCGACTCCGCCAGCGCCTCGTCCAGGACCTCGCCAACAATCCGGAAAGCGCCTGATGGCTGGTAGCCCTTGCGGGCGAGCATGGACGCGAGGCGACGGGTCTGTTTGTCCCGTTCAGCCCTATCGGAAAGGTCTACGCCTGCCCTCAAACGGCGCGCCACCAAGTCCCTGGCCGCCTGCTGTTCGTCTTCATCGCTCAGTTGTGCCAAGGCTTCCTCCGCCGTCTCGGCGTCGATGCCCTTGTCCGCCAACTCGCGACGCAAGGCACCCTTGGCCAGCTTCCTCGACTGAGCCCGGCTGCGAACCCACATCTCCGCGAAGTCTGCGTCATCAATCAGCCGGACTTCCTCGAAACGGTCCAAGACGGCCCCGGCGACTTCCTCCGGCACGTTCCGCTCAGCGAGTTTGCGTTCCAGCTGGAACCTGCTCTTGGGAGAGTTCGTCAATTGACGGAGCACAATGGCCCTTGCCACCGATTCTGGATTTGCCTCGGAATCGGCGGCCACTGACGCATCCGCAGACGGGCCCCAGGACCGGGAGCGGCCTTGGCGCTTAGCCGTCAACGGCCTTCAGCTTCGGAGAGGTCTCGGCTTCGGCGGGCTTGACTCCGACACCAAGCTTCTCCTTGATGAGCCGCTCGAGATCTGCTGCCAGCTCCGGGTTGTCCCGCAGGAAGCGGCGGGAGTTCTCCATGCCCTGCCCCAGCTGGTCGCCGTCATAGGTGAACCATGATCCGGACTTCTTGATGATGCCGTGCTCGACGCCCATGTCGATAATGCCGCCCTCACGGGAAATGCCCTGGCCGTAGATGATGTCGAACTCAGCGATCTTGAAGGGCGGAGCCATTTTGTTCTTGACGATCTTGGCCTTGGTGCGGTTACCCACCGAATCCGCACCTTCCTTCAGCGTCTGGATGCGGCGGACGTCGATGCGGATGGAAGCGTAGAACTTCAGGGCCTTACCACCGGTGGTGGTCTCGGGGGAACCGAAGAAAACGCCGATCTTCTCACGGAGCTGGTTGATGAAGATAGCGGTGGTCTTCGTCTGGCTCAGCCGGCCGGTGATCTTACGCAGGGCCTGGCTCATGAGGCGGGCCTGAAGGCCGACATGGGAGTCGCCCATTTCGCCTTCGATTTCAGCGCGGGGAACCAAGGCCGCGACGGAGTCGATCACGACGACATCCAAGGATCCGGAACCGATCAGCATGTCCATGATCTCCAAGGCCTGCTCACCGGTATCCGGCTGCGAAACCAGCAGCGCGTCGGTATCGACGCCCAGTTTCGCCGCATACTCGGGATCGAGGGCGTGCTCGGCGTCGATGAAGGCAGCGATGCCGCCCTGGCGCTGGGCGTTGGCCACAGCATGAAGGGCGACGGTGGTCTTACCTGAGGATTCCGGGCCGTAGATTTCCACGATGCGGCCGCGGGGCAGGCCGCCAATGCCAAGGGCGACGTCCAAGGCGATGGATCCAGTGGGAATGACCTCGATGGGCGCACGGATGTCGTCACCCAAACGCATGATGGAGCCCTTGCCGAATTGCTTGTCGATCTGGGCAAGCGCTGCCTCGAGCGCCTTCTCACGATCCTGATTTGCCGCCATGGCTCACACCTCTGATGCTTTCTCGCTGTGGACTGGCCTGAACGGCCGCTTTCCTGTCCTACCCGACGCTAATACGAGCCGCTGACAATATTGCGTGCGACTTCGCCTATGTGGATAACCACGGACTTCGAATGAAACGGAAACCGGTCCGTCAGGATCAATTTTCCTCTGAAAGGAGCATAGCCTCATCCGAACAGATATTCGAACAATTGGCAGGCGTGTCCCCCGGAAACCGAACCCCGGCAACGGGAACTTAGTAGCTCGCGGTGCCTCTGTCCGACGGCTTGATGTCCCTGCCCAGCCGTCGCTCCGGGGGAACGTCCTGGACCTCGCACAAAGCAAGCCAGACTTCGCGGGGGCTGTAGCCCGCAGTCAAAGCGTCGTTTGCCGTACGTCCTCCGACGCCGGCCAATACAAGGGAGCTACTGAGGACCCGGGAGTAGCCAGCTCCGAATTCGTCGTCCATCAGTCGCCAGAAGTCGCTAATCCGCACCAATAGAGTCTCTCACGGGAGCGGACTCTAGAATGGTTGTCATGAGCAACACTTCCGATGACGCACCGGACATTGTAGAGGCAGGCGACAGCGTCGACGCCGCACTCCAGCAGGTGGAACACCAGCTGAGCATGTTCTGGCGACGCGCAAGATCGCTGTCCCACCAGCTATCGCGTCAGGTCCACCCCGACATGGAACCGGCCGCTTACGGACTCTTGTCGATCATCCGTAAAGAAGGCCCCATCCGCCTGACGGACCTCGCTTCGTGCATCGGCGTCGGAAAGCCGTCGGTGAGCCGCCAGATCGCGTTCCTTGAGAGCATCGGCATGGTTTACAAGGAGGCCGATCCCCAGGATGGCCGTGCACAGTCAATCCGGCTGACCCCTAAAGGCGAAGAGAAGATGCACCAGGTCCAGGACGCGCGCCGGCAAGTGTTCCGGGAGCGCCTGGGTGAGTGGCCCCTCGAGGAAATCCAGACCCTGGCGGACTACATCGAGCGGCTCAACACTGCTTACGGTGAAGGAATCGTCAAGGACTAAGGAAGTCGCCAAGACGCACAAAAAGAGGGCCCCCATTGAGGCCCTCTTTTTGTGCTTCAAATATTCGGCAGCATCCACCGAAGGACAGGGTTCACCGGAGGCCAGCGTTCACCTGAGGACAGGTTCCGTCTAGCGGGCTCCCGAAAGCATGCCCTGGGTGAAGTCGTCGTTCAGTTCGGCGCTCAGCTCGCGGTCCAGATCGCGGCCATAGCGCTGGGCGAATTCCTGCGGGACGGTGTCCGGAACAGCGACGCCCTCGGCGACGGCAACCCGGTCACTGACTTCGCGCAGCATGCCTGACAGCGGGACATCCAGGGCTGAGCAGATCGAGGACAGCAGCTCTGAGGATGCTTCCTTCTGGCCGCGCTCAACTTCGCTCAGGTAGCCAAGGGAAACGCGGGCGCTGTGCGAGACTTCGCGGAGTGTACGGCCCTGACGCTGGCGGACATCGCGCAGAACATCACCGATTTCGTGACGCAGTACAACCATTTTGCGCTCCTTCTGTTCGCTCGGTGCCTTCTCGGCCAAGCCCACATCCTTCCAGCGGACAACGCCGTTAATGGATACGGGCTGCTTAACCATCTGTATCGCCTTGCTCCCTCGTGAGTCCGGTTCACCGCTGAGGTGCGCCGGTTGTTTCTTCATCCTAGGCGCCTCGGCTCTTCCGAGGCGACACAATGTAACAACTATTGGGCCGGTGTTTTTGTTCCCGGCTACTTTACGTGTGGTAAGTCCGATCCGACAAGGCACTCAAGCAAGCGCTCCAGGGCGGCCGCGGTTGCCTGGGCACGGATGCCTGGCCTGTCACCCTCGAAGGAGTAGCTGTACGCGGCACTTCCGCTCGCTGTGGCGACGCCGATAAAAACGGTGCCCACGGGCTTGCCGTCGTGCGGCAAAGGCCCGGCAACTCCTGTGGTGGACACCCCGAGGTCTGCTCCGCAAGCGAGCCTGGCGCCGTCGGCCATGGCCGCCGCCACCTGCGCGTCAACGGATCCGACGGCGGAAAGCAGCTCCGGGGGCACCCCGAGGACGCCTTCCTTCACCGAATTCTGGTACGCGACCACTCCGCCTTGGAGCATCCCCGACGCACCGGGAGTGTCGGCGAGGGTGGCAGCAACCAGACCGGCTGTCAAAGATTCCGCTGTAGCCACCGTAAGGCGCTGATCGATGGCGAGTTCGACGGCGGACGCCGCCGCCTCGCTGGCAGAACGGCTCACGCTTTCCTTCCTGCGGCGCGGAGCTTGATGGCTTCGATCACGTACTCGACGCCGGTCCACACGGTGATGGCCAGGGCGACGATCATCACCCAGAAGGCAACGCTACTGAGCCACGGCGCCAAGGAATCCAAGGGGAGGATGTAGAGAAAAATGGCGACCGTTTGGATGACGGTCTTGAGCTTGCCACCCCGCGAAGCCGGCATGACTCCATAGCGGATGACGAAGAAGCGCAAAGCGGTAATGCCCCATTCGCGCACCAGGATGAGGATGGTGATCCACCAGGGCAGCTCCCCCAGCGCTGACAGGAGCACGAGCGCCGATCCGATGAGCAGCTTGTCGGCAATGGGGTCCGCGATCTTGCCGAAGTTGGTAACGAGGTTGCGGCTGCGGGCGATGTCGCCGTCGAGCTTGTCCGTATAGATGGCCACGGCGAACGCGACTACGGCGGCCCAGCGCCAGATGCCATGCTGGCTGTTGTCCTCCAGAAGGAACCACACGAAGAACGGGACCAGGACAATTCGGAGCATCGTCAGGATGTTGGGCAGATTCCAGATATCGGAGCTGCTGGAACTGGCTTTGCGGCCCTCGGAGGTAGTCACCCTTCTAGGCTACCGTCCGGTCAGTGACCAGGCGTCTTCGCCGCCTTCGTCCTCGTCATCGATGCCATCTGCTCCGTCGTGGTACTCCGTGACCTGCTTGCGACGTTCGAGATCGGCCGCCACGAGGTCCTCGGCATAGCCGCCGACGGCGATGTTCGCGTTCGCGTTGTCGCTCAGGGCCGCTGTGTGCGCATCGGGGCTGGCAGGCGCCTCCTGGCCCTTCATGGCCGCCAGCACGGGGGCGAGGTCGTCCGGCTTGACCAGGACGTCGCGCGCTTTGGAGCCCTCGGACGGACCCACCACACCGCGCGATTCAAGCAGGTCCATGAGCCGGCCGGCCTTGGCGAAGCCGACCCGAAGCTTGCGCTGCAACATCGACGTCGAGCCGAACTGCGTGGTGACCACGAGCTCGGTGGCCTGCAGCAGGACCTCGAGATCGTCTCCGATGTCGTCGTCGATCTGCTTCTTCTGGGCCTCGGGAGCAACGTCTTCGCGGTACACGGCCTTGAGCTGGCCTTTGACGTGCTCTACTACCCGGTGGATTTCGGACTCCGTGACCCAGGCTCCCTGCACACGCATGGCCTTGGAGGCGCCCATGGGCAGGAACAGGGCGTCACCCTGACCGATGAGTTTCTCGGCGCCGGGCTGATCCAGGACGACGCGCGAGTCCGTCACGGATGAGGTGGCAAAAGCCATGCGGGAAGGCACGTTGGCCTTGATCAGGCCTGTCACGACATCCACGGAAGGACGCTGGGTGGCAAGGACCAAGTGAATGCCGGCCGCGCGGGCAAGCTGGGTGATGCGGACAATGGAGTCTTCGACGTCGCGCGGAGCAACCATCATGAGGTCGGCGAGCTCGTCCACGATCACCAGCAAATAGGGATACGGCTTGATGACGCGCTTGGAGTCCGGCGGGGGAACCACCTTGCCGGCGCGGACGGCCTTGTTGAAATCGTCGATGTGCTTGAAGCCGTAGTTTGCGAGGTCGTCATAGCGTGCATCCATCTCACGGACTACCCACTGAAGCGCTTCCGCGGCCTTCTTGGGGTTGGTGATGATGGGCGTAATCAGGTGCGGAACGCCCTCGTAGGCGGTGAGTTCCACACGCTTGGGGTCGACCATGACCATGCGGACTTCGTCCGGAGTGGCACGCATGAGGATGGACGTAATCATGGAGTTCACGAACGACGACTTACCGGCACCCGTGGCACCTGCCACGAGCAAGTGCGGCATCTTGGCGAGGTTCGCGACGACGTAGCCGCCCTCGACGTCCTTGCCGACGCCCATCACCATGGGATGGTCTGTCCGCCGCGCGTTCTGGCTGCGCAGGACATCGCCAAGGGACACCGTCTCGCGGTCCGTGTTGGGAATCTCGATGCCGATGGCGGACTTGCCCGGGATGGGACTGAGGATGCGGACATCGCTCGATGCCACGGCATAGGAGATGTTCTTGGACAACGCCGTGACGCGCTCCACCTTGGTGCCGGGAGCGAGTTCAATTTCGTAGCGGGTCACGGTGGGGCCGCGGCTGAAGCCGGTGACGGTGGCGTCCACGTTGAACTGCTGCATCGTGTCCGTCAGGGCGGCCACGACGGCGTCGTTCGCTTCCGTGCGCTCCTTCGGAATGGAACCTGGCGTCAGGTTGTCCGAGGACGGCAGCGTGTAGGTGACGTCGCCGGCGAGCGAAAGCTGTTCGGTACGTTGCGGGATGGGCGTGGGGGGCGGTGGCGGGCCGACCGGCGTCGAGGGCACGCTGATGGCCGGGGCTGCCGGCGAAAGGGCTGCGGTCGCCGCTACAAGGGGGATCGCTTCGGTGGCGTTGTCCTGACCCGGCTGCGCTTTTCCCAGTCCTTGGGCTGCTTTGATCTTCTCGACGGCGATTTCGGCCTGGGTAGGCCTGCGGACCCCGGGCGGGACCGACGGGCCGCCGGCGGCAGCCTCGTCGTCGTCGACGATTGCGTGCTCGAACGCTTCGTCGCCCACATAGCCCTCAAGCCCGGCGTCGTCGTCGCGGTCCTTGCCGAAGAGGCGCTTGCGGCGTTTCTTCTTCGGCGCCGCGGGCGCCCCGTTTTCGTAGAGGTAGCTTCGGTCATGCGGGTCGTTGTGCTGCCCGTCGGCATCCGCAAGGTCAGTTCCCATGAGATGTTCATACGCGCCCCGGATCCGCCGGGGAATCGCACCGAAGGGCGTTGCAGTGACGATGAGGACGGAAACGAAAGCCAGCGCGCCGTAGACCAGGACCGGAACTGCGGGGTGGATGGCGGCCAGCGGCGACGCCGCGAGGAATCCGAGCATCCCGCCCGCGCGGCGAAGGCCTTCGAAGCCGTCGGCGACAGTCGGCTGTCCTCCGATGATGTGGGCCAAGCCCGTGCCCGCGAACGCCATGATCAGGAAGCCGATCCCTACCCGGTTGTTCCCGCGGCTATCCCACGGCTGCCGGAAGAGCCTGAACGCACACACGAAGAGCATGAGCGGCAGAAGCAGGGAAATCCAGCCGAAGGTCCCGTTCACGATGCTGTCGACGAAGTCCGGGAACCAGCCTTTGAAGCCCCACCAGGCGAAGGTC
Source organism: Arthrobacter sp. NA-172 (assembly GCF_043952055.1). Classification (NCBI taxonomy): domain Bacteria; kingdom Bacillati; phylum Actinomycetota; class Actinomycetes; order Micrococcales; family Micrococcaceae; genus Arthrobacter; species Arthrobacter sp. NA-172. The sequence goes on along the minus strand of NZ_JBINOT010000003.1, from coordinate 1,262,731 downwards.
GCGATAAAGACACCGAGAGCCAGGCTGAAAAGCGCTGCGCCGTCCCTGCGGTCCGCGGGATCGAGGTCACTGACGTCCTGGCCTATGCGGCGAACACCCGCGCCCATCACATGGCCGATTCCCAGCCAAACGCCGGCAAGCGCCCGCAGGATCCATGGTTGCTGGGGTTCGACGACGGCGGCCTGCCTGCCGCGGGCCGTGGCTGTGCCGCTCCTCCCGGTCTTCGCCGGGGTCCGGCCGCTGCCCGAGCCTGAACCTGCCCTGGCGGGTTTGTTGTTGGAGCTGCCTCTAGGCGCGGAGGTAGTACGAGTCGCCATAAGCGCCACGCTACCCCACCTTGTCCGGAATCCCGCGGATTTCAGGGGCAGCGTGGCACATGTCCTCTAGGAGCTATGCCTCCAAGACCAACGGAATGATCATGGGGCGCCGGCGAAGCTTGCGGTTGACCCAGGTGCCGATCACGCGACGGACCACTTGCTGGAGCTGGTGGTTGGTGTGGTCCGAGTGGTGGAGCACGGCGTCTTCAAGGGCCGCGTTGATCTTCGGGATGATCTCATCGAACACGGAGTCATCCTCGGCCACACCGCGGGCGTGGATCTCCGGCCCGGAGACGATCTTGCCCGTGGTCCGGTTGATGACGGTGATGACGGAGATGAAGCCCTCGTCACCAAGGATCCTGCGGTCCTTGAGGTCGGCGTCGGTGATTTCACCGACGCTGGAACCGTCCACGTAGACGAAGCCCACTTCCACCTGACCCACCACCTTGGCCTTGTGGTCCCTGACGTCAATGACTGTGCCGTTGTCGCTGAGGATGACGCGGTCCGAAGGCACACCGGAGTCCTCCGCCAGCTTGCCGTTGGCGATGAGGTGCCGGGTTTCGCCGTGCACGGGCATGGCGTTCCGCGGCTTGAGGATGTTGTAGCAGTAAAGCAGTTCACCGGCGGCGGCGTGGCCGGAGACGTGCACCTTGGCGTTGCCCTTGTGGACGACGTCGGCGCCGAGTTTGAGCAGGCCGTTGATGATCCGGTAGACAGCGTTCTCGTTGCCCGGGATAAGGCTGGAGGCCAGGATCACGGTATCGCCCTGGCCCACCACCACGCGGTGGTCTCCGTTCGCCAGTCCTGGAGAGGGCGGCCATGGGCTCACCTTGCGAACCGGTGGACATCAGGACCACCTTGTGGTCCGGCATGTTGTCGATGTTTTTGATGTCGACGAGGATTCCCGGCGGAACGTCCAGGTATCCCAGCTTCGCCGCGATGGCCATGTTGCGGACCATTGAGCGGCCCACAAAGGCGACATTGCGCCCGTGCTTGGCCGCGGCGTCGAGGACCTGCTGTACCCGGTGCACATGCGAGGAGAAGGACGCAACGATGATGCGCTTCTTGGCCTGGCCAAACAACCGGTCCAGCGTGGGTCCGATTTCCTTTTCCGCCGTGGTGAAGCCAGGGACATCCGCGTTGGTGGAGTCTGCCATGAACAGGTCCACTCCTTCTTCGCCAAGACGGGCGAAGTGGCGGAGGTCCGTGATGCGGCCGTCCAGGGGCAACTGGTCCATCTTGAAGTCGCCCGTGTGCAGCACGTTGCCGCCGGCGGTCCGGATGAAGACTGCCAAAGCGTCCGGGATGGAGTGGTTGACGGCCACGAATTCGCATTCGAACGGGCCGAATTGCTCCACTTGGCCTTCGGTCACCGTGAGCGTGTACGGCTTGATCCGGTGTTCCTGAAGCTTGGCCTCAATGAGGGCAAGCGTCAGCTGGGAACCGACCAATGGCAGGTCGGGGCGCAGGCGCAGAAGGTACGGCACAGCGCCGATGTGGTCTTCGTGGCCGTGCGTCAGGACGATGGCGACGACGTCGTCCAGCCTGTCCTCGATGTACGAGAAATCGGGCAGGATGAGGTCGACTCCCGGCTGGGTCTCTTCAGGGAAGAGCACGCCGCAGTCAACTACCAGCAGTTTGCCATTGATTTCGAAAACGGCCATGTTGCGGCCGATCTCCCCCAGCCCGCCAAGGGGCACAATCCGGAGCGTTCCCTGCGGAAGTTTGGGCGGGGTGACAAGTCCGGGAAGGGCGGTTTGGGTCATAATGCGCTACTTTCCGGCGGAATCCTTCTAGACAGTGAAGTCCATTCCAGCTTCCGCCAAGTCCTCGCGGATGATTGCGATCTCGGCGGTGTCCGGCTCCACGAGGGGCAAACGGACAACCGAGTTGGGCAGGACTCCCTGCCATTTAAGAATTTGTTTGGCCGCAACGGCGCCTTGGACCCGGGTCATGGTTGCGCGGATCACGGGTTCCAGCTCGAAGTTGATCTTGCGCGCGGTGCCGAAGTCGTTCGCGGCGATGGCGTCAACGAGTTCGCGGAATCGGCGGGTGGCGACGTGCGTGGTGACGCCAATAAGGCCCACCGCGCCCATGGCCATCCATTGGAGGGTCAGTCCATCATCTCCGGAGTAGAAAAGGAGATCAGTCTCGGCCATGACCCGGGTGGCTGCGGCAAAATCGGCTTTGGCATCCTTCACCGCAACGATGTTGGGGTGGGCGGCAAGACCGATCATGGTCTCCGGTGTGATCTGGATGGAGGAGCGTCCCGGGATGTCATACAGCATGACCGGCAGTTCGGTGGCAGACGCAATGGCCTCGAAGTGGGCGCGGACGCCGGCCTGGCTTGGCTTGTTGTAATACGGAGTGACGATCAGGAGACCGTCCACGCCGAGCTTCTCCGCTTCCTGGGAGAGGTGCACCGAGTGGGCGGTGTCATTGGTTCCGGTTCCCGCGATGATTGCTGCGCGATCTCCTACCGCTTCCTTGACGGCGCGGAACATGCCGAGGTTTTCCGCATCGGTGAGCGTGGATGTCTCTCCGGTTGTTCCGGTGACAACAAGGCCGTCGCAGCCGTCGTCGACCAGCTTGACCGCCAATTCCGCCGCCTGCTTGTAGTCAACTTCGCCGTCCTTGGTGAACGGGGTGACCATAGCGGTCAGAAGGGTACCGAGAGCAGGAACAATCGCAGAAGAGTCAGACATATGAAAAACGTTACCCTGTCAGCTGCGGGATAGGAGAATGGAGCCCGCGTGATTGTCGTCAAATTCAGCGAAACGGGAGCAAAGCTGAGTCACCCAGCCATCCTGGACCGGCGCTTCCGGTCCTCTGGTGTCTCTGGCATCCCTGGCGTCTCCGCCGCGCAATATTGGGCGACAGCCGATTCCCGCAAGCGGTCCGCCCACGCCCCCAGCCGCTGGGCCGCCCGCACGTAGTGGAACAGCTCGACGGGAGTCAATGACTCAAGGTCCGCTTCCGCGAGCCGCCTGGCCAGTTCAGCCCCAGGCGGTTGTTCGCCCAGAACGGTTCCTTCGCGCTGCCACTGCACATCTTCAGGCGGCTCCCCCGCAACGAGTTGCCGGAAGAGGAAATCGACGACGCCCGGACTCATGGCCTTCATGGGTCCATCCAGGCCGTGGGGGTAGGCATCCGGCCGCTTCGAAGGATCGTTCATGGAGCCATCGTATTCGAACATATATTCGAATACAAGATGTTTCCCTCGCGGGACCGTTGCTACTGCTCCGCTGCGGTGGGTGCGGCGCGAAAGAGGCGCACGGCGTCGCGCATGGATTCCCTGGCTCGCTTGCGGTCGCCTGCGGCATCATAGGCGCAACTGAGCCGGAACCAGGAGCGCCAGTCCCCGGGTGCGGCCTCGGCCTCTTCGCGGTACTTCTCGAACTCCGCGTCCGCGGCAGCTCGGACGATCCGCCCGCCGGGGGTACGCGGCAAGTTGTCCACGGGCAGTCCGCCTTCGGCTTCGAGCACCTTGGCCATCTTCTCTGTGCGGGCACCAAACAGCAGCTCGCGGACCAGGGCCCACGCTCCGATGATGGGGAGCACCAAATACGCCGCACCGATTCCCTTGGCTATCAGGTTGGAGTCCCCCAAGAGCAGGATGGAGCGCTCAAAGGTCACCACCAAGTAGAGAACCAACAGCAACGTGACAGCCCCCACCCAGATCTTGGTGCGGTTCTCCTTGAATCGGTTCCAGAGCGATCCCATGCGCTTACAGCCCCAAATCCAGGTAGCCGTCCAAGCCGACTGTCAGCCCGGGGTGGGCCGCGACCTCGCGCAGGCCCAACAGCACACCGGGCATGAAGGAGGCCCGGTCGAAGGAATCATGGCGGATGGTCAGCTGCTCCCCCGGGCCACCGAGGAGCACTTCCTGATGTGCCACGAGCCCGCGCAAGCGGACGCTGTGGACGCGGATACCGTCAACATCGCAACCGCGCGCGCCGTCGAGGGCGGTTTCCGTGGCGTCCGGGCTGGCCGGAACCCCGGCTTCTTGACGGGCAGCGGCGACGAGCTGGGCTGTCCGGACGGCCGTGCCCGAAGGCGCGTCCACCTTGTTCGGGTGGTGGAGTTCGACGATTTCGACCGATTCGAAATACTTGGAAGCTTTGGCTGCGAAAGCGGAAGCGAGGACGGAACCAAGGGCAAAGTTCGGTGCGATCAGGACACCGGACTCCGGGTTCACCGCCAGTAGCTCGCGCAAGGAAGCGAGCCGGGCAGAGTCCCAGCCGGTGGTGCCGACAACAGCGTGCATGCCGTGCTCGACGGCGAAACGGACGTTCGCTTCCGTACTATCCGGAACGGTCAGGTCCACTACATACTTGGCACCGGCGTCGAGCAGGGCATCAAGTGATTCTCCGCGGCCCAGCCCAGCGACGAGCTTCATGTCGGCGGCTGCCTCCACCGCCTTGACGGCTTCGCTTCCCATGCGCCCGTTGGCGCCTAGCACGGCAACAGCAAGTTGTTCGATCATGTCCCCAACCCTACCGGGCGGCGCGGGACGGGATTGTGCTGCCCCCAACGTGGGGTCGCCGGAAGGGTGCCGGCTCGCCCGAACGCTCCGGCGAACCGGCACCCTTCCGGCGATTTCGACGGGAACGATCCCTACTCCCCTGCACCGACCCACTCAACCGTGCCGTCGCTGAAGAATTGTTCCTTCCAGATAGGCACCTGCGCTTTGATCCGGTCAACCAGTTCAGCGCAGACGGCGAAGGCCTGGCCACGGTGGGCAGCGGCAACTGCGCAGACGAGCGCCGGTTCGCCGACCTCGAGCATGCCGATCCGGTGGGCCGCCCAAATTCGAACGGGCCGGGAAGCCTCCCCCGAGTGTTCCGCCACGAGCTGCGCGACGACGTCGGCCATGATCTGGTGCGCAGTGGGGTGGGCGCTGTAACTGAGCCTGTCCACGGGTTTGCCGCCGTCGTGGTTGCGGACCACCCCGCTGAAGCTCACCACGGCTCCCGCAGTCTCCGATTCCACCGCCATTATGGCTTGATCCACGGAAATCGGCTCGGCGCTGAGGATGGCACTCACCACTTCGAAGTCGGTTTCAGTGGCCATGGTTCCCCTCCAACTGATCACAAAGGTGGGCGATCACGGGATCCAGCACGGCAAGACCGTCCATGACACCTTTGGGTGAACCCGGGAGGTTCACGATGAACGTCTTGCCGGCAGTGCCTGCGTGGCCCCGGCTGAGCATGGCCATGGGTGTCTTGGCGGCTCCGGCGCGGCGGATGCCTTCCATGAGGCCGGGTATTTCGCGGTCCAAGAGGGGCAGCGTGACCTCCGGCGTGCGGTCGTCAGGGTTCAGGCCCGTCCCTCCGCTGGTAATCACGACGGCGGGTTCCTGGGTCAGAAGCGCGCGGATTGCCGCACCGACAGGCTCTCCATCGGGCACCACCATGACCGGGAAGGTTTCGTAGCCGTGTTCAACCAGCCAGTCCAGGATCACGGGACCGCTCTTGTCCTCGTAGATTCCGGCCGCCGCTCGCGTGGAAGCGACGACGACGCCAGCCTTCCGCGTGCCGCGATGTGATTCGACGCCGCTCATGCCTTGCCCCCTTCGCTGAGTGAACCCGTGGCAGGGCTGAGTGCCCAGTCGCCGCTCTTTCCGCCGCTCTTGGCCACGACGTGAATGCCGCTGATCACGGCGTGCTTGTCCACGGCCTTGATCATGTCGTAGACGCTCAAGGCTGCCACCGAGGCAGCAGTCAGGGCCTCCATCTCCACGCCCGTGACGCCTTTGGTCTTGACGGTCGCAAGCACTTCTACCGTGTCCGGGCCGAGCTCGAAGTCCACCGTGACCTTGGAAATCGGCAGCGGGTGGCACAACGGGATGAGATCGGGGGTCTTCTTGGCTGCCATGATGCCGGCAACACGTGCCACGGCCAGCGCGTCGCCCTTGGGAAGCTCACCGGCACCGAGCAGCGCAAGCACTTCGGCCGTGCTATGGACGGTGGCGGTGGCCGTGGCCTCGCGCGTGGTCACGGCCTTTTCGGAGACATCAACCATCTGGGCGGTACCATCTTGGCGCAAATGCGTCAGGCCGCCGGTACCGTCCTGCCGCAAAGGGGTGAGGCCGCCAACACTTCCGGAGGGGTCTGTAGTGTCATTCACAACATCCATACTTCCACTTCCGCCCCGGCATCGAGTTCCGTGACGGCAGCGGGGACCTGGACCAGCGCATTCGAGTTGGCGAGCGCATGGATGAGATGGGAGCCGGCACCGCCCTCGAGCCTGACCGTTCCACCGGGAAGCACGGTGCCGCGGCGGAGCCTGGTGCTTCCCGGCGGGCGAGGTCAGGGACTCCGTGAGGCGCGCCTGCAGGACCGGGCGCAAAGCCGGGCTTCCCAGGACGACGGCGAGCGCCGGGCGGAGGAACATCTCGAAGGACACGAGGCAACTCACGGGGTTGCCCGGAAACCCCAGGAAAGGAACGCCGCCGATCGTTCCGATTCCTTGCGGCCCGCCGGGCTGCATGGCCACGGACACGAACTCGACCGCGTGGCCTTCCATGGCCTGCCGGACCACTTCATAGGCCCCTTTGCTGACTCCACCGGTGGTGACGATGAGATCCGCTGTCCCATCGGCAGTGCCAGCGCGGCCGCCCAGGAGGGCAAGCAATTCGGAAGGATCGTCGCCGCTGATACCCGTGCGCGTGACACGAAGGCCGGATTGCACCATAGCGGCTTCGAGCAACGTCCCGTTGGAATCGTAGATCTTGCCTTCCGGTAGGGACGTACCGGGTTCCACCACTTCATCGCCCGTAGTCACGAGGAGCACATGCAGGGGGGTGCGGACCTCGACGGCGGTCATCCCGAGGGCCGCGAGTAGCCCCAATTGCCCCGGACCCAGGGCAGTTCCGGCGCGCAGGGCAACCGTCCCCGCGGTGATGTCGCTGCCGGCGTCGCGGACAAAAGTTCCCGGCTTGGTTTCCGGAAGGGTGACGGTTGCTGCCACTCCGGGCGCGGGGAACACCTCCGGTACAGCCAGTTCAATCGGCACGACGGCGTCCGCGCCCTCTGGCATCATTGCTCCGGTCATGATGGGGGCAGCCGTGCCAGGCAGGAGCTGGGCCGGTGCCGAGCCGGCTGGGACTGGATCCACCACGATCAGCTCCGTACCGGCGTCGTTCCCTGCTTTGCGCACGAGGTCTGCCGAACGGACGGCAAAGCCGTCCATCTGGGAGTTGGCGAACGGCGGCAGGCTGAGGGGAGCCGGGACGTCGACGGCGAGTACCCGGCCGAGCGCGGCCATCAACGGCAACTCCTCGGTTCTCCCCTGGCGTGCAAAGCCAGACAACAGCTCCTGGACGGCTTGGCGGTGGGCTGCGACTGATCTGGCCAAGGTATTCCTCCCGGAATGATTTCGTTCGGACCAACACAGCCTAGTGTCAGTTAGCGGTGACGCGGATGGTGTGGAATCCTGTGGCGCCGTCTGGAGCCACGGGAGCCCTGGGCTTCGGGCTGGGGCGTGCCGGTGGCATCGGTGGCGCGGACCTGGATCTCATGGTCGCCAGCACCCAGATCGAGGCCGAGCTGCCACTGGTACCAGGTGTCCGTGGAAATCCCCGGAGCGAGTTTGGCTTCCTGCCACTTGCCGCGATTAACCCTGAGCTCCACGCGGGAGACACCCCGATGTTGAGCCCAGGCGACGCCGCCGAACTGGACGGTTCCGGCCTTGACCGAGCGGCCGTCCCGGGGCACGTCGATGCGCGACTGTGTCTTGATGGGGCCGTGATCGCTCCAACCACGCGGAACCCAGTAGCCCTGATCGTCTGCAAAACGGGTGACTTTCAGTTCCGTCAGCCACTTGGTGGCCGAAACATATCCATAGAGCCCGGGAACGATCATCCGGACGGGGAAGCCGTGTTCCAGCGGCAATGGCTCTCCGTTCATGCCGACGGCCAGCATCGCATCCCGGTTGTCTGTGAGGGCTTCGAGGGGTGTTCCTGCGGTCCAGCCATCGGCGCTGCGGGACAGCACCATGTCCGCGCCGGACTTGGGTCCGGCCATGGCGAGGAGCTCGCGGACAGGCCAACCCAGCCAGAGCGCATTGCCGATCAGGTTTCCGCCGACTTCGTTTGACACGCAGGCAATTGTCACGTGGCGGGCGATCATCGGTTTGGACAGCAGGGTGGCGAAATCCATGGTGATTTCGCGGTCCACCAGACCGGTCACTTTGAGGGTCCACTCCGGCGGATTCACGGCTGGTGGGATGAGCGCGGTATCGATCCGATAGAAGTCGGAATTCGGGGTAACGAGCGGTTGCAGCCCCGCCAAGGCGAGAGCGGCGCCGTCGGGCACTTTTTGTGGCGGTGTCACTGGGGTGGGCAGGGTAATCCCGCGGCGGAAATCCGAGACCACCGTCCCCGCCCTCCGCACCACTGTGGTCACGATCCCGGCAGCCACTGCTGCGATCGCCGTTCCACCCAGTAATTGAACAAAGCTTCGGCGGGCCAACGGCATGTCGGCCGCTGCGGGTGCCGGGCGCCAGGTTTCGAGCCGTTGGATCAGGAGGCGGAGGAAGAGCATGGTGATGATGGTGGCCACGACCGGCGCGACGGCAGCAGTGGGTGCCGATTGGGCACGGGTCACCACTGCCGCCAGTCCGGCTGCACCGGCGATCAAGGCGAGCAGCAGTCCTGCTCCTTTTCGCCGATACTCCAGGAGCCCCGCGGCCGCGGCAAGGATCACGGTTACCACGGCGATGCTGGCGATGAGGGCGAGCTTATCGGCCGTGCCGAAAAGACTGACGGCCAGCTCCTTGGCCCATCCCGGTACCGCGTCGATCACCACCCCACCGAGGGCGGTGACCGGAGATACGGACGGGCTGAGGAAACCGGCCAACAACTCTCCGGCCGCCACTCCGAGCCCGCTGGCCACCACGCCGCATAGCGCAGCCCAACGGATCGCCGTCCGCGCAGTGGTCTTTTTCGAAGCGGTGCTCTTTTTCGAAGCGGTGGTGCTCATGTTGTGCCTGCCTGTTTAGTGCTCGTTGCCGGAATTGGCTCCGCAGGAGCTGTCTCTGCCGGAAATGCGCCGGTCTCTGCCGGAAATGCCGTTGCTTCTAGTGCGCCCGCGGGGAGGCGGAGGGTGAAACGGCAGCCCTCCCCCACATTCGCGACGGTGACTTTGCCGCCGTGGGCCTTGACGATGCCTGCCACCATGCTGAGCCCTACGCCTGCCCCGCTGTACCGCGGCGGCCCGCCCTCGAACTGTCTTCCCGCACCCCGTGAGCGGTCCTTTTGCCAGCCGGTTTCAAAGACATGGTCCAGGTCTTCATCGTCAATGCCGCCGCAGCTGTCCACGACGTCGACGACGGCGTCGCTGCCTTCGCGTCCGACGCTCACCCGGACGCCGCCGCCGGGCCGGCTGTAGATGATCGCGTTCAGCAGCACGTTGCGGATAGCCCTTCCCAGGCTTGGCCCGTCCGCGACTGCCATGCACTCCCGGTCACCGCCGCCGTCGAGCCGGATGCCGCGCTGGGCGGCGAGCGGAGAAAGGTCCGCGATGGCGTCGCTCACCAAGTCGTAGAGGTCCAGGGCTTCCGCACTCATCCGGAGCGTTCCCGCCTGGATTTTGGACAGTTCCAAGAGATCATTCACCATGACTGCCATCTGGTCCGTCTGGCCGATGATCTTCCGGTAGTAGCCAGGGACGTCGGACGCCATGCCGTCCTCCAAGGCTTCAGCCATGGCCCGCAGGCTCGCGAGGGGCGTCCGGAGATCGTGTGAGATCCAGGAGACCAGTTCGCGGCGGGCCGTTTCGACGGCGGCTTCCCGCCGCCGCGATTCCTCCAGTTTGAGGCTGCTTGCCTCGAGTTCCTGGGCGAGCTGGGCGAGCTCGGAGTTCATGGCCGGAGCGGTTCGCCGGGAATCCCCTGGCGGCACAACTGAGCCGAACGTTTCGCCGCTCCCGAGCCGACGTGCGGCGGCCACGAGCCGGATGGCGTTGCGCGACACCCCGGCTCCAAGGACCAAAGAAATGGCAATCGCCACGGCGGAAGCCACCCCGAGGATGTACCACATGACTTCGAGATCCCGGGCGGAAATGAACATGGCGTTGAAGGCGCTCACCATGCCGGCCACGAGGACCCCCACGGTGGCCACCACGACGAGGCAGATCTGGACCAGAATCGACGCGCCGCGCAGGAAACGCAGCAAGGCGAGGGTCAAGGCGCCAATGAGCACAGCCCACAGCAGCATCCACCCAAGAATCGTGAATAGTTCAGTTGCCTCCATGTCCACCTTCTTGCGCGTCGGCGGACACGTTGTCGAGGAGCTTGTTCCGTTCCGGTGCGGAAACCTTCGCGTCGAAGCGGTAACCCACTCCCCAGACTGTCTTGAGCAGCACCGGAGTGGTGGGGTTGTCCTCGATCTTCTCGCGCAGGCGGCGGACGTGGACCGTCACCGTGGACAGGTCCCCGAAGTCCCAGCCCCACACTGCCTTGATGAGGTCTTCGCGGCTGAATACCTGGTTCGGCCGGCGGAGCAGGAATGCGAGCAAATCAAATTCGCGCACCGTAAGTGTGAGCGGCTTGCCATGGTGGAGGACGGTCCGGGAGCCAGGGTCCAGCTCGAACCCGGCAAGCTCCACAGGAGGTTCGGGGCTGAATTCCCGGATGCTCCGGCGCAAGACGGATCTGACCCTGAGAACCAGTTCGCGGGGTGAGAAGGGCTTGGTGACGTAGTCGTCCGCTCCAGTTTCAAGGCCAAGGATGCGGTCGTCTTCCGTGCCAAGGGCGGTGACCATGATGATGGGAACAGTCATGGACAGGCGCAGCCTTCTGCAGACTTCCACGCCGTCGAGTCCCGGCAGCATCCGGTCCAGGATGACAAGATCCGGCCGTCTGGCGGCCGCGAGGCTCAGGGCTGTGAAACCATCGCCCGCGAGATCCACCTGGAAGCCGGCCTGGACAAGATAGTCCCTGACGACGTCGGCGATTGTCTGTTCGTCTTCGACCAGAAGGATACGGCGGTTGCCGGGTTCGGCAGCATACGGGGCGGGCTGCATGTTCACACCTTCAGCATAGATTCGCATCGACCCCGTGGTGCGTGTTCCATGCGCTCGCGTATCAACCGTATGTATTCCGTAAGAACTCCTTCCTTTGTTCCGTCATCCGAGCAGTCCAGTGGGCGATATCACGCATCTGGCCGGCCTGGCGTAGCCTGAAGCCATGAGTGTTCAGCTAGGCATGCCATTGCCCTCTCAGGGCGATGGGACGGGAAGCAGCGTGGCTGCGCCTCCGCCGCGCCCTGCCGGAACTCCCGTCGGCCTGTTCGACCGCTACGGACGCCGCGCCACCGATATGCGACTGTCCCTGACCGACAAATGCAATCTCCGGTGCACGTATTGCATGCCCGCCGAAGGCCTCGAATGGCTGTCCAAACAGGCCGTCATGACCGCCGCTGAGATTACCCGGATCGTCCGGATCGGCGTCGAGCAACTCGGGGTCCGCGAGCTGCGCCTCACCGGCGGCGAGCCCTTGGTCCGCGCCGACCTCGTGGCGATCATCGCTGGACTTCGCAAAGCGCACCCGGACCTGCCGATCTCCATGACCACCAACGGCGTCGGGCTGGACAAGACGGCGGCAGCGCTCAAGGAAGCCGGGCTCACACGCATCAACGTCTCCCTCGATTCACTCCATGAAGAAACGTTCGCCAAGCTGACGCGGCGGCCCTTCCTGGACAAAGTACTGGCCGGAGTCGATGCGGCGTGGGCTGCGGGCCTCGGTCCGGTCAAGATCAATGCGGTCCTCATGCGGGGAATCAACGACGCCGAGTCCCCTGACCTTCTGGCCTGGGCCGTGGACCGCGGATACGAGCTGCGCTTCATCGAGCAAATGCCGCTGGATGCCGAACACGGCTGGACCCGCAGGGACATGATCACTGCAGTGGAGATCCGCGGGCTGCTTTCACGTGACTTCGTGCTCAGTCCTGACCAGCGTGAGCGGGATGGCGCACCGGCGGAACGCTTCGACGTACGACGCCGGGAATTGGCTTCCGGCGAAGCTACAGGTCCGGTGCTGGGCACCGTAGGCATCATTGCGTCGGTCACCGAACCGTTCTGCTCCGACTGCCGGCGCACAAGGATTACGGCCGAGGGCAAGATCATGAGCTGCCTGTTCTCCCGAGAGGAATTCGATCTGCTCGGTCTTCTCAGGCAGGGCGCAGGCGACGACGAACTCGCCCAGCGCTGGCAGGACGCCATGTGGATCAAACCCAAGGCCCACGGCATGGACCACACCGGTCTTGGCGCGCCGGACTTCGTCCAGCCGGACCGCAGCATGAGCGCAATCGGGGGCTAGGAATTGCTAGTACGTTACTTCGCTGCCGCACGAGCAGCGGCAGGCGTTGAAGAAGAACACCACGTTCTTCCGGAAGGAACCGGCCTGGACGGGCTCATCACCGCCTTGCTCGCCGTCGAACGTCCGGTACCTCCTGCGGGCACCCCAACCCTGGCCCGGATCATCTCCCGGAGTAGTTTCCTGCGCAACGAGGTGGCGGTCCGGGACCGTTCTGCCGCCCTCGGCGCGGACGACGTCGTCGATGTCCTTCCGCCGTTTGCCGGCGGCTGAATCTACCCGGCCCGATGGGTGGTTCCCTCAGTCCGGGGAGTCTACGCTGTGCCTATCCGGCAACAGCAAAGGATCAGTCATGTACACCCTTCAGATCGAACACACAGTGAACGACTACGCCGATTGGAAGCAGTCATTCGACGCAGATCCTGCAGATCGTGCGGGCTCCGGCGTTGTCTCCTACCGCGTCAGCAGGCCTGTGGACGATTCGCAGCGCGTCCTGATCGAGCTTGACTTCGCCGAACGGGCGCGGGCGGAATCGCTTCTGGAAACCTTGCGGACGAAGGTCTGGAGCGGATCTGGAAGGCCGGCCTCCCTGGACGGCTCTCCAGAGACGCGGATCGTCGAATCGGTGGAGGTCAGGACCCTCTGACTGCTTTGCCGCGGACGCGCCTCCGGGGACTCAGACGCGCCTACAGATTGAGATCATGAACGGGCTAAATGTCGGGGCATCGCCGAGCCTCAGGTCCGCGATGTGCGTCAGCACGCCGCTATCTACCTTGAAGGTGTGCCGTGCGGTTCCGCGAGGACTGCGCCGCTCCAGTTGCAACATGCCGTCCTGCCAATGACCGCGAGCCGGGGCTTCGGGCGGCCTGCCCATGCTGTCCACGTAGTACCACAGGGTCTCTCCGTGGTCCGGGTCAACGGTGAACACTCCGTGGCCCTCGAAATGGGTACCATCAGGCTCGATGTGCCGGTAGCTCTGCACCACGGCGTATCCTCCGGCGGCGCGTGAAAAAGTTACCTCGGCATCTGCCGTCCGGGCGGGACCCCACGGCGAAGCGGCAAGCTCGGTACTCCCCCGCCAATGCCCCAGGAACGCCTCCAGCGCAGTGTTTGCATGACTCCTCAACGGCTCGTTCATGGCGACTCCTGCGCATCGACGATGGATAGGTGACCATCATGTTCCTGATCGCGCAGGCCCGTCCACCCTCCCCCACTGAGCATGCCCCCTGTTCCAGGCAAGGAGTGGACATATCAGTGTTATGTCCAGTCCTAAGCTCCAACGCGGGACATGTCCGTCAGAGGCCGAACGTCTCCGTCTCCTCGAAGGGCCCGACGACGGTCACGGTGCGCGGGGCTGCTGCGAGCACGCGCGCGAGTTCCTGGACCTGTTCCACGGTGACGGCCTTGATGCGGTCCAGTGTCTCGTCAATGTCCTGGAACTCGCCGGAAACCAGTTCGGCACGGCCAAGGCGGGACATCCGGGAACCGGTGTCCTCCAGGGCCAGGACGATTCCGCCGCACAATTGACCCACGGCCTTGTTGAGTTCCTCGTCCGTGATCCCGTCAGCAGCGAGCTTGTCGAGCTCGGCTCCCAGGAGTTCCAGCACCTGCTTCACCTTGGACGGAGTGCAGCCGGCGTACATGCCGAAGTAGCCGGCGTCCGCATAGGCAGAGGCGAAAGAATACGTGGAATACACGAGTCCCCGCTTCTCACGGATCTCCTGGAAGAGCCGTGAGGACATCCCGCCGCCCAGAACTGCGTTCAGGACGCTCATGACGAAGCGGCGGTCATCGGTGGCGACGATCGAGGGGCAGCCCATGATGATGTTGGCTTGCTCCACGGGACGCTTGACCACATGTAGACCGGCTGTGCCTGTGATTTCCGCACGATCGGTGGAACGGCGATCCACCGGGGCCGCGTCGCCTTTCAGCTCCCAGCCGGCTGTCCGCAAGGCCTCGAGCACCAGGTTGCAAACGACGTCGTGATCCAATCCACCGGCAGCGGTGATGACGACTTCCTCAGGCCGGTAGTAGCGCTGGTAATGCTCCCACACGGAATCGCGGGACACGGCCTTGATGGCTGCCGGGGTGCCGCCGATCGGGCGTCCCAGGGGGTGGACGCCGAGTACCGCGGCCACGAACTTTTCGTGCGCGACGTCGGTGGGGTCATCGCTGTCCATGGCGATTTCCTCGAGGATCACATCGCGTTCCTGCTCAAGCTCGGCGGGATCCAGGACCGCGCCGGTAATCATGTCCGCAATGACGTCGATGGCCATGGGCAGGTCCGTGTCCAGCACGCGAGCAAAATAGCAGGTGCTTTCCTTGGCGGTGGCTGCATTGGACTCGCCGCCCACTTCATCGAAAGCAGAAGCGATTTCCAGGGCGGTCCGACGTCGGGTCCCTTTGAACAACAGGTGCTTCCAGGAAGTGGGTGGAACCGTGTTGGCCCGCCGCCTCGTCGCGGGAGCCAACGCCCACCCAGAAGCCGATGGTCGCCGAACGCTGCCCCGGCATGGCCTCAGTGAGCACGCGAACGCCCCCCGGAAGCACTGAACGCCGGACAACGGAGCCACCTTCGGCACCATGGATCAGTTCGCCGCCGGGCACGGTCTGCGCCAGAGGGAGGGGTACGACAGTCATCAAGACCTTTCAGTTCTGCGGGAAATCAAGAGTGCCAAAGCTGGCTGCAATCGTACCAGCGGGCGCATCGCCCTTGGGGCGGGATTCTGTTGTCAAAGTTTGGTGTTAACCCGGCAGGACCGGTGGACATGTCCACCGGTCCTGCCGAGTGTTGCAGGTCAGGCTACTCTGCGGATACTTCGGCCTCTTCAGCGAAAGCTTCCTCGGAGGCTGCGCCTTCTTCCTCGGCCACGACCGGGGAAAGGGAGAGCTTGCCGCGGTCATCGATCTTGGTGATCTCGACCTGGATCTTCTGGCCTACCGAGACGACGTCGTCGACGTTGTCCACGCGCTTGCCGCCTGCAATCTTGCGCAGCTCGGAGATGTGCAGCAGGCCGTCCTTGCCCGGGGTCAGCGAAACGAAGGCACCGAAGGTGGTGGTCTTGACAACCGTACCCAGGTAACGCTCACCGATTTCCGGGATCTGCGGGTTCGCAATGGCGTTGATGGCGGCGCGTGCTGCTTCTGCAGACGGACCGTTGGTGGCGCCGATGTAGACAGTGCCGTCGTCCTCGATGGAGATGTCGGCGCCGGTGTCTTCCTGGATCTGGTTGATCATCTTGCCCTTGGGGCCGATGACCTCACCGATCTTGTCAACGGGGATGTTGACGGCGATCACGCGCGGTGCGAACTCGGAGAGCTCGTCCGGGGTGTCGATGGCGGCGTTGATGACGTCCAGGATGTGCAGGCGAGCTTCGCGTGCCTGCTTCAGGGCTGCTGCCAGGACCGACGCCGGGATACCGTCAAGCTTGGTGTCCAGCTGGATGGCCGTGACGAACTCAGAGGTACCGGCAACCTTGAAGTCCATGTCGCCGAAAGCGTCTTCGGCGCCGAGGATGTCGGTCAGGGCTGCGTAGCGGGTCTGACCATCAACCTGGTCGGAAGCCAGGCCCATGGCGATTCCGGCGACGGCTGCCTTCAGCGGCACACCTGCGTTGAGCAGGGACAGCGTGGAGGCGCAAACGGAACCCATCGACGTCGAACCGTTGGAGCTGAGAGCCTCAGACACCTGGCGGATCGCGTAGGGGAATTCCTCGCGGGACGGCAGCACCGGCATGATGGCGCGCTCTGCCAATGCACCGTGGCCGATTTCGCGGCGCTTCGGGGAACCGACTCGGCCGGTCTCGCCGGTGGAGTACGGCGGGAAGTTGTAGTTGTGCATGTAGCGCTTGCGCGTTACCGGCGACAACGAGTCGATCTGCTGTTCCATCTTGAGCATGTTCAGCGTGGTGACACCCATGATCTGGGTTTCGCCGCGCTCGAAGATTGCCGAACCGTGAACGCGGGGCAGAACCTCTACCTCGGCGGTGAGCTGGCGGATGTCCGTCAGGCCACGGCCGTCGATGCGGACCTGGTCCTTGAGGATGCGCTGGCGCACAACCTGCTTGGTCAGCGAGCGGAAGGCTGCGGAGAGTTCCTTTTCGCGGCCGTCGAACTGGCCGGCGAGGGCGCCAAGGACCTCGTCCTTGAGCTCGTCGGAAGCGTTGTCGCGGTCCTGCTTGTCTGCGATCTGGAAGACGGCAGCCAGCTTGTCAGCGGCGGCGGACTCAACAGCGGCGTAAACGTCGTCCTGGTAGTCCAGGAAGACCGGGAACTCAACGGTCGGCTTGGCGGCGCGGGCAGCCAGGTCGGCCTGAGCCTCGCACAGGGCCTTGATGAACGGCTTGGCAGCCTCAAGACCCTCGGAAACAACCTCTTCGGTGGGAGCGGTAGCGCCCTGTTCCTTGATGAGGTTCCAGGAGTTGTCCGTGGCTTCGGCTTCCACCATCATGATGGCGACGTCGTCACCCGCGATGCGGCCGGCAACAACCATGTTGAAGACGGCGTTCTCGAGCTGGGAGTGCTTCGGGAAAGCAACCCATTCAGAGCCCTGTTCGTCGGCGATGAGGGCAACGCGGACGCCACCGATCGGGCCGGAGAACGGCAGTCCGGAGAGCTGGGTGGACATGGACGAAGCGTTGATGGCAACGACGTCGTAGAGCTCGTCCGGGTTGATCGCCAGGACGGTGACGACGATCTGGACTTCGTTGCGCAGGCCCTTGACGAAGGCGGGACGCAGCGGGCGGTCCATCAGGCGGCAAGCGAGGATGGCTTCGGTTGACGGACGGCCTTCACGGCGGAAGAACGAGCCCGGGATGCGGCCGGCGGCGTACATGCGCTCTTCGACGTCGACGGTCAGCGGGAAGAAGTCGAAGCCTTCACGCGGGGACTTGCCCGCGGTGGTTGCTGACAGCAGGGCAGTGTCTTCGTCGATGTAGACCATCGCTGCGCCGGCTGCCTGCTTGGCAAGGCGGCCGGTTTCGAAGCGGATAACACGCTTGCCGAAACGGCCATTGTCGATGATGGCTTCTGAGAACTGGATTTCGGGACCCTCCATTGAGAGTCACCTCCGTTTCTTGGTAGCGGAAGTCCGTCCGCATCGACCCACGCCAGCGTCTTTTCCTGGCCTGTACGACACCCGGTCATCGATCGAGACCCTCGGGCTGTGCCTTCATCACAGAAGGCTGCTCCCGGGGATCACTACCGAGGACCGCGAATGCGCGATGCGGTCGATCTTCCTAATGTAGTTGTTTTGAAGAGGGCGGCCCGGTCCGTGGTGGATCGGGCCGCCCGAAGTCAAACTAGCGGCGCAGGCCGAGGCGCTCGATGAGCGCACGGTAGCGGGCGATGTCAGTCTTCTTGAGGTAGCCCAGCATGCGCTTGCGACGACCCACCATGCCCAGCAGACCGCGCTGGGTGTGGAAGTCGTGCTTGTGCTCCTTCATGTGCTCAGTCAGATCCTTGATCCGCTGAGTCAGGACTGCAATCTGGACCTCCGGCGAACCAGTGTCGCCCTTGGACGTTGCGTATGCCTCGATGATGGACTGCTTAACAGCGGCTTCAAGTGCCACATGAACTCCTAGAGTTGTGCCGTGCGTCCCGATTCAGCGCCTCGCTGCCGGGTTGTTTGTGCCGATGAAGCACACAAAACAGGTCCAGCCGCCACGGACTGCAGCCGGATCCATCCCCCAGTTTACCGGCAGCCCGGCGAACTTGTCGAAAGCTGCCGTGTGACCCTTATCAAAGGGAAAACCCGGTCACTGCCCGATCTCGGTGCGGACGGCGAACAGCTCCGGGAAAAACGTGAGTTCGAGTGCCTTCTGAAGGAATGAAACGCCGCTCGAACCTCCGGTTCCCGTCTTCATGCCGATAGTCCGTTGCACAGTGCGCAAGTGCCTGAAGCGCCACAGTTGGAAGTTGTCCTCAAGGTCCACCAGTTCCTCGCAGGCCTCATAAGCAGCCCAGTTTTCTGCGGCATGTTCGTAGATGTGCTTGAAGAGTGGCACCAGCTCAGGGGCGAACTGGTGTGCTCGCGTGACATCACGGTCCAGGACGGAAGCCGGAACCTCGTAGCCATGACGGTGCAGGTAGGCCAGGAATTCGTCGTAGATGCTGGGCGCGTGGAGCAGCAACTCCAGCACGGCCCTCGACTCTGGGTCCGCGTCAAACACCGGCAGTATCTTCGCGTTCTTGTTGCCGAGAATGAACTCGACGGCGCGGTACTGGGCCGACTGGAATCCCGACGCGTTCCCCAGGAAGCCGCGGAACTGGGAATACTCCGTGGGCGTCAGCGTCGCCAGTACAGACCATTGCTCGGTGAGCGTCGTCTGGATGTGTTTCACCCGGGCGATCGCCTTCAAAGCCGAGCCAAGATCGTCCTCACGCAACCATGCAGCGGCACTGCGGAGCTCGTGCAGGACCAGCTTCAGCCACAGCTCCGTGGTCTGGTGCTGGATGATGAACAAGAGCTCATCGTGGTGCTCGGGTTGGCTGACCGGTTGCTGGGCGCTGAGCAGCAACGGAAGCTGAAGGTAGGAACCGTAGCTCATACGTGAGCGGAAATCCTTGACGATGCCTTCGTCGAGCGGCCGGGTGTTCTTCTCTACGCTCACGGCTCGTCCCCCCTGCTACTTGTTGATCAGGAGATCGCGGGCCTGAATAACGTCGAGGCGCATCTGGTCAACGAGGGCCTCAGGTCCGCGGTAGGCCACCATGCCGCGCAGCCGGGCCGTGAACTCCACGACGACAGTCTGTCCGTACAGGTTGAAGTCCTCCACTGATTCTTCGGGGCGGTCGATCACGTGGGCTTCCACCTGGCGGCTCACGCCGTCGAACGTGGGGTTGGAACCCACGGAAATCGCGGCGGGCCAGCGGGTTCCGGATTGGTCCACCAGCCAGCCGGCGTAGATTCCGTCCGCGGGGACATATCCGGTAGCGCCATGGTCAAGGTTTGCAGTGGGGAAGCCCAGCGCACGTCCGCGGGCGGCGCCGTGGACTACCTCGCCGCGCATCCGATGCGGGCGCCCGAGGACGGCCGCGGCGGTCTCGACGTCGCCCTCGGCGAGTGCCTCGCGCACCCAGGTGGAGGAACAGCGGCGGTCCGTACCGCCGTCGTCGTGGACTGGAAAGCCCTCAGCGCCGAACTCATTGACCACGTGGACGCCGAAGCCCAGGGCCTGGCCCAATTCCTGCATGGTACTGACGTCGCCCGAATTGCCGACCCCGAAACGGAGATCGTGGCCCACCACGACGTGTGCCGCGTGAAGCCCGTCCAGCAGGACCTTGACGACGAATTCCTCCGGCGTCATGGCCGCAAGCGTGAGGTTGTACTTCATGACGAGGACAGCGTCGACGCCCGTGCCGGCCAAGGCATCGAGTTTGTCCTGCAGCCCCATGAGGAGCTCCGGTGCGGACTCGGGCCGGTGAACCAGGGCCGGGTGGGGATCGAATGTCACGACGACGGACCGGGCACCGCGCTGCTCCGCCGTGCGCAGAAGCTGCGACAGCACTTGCTGGTGTCCGCGATGGACGCCGTCGAAGTTGCCGATGGTAACGACGCTGGGACCAAAATCCTCGGGGACCTCGGTGGGATCGTTCCAGATGTGGACCATCAACCTCGCCTTTTACTGCTGGTGTTCGCTATGCCCGGCGGCGTGTTCCGGCGCCGGATTTCTCTAAGGTTACCCGCCCGGGGTTACTCCGGAAGCCGTGCCGGGCGCCGGCGGTAAAGCCAGAGCAAGCCCAGAACCGGCAGGATCAACGGCACAAAGCCGTATCCACGGCCGAACAGGGACCAGACGGTGTCGTGCGGGAAGGCCACAGGGTCGAAAAGGCTGAGGGCACCCACCACGAGGACCCCCACCATTTCCACGAGGACCGCCACCAGGGACACCTTGAACCAGGTGCGGCCCGGCTTGGCGAGGGAGACCGTGGCCACGACGTACACCACGGCCGCGAAGGCCGAGAGGATGTGGGCCAAGGGGGCATCTGAGAACTTGGTCAGGATCTGGTACCCGGCGCGGGCCGTGGCCGAGATCGCAAAAACCGCGTAAACGGCAATCAGCAGCCGCCCGGGACCGGTGTTGCGGGTGTCCCGGTTCTTCTTTTCGGGGGTCTCAACAGTCACTTCGTGTGCTTCTTCCAATGTCAGTACCAGATCTGGTTCATGCGGGCCGCCATGACCAATGCGGTGACGCCCACGGCGCCCATGACGAAATTGCTCCAACGGGTCCGTTCCAGGATGGACGAATACACGGCCACGATGGGAAGGATGAGCGCCGTGATGATGTAGCCCCAGAATTCCCAGGCTCTCCCGCGATCTTTTCACCCGTCGCCACACGGATGATAGATCCGACGAGATAGACCAGCAGGACGAGCTCGACGGCGGCGACGGACAGGATGGTGACGTCGTTGGGGGCCTTTTTCATCAGGCCCGCCACGACGCAGATGATGGTGGACAGCAAGCCCACCACCAGGAACAGCGTAAAAGTATCCGTCCATCGCTAGAGTGCCTGCTTTTCGTTCTGCTGCTTCTCGTTATCGGGCGTGAACACCAGCACGGGCTTGGCGAAACTCCCCGCATCGGAAAGCAGGGCCACCAGTTCCCCTGACGGGGAGAACGCGGCAGTGGGGTTCTCGGCAGTGGCTGCCTCGGCCGTGCCGGCAGCGGGCCCGGCCGCGATCCTGCGGCCAAAGGAGATTTCGGTGGTTTCGGCCTCGCTTAGCTCCCGGTTGGGCATCAGCGCGCGGGCGGCGGCCGACATTTCCAGAACTTCCAGTTCCTCGGCAAGTTGCTCGAGGGTGCGGGCCTGCTCCAGGGAGTACGGTCCCACCTGGGTGCGCCGCAAAGCTGTGAGGTGACCGCCGACGCCGAGAGCCTCACCGAGGTCGCGCGCCAGCGCACGGATGTACGTGCCGGACGAACACTCCACGGTGACATCGACGTCCACTACCTTGCCGCCGTCGATCCTCCTGATGGCATGGATCTCAAAACGGTGGATGGTCACGGGACGTGCGGCGAGCTTGACCTCTTCGCCCGAACGGACACGTGCGTAGGACCGTTCGCCGTTGACCTTGATGGCGCTGACGCTGCTGGGGACCTGCTGGATCTCCCCGCTGAGCTCGACGACGCCGGCGCGGATGGCTTCCTCGGTGACCCCGGCGGCGCTGCGGCTCGCTGTGATGTCGCCTTCGGCGTCGTCCGTAATAGTGGATTCACCGAGCCGGATGGTGGCTGAGTATGTCTTGGAGGTGCCCACGATGTAGGTCAACAGCCGCGTGGCTTTGTTGATCCCGAGCACCAGAACGCCGGTGGCCATAGGGTCCAGGGTTCCTGCGTGGCCCACTTTCCGGGTACCGGCAAGCCGCCGCATCCGTCCAACCACATCGTGGCTGGTCCATCCTTGCGGCTTGTCAACGATTACCAGTCCAGAAAGCACGCCTCCCAGTATATCCGCGCCGGGGCATGGATCTTGCGGCCCATGGCTCCGTTGGCTGGCTCCACGACAAGCAGCGCACCACGGCGGGCATCGACAAACGTCCATCCATCTTCAGCTTCGGGATGGCAGGAGTGGGCACATTCTGCTGCCGCAGTTGTCAAGCGGACTAGATCTGGCGGATACCGCAAAGGCCTTGGACACCTCTGCTTTTATTGGGGAGCGGATCCGCATCGATGGGGCCTTGTTCCCGCGATCAGTCAACCCGTTCTGAGGTTTCGTGAGGCGGGCGCTCAAGGGTGTCGGTCCTGAGTGTGTTGCGTCTTCCCAGGACGGTCACGGCGGTGACGGCCATCGAGACACAGCCAATTCCGAATGCCCATGGCACCCCGAACCGATCGATAATAGCCCCAGCGCCGGCCGCCGCGGCGGCGAAGGAGCTCAGCGCTGCGGCCGATACTACGGTGAAGGCCTCAGTCCGTGTGCCTCGAGGAGCGAGCTCATCCAGTAGGCCGAAGTAGCAGACCGCTACCGGACCGATTGAGGCACCGACAAGGAAGACTGACGCCGCAAGTACGAAGAGGTCCGCCGTCAAGGCGCAGAGGAGGAGTGCGATTGCGGCGCCACCGAGGAGAACTGTCAGCCGGACCCAGGCGGACACGGCCCAGCGTCGTGCCCCGTAGATCACGGTGCCCATGAGGCTGCCCATCGAAAGTGCCCCGTACAAGAGGGGGGCGACGTTCGGGACGCCGGATCTTTCCGCAAAGGCTGCCGAGGGGACTTGCACCATGGCGGTGAGGATTCCTTGACCAAATCCTACCAGAAGAATAGTGCGGACTCCAGGCGAAGCCAGAGCTCCCAGTACGTTTCCATGCCTCCTGGCGTCTGGCTGCCAGGTCCGGGATGCCCTGCTGGCGGCGAGCATATATGCCCCGATTGTGTAGAACGCCGCTGCCGTTAGTACCGCCGCCGCCGGACTGGCGATCAGCAATAGGGCGGTGAGCAGAATGGGGGCCATGATGATCGGTGCCTCAAACAGGATCGAGGACAGGGCTGTGGCAACGTGGCGCTGGTCAGGTTCCACGAGTACCGCCCACAATGAACGAAGACATGCCCCTACCTGCGGCTGGCAGGAACCCGCTCCAAATGCTAAGAGTCCTATGACCCAGATGGCCCATCCGCCGCTCACACCGACTACGAGCAGAATAAGGAAGGACATTTGCATTGACGCAACGGGTATCAACACTCTTGGTTGTCCGAAGATGTCGATGAGGCGACCCTGGGCGGCCATCCCGACGCCGGTGCCGAGTCCCATCATTCCGACAATGATGCCGGCATTCGAGAAGCCGTTCCCATTTTGTTGAATAGTCAAAATAATCGACAATCCGAGCATTCCGATCGGCAGTGTCGCAATGGTTGTCCCGATGATCGGGATAGCGGCGCCGGGCCTCCGTATCACATCGATGTAGAGGGACACTGCTGTCCGTATGCTCCGTGCTGCCACAATGACCCCCAAACGACACTGCTTGTATATCTTGTATATGCTGCCTAGATTTCAGGGAAGTGAATGTTTGCTCGTGTTGGAGGGCATGAGCGCTTCCTCGAAGACGCTGCTTATTACTCCGTTGGCGAAGAAACCAATCGCGGTCAATGGATATTCCCCGTCATTCACAATGTCATGGATGACACCCGCCGGGATCACGACCATCGACGCACGCTGTTTGGACCCTCATGTAATTCTTGTGCCGGTCGAAGGCCATTTGTGTTGGAAAAATTTCAAACCAAAATGTGTGATTCCATCGGGGTAGTCTTCCTTAGTGGGTTCGGGCACCGCTGTAGCCGCACTCCACGACAAGGAGCGCACCGCAGCTAAGATGGCTCCCATGCCAGAGCTTGCCACGCACGTCCGCGAAGTGCCCGTGAACCAGATCCGCGAGATCACCGAGGCCGCCTGGGCGACGCCCGGGGCGATTGTCCTCAGCATCGGCGAGCCCGGTTTCGCGCTGCCCCGGCACATCCTTGAGGCGGGGATCGCATGCCTGGACAGGGACGAGACCAACTACACCCCGAATGCCGGGATCCCGGCCCTCAGGGAAGCTTTTGCCGCGCGCTTTCGCGCCCACAACAAGGTGGACATCGGCGCCGAGCGTGTGTACGTCGTGGACGGGGCCCAACAGGGGCTGCATTTCGCCATGAGCCTGCTTCTCTCCCCCGGCGACGAAATCCTGATTCCGAATCCGGGCTATCCCACTTTTGCCATGACAAGCCACTTGCTGCACGCCGTCCCCGTGGAGTATCCGCTCTACCCCGAGCACGATTTCCAGCCCCGCATCGAGGACATCGAGTCGCTGATCACGCCGGCCACCAAGGTGTTGGTCCTGAATTCGCCGTCAAACCCCCTGGGTGCGGTGATCGGCGAGGGACTGATGCGCCGACTCGTGGAACTGGCGGTCAAGCACGATCTCTGGATCATTTCGGATGAATGCTACGAAGCCTTCACGTTCGATGTTGAGCACACAAGCCCGGCCCGCTTCGACAGTGCAGTTCCCGGCGAGGCCCGGGTCTTCACGTCCCTGACCTTGTCCAAAACCTACGGACTGACCGGGCTGCGGATCGGCGCGCTCATTTGCCCTCCCGGCTTGGAGCGGAAGATGAACAACGTCATGGAGGCTATCGTTTCCTGCGTGGCTTCGCCTTCGCAGTACTCCGCGGTCGCGGCGCTGACTGGCCCGCAGGACTATGTGGACACCGCCCGGAAGCACTACCGCGCCAACCGGGACGCAGCCTCGACACTGCTGGCCGAAAAGGGCATTCCCTTCCTGGATGCCCAAGGGGCTTTCTATCTTTGGGCGGACGTCTCGCATGTAAGCGGCGGCAACGTGCGCGCCTGGGTACGCCAATTCCTCGCGGAATCCGGAGTTGCCGTGGCGCCGGGTACTGCGTTCGGTTCCATCGGCGAGGGGTGGATCAGGATCGCCTTGTGCGGGGATCACCAGCAGCTACTCGACGGCGTCAGCCGCCTTCCCGGGCGGGTTTGAGCCCCGGCAGCGTGGCTTCCAGCCACGTCGAGCCTCAGTAGACCGTCCGGTTTTTGTGCCCGCGCCAAGCATCGAACGGGGCGTCCGACGCCGGAACGTCCGCGTGCTGGACCGGCAGCAGTTCAGGCCGGACGCCGTCGAAGTATTCGTAGAACACGGCGTCGTCGAAGCCGGCACGGGCGGCGCCATGCCGGTCCGCCGCGAAGTAGACCTGCCCGATCCTGGCCCAGAGCGCGGCTGAGAGGCACAAAGGGCACGGTTCACAGCTTGAGTAGAGCACGGAGCCGCTGAGATCGAAGCTTCCAAGTTCAGATGCAGCCCGCCTGATCGCGACCACTTCGGCGTGCGCCGTGGGGTCGTTGTCCCGGGTGACCCGGTTCACGCCGTCATGGAGCCGGCCATCCGGGGTGACCACGACGGCGCCGAAAGGCCCACCGCCGTCGGCCACGTTTTGTACGGCGAGCCGGATCGCATGGTCGAGGTATTTCCCAAGTTGCTGAGCATCGTGCGCCGCCATGCTCCGATCATAGCCACCGGGAGCGCCGGAAGGCAGAAAAGGCCGTCTCCATACTTGGAGCCGGCCTTTTCCCGGAAATCGGAAGCTTACTTGCCGCCGTCTTCGTCGATATCTTCATCGGCGCGGAGGTCGATGTCTTCTTCGTCAAAATCGTCTTCGTCGATGTCCGCATCCTGCGGTGCGTCGCTCTTGTAGGGATCTGCATCGCCCGCGTGCTTGGCGCCCGCAGCCAGTGCGGCCACCTCGGCGTCGCGCTCCTTGGCGGTACGCAGCAGCTCCTCGAGGTTTGACGCGTTGACCGGAATGAGGTCAGGAACGAACTCCAAGGTAGGAGTCAGGCGCACAGTGATGTTGCGGCCCACTTCCTGACGAAGGACCCCCTTCGCCTTCTCCAACGCCCTGGCGGCGTCGGCGTGGGCAACCTCGTCACCGAAGACGGTGTAATATACGGTGGCGTGCTGAAGATCGTTGGTGACGCGGGCATCGGTGATGGTGATGCCTTCAACCCGAGGATCCTTGATCCGCCGGCCAAGGGCCTCAGCAACAACAACCTTAATCCGCTGCGCCAACTTGGCAGCGCGTGCCGGATCAGCCATTTCTACTCCTAAAATTTCGGTGGAAAGGGGCGGGGCCGCCGGAAAATCCAACGGCCCCGACCCTCCTATCGCTACGCCTTAGACGCGCGGCTTCTCGCGCATCTCGAAGGTCTCGATGATGTCGCCTTCGTTGATGTCGTTGTACGAGCCAAGACCGATACCACACTCGAAGTCCGTGCGGACCTCAGTGGCGTCGTCCTTGAAGCGCTTGAGCGTCTCAACTGTGAGGTTGTCGCCGATGACCTTGCCATCGCGGCTAACGCGTGCCTTGGTGTTACGGCGGATGATGCCCGAGCGGACGATGGAACCGGCGATGTTACCGAACTTGGAAGAACGGAACACTTCGCGGACCTCGGCGGTACCGAGCTGGACTTCCTCGTACTCTGGCTTGAGCATGCCCTTGAGGGCCAGCTCGATGTCATCGATTGCCGCGTAGATCACGGAGTAGAAGCGCATGTCCACGCCTTCACGATCGGCAAGGTCAGCCACGCGCTCGGCGGGTTTGACGTTGAAGCCGATGATGATGGCGTTGTCCACCGTGGCGAGGTTGACGTCGTTCTGCGTGATGGCACCCACACCGCGGTGGATGACGCGCAGCTGAACGTCGTCGTCGCCGACGTCGATCTTGAGCAGGGCGTCTTCGAGGGCTTCAACAGCACCGGAAACGTCACCCTTGAGGATGAGGTTGAGGGTGTCGATCTTGCCTTCGGCCACAGCCTTGTCGAAGTCTTCGAGGCTGATGCGCTTGCGACGCTTGGCCAGGGCCGCGTTGCGGTCGGCTGCTTCACGCTTTTCAGCGATCTGGCGGGCCGTACGCTCGTCGGAGGTCACCAGGAAGGTGTCACCTGCACGCGGCACGTTGGACAGACCCAAGACCTGTACCGGACGGGACGGGAGCGCGACGTCGAGGGCGTTGCCGTCCTCATCGAACATCGCACGGACGCGGCCGTGAGCCGTGCCGGCCACGATCGTGTCGCCGACGGCCAAGGTACCGGACTGGACCAGGACGGTGGCCACGGAACCGCGGCCCTTGTTCAGGTTCGCTTCGATGGCAATGCCTCGAGCATCCTTGTCCGGGTTGGCGCGCAGGTCCAGAGCGGCGTCTGCGGTGAGCAGGACGGCATCGATCAGTTCGTCGATGTTGATGTTCTGGCGGGCAGAGACCTCAACGAACATGGTGTCTCCACCGTATTCTTCGGGAACCAAGCCGTACTCGGTGAGCTGACCCTTGACCTTGTCCGGGTTTGCGCCGTCCTTGTCGATCTTGTTGACCGCGACGACGATCGGCACGTTGGCCGCCTGGGCGTGGTTGAGCGCTTCCACCGTCTGCGGCATGACGCCGTCGTCGGCTGCGACAACCAGGATGGCGATGTCGGTGACCTTGGCACCACGGGCACGCATGGCGGTGAACGCCTCGTGACCGGGGGTGTCAATGAAGGTGATGTCGCGGGCAGTTCCCTCGTGGACGTGGCTGATCTGGTAGGCACCGATGTGCTGCGTGATGCCGCCATGTTCGCCGGCAACCACGTTGGTCTTCCGGATGGCGTCGAGCAGTCGGGTCTTACCGTGGTCAACGTGACCCATGACGGTGACAACCGGGGGACGAGGTTCGAGGACGTCGTCGCCTTCGGCTTCCAGTTCGGCATCGAGATCGATGTCGAAGGAGTCGAGGAGCTCGCGCTCTTCGTCTTCCGGAGAGACAACCTGGACCTTGTAGCCGAGTTCAGCGCCGAGCAGGCCGAAGGTGTCTTCGTCCAGCGACTGCGTGGCCGTTGCCATTTCACCAAGGTGGAACAGCACAGTTACCAGTGCGGCGGGGTTCGCCTCGATCTTGTCGGCGAAGTCCGTGATGGACGAGCCACGACGAAGCCGGACCACGGTGTTGCCGTCGCCGCGGGGTACGGATACGCCACCCAGCGACGGAGCACTCATCTGCTCCAGTTCCTGACGCTTTGCACGCTTCGACTTGCGCTGCTTGCCACGTCCTGCGCCACCCTTGCCGAAGGCACCCTGGGTGCCACCGCGTCCGCGGCCACCCTTGCCGAAGCCACCGCCGGCGGGAGCTCCGCCACCGGTGCCGGCGCCAGGAGCGCCACCCGGACGGCCGGGGCCGCCACCGGGACGGCCAGCGCCACCCGGACGGCCTGCGCCACCGGGAGCCGGACGCTCAGTGCGGTTGGGCATCATGCCCGGAGTAGGACGGTTGCCAGCAGGGCCACCGGCGGGGCGCGGAGCGCCCGGACGGGGAGCACCGGGACGCGGCGCGCCCGGACGGGGTCCACCAGCACCGGCTGCGGGGCGGGGGCCACCGGCACCGGCCGCGGGACGCGGACCGCCGGGGCGTTCGCCTTCATTGCGGCCGCCACCGGAGCGCGGCATGCCCTGCGAGGGTGCAAAGGGGTTGTTGCCCGGACGGGGAGGACGCTCGCCGTCGCCGCCACGGCCGCGGGGCATGCCCTGCGACGTTGCGAACGGGTTGTTGCCCGGACGGGGGCCGCCGGGGCGCGGAGCCTGGCCGCCCTGACGTGCCGGTGCGGGAGTTTCGGCCTTGGGTGCCGGACGGGCACCCGGCTTGGCCGAGAACGGGCTTGCAGGCGCTGCAGAAACAGGTGCTGCTGCAGCAGGCGCTGCCGGGGCAGGGGTTTCAGCCTTGGGAGCCGGAGCCGGAGCCTTAGGGGCTGCGGGGCCCGGCGCCGGGCGGGATGCTGCGGGCGCGGCTGGTGCCCTCGGGGCCGCAACGGGAGCTGCCGCAGGGGCAGTAGCCCTTGCGGCGCTGGCGCCCGGGTAGGCGTCGCGAAGCTTCTTCACGACGGGGGCCTCAATAGTTGACGAGGCGGAGCGAACGAATTCGCCCAATTCCTGCAGTTTTGTCACTGCATCTTTGGAAGTAATACCGAGCTCTTTGGCGAGCTCATGTACGCGGACCTTGGCCACATTTCTCCTGTCTCGGTCCGCACCGAGCCAGGCGACGAACCGTCTACTTCTTACTGCGGGCCCCAGCCGCGAATGCGGCGGATAGGCCCTGTACAGAGCGCAACAAAGTTGTCATCGTTGCGCACTCATCGCTGGGAACTCATCGGGTTTCCATCAGTTTTCTGACCCGCTTTCAGGTTTGGACGGTTTCCTGCTTTCACGGAGTGTCCGCAGGTGGCATGACTGCCG
Source organism: Arthrobacter sp. NA-172 (assembly GCF_043952055.1). Taxonomy (NCBI): domain Bacteria; kingdom Bacillati; phylum Actinomycetota; class Actinomycetes; order Micrococcales; family Micrococcaceae; genus Arthrobacter; species Arthrobacter sp. NA-172. The sequence continues at coordinate 1,233,349 of NZ_JBINOT010000003.1, read as the reverse complement.
CCATGTAGCGTTCGACGGCGGTGACTTCACTCGCGCCCGCGAGGGCCCTTGCGAAAGCACGCCGTTTTACTGCCAGCGTCAGGCATGTGTTGCTGGAGTGCAGCCACGCACCCCGGCCAGTCATCCGGCGTCGTTCATCCACCAGGACGACGGGTGACCCGCCGCCTTCGGCGACAAGCCGGATCAACTCGCTCCGCTTGCCTTGTTTCCGGCATCCGATGCAGGTGCGGACAGGCTGGTGCCTGACATGAAGCAGTTCACCACTGGGTGTATCAACCTGCCTCAGTGTCTTTTCCTGCCTCTGCGGTTCTGCTTTCCTTGGCACCTGCAAAGTCACAGGCATGCCAAAGCGCACGGATACCGGGCATAGGCCCGGTTCCACCCATTCTAAGCCCCCGAAGGCCCGGCCACCGAATCCGCTGAGTGCGCGGATTCGGGGCCGGGCTTCCTTGGGCTGGTTTAGTTGCTCTTCGCCGGAGCGGCGTCGGAGACGATGTCGATGCGCCAGCCGGTCAGCTTCGCCGCAAGGCGGGCGTTCTGGCCTTCCTTACCGATCGCGAGGGAGAGCTGATAGTCAGGAACAACCACCCGGGCGGACCGCGTGGCCTCGTCCGTGATGGTGACCGAATTCACGCGCGACGGCGAGAGGGAGTTGGCGATGAAAGTCGCTGGATCCTCGCTGAAGTCGACAATGTCGATCTTCTCGTCATTGAGCTCGGTCATGACGGCGCGCACGCGCGAGCCCATTTCGCCGATGCATGCACCCTTGGCGTTGATGCCTGGGGTGTTGGCCTTGACCGCCATCTTGGTGCGGTGCCCGGCCTCGCGTGCCAGTGCCACGATCTCGACCGAGCGATCCGCGATTTCGGGAACTTCCAGCTCGAAAAGTTTGCGGACGAGGCCCGGGTGCGAACGCGACAGCGTGATGGACGGGCCCTTGGTCCCGCGGTGGACATCTACGACAAAAGCGCGAAGACGGTTTCCGTGGGTGTACTTCTCGCCTGGTACCTGCTCGGGCGGCGGGAGCAACGCTTCCACGGAGCCGAGGTTCACCTGAATCATGTGCGGGTTGTTGCCCTGCTGGATCAGGCCGGCGACAAGTTCGCCTTCACGGCCCTTGAATTCGCCCAGGACGTTGTCATCCTCAACGTCGCGCAAGCGCTGCAGGATGATCTGCCGCGCGGTGCTGGCTGCGATGCGGCCGAAGCCCGCAGGAGTGTCCTCGAACTCGCCGACGGCTTGGCCGTCGTCGTCGATTTCCGTGGCCCAAATGGTCACGTGTCCGCTCTTGCGGTCCAGTTCCGCGCGGGCTTTTTCGAAAGCGCCAGGCGTCTTGTGGTAGGCCACCAAGAGCGCCTGCTCGATGGTGGGGATCAGGAGGTCCAGCGGGATTTCACGCTCACGCTCCAGGAGTCTCAGCGCACTCATGTCAATATCCATTAGGCCTCCTCGGAAGGTCCGTTGTACTCGTCTTCCAGCCCGGCCTCGTGGAGGTGGCTGAACTCTATCTCGACTTTTCCTTGGCGGATCCTGTCGAAAGGAATCTTCACGGGCTCACCCTGCTTGGGCTTCATCCCCTTCTTGACCGCTTGCTCGGGAACCAGTGTGACGCCGTCGTCATCAACGGACTGGATCCGGCCTGTCAGGTTCTCGCCCTGGATAACGTTGACCTTGACCATGCGTCCGCGGGCCCTGTGCCAGTGGCGCGGCTCCGTGAGTGGACGGCCAACTCCGGGCGAAGATACCTCGAGGTCGTACGGACGTCCGTCAGCCCGGGGGTCGTTGTCCAGGATGTCCGAAAGCGCCCTGGAGATGTCCGCGATGACGTCCAGGCTGACGCCGCCGGTTTCCTCCTGGGGCAGGTCGATGACCACGTGGACTACCCGGTGCGAACCAGCAACCTGGATGGCAACATCCTCAAGGTAGAGCCGGCTTGCCAGGACGGCAGGCTCCAGAAGGGCCTTCAGCCTGCTCTCCTCGGGGTTGCGGACCTCGTGTCGTGTTGGATTCGTGGGTTCCGTTCCAACCTGGTCTGTTGAAGTCGTGGCTTCCGAATGACTCACTGGCCAGCCGCCTCCCGATAGATGATGTTGTGACTACTAGCTTAACGACATTTGCGGCGCCGTGGTGCACGGGGTTTGTTTGGATGGCGGCGATGGACCCCCGGGCGTGACACCATAGTCTGTTGTGAACCACGAGACTGCTGAAAAACCACGGAGCCACCGTTGGGCGAGAGCCCTTCTCCTGGCTTTGCTCGCAGTCATCGTCGTGGGGATCGGAACCGTGCTGGTACCCCGCGACGCCGGAAAACCAACCCCCGCGCCGTTTTCCGAAACTGCGCGTTCCGAAGCCCTCGCCTCCGCGGAGTCACTCCGGGGCACCGCCTCGCTTTTGGCGGGCACGACGTCGGGCGGTGCGTCCGGCAGCGAAACCTCCGGCGACAGCGGCCTATCGGACACTGTGATTTTGCTTACAAGCCAGGGCCGGGCCTTGCTGTCGCCTTCCGGACCATCGGCGTCGTCGTCGCGCAGCACCGTGGCCCATGCGTCCGAAAGCCCTGCGTCCCCAAGCCCTGCGTCCCCAAGCCCTGTGTCCTCAAACCCCGGTGCCGCTACTGGCAGCCCAACGCGTGCCAGCTTCGTCTCCGCTCTCTCCTCCAGTGCTTCCCGTCGCTTGGCGGACGCTGCGAAGGCCGACGGCGGCATCGCCCGACTGCTCGCCGCCGTCGGGACCTCCCAGCTGATCGAGGCCTCGAGGCTGGCCACCCTCTGGGGCCTGCCGGTACCGGCAACTCCGTCCGAGGCAGCTTCCGCCGGCGCAACTCCCTCCGGCGCAACTCCCTCCGGCGCAACTCCCTCCGGCGCGACTCCCTCAAGCTGCCCCACCCTGCCTACGACGTCCCCGACGGCGGCATCCCCCTCCGGGGCGGCCACGGCCGCGGCCGATCTCCCCGGCGCCCTTGCCAGCGTGGTGAGCTCAGAACAAGAGGCGATCTACGCCTACCAGGTGGCCGTAACGAAGCTGGACCCGAAGGGTTCGGCAACGGCGGCCACCTGGCTGGCCCGGCATCAGGAGCTGCTCCGCGGAGCGGAAGCACAGGGCCGGTTGCACTGCATCGCTACACCGCCGCGGGAAGCCGGCTACCGGTTGCCGGCAAGCTTCGCTGCGAAGCCGGGGACAGCGCTGGGAAGCATGGAATCCAGCTCGCTGGCAGCCTATGCCGACCTCGTGGGGTTGTCCGAAGGCGAAACGCGCCAGTGGGCCATCGACGGCCTCGTCGACGCAGCCAAGCGCAGCCAGGCATGGGGCGCTCCAGTTGGTCCGTTTCCCGGACTCTTGATCGACACCGCGGCGCTGCCCCCGTTCCCGTCCGCCACGCCGACTCCGACTCCGACTCCGACTCCGACTCCATAGGAAAGCCTTTCTTTGCTGGCGGCCTTCGGCCCCAAGTGTTTGGCTTGTACCATGGCTTCCATCGAAACTGCAGCTCTGCACGAAAACGAACCACACGCCAACGACCTCGCCCACCGGCTCAACTGGCTTCGGGCCGGCGTCCTTGGCGCCAATGACGGAATTGTCTCCGTTGCCGCCATTGTGGTGGGCGTCGCCAGCGCCACCACGAACTCCGGAGCGATCCTCGCAGCCGGCGCGGCCGGACTCGTGGGCGGCGCGGTGTCCATGGCGCTAGGCGAATACGTCTCTGTCAGCAGCCAAAGCGACAGCCAGAAGGCCCTCATCGAGAAGGAACGCCGGGAGCTGGCCGAACAACCCGACGAGGAACTGGCCGAGCTTACTGCGATCTACGAGGCCAAGGGCCTGCAGCCTGAAACCGCGCGGAAAGTGGCCGTCGAATTGACGGAGCACGATGCCTTGGCCGCTCATCTCTCCGCGGAATTGAATATCGACGAAGACGACATCGTCAGTCCGTGGCATGCGGCGTTTGCCTCCGCGATTGCCTTCACTCTGGGAGCGGTGCTCCCCTTGCTCGCGATCCTGCTGCCGCCGCTCGGACTCCGCGTGCCGCTGACCTTCATTTCCGTGCTGGTCGCGCTGGCAATCACGGGAGCCCTCGGCGCATGGATTGGCGGCAGTTCGAAGACCCGCGCCGCCGTGCGCGTTGTCATCGGCGGCGCCCTGGCCCTCGCCGCGACGTACTTGATCGGAAGCCTCCTGGGTTCCTCCGGAGTGGTCTGAACCACTCCCGCACCACCTTGGGTAGGCTGACCGTGATGACTACCTTCGTTTCGATTCCTGGCGACCTCCAGGCACGCTACTCCCGCACAGCGGAAGGGCGCGCATGGCTCTCAGGGCTGCCCGGACTTATCAACAGCAGCCTTGAACGCTGGCAGTTGTCCGTTGACCTGGAACCAGGGATGGAACCATGGAACGGCCACGGCGGGATCGTCATTCCGGTCCTCCATCACGGCGCCCGCTCGGTGCTCAAGGTAGCGTTCCCGCACGCGGAGGCGCTCGTCGAGCGGCACGCTCTGGAACTATGGGGCGGCACCGGAGCGGTACGGATGCTCGACGCCGATGCCGCCTCCTGCGCGATGTTGCTGGAGCGGCTCGACGCCGCGCACTGGCTGCACAGCGCTCCGATGGACGAAGCCCGCGATGTTTGGGGCACCCTTGTGAGGGCACTCAGCATCGAGCCGGACCAGCGGGCCGGGTGGAAAGAATTTGAACACATAGCGGCCCAGGCTGAGCGCTGGAGCGATGAATTGCCTGCGGGCTGGGAAGACCTTGGCCAACCCTTCCCCCGGTGGCTGCTCGAAGCCGCCTTGGAGGTATGCCAGACCCGGGGTGCTGTTGGACGCCGCGAAGGCAAGGATGTCCTGGTGCATTGCGATCTGCATTTCATGAACATCCTGCCGCACCTCAACGGCGGCCAAACGATCAGAAAACGCGCGTATGTGGCGATTGATCCGCAGCCAATGATCGGCGAGGCGGAATTCGCCGTCGCCCCGATTTTGTGGAACCGTATCCGCGATCTTCCCCGGACGGCTCCGGAACTTGCGCTTCCTGGAACGGTGCGCCGATTTCAGCAGGGCGGCCGGCCTGGACGGCGAAGCTGCCCGGCAATGGAGCTTGGTCCGCGAGGTGGAAAACGCGCTGTGGTACGCCGGCAAACCAGGGCATGACGGCGATCTTGCCCGCTCGCTGTGGGTGGCCAGCACCCTGGCGGGACGGACTCTAGAAGGACTTCCCGCCGCGCACGAACTGCCCGAGCCCGGCCACGCAGCGTCCACCTAGGTTCAGCAAAGGGTTCAGCAAAGGTGTTCAGCTAAGCCCACCGCCGGCTCAAACCGTGGCCCGCAATGCATCCTTGATTGCTTGCACGGCAATATCCAGATCGTCCGAATCCGTGGACCAGTTTGTCACCGAGACGCGCAGAATATCCCTCCCTTGCCAGCGGGAACCGGACATCCAGACCCTCCCGTCGGCCATGATGTAATCCGTCACGGCACGGGTCCTCCCGTCTGTGCCGAAAGCCAGGGACAACTGGGTGAACACCACATCATTGAGGACCTCCACGCCCGGCACTTCGGCAAGCCGCCGGGCAAGCTCCGCGGCACACCCCGCACGTCCCGCGACGAGCTGCCGCACGCCGTCGCGGCCCAAGGACCGAAGCGCCGCCCAGACGGGCACGCCCCTCGCGCGGCGGGACAATTCGGGCACTTTCTCCATGGGGTCACCGGGACCGTGATCGTCGTGCATGAGGTATTCGGCGTGCATGCCGATGGCGGACCGCAGGGCGGCGACGTCCCGGACCGCAACGATTCCGGCGTCGTAAGGCACATTGAGGGTCTTGTGGGCGTCGGTTCCCCACGAATCCGCCAACTCCACCCCGTCAGTCAGGTGCCGTAGTTCCGGGACTGCGGCTGCCCAGAGGCCGAACGCCCCGTCTACGTGGACCCACGCGTCGTGCTCCTTGGCGGCGGAGATAGCCTCCGGGAACGGGTCGAAGGCTCCTGAATGCAGGTTCCCGGCCTGAAGGCACACAATGGTCGGCCGAGGTCCGGAACCTTCCTCCAGCGCCCTCCGCAGTGCGGCCGGATCAATCCTTCCTTGGTTATCGCTCGGGACAACGTCAGGCGCGCCCAACCCGAGAAAACGCAAGGCCATATCCAGGCTCTCGTGCCGCTCAGCACCCACCAGGACGCGCAGCCTAGGCGCGCCTTGGAGTCCCCCGGCGTTCACGTCCCAACCCGCGCTGGTCAACTGGCGCCATCGCGCCGCGGCAAGGGCCGTGAAGTTGGCCATGCTGGCGCCCGTGGCGAACCCGACGTCGGACTCTCCCGGAAGTCCGAGCAGGCCAAGAAGCCATTGCCCGGCAGCCTCTTCGATCCCTGCGGTAGCCGGGGTGGCGAAGCGCAGTCCTGTGTTCTGGTCCCACGCCGAAACCATCCAGTCCGCGGCCATGGCCGCCGGTATGGTGCCACCCATGACCCATCCGAAGAAGCGTCCAGACTGTATGGCCATCAGTCCCGGCTCGGCATGTTTGGCGAGGAAATCGATCACTGCGGCCGCATCCAGTCCACCGTCCGGAAGCGGTCCACCGAAGATCTCCGTGATGTCGTCGGCTGTGTTGCTTGGCCGTACGGGCCGTCCAGGCAAGGTTCTCAACCACTCGCGGGTATGCTCCCAAGCACGTTCGAGAGCCTGCTCATAGTCGCTGGAATCGACCCACATGAGTGCATGCTACGCCCGCACCTTCCGCCGGGCCATCGCCCGAGGGTACCGGAACGCCTACTTGGCGGAGTAGTCCTGCCAGACGTCGACGCTGAGCTTGATGATCAGCGCGCCCACCACCACCAGGAACACTAGGCGCACGAAGCCGCTGCCCTGCTTCACGGCAGTCCGTGCACCGAGATACCCGCCCGCCATATTGGACAGCCCCAGCACGGCGCCGACGCCCCACAGCAGCGATCCGTGCGGCACGAAGAACAAGAGCGCCCCGGCATTCGTGGCCATGTTGACGATCTTCGCCTTGGCGCTGGCTTCGAGGAAGGCATAGCCCATGGCCGAGACCAGGGCAATTACCAGGAACGAGCCTGTTCCAGGACCTATCAGACCATCGTAGAACCCAATCACGCCACCGATCGCGCAGGCCACCACGTAGTGCCTGTGGCCTTCATGCCGCAGGGCGGTCAACTCCCCGGCGTTGGGTCGCAGCGCTGTGAAGAGCGCGACGGCGATCAGCGCCACCACGATGATGGGTTTGAAGACGCTGGAGGGAAGGTTGGTGGCGAGGACGGCTCCGCCGAAGCTGCCCGCGAGAGCAATCACCGCCATGGGTATGGCTGTCTTAAGGTCAGGACCAACGCGCCGATAGTAGGTGGTGGCGCTGGTTGCTGTACCGAAGATGGAGCCCATTTTGTTGGTGGCCAGCGCTTGGACTGGGGTGATCCCCGGAACCAGGAGCAAGGCGGGGAGCTGGATCAGTCCCCCGCCGCCCACTACTGCGTCTATCCAACCGGCTGCGAATCCGGCCACCACAATCATGATGAGAGTGGTGAGTTGGATCGATTCGAAGCCGGAGATCACTTCTGGCGTACGGCGTTGACCACGTAATCGGCAGCCTTCTCGACCGCCACGTTCTCGGCCTCGCCCGTACGGCGGTCTTTGATCTCCACGACGCCGTCCACCAAGCCGCGTCCGACTGCCACGATGGTGGGAACGCCCACGAGTTCAGCGTCACCGAACTTCACGCCCGGGGAAACCTTGGGGCGGTCGTCGTAGATCACGTCGAGGCCGGCGGCCTCAAGTTCGCTCGACAGCTTCTCTGCTGCCGCGAAGATCTCGTCGCCGCGGCCGACGGCGACCACGTGGACGTCGGCCGGGGCCACGGAGCGCGGCCACATCAGTCCGCGCTCGTCATTGTTGGCCTCGGCCAGGGCCGCCACGGCGCGGGTCACACCGACGCCGTAGGAGCCCATGGTGACGACGACCTGCTTGCCGTTCTGGTCGAGAACCTTCAGGTCCAGGGCCTCGGCGTACTTGCGCCCCAGCTGGAAGATGTGTCCCATTTCGATGCCGCGCGCGATCTCCAGCAGGCCGGAGCCATCGGGGGCTTCGTCACCCGAACGGACGTCGGTGCATTCGATGACGCCGTCACAAGCGAAATCGCGGCCGGCGACCAGACCGAAGACATGCTTGCCGCTTTGGTTCGCCCCGGTCACCCAGCTGGTGCCGGAGACAACCCGCGGATCAACAAGGAAGAGCAACTTGGACGTGCCTTCGAGCCCGAGCACGGCTTCGTCGAGCGCCAGGCCAGGCCGATGTAGCCCTTGACGAGGGAAGGGTTCTTCTTGAGGTCGTCCTCGTTGGCCGCCTCGAGACCGATCTCACCAGCGATAGGCAGGAAGGAACCGATGTTGGCCTCGACGCGTTTGAGGTCAACGGCGCGGTCCCCAGGAACGCCGATGACTACGATCTGACGCTCACCCGTCGGCAGTGTGACAGCGAGGACCACGTTCTTGAGCGTATCCGCGGCAGTCCACTGACCGCCGTCGGCATCGCTGCGGGGCGCAAGCTGGTTGGCGGCCGTCACGAGGGTTTCGATGGTGGGCGTGTCCGGGGTGTCCAGGACACGCGCCGCCGGAGCGTTGCTGAAGTCGATTTCGGCGGGGACAACGGTGGTGACGGCCTCGACGTTGGCCGCATAGCCGCCGGCCGAGCGCACGAAAGTGTCCTCACCGATCTCGGTGGGGTGCAGGAATTCCTCGCTCTTGGATCCGCCCATGGCGCCGGCCGTAGCGGCAACCGGAATGACTTCCAGCCCAAGGCGCTCGAAAATCTTCAGGTACGCCGCGCGGTGGGCCGCGTAGCTGGCATCCAGGCCGGCGTCGTCGACGTCGAAAGAGTAGGAGTCCTTCATGATGAATTCACGGCCGCGGAGGAGGCCTGCCCGGGGACGTGCCTCGTCGCGGTACTTGTTCTGGATCTGGTACAGGCTCAACGGCAGGTCCTTGTACGAGGAGTACAAGTCCTTGACCAGGAGGGTGAACATTTCCTCGTGGGTGGGGGCGAGCAGGTAGTCGGCGCCCTTACGGTCCTGGAGGCGGAACAACCCCTCGCCGTATTCGGTCCAGCGGTTAGTGGCCTCATAGGGTTCCCGCGGCAGCAGCGCAGGGAAGTGGACTTCCTGGGCGCCGATGGCGGCCATCTCCTGGCGAATGATCTCCTCGACCTTGCGCAGGACGCTCAATCCCAACGGCAGCCACGTGTAGATGCCCGGTGCGGCACGGCGGATGTAGCCGGCGCGGACCAGGAGTTTGTGGCTGGCGACTTCGGCGTCGACGGGATCTTCACGCAGAGTGCGCAGGAATAACTGGGAGAGGCGAAGGACCACGGGTCAGAATCCGTTTCTATGGCAAGAGCTGGCAATATCTACTGGGTACCAATCTACCGGCTCCCGGCCAAGCCGCTCGCCCCGAGCTGCCCTGGGCCCGTCCCCCGGGATCTTCCCCAAAGCCGGCACCTCCCCCAACGAAGATGAGCCACGCCATGGTGCGAGGAAGCCCCTGGCCGCTGGGCGGCTGGTCATCCTGCCATGGCGTGGCTCAGCGGCCCCTCGGCCGCGGGCGCTGTCTTGGAGGCTTAGTCAGACTTGTCGAATGCCTCTGAAAGATCAACGCTTACAGCCATTTGATGTGTGTTTCCTCTCTGAAACCGTCCGCGCCCCAGCGACACGGCTGGTTCTGAATTTATGTGATGGGTGACACATTTTTCAAGGGGTTGGACTTATGAATATTTGTTGACGCCAGCCGCTGCCGGGCCTACCTTTTATTCATCACCTGATGAATAAAAGTATCCGCGGAGGCGACGATGTTCCACAGCGCATCAAGAAGTATCACTCCGGGCATTCCCCCGGCAGTCACGGCAGTTGGACTGCACGTCACCCGCGGCCATAAGAAGATCCTCCGCGGCTTGGACTTCGACATGGAGCCCGGGCGGATCACGGGCCTACTGGGACCGTCCGGCAGTGGCAAGACGACCCTCATGCGCTGCATCGTGGGCGTGCAACGCCTCACGGCCGGCACTCTCGAGGTTCTGGGCAACCCGGCAGGCACGCCGTCACTGCGGCACGACGTCGGATACGTCACCCAGGCGCCGAGCGTTTACACCGACCTCAGCGTCGAAGCGAACGTCAGGTTCTTCGGTGCGATGCACGGCGTCACCGCAGCGGACACTGCGGAGGCGATTGCCGCCGTCGGGCTCGAATCATTGGCGCGGCGGAAGACTGCCGACCTTTCCGGCGGCGAATTCAGCCGGGTCTCGCTGGCGTGTGCGCTGGTCTCGCATCCACGATTGCTGGTCCTCGACGAGCCGACGGTTGGCTTGGACCCGGTCCTGCGTGCCGAATTGTGGGAACGGTTCGCTGCGATGGCCGCAGCGGGAACCACGCTCTTGGTGTCGAGCCATGTGATGGAGGAGGCCTCGCATTGTTCCTCCTTGCTTCTGCTCCGCGATGGTTTGCTACTGGCTCAACTCAGTCCGGCGGAACTGAGCGAACGTGGCCAAAGCCAAGACCTTGAAAAGGCCTTCCTGCGCATCATCCAGGAATCGAACGCCTCTCCGGACCACCGGGGAGCCAGTGAAAGCCAGGTGGCGTCATGAACCCGCGGATGATGTTGGCGACCACCAGACGGGTTTTGGAGCAACTACGCCACGACCGTCGAAGCATCGCGTTGATCCTGGTGGTGCCAGCGCTGCTGCTGGCGGCCGTGTACTACCTTTACGAGAACGAGACCCTGCCGCCCGGAGTCCCTCGGACCTTCGACCGTGTGGGCCTCATGATGCTGGCCATCTTCCCGTTTGTGGTGATGTTCCTTGTAACGTCGATCACGATGTTGCGGGAACGGACCTCCGGGACGTCGGAGCGGCTCCTGACGACGCCGATCCACAAAGCCGATCTCCTGTTCGGCTATGCGCTGGCGTTCTCCATTATGGCGGCGCTGCAATCGCTGGTAGCAACGGCCGTGGCCTATTGGATCTTCAACCTCGACATCAAGGGTGCCCCTGGCTACGTGGTGCTGATCGCCGTCATCAACGCCGTGCTCGGAGTCGCCCTGGGCCTGCTGTGCTCGGCCTTCGCCCGGACCGAATTCCAGGCTGTTCAGTTCATGCCGGTAGTGGTGGTGCCGCAGATCCTGCTGTGCGGGCTCTTCGTCGATACGAAACACATGAATGGCGTCCTGGAAAGTATCTCCAACGTGCTGCCGCTGACGTTCTCCGTTGACGCCCTCAAGGAGATCGCCAACAATGCCGAGGCGACGCAGGCCATGTGGCAAGACGCGGGCATCATCGCCGCGATCGTGGTGGGCGTTTTGGTCCTGGCGTCGTTCACCCTCCGACGGCGGACCTCATGAGCGGCGCCCTGCCTCCCGTGCGGCGGGGGCGCCGGAGCGGCGGGACTGACTCGCGCGAGCTGATCCTGGCGACAGCCCGTCGGCTGTTCGCCGAGCATGGCTTCGACGGCACCAGCCTCCGGCAAGTGGCCCGCGAAGCCGAGGTAGACCCGGCCATGGTCCATCACTTCTTCAAAGGCAAGGACGAGCTCTTCGCCCAAAGCGTGGAGCTCCCGGCCGATCCGGCGCAGGTGCTGGCCGGCGTCGAATCGCTGGATCCGGCGCAGCGCTCGGAAGCAATCGTCCTTGCAGTGCTTCGCCTATGGGAAGGCCCGGCACAACACGGACTCGTGGCGTTCATCAGGGGAACCATCGGGTCCAAGGCGAAGACGGCGCTGTTGCGGGAGATGGTTTCCATGGACCATCCTGTCCAGGATCACAGCAGGGCTTCCCGGGTCCCCGGAGGAAGCAAAGATGCGCGGAAACCTTGTTGCTACGCAGATGGTGGGGCTCATGCTGCTGCGCTACGTGGTCCGGCTCGAACCCCTGGCTTCGGCGTCCCAGGACGAAGTGGTGCGCCTCCTGGCTCCGAACGTACAGCACTACCTCACGGGCGAACTCACGTAGCGTGGGTCAGTAGAGAACTGTGGCGAAGGTTCCGCGGCGTTGGAAACCGACGCGCTCGTAGGTGGCGCGAGCCCGGGCGTTGTATTCGTTGACGTAGAGGCTGGTGACGGGAGCGAACCGCTGGGCCAGGGCAACCACCCCGGCCATGTATCCCGCACTGAGTCCTTGGCCCCGGAATTCAGGGTTCATCCAGACACCTTGCACCTGCGTGGCTTCTGCAGTGACGGCACCAAGCTCGGCCTTGAACATGACAGTCCCGCCCGCGTCGATGTGCACCAAGGAATGGCCTTGCCGGATCAGTCCGGCCACGCGGCGGCTATAGAAGTCCTCGCTCCCGAGGAAGGGTGAGTAACCCACTTCTTCTTCGAACATGGCTGCGCAGGCGGGCAGGATCCGGTCAAAGTCCGCCAGCTCGCCGAAGCCGAGCTGCGGATTGACTTGGACGGCGGGCGGTCCCTCGATGGCCAGCAGCGGCTGGTCGGCCCGAACTTCGTGAGCGAAGTGGCCAAGTTGTTCCAGGCATGCGTGGAGCGCCAGCACGGACTCCGCGGGTCCGAAGATCGAGGCATAGCGGCGCCCCGCCCGGTGTGCGGCAGCGGCCACGCGGGAAGCCAGCTCCGGGTCCAGCTGCACGGGAACCAGGTTAGCGCCGGCCCAGCACGCACCCACCAACGTGTCGCCGTCGAACACTCCATACACGCTCGCCCCGCCGGAGGTGGGCGCGGCGCTCCCCGTTGAATCAAGGTGAGCCAGAATGAAGACGTTCGCTACCGCGTCCTCCATCGCGAGCGCCCGGAGGGCCCGGGTGTCGGCAGAGCTGAGCACCCGGACGGTGACAGCGTCCGGTCCGGTTCCGTCTTTACTACGAGACGCTAACCACGGGGCTACCCTTGACAGCATCTTCGCCATCGGCCTCCCCCATCTCTTCCGCGATACGCATGGCCTCTTCGATCAGTGTCTCAACAATCTGGCTCTCGGGAACAGTCTTGATGACTTCCCCCTTCACGAAGATCTGTCCCTTGCCGTTTCCCGATGCAACCCCGAGATCAGCTTCGCGAGCCTCACCGGGGCCGTTCACCACGCAACCCATGACGGCAACGCGCAGCGGAATCTCCATCCCTTCAAGTCCGGCGGTGACCTGCTCGGCGAGCGTGTAGACGTCCACCTGGGCGCGTCCACAGGATGGGCAGGAGACGATTTCAAGCTTCCGCGGGCGCAGGTTGAGGGACTGCAGGATCTGGTTGCCGACCTTGATTTCCTCGACAGGCGGCGCGGAAAGGGACACTCGGATGGTGTCGCCGATTCCCCGGGACAGAAGTGCACCGAAGGCTGTGGCGGACTTGATGGTGCCCTGGAACGCAGGTCCGGCCTCGGTTACGCCGAGGTGCAGGGGCCAGTCGCCCTTTTCGGCGAGCATCTCATAGGCCGCCACCATAATGACGGGGTCGTTGTGCTTGACCGAGATCTTGAAATCGTGGAAGCCGTGTTCTTCGAACAGCGAAGCTTCCCATACAGCCGATTCCACGAGCGCTTCCGGGGTGGCCTTGCCATACTTCTTGAGGATGCCGGGCTCCAGTGATCCGGCGTTGATGCCGATCCGGATGGAGGTTCCGTGGTCCCGCGCTGCCGCGGCGATTTCCTTGACCTGGTCATCGAACTTGCGGATGTTGCCCGGGTTGACGCGCACTGCGGCGCAACCTGCCTCGATCGCCGCGAAGACGTACTTCGGCTGGAAGTGGATGTCCGCGATCACAGGGATCTGGGACTTTCGGGCGATGATCGGCAGCGCCTCGGCGTCGTCCGCGGAAGGGCAAGCGACACGCACGATGTCACAGCCCGAGGCCGTGAGCTCCGCAATCTGCTGCAGCGTGGCGTTGATGTCCGTGGTGGGAGTGGTGGTCATCGATTGCACGCTGATGGGTGAATCGGAGCCGACGCCTACCGAACCCACCTTGATCTGGCGGGTCTTGCGGCGGGGCGCGAGAACGGGGGGTGGGGCGGATGGCATTCCCAGGCTGACCGAGGTCACGTGGACTCCTTGGATTGAATTGGGTGGATCTTCTAGCCGGGGTAATGGTCCCGGCGGTCATGCTGCTAGGAAGCGTGGGCGGCGAGTACTCCAATAATGGGGTTCCACTCGGAGGTCCGGATGCCTGCAATCCCCTGGGCTGCGGCGAACGGATCCTCCTTGAGCGTGGCGTTCAGCTCGGACTCATCGGCGGCCTTGAGCAGCAGCAAAGCCCCCGCGCCGTCGGTGTAAGGGCCGCTTGCGAGGAGGGTTCCCTGTTCGGCAAGGCCCGCGAGCCAGGCACGGTGGGCAGGGCGGTTAGCGTCCCGCACCCCGGCGGACTCGACGTCGTACACGTACTCAACAGCGAAAACAGTCATACGGATAGCCTATCCCCCAAGCCCAATCCGCTTCCTCATGTAGTCCTGAATCGGCAACATCAGCCGAAGAGGTTGACGGGTTTGACGATGTCCGCGTAGATCAGCAAGGCGCTCATTGCCAGCAGCACGCTGCCCACCACGTAGGTCAACGGCAGGAGCTTGGCGATGTCGAAAGCGCCTGGATCCGGCTTGTGGAACAGCTTGGCGATCCGACGCCGGGCACCCTCGTAAAGTGCCCCCGCGACGTGGCCGCCGTCGAGCGGCAAGAGCGGAATCAGGTTGAAGACGGCGAGCGCGAAGTTCAGGCCCGCGAGGAGCCCCACCAAGGCGCCGATTCGCGATTGCAGCGGAACCTGTTCCATCGCGGCGACTTCGCCGGCCACCCGGCCGACGCCCACCACGCTGATGGGGCCGTTCGGATCGCGCGGCTCGGAGCTGAAGGCCGCTTGTGCCACGCCGACCACCTTGGCAGGCAGGTTGAAGATGACTCCGGCTATTTGCTTGATATTTTCGCCAGCCATCGGGAGAACGGTCGACGCCGGTTGGGGCACCATGGCGGTCTGGGCACCGATGCCGAGGAACCCGACTTGTTCGTACAGAAGCTTGCCATCCGCGCCCTTGGCCTGCTGGCCGTTGTCGCCGATCACAGGGCGGGAGGAGAGGACCGGGGTTACCTCGGTGGTGACGCTCTGGCCGTTGCGCAGCACCGTCATCTGGACCGCTTTGCCGGCTGAAGCCCGGATCCAACCGGTCATTTCGGCCCAGCTGGTGACAGCCTTGCCGTCGAAGCTCGTGACGACGTCGTTCGGCTGAAGCTTGGCAACAGCAGCCGGCGTCAGCTGGCAATTGGACGAATTGGGGTCAACGGTTTCTCCCGCTAGGACCTGGCACTTGGAGACATCGGCAATGGTGGTGGTGGCCGTGGCCACGCCGAAGCCCATGAGCAGCACCGCCGTCAGCACCAGCCCGATGAGCAGGTTCATGGCCGGCCCGCCCAGCATGATGATGATTTTCTTCCAGACCGGAAGCCTGTAAAAGACCCGGTTCTCATCGCCCGCGCCCAATTCTTCATGTGCCGCGGACCGGGCCTCGGTGGCCAGGGTCTGGAACATGCCTGTGCTGGACGGCCTGACACTGCCGTCTTCCTTGTTCGGCGGATACATTCCGATCATCGAGACGTAGCCGCCCAGCGGGATGGCCTTGAAACCGTATTCGGTCTCGCCTTTCCGCTTGGACCAGAGGGTGGGGCCGAAACCGATCATGTATTTCGTGACGCGCACCTTGAACAGCTTGGCGGGCACAAGGTGGCCCACCTCGTGCAGCGCAATGGAAATGGCCACGCCGATCGCGACGAAGACGACTCCGAGAATGAACAGAATGACGGGATTCATGCCTTAAGTGCTGCTTCCTAAAGGGTGCTGTTGGCTAAACGATCGTGGGTGCGCGTACGTGCCCATCTCTCAGCATCCAATACCGAGTCCACCGTCAGCTCCAAAGAGCCTGAATGTTCGCTGAGGACGGACTCCACTGTGTCCACAATGTCCGTAAACCGGATCCTTCCGGCATGGAAAGCTTCAACGGCTTCCTCGTTGGCCGCGTTGAAGACGGCCGGGAAGGTACTCCCCTGCTTCGCCGCGTCTTTGGCCAGCTCCACGGCAGGAAAGGCTACCGAGTCAAGGGGTTCGAAGGTCCAACTGGTGGCCTGGGTCCAGTCGCAGGCTTGGGCGGCGCGCGGTACTCGGTCCGGCCACCCGAGTCCAAGGGCGATCGGCAGCCGCATGTCCGGCGGGGAGGCCTGGGCAATGATGGAGCCGTCCACGAATTCCACCATGGAATGCACCACGGATTGAGGGTGGACCACGACGTCGATCCTGTCCAAAGGGACGTCGAAGAGCAGGTGCGCTTCGATTACCTCGAGGCCCTTGTTGACCAGGCTGGCCGAATTGGTGGTGACCATCGGGCCCATGTCCCATGTGGGGTGGGCAAGGGCTTCGGCCGGAGTGACGTCGCGGAGCTGCTCCCGGCTGCGGCCCCGGAACGGACCGCCGGAAGCCGTCAGGATGAGCTTTTCGACCTCGTTCTCGGCTCCCGCGCGGAGGCATTGGGCAATGGCCGAGTGCTCGGAATCGACGGGAACGATCTGGCCGACGGCGGCCGCAGCCTTCACGAGCGCACCGCCCACGATCAGGGATTCCTTGTTCGCCAGCGCCAAGGTAGCGCCGGACTTGAGGGCTGCCAGCGTGGGGGCTAAGCCGATCGAACCGGTGATGCCGTTGAGCACCACGTCGGCTTCGATCGCGGCAATCTTCGTCGAGGCGTCCGGACCCGTGATGATCTCCGGGCGGTAGTTCCGGAGGCCGACGGCGGATGCGGCCGCATCGATGAGGATCTGGAGTTCGTGCGCATCACCCCGGGCGATGCCTATTGCCTGGGCCATAGTGTGGACAGCCTGCTGCGCGATGAGTTCCAGGTTGCCGCCGCCTGCGCTCAGTGCCACGACCTCGAAAAGGTGGGGAGCGGCGTCAACGACGTCAATTGCCTGTGTGCCGATGGAACCAGTGGACCCGAGGAGAATGATCTTGCGCGGCTGCATGCCTTAAGTATCCCGCACCCCAGGCGTAGCGTTGGTTTGTGGACTGGGTCCCGTGGTTCGAGGCGCCGGACTATGAATTCGCCCGGCAGGTACTCCAACGTGGCACTGCCGCGCTCTATTTCATCGCGTTCCTGTCAAGCCTCAACCAGTTCCCTGCGCTCCTCGGTGAACACGGCCTCCTTCCTGTCCCGCGGTACGTTGACGGCCCCAGGGTCTTGCGCAGGCCCAGCCTGTTCCGCTGGAAGTATTCGGACACTTTGCTTCGCGCGGTCTGCGCCGCCGGGCTCGTCATTTCCTTGACGCTCGTGGGCGGGCTGCCGCAGATGGGGCCGCCGTGGCTCCCCATGGCCGCGTTTCCTGGCGCTCTGGCTGCTCTACATGTCGATAGTCAACGTCGGCCAGACTTTCTACGGTTTCGGCTGGGAGATGTTGCTGCTCGAAATGGGCTTCACGGTGGCGTTCCTCGGTTCGGACCAGACTCCCCCGCCCAGGACCATCCTGGTGCTGCTGGTCTGGCTGCTGTTCAGGCTGGAGTTCGGCGCAGGCATGATCAAGATCCATGGCGGGAGCGAGTGGCGTGATTTAACCGCCCTGTACTACCACCACGAGACCCAACCCATGCCGGGCCCGCTGAGCCGCCAGGCGCATCTCCTGCCCAAGCCATTTCATCGGCTGGAGGTGCTCGGGAACCACTTCGCCCAGCTGGTGGTGCCGTTCTTCCTGTTCGCTCCACAACCGCTCGCCAGCATTGCCGCCGGGATTGTCGTTTTCACGCAGCTTTGGCTCGTAGGGAGCGGGAATTTCGCGTGGCTCAACTGGTCAGCGATTGTGCTTGCTTTCGCTGCGGTGAGTGACCCTGTGGCCCATGCAGTGCTGCCGATCATTCCGCAACCGCCGAGAAACGTGGCCACGGCGGCAGGTCCGCAGACCCCGGTGTGGTGGTTCGCCGTCGTACTTGCCGTGACCGCGCTCCTCCTGGTGCTGAGCTACTGGCCTCTCCGTAACCTGCTCTCGCGGGGACAACTCATGAATGCCAGCTTCAACCGCTGGCAGTTGGTGAACACCTACGGCGCCTTCGGAACGGTGACCCGGAACCGCGTGGAAATCGTGGTCGAAGGTACCCAGGCCGACGTTCCCGTCGAGGAGGCCGATTGGCGCGAATACGGCTTCAAGGGCAAGCCCGGCGATGTCCGGCGGCTACCCCGCCAGTGGGCGCCGTACCACCTGCGCTTGGATTGGTTGATGTGGTTCCTGCCCTTGCGGACGGTGCACGAGGCCTGGTTTTACGCGTTCTTAGGCAAACTGCTCGACGCCGATCCCCCCACCTTGCGCTTGTTGCGCCACGACCCGTTCGACGGCGAGCGCCCACGGTGGGTGCGAGCCCGCAGCTTCCTGTACCGCTTCGCGACGAGGTCCGAGTTCCGGCAGACCGGCCAACGCTGGCTGCGGATGGAACTCTACGAAGTGATTGCACCGCTGTCGCTGCCGCGATCAGGACCGCACGGAAAGTGAGCCATGGCGCCTGCATGGTTCACTATTGCCGTGAGCGCGGGCCAAGCGGAAAGTTGTATCCACGGCCAAGCGGCCGTCTAAGCCGAGCGACCAGCGAAGGGCCAGTGAGCAGAGCATGAAGATCACCATCATCGGACGGGGCCGAGTCGGCGGAGGCCTGGCCCAGCTTTGGGGGGCTGCCGGGCACCAGGTGACGGGATTGGGTCGGGACGGCGGTGATGCGTCCGGGGCCGACGTCGTGGCGGTTGCGGTACCGGGCCAACTGATCGAGCAGGCGCTGGCGGGCACTACCGGGCTGGCAGGCCAGGTCACAATCGATTGCTGCAATCTATACACCCAGCGGGATGAGAGATTCCTGTCCCTCTCCCACCAGATCAAAGCAACCATCGGCGGCCCCACCGCGAAGTCCTTCTCCACCAATTTCGCTGCCCTGTACGAGCAGATCGCGGCGCAGCGGGCGCGACTCAGCAACTTCTTCGCGGCGGAGCCGGCGGCGCGCGAGACCGCAGAACGGCTCATCAGGGATGCCGGGTACGGCCCCGTCTTCGTCGGCGACCTCGACCCTGGGCCAGGCTCCTAGAAGACAGCTCGCCGCTGACACGCGCACTCGCCGGAGAGCACGGACCTTTCTTCTACCGGTACGCGGCCCCTGGCGAACTCTAGTAGCCAGACAACTCAGGAAACCCTGGCCCTGCGGAGCGTGGATTCGGCGTGTTTCAGGATGGGGCCGTCCACCATCTTGCCCTTGTATTGGAACACCCCGGTACCAGCCGCCGCGGCAGCGTCAAGGAGTTCCTGGGCCTGCGCAACGGCGTCCGACGACGGCGCGTACGCTTCGCGGACTACGGCCACCTGGTTCGGGTGGATGCAGGCTTTGGCGCCGAATCCGCTGGCTACGGCGTCGGCGGATTCCACGGCCAGTCCGGCGAGATCGGGAATGTCCACGTAGACGGAGTCGATGGCTTCCTTGCCCGCGGCCTTGGCGGCCAGCAGCACAGTGGAACGGGAGTGCGTGGCGACGGCGCGGTAGCCGCCGTCGTTGTCGCGGCTGGAGGTGCCGCCCATGGAGGCGATCAGGTCTTCCGCGCCCCACATGAGCCCGACGACGTTGGGGGCCTGGGCGATCTGGCTCGCGTTGATGATTCCTTTGGCAGTCTCACACAAGGCAATGACGTGGTAACCGTCGAGTGCTTTCAACTGCTCTGCGGTCTCGGCCTTGGCCAGCATGACGGTGCGGTACGGCGTGTGCGCCAGGCAGTGAAGGTCCTTCTCAAAGTCGTCGGTGCCCACCGGGTTGACGCGCACAATGGTGCGGCTGGGATCAAGCTCGGCGGTCTCGCCCCCGGAGCCGATTTGAGCCATGATGGCGCCCCGGGCCCGTTTCTTGTCCGCAGGCGCGACCGCGTCTTCAAGATCCAGGATCACCGCGTCCGAGCGCTCGGCGGCCTTTTGGTACCGTTCCGGGCGGTCGGCGGGGCAGAAAAGCAGGGCGGGGCCCATGGTGAAAGTCATGTACTGATTGTCCCCCGTTGCGCCTCCAGATGCGCGGTCCGCGTCCACATGAGGCAGGCCCGCGTGGCCAGGGCCACCACCGTGCCGTCCTGGTTCCGGCCGGTGTGCTGCATGGTCACGACACCCTGACCAGGGCGCGACGACGAGGGCCGCTTCGAGGTGACGACAGTCTCCGTGTACAGGGTGTCGCCGTGGTACAGCGGGTGCGGGAACGAGACATCCGTGAGGCCCAGCTGGGCGATGATGGTGCCCTGGGTCAGCTGTGTCACTGACTGCCCCACCATCGTGGACAGGGTGAACATGGAGTTCATCAGCCGCTGGCCGAAGGGCTGGGTGGCGCTCCACGCCGCGTCGAGGTGCAGGGCCTGGGTGTTCATGGTCAGCGTGGTGAACAGGACGTTGTCCGTCTCCGTCACGGTTCGGCCCGGCCGGTGAGCGTACGTAACATCTTCCTCGAGCTCGTCGAAGTAGAGTCCACGCTGTTCGATAACGCGGGGTTCTATAACGCGGGGTTCTGTAACGCGGGGTTGGGCGTTTTCAGTCATACAGTCAGTTCCTGGTCCTCTTCGAAAAGTTCGACGCCGGTGGCAGCCGCTACGTCTTCGGCTGAGACATTGGGGGCCAGCTCCCGCAGGACCAGCCTCGATTTCCCGCCGTCGGAGACGACGTCGATCACGGCGAGGTCAGTAATGATCCTGTCCACGCAGCCCTTCCCTGTGACGGGCAAAGAGCATTCCTTGACGATCTTGGGCTTACCGTTGCGGTCCACGTGCTCCATCATCACGATCACCCGTTTGGCCCCGAAAACGAGGTCCATGGCGCCGCCCATTCCTTTGACCATCTTGCCCGGAATCATCCAGTTGGCCAGGTCCCCGTTGGCCGCGACCTCCATGGCGCCCAGCACCGCAACGTCCACGTGACCGCCGCGGATCATGCCGAACGAGGTTGCAGAGTCGAAGAACGCGGCGCCTTTGTTGACTGTGACGGTTTCCTTGCCCGCATTGATCAGGTCCGGATCGACGGCGTCCTCGGCCGGGTAGGGACCGACGCCCAGGATGCCGTTCTCGGAGTGCAGGATCACCTCGACGCCGGCAGGAATGTAGTTGGGAATGAGGGTGGGCATGCCGATTCCCAGATTGACATATTGCCCGTTGCTGAGCTCGCGGGCGACGCGGGCTGCCAGTTCGTTCCGCGTCCAGCCCTTGCCCTCATGATGATCGATCCCCGTACGGCGGTACTCGTGCCTGACTGCCTCGGGACGCGGTGGCACGTCCTGGGTGCTGGTGGAATCCATTGCTAGGCCCCTGCCTGTTGGGTTAATGCGACGGTCCGCTTTTCGATGCGCTTCTCGGTGTCCGGCGCAACCACGATCCGTTGGACGAAGATGCCCGGCGTGTGGATGCCTTGCGGATCCAGCTCGCCGGGCTCCACCAGTTCTTCCACCTCGGCAATAGTGATCTTGGCCGCCATGGCGCACAGCGGGTTGAAGTTCATGGCCGTCGCATGGAAGACCAGGTTGCCGTGCCGGTCGCCCTTCCACGCATGGACCAATCCGAAGTCGGGCGTCAGTGATTCCTCCATCACGTAGTCCTCCCCGTTGAAAGTGCGCACCTCCTTGGGCGAGGATGCAATCGCAACCGAGCCGTCGGCGTCGTACTTTTGCGGTAGCCCGCCTTCCGAGGCCTGGGTCCCGACGCCGGCCTTGGTGTAGAACGCCGGGATGCCCGCGCCGCCAGCGCGCAGCTTCTCCGCGAGGGTGCCCTGCGGAGTGAGAACAACCTCGAGTTCACCGGCCAGGAACTGCCGGGCAAACTCCTTGTTCTCACCGACATAGGAGCTGATGGTCCGGCGGATGCGCCCGTCGCGGAGCAGGATGCCCAGCCCCCAGTCGTCCACGCCGCAGTTGTTGCTGACGGTTTCAAGGTCCTTGGTGCCTTGATCGTGCAGCGCATCGATCAGCGCCACCGGGATACCGCACAAGCCGAAGCCGCCGACGGCGAGGGAAGCTCCGTCGTGGATGTCCTTCACCGCTTCCGCGGCGCTGGCAACAACTTTGTCGATCATCGTTTACCTTCCCTGACGGTTAAAGGCCCAGCTCGCGGGCGATGAGCATCAACTGGACTTCGGTGGTGCCTTCCCCGACTTCCAGGATCTTGGAGTCGCGGTAGTGCCGTGCCACCGTGAATTCGTTGATGAAGCCATAGCCGCCGAACACCTGGGTGGCGTCCCGTGAATTGTCCATGGCTGCCTCGCCTGCGACCATCTTAGCGATGGCCGCTTCGGTCTTGAACGGCTTCCCGGCCAGCATCCTTGCCGCGGCGTCGTAGTAGGCCAGACGGGCAGTATGGGCCCGGGCCTGCATGCGCGCAATCTTGAACTGGATGGCCTGGTACTTGCCGATGTTCTGCCCGAAAGCCATGCGTTCCTTGGCGTATTTCACGGACAAATCGACGCAACCCTGGGCGGCTCCGGTGGCCAGGGCGGCGATGGCGATGCGGCCCTCGTCAAGGATGGACAGGAAGTTCGCGTAGCCACGGCCCCGCACGCCGAGCAGGTTTTCTTCGGGCACCCGGACGTTGTTCAGTGTGAGCGGGTGGGTATCGGACGCGTTCCAGCCCACCTTGTTGTAGGCCTTTTCCGCGGTGAAACCGGGCGTGTCGGTGGGAACAAGGATGGTGGAAATTTCCTTCTTGATGCTCCCGTCCGTGCGTTCGTGCTGCCCGGTGACGGCAGTGACGGTGACCAGCCGGGTGATGTCGGTCCCGGAGTTGGTGATGAACTCCTTGTTGCCGTTGATGACCCAGCGGCCGTCCTCGAGGTGTGCGTTCGTCTTGGTGCCGCCGGCGTCCGAGCCGGCTTCCGGCTCGGTCAGGCCGAAGCCCGCGAGCGCTTCAGCCGAGGTCAGCGGCGGCAGCCAGTGTTCCTTTTGTTCCTGCGTGCCGAAGCGGTAGAGCGGCATGGCGCCGAGGGACACCCCGGCTTCGAGCGTGATGGCGACCGACTGATCCACGCGGCCCAGCTGCTCCAGCGCGAGGGCGAGGGCGAAGTAGTCGCCGCCCATGCCGCCGAATTCCTCGGGGAAGGGCAAGCCGAAGAGGCCCATCTCGCCCATCTGCTTGACCACCTCGTACGGGAAGCTGTGTTCCTCGTCGTGCTTGGTGGACACCGGAGCCACTACCTCGTCGGCGAATTCCCGGACGGAATCGCTCAGGTCCTGGTATTCCTCGCTGAGTTCAAAACTTGCCATGGCTAGACTTCCTCGTCTTTCTGGTTTTCTGTCGGTTCCGCTGTGGTTTCGGGGGTGGGCTCCGGCGTGGGATCCGGCGTGGGATCCGGCGTGGGATCCGGCTTGGGATCCGCGGCCACGTGGATCGTGGCGAGGACTTGGTCGGCCTTCACAAGGTCACCGGTTTTGCTGCTGAGGTGCACAGTGCCGGAGACCGAGGCCACCAGCGCGTGTTCCATCTTCATTGCCTCCACGGAAAGGAGGACCTGGCCTGCTTCCACCTGCTCGCCGTTGTGCACCGAGACCGAGACGACGGTACCCGGCATCGGCGAGCGCACTTCCGGGTCGGCGGCGCCTTCTTCGCGTTGAATACCCGCGAGGATGCGCTGGAGCCGGGTCTCGCGGTCCAGGATCTCCAGGCGGCAGGACCAGCCATCGCTGCCGAGCCACAGCCCGCTTGCCTCACGCCCCGGAGAGGGTGAGCCATGCGCGAAATGGTGCTCGACGCCGTCGAGCACCAGTACCCCATCTCCCGGATGCCCGGCGCCGGGCCGCAGGGCCGCAGTGTGTTCGGCACCGTTGTCCACACGAGCGGTGAAGCTTGCTCCGTTGTCGGTAAGGCCAACCGTAGCCAGGCCGCCGTCGGGACGTCCGATAGTGGTCTTCCGCGGCGCGGAGGCGCCGACGCGCCAGCCATCCGCGGCGTGCCAAGGAGATTTCACCTCGACCGGGGCCGACAGGTTGAGCACCGCTGCCGCTGCGATCAACTCAACGTCCGTCACCTGACGGAACTCCATCCCCTCGAGCTTCCGCGCGATCAGCCCGGTATCGAGGCGGCCGGCGCGGACGTCGTCGTCGTTGATCAGGAGCCGCAGGTACTCGACGTTAGTGTGCACGCCAAGCAGCGTGTACTCCCCCAGCGCGTGATCGAGAGTGTCGAGCGCGGCTTTGCGGTCCGGGCCCCACGCTATGACCTTTGCGAGCATGGGATCGTAGTCGCCGGTGATGGAGAGACCGGGCAGCATGGCGGAGTCGACCCGCAGGTGCGGATCATTGCTTGCCCGCTCCCGGAGCGCCAGGATCTCCCCGATGGACGGCATGAAACCGCGTTCGGGTACTTCCGCGTAGACGCGCGCCTCCACGGCGTGGCCGTCAAGCACGACGTCGGACTGGCTCACGGTGAGTTTCTCGCCGGCGGCGATGCGGAGCTGCCATTCGACGAGGTCGATTCCCGTGACCATTTCCGTGACGGGGTGCTCCACTTGGAGGCGGGTGTTCATCTCCATGAAGAAGAAGTGCTCCGGGTCCTGGTCCGAGACGAGGAACTCGACCGTGCCAGCGCCGCTGTAGTTGACGCTTCGGGCAGCCTGGCAGGCAGCCTCGCCGATGCGGGCGCGGATCTCGGACCCGTTCGCCAGGGACTCCAGCAAAGGCGAGGGTGCTTCTTCGATCACTTTCTGGTGGCGGCGCTGCAGCGAACATTCGCGCTCGCCGAGGTGGATCACGTTGCCATGGTTATCCGCGAGAACCTGGACCTCGATGTGCCGCGGCGTCTGGATGAGCCGCTCCAGGAACAGGGTGTCGTCACCGAACGCACTCGCAGCCACGCGCCGGGCAGTGGCCAGCGTGGCTGCCATATCCTCGAGCCGCTCCACAACGTGCATCCCTTTGCCGCCACCGCCGGCGGATGGCTTGATGAGCAAGGGGAAGCCGACGCCGGGGGCGGCCTCGATCAGTGCCTCGTCGCTCAAACCCGGCTCAGCGATGCCCGGTACGCAGGGCACGCCGTAGGACATGACGTGGTTCTTGGAACGGATCTTGTCGCCCATGATCTCAATGGCTTCAATGCCGGGGCCGATGAACGCGATACCGGCCGCGTCCAGGGCCTTGGCGAACTCCACGTTTTCGGCGAGGAATCCATAGCCAGGGTGGACGGCCTGGGCGCCGCTTTGCAGGCAAGCCTCGATGATGGCGTCTATCCGCAAGTAGCTGTCCGCGGCCGCGGCTGTGCCGATACGGACGGCACTATCGGCTTCGCGCACGTGGCGGGCTCCGGCGTCGGCGTCTGAATAGACCGCCACCGAGCGGATGCCCATGGCCTTCAGGGTGCGGATCACGCGGCAGGCGATCTCGCCGCGGTTGGCGACGAGGACGGTGTCGAAAGAATTGATTGTCATGGGGTCACATCCGGAAGAGGCCGAAGGAGGTTTCCGGCAGGGGTTGGCGGGAGACGGTGTCGAGGGCCATGCCCAGGACTCGCCGGGTATCTGCGGGGTCGATAATGCCGTCATCCCAGAGCCGGGCGGTGGAGTAATAAGGGCTGCCTTGGTCCTCGTACTGCTGCTTGATCGGGGCTTTGAAGGCTTCCTCGTCCTCTGCCGACCATTCCTCGCCGCGGGCCTCGTATTGGTCCCGTTTGACGGTGGCCAGCACGCTGGAGGCCTGGTTTCCGCCCATGACCGAAATCCTGGATGCCGGCCACATCCACAGGAAGCGCGGTGAGTAGGCCCGGCCGCACATCGAGTAATTTCCGGCGCCGAACGAACCACCGATCACTACAGTCAGCTTGGGCACGCGGGCGGTGGCGACAGCCGTGACCATCTTGGCGCCGTTCTTGGCGATGCCGCCGTGTTCGTAATCCTTGCCGACCATGAACCCCGAGAGGTTCTGCAGGAAAAGCAGCGGGATGCCGCGCTGGTCGCACAGTTCGATGAAGTGCGCGCCCTTGAGCGCAGACTCACTGAACAAGACCCCGTTGTTCGCCACGATGCCCACGGGGTGGCCGTGCAGCTTCGCGAACCCGGTGACCAGGGTGGTGCCGTAGTTCTTCTTGAACTCATGGAACCTGGAGCCATCCACCAGCCGGGCGATCACTTCGCGGACGTCGTACTGGGCATTCACGTCCGTGGGAACGGCACCATAGATTTCGGCCGGGTCCACCACGGGTTCGACGACGGCGTCTGGCTCATCGATGTCCCACGTCGGGGCGGCTGGCCTGGGGAGGGTGGCGACGATGTCCCGCACGATCTGCAGCGCATGCTCATCGTTCTCGGCCAGGTGGTCAGTGACGCCGGAGATCCTTGAGTGCACGTCCCCGCCACCGAGTTCCTCAGCCGTGACGATCTCCCCGATGGCTGCTTTCACGAGCGGGGGACCGCCCAGGAAGATGGTCCCTTGGTTGCGGACAATGACCGTCTCGTCGCTCATGGCCGGAACGTAGGCGCCGCCCGCCGTGCAGGACCCCATGACCGAGGCGATCTGCGGGATCTTCGCCGCCGACATTTTCGCCTGGTTGAAGAAAATCCGGCCAAAGTGCTCCTTGTCCGGGAACACCTCATCCTGCTTGGGTAGGAACGCTCCCCCGGAATCCACCAGGTAGACGCAGGGCAGTTTGTTTTCGAGCGCGATTTCCTGGGCCCGGAGGTGTTTCTTCACCGTCATCGGGTAATAAGTCCCGCCCTTGACCGTGGCGTCATTGGAAACCACCATCACCTGCCGGCCGTGCACCAGGCCAAGTCCCGCAATGACCCCGGCGCCGGGCGAATCGTCGTTGTACATCCCGTTGGCCGCCAACGGAGCGATCTCCAGGAACGGGCTGCCGTCGTCGAGCAGTTGATTGATGCGTTCCCGCGGCAACAGCTTGCCCCGGGATACATGCCGCTCGCGCGACTTCTCCGGGCCGCCAAGGGCAGCCACGGCAAGGCGCTTCTTCAGCTCCTGAACCAGCGACAGTTGCGCTTCCGCGTTGGCCGCGAACTGATCGCTGCTGGTGTCCAGCTGGCTGGCGAGTGTCTCCATCGACTGCGTCCCATCCCGGCCAATGGCCATCTCAGTTAGTACCGCATAACTGGAATTTAGGTTAGTCTCTCTTAACTGTGTTGTCCATCACGTGGGCACCGGGCCGGCTCGGTATCGACGTCGAATTGGACGCTTGCAACAAGGAGGAATTGTGGTCACCTTCCAGCGGAGCACCAAGCCGGACGGCCCAATCCCGCGGAACCCCAAGCAAGAAAGCCAGACCCAGAGAAGCCAAGCCAAGGAAACCCGGCGCAAAGCGCTTCTGGCTGCCGCTGCCGGGCTATTCGCCGCGGACGGCTTCAACCGGGTGTCGCTGGAAGACCTGGGAGCCGCGGCAGGAGTCAGCGGGCCGGCCGTGTACCGGCATTTCCCCGGGAAACAGGCCGTTCTGGGCGAGCTGCTGCTGAGCGTGAGCCGCAATTTGCTGGGGGGCGGCCGCGCCGTGGTCTCCGAGGCCGCCGACTCCGCGGCCGCACTGCGCGGGCTGGTGGAGTTCCAGGTTGACTTCGCCCTCAGCAATCCCGACGTCATCCGGGTTCAAGACCGCGACTTCAGCAATCTCAGCGACGCCGACCAAACCGAAGTGCGTACCCTGCAGCGCAATTACGTGGAGCTATGGGTGGGCGTCCTCGGTGAGCTGCACACCGACACGGACCCGGCCGAGTTGAGGGTCCGGGCGCACGCGGCGTTCGGCTTGATCAACTCGACACCCCATTCGGTGCGACACCACGGCCGCCGCATGGCCGTGAAGACCGCACGCCCCATCTTGGAACAAATGGCGCTCGCTGCGCTGAACGCCCACTGAACTCAACCCGGCTGACCCGCAGTGCAACTGCGAGTCAGCCGGGCACCCCCAAGGCGGGCTGAGGGCTACTAGATCATGGTCATGACTGTTGCCGGGTCGGACAGGATCGCGCCCAGATCGGCCAGGAACTTTGAACCCTGCTCCCCGTCCACCAGCCGGTGGTCGAAGGACAGGCTCAGCGACATGACCTGGCGCACTGCGAGTTCGTCGTTATGAACCCACGGAGCCTTGCGCACTGACCCCAATGCCACGATCGCCGCTTCACCCGGATTCAGGATGGGCGTTCCGGCGTCGATTCCGAACACACCGATGTTAGTGATCGAAATTGTCCCCCCGGACAGATCAGCCGGCGATGTCTTACCGGAACGGGCCGTGTCCGTCAGCTCGGACAACGCCGTGGACAATTCCAGCAGGGTCATCTGCTCCGCGTCCTTGATGTTCGGCACCGTCAGACCCCGGGGCGTCGCTGCGGCGATACCCAGGTTCACGTAGTTGAACTGCACGATCTCCTGCGCTGCCTCGTCCCAGCGGGAGTTCAGGCTCGGATTCCTGCGCAAAGCAATCAGCACCGCTTTTGCTGCAATGGTCAGCGGAGTCAGCTTGTACCCCGCGAAGGTACGGCTGGCCTTGAGCCTCGTCAAAAGCTCCATGGTGGGAGTGACGTCAATAGTCAGGAACTCCGTCACATGCGGCGCCGTGAAGGCACTCTGCACCATGGCGGCGGCGGTGAACTTGCGCACGCCCTTGATCGGCGTGCGGGTCTCGCGTCCGGCGGCGCCGACGACGACGGCTGGCGCCGCCGTTTGCGCCGATCCTTGCGGCTCGGACGCAGCCACGAAGCCCTGGACATCCGACCGGGTGATGAGTCCCGACGGTCCGGTTCCCTTGACCAGCTGAAGGTCGACACCAAGATCCCTTGCCAGCTTGCGGACCGGCGGGGTGGACCGCGGACGGTCCTGTTCCGCCGTCGGCTCGCTTGGAACATCGTGCGGAACGATCGGCTCGACGGCGGGAACGGGTTCGACGGCGGGAATGGACTCCTCCGCGAAGCTCCGCTGGCGCCTGGCCGGACGTCCGGACTTTTCGACGACGGCGCCGTAGCCCACCAGGTTCGGCTCACGTTTCGCCGTGGCCTCCTCGGAGACCGCCGCACCGGAACGGGCCGCGCTCGACGGCGACGCTCCGGCGTCGTCGACTTCGAAGGAGACGATCGGCTTGCCGACCTCCACCACCGTGCCGGCCTGTTCGTGCAAGGCGGCCACAATTCCGGCGAAGGGCGAAGGAAGCTCAACCACGGCCTTGGCCGTCTCGACCTCCGCGATGACCTGGTTGAGGGTCACGGTGTCCCCCACGGCCACTTTCCAACTGAGGATTTCCGACTCGGTGAGTCCTTCACCGAGGTCCGGAAGCCTGAATTCCTTGATCATGGTGGCGCTCATCCTTCCAGTCCGCTCAGGGAGTTGCCGCGGCCGAGTGCCCGGTCCACGCCGTCGAGAATCCTGTCCAGATCCGGGAGGTGGTGCATTTCAAGCTTTGAGTACGGGTACGGAATGTCGAATCCCGTGATCCGGACCGGTGCCGATTCAAGGTAGTTGAAGCAGCGTTCGGTGATGCTGGCGGCGATTTCCGCGCCCAGACCGCCGGACTGTGCGGCCTCATGCGTGACCACCAGCCTGCCGGTCTTGCGGACGGAGGCCTCCACCGCAGGGAAGTCGATCGGCGCCAGCGAGCGCAGGTCGATGACTTCCACGGAGACTCCCTCGTCGGAGGCGGCCATGGCCGCGTCGGTGGCGGTCTTCACGAGCGGGCCGTACGTCACCAACGTGACGTCGCTGCCGGAAGTGACCACCCTGGCCTTTTCCATGGACAGTGCCGTGGAAAGATCCGCGGTCTCATCCACTTCGCCCTTGTCGTGGTAGCGGCGCTTCGGCTCGAAGTACAGCACCGGATCGTCAGAGGCGATAGCCTGCTGGATCATGGTGTAGGCATCCTGCGGGTTGGAGACGCTGATGACGCGCAGGCCCGAGGTGTGCGTGAAATAGGCCTCGGGCGATTCCGAGTGGTGCTCAGGGGATCCGATCCCGCCTCCGAACGGAACGCGGATGGTGATGGGCATCTTGACCTGGCCCTGCGTTCGATAGTGCATCTTGGCAACCTGGCTGACGATCTGGTCAAACGCCGGGTAGATGAACCCATCAAACTGGATCTCACAGACCGGACGGTAGCCGCGGTAGGCCAGGCCGACGGCGGTGCCGATAATGGCGGATTCTGCCAACGGGGTGTCGACCACGCGGTGTTTGCCGAAGTCTTTCTGGAGGCCGTCGGTCACCCGGAAAACACCGCCGAGCGCACCGATGTCCTCACCCATGAGGACTACCTTCGGATCGTTTTCGAGGGACTTGCGCAGGCCGGCGTTGATGGCGCGGGCGAATGTCAGCTTGCTCATCAGAGTGCACCTTCCTGGGTGGATCCGCTGAAGCTTTCCAGGTAGCGGCTGTAGTGGTCCTTCTGGCGTTCAATTCCGGAGTTGGGGGTGCTGTAAACGTGGTTGAAAAGATCCATTGGCGCGGGGTCGGGCATGTTGATGCACCCTGCCCGCAAATCCCTGGCGACCTCGTCCGCTTTGGCCTGGACCCTGGCTTCGACCTCTTCGGTCAGGAGGCCCTTCGTGTGCAGGAGTGCCTTGAGGCGTGCGATCGGATCCTTGGCTGCCCAGTCTTCGAGCTCATTGGCGTCACGGTAGCGGGTGGGGTCATCCGCCGTCGTATGCGGGCCCATGCGATAGGTGACCGCTTCGATGAAGGTAGGTCCTCCACCCTTGCGGGCGCGGTCCAGCGCAATGCGCGTGACAGCCAGGACGGCAAGGACGTCGTTCCCATCGACTCGGATGCTCGGGATTCCAAAGCCGGAGGCACGGTCGGCGATCTGGATGTGGGACTGAAGCCGGACGGGCTCGGAAATGGCCCAGTGGTTGTTCTGGCAAATAAAGACCACCGGTACTTGGAAGCTCGCCGCAAAGACCATTGCCTCGTTGACATCGCCCTCGCTCGTGGCGCCGTCGCCGAAGTACCCGACTGCCACCGAGTCGGCGCCGTCGTACTGAATGCCCATGGCGTAGCCGGTGGCGTGCAGCGATTGCGAGCCGATGATGATCTGCTGGGTGGCAATGTTGTAGCGGTATGGGTCCCAGCCGGCCGAGGCATTGCCACGCCAGGCGCGGACCATGTCCGTTGCTTCCACGCCGCGGCAGTACGCAACGCCGTTGTCCCGGTAGCTGGGGAAGACGAAGTCGTCGTCGCGGAGGGCGCGGCCCGAGCCGATCTGCGATGCTTCTTGGCCCAGCAGGGGCGGCCACAGGGCCAACTCGCCCTGACGCTGCAAGGCGGTGGCCTCGGCGTCGATCCGGCGGATGACTGCCATGTCCTCATACAGCGAGCACAACTGCTCGTCCGTGACATCGCTGACCCAGAGATCGAACTCAGGGTGGCTGATACGTTCCCCCGCGGGGGAAATCAGTTGGACCAGGTCCCCGCCTGTCCGACGCGGGCTTACTGCACTGATTCCGGGATTCGACGCCTTGTAGGCGTCCTGGCCGGTTTCGTCCGTCAACACAGTTGATCGCACCTTTCAGCTTGTGCTCGCAGGCCTCGGGCGGGACTTGTGATCCAGCCACGGGCCAGCGTCCGGGCGCCGTCGCCCGAATTAATTGTGACCCTACTCACAATGCTCATTGGGTACAACCACCGTTGATTAAACTGCGCATTATGCACTGTGTGGCCCGAGCCCACCGTGCTAACGTTGCGCATTATGCAAGCTTTGGATGGCACAGACACCCGCCTGCTTTCGGCCATGGCCAAGGACCCCCGCGGAACAGTAGTGGCGCTGGCACAGAAGCTGGGACTTTCGCGTAACACGGTCCAGGCCCGGATGGCCCAACTCGAGAAGAAGCATGCTTTCCTCTCCTTTGAACGCCGCATCAACCCCGCAGCCCTCGGCTACCCACTCATGGCGTTCATCTCCGTTCACGTGCAGCAGCAAAAGCTTGGTCAGTTGGCGCTGGACCTTGCGGAAATCCCCGAAATCCTGGAGGGATACGGCGTGGCAGGATCGGCTGACCTGCTCCTGCGAGTGGTAGCGCTCGACGCCGAGGACTTGTTCCGGATCAACGGCAAGATCCTCGCTTGCGACGGTGTGGAACGGACGGATACAGCCATGTCCATGGGTGAATTGATTCCCTTCCGCGTGCAGCCGTTGTTAAACCGGACTACCCAAAGGGCGCTCCGGCCAAGCTGAGCTGGTTTCCCGGGCATCAAGGTCACTTTCGAATGCCCTTGCCCTGAAGAGCTATGTGCGCTTTGATGCAGATGGACGCCTCGGGGGCCGGTGGCGGCTCCCGTCCGGTACGCGGCGCAGGCCTGGCCGCTGGGAAAGGGAACACCATGAGCATCCCGCAAGGACCCACTCCACCGGACCAGGAATCCCCAGGCTGTCCCGCCAGGCCAGTACGGCGCACCTCCCCAGCCCCTTTCCGGACCAGCACAGTACGGCCCGCAGGGCCAGTACCCGGCTGTCGGCCAGTACCCCATTCCTGACCAATACGCCGCCCCTGGCCAAAATCCGGCCCACTACGGGATGCCGGTCAAGCCTCCCGCCAAAAACCGGAAGCTCCTGTGGATCATTCTCGGCGCGGTAGGCGCAGCGCTCGTGCTCATCATCGTGGCGGTGGTGGTGCTGGTCAATGTGGTGGGCAGTGCCCCGAACCGGGCCCGGGCGATTTCCGACGATTTCACCAGCCTCATCGTGAATGGCCAAAGTGACAGGGCCTACGACCAGTACATGCACCCTTCCCTCACCCAAGGCTTGACGAAAGCGGACTTCGTTGCCGGCGTCGCAGGCCTTGCATTGGACAGCAGTTGCAAGCCTCATTACGACTCCGTGAATGTGAATTCGGTCAACGGAAACAGCACGGCCAATGTGGTTGGAACCCTGCAATGCCAAGGCAGAAGCTTTGTGCTCCGGTACAGCTTCGAAGGCAATGACTTCAAGATGAACTCGATTCGTCTCCAGCCTCAGGGATAGCGTCGAAAAAAAATTCCCATCCGGCACCCATCCATCACACCGCATGGTCCGAATCTCTGGTTGAGAGCCCCATCCGGGGTTCGAAAGCCGGCCGGATCTCAACCCGGCCATACCGGAAGGTTTGGACCAATGCGCACTTCGCCCAACCGCCTGATCGCCACCATCTTTGGAGCCGTCTACCTGCTCGTGGGTGTCGTTGGATTCTTCGTCACCTCGGGGATTGGATTCTTTGCTACCGAGGGTGCGAACCTGATCATCTTTGCGGTAAACCCCCTGCACAACATCATTCACCTCGCCATCGGCGCAGCACTGCTCTACTCGGGCATGAACAGCACCGTACTGTCCAAGACCGTGAACTCCACTGTCGGCGCGGTCTACCTGCTGGTTGGCATCCTCGGCCTGTTCCTCGTGGGCTCAGCGCTGAATATCATTGCCCTTAACGGCGCAGACAACGTCCTGCACCTCGCCAGCGCTGTGGTGCTGCTCGGCGTCGGACTCTCCCAGGACAAGGTTCCCGCCACTAGCGCCAGGGCCCACGTCTAAAACATCACGAAACCTGGAAGGAGCCGTCCGTGTCAGCTCAAGCAGCGACATCCGTAGGACCCACCGCTGGGGCATCCGTCACCCTGTTCTCGTGCTTCGCGGGAATGGGGGCCGGCCTTGTGGAGCTTTCCATCGCTTCAAGCAACATCTCAAGCCGGGGACCTCTCATGTGGGCCGGCGGTATCGCCGCTGTCTGGGGATTGGCCCTGCTCGCTGGCTCGATCGCCAGCCTGCAGCGCGGACGGCTCCGGTTCCGTAAGCCGACCACCATCGCTCTCATTGCGGCGACGGTGGTCCACGTAGGGGTTTTGGTGGCGGGCATGTCCCAAAGAGTGCTCGACGGCGGGAATCTGGCAGCGCTTTTCCTGATCCTCATGGCATTGGGATCTTCTGCCTGGCTCGCCCGCAGGTACCGCGACGATGACGGCAGAGCAGCAACGGCTCCCCCGAGGACCGGTGCGCTTCTGGGGGCCGCCTTTGCCGCCGCCGTCATCGTCGCATCCGTTACGACGCCGGGGCTCGCCGCCTCAGTGGCCGGACAGCACGCTGTACCTCACGGACAGCATTCCCTGCCGGGTGGCCACAACCACTGATCCTTTCGGACAACACTGAGCCTTTCGGACAACACTGACCCTTTTGAACGAAGCGGCACCAGGAATCCCTCCCACACCAGTGTCGGAGGGATTCCCGTTGGTAACCGGGTAGGAATCTCCTAGTGGTCCACGGCTTTTTCTGCACCAACGCCGGTCAGCGAGCGGACCTCCATCTCGGCTTGCTTGGCTGCATCTTCACGCCGCTTGTCCAGCACGGTTCCGAGCCAGCCAAGCAGGAATGCGAGCGGAATGGACACGATCCCCGGGTTGCTCAACGGGAAGACGGCGAAGTTGGCACCCGGGATCATCGAGGTCTTCGCACCCGAGACCACAGGAGACAACGCGATCAGGACGACTGCTGCGGTGAGGCCGCCGTACATGCTCCACGTTGCTCCCTGGGTAGTGAACTTCTTCCAGAACAGCGAGTAGACAATTGTCGGCAGGTTCGCCGAGGCCGCAACCGCGAAGGCGAGCGCCACGAGGAAGGCGACATTCTGGCCATTGGCAAAAATACCGCCGAGAATGGCCAGGATCCCGATGACCACCACGGTCCGCCGGGCCACTTTGACCTCGGCGCCAGGATCGGCCTTGCCCTTGGAAATGACGTTGGCGTAGATATCGTGGGCGAACGAGGCCGCCGCGGTGATGGTCAATCCGGCCACCACGGCGAGGATAGTGGCGAACGCGACGGCGGAGATGAAGCCAAGCAGCAACGGCCCGCCCAAGTGGAAGGCGAGGAGCGGTGCGGCCGAGTTCACGCCACCCGGAGCCGACTTGATGGTGTCGGCGCCAACGAGTGCCGCAGCGCCGTAGCCGAGGACCAGGGTGAACAGATAAAACAGGCCAATCAGCCAGATGGACCAGACCACCGATTTGCGGGCTTCCTTGGCGGTGGGCACGGTATAGAAGCGCATCAGCACGTGCGGCAGGGCGGCTGTGCCCATGGACCAGGGCCATCCCGAGCGACAGGAAGTCGAGCTTGGAAGTCTCGGTCTTGCCGTATTGCAGGCCGGGATTCAGCAGGTTGGGATTCTTTGCGGTATCCGCTGCAGCACCCAACAGGTTCGACAGGTTGAAGCCGTAGATGGACAGCACCCAGAGCGTCATGACTGCCGCGCCGCAGATGAGCAGCACGGCCTTGATGATCTGGACCCAGGTGGTGCCCTTCATTCCGCCGATCAGCACGTACATGATCATGAGGGCGCCGACGACGACGATCACCAGGGCTTGCCCGCCCCAGTCGCTGATGCCCAGGAGCAAGGAGATGAGGCTTCCCGCGCCAGCCATTTGTGCCAGCAGGTAGAAGAAGCACACGGCCAAAGTGGAGAGGGCCGCGGCGATCCGTACCGGACGCTGGCGCAGCCGGAAGGAAAGCACATCCGCCATGGTGAACTTGCCGGTGTTGCGCAGCAGTTCGGCGACAAGCAGCAACGCGACAAGCCATGCCACGAGGAACCCGATTGAGTACAGGAAGCCGTCGTAACCGTTGATGGCAATGGCTCCGGTGATCCCCAGGAACGAAGCCGCCGAGAGGTAGTCGCCGGCAATCGCCGTGCCGTTCTGTGAACCGGTGAACGAGCGCCCTGCCGCGTAGTAGTCCGCAGCTGTTTTATTGTTCCGGCTGGCTCTGAAGACGATCACCATGGTGACGAGGACAAACAAAGCGAAGATGCCCATGTTCAGCAGAGTGGTGTCCTTCAGCGCCGCAACATTGACCATCGGGACCATGCCGCTCATTTCGCCGTCCCCTTTATTGCGCTGCCCTTGTCGAATTCATGGCCTTCAATCTCATTTCGCATTTCCGTGGCAATGGGATCCAGCTTCCGGTTGGAATAGCTGACGTACCAGGCGGTAATCCCGAAAGTTGAAACGAATTGCAGCAGGCCCATGACAAGGCCGACGTTGATGTTGCCCCACAGCTTGGTGGACATGAAACCCACCGCGTAGTCAGCCAGCAGGACATATGCGAAGTACCAAAGCAGGAACGCGATGGCCATTGGAAAGACAAAACTGCGGTGGCGCTTGCGGAGCTCCTGGAACTGCGCCGATTGCTGGACTTCCTGGAAATCCACGGACGCCGCAGCGTCCGGTATCTGGGCTTCGTTACCCATGGCTTCCTCCTGGTTGTGAGTGTGCGCATCAGCCTCAAGCTCCTGACTGATGTGACTGAGATCACTATCCCCGGGCTGAACAATCACTTCCAGATCCACGGGCCCGGGCGTCGCCCAGCGGACAGGTTGGTGCGCCGAACGGCAGCCCCCTTGGGTGGATTCGATACTGTTGCTCCATGCCGGATTCTCCGCTCGTGACCGCTGCTGCGATTGCCGTCATTGTGCTCGCTGTGGCGGTCGTCGTCGGGGTCGGCCTCAAGGTCATCCGCTCCTTCCGGGAGCTCGGAACCGACGCCGAGCGGGCCACCTACCAAACCCTGCACGCCGCGTCGCGCGCAGGCCAGCACCTCCGGACGGGGCTCCACGCGGCGGGTGCGGCCAAAGCGAGCAAGCAATTACGTTCCCTGCTGGGCTGCGACGCCCTTGCCATCATGGACGCTGAGTCCGTCCTCGCCTGGGACGGTGTGGCGGAAGAGCTGAGAACTGCGTTGATGGAGCTCGCTTCGGGAGTGCTTACCGATGGGCGGGCTGCAGTGGTGTCCGCATCCCGTGAGCTTAGCGCCGTGATTGCCCCCATCCGGGCCGGGAACCGCGTGGTGGGTGCTGTTGCAGCCTTCGCGCCGCAAGCCGGCGCAGGGTTGATCCGGGCGACAAGCGAACTGGCGGACTGGGTGGCCGTCCAGGTTGAACTGGCCGAGCTCGACTCCTCCCGCACGATGCTGATGGAGGCTGAAGTCCGCGCCCTGCGCGCACAGATCAGCCCCCACTTCATCTACAACTCGCTCAACGCCATAGCCTCGTTCATCAACACTGATCCTGCAAGGGCCCGGGAGTTGGTGATCGAATTCGCTGACTTCACCCGTTACTCTTTCCGCCGCCACGGCGACTTCACCACCTTGGCCGAGGAACTTCGGAGTATCGACCGGTACCTGTTGTTGGAGAAGGCACGCTTCGGGGATCGCGTGCAGGTGAGCCTCAGGATCGCGCCGGAAGTCCTGAGCACCGTGATTCCCTTCCTGAGCCTGCAGCCGCTCGTGGAAAACGCCGTGCGACACGGGCTGGAAGCGAAGGAAGGACCAGGGCACATCACTATCTGCGCCAATGACTCGGGCGCCTTCGCGGAGGTCACTGTAGAGGACGACGGAGTTGGCATCGATCCGGAACACCTTCGCTCGGTCTTGGCTGGTCAGGCCGACGGCGAGCATGTTGGACTGCGAAACGTCGATGTCCGTCTGCGCCAGGTCTGATGGTGACGAACACGGTCTGGTCATCGAAACCGCGCCGGGCGAAGGCACGTTGATCACCATGCGCGTGCCAAAGTCCCAGCCGCGCCACGATGCCTGAGGCTAATGTAGGACCATGATCAACGTACTCGTCGCCGACGACGAGCTTCCGGCCGTTGAAGAGCTCGCCTTCCTGCTGCGCGGGGACGAGCGTATCGGTACCGTCCACCGCGCGGCATCCGGCGCCGACGCCCTCCGCGCGCTCGAAACCGAATCCATCGACGCCGTCTTCCTCGACATCCATATGCCCGCAGTTTCCGGCTTGGACATCGCCCGCGCCATCTCGCACAGCTCGCGGCCGCCCGCCGTCGTCTTCGTCACCGCCGACGAGGACTGCGCGCTCGAGGCGTTCGAACTGGCCGCCGTCGACTACCTGCTCAAGCCTGTGCGTGCGGAGCGTCTGGCCCGCTCCATCAGCCGCATCAGCGAGCGCATGAAGGACAGCAGCAAGGTCCCGGAGATGATCACGGTGGACCAAGGCGGAACCACACGAATGATCCGGCGGGAAGACGTCAGCTACGTCCAGGCCCAAGGAGACTACGCCCGGTTGCACACCGCCGAGGCGAGCTACCTGATCCGAGTTCCGCTCAACGACCTCGAACAGCAATGGGCAGAAGCCGGGTTCATCCGCATTCACCGTTCCTACCTCATGTCCCTCCACCACGTCGGGCACATGAAACTGGCAGCGGCACGCCCCAGTGTCACAGTGGCAGGCGCCGAGTTGCCGATCAGCCGCAGGCATCTCCCGTCCGTGCGGGACAAACTCGAAGCCACGCGGATCCGGCCGCAGGTATGACCAGGGTCAGGGTCACCGCCCCGCAACCGGCAGCCAAAATCGCGCCCAAGCGGCCGTACCATTCGCGGGAGGCCGCCGAGGACTCGGACATTGGGCAGGTCTTCGTCCGGTCACTCATCCGGTCCCAATTGCGGCTGGCGCTTGTGGTGGCTTCCGGCTTCGTGCTTGTTCTCGCTGCCTACGGCTTCATGGTGGCGCTCGTTCCGGAACTCTCGCAAATGCGGATCCTCGACATTCCGGTGAATTGGATCATCCTTGGAGCGGCGCTCTATCCGGTGATCGGGCTGAGCGCATGGCTGTACAACCGCTTGGCCGCAAGGAATGAAGCGCGGTATCGCGATCTTGTGGAGGAAAGGTGAATCCCGCCGTCGGCCTCGCCGCCCTTGTCGGGGTGGCCCTAGTGACGGCGGCAATCGGCTTCTATGGGCTGCGCTTTTCCCGCACCACCAGTGACTTCTACGTCGCATCGCGAACCGTCAGGCCGTGGTGGAATGCTTCGGCAATCGGTGGGGAATACTTGTCCGCGGCGAGTTTCCTGGGCGTTGCCGGACTGATCCTGCTGACTGGAACGGATGCCCTCTGGTTCCCCGTAGGCTACACCGCCGGCTACCTCATGCTGTTGCTGTTCGTGGCAGCTCCCCTACGCCGATCAGGCGCATATACGATCCCGGATTTCACGGAGGCAAGGCTTGAGTCAACAGCCGTCCGGCGGGTGACAAGCCTGGTGGTGATCGCCGTAGGTTGGCTCTACATTGTTCCGCAGCTTCGCGGTGCCGGGCTGACCATCCGGATCAGCACGGGATTGCCCTCGTGGGTGGGCTCGCTCGCGGTGGTGGTGGTGGTCTGCGTGACCGTTGTGGCCGGCGGCATGCGTTCCATCACCTTCGTCCAGGCTTTCCAGTATTGGCTCAAGTTGACCGCGTTGGCTGTCCCGGTGGTGTTTCTCTTGCTACACCAAACGGGCGGCGAGGCACTTGCGGCCGCGGAAGCATCCAGCAATCCCACGGGTCTTCCTGCGGCAAGCCTTTATCAGACCATCTCGCTTCTAGTGGCACTACTTTTCGGCACGCTCGGACTACCCCACGTCCTGGTCCGCTTCTACACGAACCCTGATGGCCAATCGGCTCGGCGGACAACCCTCATCGTGCTGGGCCTGCTGTCCGTTTTCTATTTGTTCCCGACGGCGTCCGGCCTGCTGGGGCGGGTCTTCGCACCGGAGCTTGCGCGCAACGGGCAGCCCGACGCCTTGGTCCTGCTGCTGCCCGGAAGGCTACTGGGCGGGGTCCCGGGCGATCTTCTGTCGGCATTGGTTGTAGCCGGGGCGTTTGCGGCGTTCCTCTCAACGACGTCCGGGTTAGTGGTTTCGCTCGCCGGCGTCATCAGTCAAGACCTCCTCGGCAGGAGCGTCCGGGGATTCCGGGTCGCCGCCCTGCTGGCCGCCGTCGTCCCCTTGGCGTTTGCCTTTACGACCGACTCGACGGCACTGGCCGGAAGCGTCGGATTGGTGTTCGCTTTCACAGCCTCCACCATCTGTCCCGTCCTGCTGCTGGGTATTTGGTGGCGCGGGCTGAGCGACGCCGGCGCGATTGCCGGGCTGCTGACTGGAGCAGTCCTCTGTGGGGGTGCGCTGGGCGTTAGCACCATCATGGGTTCTTCCACCGCGCCCGGATGGCTCGCCCAGCCTGCGGCGTGGACGGTCCCGGCCGCGTTTGGCGTGATGGTGCTCGTCTCCCGAGCAACAAAACACCGGGTGCCTGGGACCGTGACGAGGCTCATGACTCGCCTGCATGTCCCGGAACGACCAGTGGCTGCGGAACGGCAGCTCCGCTGAAGCGGGTCCCTGCAGGCCGCCTGGTCCTTGCCTGGTCCCCGGACTGTCCGCCTGTCGGCGGCACTGGCCGAGGTCTCTAGTCGATGGCGGCCATGAGTTCGACAACGCGGTCCAGGAACGCATCAACCTGGGTCTCTTCGTAACCGTCGTGCCCCTTGGCCTCGGAAAAAGCCGCGCGGCGGACATCGTCGACGCTCAACGGCTTGTCGTTCTCGAGGTAACCGATCAGGGAAACGCACAAGGCGTCGACCTCGGCGATGTTATAACTGCGGGCATGCTTCTTTTCGGGCCGACGGAAGCGTTCGCCGTCGGGCCGGTGCAAACGGCCGCGCAACAGTCCTGAAAGTTTGCCAATCTTCAGCAGCCAGGCGTCCTCGCCTTCGGCCGCTATCAGCTGATCACGTTCCCGGCGCGCGAAAGCATCCTCGAGGCGGTCCAGGGCGGCATCCACAGTGGTGGCGTCGTAGCCGCCCTTGACGGGATCGAAAGAAACGGCGCGGACATCGCTGCTGCCTACCTTTTCCGATGTCTCGGCCTTGTTTTCAAACGACACCCGGGCACGCTGGAAGAACTGGTCAACTTGCTTGGCGTTGTAGCCGTACTTGCTACGCTCCACCCGCTCAAATGCTGCGGGGATCTGGCGACGAATGTCCACTGCCACTGCTTTCCTTCTATGTGGTTGTCAGGCGCCGCTCAACAGCGCAAAAAGAATAAATGCCACCGGGGCCGCGAAAACGATCGAGTCAAGACGATCCATGATCCCTCCGTGCCCTGGCAGAATACTGCTCATGTCCTTGACCCCGAGCTCCCGCTTGACCATGGATTCGGCAAGATCGCCCGCTGTCGCCGCTGCCACCATGCCGACGGCAAGCACGACTCCGACCCACCATGGCTTGTCAAGGACAAAAAGGCTGGCCAGGATTCCGATGACCATGGCACCGGCAACCGAACCCCCGAAGCCTTCCCACGGCCTTCTTGGGGCTGATTTTCGGAGCCATGGGATGTTTGCCGAACAGCGCCCCGACGAGGTAGCCAAAGGTGTCGTTGGATACCACCAGCAACAGCATGACGGCAATCTGCCACGCGCCCGCCGGCACCTGTCCGGCAGGCCAGGGACCCGCCGTCGTCGCTCCCCCTACGGCATGGAGGGGCAAGATGGCGAAGCTGATCAGGAAGGGCACCCAC
The DNA here is from genome assembly GCF_043952055.1 of Arthrobacter sp. NA-172. Classification (NCBI taxonomy): domain Bacteria; kingdom Bacillati; phylum Actinomycetota; class Actinomycetes; order Micrococcales; family Micrococcaceae; genus Arthrobacter; species Arthrobacter sp. NA-172. Next base: position 1,192,113 of record NZ_JBINOT010000003.1, on the reverse strand, counting down.
GCAAGGGTGAAAATTCCGGCAAAGACGCTGCGCGGAGCTCCGGCAGCGCTTTCGAGGGAGCGCCAGAGAAGAACGGCGGTGCTGCTCAGCACCAGCGCGAAGAGCAGGCTTTCCAGCCCCCCGAAGTAGGCTCCCAGCGGCATCGCCACGGTGCCTGTCAGTACCGGAATAATCGGCATCCGGGTTCCCCGGCTTTCAAGGGCCCGGAAAATCTCCCACACGCCGAGAACCGCGAAGGCGGTGGTCAGGAGGACGAACCCCAGCGGCAAGAACAGCAATCCGCCGAGAACCGCAAAGAGCATGGCAAGCCCGACGCCGATGGCGGCCGGAAGATTCCGGCCGGCCTTCGGCGTCGGGTTGCCTCGTTGGCGCCTGGCGCGTGTGGGAATTCCCTGCGCGGGCGCCGGCTCAGCCTCGCTCATTAGACCTCGAGCAGCTCGGCTTCCTTGCGCTTGAGGAGCTCGTCGATGCCGTCAACGTGGGCCTTGGTGATGGCATCGAGTTCTTTTTCGCCACGGGCACCCTCGTCTTCGCCGGCTTCGCCGTCCTTAACGAGCTTGTCAAGGGAGTCCTTGGCCTTGCGCCGGATGCTTCGGATGGTGACCTTTGCGTCCTCACCCTTGCCCTTGACAATCTTGACGTACTCCTTGCGGCGTTCCTGGGTGAGGTCCGGGATGGTGATCCGGATGACGTTGCCGTCGTTGGACGGATTGGCGCCGACCTCGGAATCGCTCAACGCCCGTTCGATGTCGCGCAGCGCGGTCTTGTCGTAGGGCGTGATGAGGATGGTCCTGGCGTCCGGAATAGCGAAGGAAGCCAGCTGCTGCAGCGGGGTGGGGGTGCCGTAGTATTCCACGATCACCTTGTTGTACAGCCCGGGGTTGGCACGGCCCGTACGAATCGTCGCGAAGTCCTCTTTGGCTACCTCGACCGCCTTGTCCATCTTTTCCCCGGCTTCGAGCAAGGTTTCTTCGATCACGGTTTCTCCTCAGAAATAGTCGCGCCCCGGTCCACGGGCCGCAATGCGCAGTAAATTTCCGCCCCTGAGGGCGGAAGAGTCCTAGAAATATCCTAGCCCTTGCTAGGGAGTGACCAAGGTGCCCAGTTTTTCGCCGAGGATGGCCCGGGTGACGTTCCCTTCGCCTTCCATGCCGAAGACCACCATGGACAAATCGTTGTCCTTGCACATGGTCATGGCGGTCTGGTCCATAACGCGGATGTCACGGCGCAGGGCCTCGTCGTAGCTGAGCCTTTCCAGCTTCTCAGCCGTGGGATCCTTCTTGGGATCCGCGGTGTACACACCGTCCACACCGCTCTTCGCCATGAGGACGACGTCGGCGTGTACTTCGAGCGCCCGCTGGGCGGCAACAGTGTCGGTGGAGAAATACGGCAGGCCTGCGCCTGCACCGAAGATGACCACGCGGCCCTTCTCCATGTGGCGGATGGCGCGGCGCGGGATATACGCCTCAGCCACCTGGCCCATGGTGATGGCGCTCTGAACGCGGGTCTCGACGCCTGCCTGCTCCAGGAAGTCCTGCAGCGCCAGGCAGTTCATCACAGTCCCAAGCATGCCCATGTAGTCGGCGCGGGAGCGGTCCATGCCGCTCTGGGACAGTTCGGCGCCGCGGAAGAAGTTGCCGCCGCCGACGACGATCGCCACCTCGACCTCGGAAACGGCAGCGGCGATCTGCTTGGCAATAGCGCGGACGGTTTCCGGGTCTACACCGAGCTTTCCGCCGCCGATGACCTCGCCGGACAGCTTCAGCAGTACACGACGACGGGTCTTCTCCGGATGGATTGCAGTGTTCTCGGTTTCCATGGTGCCTTCCCGTTTGTGGACTCTGGCTAGATTATCTTGCTGGGGGCCGGGCAGAAAGCCGACTGCCGTAGATACGCTCGGTGCGGACCTGCGGTTGCATGCAAAAGGGGCGGCCACCGAAGTGACCACCCCTTTTGTATGTCTAACTAGTTTCCGACGCGGAAACGAGCGACTGCAGTTGCCTTGACGCCGGCCTCTTCGAGGACCTGGGCAACGGTCTTCTTGGAGTCCTTCGCGAATGCCTGGTCCAGGAGAACTTCACCCTTGTAGAAGCCCGTCACGCGGCCTTCCACGATCTTGGTGAGAGCGGCTTCCGGCTTGCCTTCAGCCTTGGCGGTCTCTTCAGCGATGCGGCGCTCGGACTCGACCAGATCGGCCGGGACGTCTTCGCGGCTCAGGTAGTTCGGAGCCATGGCTGCAACGTGGACGGCAACGTCGTGGGCTGCGGTAGCAGCGGCGTCGCCTTCACCCTCGACAGCGAACAGAACGCCGACCTGGGCCGGGAGGTCCTTGGAGGTCTTGTGCAGGTAAGCGTCAACCGTTCCACCCTCGATGCGGGAGATCCGGCGGACAACAACCTTTTCGCCCAGAACGGCGCCTTCTTCGATGACAACCTCGGAAAGGGGCTTGCCGTCGACGTCGGTGGCCAGCAGGGTCTCGAGGTCGGCAGCGCCGGACTCGACGGCGACGGCCAGAACCTTGTCGGCCAGCTGGATGAACTTGTCAGCCTTGGCGACGAAGTCGGTCTCGCAGTTGACCTCGATCATTACGCCAACGCCGCCGGTGACCTTGGCAGCAACCAGGCCTTCAGCGGTGGAGCGGCCTTCGCGCTTGGTAGCGCCCTTGAGGCCCTTGATACGGATGATCTCGATGGCCTTCTCGGCGTCGCCGTTGGCTTCGTCGAGAGCCTTCTTGACGTCCATCATGCCGGCGCCGGTGCGCTCGCGCAGGGCCTTGATGTCAGCAGCAGTGTAGTTCGCCATGTGAACCCCTCTGTCTAGAGTTTTATGTGTTTACGGACTGACAGGACGGCAGCCCACCGAGTGGGCCACCATCCTGTCAGTAGCTCCCCGCACCGATATCCGGTGCAGGGAAGGTCCGGATTTACTTGTCTGCTTCGGCTTCGCCGGCAGCAGCTTCAGTGGTTTCGGCAGCCGGTGCTTCAACAGCATCCGCAGCCGGGGCTTCAACAGCTTCCGCAGCCGGGGCTTCGGTCTTGCTGCCTTCGAGGAGCTCGCGCTCCCACTCAGCCAGCGGCTCCTCCGGAGCCTCTGCAGCACCGGTTGCGCGCTGGTTGCGGGCGATGAGGCCCTCAGCAACAGCGTCGGCAACCACGCGGGTCAGCAGGTTGACGGAGCGGATGGCGTCGTCGTTGCCCGGGATCGGGAAATCAACTTCGTCAGGATCGCAGTTGGTGTCCAGGATGGCAACAACCGGGATGTTCAGCTTCTTGGCTTCGTCAACAGCCAGGTGTTCCTTCTTCGTGTCAACAACCCACAGAACGGAAGGAGCCTTGGTCAGGTTGCGGATACCACCGAGGTTGGTTTCCAGCTTGGTGAGTTCACGCCTGAGGAGCAGGAGCTCCTTCTTGGTGTAACCCGAGCCTGCAACGTCCTCGAAGTTGATTTCTTCGAGTTCCTTCATGCGCTGGATACGCTTGGCGACGGTCTGGAAGTTGGTGAGCATGCCGCCCAACCAACGCTGGTTGACGTACGGCTGGCCAACGCGGGTAGCCTGCTCAGCAATTGCTTCCTGAGCCTGCTTCTTGGTGCCGACGAACAGGACGGTGCCGCCGTGGGCGACAGTTGCCTTGACGAACTCGAAAGCGCGGTCGATGTAGGACAGCGACTGCTGAAGGTCAATGATGTAGATGCCGTTGCGCTCCGTGAAGATGAAGCGCTTCATCTTCGGGTTCCAACGACGGGTCTGGTGTCCAAAGTGGACGCCGCTGTCAAGCAGCTGGCGCATAGTTACGACGGGCATGCCGACGCTCCTTCCGGCAGGTCATTCATGAGAGAGCCACACGGGCCGCTCTTACCCTGCCAATAGTTGACGGTTAGTTAGCCGGACCCGAACGGGCCTGGCTCCTGGCATCCATTGCACTTCTCATCCGGCCAATGACTCGCCGGACCGCAAGAGGCACAATCCTCCTCAGCATTGAATCCACAAGGACTCACGGTTGGAGGGTTGGATACGCGTAGTCAGTCTGGAACCCCCGCGCAACTGAATGGGACGCGCTTCTGAACAAGCTTGAGGGCACAGCAAACTGCTCCACCAAGTGTACTACAGCGACCCCAGCCCCCTGACCGCAATTGCAGGTGTTCGAGGGCCCGCGCCCCGCCGGTTTTTCCGCCCGGTTATCCACATACGCGATCCTGAATCTTTCGGGATATACGCGGCCGGTCGAGGCTTGTTCCATGAGGACGGCAAAACTTCTGACCTATTGTCTTTTGGCGCTGGCTCTGGGCGCAGCGCCCGCCGCCGCTGCACCCAGCCCCCGCCCGGATTGGGTCTGGCCACTCGCGCCCAGGCCCGCCGTCGTGCGCGTTTTCGATCCACCGGATAAACCGTGGCTGAGCGGGCACCGAGGCGTGGATTTACAAGCCGCCGACGACGGCGTCCCGGTCACCGCTCCCGCCGACGGCACGGTGAGCTTTGTGGGCGTCGTGGTGGACAGGCCCGTCATCGTCATCGATCACGGCGGCGGGCTCCGGAGCAGCTTTGAACCCGTAAACAGCGAACTAGAGGTGGGCACCGCGGTCACCAAGGGCCAGGCGATCGGCGCGGTCGAGGCGGGTCATTGCTTGGCATCAGCGTGCGTCCACTGGGGCCTGCGGCGCGGTGAGGACTACGTCAACCCACTTGCTTTCGTGACCGGTCTCCGGCCCTCCGTGCTGCTGCCGATGGGCTCGCCAGGAGGGATGCCTAGACTATTGCGGAAATCCCCGTGATGGCCCTGCCTGTGACAAGGGTGTTGATTTCGTGGGTCCCTTCGTACGAATAGATCGCCTCCGCGTCGGCGAAGATCTTGGCCATCTCATAGTCCGTGACAATGCCGTTGCCACCGAGGATGCTCCGGCCAAGGGCAACACTTTCGCGCATGCGGGCCGTGGTGAAGGCTTTCGCCAGGGCGGATTGCTCATCCTTGGCCACTCCGGCATCCTCGAGCTGCGCGAGCCGGACCATCATGCCCATGGAGCTGACGGTATTGCCGAGAATCTGCACCAGCTGTTGCTGCACCAATTGGAAGGACGCCAGGGGCCGCCCGAACTGCTGACGTTCCACTGCGTAGCGGCGGGCAACGTCGAAGGCCGCAAGCTGCTGCCCTACGGCCTGCCAGGCAACCGAAAGCCGCGTGACTTTCAGGACTTTGTTGGTGTCCCTGAAGCTGTTTGCATTGGCTAGTTTGAAGAAGCCCGGAACCACCACATTGTCCAGGGTGATGTCGGCATTTTGGACTGTCCGCAGGGAAATTTTGTTCTCGATCTTGCTTGCGCTGAAGCCCGGAAGCTTTGTATCCACCATGAAACCCTTGACCTGGTTGTCGGCAAGATCCCGGGCGAAGACCACCACCCAGTCGGAGAAGGTGGCGTTGCCGATCCAGCGTTTCGCCCCGTTGAGGATCCAGTTGTCGCCGTCGCGCCGCGCGGTAGTCCGGGTGCCGCCCGCCACGTCGGAACCACCCAAGGGCTCTGTCAGGCCAAAAGCGCCGATTTTCTTGAGTGCATAGATGTCCGGCAGCCAGGGCATCCTGCTGTTCCCGGGACGCCAGAGCCTCGATGGAACCAGTGAACAAGCCATCGTGCACGCCCATGAACGTCGCAATTGAAGCATCCGCCCGGGTTGCCTCTGCATGGACCAGGCCGGCGAACACATTGGAATAACCCTGCCGCCTGACCGGGCTGACCAAGTCGATCTCTGCCAGCTTGGGAATCAGGTCCATGGGGAACTCTCCGCGGTTCCAGCAATCGACCGCGATGGGCTTGACCTCACGGGACAGGAAGGTCCGGATCTCGGCGAGCCTGTCCTGCTCTTTGCCCGTCAGCAATTGTTCAAAGCCATAGAAATCACCGTCGGCGTACGGGAGGTTTCCGGGGTCGATTGCTGCCTTGGACATGGCGCTCCTTTGCGTAAGTTACTGGTCGGTAACTTACCTCAATCGACGTAGTTCGCACAAGCAGCCCAGGCATACCGTGCCGGTGGCTTGCAGCATCGCGGCAACCTTGGCCTCCGGCCGCTAACAACTGCCGTTAACCTCTGCGCCGCCGTGTGTTGGCTGTTTGCCCGGGTTGCTCCCAGCCCCATTCCCTAGGTTGGCTGTGACATCGTTTCCCCAAACTAAGGACGATTCCATGACTGTTACACCGAACAAGGTCAAGCGCACGTCGATGATTATGGTGGGCGCCGCCGTTGCTGCTTCCTCCATCGTCTCCGTTGCGCTCCCCGCCTCCGCTGCGGACGAAGGGGCGGGACAGCCCGCGCCGGGCGGATACACCGTGAAGGCCTTCTCCCCTGTCGGTACCGAGTCAGCCCCGGACGACATCACCCGGATGGGCGACTTTGTGTACGTCTCCTTCCAGAATGGCGTAGGCCCGCTGGGCGAGGCTTCCGCTACGGGAGCCACCGCCAGCACCATCCAGCAATTCAGCCTCGACGGAAAGCCCGGAAAATCCTGGCAGGTCACCGGCAAGGTTGACGGCCTCACGGCAGACCCGGAACACCACCGCCTGCTCCTCACAGAGAACGAGGACGGTAACTCCAGCTTCTCCACCCTTGTCCCGGACGCGGCAAAGCCGCTGACCACGTACACGTACTCGGGCCTTACCCACGGCGGTGGAACCGACGCAGTTTCAGTGATTGACGGGAAGATCCTCGTCAGCGCATCTGCTCCGGCAGACAACTCGGGTCCCGCGGCGTATTCCGTGGTACTGGAAGGCAGCACCGCGAAGCTGACCGGGCTCTTCGGCGACACCGCAACCGCGACGGCGGCCAATGGCCCCCAGGCAGGGAAGAAGACCACCCTGGCCCTCACGGATCCGGATTCCAACACCCAGCTTCCGTCCGCGGCCCCGCGGTTCAAGAACTCCTTCATGCTTGACGCCCAGGCGGACAAGCAGCTGATCTTCGCTTCCAACCCTGGCAACAGCAAGCAGTCTCTCCAGGTACTGTCTGTCGCCCAGCCGCTGGATGACACCGTCTTCGCGTCCCACTCGAACCAGACCCTACCTGGTCACGGACCCGAAGGACAACAAGGTCTTCTCCGTCACCGGTCCGTTCAAGGCCGGCCAGGCCATCTCCACGGTGGTACCGGATGCGGGCCGGACATTCTTGGCAAACCTGGATCTGAACAGCGGCGCCTTGGCTCCGATCAAGGAACTGGCTGCCATTCAGCCCAAGGGATTGATGTTCACCGGCGGTGCCGGGGACAAGCAGGATTCGCAGGACGGCGAGCACGCCAGCGAGTAAGCCACAAAGAAGGACCCCTGGTTCGCGCTTCCGCGAGCCAGGGGCTCCTTTTTTAGGGCTATTCGGACATGAACCCGTTCGATTAACAGCTCCGCGCCGTCGAGCGCTAATCGGGCTCAAATATCCAGCGCGGGGCGCTGGCCGCTTCTGCTGCGTCCGGGTGCATGGCCAAAGCGTCGCCCAAGCCACGGAGGTAACTGGCGAAGCCGTGGGGTGCCCGGCCTTGTAGACGGCTGGAGGTGATGACCCTCAGGGTGTCCGTGGCGACAACGGCGCTGCCGGCACGCCGGAGGCGTTCGGCCAGGATCCGGTCCTCGTGGATGCGCACGGGCTCAAACCCACCAACGCGGAGGTAGTGCGAGGCACGGACGCCGAAGTTCGCCCCGAACACGTGAGGGTGGTCCTCGGCGAAGCGATGCCTGCGTGCCCAAGCGTTGAGCAGGCTCCTGTCCAGCTCGCTGGGGTCCGGTTCAACGGTGCCCAGTACCGCGTCCGCCCCGGACTCGGCGAGTTCCACTTGGCCGCAAAGCCAATGCGGTGGAACCACGGAGTCGGCATCGGTATTGGCCAGCCAAATCTGCTCAGGGGCGGCGGTTGTGGCGGCAAGGGCGGCGCGGATGCCGGCCGCCCTGCTTGCCCCGGCACTGTGCAGCCGAACGTCGATGAGGCTGAGGCATTCGGCGGGACCGGCGGCGTCGACGGCGGCTTCTGCCGTGCCGTCGTCGCACGCGTCCAACACCACTACTACGCGGATGTCCATGCCGGGCCGCATCGCGCGCAACTGGTTGGCGGCGCGGCAAATGGAGCGGATCGCCGGGGCGATGCGCTCGGCCTCGTTACGGGCCGGGACCACGACTGCGACATGGGCGATGCCGCCCTCAAGCGGTCCACCGTGTGCGGGCGGAATTTCAGCGCGGGGGCGGTTGCTGCCCTCAAGGCTAAGCGCGGGCATCGGCGCTTCCGGGCGCGGCCGCGATGAACGTCTCAAGAATGAAGTCCTTCTCCCGGTAGACGGCGGAGGAGGGCCACCGCAGGCGCGCCCGCGCGGCCGCATGGACGCTGTCCCCATCCAGCGACCAGCCCGAAATCGGCCGGCGCCAATGGCACATCACCAATGTCCCGCCCGGCAAGAGTGAATCCACCGATTTGTCGAGCACGGCGTCCAACTCGGCGGGGCTCAAATAGTAGCCCACCTCGGAGATGACAACGAGGTCGAACCGGCCATCGGGCCACTGGGCGGGCACCGTCATGTGCGCCGTCGTGGCACCGGGATTGTCGGCCAGCCGCGCGTCCGCCCACTCGAGGGCCTTGCCGCTGGCATCCACGCAGAGGAGTTGCTCGCAGCGCTGGGCGAGTTCCGCGCTCAGCACTCCAGTGGAACAGCCCAGTTCGAGGCCCCGGGCGTAGCGCTGATCGGGTAGCGCCGCCATGGTCAAGGCGCGTTTTCGCTTCTCGTACCAACTGCTCGCATAATCCCACGGGTCGCTTGATGCAAGGTGCACGACGTCGAAAACCCGCTCCGCGTCGGCTGCTGTGTGGCTACCTGAAGGAGGAGTCCAAGCAAAGGTCTCCCACGTCCGCCGGAAATGATCGACGAAGCGCTCCTGCAGAAGGGCCTCGTCACCAGGCTGCCCTGAGAGCGGTTCCATCTGTGAGCGGTGGGCCTGCAATGCCGCGAACTTTGCCTCCCGGCCGCGCGCCGTCATTTCCGACCGCACCCAGCGACGCCATCGCTCGTCAGCTGCGTTTGCCCAAAGCCAGTACCAGATGGGGTATTCGAGGAGCCCGTAACCGCTTGCTTCGGCCAGCTCGGCGGCAACGGAACCAGCGACGTCATGATCGGTGTGGCCGTCATTTCGCAGCGGAGCCACCAGCACAACATTCGAGGGTTGGCTTCCGCCGGCAGCATTCCCGACCGCAGCCCGCAGGGCATCGCGGATTGCTGAGCGGTGGCGTCCAAGCTGACCGTCGGGGAGACGCAGGAACATCCAACGGCCGCCCACCCCGAGCGCCGCCATCGCGTCCTCGAATTCCCGTAGCCTCCGCGCTGCCAACTCGCTCGGTGTAGTGGTCGGCGAGTGCGGGTGCGAGGCCTCGCCCGCGCTGCACAGCACCACACTGACAGCGGCACCCAAGTCCACCAGCCGGGTGATGAGGCCACCGGCACCGAGCGTCTCGTCGTCGGGATGGGCAGCGAGCACGACGACGGTCCGCCCGGCCAGTTCGGCGTCGTCCAGCGGGAGCTCGGGCAGCAAGTCCACCCCGGCCTTCAGCCACTCGTCCTCGGCCGTGCCTGCATCGGCATGTGCAAAAGTCACCATGTGCTTGCGCCCTTCAAGACCAAGGAGCCGAGTTGGGCGTCGTCGCGCTGGCCGTGATGTTGCCGGACGTAGAGGCGAAGATCGGATACCCGCTTGGCATGCCGCTCATCCCGGGCAAGCGGGCCCGGGCCCAGGTTCTCGCCGACGGTTTCCTGGATTCGCTCCACGATGGCAGCCACGTTTCCCCTTACTCGCAAAGCGTGCGCCCACGCGCCCTTGCTGTCTTCGTGATCGCCCAGTGTGCCGCCGTCGATCCCGGCCGCCGCGCCGCGGAGCAACTCAAATCCGGAAGCGAGCAATCGGTCCGATTCGCCAAGGCCGGAAAGCGCGATCTGGTCAGGTTCCCGCCTCGCCAGGGCTTCCTTGAACGTGCGGAGCAGGCCGACGGCGCCGCCCAGCCAGCAAGCCGCGACACCGATGCCTCCCAGGCAAAACCGGGGCGTTCAAAATACCAGCCCGGCTCGCCGACGGGAACAGCAGGGACGTCAGTGAAATGCACCGTACCACTGGGAATTTCGCGTAGACCGTGGCTAATCCAGCGCGGTTCCTCGACCTCCACCCCCGGGGAGCGCAAATCGACGGCGAAGGCCTGGCGGCTGCCCGCCTGTGTCTTCGCGGTGACGATCGCACGGTCGAGATAGCCCGCCAAGGAGCACCACGGCTTCGAGCCGGACAGCGGCACAGCAGCCCCTGCCAGCGCGGATTGCCCTGTGCCCCGCACCTCAAGAACATGGCCCGGCCCTTCCGCGGCGAATACGCCCCAGGTTCCCTTGAAAAGGGCCTGTTGCCCCGCTTGCATCAGAATTGCGCCAGCGTCCAGGTGTGGTTCGAAGACGCGCGCTGCAGCAACATCCACGGCCGCCAGCGAGGCCAGAATCTCCCACAGCCTGATCGTCTCTCCCCCGCCGGGAGCCGGGGCCGTTCGGCCGGTCATCTCAGCCAGTGCCAGCAGCGCGGGAACGTCGCCTAGCCGCTCTTCCACCTGCGACAACAGTCGCTCGACCTCTTCCGGCAGCGGATCCCTCCCAAGCCGCACTCCTTTGCTCGACGTGAATGTGCCCGGGCGGTGCATGCTCATGTCTTCCTCCGCATCGCCTCGACTAATCAGTTTTCCTGCTGCTAATAGTAAGCAGCCTTATCATCAACTCGCCAGCTAGCTCGGCTGAGCGCCCAGCTGGGCTCGGTACGATGGGCCCAACATCGCCCACACGGGGCGTCCCGCACTGGTCCGGGATCAAGCAAATCCGCCGGTGACGGCCGGAGGACTCACAGGACGGAACACAGCCATGCTGAAGGACAAGACAGTCATCGTGACCGGCGGCAACAGCGGAATCGGCGAGGCGATCGTGCTCGCGGCCGCTGCCGCGGGTGCCAACATTGTCATTGACTATGTGGCGCACCCGGAGGAAACGTCATCCCTGATTGCCCGGATCGAGGCAGCCGGAGGGAAAGCCGTTGGACTGGATGCGGACATCAGCACGGTCGCGGGTCTGCAGGCACTCGTTCAGAAGGCCGTCGAGACCTTCGGCGGGCTGGACGTCCTGGTCAACAACGCAGGTATCGAAACCCGCACCTCCGTGCTGGAGACCTCCGAGGAGCAATATCAGAAAGTACTCGATATCAACCTCAAGAGTGCCTTCTTCGGCACCCAACTGGCAGCCAAGCAGTTCATCGCCCAGGGCACGGGCGGGGTGATCCTGAACATCTCCTCCGTCCACGAGGACTGGCCGATGCCGGGCAACACCGCCTACTGTGTCGCCAAGGGCGGGATGAGGATGCTCACGCGCACCGCCGGTGTTGAACTTGGCCAGCACGGTATCCGTGTCCTCAACCTGTGCCCCGGCGCGGTGGAAACACCCATCAACGCCTCCACCATGGCCGATCCCGGGAAGCTGAAGTCCCTGGATGCCGCCATTCCCCTCGGACGCATGGCCAAACCGGAAGAAATCGCAAACATGGCCGTTGTGCTCGCCTCCGATACCTCCGCCTACCTGACCTCAACCTCGGTCTTCGTCGACGGCGGCATCATGCAGGGAAGCGTCGGCCTGTGAACGCGTACTCCACCGACGCGGGGGACGCGTACGACGTCGTTGTCATCGGCAGCGGTCCCGGTGGCGGCACCCTGGCCGGCTGGCTGGCCGGGACAGGCAAGCGGATCTTGCTTCTGGAACGAGGGGACTACCTCAAACGCGAGCGGGCCAACTGGGACTCCCGAGAGGTGTTCGCCAAGGGCCGCTACACAGCAGCCGAAACCTTCTACGACCGGACCGGTAAACCGTTCCATCCCGGGCTGCACTATTACGTAGGCGGCAACTCGAAGGTCTACGGTGCTGCGCTTTTCAGGCTTACCCCGGCAGACTTCGGACAAATCCTCCACCACGGCGGTATCTCGCCGGCATGGCCGATCAGCTATGCAGATCTTGAACCCTACTATGTCCAGGCCGAACACCAGTTCATGGTCCACGGGCTGCACGGCGAGGACCCCTTCGCCGGGCCATCCAGCCGTGACTACGCGCACCCGCCAGTGAAACACGAACCACGGATTCAGGAACTCTCCGATGGGCTCGAAAGACTCGGACTCCACCCTTTCCACCTGCCTCTGGGCATCAATCTGGACCAGAATCCGGACGGCACTGCCGCGGTCGGCTCCGCGTGCATCCGCTGCGACCGGGTTGACGGCTTCCCTTGCCTCCTGGGCGCCAAGTCCGATGCGGAAACGGCGGCCGTGAGCCCCGCGCTGGCCGCGCACCCAAACCTGACCCTGATCACCCGGGCCACCGTCCAGCGCCTCACAACCGATGAGACCGGCCGCACAGTCACCGGGGTCCACGCAACCATGGAGGACGGAAGCGCTCGAACCTTCGTCGGAGACATCGTGGTCCTCTCCGCCGGATCGATCCTCTCATCGGTGCTACTGCTTCAGTCAGCCAACGAGCGGCACCCCCGCGGGCTGGCGAACAGCTCCGACGTCGTCGGCCGGCACTACATGCGGCATAACAACGTCGGTTTGATGGCCGTATCCAAAGACCCCAACCCCACCGTGTTCCAGAAAACACTGGCCCTGAACGACTTCTACGGTCCCAGCGCGGAATGGGAATATCCGATGGGAAATGTCCAGATGCTGGGAAAATCCGATGACTGGCAGATCAAAGCCGAAGCGCCCAAGCCGTTCGGACTCGGACCGTCGGCCGCCTTCGGGGCCGTCGCATCGCACGCGCTCGACTTCTGGTTGGCAGGGGAAGACCTTCCCTTGCCCGAGAGCCGGGTGACGCTGCGCGCCGACGGGTCCGTTCAGCTGGCACTTCAGCCCGATAACAATACCGAGGGCGTCAAACGACTTCGGAAAGCCTTCGACGGCGTTCTGAACAGACTCGATGCGCGTTCGACGTCTTTCGCACGCAGCATCTACCCCCACAAGGACATGGACATCGCAGCCACTGCCCACCAGGCAGGAACCGTCCGGTTCGGAACCGATCCCACGGCTGCAGCACTGGATCTGGACTGCAAAGCCTACGATCTTGACAACCTCTACGTCGTCGATGGCAGTTTCATGCCTTCCATCGGCGCGGTGAACCCAACCCTGACCATCATCGCCAACGCTTTGCGCGTGGCCGACCGTATCGCCGAACGCATCCTCTAAAGTACCGGGGTGGCCGTCTGGCGCCCCCGGTGCCAGGAACGGCAGTAGTAGCTCCGCCGTTCCTGGCTCAGCCGGGCAGGGAACCCTGGGCAGCTTTTTCGGCGGCGGCGCTGGCCGCCCCGGCCCCGCAGGACACGCGCTATGGGCACTGCGAGGAGGGCGCCAGCGACCGGACCGGTGGCGTAGATCCAGAATCGGCTGAAATCTCCAGTGATCAGTTCAGGACCGAATGACCTGATCGGGTTCATGGACGCTCCGCTGACCGGGCCTCCCCACAGGCCGGCCATGACGATGTAAGCGGCGATTCCGAATGCCGACAAGGCGCCCACGTTCTGCGCCCCGGAGGCGACGGCGAGAACGGTGCTGACGAGTCCCGCAGTCAGGAGGACTTCCAGGGTGAATGCCTGAAAGTCGTTGAATTCCGGGCCTGGAACGGTCATCCCGTCCTTGCCGTAATGTCCAAACACGGCCAGGAGCGTGGCGGACGCGAGCACCGCCCCGGCAGCCTGAATGAGGATATAGCCGGGAACTCTTCGCCAGGGGAAGTCCTGGCGCAGCGCGAACGCCAGGGTCACAACGGGGTTCAGATGGGCCCCGGAAATGGGGCCTATGAAGAGAACGACGGCGATGATCGTCAGCGCAGGCGTCATCACCATGGCTGTGTGCCCGAGCCCGCCGTGGGTGGCGGTGTTTACCACGTCGGCGCCGGCCGCGGCCAACACCAGAAGGTAGGTCCCGAGGAACTCACCGATGAGGCGCCGTGATCCGTTGCCGGGTTGGTTGAAGGCCCGGATCATGCGATGGTCCTGGAGGGAGAGGCCCGGGTGCCTTCGCCGTCCGGACCGTCCTGCCGCGCCGCGTGTCGGCATCTGTCCGACCTAGAATCCGGCGATACGCGCGGAAACGACCGTGTCTTCGCTCAGATGATAGGACGCGCAGACCCGATGGTAGCCGTCTGCAATCCGAGCAGTCGTCCCGGCTTTCTTGCTGCCTCGGATGATCAGGCACGGCGAGAGTGCCTTACCGGCCCTGACCCGGCCCAATTCCTTGGCAACGTCCGGGTCATCCGCAGGCAGCAGCGGCAGTCCGGCTGCACGCAGAATGTCCTTGGCCTTGAAAGACACAGTGTCCGCCTGCTCCAGGGCCTTGATCGCCCGGCTCACGGCTTTGGGTCCGGCGATGAGGGAGAGGTAGGAGGCGGCGGCCGGGTAGTCGTGTTGTTGTGGCTCGTCCAGCCACTTCGCGGTCGGCTCGGGGTGGTCTTTGCCTTTGGAAGGTTCGCTGCGTTTGGTCATGGTGCTCCTTCTGATCCGCTGACGGAGGGCGGCCGGTGTTGCCGATTGTCCGGATTATCCTCTCCATCGCCGGGAACCGTTGAAATCATGCGTTCTCCCCCTACCTGGCGGTAGCAAGCTTCGACCGCACCCGCACGAGAGGTGCGCTCGGATCCTGCGGTTGGGGGATGGCGGTGAGAGCGAACTGGTCGATAACACCGGGCCGGAAGACGAGGCACTCCGTCGAGCCGCCGAACTGGAAGTACCCCAGTTCGTCGCCCTTGTTCACATGGTGGCCCGGGACGATCTCCGGATCGATGACGCAGGACGAAACCTCGACCATGCCCACGGGAACCACCGCCATGAGACCGATGACTGGGTCGTCGGCCTGGATCAGGATGATCGCGCGTGCCGCGACGTGGGCCAGATAGGACTGCGAGAGGGTCGCCTCGACGGCGTCGGCCCCCTCGGAGTCTGCCTCGGAGAAGTATGTACCGTCCTTGAGATACGCCCGCACGATGGTTCCGGCGACGGGAGCGTGCCACCGGTGATAGTTCAGCGCGCTTAGGAACGCCTGGTACACCGTTCCGCCGACAAAGTGATCCACCGACTCGTCCCGGGCGAGCAGATCCTCGAGTGAGTAGGGCTGGTTCTTGACCCAGAACCGGCTCTGGCGTTGGACGTCGGAACTTATTTTGTATGGGGTCGACTCGCAGGCGCTGACGATGACCTTGTCGTCTTCGGGTGCAGCGACGGGTCTGGAGGTCGAGGTGAGCCGGCGGGTGAAGAAATCATTCCACGACGTGAAGCCCCAATGCTCGGCGAGGGGATCATGTTCATAGTCGTCCATCCCGACAACTTGCCGCGCTTTCTCCGACATCCAGCCGGACGGCGAGTCGTTCAGCACATACAGCGAGTCCTCGCTGCTCAGGAACTCGCACCACGCATTGAGTATCTTGCGGAACATAGCGACGATCCGAGGATCGCGATGGGCCGCGAACCCGGCCTCAGTTCCCATGGTCCAATCGAGGATCGCCGTCAACGGGGTGGTAACCATCCCCCCTTCGCTGAACTCCGGGGCAGTCGTCAGAACCTCGTTGATCAGCCGGAGCATCTGGTCAACGCTCGTGAGGTGCCGTTTGCGATAGGGCTTCGATTTAGGGACCTGCTCGATCATCTCCGTCATATAGAGGCGGACAACGGGATCGCTGGCAATCAGTTCCTTGAACTCCACGATCACGGGATGCAGAGGAACATCCTCGCCCCGGGCCTCCACCCTTTCCCGGTGACCGGCAATCCAATCTTCTAGGTCGTCTTGTCGCTCGGGCAGCCAGCCGCCCGGTCGTCGGATACGGTCGGACGAAGCGTTGATAGTCATAGTGCCGAGCCTACTCGGCCCCAAAACCGGCATCGGCAACATAGGTACACCAGGTTGTCCGCCAGATTCGTCAGGACGGCAGCATTCATCTTTTGCGTTAGACGCTTCGTCCACGGTTGACGAAGAACATGATCACAGCGACCACAAGCAGGATCGGAGCGATCCACAGCAGGAAGCCGACAGCCTTCACCGTGCCGCCGACGATGAACAAAACGATCGCGATAACGGCCAGGATCCACAGCAACGCGCTCATTACCATTACCTCCCAAATTGCGTTCTCGAAGAGCCCCAGGTAGGCGGCTGGCCCCAATCTACTCTGCGCGGAACAGGGTTTCCAGTGCGATGCCGTAGCCAATTAGACAGTATGCTTATGAAAACGTGTGAACCAAGGGCGAGCTGAAGGCGCTATCGAAGGCAAGCCGGGCTGCGCGGGGTCGGCTGTGGAATATGCGTGTCGAGGTTTCTGGGATCACCGACCCATGTTGAAAACTTAACCGCGGGAAGGCAAGCAAGGGGCATGACGGTTGGGCTAGGCTCCGAAGGCCCTGATGAGGGTGCGGCATGGACCATATTGTCCGCGTGGAGGCGACAAAGCGCGTTGGACGGGTGGCGGTTTCCCGGGGACTGGCAGGCTCCCGAGACAGCACTGGTGGTGGCCGCGCTTACCTGCAGCATGCCGTTGAATGAATCCGCGACGCTGCTGGGTGCGGCCAGGGCTCAGCAGGGAGTCGGCATCGCCGAGAGCATCGCGGATTACCAGGCCCTATTCTCCTGCCTTGGCTACGCGGTTGACTGCGAATCATTGCAGAGTCTTGCAGCCGGCTGGGTCGAGGCCAACGAAACCTGCACACCCCTCTCCTGCGTTGACCCGGTCACCGGCCTGGCAACGGCCGGTCACTTTCAGGCAATGCTCCAACACGCCGTGATGAACGAGGCTTGCCCTTCCTGCGATTATCTGCAGGGAGAGATCGTCTTTCCCTCCGCGGATGCCGGCTACAGGCCGGGCTGGGCCCTCTTGGCCGAGCTAGGGCAAATCTACGCAGAGGAACTTCCGCCCGGGGCCGTCGTGGAGCTCACCCACGGCGCCGAGGCCCGTTTCCTCTTGCCCTCCACGCCAAACAACCTGGCAAAGCTGCAAAGCTGCCATGCGCGCGTGCAGTCGCTGCGTCCGGAACTACTCGGACCGGCACAACTGAGCTACCACCCGCTACGTGGCACCGACAACCAGGACAACGACGCACCGGCTGGTACCTGAATCTCCCCAGGGACGGGTGCCAGGCCAGTGCGCACACGAGTCCGTTGCGCAATCGCTCAAACGAGGTTAGGAACGGTATGGGGTCATTCACAGTTGCCAGCCTTTCCATCCGGGCGTTTGCCTTTTTAATGGCCTGAAATGACGACTCGACACTTGCTACCGACGAGTCCCTTCCAACGTTCCTCGCGGGTCCCCTTGGCGCCGTTCACTCTACCGGGCGGTATCCCGCGTAGCGTTCGCGGACCTGAGTTCCGCCTCGAGTCGCCGGTTGTCGGCCTCCAGGACAAGGACCATCCGGATGCCGGCGAGGTTCAAGCCCACGTCCAGGAGCTGACCGATCCGCCGCAATGTCACGAGGTCGTCCTCACTGTACTGGCGGGTCCCGCCTTCGGTCCTGCCCGGTTCCAGCAAGCCCTTGCGCTCATAGAGACGAAGGTTCTGCTGGCCCGTCCCCACCAGCTCGGCCGCGACCGAAATCGCGTACACACCCCTCCCGCGGTCCTCGGCCTCTCCCATCGGGTACTCCAAAAAATCCTCCCAAAATCGGGCTTGCCCCGACCCATTTCGCGATGCTATAAAAAATATATACCAGCCACCATAGATCGGCTGGGTTGGCAACCGAAAAACTGCAATCCGCGAGGAGTGACACGCCATGCTGATGCGAACGGACCCCTTCCGTGAATTCGACCGGCTCGCCGAGCAGGTACTCGGCACCACGGCCCGGCCTGCGGCCATGCCGATGGACGCCTGGCGGGAAGCCGAGGACTTCGTGGTCGCCTTCGACCTCCCCGGAGTCGCCGTCGACTCGGTGGAGATCGACGTCGAACGCAACGTGCTGACCGTCAAAGCCGAACGCCCGGACCCCGTCGGCCGGGGCACGGAAATGATTGCCTCCGAACGCCCCCGCGGCGTCTTCAGCCGCCAGCTCATCCTCGGCGACGCGCTGGACACTCAGGGTGTCAAGGCAAGCTACGACGCCGGCGTCCTGACCCTGCGCATCCCGGTGGCGGAGAAAGCAAAACCGCGCCGCATCGAAATCGAAACCACCAGAAAACGCCAGGAGATCAACGCCTGACCGGCGGCGCAGCCTCCCGTACCGGGTGCGACGCCTTCCGAAAAGCCGTCGCACCCGCAAAGGAATTCATCTGCGGAACCCAGCCCTGAAACCGTGCCCGGACCAGTCGGAAAACTCCTGCCATAGTCCGGGCCCGGAGACAATACCGGACTACAAAATCAAAGACCCGGAGCAAACCATGTCCCCTCCACAGATCAGCCAGTTTCTCCAGGACTGCGTCATCAACGATGACACGAACGATTCAGGACTCGACGCCGACGTGTTCTACGGGCTCTACGTCAGCTGGTGCTCCCTGAACCGCAAAGTCCCCCTCCCCGACAATGCCTTCCGTACAGCCCTCCGGATCGCGGGCCTTCGCACGGAAAAGAACGCGAAGGGCAAGAAGAACGTCTTTCAAGGCCTGGCCATGACAGGCCCGGCAGCGGTGGACTACATCCTCAACAGCAGCGACTAAACGCGGACACCCTAGTGCCAGGAGGTTCCCGGGGATGCGCTTGACCGTGCTATCGATGCCGTCGGACGTAGGATTCCGGATCCAGGTCGTGGCCAGTGATCCCTCCCGCATGGCGCGCTTCGAAGGCGCAGAAGGCCAAACCGATCGCGTGCCGGAGGTCCAAGCTGGCATGGCGGCGAAAATCGCTCAGTCCCTCGCGTTCTTCCTCCGCCATGTGGTCACCATTCACTTCATTCACCTGCGCCACTGCGCGCCACCACTCCGCAGAGCCGGTTTCGTGGGTGGCTACGGCTGTGATCGCGTCCCGGATCTCGTTGTGATCATGAATCGCGTCGCTCGTTTCGTCCTCCGGCGAGTCCTTGCCGCCGGCTCCCTCGCCCAACGAAAGCAACTCCGGGTAGAACAACAGCTCTTCAGCCCTCGCATGGACCTCAAGGAGGATGCGTAGCCGAGACCAGACCGCATCGAGGTCAGAAGCCGATACATCGTGCATCTCGTCCAGGAGCGCAAACATACGGCGCTGCTCGTGATGATCGTTGAGAATCACATCGGTTATGTCCATTGCCTGTTCCTTCCAGAGCGGTTCACCAGACAATCCCTGGCTGAATGCCAGGGATCCGCCGGAATTCTTCGGATGGACCCGATGGAATGACGTCGGGCGTTCATTTCAGTAAGTATACTTACCACATTCTGCTGCGCTCTAGGGGCCGGATGGTCACGGACCATCTGCCCACGGATGCGCTGCCCGGAATCGCAGCGAGGCCGAGGCCGGGAGCAGCCAAAGGAAGGTTGCCACTCATGAAGGACCAAACGAAAAGCGCTAAAGACGCCGGAGTCCTGTTCGATGTGGACGGAACCCTGGTTGATTCCACCTATTTCCACACAATGGCGTGGTGGCAGGCCTTCAGACAACAGGGACTGGAAGTGCCCATGGCCTCAATCCACCGTCATATTGGCATGGGTGGAGACAAGCTCCTCGAGCGGCTACTCCCCGCATCCGATAGTGATATCCGCGACGCCGTCGAGCACGCTCACGGCGCAATATTCTCGACCTTTTGGCCGGCTATCCGGCCCTTCGAATCGGCAAGGACCCTCCTGCAAGCGTGTGCGGAATCCGGATTGGCCGTGGCATTGGCCTCCTCGGCACACGAGCGGGATCTTCGGGTGCTCCGGAGCATTCTCGATGCCGAACCCTGGATCGACTGTGCGACGAGTTCAGCCGACGCCACCGAGAGCAAGCCCTCCCCCGACATTCTTCTGGCCGCACTTGAAAAGCTGGACTTAGAGGCAGCAGATGTGACATTTGTCGGTGACTCTGTCTGGGATGTCAAGGCTGCGGCCCGGCTCGGTATCGAAACCATCGGCCTCACATGCGGCGGAATCAGCGCGGCCGAACTTTTCGAGGCAGGAGCCGTCGAAGTCTACTCGGGACCAAGAGCCCTCCTCCATCGACTGGACGCCAGCTCCATTGGAAAACTTGCACGCCGGAACGATGGCGAGGAACCCGGAAGCGGTACGGCCCAGAGCGCGCCAACGGACAACGCCGCGGGATAGTCGCCGCTGCAAGTTCGCCTGCCTTGAGTACAAAACGCCCCGCCGCGGGGCGACCCGGAGACGATTCCCCCGCGCACTTCGCGGACTTCTCCGACAGCATTCGCGAAGGGGGTTTCGCTTACATGGTAAGCATGCTTACCATCTTAACTGCCAGTATTTCTGGTTCTTGATCCGCAGCCGACCTTCTTGGAAAGAGAGCGAAGATGACAGGGAACCAATGGGACGGGAACTACACGCCCCCGCCGGCCACCGAGCAACCAGCGGACACGCACGTTCCCCCCGCGCCACAGCAGGACAGCGGCATGCCGACCGCGGAAACGATCAAAGACGAAGCAGGGAACGTGGCCGCGCAGGCCGGGGACTCCGCGAAGAACGTCGTCGAAACCGCGAAATCCGAAGTCGCGAACGTCGCGACTGAAGTGCGTTCGAACGCAAGGGATCTGCTGGACCAAGCCAGGCTGGACCTCACGGACCAGGCCGGCAAGCAGCAGCAAAAAGTCGCCGCAGGCCTTCGATCCATCTCGGAAGAGCTGGATTCCATGGCCACCGCTTCGGAGCAGCCCGGCGTCGCAACGGATCTGGTGCGGCAAGCCGCCGAACGGTCCTCATCCGTGGCGACGTGGCTGGAGGACCGGGATCCGGGCTCCCTCGCTGGAGGAAGTGAAGACCTTCGCCCGGCAGCGTCCCGGGACGTTTCTCCTCCTGGCCGCCGGAGCAGGGGTCCTGGCCGGCCGCCTGAGCCGCGGACTGAGCGCCGGCACTGACAGCTCCCCCAGGGAACAGCCACCGGGCATGCCCCGATCCAACCCGGCCACGACGCTCAAACTTTCGTCCCCGGGCCAGGGATGACGGTGCCCCCACCCCCGGTCCAGCTCCCCGGCCCCACCACCACGACGGCCGGATACCCGAACCCCGGCACCCTGCCTCAGTCCGCACCGGTCACCGAGCCCGAAGCCGATCCCTGGCCTGAGGGCGCGATAGCGGAGGATCCGTTCACCCGTGACCGTTCGCATCGCCTCGGTTCTGCTGCTCCCCTGCCAGGAAATGATGCAGCCGACGCCGGGCGCTGGCCCGGCGTGGACCCCGCCCGTGGTGAGTCGCGATGACCGAGAGCCCCATCCCGCCGACCCCCGCACACGCCAAAGCGGACTCGACATCGCTGGGAGACCTTCTGGGCGAGGTCACGCGGGACATTTCCGTGCTGATGCGCCAGGAAGTGGAGCTGGCCAAAGCTGAACTGAGGCAGTCCGCGGCGCAGGCAGGCAAGGGCGCCGGAATGCTGGCAGGAGCCGGCGTTGCCGGGCACTTCGTCCTGCTCTTCCTCTCCCTCGCCCTGTGGTACGCCCTGGGCGAGCTGATGGGCCTGGGCTGGTCCGCCGTCGTCGTGGCTGTTCTCTGGGCGATCGTGGCCGCTGTCCTGGCATCCAGAGGCCGCAAGGAACTCAAAACCGTCAAAGGCCTGCCCCAGACGGCGGCAACAATCCAGGAAATCCCAGAAACACTCAAACCACGCGAGGAGCAACGATGAGTGAAAATCCGGACGATATCCGTTCCGAGATCGAAGAAACCCGCCGGCGCCTCGGCACCAACGTTGACGCAGTGGCGGACAAGGTCACGCCCTCCCACGTAGTCCGACGCCAAACCGAGAAAGTCAAAGACGCCGTGTTCGGCATGAAGGAGACCGTCATGGGCACCGCCGATGACCTCGCGGACGGCGCACGGTCAGCGATCGACGACGCCGGTGAGGCGATCGGCGACGCGCCCCACCGCCTCGCCCGCAAAGCCCAAGGCACCCCGCTGGCAGCCGGGCTCATAGCCTTCGGGGCCGGGCTCCTGGTGGCCTCCCTGATCCCGGCCAGCGAGAAGGAAAAGGAAGCAGCCGCGGCCCTGAAGGAAGCCGCCGAACCCTTGACCACCGAACTCGCCGCGGCCGCCCAGGACATCGCCCAGGATCTCCAGGAACCGGCCCAGGAAGCGCTCGCCAACGTGAAGACCGCCGCCACTGAAGCAGTCGGAAACGTCAAGGAAGAATCCCAGACCGCCGTCTCCGACGTAACAGACAGCACCACAGCAGCCAAGGACAGGATCCAGCCCACCTGATCCACACGGACCCACACGGAGGCGTGCTGCCCGGCCAACACGGCACAAAGGACAGCACGCCTCCAGACCGCTTTGCCCATGGGTGGTACCAGAGACGGCGACAATCAGCGCCATGTGGTCCAGGCTTAGCCGGAACTGCAGGCCAAATAGCCCTTCGGCAATCCAAAATGAAAGTGCCCCTTCACCGCGTTTCCGCAGATCAGGGGCACTTTTCTTGTAGGGCTACTCGGACTTGAACCGAGGACCTTAGGATTATGAGTCCCGCGCTCTAACCAGCTGAGCTATAGCCCCGAGTCGGCCGGAGGCCGCTGATTCCAGCGTCCTGCCCGGCCAAAACACTCTAGCAAAACAATTCGGCCGCCAAAGCCAAACGGTAAGTCAGAAGGCTCCTAGACCACCTTGTCTTCGTAAGATGCACCCCGATAGAGGTCCTCAAATGTCTGCAGGGTGCCCTGAATGCTGTGCGGTTCCACCATCGCGCGGCTTGCCTTGCCCATGGCTTCGAGTTCGTCTGACGGCAAACGCAAAAGTTCGGTGATCCGGGCTGCCAGTTCATCGCTGTCGCCGGGGGTGAACAGGTGTCCGTTCTCGCCTTCGCGGACGAGGTGCGGGAGCGCCATCGCATTGGCGAGAAGTACCGGCGTCGACGCCGACATCGCCTCAAGTGTCACGAGCGACTGCAGTTCGGCAGTTCCCGGCATGCAGAACAGGTCAGCGCGAATGTACGCCTTCCTCAGGTCCGCGTCGCTCGCCAGACCCAGGAACTTGACCCGCTCCCCCAGGCCCAGCCGTTTGGCTTGGGCCTCAAGCGCAGCCTTGACCTCGCCGCCGCCCACGATCTCCAAGTGCACCTTGAGTTCGGCGGGCGTCTTGGAGATCGCGTCGATCAACACGTTCACGTGCTTTTCTTCGGCAAGGCGGCCAACGAAGAGGACAGTGGGGTTCGCGTTTCGCTCGATCTCTTCGCCGGGCAGCGGTTCGTAAGCGGCCGCGTCAATTCCGTTGGACAGCGGCAGGACCTTGCGAAGGAAAGCGTGCTGGTGCATGGCCTTCGCAGCAAGCGGCGTGGGCGTGGTGACGACGTCGGCCAGGCCCATGACCTTGCCCATGTCCTTCCACGAGACGCGCCCGATGATGTCCTTGAACCACTGCGGGAACGGCAGGAACGGGTTCAGGTTTTCGGGCATGAAGTGGTTGGTGGCTATGATCCGGATGCCGCGCTTCTTGGCCTCGTAGAGAACGTGTTCGCCGATCATGTAATGGCTTTGGATGTGAACGACGTCGGGCTGCACCTTGTCGAAGAGCAGTCGAATGTCGTTTTTGATTTCCCACGGGTAGCAAATGCGAAAGTACTCGTGCGTAAAGACGCCGTGGGACTTCAGGCGGTGCACGGTGCCTTCGTCCGCGAACGCCTCCGTGAAGCTCTTGCCGTTGTCCGCCCGGCAGGCCAGCACATGGACGTTGTGCCCCCGCGCTTTCATTCCTTTGGCAAGCCGGTACCCGAACTGAGCAGCACCGTTGACCTGCGGGCGGTAGGTCTCCGCCGCAATCAGGATGGTGAGGGGTTTGTTGGTTTCGGGAACGGTCACGTGGAGAACTCCTGATGGTCACGGTGCGAACATCGCAAAACGCCTGGCCCTGCGGTGTCTTCGCCGGTTGCCTGCCGCGGGTGTGCGGGGCACGGTTGTCGAACTTTGCCCTAGGCCTTCCGGCTTGCTGCCGCCTTCGCGTCACGTTTTCGCTTGGTGACCTCAGGATGGTGCCGGCTCAGGGCAATAACCCCCACGATAGCAAGGGAAGCGGCCACAGCCATGCCGATTGCGAGCACGGCGTGGACATCGGGGCGAAGCTCACCCAAAATGGCGATCCCGATGGCGATCCCGACGATGGGGTCGACCACGGTCAGACCCGCGATCACCAAATCCGGCGGCCCACCGGAGTAGGCACTCTGCACGAACCACGAACCGAGCCCGCCGGCAGCGGCGATGGCCACCACGGTGTACCACTGCACGTTGAGCAGAAAGTGCCCGTTGGGATCCAGCAGGTGCCTGCCGATGATGCGAGTCAGGACCGCGACGAAGCCGAACAACACCCCGGCACCCAGGATGTACACAAAGGCGCCCAAGCGATGCCGGAACATGACAGCCAACGTCCCGAAAAGCCCGACAGCGAGTGCCAGCAGGAGCACGATGGTTATTTCGTCCGAACCGCTGACGTGGTGATTTTCCTGGGTTACGTTGACCGCCAGCAAGACGAACAACGCCGAGCCGGTCACACAAGCAGATATCGCCACCACCGTGCCGCGATTGATGTTTAGGCCTTGGTCCTTGGCGTTGACCACCGTGGTGATCACCAAGGCAATGGCACCGATCGGCTGGACCACCGTCAATGGCGCCGACACAAGGGCGATGGCGTTCATACCCATGCCCAAGGCCAGCAGCAGCAGGCCAAACATCCATCGCGGATTCCTGAGGAGCCTCAGGAAGCCCTGGGAACTCAGGGCGAGGCCACCGGTATCGGCTTTGACCGCGCTGCCCTGGCGCTGTGCACCAATGGCAAGGCAAAAGGCGCCAAGCACCGCAAGGAGAACTGCAAACCAGACCATCAGTGACGACCGCCGTCGTTGGCTTTGAGTTCTTTGCCTTTGCGAAGAATGGCCCAGAAGTAGTTGTAGGCCGCGACCCAATGGCCCATCAGGCCCAACCCGAGGCAGATCCAGGCGATCACGAAGTAGACACCCGTGAAGGGGATCGCGAGCTTGGACAGAACCAGAAGGGGCGTCCCCAACAGCAGGAAGGCCGTGCGGATCTTGCCGATCCTGCTCACGGGGAGGTCAGGGTGGCTATGGAAATAGAACAGCGAGGCTGTTGCGAGAACGACGTCGGGCACCACCAGGGCGGCGAGGTACCACCAGTCGACCACCCCGGCGATGGCGAGGGTGACCGCGACCGCGATCAGCGCCAGCCGGTCCGCCAAGGGATCCATAATGCGGCCAAGCTTGGTGGCCTGGTTGAAGCGCCGCGCGACATAACCATCTACCCAGTCCGTGCCGCCCATGACGGCAAGGACCAATACAGCGAAGCCGTACTCCCGCTCCCACAACACGAGCCAAACGAACAGCGGAACGCCCATGAAACGCAGTACGGTGAGGAAATTGGGGACCGTGACGATGAGATCGTGATCGATCTGGGGCTGGCCCGGGCGGGCCCCTGCACCGATGAACTTCATCTGCCCCCTTTCCGTAGTCCGCGGCTGATGTGTTTGCTTGCCGTCGCGGTTACTTCTTGAACAGCTTCCGTAGCCCCACCGCAGCCACCGTGGCTGACGCGGCAAAGAGCAACA
This sequence comes from Arthrobacter sp. NA-172, assembly GCF_043952055.1. Lineage (NCBI taxonomy): Bacteria > Bacillati > Actinomycetota > Actinomycetes > Micrococcales > Micrococcaceae > Arthrobacter > Arthrobacter sp. NA-172. The sequence goes on along the minus strand of NZ_JBINOT010000003.1, from coordinate 1,166,435 downwards.
ACTCTTTCCAGCGAGTGGCGAGCCGCTCCGGCAGCCCGGCCGGAACCTTTTCACTCAGATCGGCGAGCTTGTCAGCAGCAAACTGGCGTCCGTCGTCGAGTTTGTGCCCGGCCGCGTTCAGCAGGGCCTTTCCTTGGGTCTTGGCGTCCAGCTCTACACCGAGCTGATCGCGAACGTCGGCGAGGTGTTCGCGGCGCTGCTCCAGACGGCGAAGCAGCTCGGCCTCGCCGGGCGCAGGGGGGTGCTCGGCTTTGTGTGCTTCTGCCTTGGCGGCTTTCTCTGCCTTGGCCTTTTCGGCTGCGGCGGCCTTCGCTGCCTCTGCAACCTTGTACGCCTCCGACGACGGGTCCAGGACGCTGGCGTCGAACGCCGTCCCTGCTTTGATGATGCCGAGATCGTATTTGATCCCGCGCATGGTCTTCTCCGGCACAAATGGCATGGCGCTCTTGAACGCGCGGAAGGCGATCAAGGCTCCGATGAGGATGATCACCAGGAACGCCGCCGAAACAATGAGTGCAGCGAGCCACGCAGGCATGACCGTAGCCAAGCCCATGATGGCAGCCACGACCAGGGCGATGACAAGCAAAGAGAAAAAGACCAGCACGACGCCGGCAAAGGCACCCGCGACCCCGAGGTGCTTTCCCTTGCCCTTGAGTTCGAGCCTGGCCATGCTGATTTCGTCGTTGATCTGCCGCGGCGCAAGCCTGGCCGCAAGTTTGAGGGTATTCGGCAATGCCGAAATGCCCGGGCGTTGGCCGGCCCGGCCGCTGTGACGTCCACTCATCGGTTCCGCCTCACTGCTTCCTTCTTGCTCCTACCCGGTTTGGTGCGGGGCCGAATGCAACCGACCACGCGCACCTGTCCACAAAACTACCATTCAGCTTCAGCCTCAACTTCCGAGGCGTTCCGCGGCGCGCCCTAAGATCCCCTGATAAATATGATCTGTGACACTTAGGATTGATAATCGTGAGCACTCCCCCTGTACCGGGCGATTCCCTGAGCCGACGCGAAAAACTCCTTTACATCCTGCTTCTTGGCGCACTGACCGCCTTGGGTCCCTTTACCGTAGATCTCTATCTGCCGGCGTTCCCTGCTTTGGAGCGCCATTTCGACGTGTCAGCTGCTGCGATCCAACTCACACTGACCGGAACAACCGTGGGCTTTTCGCTCGGGCAATTGGTGGTGGGGCCATTCAGCGACAAATTCGGTCGTCGCATGCCCTTGATTCTGGCAACTGCCCTGCACATCGGCTCCTCGCTCGGCGCCGCACTGTCCACTGACATCAGCACCCTTGCACTCTTTCGCGTTCTGATGGGGGTTGGTGCGGCCGGTGGCGGCGTGGTGGCCATGGCGATGGTCCGGGACCTCTTCGCTGGCTACGCGATGGTGCGGATGTTCTCCCGGATGTCGCTGGTTAATGGCCTTGCGCCTATTCTTGCCCCGATCATCGGTTCGCAACTGCTCTTGGTGATGCCGTGGCCCGGGATCTTCTACTTCCTGTCGAGTTACGGAATCCTGGTGATCATCGCGGCGATATTCCTTATCCGGGAAACGTATCCTGCAGAACTTCGGCGGCAAACGACGTCGACGGCGAGCCAGCGCTACAGGGCCGTTTTCGCGGACCGGATCTTCGTCGGGATGTTGCTCGTGGGCGGGTTCAATTTCGGCGGACTGTTTGCATACCTGTCGGCGTCGACTTTCCTGTTCCAACAGGTCTATGACTTCTCCCCGCAGGAATATGGCCTGCTGTTCGGCGTCAACTCCCTCGGAATCGTTGCAGGGGTCCAGATCAGTGCCAGGGTTATCAAGCGCGTGCCGCCCCAATGGATCATGGCGTTCGCCACAGCCTGGATGCTGCTGATGGCCGTGTTGATCGTGGTATTCGATCTCTTGCACTTCGGCCTGTGGGGGGTCATGGTCCCCCTCTGGTTCTACATCCTTGCCACCGGGTTCATGTTTCCTTGCGTTCAAGTGATCGCCCTGGCCAACCATGGGGCGCAGGCCGGAACCGCAGCCTCCCTGCTCGGCGCGTCGAACTTCCTGATGGCCGGCATCATTCCCCCGGTGGTTGGCTGGCTGGGCGTCGGGTCCGCTGTGCCTATGGGCGCCGTCCAGGCGGTATGCCTCGCATGCGCCGTGGCAGCTTTGTGGCTCGTCGTCCGGCCACGCTCCGTGCCATCCATCCACTGATGCAACCGGCCCCCGATTTCCCGCGGGCAAGTAGGCTCGAACCATGACTCGCAAACCGCACCGCAACGGCCGGGGCCTCTTCCTCGGGGCGGTGCTCGGCGCCGTCGTCGGCTTCATGTTGGGCCGCGGAGCCGGAAACCCCTTGTTCGGGGCCCTGCTTGGCGCCGTCGTCGGCTCCGCAATGCTCTACCGGATCAACCCCGGGCCGTGGAAGCGGGACTAAGCAGTCCGTCCGTTGAGTCGAGGCCTGTTGCTGCCCATGCCCCGGCGATAAAGTTGAGATGTGCCCCGTTGGCAGGAACTGCAGCCCATACCAGCCCCATGGCAGCGCAAGGATGATGGCATCCTGCCGCTGTGGTGGGACCGTCTGTGCACCGTAACAAGCCCACAATCTGCGGCCCTCTACGCGGCTGGACTCTTCACGGAAGACCGCCGCCGTCCGATTGCGCAATGGTTCAATCCGACAAATGGCGCGGCCCTGCTTGTGGCTCCTGAGACCTCTCCCGAATGGCCTGTCCAGCGTTTCGGCATCTTCTATGCACCCCCTGGCGGCGGATTCACCCGGGTCCACTCCGCGGCCCATGAATGGCACCCGCGCGAACCGAGGACGCCGCCCACCGAGGAGGAGGCATTTCGGGACGCCGTGGCCGAGGCGGCCAGGTTTCTGCAAGTGGAGATGGACTTCGTTTGAAGCAAAAAAACAGGCCCCGCACCGATCAAAACCGGTACGGGGCCTTCCCGCTCCTCCGACTGGACTTGAACCAGTAACCCTTCGATTAACAGTCGAATGCTCTGCCAATTGAGCTACGGAGGAATGAAGCGGTTATGACTTTAGCAAAGGTTTTGTCGCAAGTGAAATCAGCCCCGACCGCCGTTAATTGCTCACTCCGGAAGCGACGACGCCGGCACCAAGGGCGGCAATGATGCCGCTGCTGACCCGCTCGACGCCGGTGTTCACCTTGGGGCGGCGCAGCCACCCCATCGCCTTATAGGCGATGAGGGCGACGACGGCTAGGTAGGCAAACGCTATGACTGCTTCGACCGACCCCAGCGATCATCGCAGTGCCCATGGTGTCGCCGCCCTGCGGGATGAACTGCGGAACGATCGCCAAGTAGAACAGGCCGACTTTGGGGTTGAGCAGTGTGGACAGCGCCCCGGCCCCTAGCCCTGCAAGCCTGCTGTAACGGAGCGCCCCTCCATCGCCGCCGCCCGCCACGCCCTCTTTTGCGCCTTTACGGGTTTTCAGGAACGACGAAATGCCAAGATAGAGCAGATAAAGCCCTCCCGCGATCTTCAGCCAGCGGAAGATTTCGGCGGACTGCTCCAGAATGGCCGCCAGCCCGACGCCGACAAGCGCCGCCCATGCGATCGCAGCCACCGCCGAGCCGGCCGCAGCCGCAATGCCGGCACTGGGTCGGTTCAACGCGATACGCAGGACAAGGAACGTGTCCGGACCAGGCGTCAACGACAGGATGAGGCACAAACCTGCGAAGGCAGCGAGCGAAGCAAGAGTCATAGGGACGATTATCCGGTGAACTGCTCCCGCATCAAACCCCACCGGACTCCGCAGATACGTCCTGTTCCTTTCCATCGATACGATGGTCCGGTACCGCCAACGGAAGGAAGCATGCCGAAGAACTGGTCCCCCGTGGACAACGTGACCGAAGTTGCCGAAGACGTCTTTTTCGTCCAGGGCCCCGCCGTCAACTGGAGCATCCTGAAGCAGGACAAGGAATTCACCCTTATTGACACGGGTTATCCGGGGAACTGGCCGTTGCTTCAATCAAGCATCAATTTCCTGGGGCTGGCTATTGATAATGCAGCGGCAGTTCTCTTGACCCACGGACACTCCGATCACATCGGCAATGCCGCGAGAATTTCCGCAATGGGCATCCCGGTATTTGGCTTTCACTCGGAGCTCCCAAACATCCGCAGGGAGGTCCTCGAACAGGTCAGCGTCAAGGATCTCGGCTGGCGCATCCTGAGCCCGCGAGTCGGGGCGTGGGCCGTACATGCCATCCGATCCGGCGGCTTGACCGACGTCGCCGTCCCGCAGGTGGCGGAAATGACGCAGGACATTTTGAACACGCTTCCCGGTGGTCCCCAAATCGTTTCCACGGGCGGCCACACAAGCGGGCACGTGTCCTTCTTCATCCCTTCAGCCAAGGTCCTCATCACAGGAGACGCGCTCGTCACCGGCCACGCCATCAGTCCTGTCACCGGACCGCAGCTTCTGCCAGCCGTCTTCCATCAACACGCCGCCCAGGTCCCGGCCAGCGTGGAAGTCCTCAAGCAGCTTGGCGCCGAGATCATCCTGCCTGGCCATGGGCCAATGATGAGGGAGCTCGACGGCGGCGGGCTGGTTTCGCGGGGCGATTACCCGCCGTTCGGCTAGGGGCTGAGGAAACGCGGCGGTCGTCAAGGAACCTCGATCGTCACCACCGCGGGACCGGTAACTGAGGCTTCGGCCGCCAGCCCGGTCTTCGAAGTAACGGCCCGGGAGACGCAGCACGCCATTTTCTCCGTAGCGTTCTTCTGCCGGGTGCTGTAGAACACGTCGCGATGGTCGAGGGCGCCCTCTAGCGAGAGGATCTTGACCTCGCAGAGCCCGCACTCGCCTTTGCGGCAGTCGAACATCATGTCGGCACCAGCGTCCTCGAGGGCCTCAAGCATGGAGCGCCCCCGCCCCACTGGAACTTCCAGCCCCAACCTCGGGACTTTGACGATGAATTCCTCCGGGTCATACCAACCGCTGTTGCCGAACGTCTCGTAGCGAAGATTCGGGTAGCTGAGCTCACGTTCCGTCCAGGCACGCCGGACGGCGTCCATGAGCCGGATTGGACCGCACATATACAGTTCCGTATCTTCGGTGGCGCCGTCGACGAGGTTACCCACGTCAAGGGGCGTTCCTTCGTCGTCGATGTGGACCAACATGTTCGCGTCATGGAGCTCCTGCAGCTCGTCGAGGTAGGCCATGGCGCCACGGCTGCGCCCCGCGTAAACGAGGGTGTAGTCCGCGCGCAGGTTCCGCAAGACCCTGGCCATGTTGATCATGGCCGTTATGCCGATGCCTCCGGCGAGGAGGATATACCGTTTCGCGCCAATCCGGAGCGGGAAGTTCTGCAGTGGCTGGGTGATCTCCATCCGGTCCCCCGGCTGCAGGCCATGGATGAAGAGGGAGCCACCCCGTGTCAGCGGGGCTTTCAGCACGCTGATGACCAGCCGGGTGCCGTCGGCGTTCGATTCCACGATCGAGTAGGAGCGCCTGTCTTTGTTCCCGTCAATCGTCACCATCACGTCGATATGCGAACCCGGTTCGGCCTTCCTTGGCAACGAAGGCTCCACCACGACCCGCTGGATGTCTGTCGCGATCGTTTGCACCTCTATAACTGTTCCGAGCTGCCAAACCTCGATATTTGTCGCTGCCATTACTGCGCAACCGGAACCAAGCGGCCCTCGGACTCGAGTTGACGCTCGATCAGGCGCCGCACCCACATGCCGCCGGCGTCGATGTTCAGGTTGTAGAACTCGTAGTCCGGGTTGGCATCGATGGCGGCCTGCTGCGCGGCAAGCATGGCCTCGTCCTCCCCGAAAACACCGTGCACGCTCTCGCGCAGCTGGGTAGTAATGAGTTGGCTGTCCAGGCGATAATTCCGCATGAAGGCCCAAAAATAGTGGCAGGACTTGTCACTTTCGGGGGTAATCGCGTTCATCACGAAGCCGTTGACGCCCTGGCTGCGATCACCTTCGAAAGCGCCGGTTCCCGCTTTGGCGACTCCTACGTCGATGTTAATGACCGACGGCGAGCGGAAGGTGATGATCTGCCAGCGGTCCACTTTCCCTTCGAACCCGGGGAACTTGTCCCGCATGTTTTTGAGCCAGAACGGCGGCGCGTCGATGTTGAACATCCAGCGGGCAACCGTGACTGTACCGTCGTCGTGCGTCACTGTGAAGTCGGACTCGCTGAGCTCTTCCTGGCCGATCGACGAGGAATGGATGAATTCCTCGTGGGTCAGGTCCATGAGGTTGTCCAGAACGAGCTGGAAATTGCAGGGGGCGTGGATGGTTTCGCCGTCGCCGGCCCACTCCTCCGAGTCCAGCTGATGCATGTCCGGCACGAGTTCCGGGTCGGCCTTCGTAGGGTCGCCAAGCCACACCCAGACATAGCGATGCCGCTCCACCACAGGGAAGGACGGCACAGTAGCGCTCGGGTTGATGGTCTCCTGCGCCGGCATGGAGACGCAGCGCCCCGCGGAGTTGTAGACGATCCCATGGTAGGGGCATTGGATCTGGTCCTTGCCAAGGGTCTTTCCCATGGACAAGGGAGCAAGCCGGTGCCAGCAAGCATCAGCGAGGGCGACGGCGTTGCCGTCCTCCGTGCGATAAAGCGCCAGCGGGCGCCCCGCCACCCTGCGCGATACTGGCTTGCGTGTCACTTCCTTATCCCAGGCCGCGACGTACCAAACGTTGAGCGGGTACCCGAGGACCTTGTTGGTGGTGGAGCTTTGTGTCTGGACTTCAGTCACGATTCGTCCCTTCCAGATAGCTATGGCCATAGTTAGTGCGTTGGATCACAGATTAGCTATCGATATAGTGACTTGGCAAGAGCAAACGAAGAAAGAGGGATGGCCGTGAGCCTTCGATATGCACTATTGGCGCTGCTTTCAGTGGAACCGATGACCGGCTACGAACTCTCCAAGCAATTCGGCTCCTCGGTGGGCTACGTCTGGCACGCGCCCGATTCGCAGATCTACCCCGAACTGCGTCGCATGGAGAAAGACGGGCTTCTTGCGGGAGAAGAGATTCCCTGGGGTCAGCGCGGCAAGAAGACGCAGTACCGGATCACCGACGACGGAACGTCCGCATTCCGGGAGTGGATGAACAGCCCGCTGGAGTACTCCCGCGAACGCGACCCGGCCCACCTGAAGGCTGCGTACCTGGAATGGGCTGATCCCACAGCGGCGCGAGCCCAGATGCTGGCGCACATCGCCTACTTCACTACGTGTCGCGGGCAGTGGGAGGAGAAGATCCACGAGCTGCAGACCGGCACCAATGCCATGTTGAACAAACGGCTCGCGGCGATGCCCAAGCGCGACCATAGGCGCATTACGGCGTACAAGATCTTCACCTATGAAGGCTTGGTAGCAAAGGCCCAGGCGGAGATCGATTGGGCACGAAACGGCATAAAGCTCATCGACTCTTTCGACGACGCGTCTTGATCAATCACGAGGGGCCCGGCAAAACCAACCATTGACAGATGGTGCTCCACCTCACAAACTATCTATCCATATAGTTAATTCGCTGCGTTCCCTTCGAAAGGTACCGTATGGATATCAAGAGCGAGATCCGAAACTCACCGATGAGTCGGTTCCAAGTCACGGCCGTGGCGGTCTGCCTGGTCCTGATCATGATTGACGGCTTCGACGTGTTGGTCATGTCCTTCGCCGCGCCGGCGCTCTCCGCCGAGTGGCACGTCCCGCCCGTCCAATTGGGTTATCTGTTCAGCGCGGGCTTGTTCGGGATGGCGATCGGCTCCGTCTTTCTTACGCCCCTGGCGGACAGGATCGGCCGGCGCCGGCTGACGTTGCTGTGCCTGGCAATCATCTCGTTGGGCATGATCCTGTCGATTATGACCATGGACGTCGGCCAGCTGATCGCATGCCGTGTGTTTACGGGCTTGGGGATCGGCGGAATGATCGCCAACCTCAGCGTTATCGTCTCCGAGTATTCATCGGACAAACGCCGCGGTCTGGCCATGGGAATCTACACCGCCGGTTATCCCATTGGCGGCACCGTCGGCGGCATCGTCGCGGGCGCCCTCATTGCCGGGTACGGGTGGCGCGCCGCATTCACTTTCGGCGCGGCAATCAGTGTTGCCATGCTTATCGTCAGCTGGTTGACCTTGCCTGAATCCTTGGAATACCTCGCGGAGAAACGCCAGGCGTCTTCACTTCCCCACATGAACCGGATCTTGGCCCGAATGGGCCGCGCACCACTGACGGAACTGCCGGAAGCGCCCCCGGGCCGGACAACGGATAGCGTCTTCAAGGAGGTGTTCGGCCGCAAGATGCTCGCACAGACCCTGCTGATGTGGCTGGGCTATGCCTTCCTGATCGCCGCTTTCTACTTCGCCAACACCTGGATACCCAAGATCTTGGCGTCCGCCACGGGAGACAACCAGATCGGCGTCACCGCAGGTGTCCTCGTCAGTACCGGCGGCATCGTCGGGTCCATCGGATTCGGCATCGTCTCCACATGGGTAAAGAGCCGTAGGTTGAACACCATCTGCCTGTTGCTCTCCGCGGTCGCCTACCTTGCCTTCGCCAGCTCCTTCGGCACCATCGGCGTCGCGCTGGGTATGGCCGTGCTTCTCGGCATGCTCACCAACTCGGGCGTGGCCGGCTACTACACGATCGTGCCGCCACTCTATTCTGCGAAGGCCCGCGCATCCGGCTTCGGCTGGATGATCGGAGTTGGACGCTTGATCTCGATCATCGCCCCGATCATGGTGGGATACCTGATCGACGCCGGGATGCCACCAGTCACCATTTTCTACCTGTTTGCGATTCCATTGGTGGTTTCCGCGGGCTGCTGTGTCGCGTTGGGAGCCGTTCTGCGTCGCAACAAAGAGGCGACAGTCCCCCAAGCAACGGTCGCCGCGTAGCCCTCATTGAGCAAACAGAAGATGGCCCTCCCGGCCGGGAGGGCCATCTTCTCCGGCTAGCTCCGTCGGTGAGGAAGCCCATGTAATTACGGCACGATACGGTCCAAAAACAGGTACCACGCACTCTTAAGCCGCAGATTGTCCGCCCCTTACGATCCGGACTGGGCACCTAACCCATTCTGTTCAGACGAAGGGGGACCCCATGCGGCTCCTGAGCGTATTTTCGTGGCGGCACCAAAGGCGGAACGCGCGGAACTCACCGTGGAGCATGAAGGAACCGGGCGCTCCTGGCGCGTGGTTCCGCTGGGTTACGGCCGCGTCCGCCCTCTTGTTGATTGGCTATTCGCTCGCCTACGTCGCAACACCGGCTCACGCGGCGCTCCCGAAGACAATCATCAGCCTGACGTTCGACGACGGCAATGCCGATCAGCTCGCGGCCGAACAGGTACTGAAATCGCACGGCTTGCACGGGACATTCTTCATTACGACCAGCTGGATCGATTCTCCGAGCTGGCTTACGCGGGCCAACCTGAACAGCATCGCGGCGGACGGCAACGAAATCGCGGGGCACACCATCACCCACCCGGACCTCACTACCCTGTCCTCCTCGGCAGCAAGCTCCGAAGTTTGCGGCGGACGGACCACGCTCGCGAGCTGGGGGTTCAACACCACCAATTTTGCCTACCCCTTCGCCGCACAAAACTCTGCGGTCCAGCAAATCGTCAAGAATTGCGGGTTCGCCAGCGCCCGCAGCCTGGGTGACATCCGTTCGCCAGCAAGTTGTTCGGGTTGCCCCTTCGCAGAGACCCTGCCGCCGGCCAACCCCTACAACACGGCAGCGCCCGATGAAGTCGACAGCACCTGGACCCTGCAGAACCTAGAGGACCTGGTGACCAACGCGGAACCGGGAGGGGGTTGGGTCCAATTCACCTTCCACCACATCGCCGTCGGGACAGACCCCACGTTGACCATCGATCCCAATCTCTACAGCACCTTCATCACCTGGCTGGCGGCTAGAACGGCCAACGGGACAACCTCCGTTCAAACGGTCGCCCAAGCCCTCGGCAACGCGCCCACCCAGCAGCCACCCGTCGCCGCCTTCACGTCCACGACGTCGGGCCTGTCAGCGACGTTTGACGGTTCAGCATCGTCAGATCCGAACGGAACCGTTTCCTCCTACAGCTGGGACTTCGGCGACGGGTCCCCCGCCGGCACCGGCGTGAAGCCGTCGCACTCTTATGGCGCAACGGGAACTTACCAAGTCAAGCTGACCGTCACGGATAACTCAGGCTTGACAGGGAGCGTCACCCATGGGGTGACGGTAACAGCCGCGGCGACGGCGCCTTCCCCACCGACAGGCGTCGCGGCAACGGCGGGCAACGCCCAGGCAACCGTGTCCTGGACGGCCCCTAACAACGGCGGGTCCGCAATCACCTCATACGCGGTGACGCCGCACGCCGGAGCGACCACCCTGACCCCGGTTACCGTCACCGGCGCACCCCCCGCCACCAACACCACCGTGACTGGTCTCAGCAACGGCACCGCTTACACGTTCACGGTAACGGCCACCAACGCCGTCGGGACATCCACGGCGTCTACGTCTTCGGCTCCCGTCACGCCGACGGCGCCCACGGCGCCTTCCGCTCCTACCGGCGTGACGGCGACGGCGGGGAATGCGTCCGCTGTGGTGTCCTGGACGGCGCCTGCGAACGGTGGTTCCGCGATCACCTCCTACACCGTGACGCCTTCGTCTGGTGGTACAGCTTTGGCTCCGGTGACGGTTTCCGGAAATCCGCCCTCGACGACGGCGACCGTCACCGGATTGAGCAACGGCACGGCTTACACGTTCACGGTAACGGCCACCAACGCCGTCGGCACCTCGCCGCCGTCCGCAGCGTCACCTCCCGTCACTCCAACAGCGCCGGTTCCCGGTTTCACCAACGGCGGCTTCGAATCCGGTCTGACGGCGTGGACTACCGGGGGCGTCAGGGCACCGGTCGCCTCCACCACCGCCCACACCGGCACCGGATCAGCACTCCTGGGCCTGGCCTCCGGCAATGAACCCCTCGGCGACAGCAGCCTGTCCCAAACCATCACCGTCCCAGCAACCGGGACCTCCACCCTGTCCTTCTGGTACCAGCCACACACCGCGGACGACACCTGCAGCGGCACCACCTGCCGATACGACTGGATGGAAGCACAAGTCCGCAGCACGAGCGGCACCACCCTCGCCAGCCTGTTCAAACTCAGCAGCAACTCCGGCACCTGGACCCAGCTCAGCGCCGATCTGTCCGCCTACAAAGGCCAGACCATCGCACTCTGGTTCAACGTCCACCTGGATGGCTCCAGCCCGGCAGACGACACCTGGATGTACCTCGACGATGTCGCCTTGGCCAACAGCCAAACGACCGCGACGGCCCCTTCCGCACCAACAGGTGTCACCGCGACGGCGGGCAACGCCTCGGCCACCGTGTCCTGGACCGCCCCGGCCAACGGCGGATCCGCGATCACCTCCTACGCCGTCACCCCGCACGCAGGAACCACGACCCTGGCCCCGGTCACCGTCACGGGGAACCCGCCCGCCACGACGGCGAACATCACGGGGCTGAGCAACGGCACGGCCTACACCTTCACGGTCACGGCCACCAACGCCATCGGCACCTCACCGGCGTCCGCAGCGTCTGTCCCGGTCACGCCCGCAGCAACCGCGACGGCGCCCGCGGCCCCGACAGGTGTCACCGCGACGGCGGGCAACGCCTCAGCGACGGTGTCCTGGACGGCGCCGGCAAACGGCGGCTCCGCGATCACCTCCTACGCCGTCACCCCGCACGCAGGAACCACGACCCTGGCCTCGGTCACCGTCACCGGGAACCCGCCCGCCACGACGGCGAACATCACCGGACTGACTAACGGCACCGCCTACACCTTCACTGTCACGGCCACCAACGCCATCGGCACCTCCCCGGCGTCGGCGGCATCGGCACCGGTCACCCCGACCGGATCAACGACCTCGACCATCACCAACGGCGGCTTCGAATCCGGGCTCACGTCTTGGATCACCGGCGGCGTCAAGGCACCCGTGGCCTCCAACGTTGCCCACACCGGCACCGGCTCCGCCCTGCTGGGCCTGGCCTCGGGGGCCGAGCCTCTGGGTGACAGCAGCCTGTCCCAGACCATCACCGTCCCCGCCACCGGAACCACCACACTCTCCTTCTGGTACCAACCACACTCCGCGGAGGACCCCTGCAGCGGCACTGCATGCCAGTACGACTGGATGGAAGCCCAAGTCCGCTCCACCAGCGGCACGGTCCTGGGCAGCCTGCTCAAACTCTGCAACGACAACGGCACCTGGACCCAACTCAGCGCCGATCTCTCGGCCTACAAGGGCCAGACCATCACCCTCTGGTTCAACGTCCACCTCGACGGCTCCAGCCCGGCAGATGACACCTGGATGTACCTCGACGACGTCACCCTCACCAACGGCTGAATGGATCAGACGCCAAAAAATCCCCGCCCTCACACTGAGGACGGGGATTTTTTGTGAAGCTCCTCCGACTGGACTTGAACCAGTAACCCTTCGATTAACAGTCGAATGCTCTGCCAATTGAGCTACGGAGGAATGAAGCGTGTACAAGCCTAACAAAGGCCCGGCGGGAAACGAAATCGACGCCGTGGATGGCCGCTAGCTGTCCATGCGGAGGGAACGGCGCTGCATTTCCAACTCCATGAGCTCCCGGTTGAGGCGCTGGAATTCCTCCGGCTGGGCTGAAGCATCCAGTCGCTGCAATTGGCCCATCTTGTCCGCCTTGACCCTGGTGATCTGAAGTTCGAACAGCCGGGCCAAGATGTCGCGGCAGTACCGCTGGAGCGCTTCGGGGGTGCTGGCCGGGAGGGGTACGACGGCAAGTTCGGAGACCAGCCCCCGGAGCGGTTCCGGCACCTCTTGCCGGATCCCCTCCACCCAAGCAACCGGATCCTCCGCATGGGCGAGACCAGTGGCCCGGACGGCGGTGTGCACGGCGGCGTAGGCCGGCGTCGTGAAGTGCGACGCCTCAAAACGTTCCCACGCTCCGCCGCCGAGGACGGTCGCGTTCTGAATCACCACTTCGAGTGCCTGCCGTTCCATGGCAGCGACGGGATCCCGCGGATCGGGGCGCATGAAGGCGATGCCAGCGTCCGACGGCGGTGCTGCCGCCGGCTGTCCGGAGCGGCCCGGCTCTGTGCCGTGTCCCGCCCCCGGAGATCCTGCGGGCCCCGTTGCGGAGGCCGCAGCGCGTTTGGCGGCCGATCCCACTGCCCGGCTGACTTCCTCAATGGGCATGCCGAGCCAACCTGCCAGCTCGCGGACATATGCCGGGCGGATGCCGGAATCGCGGATCTGTGCCACCACCGGGGCCGACTCCCGCAATGCGGCGACGCGGCCCTCCACCGTGTCCAGGTTGTGGCGCTTGAGGGAGGCTCGGATCGCGAATTCGAACAATGGCCTGCGGGTGCCGATCAAGTCGCGTACAGCGGCATCGCCCTTGAGTTGGCGCAGATCACAGGGATCGGCTCCGGTGGGTTCCACGGCCACGTAAGTCTGGGCAACGAAACGCTGGTCCTCCTCAAAGGCGCGCAAGGCCGCTTTCTGCCCGGCGGCGTCTCCGTCGAAGGTGAAGATGACCTCTCCCCCGGTGCCGTCGTCGGACAGCAGACGGCGGGCGATCTTGATGTGATCCGTGCCGAAGGCTGTACCGCAGGTGGCCACGGCGGTACCGACGCCGGCCAGGTGGCAGGCCATGACGTCCGTGTAGCCTTCCACCACCACCAGCTGACGGTCCTTGGCGATGTTCCGCTTGGCGAGGTCGATGCCGTAGAGGACCTGCGATTTCTTGTAGAGGATAGTCTCCGGGGTGTTCAGGTACTTGGGGCCTTGGTCGTCCTCGTACAGCTTGCGGGCACCGAAGCCGATGGTGTCACCCGCAATGTCACGGATGGGCCAGATGAGCCTGCCGCGGAAGCGGTCGTAGATTCCCCTATTGCCTTCGGAAAACATGCCGGTGAGCTTCAATTCAGCGTCCGTGAAACCGCGCCCTCGAAGGTGTTTCAGGAGCGAATCCCAGCCCTGGGGCGCGTAGCCGACGCCGAACGTTTCGGCAGCAGTCCTGTCGAAACCGCGGCCATGGAGGAAGTTGCGACCCTCTGCGGCACCCGCAGTGAGCAGTTGGGCGCGGAAGAACTCGTCGGCGATCTTGTGGGCATCCAGCAGCCGTTGGCGTTTGCCGACCTCTTCGCGGTTGGGGCCGGTGCCGCCGTCTTCGTAGCGCAGCTCGTAGCCGATCCTTGCGGCGAGTTTCTCCACGGCTTCGTGGAAGGAGCTGTGGTCCATTTTCTGGACGAAGGAGATGGCGTCGCCGTCTTCACCGCAGCCGAAACAGTGGTACCTGCCTACTTGCGGGCGGACCGTGAACGACGGCGAGCGCTCGTCGTGGAAGGGACAGAGGCCCTTGAAAGTGCCCAGGCCTGCACCTTTGAGGGTGACGTAGCCGTCCACCACCTCTTTGATATCGGTGCGCTGGCGTACTTCATCGATATCTTCACGTTTGATCAGGCCAGCCACGTCACCATCCTAGTCGCTCAGCGGGACCGGCCCCGGGCAGCCGAGTGGCTACCAGAGCGATGGCAAACTGCCCACGAGGCGCTCGTACATTGCGAGTGCCGATGCGTCCGTGAGGGACGCTACCTGGTCGATGACGACGCGAAGCCGTGCGGCGTCGTCGGGGGCGTCCCGCCAGTCCGCGGCGAACATCGGTTCCAGATGCCTGTCTCCGCTGGCGTTGAGGACACCAACCAGCGCGTGCAGGACTTCGCGCTGGCGCTCATAGACGGGCTGGCGATGGTCCGTGGAGATCACGAACGTGGTGGCAAGGCCCTTCATGGCGGCAATCTCCGTGACGGTTTCCTCCGGCACCATGAGCGCTGCGCTGTATCGCGTGAGGTGGTCCGGGCCGAAGCGGTCCCGCGTGGTCTCCAAGGCGCTCTGGCAAAAACGGCCGATCAACTGGCTGGTCATATCCTTCAGCGCAGCCATGGACTTCCGGCTGCCATCGGCCTCGCGAACCCACACGTTCGTGGCTTCGAGGCGGGCCAAGGCGGCGTCGATTTCGGCGGGATCGCTATGGGGCAGGTACCACTGCTTGGTGTACCCCACCACGCGGGCGCGGTGATCCGGATTGTCCAGCCACTTCAGCTGAAAATGGCCGGCCACGATCGCATCCTCCACGTCGTGCACTGAGTAAGAAATGTCATCGGCCAGGTCCATCACTTGGGCTTCGATGCAGGAGCGGCTGCCGGGCGCCCCGTCACGCAGCCAGGTAAACACCGGCAGATCGTCTTCATAGGCGCCGAACTTGCTGCTCCGCTGCCCGTGGATCACAGGGGCATCGACGGCGGACCACGGGTATTTGGCGGCGGCGTCAAGGCTGGCGCGGGTCAGGTTCAGACCCGCAGGCTGTCCGTCGACCGTGAGAACTTTGGGCTCAAGACGGGTCAGGAGCCGCAGGGTCTGGGCGTTGCCTTCGAAGCCGCCGATTGCATGGGCTACCTCGTTGAGGGCGGACTCTCCGTTGTGGCCGAAGGGCGGGTGTCCAAGATCGTGGCTCAAACACGCCGTGTCCACAACGTCAGGATCGCAACCCAGCGCGCGGCCCAGTTCGCGGCCTACTTGGGCCACCTCAAGGCTGTGCGTGAGACGGGTGCGGACGAAGTCGTCTGTATCCGGGGCCACCACTTGGGTTTTCGCCCCGAGCCGCCGGAGGGCCGAAGAATGCAGCACCCTCGCCCGGTCGCGTTCGAAGTCCGAACGGTACGTATTCTTCCGACGCTCCTGGACCCAACGCGCCGAATCGGCCTCCGCGTAGCCTGGAATGCTCACCGCATTTTCGGCAGGGCGTGCTGCAGACATTGCTTCAGTTCCCATAGATATCTGCCTCCTCCGCTTGCCGTCCGCCGAAACCCATTCATTGGTGTTCCTGCAGCCAGTCTTCCACGTACGGAGGCTAGCCGCCTGAAACGTCCAGTTCTGCAGCGGCGATGTCCCGGGTCTGATCCGCATCCATTTGCCGGCTGAGCAGCCAATCCTTGGGCAACGCCGGCTTCTTGGGCGAACCTGCACGGCCGCGCGGACCCTCGGAGTCGATGCCCGGATAAGGCAGGTCCATATCAAGCTCGTTGAGCAGCTCGCGCAGGACCTCAAGAGTCGGCACCGTGGCCAGTTTCGCGCGCAGTTCCCCACCTACGACGTAGCCCTTGAAGTACCACGCCATGTGCTTGCGGATTTCGCGCAGCGCCTTGTATTCGTCGTTGCCAAAAGTCTCGATCATGAGCTCGGCGTGGCGGTAGACGCCGTCGGCCACCTCGCGCAAGCCTGGACGGTGGCGCTGATCGCTGCCCTCAAACGCTGCCCTGGAGGTCGCCGAAGAGCCACGGGCGGCACTGGCAGCCACGGCCCACCACGACGCCGTCGATCCCGGTTTCGCGCACCATGCGGACTGCGTCCTCGGCTGACCAGATGTCACCGTTGCCCAGGACGGGAATGTCCGGAAGGGCCTCACGCAAGCGGGCGATGGCGGACCAGTCGGCCTGGCCTGAGTAGAACTGCGCGGCTGTACGGCCGTGGAGCGCGACGGCGGCAACACCGGAATCGCGCGCGATCCGGCCGGCGTCGAGGTACGTGAGGTGGTCCTCGTCGATGCCCTTGCGCATCTTGATGGTCAAAGGAATATCGCCCTTGGAGGCTTCCTTGACCGCGGTCTGGACGATGGAGGTGAAGAGGTCGATCTTCCAAGGCAGGGCAGAACCGCCGCCGCGACGGGTCACCTTCGGCACGGGGCAGCCGAAGTTGAGGTCGATGTGGTCTGCGCGGTCCTCTTCGACGAGCATGCGCACGGCCTGGCCCACGGTGACCGGATCAACGCCGTACAGCTGCACGGACCGGACCTTTTCGTCGTCGTCGTGCGAAATGATGCGCAGCGATTCCGGGGTGCGCTCCACCAAGGCACGGGAGGTCACCATCTCGGCGACATACAGACCGCCGCCGTACTCACGGCACAGCCGACGGAAAGCCGAGTTGGTGATTCCAGCCATCGGGGCCAGGATCACGGGGGTGTCCACGGTGATCCGGCCAAGCTGCAGCGGGGGCAGCTCGAGCTTGGGAGAAGGGGGCGTTGCTACTACAGTCACCCGTCCATTGTCTCAAAGCGAGGCAAATTGACTCAAAACGGCAAATCGACGTGCCGGCCGGGCTTAGAGCAACCACCCGTTGTCTTCGGCGATCCGCACGGCCTCGGCACGCGTCCGGCCGCCGGTCTTCGCCATGGCCGCGGACAGGTAATTCCGCACGGTCCCTTCGGAAAGCAACGCCAACTTCGCGATATCGGCGACCGTTCCGCCGTCGGACGCCGCTTTAAGCACGTCGCCCTCCCGTTCGGTCAACGGGCTGTCTCCCGCGGTCAATGATTCTGCGGCGAGCACAGGGTCCACCACGCGGAGGCCCTGGTGGACCTTCCGGACGGCTTCGGCGAGTTGCCGCGCGGGGGTGTCCTTGACGACGAACCCGGAAGCACCCGCCTGCATGGCGCGCTTGAGATAGCCGGGGCGCCCGAAGGTAGTGACCATGAGGACCCGGCATGACGGAGCCGCCTTCCGCACTGCGGCAGCCGCGCTGATCCCGTGCCAGGCCGGGCATCTCGACGTCGAGCATCGCCACGTCGGCGGAATGCTCGACGACGGCGGCCGCCACCCCGGTCCCGTCGGCCAGTTCCGCGACCACCTCGATGTCCGGCTCCAGCCCCAGCAATGCTGCCAGCGCTCCTCGCACCAGCGCCTGATCGTCTGCGATCACCAATCGAATGCTCATACTTCAACCGCCAATCTGAACCCTCCCAGGTCACTCGGTCCGATACTGACCGTTCCGCCGGCGGCCCCCACCCGTTCACGGATCCCGGCCAGCCCGTTCCCGGAGCCGCCCCCGGATGCCGGCCCGACGCCGTCGTCCTCCACCAAAACGCTCGACGCGCTCAGCCGGACGCGGCAGTGCGCCGCACCGGAGTGCCGCACCACATTGGTGATGCCTTCGCGCAGTACCCAACCGAAGAGCTCCCGGTGCCGCGCCGGAACCTGCTCGACGGTTCCCGGCAATTCGGCGTCGATTCCGGCCGATTCCAGGGCCGTCCGGGCCACTGCAAGCTCGGCCAGGACGTTGACGCCGCGGTAGCCCGCCACCGTGGCCCGGACGTCGGCGAGCGCTCCGCGGGCCAAGTCCTGGACTGCGGCGATCTCGGCAGCGGCCCGGTCCCGGGCAGGGTAGTCGCCGGGGACGGTGTCCAGCAGCCTGCCGGCCAGCTCGGCTTTCACGGCGATGACCGTCAGGGAGTGCCCCAGGATGTCATGCATGTCCCGGGCGACGCGGCTGCGCTCGGCGGCGACGGCCGCGTCGGCCAGTTCAGTTTGCGCTTCCCGGAGCCTTGCGGTCTGCCGGATCAGCCGCGCGAAGGCGGACATCATGAGGCCGAGGGACAAGATGATCCCGGCCTGGAGCAAGGCCTGCTCCCCGTTGCCCGTCACCAACTGGGTGGAGAAGGAGGCCACGGACAAGGCGACGATGAGGAAGAAGTCCGTGCGCGGCGGAAGGGACGTCATGGCGATGGCGCAGGCGAGGAACGTCCAGGGCCACAAGGCGTCCCGTCCGATGATGAGGATCATCAGCCCGTTCAGCGCGAGCAGGATGCAGACGGATACGATGCCGGCCTTGACGCCCAGCCGCCAGCTGATCTGGGGAAGGAAGACGTACGCGGCGAAAAACACGATCAGGGACGCCGACGCCGCCACTTTCCAGGCCAGCGGCTCGTCCACGGACCACACGATGTTCCACGTCGGCCAGGCCCAGAGCAGGATGGAGAGCCCCGCACCGATGAACCAGCCCCGTGGCCACAGGACCGCGGAACACGGGACCGCGGAACATGGGACTGCGGAACACGCTGCCAGTGAGCACATCCCGGAAGGAGGCTCCGCCTGCGTTGCTCGTCATGGTGCCTACCCTAGGGGGCTGTTCAGACACGTTTGGTATCGCGGCGGAACGCCATAGCGGCCCCGGCCACGAAGATCGCGAGCCAGGTGAGCACATTGACGATCCACGCCCAGTCGAACTCGCCGGTGATGGGACTCCGGGCCAATTGCCCGATCCCGTACGCAGGCGTGAACTTGGCGATGTTCCCGAAGGTCTCACCCATGATCTCGATCGGCATGAACAATCCACCGAGCATGGCAAGGATGGCGAGTGCCGGGCCGAGGATCTGCATGACGTTCTGGCTCGGCATCAGGTATCCGACGAACAAGCCGAGGGCAGCGAAGACCAGGGAACCCAGCCAAGCCACCAACCCGGCTGTCAGCCAGGTCTGGGCGTCCATCGTGACGCCTGCCAAGGCACCGATGACGAACTGGGCCACGACCGCAACGAGGGACAGCGTCAACGCTGCCATGGCTTTCACCGCGATATACGCACCTGGCAGGAGGGGCGTAAGGCGAAGCTGCCGGCTCCAGCCCTGCGCACGTTCCACCGCGACTTGGCTGCCGGCCCCGGTAGCAGCAGTCATCGCGGCATAGACCGTGAGGCTGATGAGGATGTACTGGCCGTACGTGTGTCCATTCGGCAGGAGCTTGTCCTTGTTGGACAAGCCGAAAATGAAAAAGAAGATGGCCGGCATGAACACCGTGAACATGATGGTCCGGCGGTTCCGGAGCATCCGCTTGATCTCGATCCAGAGGAACGTGCGGTTGACCCCGCCGGTGGACGGCTTCCGGTCCTGGACGACTGTTGCCGTGCTCATACGAGGTCTCCTTCAAGAGTGATGCTCGCGGATTCCGGCACGGCATCGTCTCCGGTGAGGGCCACGAACGCTTCCTCGAGGTTGTTGGCCGCCACCTCGACGTCGTGGGCTCCGGTGTTGTTCAGCAGGTATCGGACGACGGCGTCCGAGTCGCCCGTGCGGACGGTGAGGCGGCCGCCGTCGTACTCGACGCTTTCGGCGGGCGGCATCCCGGCCAGCAGCCCGCGCTCAGTCGCCGGAAGCGAGGCCTTGACGGTACGGCCGGAAGCAAGGTTCTTGATTTGGGCTGCCGTGCCGTCGGCGACGATGCTGCCCTGGCGGACGAGCGACAATCCGGTCAGCGTAGGCGTCTGCCTCTTCGAGGTAGTGGGTGGCGAAGATGACGGTCCGTCCGCGCATGGCATCGGCCCGGATGGCGCTCCAGAAGTCCCGGCGTCCGGCGACGTCCATACCGGTGGTGGGCTCGTCCAGCGATGAGCAGCCCGGGGTCGGAGACGAGCGCCATGGCGAAGCGGAGGCGCTGCTGCTGGCCGCCGGAGCACTTCTCCACTTTGCGGTCGGCGATCTCCAGGCTACCCGGCCCGGGCCAGGACTTCGTCCACAGGGCGGGAGGAATCGAACATGGCGGCGTTGAGCTGCACGGTCTCGCGGACGCTAATGTCCCGCAGTAAGCCGCCCGTCTGCATGACGGCTGCCACCTGGCCGCGGGCGATCGCTCCGCGGGGAGTGCGGCCGAAAATGGAAACGCTTCCCTGGTCGGGGCGCTCAATCCGAGGATCATGTCGATTGTGGTGGTCTTGCCGGCGCCGTTGGGCCCGAGGAACGCCACCACCTCCCCCGGCTGCACGGTCAAGTCCAGGCCGCGGACGGCGTGCACCTTCCCGAAACTCTTGTGCAGTCCGGCGGCGTGGACCGCCGGCACACTGGTTGTTGTCATGCTCGCTCCTTGGCGTTGGTTTGCTCCACTACCCATCTAAGCCTTGATTCAGGTCCAGTGCTTGGGGCGGGTGTCACCAATGCGGGATGACAAATGTCATGCGCCTCCGTGACTACCGGCGCTCAGCTTCCCTGCGTGCCCTCCTGGTCATCACGACGGCGGCAAGCTCACCGGTGTCCAACGACCCGAAGGCGTCCAGCGACTCAGGCGACGATTCAAGCTCGCGAAGGTGGCCGTCGTCGTCGGCTGGCCTTGATTCTGCGGCGCTGGCTGCGAGCCGCCGGGACCCCGTCGCCTTGACCACCAGCACGGCGATCAACGTGGTCACCGGAATGGCGAGTACCAAGCCGATGGAGCCCACCAGCGTGCGGATGACCTCCTCGGACAACTCCGCGCTGGTCAGGGCATCAACCAGCGGGCGGTCATAGAGCATGACAATGATCAGGATGGGCAATGCGGCCCCGGCGTAGGCGAAGGCGATGGTGTAAACCGTGGAGGCGATGTGGTCGCGGCCGATCCTCATGGCTGAGGTGAACAGCGTGCGGGCATTCGTGTCCGGCGCGAGTTCGTAAAGTTCCCACACGGCCGCGGACTGGGTAATGGTGACATCGTTCAGGACGCCGAGCCCGGAGATGATGAGCCCGCAGAGGATGATCCCGGAGAGGGAGATCTTGTCCGACATATTCACCAGCGTGGCGCCCTCGCTGCTTGCGATCCCGGTCAGGTTGGCCGCGTCCGTGGCCCAGGCCGCCAGGAGCGCGGTGATACTGAGCCCGAAGATGGTGCCCAGCAACGCAGTGGAGGTCCTTGCCGAGAATCCATGGGCGAAGTAGAGCACCCCCATCATGATCGCCGTCGAGCCCACCAAGGCCACGAGCAGCGGCGGCTTGCCCTCCACAAGTCCCGGCAGCATGAAGCTGACCAGCACCACATAGGCGCCGGCAAGGCCAAGCAGGGCCCTGAAGCCGCGCCAGCGGGCCACAGCGATGACCACCACCGCGTACAGGATCGCCAGAAGGGCCATGGGAACGGTGCGCACAAAGTCGAGGAAAACGTACGACGGCGAGCCGTTGCCTGCCGCGGCACCCTGCACTCCGGAGAGGTTCAGGTAGCGGATGCTGTCCCCCACCTTGACGCCGTGGGATTTGGCGACGTCCGGGTTGATGACCACTTTGACGGGACTACCGCCGTTGTCCGGCTGCGTGGACGCGAAGGTGCACTGGGAACCCTGCTGCGTGCCGCTGCTTTGGTTCGTGCCGGGAGCCTGGGTCCCCTGCGTGCAGCTTTCCTGGTGACGGCTTGGATCTTGCCGGTATCGAAAGTGACTCCCGGAGCCGCTGCGTAGGGGCTCGCGAACTTTATGCCATCCTTGCTCCCGGAAGGCCACAAGACGAGCATGGCGATGATCGTGAGCACAGCGATCGGTGCCAACACCGCCACCAGGATCCAGTTGGCCCGCTTGCGCGCGGCAAGCGCCCGCGGGCTTGGCTCGGAGTGCTCCGTGTGACCGTGTGAGTGACCGTGACCCATCAGCTGCAAAACCTCATGCCTACAACCCTACGTGGGGTAGCGCGGCCGCGTGCGATCGGCGCGGCGGCGTGCAGACCACGGCCCGTACCGGCGTTCAGGCGGGTTTGATGTTTTGGTTCACGTGGAAGAGGTTCCCGGGATCGTACTTGCTCTTGATGGTTTGCAGCCTCCCGTAGTTGACCCCGTAGTTCTCACTGATCCTGCCCTGGTCGTCACCGTCCATGAAGCCGATATAGCCTCCCGGCGAGGAATGCGGGCGCAATGCCGCGGCATAACTGCGGACCCAGTCGATATTCGCTTCGTTGTCTGCGGGGTCGTTCCACATGCACGCGATCACTGGAGAGAATTTGACCCCGCGGTTGACGAATGCAGTGTCCGTCTGCCCCACGCGCTGCACAGCACCGTCGATCGGATAGACATGGACAGACGTCTGCACGCTGGGCACTTTGCTGCCGTACTCAAGATGGGCCGCAATTGCGCCATCGTTGAGTTCGGAAAGGAAATCCGCTTTCCAGTAGGCCTGCATCCCTTTCGGAAGCAGCGGGTCGAATGCCGAGTTGAGTGCCGGGTACGGCAAGGGCCCCACCAGCGAACCCGCCACGGGTGCAACATCCAGGAACGGCTGCCAGCGGGCTGGTCCTTCGGAAGGATCACCGGTCCACATGCCGATGACCACGCAGACTGGTTTGCCGTGCCATTCCTCCGGCAGGAACGGTACGGGTGGCCCCTGGTGGAAGCCCACGAAGGCACCGAATTCCTCGGGGGCAGTGTCCATGTAGTCGCGGTAGAACTTCGCCACGGTGTCAGCATGCTCCATGCCGTAGATGATGATCGCCACGTGGACCATGTCGACTGGGTGCAGCTTGAATTCCAGCGACGTCACCACCCCGAAATTGCCTCCGCCTCCCCGCAACGCCCAGAAAAGATCCTCGTTTTGGGTTTCGCTGGCAGTCAGGAACTTGCCGTCTGCCGTCACCACGTCAGCGGAGATCAAATTGTCACAGGACAGGCCGTACTTGCGGCTAAGGTAGCCGATCCCGCCCCCAAGGGTCAGGCCGGCGATGCCGGTGGATCCCACAATGCCGCCGGTCGTCGCCAACCCGAATGCGTGGGTGGCGTGGTTGAAGTCCGCCCACGTTGTTCCAGCCTCGGCGCGGGCCGTCCTCGCTTCGGGGTCAACCCGGACTCCGGTGCGGTTGACGAAATCTATGACGAGGGCGTCGTCCCAGGGCCCGAAGCCAGGGCGCTGTGGCCGCCGCCGCGTATGGCCAAGGGAAGGGAATTGTCGCGGGCAAAGTTCACGCTAGCGATGACGTCCGCCACCTGGGCCACACGGACCACGCCTGCCGGATGTTTGTCGATCATCCCGTTATAGACGGCGCGGGCGGAATCGTAGTCAGGGTCATTTGGAGTGACGAGTTGCCCGCGGAGTTGCTCGCGCAGTCCGTCGAGCGCTGTTCCATTCATGGGGCTACCGCCGATTCTCTTAATGAGACCGGATTCTCCACCCGCCGCTGCCCCACCAGTCCAACGGCCGGGGCTTACGTCGTTAGGCCTACACCCAGGCCGCGGCGTCGTCAAGAGTTCTACGTTAGTCGCTGACTACCAGAGTGTCCGCGCCCCTGAGCTTCGCCTTGCCTACCTGAAGCAACGGATCGACGACGGCGCGCACGGCCGTCATGGAATCATCCACTTCAAGGAGCACCGGGTGTTGGTAGGCAATGAGCGCGAGCAGATCCCGAACGGCCTCGCGGGCCTCGTCATCCGTCAAACGCGGTTCGTGGCCCAGGAACACTTCCGAAGGCTCCTCGGAGCTGCCTTGGGCATAGCTGATGGCGAAGGCCTGCAGCTTGCCCTTGCGTGTAGCGGGAACGCCCGAGCCGAAAGCGCTGGCCTTCGGCGCACGCAGCACCAGCGCACCGTGCGCGCCGGTCAGATCGTCGAGGAACAACCGCTGCACCGCGGGGATGCCCAGTTCGCCCGGGGTGTCCCAGTGGTGCACGGCCGTGTAATACCGGCCGACGACGTCGCTCAGTTCCACGGATCCCGTGGCAAGGTCCTCCAGTTGCTCGGACGCAGCTTCCTCGGAACCATCGCCGAACACCGGGAGCCTCAGCGGCTCGGGATCCACCACTACGAGCTGCGAGCGCTGGATCGGAGCAAGTCCTGCCCACTCGGCGAAAGCGGCACCCGGCGTGCCGGGCTCCACCTTGCTGCGCAGCTTGTTGACGCCCGACGGCGACTGGCCGGCTTCGTTCCGCAGCATGGTCAGGAGCGTGGCCCCAATCCCGCTCCGGCGGTGATCCTTGGCAACCTCGATGTAGGCCCAGAGCCGTTCAGCGTGCAAGGACGCCTCGTGGACTACGCCCGCAGCAACCGGGATACCGATGCCGTCAACGACGTCTTCCGCCACAATGCACCGACGCCAGGGCTGGCCCTGACCGCCGTTGCTCGACGGCGCCAGCGCAGAGCGGAACTGCTGGGCCGGCAGGGTCTCCGGCCCGCCCCACATTTCCAGGAAGCGCGAGATCATCGCCCTCACGCCATTCGCGGTACTCGATGGACATCCCTAGGCGCCGATCAGGCGCGCGGCGAGGTAGCCCTCAACCTTGTCGAGGGAGACGCGTTCCTGGCTCATGGAGTCGCGCTCACGGATGGTGACGGCGTGGTCGTCGAGGGTGTCGAAGTCCACGGTGATGCAGAACGGCGTGCCGATCTCGTCCTGGCGACGGTAGCGGCGGCCAATGGCACCGGCGTCGTCGAAATCGATGTTCCAGTTCTTCCGCAACTGGGCGCCCAGGGCCTTTGCCTTCGGGGACAGGTCCTCGTTGCGGCTCAGAGGCAGCACAGCCGCCTTGACCGGGGCCAGGCGCGGGTCCAGCTTCAAGACAGTGCGGACGTCGACGCCGCCCTTGGCGTTGGGCGCCTCGTCCTCGGTGTACGCGTCGATCAGGAACGCCATGAAGGAGCGGGTCAGGCCGGCCGCGGGCTCAATCACGTAGGGGGTGTAGCGCTCGTTGGTGGCCTGGTTGAAGTAACTCAGGTCCGTACCCGATGCCTTGGCGTGGGTGGACAAGTCAAAGTCGGTGCGGTTGGCGATGCCTTCGAGCTCGCCCCACTCGGAACCCTGGAAACCGAAGCGGTATTCGATGTCCGTGGTGCCCTTGGAGTAGTGGCTGAGCTTGTCCAACGGGTGCTCGAAGAAGCGCAGGTTCTCTTCCTTGATGCCCAGGTCCGTGTACCAGGACATGCGTTCCTTCATCCAGTACTGGTGCCACTCTTCATCCGTGCCCGGCTCGACGAAGAACTCCATTTCCATCTGCTCGAACTCGCGGGTCCGGAAGATGAAGTTGCCCGGGGTGATCTCGTTGCGGAAGGACTTGCCGATCTGGCCGATGCCGAACGGCGGCTTCTTGCGCGAGGTAGTCAGCACGTTGCCGAAGTTGACGAAGATGCCCTGAGCGGTTTCCGGGCGGAGGTAGTGGAGGCCTTCTTCACTGGCAACGGGGCCGAGGAAGGTCTTGAGCAGGCCGGAAAATTCCTGCGGCTCGGTCCATTCACCACGGGTGCCGCAGTTGGCACAGGCGATGTCCTTGAGGCCGTTCTCAGCGGGACGGCCCTTCTTCTCCTCGAATTCTTCCAGGAGGTGGTCGGCGCGGTAGCGCTTGTGGCAGGAAAGGCACTCGACCAGCGGGTCCGAGAAAACCTCGACGTGTCCCGAAGCTTCCCATCCACCTGGCGGGGCAGGATCACGGAGGAGTCCAGGCCAACCACGTCCTCGCGGCCGCGGACCACGCTCTGCCACCACTGGCGCTTGATGTTTTCCTTCAACTCGGCACCCAGGGGCCGTAATCCCACGCAGAGCGCGAGCCCCCGTAGATTTCACCGGCCTGGAACACGAAGCCCCTCCGCTTGGAGAGGGAAATGACCTGATCGAGGACGGATTTTGCTGCCATGGGTACTCCAATGTCTACAGGGCCGCTGGGTGCGGTCCGCGGTTGTGCTGCTGAGGGAAAAGTCAGCAGGGGAAAAGTCATCAGGGGAAACGCTGTGCAGGAAGCTGCGTGTCCTAGCCTACCGGCCTTTGACGGTCCTGCCTCCGGTGCTGCCCTGCTTGCCTTGGGAACGACGCGACGCGAGAGCACCCTTCGGCCAAGGCAAGGTGGCCACGATAATGGCGGACAGCGTCAACAAGGTGCCAAGGACCGTGGGCACGGCGATGACCGTTCCGGGCCCGGGCAGCACCAGGTCCAGGGCGAGCGAACCGAGCAACTGCCCGGCAATCATCCCCAGACCGGTCACCAGCACACCGAGGCTCCGGACCAGCAAGGCAGCCAGGCCAATGAAGACGCAACCCATGGGGCCGCCCAGGGAGTACCACCATTCGCTGGGCAGGCCGTGGCCGGGGCCAGCCAGCAGCAGTTTGATGAGCCAGGCGATCCAAAGGATGACCGTGCCTGCCACGAAATTCACCAGCGTAGCGGCAATGGGGCTGCCATAGTGCACCGTGGCGGTTCCGTTCATGGCTTGCTGGAAACTCATCAAGCAGCCCGCCACGACAGGAAGCAGGATCGGGAGAAGCAAGGATCCGACGTCGGCTGCGGCACCCAGGCGCGGAGAGACGGCCCATACGACGGCGGCAATCGTCAGGACACTGCCGAGGATCCGCAATCCTGTGATGGAGCGTTTGCCGCCGGGCCCGATCCCGAGCCGGTCCACCAGCAGCCCGCTGAGCGTCTGCCCGGTCACCGCGGCGACCGTGAACAGCGCCACCCCCAGAAGGCCAACGGTGAACGATTGGGCAAACACGAAAAGGGCGCCGATGCCACCGGCCAGGACATAGAACCGCGGGAAGCTCCGCTCCTTGAGGGCGGGCACAATCCGTCGCAAAGCAGCCCGGCCTTTCGGCAGCGCCAGGCCGATCGCGGCGATCAGTACCAGCCCGGTGGTGAAGCTCACGACGGCGGCCGCGATGCCGTCGTCGAGCGTGGCCCCCAGCGCACCGTTGATCCGGCCCTGAAGCGGAATCACGAGTCCAGTGGCCACGGCAAGCAACAGTCCGGTGAGCAAGGGCAACGGAGTACGGGAGGGATTTCCAGGCACGGGGCGGGACGACTGCGGCATTTTCACCACCTTACTTCAGGCATCATTGCTTGTATGAGCAACCCGGAATTCGAAGAGGTCCCCATCCGCGACGACATGATCCGTCTTGGCCAGCTCCTGAAGCTCGCCAATCTGGTGGAGGACGGCGTGGAAGCCACGGAACTCATCAAGAACGGCCTGGTCAAAGTCAACGGTGAGATCGACGATCGACGCGGCCGTCAACTCCATGTAGGCGACACCGTGACCGTCAACGGACAGACCGTGCGGGTCACCCAGGATTCCTAGCCAACGCGGGGTCACTTACGGCCCATTCTGAGGCACTTAATGGGCCGTAAGTGACCCCGCGTTGGCTTCAGACGGACTTGAGGACCTTGTGTTCCAGGAATTCGCCCACGTGGCCGATTTCCTGCTGGTTGATGCCGTGCCACATCCCCGTATAGAGCACCTTGGTGAGGTCCGTATGCTTTCGTACCCACTCCATGGTGAATTCGATCTTGTCCGGGGTAATGACAGGATCCTGCTGGTCCCGCCCCCAGAAGAACGGCACGGAACCGTCCAGTTCGGCGTCCCGGAAGCTCGGATCGGCATCGGCGTCGACCGCGAAGCCTGAGAGCCCGACGACGGCGTCAAAGTCCGCCGGCCGCTGGCGGAGCAACGATGTGGCCATGGCCATGCCCATGGAGAAGCCGAGGAGCGTCACCGAGCTGTGGTTGGCCTTGAGCGAATCCAACCAGGAGAACACATACTCCGCCGCGGCCTTGACGGCGTCGAGCGAGTAGTCGATGGACGCCGTGAGCGGGAACCACGTGAAGCCTGGCCCCGTGGCGATCGGCGCACGGAGCGAGGCGACAGCGAATTCCGCGGGCAGCAGGCCGGCAAGGCTGAAAAGGTCTTGCTCGTTGGACCCGTAACCGTGCAATAGCACCAGCAAGGGCTTTCCAGCCCGTTCCTCTTCTTCGTGGGACCACAACACGACGTGGTCGGGAAAGCCGGGAGCAGGAACGGAGGAAGCTTGACTCATGGGACTATTCTTACAGTTACCCACGGGTAACAAGGTACGGGCGCGTAGCTTGCACCAAGAGGCAGGACATGAACGTGATTGACGCTGGTTCCGCAGAGCAGCCAAGTTCGGATGGACCGATACATCCTTGGACCCGCTACGTCGCATTGGGTGATTCGTTTACGGAAGGCATCGGGGACCCCGAGCCCAACAGCCCCGGCGGCCATCGCGGCTGGGCAGACCGCGTGGCGGAGGAATTGAGCCGCGGGCACCGGGATTTCGCCTACGCCAACCTGGCCATCCGGGGCCGCCTGCTGCAGCAAATCCTGGACGAGCAGCTTGGTCCGTGCATGGACCTCAAGCCGGATCTCGTGAGCATCTCCGCAGGCGGCAACGACCTCATCCGTCCCGGTGGCGATCCCGATGTGCTTGCCGAGAAACTCGATTCCGCCGTCCAGACCTTGAGTTCCGAAGGCGCCACCGTTGTCCTGTTCAATGGCCCGGATACCTCGTCATCGGTACTCGGCCGGATCCGCGGGAAAGTAGCCATCTACAACGAGAACCTGCGCACCGTGGCCGCCCGTCACGATGCCGTGGTGGCGGATATGTGGTCCTTACGCCAGCTTTCCAACTCCCAGATGTGGGACGAAGACCGCCTTCATTTTTCGCCGCTTGGCCATCACACCATCGCCGCGATGGTCCTCGATTCACTCAACGTTCCGCATAGCCTCGAGCCGCTCTTCCCCAAGCCACTACCGCAGCGCAGTTGGCGCCAAGCACGGTCCAGCGACCTTGTCTGGGCACGGGCATATTTTGTCCCGTGGGTCATCCGCCGGGTCCGGCACCAATCCTCTGGCGACGGAATCTTGCCAAAACGCCCGACGCCGGGTCCCGTCTTCGGTCCGGCAGACACCATCCTGCCGCGGGGCTGACGGACCCGCCTCTCTCAGGGAGCGGGACTAAGCTGAAGGAGACAGGGAGGCCCGCACCATGAACAATCTGATCTTCTGGATCATCGTCTGCTCCTGGCTGATTCCCATGGGTATCCGCATGTACAACCGATCGCGCCAGCGCCAGATCAAAAACGGCGATGACGGGAACTACCCGGGAAACCCGCCAGGCCCATACAACCCAGGCCAATACCCGCCCGGACGCTACGATCCGAGGCCCTACGACCCGAGCCAGTACAGCGACCAGCACTCCCCCGGGCAACCGTATCCGCCGCAGAACTATCCCGCCCAGTCATACCCGCCGCAGCCTCCGGTAATCATCCCGGCTGAGCCTCAGCCTCCAGTGGCGACTCCCGCACCGCAGGCTGCCCCGCCGTCGTCGTCCGCTTCCCAGGCCGACGCCGCGCCCCATGGCTTCCGGGCGCGGAAGCTGGCTGAACTGGACCAGCAGTACAGCGACGGGAAAATCGCCATGGAGGAGTACATGAAGCTCCGTCAGGAGATCATGAACGGCTGATTCAGGCGAAAAAGGCCTCGCACAGTTGGGGGCCAAGCTGGCCGATCTCGGTGAGGAAACCGTCGTGCCCGATGGGCGCCTCGATCACGTGAACCGTCACCTCGCCGGGCAAAGCCTCGGCCAACTCTCGGGATTGTTCCGGAAAATAGAGCCGGTCCGAGTCCACTGCGGCCAGGAAGAACTTCGCCGTCACCACGGACAGCGCTTCCTTCAGCGTTCCCCGCCCGCGGGTGATGTCGTGGCTCATGAGGGCCTCTGTGATGGCGATGTAGCTGTTGGCGTCAAAGCGCTGAACCAGCTTGTTTCCCTGGTGGTCAAGATAGCTCTCCACTTGGTAGCGGCCCCGGCGGTCCAGCCGGGCAGCCTCGAGAGGGGCCTCGCTCCCCTGGGCGTTCCGGCCGAAGCGGAAGTCCAGTTCATCTGCGGATCGGTACGTGATGTGGGCAATCCGCCGGGCGAGCGCCAACCCGGCTTCAGGCGCCGCCTTCCCGTAGTAATCGCCGCCGTTGAAGTTCGCGTCCTGGCGGATGGCCAGCGTTTGGGCCTGGGCGAACGCAATCTGCTCGGCGGTACTGGACGGCCCGATCGAAATCGCGGCACATCGCTTCACGCGGTCCGGATAGATGACGGCCCACTCCAAGGCCCGCGCACCGCCCATGGACCCGCCCACCACCGTGTGCCAGCTGCGGATCCCCAGGGCGTCCGCGAGCCGCGCTTCGGCGACGGTACTGTCCCGCAACGTCACCAACGGGAAACGCGAACCCCACGGTTTGCCATCAGGCGCGCACGACGACGGCCCGGTACTTCCGTAGCAGCCCCCCACGATGTTGACGGAAACCACGAAATAGCGGTCCGTATCGATCGTTCCGCCGGGGCCAACGAGTTGCTCCCACCAGCCTTCTTCGTCGCTCTCGCCGCGGGCCACATGCGTGCTGCCCGTCAGGGCGTGTTCCACGAGGACGGCGTTGGAGGCATCAGCGTTGAGCTGCCCCCACGTCTCGTATGCAAGGACGACATCCGGGAGAAAACCTCCGGCCTCGAGGTCGATTCCACCGACGGAAGCATACTTGACGGTCCCGTCCTGGGTACCGGAAACGGGTACGGCTGTTGCAGCAATTGTCATTCGTTGACACCTCACATCGCGCTTGCCCGCCGCCAACAAAGCGAAGGGCCAGGGTCTTCACCCGGGGCACCCCACCGCGAAAGGAGGGTTGCCGGCCAGCAAGCCGGGGCTGTCACTGGCACTCATGACCTCATACCAAGAGTCTAGGAAAACCGGACCCCATCTGGCGAAGATTATGACATCTATGTGACACTTTGCCGCGGTTTGTTCGCGCAGCAGGGCTTCCGAAGACCGGTGGCCGAAGAGACGCATGATGCAGGTGTGACTGGATATAATTGGGCACAGCAGTCAGCACGTTCTCATGCATCCGCCGATGCGACGCGCCACAGGAAGAGATTCAGCTCTTGAAAAAGCCATTCGGCCTCGTGCCGGTAGCCCTGTTCTTGCTCATATCGGGTTTCAGCGTTGGAACCCCTCTCCCGGCCCACGCCGACGCTAGTCCGGCAGCGGGCGAGGACCGATACGTGGTCCACTACGCCGAAGGCACGGACGTTGCCGGCAAGACCGCGGAGCTGCGCTCGCAGGGAGTTGCGGTGGACAAGACGTTCACGCATGCCGTGAAGGCCGCAGTCGTCACGGCGACCCCCGCGAAGGCCGCTGCGTTGGCGAAATCGGGCCAGGTGGCGTCGGTCGAGCGGGACACCCCGGTTCGAACCTCAGACACCCAGCAGAACGCCCCGTGGGGTCTTGATCGAACGGACCAAAGGACTCTTCCGTTATCGGGAACCTACACGCCGCCCTCAAGCGGCGCGGGAGTTTCGATCTACGTAGTGGACAACGGGGTACTTGGCAGCCACCAGGACTTCGGCGGCAGGGTGACCGCCGGATGGAGCGCTTTCTCGGGCGAACCTGCCACCGCTCCTTGCTCCGATCCGGCAATCCAGGACGCTGGCCACGGGACGCATGTAGCTGGAATCGCAGCGGGAAGCACCTATGGAATGGCCAAAGCTGCAACGATTGTGCCTGTGCGCGTTCTCGCTTGCGATGGCACGGGATACGCCTCGGATGTCATAGCCGGCCTGGACTGGATGGTGCAACAACACCAGGCCGGCCAGCCCGCCGTCGCCAACCTCAGCCTCTCGGGCGCCGCAAACCAGAGCCTTGACGATGCAGTTCAAGGAGCCATCAATAACGGCATTTCCGTCACCCTGGCCGCGGGAAATTCGAGCACGGATGCCTGCACGCTGTCCCCCAGCCGGGTTCCGGCGGCCCTCACCGTGGCCGCCAGCGACGAATTCGACAACCAGGCTTCCTTCTCCAACTTTGGTTCCTGCGTAGACCTTTACGCGCCGGGTGTTCACATCACGTCCGACTGGGCCACGTCAAATACGGCGACGGCTGTCCTCAATGGCACCTCGATGGCCTCACCCCACGTGGCAGGAGCTGCCGCGATGCTCCTCGCCCTGCATCCATCGTGGAGCCCCGCGCAGGTCTCGGCGACGTTGACTGTCGGCGCAACAGCCGGAATAGTCCAGTCGACCGGAAACTGTATGCCCAACCGGCTGCTTTACGTCAGCGCGTCGCTCTTCTCTCCCTCACAAGACCCTTTGGGCGGTTTTGCGGCCACCACCCCTTGCAGGCAGCTTGACACACGGGACGGGACCGGAGGGGTCAAGGGACCGGTCGCCCCCGGACAAACCATCAGCGTCAAGGTTGCCGGACGCGGCGCCCTCCCGGCCACCGGTGTTTCCGCGGTGGCGATGAACATCACGGTGGCCAACCCGACGTCGAACGGCTTCATCACCGCGTACGCAGGCGGAACCAATCGACCAGCGACGTCTAACCTGAATTTTGCTCCCGGGCAGATCGTTCCGAATTTCGCGATCACGCCGGTGGGGTCCGACGGAACGATTTCCTTCACGAATAGCTCCAACGGCACGGTCCAACTCATCGCCGACGTCACCGGTTACTACCTCACCCCCGGCGCATCACCCGCCCCCGGAGCTTTTTCCGCCCAGGCGCCGTTCAGGCAACTGGATACCCGCGACGGCACTGGCGGGGTCGGCGGCCCTGTTGCGCCCGGTCACACCATCACGGTCCGTGTCACCGGGAGGGGTGGTGTTCCCTCTTCTGGTGTTTCCGCCGTCGCGAT
The DNA here is from genome assembly GCF_043952055.1 of Arthrobacter sp. NA-172. Lineage (NCBI taxonomy): Bacteria > Bacillati > Actinomycetota > Actinomycetes > Micrococcales > Micrococcaceae > Arthrobacter > Arthrobacter sp. NA-172. The sequence goes on along the minus strand of NZ_JBINOT010000003.1, from coordinate 1,133,463 downwards.
GAACATCACGGTGGCCAATCCGTCGTCGTTTGGCTTCATCACCGCCTACGCGGGCGGGACTCCGCGGCCGAACGCCTCGAACGTGAACTACGCGACGGGACAGATCGTCCCGAACTTCGCCATTACGCCGGTCGCTCCCGACGGGACCATTTCATTCACGAACACCTCCGACGGAACCGTCCAGATCATTGCCGATACCTCGGGCTATTACCTTGCGGGCACACCGTCAACGGCCGGGGCGTTCTCCGCCCAGGCACCGTTCAGGCAACTGGATACCCGTGACGGAACCGGCGGGGTCGGCGGCCCTGTTGCGCCGGGGCAGACCATCAACGTGAAGGTCACGGGGCGCGGCGGCATCCCGGCTTCGGGTGTTTCCGCGGTGGCGATGAACATCACGGTCGCCAACCCCTCCTCGTTCGGCTTTATCACCGCGTACGCCGGGGGAACCCCGCAACCGGGCACCTCAAACGTAAATTACGCGAACGGGCAGATCATCCCCAACTTCGCCATCACCCCGGTGGCCGCCAACGGAACGATCTCCTTCACCAACAACTCCAACGGCACTGTGCAGCTCATCGCGGACACCTCCGGCTACTTCCTCGCCGGTTAACCGTCAGGAGGCGCCCTTGGCCATCAAGGGCGCCTCCTGACTACTGCTTGAGGGTCCTAGGAACTCTTGGCCGCCCGGAATCCTGACTCGAGGTCCGCGAGGATGTCGTCGATGTGTTCTATCCCGACAGACAGGCGCACCAGCCCGGGAGTTACCCCTGCCACGAGTTGCTGTTCAGGCGTCAACTGGCTGTGCGTGGTGGACGCGGGATGGATGACCAAGGACCGGACGTCCCCAATGTTTGCCACATGGGAGTGCAGTTCCAGGGCGTCCACGAAGCGTTTGCCGGCGTCGATCCCGCCACTGATGTTGAACGACACGACCGCCCCGGTGCCCTTGGGGCCGTACTTCCGGCCGCGCTCGAACCACGGGCTGGAAGGCAGGCCCGCATACGCGACGGATTCGACGTCGTCCCGGGCTTCGAGCCAATGCGCCACTTTGGTGGCGTTCTCCACGTGACGCTCCACCCGCAGGCTCAGCGTCTCGATTCCTTGGGAGATCAGGAAAGCGTTGAACGGGGAAACAGCAGAGCCGAGGTCACGCAGGAGCTGAACCCTGGCCTTGAGGATGTAGGAAAGGTTGGCGCCGAGGGCACCGTCCTTGCCCAGGTCGCGGGCATAGACCAGGCCGTTGTAGCTGGGGTCCGGGGTGTTGAAGTTCGGGAAGCGCCCGGGGTCCTTGCTGAAATCGAAGTTGCCGGAGTCCACGATTACCCCTGCAATGGCGGACCCATGGCCGCCCAGGTACTTGGTTGCCGAGTGCACCACGATGTCGGCGCCCCACTCAATGGGGCGGATCAGGTATGGCGTCGCCAGGGTGTTGTCGACGACGAGCGGGACTCCGGCCTCGTGGGCAGTCCTGGAGACGCCCTCGATGTCCAGTACGTCTTGACGCGGGTTGGACACGACTTCGGCGAAGAACAGCTTGGTGTTTGGCTGGACCGCGTCCCGCCACTGCTCAAGGTTGTCCGGGTCTTCGACGAAGGTCACGGAGATGCCGAATTTCTTCAGCGTGTGGGCCAACAGGTTGTAGGTCCCTCCGTAAAGGCTCGGGCTGGCGACCACGTGGTCACCGGCCTCGGCGACGTTGAGGATGGCGAACGTCTCGGCGGCTTGGCCGGAGCTCAGAAGGAGGGCTGCCAATCCGCCCTCGAGGCTCGCCACACGCTGTTCCACGGCGTCCTGCGTGGGGTTGCCGATCCGCGTATAGATGGGGGCCAGTTCGGTCAGCGCAAAACGGTTGGCTGCGCTTTCCGCGCTGGGAAAAACGAACGACGTGGTCTGGTAGATGGGGAGCGCCCGGGCGCCGGTGGCGATGTCCGGCTCCTGGCCGGCGTGGATTTGGCGCGTTTCGAATGACCATCCTTGGGACATGCGGACTCCTGGTTTCTCGGGGCTCGGCGGGATTCAGCCTGCCGGGCTGAAGTGTTCTGCCTTGCTGGTGTTCGGTTGCCGTCAGTCTAGGGACGGCATGGCATGCTCCGGAAGCTTTGTGACGAACGCAGAAGTTTTCGGTCTTCGGGCGTCTTGAAGGGACTTCGAGCCGTCATTTCGGCACATCCCACGTTAGTTAGGCATGACTTAGCTGAGAGGTCCATCACAAAGTGCCAAGATGAAGCCATGCGCATGGATCACGTCTCTTACGCTTGTGAACGAGATGGCCTCTTGGCCACCACCGAGCGGATTTCCGCAGCACTGGGAGTGGACGCAGTCCGGGGCGGAGTGCACCCGCGCTTCGGTACCCGGAACATGATCATTCCCCTTGCTGACCACAAATCCCTGGAAGTTGTTGAGGTCCTGGACCACCCGGCTTCCGACAAGGCACCTTTTGGACAAGCCGTCCGTGCCCGCTCCGCCGCAGGAGGTGGCTGGATGGGCTGGTGCGTCGCTGTTGACGACCTAAGCCCGTTCGAACAACGGCTCGGACGGGCCGCTGTCCCCGGCAACCGCAAGTTCCCGGACGGTCGCGAACTCGTCTGGCAGCAGATCGGCATCCTGGGACTCATCGCTGATCCCCAGGTCCCCTACCTGCTCCGCTGGGAGGGCGACCCCGCGCTCCACCCGTCCCTCGTCTACCCAAGCGACGTGAAGATGTCCAGCCTCACCATTGCCGGCTCTGCTGAGCGCGTCACGGAGTGGCTCGGAGAACCTGTGGAGAAGCCGCTGGAGGATGTTGCAGTCCAATGGATGGCTCCGCACGGAACTCCGGGAATCATGTCCGTCACGTTTGAAACCACAAACGGAGCCGTCACTATCTGACGGACCATCGGCCAGGAGAGCCCGGAAAACTTCGGCCGCCATCTGCGGGTGCCAATGACGTCACCTGCAATGGCGGCCGAATCCTTTTAACCTGCAATCCGGCGGGAGTGTGGCGTCCGGCAGCATGCGTCTAAGCGAGGAACGAGCGAGCATGCAGAGGACGGCGCATTTCCGCCGCACCCTTACCCCAGCCCGATTGCCTTGCCGAACACGCTGAAGCCGACGAACGCCACGATATCCAGCAGTGCGTGCGCCACCACGAGCGGCATGACGCGTTTGGTCAGTGGTGTAGATCCAGCCGAACACCAGGCCCATGACCGCGTTACCGATGAAGGGACCGAATCCCTGGTAAAGGTGGTAGCTTCCCCGCAGCAGTGCGCTGATCACGATTGCCAAAGGGGTGCTCCATCCGAACTTCCTGAAGCGGTCCAAGAGGTAGCCCACCACGATGACTTCTTCGACGATCGCGTGCCGCACGGCTGACAGGATCAACACCGGCACTGTCCACCAATAGGAGTCGAGTCCGCTGGGAATGATCGCCGTGGTGATTCCCAAAGCACGGCCGGCCGCGTAGAGGCCCAGCGACGGGATGCCGATCAGCGCGAAGAGGCCTAGTCCCTGCAACGCATCACGGCCCGGGCGGGAAAAGTTGAAGCCCAACCGGGTGAAACCCGAGGGACTCTCCGCGGTTTGGCGGTGCAACGAGAGGAAGTAGAACACCAGCACCACGGGGACCAGCGCGAAAGCAATATCCAGGAGTTGGTACGTGAGATCGAAGTACTCGCGGCTGTTTTGGGAGCGGTTAAGGGTAGAGGTTGCGTGAGCCAATGGTCCCTGCGTCAACTTGTCCAAAAGTTGCACCACGGAGTAGACAGCCGATTGGCCGAGCGAGAGGCCAAGGACAATGAGTACTTCGGCGCGCACCCGGCGCGTTGAGGCTAGGAGCATGCTCCTATCTTGCCCGTATTTGGCTGATGATTTCCCGGAAACCCGATTCCCGGCGTCGGCAGCAAGGCGTGCACGGCATCGCGGAGCGGCTGACCCTAAGCTTGGTGGGATGAGCGCCCCAGCACGAATCTTCATGATCCGGCACGGCCAATCCGCCGCCAATGCCGATACTTCCATTTACAACCGTGTGCCCGATTACCGCATCCCGCTCACGGAGCTGGGCATCGAACAGGCCCGGACCGCCGGTGAGGAACTGCGCAGGAAGCTCGACGGCGAGCCGGTGTGCGTCTACGTCTCGCCGTATCTTCGGGCATACCAAACCCTGGAGGCACTGAATCTGGGCAGCTTGACGGAACGGGTGATCGAAGAACCCCGCCTGCGCGAACAAGACTGGGCCAACTTCCAGATTGCCGGAGATATCAGTGACCAAAAGGAGCTCCGCAACCTCTACGGGCACTTCTTCTACCGGTTTCGCGAGGGCGAATCAGGCTCCGATGTCTACGACCGGATTTCGTCCTTCATGGAAACGCTGTACCGGCATTGGGAAAAACCGGACTACGCACGAAATACCCTGTTGGTGACCCACGGCCTCACGATGCGCCTGTTCTGCATGCGTTGGTTCCATTGGTCGGTGGAATACTTCGAGTCCCTCAACAATCCGGGCAACGCCGCGCTCCGGACCCTGCTCCGCAACGACCAGGGCAAGTACGATCTTGATACTCCGTTCAGCCAGTGGGTTGAGCGCAGCACGGACGAAACCGTACTGGACGCTCCTCCGATGATTTTCTGAGCGGAGCCCCCGAAGCTAGGCGTCCTTGGCCACGATCACTTCAGTGCCGCTGGCTTCGAACGCTGCCTTGTCTTCATCGGTGATGCCGGAATCGGTGATGAGCCGGCGGAAATCGTATCCTGCCATCGCCGCGAAGGCGCGCTTGCCGATCTTCGTGGAATCGGCCAGGACATAGGAGTCGGTGGCGCGGCGGGCCATGACCGTATTCACCATGGCTTCCCCCTCGTCCGTGATGGTGGGGCCGATCTTGGGATCCACCCCGTTGACGCCGATGAAGGCGATGTCCAAGGCAACCTTTTGCATGATGACATCGGTGTAAGGGCCGACGAGTTCATACGAACGTGGGTTCAGGATGCCGCCGGTCACCATGATCTTGATGTTGGGGCGTACGGCAAGCTGGGCGGCGATGTTAATGGCGTTGGTGACCACCGTCAGCATGGGCCGGTTCGAGGGTGCGTTGAGGTCTTCCCGGGTGGACAGAACTTGGGCCAGGGCCGTATTGGTGGTGCCACCGCTGAGCCCGATCACGGCCCCGGGCATGATGAGCTCCGAAGCGGCCAGCGCAATTTGCTGCTTAGCCTCTGCATGATCATCCCTGTTGTAACGCCCCGGGAGCTCGTAGGCCACTGATCCCGTGGTGGCTCCGCCGCGCGTACGGCTGAGGAGCCGCTGCTTCGCGAGGCTGTCCAGGTCCCGGCGGGCCGTGGCTGGCGAGACCTCAAGGCGGGTCACGATATCCTCGACCTCAACATGCCCTGACTCGGCGAGGAGATCAAGGATGGCTGTCAGTCGATCGTTGCGGGTCATCACGAACCTTCCGGAAATTGAGGCTAATTCACTTTCGCGAACAGCGTCAGCAAACGTGCGGTTTCCAACACCAGGGCATCCCGGCCAGCCTTGATGTACTTGCGGGAGTCCACCACGGAGGGGTTGGCATCCAGGTACTCACGGACGGCGCGGGTGAAGAACCCGTTCAGGTGGGTGGATACGTTGATCTTAGTCATACCTGCACCGATTGCAGCTGTAAGGGTCTCATCTGCCACGCCGGAGGAGCCATGAAGCACGAGCGGTAACTGGACGGCCTGCTTCAAGCGCGTGATCAATGCCAGGTCCAGCGTGGCGCTTCGCTCGGTCATGGCGTGGGAGGAGCCGACGGCGACGGCGAGGGCGTCCACCCCGGTGGCCTCCACGAACGAACGGGCCTCGTCCGGATCCGTCCGGACTCCTGGAGCATGGGCGCCGTCCTTGCCCCCGACCTTTCCTAGCTCGGCCTCGACGTAGACGCCGTGTTCGCTGGCGTAGCGGGCGACCCTGCGCGTGACTTCAACGTTCCAGTCATAAGGCAAGTGCGCGCCGTCGTACATGACAGAACCGAAGCCGAGGTCAACGGCCTGCAGCGCCAGCTCTTCGGATTCGGCGTGGTCGAGGTGCAAAGCCACCGGCACGGAAGCGTCCCGGGCGATCGACATGGCACCGCGGGCGATCGGCACGAGTCCGCCGTGGAAGCGGGCGCAGTTCTCCGAAATTTGCAGGATCAACGGGACCCCCGCGGCCTCTGCCCCGGCAACCAGCCCCTCTGCGGTTTCGAGGTGGATGACGTTGAAGGCTCCCTGGCCAATGCCACGGGCGAGGGCGGTGTCCATGAGTTCCCGTGTGCTGACGAGCGTCACTGGGTCTCCTTCCAGCTGAGAATGAGTTGGTCTTCGAGGTCCGCGTAGAGCGGCGAGATCTCGCCGGCCGCCGGCATGAGAACTGCGGCGGCGGACCATGCTGTTGCCTTGCGGAGAATCGTGCGAATGTCGGTGACGCCTGTGGCGAGTGCGACGGCGGCGGCCGCCACTCCGGCGTCGCCGGCTCCGGTGGGGTTTCCGCTGAGGGGTTCGGGGAGCCGCGCGCTCCAGTAGCCGCCCGGGGCGGCGTGGTCGAAGGCAAGCATGCCCTCGGCGCCGGAACTGACCAGGACTGTTCTGGCACCCATGGCGATCAATTGCTCCGCCGCGGTCTCCAGGTTGCGTTCCCCCGTTGCTTCGAGAAGTTCGTGATTGTTCGGCTTGAGCAGATCCGCCCCTGCCCGGGCGGCGGCGATGATCCCGGGACCCGAGGTATCGACGACGGCGGGGATCCCGGCGTCGTGCGCCAGACGCACCAGTGCGGGGTAGAAGTCCGCCGGCGCGCCGGGCGGGAGGCTGCCTGAGCCGACCAGCACTCCGGCGCCTTGCCCATCGAGGGCCTCGACGACGGCGGCGGCCAGTGCCTGCCATTCGCTCGGCTGGAGGGGATTTCCCTGTTCGTTGAAAATGGAGGTTTCGCCGCCCACGGTGTCCACCATCGCGATGCTGCGCCGCGTTTCGGCGGTAACCGGGACCAGCCTGTGGGGCACGCCGCTGTTGGTGAGTTCGGCGGCGAATTCGGCCCCGGCTGCGCCGCCCGAAGGCGCGATGGCCAGGACCGGGTGGCCCAGCTGGTGCGCCACCCGGGCAACGTTGAGGCCTTTTCCGCCTGCCCGGCTGAGGGGTGCGGCGACGCGATGGCTTGCTCCGGGGTGATCCCGGCAATGTGATAGCTGAGGTCGATCGCCGGATTCGGGGTCACGGTCACGACGCGCTTCATGGCCTGTTTCATGGCCTCATTCATGGCCTGGACCCGGTGCTGGAGGCGGCCTTCGCGGCCGGGAGAAGGGCCCGGGCCCTCATGGCAGCGCCGAGCAGACCCGCGTCCTGGCCGAGTTGGGCGCGCATGATGATCGGGCGGCGTTGGAAGTCGAGCAATACGTCAAGGCGCGAACGGAGTGGCTGCAAGAGGCCCTCCCCTGCTTCGGCGAGGCCGCCGCCCACCACCACGGCCTCGGTGCCAATGATGCTGACGCATTGGCCGAGGCTGAAGGCGAGCGCGTCCACCGCATCAGCCCAGATCCGGGACGCGAGCGCGTCGCCGGCCTTGGCCCGTTCCAGAACTTCGCGGGCCCCCGTTCGCGGGGTTCCCGCCTTATCGCTGTAGCGCCGCGCGATTGCTCCGGCCGAGCCGACTGCCTCGAGGATCGTGTAACCGGGACGGTCGGGATCCGGAACGAGGGCGTGGCCCAATTCTCCGGCAAAGCCACCTGCCCGCACGGGGTAGCCGTCGGAGATGACGGCTGCGGCAATCCCTGTACCAACCACCATCACCACGACGTTTCGAAAGTCGCGGGCCGCCCCGAAGCGGAATTCGGCTTCGGCGGCTGTGCTGACATCGTGGCCGAAAGAGACGGGCAGCCCGAGGCGCTGGGTTGCTTTCTCGCCAAAGGGAAAGTTCCTCCATCCGAGGTTCGCCGAGTAGATTCCCACTCCGGTGTCCGAATCCACGATTCCCGGAACAACAATGCAAGCGGCCTTCGCTGCGTGGCCGGGGTACTCTTCGGCAAAGCCGGCGGCGAGCGCTGTAACGGCATCCAGGATCGCTTCGCCCGGCCGTACAGCATCACGCGGCGTTGCGATGCGGCGCAGCCCAAGGACATTCCCGGCCCGATCGATCAGGCCTGCTTTCAGGTCCGTCCCGCCGACGTCAAAGGCCAGCGACTGCGGATTCAGCGGCTCCGAGAACCGGCTCTCCGAGAACCATGGGAAGACCTAGGCCGTGGCGTTCAGGACAACAGAACGGGTGAGGTTTCGCGGCACATCGGCGTTGAGTCCGCGTACGCGGGCCCGTTCCAGGGTGACCTTATGGACGCGGGCCAGCTCCGCGAGCGGGTGCTTGCCTGTGTTGACGTACAGGGCGCCGGTGACTGCCATGTCAGCGTCCAATCCCTCGGGCTGTGCGCCGAAGAGCCAAGTGACCCTGCCGGGGGCAGCAATGGAAATGGGACCGTGGCGGTATTCCATCGCCGGGTAGGATTCGGTCCAGCCCTGCACCGCTTCGCGCATCTTGAGTCCTGCCTCGTGGGCCAGGCCAACGGTCCAGCCAGTGCCGAGGAAGGTGAACTGTTCGGCGTCGAGCAACTCCTGGGAAACCGGCTCGGTGACGGCAACGCGGGCGTCCTCGATGGCCGTGCCGAGTTCGATACCCAGACTCGTCAGAAGGTACACCAGCGCGGTGGTGGCGAAACGGGTCTGGACCACGGATTTCTCGTCCGCGTACGGAAGGCCGATCACCGCGTCTGCCAGGGCGGTAATGGGTGAATTCACGTCACCAATGACCGCAACTGTGCGGACTTTTCCGCGCAGGGCTTCCAGGAGCTCAAGAACCTCAGTGGTGGTGCCGGAACGGGTAATGGCGATGACGGCGTCGTACTGGCGACCGGCGCTGTTGTGGTTCAGGAAGGCTTCCGATGCTGCGAACGCGTCGGTGACGCCCTTGCCCGCGGCCTCGCGCGCAGCGGCGTAGCTTTGCGCCATGAACCATGAGGTGCCGCACCCGACGACGGCGATCCGCTCGCCGTCGGCGGGAAGCAGGTCCCCTGCCTTGGCTTTCTCAAGCTTGGACTGCTCGATGGCCCGCTCCCAGACCTCGGGCTGCGAAACAAGCTCTTCTTCCATGAAGGCCCCGAGGGTGTTGTTACTCATCGCACTTACCATTCCTGTCCGCGCTTCTTCGACGCGCTCTTCCACACTCAATGATTTGACGTTTTATGATCCATACAAACACTAAACGATCATTTTCAATCGCACAAGGATCGCGGAGCCCTGTCGGCCCAAAGAAAAAAGCAGGGCCCCTCCCAACGGAAGTACCCTGCCTTTTGCGTGAAAAATTGAGTTGTCAGATCATGCGGGCACCGGCCCGCCACACCCCGAAGGTCAGCGGAATTCCGGGCCGATAGGCCAGATGGGTTGCCGACGGCGCTTTGAGCATGTGGAGATCGGCGCGGTGCCCGACGGCGATCGAACCCACTGCCCGCCCGCCGTCGACGTCGCTGCCTGACTCCCTGCCCAAAGCCAGCGCGCCGCCGTATGTGGCCGCGCGAACGGCTTCATGGACGCTCAGGTGCATCTGCAACACCGCAGTAGTGACGCAGAAAGCCATGGAACTGGTGTAGGAGGTGCCGGGGTTGCAGTTGGCGGCCAAGGCAATCTGGACGCCCGCGTCAATCAACGCGCGGCCCGGAGCAAGTGGCTGGCGGGTCGAGAGATCGCAGGCAGGCAGGCACGTAGCCACGGTCCCGCGCGCGCCCGTTCCGGTGGAAGCATCCCAGCCACTCCACGTTCCTGCGAGCGCTTGGATGTCGGCCTCGGAAAGGTAGTTGACGTGGTCAACGCTGGACGCGCCGAATTCCACGGCCAACTGGACCCCGGGCCCTTCGCCCAACTGGTTGCCGTGGACACGCAAGCCCAGGCCCGCATCCCGGCAGGCAGTAAGCACTCGGCGCGACTGCTCTTCCGTGAAGGCACCGCGTTCGCAAAACACGTCGGCCCATTTCACGTGGGGACGGACGGCGTCGAGCATTGGACCGCAGACAAGGTCCGTGTATTCCTCGGCGTCCGCTCCGGCTGGAACCAGGTGGGCACCCAGATAGGTCACCTCGTCGACGGTGGCTGCGGCGATACGGGCGCTGCGGGCTTCGTTCTCAAGGTCCAGGCCGTACCCGGTCTTGCTTTCGAGATAGGTGGTGCCTTGGGAGACGGCTTCGGCCACGCGTCCGGCGGCGAGGCGGGTGAGCTCCTCATCGCTCGCGGCGCGGGTGGCTCCCGTGGTGACGGCAATGCCGCCGGCGCTGTAGCTCTGCCCTGCCATGCGGGCCTCGAATTCGGCAGTGCGGTCCCCGGCGAAAATCAAGTGCGAGTGCGAATCCACCCAGCCGGGCAGCACGGCGCGGCCTTCGGCGTCCACGAGTCCGTCAGCGGCCGGAGCCTCCGACGCCGGGCCGATCCAGGAGATCCGTTCACCCTCTATGAGCACTGCGGCGTCCTTGAGGACACGATGCTCCACATCCTGGGTCATCAGTTCGCCGATGTTGCTGATCAGTGTGCTCGTCTGCCCGCTCATGAACCTATTGTTCAACGGCGGATGGACCAACGGGTGGCGGCAAGCTCCGTCGCTGTCCGGGATACCGGACTAACCCCGGAGAGTGAGCCCAGGATCTCAGCCGCGGCGAGCTCTGCGATGGCGGAGGAGGTCTGGAAACCGTAGCCGCCTTGACCCGCGAGCCAGTAGAAGCCGGGAGCCTCGGCGTCGAACCCGACCACCGGGACGCCGTCGGCCGCTTCCGTGCGCAACCCGGTCCACGCCTTGGCCACGGAGCGGATGCCCAGCGACGTGAGTGAGTTCAAGCGGGCCACAAGCGCTTCCACGTCACCGGGCCGCGGCCGGGCATCTTCCGGGCCGCTCGGCACCGTCTCTGACGGCGAGATCAGCACTTGCTCGCCCTCGCGCCTGAAGTAAAAGGAGTCATCCGCGGCCGCCACCATGGGGCTCCCTTGCCGAAGCGGGCGTTCGACGTCGACGATTGCCGCGGTGCGGCGGAACGGCTGCAAGCCGAGCTTCTCCACGCCGCTGAGTACCGCGAGTTCGTCCGCCCAGGCGCCGGCAGCGTTCACGACGACGGCGGACTGGAAGCCTTCCACCCCTGCGCCCACTTGCCAGCCTGAGCCCAGGCGCTGGGCTGAATGGACCCGGGCCCCGGTGATGATGTCCGCTCCGTTTGCTTCTGCACGCAGCCGGTGGTCTTCCAACAGCACCGGCGCGTTGCAGGCAAACGACCCGGTATCCAGGCCTGCTGCCGTGAAGGATCCGGGGTTGAGGGCCGGACAGAGCTCGAGGGCTTCGGCGTGGGTGATGGGATGCATGTGGCCGCTGGCCTCTGCCTTGACCGTGGCGTCGTCGCCCACCAACATGAAGGACCGGGGCTCCAGCACTGGTACCGGCAACGCGGCGTCGCGTTCTTTCATCAGTTCCAGCGTTCGCACGGTCAGTTCCTGCACGACGGCGGGACCATAGCTCGGGATCAACTGCCGGGCCGAACGGGAGGACGTGTGGTACGCCAGCGTTTGCTCGGCTTCCACGAGGGCCACAGAACATTGGCCGGCCAGAGCTGAAGCCAGGGACAATCCAGCGATGCCCCCGCCGACAATTACCACGTCATAGTTTGCAGCCATTCCTCCATCCTGTCAGCGCCCGGGCCAAGATGCGAGGGGGCTCAGTGGCGGCTATTCTACGGCGGACGGCTTGATGCCGCTGTACGGAGTCCACCACGTCAGTGGGGCCGTGACCGCGAAGCGACGGCCGGAAATCGAGTCCACGGGAATCCGGATGAAATGATCCTTGCGGCCGGCTTCCCAGGGAAAGAGCGGCAGCGAGAACGAGTTGACGACGTCGTCGATCTGGCTCACCGGGGCGGCTTTGCCGTGGAGCACCACGCTCCATGCAACTCCGGTGTCCGGGTCCACACCGTCCACCTCCATCGCTACCGGGAATTCGCCCAAAGCCGCGGTGAGCTTGGCGCCGGCCCCGGTCCTGAAAACGACCGTCCCTTGGTCCACTGCGTAATTGATAGGGAATATGTCAGGGTGGTCACCGAGCCACACCGCCAGCCTGCCCACGGACACGCCCCTCAAAAGATCCCAGCATTGCTGGGAATCCAACACCTCGGTGCGAGGTTGTGCTGCATCACTGTCCATGCTGCCGATCCTAGGCCTCCGATCCGGATCGGGACAGGGGTCCCCGAGGGGGCTCAGCGCAGGTACTGAAGTTCGCTGAAATGGCTGATGTAGTCGGCCAAAAGGTCTTGCGCCACCCTGACCGAGTCCACCAATGGATGCATGGCCATCGCCTTATACGCGGAGCGCTTGGAACCCGTCAGCGCCGCCTCGATGGTGGCACGTTCCACGGCTTTGGCGTTGATGACGAGCCCCCGGGCGTAGTCCGGCAGCGCCTTGGCCGGGAGCAGGCGGACTCCCCCGGCATCCACGAGGCAAGGTGCCTCGATGACGGCGTCGCCGTCGAGCTCCGCCAAGGTGCCCCTGTTGGGGACGTTGAGGATCAAGCGGGCCGTCTCCCCTTGGCTGATGGCCCTCATGATGGCCAGGGCAACGGCCTCGTACCCGCCGGACACCAGATCGGCGGCATCCCGTTCGAAGGTGCCGGCTGCCTCCCTGTTGCTTTGCATGTAGGTTTCTTCGCGGTCCAGCTTGGTCTTCTCCCAGAGCCGGAGGGCCGGTTTCGCGGCGGGTTCTGTGCCGCCGTCGTTTCCGCCCCGGAACCCGCCATAGAAAGCGGATTGCTGACGCGCCAGGGACGCACCGCGAGTGCTCGCGGCGCGGCGATCGGCGTCGAGCGCTTCCCGCGTGAAGTAGTAGTAGTGCAGGTACTCGTTGGGAACGGCGCCCAGGGCCTGGATCCAAGGCGCGCCGAAAAGTCGGCCCTCTTCAAAGGACTCGATGGCTGCCGGATCTGCAAGGAGGCGTGGCAGGACGTCCTCGCCATCAACCACCAGCCCGCGCAGCCAGCCGAGGTGGTTCAGGCCGATGTAGTCGATTTCCACCCGGCGGCTTCGAACATCGACTCCATGCACGCCGGCCGCAGCCAGGGACCGCCTGGCCAGCCCCACCGGCGAATCGCAAATTCCCACCACCTTGTTGCCCAGGACTCGCGTCATGACCTCGGTGATGACCCCGGCAGGGTTGGTGAAGTTGATGAACCAGGGCTTCCGGAGCATGTTTCTTCACCGACTCGGCGATGTCCAGGACCACGGGGATGGTCCGCAGGGCATAGGAAATCCCTCCTGCGCCCACGGTTTCCTGCCCGATCACGCCATGCCTAAGGGCAATCCGTTCATCCGCGGCACGTCCCTCCAGCCCGCCCACTCGGATGGCGGAGAAGATGAAGTCGGTGCCCGGCAGTGCGGCTGACAACTCCGTGAACAACCGCACTACCGGTGCATCGGGCACACCCTCAGCCATGTCGGCGAGCACCCTTGCCACGACGTCCAGCCTCCCGGCGTCGGCATCGAACAGCCTGAGTTGCGTGACGCGGCCGGGCTCATGGTCCGCCAGTAGGGCCGAATAGACCAAGGGAACCCGGAATCCGCCGCCGCCGAGGAGGGTGAGGATCATGGCAGATCAGAGCCCCGCGGCAGCACGGCTCTTCACGAAGGCCTGAACGCACGCTTCGACGTCGTCCCGGCTGTGTGCAGCGGAGAGCTGCACGCGGATGCGGGCGGCGCCCTTGGGTACCACCGGGTAGCTGAATGCGGTGACGAAGACTCCGTGGTGGAGCATCTCGTCGGCTACCTTGGCGGCCACCACGGCGTCCCCGAACATCACCGGAATGATGGCGTGCTCGCCGGCGAGCAGCTCGAAGCCTTCCTCGCTCATGCGGCTGCGGAACAGCGCGGCATTCTCGAAGAGCCTGGAGCGGAGCTCACCCGAACCCTGGACCAGCTCAATGGCCTTGATGGTGGCTGCGACGATCGCCGGGGCCAGGGAGTTGGAGAACAGGTACGGGCGGGCCTTCTGGCGCAGCATCGCAACGATTTCACCGCGGCCGGAGACGTAGCCGCCGGACGCGCCGCCGAGGGCCTTGCCGAAGGTGCCGGTGTAAATGTCCACCCGTGCGGAGACACCCGCGTGTTCCGGGGTTCCCGCGCCGGTGGCACCCATGAAGCCGACGGCGTGGGAGTCGTCCACCATGACCAGGGCATCGTGCTTTTCCGCGAGGTCGCAGATGGCCTCGAGGGGAGCAAGGTAGCCGTCCATGGAGAAGACGCCGTCCGTCACAATGATCTTGCGGCGGGCCGGGGCGTCACCGGTGGAGGCCTCGATGAGCTTGGCTTCGAGGTCAGCCATGTCCTGGTTGGCATAGCGGAAGCGCTTGGCCTTGCTGAGCCGGATGCCGTCGATGATGGAGGCATGGTTCAGGGAATCCGAGATGATCGCGTCCTCGGGTCCGAAGAGGGACTCGAACACTCCCCCGTTGGCATCGAAGCAGCTTGAGAACAGGATGGTGTCTTCGGTGCCCAGGAACTCGGAGACGCGGGCTTCGAGCTCAAGGTGCAGGTCCTGGGTGCCGCAGATGAAACGAACGGACGCCATTCCGAAGCCGCGTTCGTCCATGGCGGACTTGGCGGCCGCGATGATGTCCGGGTGGTCCGCCAGGCCCAGGTAGTTGTTGGCGCAGAAGTTCAAGACGGCGTTGGCCGGCTGGCCCAACTGGCCCGCGGAAATGTGGCTTGCCTGCGGCGAATCAATGTGCCGTTCAGTCTTGAAGAGGCCTGCTGTGCGGATCTCTTCCAGCTCGCCCTGCAGCTGGTCTTTGATGCTTGAGTACATTGGTGGCTCCTGGTACTGGGTCTTGGGAAGGACTTTACGGCGTCTTAGATTTCGGTCCAGTCGAGGACAACCTTGCCGCCTGTGCCGGCGCGGGCGATCTCGAAGCCCTTCTCCCAGTCGGTAGCGGACAATTTGTCCGTGACGACGGCGGAAATGTTGCGGTGCAGCGTGGGGTTGGAGGACAACATGGCGCTCATGGCGTACCAGGTTTCGTACATTTCGCGGCCGTAGATGCCCTTGAGGGTCAGCATGTGGGTGACCACCTTGCCCCAGTCAATGTCGATCGACTGGCTGGGCAGGCCAAGCATGGCGATGCGTCCGCCGTGGTTCATGTTGTCGATCATCTCAGGCAGGGCCGTGGGATGTCCGGACATTTCCAGGCCGATATCGAATCCCTCGCGCATGCCGAGTTCCCGCTGGGCCTCCTTGACGCGCATCTTCGACACATCGACGGCGAGGTCAACGCCCATTTTCCGGGCCAGTTCAAGGCGCGGAGCGGAGACGTCCGTGATGGCAATCTTGCGGGCACCTGCGTGGCGTGCGACGGCGATTGCCATGAGTCCGATGGGGCCCGCGCCCGTGATGAGCACGTCTTCGCCCACCAGCGGGAAGCTCAGGGCGGTGTGGACCGCGTTGCCGAAGGGGTCGAAAATCGCGCCGAGCTCCGGAGTGACGGAGGAATCGTGGTGGACCCAGACGTTGGTCTCCGGGATCACGACGTATTCGGCGAAGGCGCCATCGCGCTGCACGCCTACTGAGACCGTGTTGATGCACATCTGGCGTCGGCCCGCACGGCAGTTACGGCAGATTCCGCAGACTACGTGGCCTTCGCCGGAGACGCGGTCCCCTACCTTGACGTCGCGGACGTCTTCGCCCACGGCCACCACTTCACCGTAGAACTCGTGGCCCGCAATCAGCGGAGTCTCGATGATGCTCTGAGCCCAGGCATCCCAGGACTGGATGTGCAGGTCCGTTCCGCAGATACCCGTGGTCATGACGCGGATCTTGACGTCGCTGGGACCGGCCTCCGGTTCGAGGCGATCGACGAGTTCAAAACCAGCGTGCGGACCGGACTTGTAGAGAGCCTTCATGGGTCTTCCTAACTCAAGGGAGGGTGCCGGTTGTGTGCCGTTTCACTTCATTGAATCCTCGCGAACGATTTAGCACAACTAGGTTTTTCTCAATCAACGATTTAGCATTTACTAAATGGAAGTACACCAGCTCCAAATGCTTAGGGAACTCGGAGATCTCGGCAGTGTCAAGGCCGTAGCAGAGACGCTTATGGTCACACCGTCCGCTGTCTCCCAGCAGCTCGCGCTCCTGCAGAAGTCCGTCGACGTGCCTCTGACCAGGAAGGAAGGCCGCGCGTTGGTACTCACCGATGCCGGCCGCGTCCTTGCTGACGCGGGAGCCGCCGTCGTCAATGCGCTCGCCGACGCCCAGGCAGCCATCGGCGCGTACCACGACTCTCCCGATTCCACCGTGACTGTGAGTGCCTTCCACAGCGCCGGTCAGGCCCTCTTCGCTCCGCTGGCAGCCTTGCTGCTGGCCACCGCGGGCAGCTCCGGCCCGGAGGGCGGCGTCCCCCGTTTGAAGCTCGCCGATGAGGACGTCGCGCAAGAAGACTTTCCCGGCCTCGCCGCGCGATATGACCTCGTGCTGGCCCATCGCATGGAGAACAGTCCCGAATGGCCCGCCGATAAGGTGGCTGTCATTCCGCTTGCCGACGAACCGCTCGACGTCGCGCTGCCTGCCGGGCACCCGCTCGCCGCCCGCCGCGAACTCAGGCCGGCCGACGTCGTCGGGCAGCCTTGGGTGACCAGCCGCGGCGGCTACTCCCCCGCGGACGTGTTGGCCGCCGTCGTCGCCGTCAGCGGGCGCCCGGCGGAAGTCCTGCACCGCATCAACGATTATTCAACGGTGGCCTCGCTGGTGGCGGCCGGCGGGGCGATCGGTTTGCTCCCGCGGTTCACTGCCCAGCGCGTACTGGCTGCCGGCGTGGTGCTGCGTCCGCTCACGGGGGTCAATTCGGTGCGCAAGATCGACATCCTGGCCCGGCCGGAAACGCTCAAACGGAAATCAGTCATGACAGTTTGCGAATCGTTGCGAACCGTCATGACCGAACTCGCCGGCGCTGCCTAGCGCGCCGCTACAGTTCCCCGACCAAAGCCGGCTGCCCGGCTTCGAAGTACTCCACGAGATCCTTCGGCAGGGCCGGAACTTCGCGGGCGGAACCATCGCCGCGCAAGGACTCCGCGGCCAGGACTCCGGCCGCAACTGCCTGGCGGGCTGCGATCGGGTTGGTCTGGGTCTGGCCGCCCTCCGCGGCGAAACGGAGGAACTCCGCGATCAGCCGCGGATCCGCGCCGCCGTGGCCGCCGTCGCCGTCCTGGATCTCGACGACGGCGTCCGGCTCCGGGTAACCGCTTGACCGGGTGGTCCACACTTTGATCTGCTCGCCGGGACCGTCGCCGAAGTTCTCGATCCTGCCTTTCGTCCCGATCACGGTGTAATTCCGCCAGTAATCGGGCGTGAAGTGGCACTGCTGATAGGACGCCAGCACGCCGTTGTCCAAGACCATGTTCATCATGGAGATGTCCTCGACGTCGATTGTCTCCGCGAGGTCCTTCTGCTCGGTCGGCGGCCAGTTGTCGATCGAAAACCAATCCCCCAGGCGCTTGCCGCTGTTGTCGCTGCGCCCGGGTACCGAGCCATAAACGGCCAGATCCCCGACGGCGGAGACTCGCCGGGTGTACCCGTTGGCCAACCAGTGGATCACGTCGATGTCGTGTGCACCCTTCTGCAGCAGGAGCGAGGTGACGTTTTTGCGCTCGGAGTGCCAGTCCTTGAAGTAGTAGTCCCCGCCATTGCCCACGAAATGCCTGCACCAAACGGCCTTGACCTCGCCGATCCGGCCTTCCTCAATGAGTTGGCGCATTTGGACCACCACGGGCATGTGCCGCATGTTGTGGCCGACGTAGAGCCTGGTACCGGTTTCGTGGGCGGTTCGCAGAACGAGGTCCGCCGCCTCGATGGTGACGTCGAGGGGCTTCTCACAGAAGGTCGGTATTCCCGCCTTAAGCGTGCGGACCGCGACGGCGGCGTGCTGGTTGTCCGGGGTGAGGACCAGAACGGCGTCGATTCCGCTGTTCAGGAGCTCGTCAAGATCGGCCGTCACCCGGGCTGTGGGGATGTGCTTGGACGCATCCGCACGGCCACGCTCGCTCGTGTCGCACACGATGGTGACTTCGGAGCCTTGGCCGGGTTTGTGAGCGTGGTGCCACAAGGACGCGCGCAAGCCGAAGCCGATGATGCCTACTTTGAGGTCCATAAGTGATTTCCTAACTCGAAAAGTTGATGTGCGCGTGCCCTCAGGATCCGCGTGTCCTCTGGATCATTGATCGATGAGCTGCTGATCGATGAGCTGCGCGATTCGTTCGTTGACCTGCTCGCGCACTCTCCTGTAGTGGAGCGGGTCGTAGCTGAAGTCGTCCATGGCCAGGCGTCCGCCGGAGCCATTTGTATCCATGAGCTCCAGCACGCTTTCGCGCCCAATCAGCTTCGCCAACAGGGAGAATGCGCGGTGGTCCCACATGGCCTGCGCGAACACCTTGTAACGGATCGACTCCCACGGCTTGCGGTCCGGCCCCGGGTAGACCATGAATGCGTCGCCGCCCGGAAAAGCACCGCCGGCACAGGTGTCCGTGAACGGATCTACAGGCGCCAAGGAGTGAGCAGTGTTGTAAAAATTGAATCCCCAGTGCAGGAAACCGCCGCAGGCCAAAGCAAACAACTGATGCCCCAAGACCCGGTTGCGGACAGAGGGCATGGAGATGAAACGGTTGGCAACGTCCCGGTCCATGGGAGACGCAGTAATAGACCCAAAGGTTCTCCACTCCGGCGGCCAGGAACGGCGCCACCGCATCCGTTGCCACCACCGGATGCGGTACGGCACCAGTGCTGTAGAGCTCAAAGTCACTGAGAGCCTCCACCACAGTCAGCCCGTCCAAAAGATCGTCCACAACGTCCTTGGCCTGTTGATACCCTGCTATGGCTTCGGCTCCCGACGGTTCATCGGAAATATGGAAGATCACCCGGTCAAGGGACCAATGCTCCGCCAGGAAGGAACGCAACGCCGGCAGCAGTTCGGCCATCAATGCACGGTATGAAGCCGACGTCGCCGGGACGTCCCAGCCAAAGCGGCGTTCCTGTCCTTCGGCGGTGCGGACGTAAATGGCAGGCGTTGCCTTGGCTCCCCACTGGGTAAACAAATGGGCGATTTCCAAATACCGGATGCCATGTTTGGCGCAGAGGGCGACCCAGCGGAGCAAATTGCTGAAATCAAATTCGAATCCGGAAACATCGCTGATGCCTATGAGCTGCGTCGGCAAGCGACTCCCGCCAACGGCAGTGTCCAACGGGGGCGTCCATGTAGGGGTCAACAGTGAGTTGGCTCCCATCTGCGCGGCGGACCCAATGAACGCGTCGATGATGGACCAGTGGTCCTCGCTGAACACACTTACTCCGTAATGCGTTGCCAGCCCGTCGCAGTGAAACCAGTGGGCGTTCACGATCTCCAGTTCCGGTGCCGGAGCCGCGAGAACCCGGATCCTGACGCTCGTGCTGAAGAGGAATCCTCCCGTTGCGTCTGTTACTGAGATGTCGACGTCGTGTTCTCCCGCTTGTTCGGCGGAAGGCACCACAATATCGATCCAGGCCGCAGTCCAATGACCGAAAATGGGTTGGATCGCCCCGTCCGGGGCGGGTCGCAACAGATCCGGATACAGGCCTGGCGTGTCGCGGTCGTAACCGGCGTCGTGCTGCGGAAATGCAGCCAAGCTGCATGGCACGAGCTCCACTTGGTAAAGGGAGGTGAACCGCGCCGCCGTACCGCTGACTGCCACAATCAGCGGCTGCGACGCCCCGAAATCATGCTTAAGCGGAGGCCGCAGAGCCAGCTGGACCGAAGCGGTTTCGCCAGGAAAAACAGACTGCGGGATGCTGGTGTCGAACGGCCGCGGCTCTCCCTCCGGATAGACCTTTTCCAACGAGTCAGCCAATACGAATGACCAACCGTCAAGTGACGTTGATTTCTGCTCCGTCAAAGTTGGGTGTCCTCTCCTATTTGAGCCCGGAGCGGCCGATGCCCGCCATGACACGTTTCTGCATGAGCAGGAACATGATCAGGATGGGCGCCATGGCCATCAATGAGGCCGCCATCAGGATCGGATAGTTGTTGGAATGTTCGCCCTGGAGGTTCGACAACCCGACACTCAACGGTGCGGCGTTCGCCGTCGACGTGACGACCAAAGGCCAGAGCAGATCATTCCAGGACCACAGCACGGTAATAATGACCAGCGCCCACAGGCCGTTGGCTGCCAGCGGCAGCATGACCCGGAAGAAGATCTGGAACGGGTTGGCTCCATCAAGCCGGGCGGCATCTTCAAGTTCATCCGGGAGTCCCATGAAGAACTGGCGCATCAGGAACAGACCGAACGCACTGAAGATGCCAGGCGCGACGATGCCGGCGATGCTGTTCAACCATCCGAGGTTCTGGATGATCTGGTACTGCGGAATAAGGAATAGCTGGGACGGCACCATGATGATCGACAACACGAGCGCTAGCAAGGGCCCTTTGAAGCGGAAGCGCATCCGGGCGAAGGCGTAGCCGGCCATCGAGCACAAGAGCACCTGTCCAATCACCCTCAGGACCGTGATAGACACCGTTACCCAGAGCTGTGAACCAAAATTCATGGACGTAAAAACATCCGCGAAGTTATGCCACTGGACAACGCTGGGCCACAACGTGGGCGGCGTGCTCTGCACCTCGGTGTTCGTCGAAAGAGACATGACAATCTGGTACAGCAGGGGCGAGATCATGATCAACCCGCCCAGCCCGAGGACTACGTGGGCCACGGTATTGGACCCTTGCTTGCCGCCCCGGCTTTTGGCAGCCGGAACTTGGCGTCGGGTCGAAGACGGTTTGGTAGCCACTGCACCGGCCGGTCCCGATCCGGCCCTGGTTGTGGCAGCAAGCGTCGACTCAGACATAGTTGACCCACCTCTTCTGGATACGGAATTGGAAAGCGGTCAAAAGAGCGATGATTGCCAGGATCAAGATACCGATGGCAGCCGCGTAGCCCTTGTCGTTCTGCAGGAATGCCTGGTTGTAGAAGATATAGACCAGGCTCTGTGTCTGCGGCATGGCCAGATTGGCCTTGCCCATCATCACGTACAGCAGGTCGAATAGCTGGAATCCACTGATCACGGTGACGATCGTGACAAAGAAGATACTGGGAGTCAGCAACGGCAACGTGATGCTGAAGAACTGGCGGACCTTGCTGGCACCGTCCATTTCCGCAGCTTCGAAGAGCTCCCGCGGAATTTCACGCAAGCCCGCGCTGATGATGAGGAGATTGAAACCGAGCGACATCCACAGTCCCACCGTGGCTACGGCCAGGAGGGCAAACCCGGGCGTTGAGGTCCAGTACGGGCCATGGATTCCGAACAGGCTGAGGAACCAATTGATCGGTCCGAAGTCACCGTTGTAAATCAGTCTCCACACGATGCCCACCGCGGCCGGCATGGTGATGTACGGAATGAAATACAGAGTCCGGTACAAGGACGCGAACCGCATGCCGGGACGCTCAATCAGGGATGCGAGAACCACGGCGAGGGGAATCCCCAACAGCACGATGGCCGTGTAGATCAGCGTGTTGAGGATTGATTGCGGAATGGTGGAGTCGGCCAACATCCGGGTGTAATTGTCCAAGCCGATGAACTTTGCCCCGCCGAAGACCCCCCACTTCGTGAAGCTGTAGTAGAACGTCTGGACGATCGGCCAGAGATAGAAGACGCCGATTCCCGCAACAGTGGGGACCACGAACAACCACGGCCAGAACCCATCTGACTTTGACGTGCCTTTTCTTCGAGCCGCCGTTGTTCGTTTGGCCTGGGCCGCTGCTCGCTCAGCTTGCCCGGTACCAACACGGTTGCTTTCGGTGCCCGGCGTCAGGGCCGGGGCTTTCATGACTCTTTGGCCAGCGCAGAATTCATCTGGCTGGCGAGGTCCTTGGCGACGTCGGCAACCGGCTTGGTCCCGGCGAAAGCCTGCGGCAGGAGGGAGTTCTCGAGTTCGTTCCATGCAGCAGTGTTGGCCGACACCGGGTAAGGCGAGGCGTCCTTGGCGAGGTCAAGGAACACCCCGAGGTCAACTGACGGTACGGTCTTGACCCAGGCATCCTGCGTGCCGTTGAAGGCCGGGATGACAGTTCCTGTTTCGGCCTGGATCTTGGCCGCGTCCTGGGATCCCAGGAAGGCGACGAACGCCTGGGCTGCCGCCGGGTTCTTCGCATTGGCGGGAATCACGTTGGCCAAACCATGGATCACGCTCTGGTTGCTCTTCGGTCCCTTGGGGAGGGAAACAATGCCCAAGTCGGCGCCAAGGGCCGTGTGAGCCGGTCCAACAGTCCAGGATCCGTCCATGGTCATGGCCAGCTTCTTGGAGGTGAACATGTCGCTGGAGGAAGTGTCGGTCAGCTGCTGCATGGACGGCGAAACCCCGGATTCAATCAGGTCACGCCAGAACTGCAGGCCGGCGATGGATCCGGACGAGTCGTATCCGGACTTCTTCCCGTCCGCCGAGATAATCGTTCCACCGGCTTCAAGCATTGTGTTGTAGTAGCTGGTCTGGCCGCCGGTGAGGTCTCCGGCGTATCCGTAGATGCCCTTTCCTCGGTAGAACGTGGACAGCTTGGCGCCGGCGGACTTCACGTCGTCCCACGTCCAGGACGACGTCGGTTCAGCCACGCCTGCATCCTTGAAGAGGGCCTTGTTGTAGAACAGCGCGCTGGTGTCAAAGTCCTTCGGCACCCCATAGAACGTGCCGTTGACCGTGTACAGATCCACCAGCGCCTTGGGGTAGTTGGCCTTGTCCACTGCCTTCCCGGACGCCATGCCGTCCAAAGCCAGCAGCTGGTTGTTCTGTGCGTAGAGCTTGATGTGCGGGCCATTCATCCAGAAGACGTCCGGCAGCGTGTTGCTGCTCGCCTCGGTTTGGATTTTCGTCCAGTAGGCCGAGCCCTTCGACGGCGTGACGTCGATGGTCACCTTGATATTCGGGTACTGCCTGTTGAATTCAGCGACAATCTTCTGGATTGCGGGTTTTTGCGCCGCGTCCCAAATGGCGTAGCTCAGCTCCGCACTCAAGTCCTTGGCGGGGGCAGCGTACGCAGCCTGGGCCGCGTTGCTTCCAGCGGCACCATTGCCGCCACAAGCCGCAAGCGAAACGACAGCCGCGCTGGCAGCCGCAAAGGACAGAAACGACCTGCGATTCAGGTTGTGGTTCATAAGAATTCTCCGATGTCATGGGTCAGAAGACCGACGATCCCTCGCGGCGGCAGGCAACGCATTCGGCGAAGAGCCAACCCCACTGGTGATGTGTAGTTGATCACATCATGTTAATCGTTTAAAAGCAAGATCGAAAATGATCTTTTCATGACTTTTATCGGTTCAAAACGTCACCAACGTGCACTCTTGAGAGGGGTTGGTGACGTGGTTTCAAAGCAAAAGGCGGGTTTCCGGGGCCACCTGACTACCGCCGTCGTGCTTCAGAAAGCGGGTGCGGAGTCCCTGACGACGAGGTTCCAGGGGAATTCCAGCACCCTGGTCGGCGCATCCGGGTCTTCTGCCCGGTCAAGGAGGAACTCTGCTACACCGTCGAAAAATCCTTCCGGACCGACCGTAGTCAGCGACGGCGCCATGAACTCGCCTTCGGTGGTATTGCCAATGCCGACCACTTCGACGTCCTCAGGAACGCGAAGTTGGAGCCGTTGGGCTGCATGAATGGCCGCGATGGCCGCGAAGTCCGTGGTGGCGTAGATCGCCGTCGGGCGGTCCTTCCGCTGCAAAAGGCGCAGGGCCGCATCGAACGCGCTTTGGCTGTCCAGATCGAACCTCTCGACGTAGTCATCGCGGTAGTCCAATCCTGCGACGGCGAGACCCTCGATGTACGCCCGCAGGCGGATTGAGATGGCGTTGCCTGGCCGGGGCGCCGCTGCCAGGCAACCCACCCGGACGTGCCGGCGGGTCAGATGTGCCACCGCCTCATCACAGGAGGACCCCGGCATGGAGCGCACCACGTCGAACCCCTCGGGTTCCATGGTGTCGCTGAAGACAACCAACCGTTGCAACTTGGCCGCCTGCGCCAACAGGTCAGCGTCTCCCGGCTCCTCCGCGGCGTCGATGAAGGTCACGTCCGCGTTCTGCCGCTTGAGTGCGATGCGCCAGTCAGTGTCAGCCAGGATCATGGGGGTGATACCGCGTTGACCGGCTGCCGTGCCGACGGCCCGGCTGATGTCCAACGCCCAAGGATCCGAAATCATGGTCAATGAGAGCATGAGCAGATTTGTTCTTCCGGTGCGGATAGCCCTGGCCGCTTGGTTGGGCCTGTAACCCAAAGACTGGGCGGCCTCCTGAACCCGCAAAACCGTAGCGGGTGCTACCCCGGACCCGCTCCCCCCGCCGACTTTGCTGCTCCGGCCGGAGAGTACGTAAGACACAGTCGCCGTCGAAACTCCGGCCACCGCCGCCACGGACTTGATCGTGGGGCGCATTCGTCTCCTTCTTGGCTAGTACCGCCGAACCACGGGCGTGGTTCGGCGGTACTAGCATCATAGCCAGACGGCCCAGTTGGGTGGGCCGGGTGGCAGGGGGTCAGCCTTCGACGCCGAGCCTCTCCAGGATCAGCTCGCGGACGCGGCCGGCGTCGGCCTGCCCGCGGGTGGCTTTCATGACTCCACCGACAATCGCGCCAATGGCCTGTACCTTGCCGCCACGGATCTTCTCCGCGACGTCGGGCTGGGCCGCCAGTGCGGCGTCGATCGCTTCCAGCAGGGGGCCGTCGTCAGACACAACGGCGAGGCCGCGCTTCTCGACGATCTCGGCCGGCGTGCCTTCGCCGTCGAGCACACCGTCGAGCACCTGGGAAGCCATCTTGTTGTTGATCTTGCCGCCCTCGACGAGCTTGTTGAGCTCCACGATGATTTCCGGCGTGACGCCGAGTTCGGAGGGGTCGACGTCGGCCGTCTTGGCACGCCCGACGATCTCACCCATCCACCACTTACGGGCCACGGAAGCGCTTGCACCGGCTGCGATGGTTTCCTCGATCGAGTCCATGACGCCGGCGTTCACGACGTCGCGGAACTCCAGGTCCGAATAACCCCAGTCAGCCTGGAGCCGCTTGCGGCGGGCCGCGGGCGGCTCGGGCAGCGTGGCACGGAGTTCCTCCACCCACTCACGGGACGCGACCACCGGAACCAGGTCCGGCTCCGGGAAGTAGCGGTAGTCGTCAGCGTCGGACTTCGCCCGGCCCGACGTCGTCGTGCGCGTGTCCTCGTGCCAGTGGCGCGTTTCCTGGATGACCGGCTCACCGGAGTCAAGGACCGCGGCGTGGCGCTGGATTTCGTAACGGACAGCGTGCTCGACGGCGCGCAGCGAGTTCACGTTCTTCGTTTCCGAACGGATGCCGAAACGTTCGCGACCGTGCGGACGCAGCGAGACGTTGGCGTCGCAACGGACGTTGCCGCGTTCCATCTTGGCATCGGAGACACCGAGGTTCTTGACGATCTCGCGGACGGCGGCGACGTAGGCCTTTGCGAGCTCGGGCGCACGGCTGCCGGCACCCTCGATCGGCTTGGTCACGATTTCCACGAGCGGAACACCGGAACGGTTGTAGTCCACCAGCGAGTAGTCGGCGCCCTGGATTCGTCCGGTTGCGCCGCCCATGTGGGTGAGCTTGCCGGCGTCTTCCTCCATATGTGCGCGCTCGATCTCGACGCGGAACACCGTGCCGTCCTCAAGTTCGATGTCCAGGTAGCCGTCGTACGCGATGGGCTCGTCGTACTGCGAGGTCTGGAAGTTCTTGGGGGTGTCCGGGTAGAAATAGTTCTTCCGGGCAAAGCGGCAGGTCTCGGCGATTGTGCAGTTCAGGGCGAGGCCGATCTTGATGGAGGACTCCACGGCCGCCTTGTTCACCACGGGCAGGACACCCGGCATGCCAAGGTCCACCTCGTTGACGTTGGTGTTCGGCTCGTCGCCGAAGACATTCGGGGCGGAGGAGAACATCTTGGTCTTCGTGTTGAGCTCCACGTGGACCTCGAAGCCAAGGACGGGATCGTACTTCTCCATAGCCTCTTCGAAGCTGAGGATGGCGTCGGTAGACATCAGTTGGAACCTCCGGCGATGGTGGTGCTGGAACCAAGAACGGGTGCCTGCGCCAGTAATGGGCCGCCCCATTTCTCTTCGAGCAAGGATTCAAGGACGGCACCCACGCGGTACAGGCGGGCGTCCTCGCGGGCGGGTGCCAGCAGTTGGATGCCTACCGGCAGTCCGTCTTCGTCAGCCAGGCCACCCGGCAGGGACAGGCCGGGAATGCCGGCCATGTTCGCGGGGATCGTCGCGACGTCGTTGAGGTACATGGCCAGCGGATCGTCCAGCTTCTCCCCCAGCTTGAAGGCCGTGGTGGGCGCCGTGGGCGAGATCAGCACGTCAGCCTGCGCGAACGCGGCGTCGAAGTCGCGCTGGATGAGCGTGCGGACCTTCTGGGCCGAGCCATAGTAGGCGTCGTAGTAGCCGGCGCTCAGGGCGTAAGTACCCAGAATGATGCGGCGCTTGACCTCTTCGCCGAAGCCTGCGGCGCGGGTAGCGGCCATGACACGTTCGATCGTCATGGGGCCGTCCTCGGGCAGGACGCGCAAGCCGTAGCGGACGCCGTCGAACTTGGCCAGGCTTGCTGGAGACCTCGGACGGCATGATCAGGTAGTAGGCGCCCAGGGCGTACTTGAAGTTGGGGCAGGAAACCTCGACGATTTCCGCGCCGGCCTCCTTGAGCAGCTCAAGGGACTCGTTGAAACGGTTCTCGACGCCTGCCTGATAGCCCTCGCCGTGAAGTTCCTTGATGATGCCGATCTTCATGCCTGTGACGTTGCCCGTCTTGGCCGCGGCAACGAGGTTATCGAAGGGATCGGTCAGCGAGGTGGAGTCGAAGGGGTCGTGCCCGCCGATGACTTCCTGCAGCAAGGCTGAGTCCAGCACAGTCCGCGAAACGGGGCCGATCTGGTCCAGCGAAGACGCCATGGCAATGGCACCATAACGGGACACTGCACCGTAGGTGGGCTTCATGCCGACCGTGCCGGTCACGGCGCCGGGCTGGCGGATGGATCCGCCGGTGTCCGTGCCGAGGGCCAGCGGAGCCTCAAAAGCTGCGACGGCGGCCGCGGAGCCACCGCCGGAGCCGCCCGGAATGCGGTCCAGGCCCCAAGGGTTGCGGGTGGGTCCGTAGGCGGAGTGTTCCGTGGAGGACCCCATGGCGAATTCGTCCAGGTTGGTCTTGCCCAGGATAGGCATCTTGGCGGCGCGCAGCTTCTTGATGACCGTGGCGTCGTAGGGGCTGTGCCAGCCCTCGAGGATCTTGGAGCCGGCCGTGGTGGGCTGACCGATGGTGACGATGAGGTCCTTGACCGCGATGGGAACGCCAGCAAGTTCGTGCAGCGATTCAGCTTCGGCACCGCCGGCGGCGCGGATCGCGTCCACCTCGGCGGCGACGGCGAGGGCTTCTTCGGTATTGACGTGCAGGAAGGCATGGATGCCATCAGCCCCGCTATCTACAAGGGCGATGCGGTCCAGGTACGCCTGGGTGACCTCGACGGACGTGACCTCGCGCGCGGCCAGCTTGGCAGCCAGCTGCGCAGCGGACAGGCGGATGAGTTCGGAGTTGTTCAATTCAGTCATTCGCTTAGCCCTCATCCAGGATTGCCGGCACCTTGAAGCGGTTCCCGTAGGCATCCGGAGCCCCGGACAACGCCTGCTCGGCCGTGAACGTGTGGCCCACAACGTCTTCACGGAACACATTGCTCAACGGAATCGGGTGGGACGTGGCCGGAACATCCTCTCCGGCGGCTTCGCTGACGGACTTCACCGAATCCACGATGACGGCAAGCTCGCCGGCCATCCTGTCCAGCTCTTCGGCACTCATTTCAATGTGAGCCAGACGCGCAAGATGCGCGACGTCGTCACGGTTGATCGCAGCCATGGATCTCCCCTGCAAAGTTCAAATGGTTTTCCGGACTAGTCTACGTTGGTTGAACGACGAAGAACGCGGGGTCACTTACGGCCCATCCGGAGGTCCGGAATGGGCCGTAAGTGACCCCGCGTTGCTTGGTTACCCGATGCCGATGGCTCCTGTCAGCATGCCGACTGCGAGCATCACGATGGAGATGACCGCGGTGCGCCACAGGACCTTTTTGTGGTGGTCGCCTAGTTCCACCTTGGCCAAGGAAACCAGAAGCAGGATCGCCGGGACCAGGGGCTCTGCAGGTGGAAGGGCTGGCCGGTGATGGAGGCCCGGGCCATTTCGGCGCCGCTGATGCCGTAGTGCGCGGCGGTTTCGCTCAGGACCGGCAGGACGCCGAAGTAGAAAGCGTCGTTGCTCATGAAGAAGGTCATGGGGATGCTGAGCAGGCCGGTGATGACGGCCATGAACGGACCGAGTTCAGCGGGGATGATGTGGACCAGCCACGCCGACATTTCCTTGACCATGCCGGTGCCGTTGAGGACACCCGTGAGGACGGCCGCCGCCATGACCATGCTGACCACGGCCACGATGGACGGGGCGTGGGCAACCAACTGCGCACCCTGCTCCTTGACCTTGGGGAAGTTGACCAGCAGGGCAATGGCGGAGCCCACCATGAAGACGTAGGGCAGCGGCACAAGGTTGGCCACGAGCATGATCATCACTGCGACGGTGAGTCCGAGGTTGAACCAGAAGAGCTTCGGGCGCAGGGTCTTGCGGTTGGGATCGAGTGCAGTGTCGGTCAAACCGGTGTCGTAGACGTCAACCAGGGTTTCGGTGCTTTCCAGGACTACGACGCCGGCGCCTCCACCGGTGGCAGGCTTAGCGGCGGTGCGGCTCAGGCCCGAACCGCGGTGACCAGTGCCGCCGTCGAACATGTCACCTGCGTCCGCGACGTCGCCCCAGATCTCGGGGGCCGTGGCGCGGAGGCGGTTGCGTTCCTGCAGGCCCAGCAGCCAAGAGAACACGAAGACGACGACGAGGCCCACGATGAGGGACGGAACCATCGGTACAAACACGTCGTTGACGTCGATCTTGAGGGCGGTCGCGGCGCGGGCCGTGGGACCACCCCACGGCAGGATGTTCATGGTGCCGTTGGCCAGGCCGGCCACACACGTCAGGACCACGGGGCTCATCTTCAAACGGAGGTAGACGGGCAGCATCGCCGCGGTGGTGAGGATGAAGGTGGTGGAGCCGTCGCCGTCGAGCGATACGGCGGCGGCCAGGACGGCGGTGCCGAGGACCACCTTGGCGGGGTCGTTTCCCAGCTTGCGGAGGATGAACTTCACCAACGGGTCGAACAGTCCGACGTCGATCATGAGTCCGAAGTACACGATCGCGAACATCAAGAGTGCGGCCGTGGACGTCATGGACTTCATCGAATCCATCACCATGCTTCCGATGCCAAGACCGGCGCCGGCAAACAGACCGAAGATAGTGGGGACGATGATCAGCGCCAGAACGGGCGTCAACTTCTTTGTCATGATCAGGACCATGAACACCGCAATCATTGCGAATCCAAGCAATACCAGCATAGCCGGCTCCTTACTACAGTGAACGGCATCACGTCGATGTGATGCGCGATACAGACCGTATAGTGGCGGCGCTCACAGAGATGTGTTTGCGGTATTTGATGGACATAGTGCTGATTGAGAGCATTTTGCTCATTGTGCTCAGTGTTTGAATTGATAGAGGCTTCACTTGAGGAGACCCGACAACCACAGCGCCGCTGCTGCCCTGATCCAGCCGGCCTACCCCAGCCGAAAGGAGGCAGGATGCCCCGGCTTGCCCTGCGGTTCTCGACGCAGACCCTGCTCCTTCAGCTCGGCGTCGTCCTCTTGGTGGTGCTTCTCAGCGGCACTGTCCACGCATGGCTCGTCTACGGGCGCGTCGGAGCGGAGGCCGAGAACCAGGCGCTCACCTTGGCGCGTACCGTGGCCTCGGACCCGGCGATCCGCTCGGAGGTCCAAGCCATCAGCAAGGAGGCGGGCACACCCCCGCCCGCAGTGCTCGCGGCCGGACCCATCCAGGCGGCCGCCGAGGCCGCCAAGAGCCGTACTGGCGCCCTGTTCGTGGTTGTCACGGATGAGACGGGCCTGCGTTTGGCGCACCCGGACCACATCCGGCTCGGCGAACGGGTCAGCACGGATCCCTCGGCTGCCCTCTCAGGAAAGGAAGTCACCACCCGTAACACCGGCACCCTCGGGCCGTCCGCCGGTGCCAAGGTGCCGGTCTTTGCGCCGGGTTCCGCTGCAACGGTGGTGGGTGAAGTCAGCGTGGGTTATTCCATGGAGTCGCTCGGCCAAAGCCTGGCCGAGGACATTGTCCCCATTGCCCTGACCGCTGCCGGCGCGTTGCTTGCCGGCGTCCTGGCGTCCTTTCTCCTGCGCCGCCGATTGCAACGCTTGACGCTGGGGCTCGAGCCCGAAGAGATCAGCACCTTGGTGCATGACCAAGTGGCCGTGCTTCAGGGCGTGGACGACGGCGTGATCGGCATTTCCGCGGACGGCCGCATCACGGTCTTCAATGCTGCGGCGCGGCGGTTGCTGGGCTTCCCGGAAGCATCCGGAACGCCCGGCTCGTCCGCGACGGCTGACGCCACCGATGGACATGTCCTGACCGGCACCGGCTGGGCAGGCACCGACTGGGCTTCATCCGCGGTTCCGGCGCAATTGAAGGCTCTCACCGAACCGTCGTCCCACGACGCTGAGGCTGTGGAAATTGTCGCCGGCGGCCGGGTCCTGGTCGCCAATGCCCGCAAGGCGCTGCACCGCAAAGAGGATCTCGGCTGGGTGGTCATGCTCAGGGACCGCACCGAACTGCAGCAACTCACGCGCCAGCTCGACGCCGTGGGCACCATGTCAGCTGCGCTGCGGGCCCAGCGCCATGAGTTCGCGAACCAGCTCCACACGATCGCCGGCTTCATGAGCATCGGCCAGCACGGCAAGGCGAAAGACTACCTCGCCACGATCTCCGCCACCGGGCCCTTGAAGTTCCCGGTGCAGCAAGCCGAGCTCCTGCAGGATCCTTATCTGCAGGCGTTCCTCGGCGCGAAAAGCGTGGAAGCGGACGAGCGGGGCGTGGCGTTGCGGATCGGTCCCGAAACCCTCGTGCGGGGCCGCATCACCGAGCCGCAGGATGTCACCACGGTTCTTGGCAACCTGATCGACAACGCGGTCAACGCCGCCGTCGCCGGCTCTTCGACGCAGCGCTGGGTAGAGCTGGAGTTGCTCGACGAAACAGGGCCCGACGGCGGTACGCTGCACATCGTCGTTGCGG
Organism: Arthrobacter sp. NA-172; assembly: GCF_043952055.1. Lineage (NCBI taxonomy): Bacteria > Bacillati > Actinomycetota > Actinomycetes > Micrococcales > Micrococcaceae > Arthrobacter > Arthrobacter sp. NA-172. Next base: position 1,102,214 of record NZ_JBINOT010000003.1, on the reverse strand, counting down.
ACTCGGGCGACGGCCTCGGCAATATCGAGCCCGAGCGGGTGTTCGCGGAGGGATTCACGACGGCGGAGTCCCCGAAAGACGGGTTGGTGCACGCAGGCGGGCACGGCTTGGGGCTTGGACTCGCGCTGGTCCGGCAACTCGCCCGGCGTCGAGGTGGCGACGTGCGCGTCCTGGAGACCGGCTCCCCCGGTGGGCCGGGCGCCGTGTTCATGGCCACGATGCCGAAGGTTACCGGCACACCGGACGACGCCCCGCGAGCGGAACCACCATCAGCCGAACCCTCCGCAGCAGCCGGACCGAAGGAAGGACACCAGTGAGCGAAGACTTCAGGGTGTTGATCGTGGATGACGACTTCCACGTCGCCAAGCTCCACGCCGCCTACGTTGACTCCGTGGCAGGTTTCATGGCCCTCGCACCGGTGGGATCCACCGCGCAGGCGCTGCAGGCCGTGCATAGCCTCCGGCCCGACCTCGCGTTGCTGGACGTCTATTTGCCGGACGGATCGGGGCTGGATCTCTTGGGGCAGCTCGACGTCGATGCCATGATGCTGACCGCGGCTTCTGACGCCATGTCCATCAAAACGGCGCTGCGCCGCGGGGCGTTGGCCTATCTCCTGAAGCCGTTCACCGCTGAATCACTCTCTCAGCAGCTGCGTTCGTATGCCAGATACCGGCGGATTCTGGGCCAACAGCATGGCGTGGACCAGGACACGATCGAACGGGCGAAACGCGCGCTCATCGCCGTCGACGTCGCGCCCTCCGGCAAGCCGCGTTCGGCGACCGAAGCATCGGTGTTGGAATCCTTGGCACCGGGGGAACAATACTCCGCGACGGAAGTGGCGGAACGGGTGGGTGTCTCTCGTGCCACGGCGCAACGGTACCTGTCCTCGCTGGCCGATGATGGCGCCGTCGAGATCCAATTGCGCTACGGCACCACGGGCCGCCCGGAACACCGTTACGGCATCCCCGCGCGAACTGGCAGCAGATGACCTTTCCAGGCGATTTTGCGGGCATCAGCTGCCAGTTCGCGCAAGGGCTTGGGCTACTTAGGCGCTCTTCTGGGCCACCAGCTCGATTTCGACCAGCATTTCCGGATCGAGGAACGGCAGGACGTGGACCAGGGAAAGGGTGGGACGGATCTCGCCGAAGACCTCGCCGTGCGCGCGGCCGGCGTCTTCCCACTTGCTGATGTCGGTCAAGTACAGCTTGGACTGCACGACGTCCTCGTACGAGAACCCTGCGTCGGCCAAGACCACTTCGAGCTTTTCGAGGATGTATTTGGTCTGCGAGTAGAAATCATCGCCGACAATGCCGTCTTTTCCGTCAACGACTCCAGAGGCGGCCGTCGCTGAAATGAAGAGAGTGTTGTCCACCTGGACCGCGCGGGAGTATCCGAGGGTCTGTTCCCAGACCGAGCCCGTGCCGAATGTCTTACGCATGCCGCGCCTTTCCTCTTGCTGCGCCCGGCCTGGCGACCGGGGGGGTACGAGGAAACTTTATGGCTGACGGACGTCCTGCCGGTAAACGAACAGCTTTATGTCGGTTCCGGGAACGAACCAGTCACGCTCAGGCTTCCGTTCAAAACCGGTCTTTGCGTACAGTGCGTTGGCGCTCTCCCATGTGGCGCCTGTGGTGAGGGAAACGGCGTTGATCCCTTCAAGCGAGCGGGCCTGCTCGACGACGGCCTGCACCAGCGCGCGTCCCGCGCCGGAGCGCTGAACCTCAGGGTCGACCACCAACGTGCGCATTTCGAGTTCGTCCGACAATCCGATATCCGAAAAGTCCCCGCCCGCCTTGGCAGAAGTGACGGAGCCGATGATCCTGCCGTCGCGCTCTGCGACGAAAACGTCTGCGTGCCGGGCACGGCCTGCCACGTCGCGGAGCTTCTCCAAGTACGGGTGGTCGGGGCTGCCGTAGTAGCCGGCGGTCACGTAGGAAGCCATCGTGATGCTGGCTACGGCGTCGTAGTCTTCGGGTAGGGCGGGACGAACGGTAATCTGCGAATGCACTGATCCATGGTAGTCGCGTTCACGGGACCCGGGGCGCCAAAAGGCCGTTTCAGTGACCGAACTATCACCCGGGGCTACAGCGGGAACTTGCCTGAGAGTTCCAGGGTTCCTGCGCAGGTCCAGGCTTCTAGCCGGTCCGCATCCGTGGGACCGCCGTCCAGCGGGCTGGTGAGCCGTGGGCGGCGGACCCAGCAACCGGCTTCCTCCGCGATCAGGGCACCCGCCGCGTAGTCGTGTTCGTTGAGTCCGCGCTCTCCGAAGGCATCGTGGGTTCCATCGGCCACGAGGCATAGATCCAACGCAGCGGAGCCAAGCCGGCGCAGATCAGCGAAGCCCTCCATGAGGCTCCCGAGTCCGGAGAACTGTTCAGTCCGGGTGGCGGGATCGTAGCTGAACCCGGACGCCACGATCAGTCCCGTGCGCCCCAGCAACGGTCCGCTCAGCTGGGTCCGCTGCCCTTTTTCTTCCAACCAAGCCCCGCGGCCGCGGGCGGCAGAGTAGATCCGCCCAAGTGCAGGGGCGTTGACCACCCCGGCCAGCCAGACGCCGTCGGCATCCGCGACCGCCACAGACGTGGCGTAGTAGACGATGTTCCGGATGAAGTTGGTGGTACCGTCCAGCGGATCGATGGACCACCGGTAGCCGCTGGGCGACTCAGGCACGGTGGTGCCGTGCTCTTCGCCAGTGATGGTGTCGTGTGGGCGGGCCGAGGTGATGACGTCCCGGACCGCGTTCTCGGCTGCGACGTCGAAGGCCGTCACCCAATCGCCCGCATCGCCCTTGTTCACAAGGCCTAGATTCGCGACGCCGACACTCCCCGCCGCATCGGCCCCGACAGGCCGGCCAGCGAGTACCGCTGCCCCTGCCGCAGCTGCTGCATGGGCTACCCCGAGGAGCTCCGTAACGTTGGCCGTCATTCTGCAGCCTCCAACGCGCCGTCGAGCAATGCCCTGAAGCCGTCCTCGTCCAGCACACGGATACCGAGCTGTTCGGCCTTATCCAGCTTGGAGCCTGCGTTCTCCCCCGCCACGACGTAACTGGTGTTCTTGGAAACCGAGCCGGCTGCCTTGCCACCTCTGATGATGATGGCTTCCTTGGCTTCGTCCCGGCTCAGTGTGGGTAGGGAGCCCGTCACCACGATGGTGAGGCCTTTCAGGTTCCGCTGGATACCGGCGTCGCGCTCATCAACCATGCGCACTCCGGCAGCCGCCCAGCTGTCCACGATTTCCCGGTGCCAGTCCACTGCGAACCATTCCTTGAGTGCAACCGCGATAGTCGGCCCCACCCCGTCTACGTCTGCCAGCTCTTCCTCGGAAGCGGCGCGGATGGCTTCCATGCTCCCCAGCGCCGTCGCCAGTGCCCGGGACGCTGTGGGGCCCACATGCCGGATGGACAGTGCCACCAGGACACGCCAGAGGGGCTGGGTCTTGGCTTTCTCGAGTTCTTTGAACAGCTTCTCCGTGGTGGCCGTGGGTTTGGACGGAGTCTTGGCGGTGGCCTTGGAGTAGAAGTACGGCACCAGTTCGAAGACGCCGGTGCCGACACCCTTGGAGCGCTTTTCGCGGCGGATCATGACGTCCGCCAAGTCCTCCGGGGTAAGGCTGAACAAAGCGGCCTCGCTGCGCAACGGCGGCGTTTCCGGCTCCGCTGGCTGCGTGAGGGCGATGGCGGCTTCCCATCCCAGGGCCTCAATGTCGAAGGCGCCCCGGCTTGCGACGTGGAAGACACGTTCGCGCAGCTGCGAGGGGCAAGAGCGTGCGTTGGGGCAACGGATGTCCACGTCGCCTTCCTTCGCAGGAGCCAAGGGCGTGTGGCACGACGGGCATTCCGTGGGCATCACGAACTCCCGCACGGGCGGATCCTGCTGGTCCCGCAGCGCGAGAACGGGCCCGACGATCTCCGGAATGACATCGCCCGCTTTGCGCAGCACCACGATGTCGCCGATCATGACTCCCTTGGCCTTGACCACGTCCTGGTTGTGCAGAGTGGCCATCTCCACCGTGGAGCCGGCCACCTTGACAGGTTCCATCACGCCGTAAGGCGTGACGCGGCCGGTGCGGCCAACGTTGACCTGGATGTCCAGCAGCTTGGTGTGGACTTCCTCAGGCGGGTATTTGTAGGCCACCGCCCAACGGGGCACGCGTGAGGTGTAGCCGAGGGCCCGCTGCGTCGCGAAGTCATCGATCTTGACCACGATGCCGTCGATCTCGTGCAAGAGATCATGCCGGTGTTCACCGAAGTGCTTGATGAAGTTCAGGACTTCCTCGAAGGAGCCCAGGACCTTCAGGTAGGGACTCACGGGCAGACCCCACTGTTCCAGCAGCTTGTAGGTGCCGGACTGGCTGGTGGAATCAAGTCCTTCGCGCGCGCCGATGCCGTGAACGAACATCCGAAGCGGACGCTTGGCCGTTTCCGCCGGGTCCTTCTGGCGCAATGAGCCCGCCGCAGCGTTGCGCGGGTTGGCCAGAGGCGCCTTGCCGGCCTCGATCAGTGCCTCGTTGAATTCCGCAAAAGCCTTGGACGGAATGAAGACCTCACCGCGGATCTCCACCTCGGAAGGAAAACCACTTCCGCTCAGCTGGCGCGGGATCTCCTTGATGGTGAGCACGTTGTGGGTGATGTCCTCGCCCGTGGTCCCGTCTCCGCGCGTGGCGGCACGCACCAATTTCCCGTCGCGGTAGAGCAGGTTCACGGCCAAGCCGTCGATCTTCAGCTCCGTCAGCCACTCGATGCGGGCGGCCGAAGTGCCCAGCTTTCCCACGGAAGCCTCGGCCTTGCGGACCCACGCTTCCAACTCGTCCAGCGAAAAGACGTCCTCCAGGCTGTACATCCTCTGAAGGTGCTCGACGGCGGCAAACGCGGCAGACACTTCGCCGCCCACTTCCTGAGTGGGCGAATCGTTGGACACGAGCTCCGGATGCAGGGCCTCGAGTTCCTCAAGGCGGCGGTACAGGGAGTCGAACTCGGCGTCCGAAACCGTCGGCGCGTCTTCCTGGTAGTACGCGTAGCGGTACTTGCGGACGAGGTCCGCCAGGGTTTTCGTACTCTTCCCGTACGGACTCGGCCGGAACTGCGGTTTCGCTCTCTGCTGTGCTCACGTACCTATCTTGCCGCAAACCCACGACAATTTACCGCCCTCAGAGGACAGCGAACAATCAGTGCGAGAAGCGGTTCCGGCTCCACAAAGCGAAGGCGATGCCGCCCGCTGCGACCAACAGCACGCCGCCCATGATGGCGATCACGCCGAACATGTCCGCTCCCGGCCCTTTAGCGCCGCTCACGGAGGCGGCACTGGGTCGCCCTGGAGCCCGCTCTGGACGGGGGTATTCCAGTTGGAGGACGCCGACGGCGAGGCGCTGCTCGCCGTCGCACTCGCCGATGGCGTAGCCGCGCTGGAAACGGTGGGAGCCTCCGACGGCGCGACGCTGGGTTGCGCTTCAACGGTCACCGGTGTCACGGGGTCCGCCGCAGGAGCGGGCACAACGGGTGCGGGGGCCACGGGGGCGGGAACCACGGGAGCCGGTACGACGACGGGTGGCGTGGAAGGCGCGGGATCAACCACTTTCGGCTGGGTCGGCGTGGGCTCAGCGGGTGCTGGATCCGGGACCGGGGCCGGGGTAGGGGTCGAATGGCTATCCTGGGGAGCCAAAACGGTCTCGGCATGCGCCGAAACCAGCGGGAAAGCGCACATCGCCACAGCCATGGCAATGCCCGCGAGGGCAACGGAGAACGGGCGTCGCACGGCGGTACGGGTGGCGCCGCCAGAGCGCGCGGAAATGCGTTGGGTCATGTTTACCTCTGCAGGACGGCCGGGCCGCCCGGAGTTGGGGTGGTATGACGGGAATCTTCCTACATAGTCCGGGCGTGTCGCAAATTCCGTCCGCGGAGAACGCCGCCGGAAGGAGCGACCACCGGTACCTTCGGTCTCGCGCTAGGCGATCCGTGCGTCCACCACGATCGCTGTGATGTTGTCCCGTCCGCCGCTGTGCAGCGCAGCCTCAATGAGCGCATCCACTGCGTCCTGCGGGTGGGCAACCGCGCTAAGGATCCGGGACAAATGCTCGTCGTCGAGTTCCCCGCTGAGCCCGTCCGAACACACCAGCATCCGGTCCCCGTCCATGAGGGGCAGCAACCAAAAATCGGCCTCGGTCGCGTCTCCCGTGCCCAGTCCCCTGGTGACTACGTGGCGTCGCGGGTGAACGGCGGCCTCTTCACGCGTGATGGTTCCGGCATCCACGAGTTCCTGGACCTCCGAATGGTCCACGCTGACCTGGTTGAACAGGCCTTGGCTCAGACGATACGTCCGGGAGTCTCCGATATTCATGACCAGCCAGTAGGGGACGCCCAGTTGTTCAACGACCACGACGCCGGAAAGCGTCGTTCCAGCGCGGGCGCCGGCAGCGCTCCGGATCCGGGAGTCGGCGGCAAGGATGCACTCTTGCAGGGCAATCGCCGTCGCCGATCGGACGCCTGGAGCCAACTGCGGCGTGTTCCCCAGCGTTTCCACGCACAAGCTGCTGGCGATCTCGCCCGCCTCGTGCCCGCCCATCCCGTCAGCCACGGCGAAGACCGGATCCATCGCGATGAGCGAATCTTCGTTGTGCTCCCGGAGGAGTCCACGGTCCGTCCCGTACCCACAGCTCAGCATCAAGCCTGGTTCAGGGCCGGTCTCTGTTGACGCGGCGGGCTGTGAAATCATTTTTGTCCTTGGTTGAAGGCACGGGCGCCCCCGTGGACTCGAGGGCTGCGGAGATGACTATGCCACCAACCGAGAGTCAACTCCAACGCTGGCAGCCCGTGGATCAGTCGAGGACCAGCCCTTTGCCAAGTCCCCGGGCAAGCCGGACGGGAAGGATTTCCCCGAAGCCACGAACGTTCTCGGCCGTCTGCGGTTCCAACACGAAGCGTTCGTCTTCGCCCAGCGCTGCTGCCGTCATCTCGTCCACGAGGACCGTGCCGGGTTCAGCCAAAGCCGTAAGGCGGGCCGCGAGGTTGACGGTGGGGCCGTAGATATCGCCGAGCCGGGAAAGGATGCGTCCCCAGACCATGGCCACCCGGGCCTCCGGGAGGATTTCGTCTTCCGTGAAGGCCTGGGCGAGCGCCAAAGAGATCTCGGCACCCGCGGCCGGCGTCTCGGCGATGTAGAGAACTTCGTCGCCGACGGTCTTGACCAGGCGCCCGCCACCGATGGAAATGATCTCGGCGCACTTGTTCTCGAAACGCTGGACCAACTGCGCCAGGGTCTTTTCGTTCATGCGGCGGGACAGGCTCGTGTAGGAGACAAGGTCGGCAAAGCCCACGGCGCGCGCCAGAGGCAACGGGGCGTCGTCCTCGTCGCCTTCGCGGCCGGCCTCGCTGGCCTGCAAACCTGCCTCTGCACGGACGGCCAGGCGCTGCACACCGGCGTTCATCTGGCGGCGCCATGAGTAAAGCAGGATCTCTTCCATGGCATCCACAAGGTTGGGCAGTTCATTGACCAGCTGCTTGCGGGCAACGGCATCGGGAATGCCTTGCTGCACCACCATGTCCTCGATGAGTGCCTCGACTTGCCACACCACCATGCGGTCGGTCATCTGGCCGATGGCACGCGTCACGGAGATGGCAGCTTCCTCGGTGAGCTTTCCGGCACGCACGAGGTCAAGGATGGTGGTAAGCGCGGCGAGGTCGCGCTCAGTGAACGCGACGTCCTGGTCGCCGAAATTGGGGAAACCCAGCGCCCGCCAGAGTTTACGGGCTGACAACAGCGAGACGCCTGCGCCCGCCGCCACTTCGCGTCGCCGGAGCTTGCGTTCGCCGCCCAGAAGCCTCGTTTCCAGGGCCTTGATGGCAAGCCGTTCTGATGACAGGGCGCCGGTCGGCGGGGGCACGGCGGGGAGGACCCCCGATGGTGCTTGGTCCACGGAAGGTTCGGGCACGGCGCCGGGCTCATGATCCATGTACTCAGGCTCCTGCTCGTCAACGCTCATCTCTTCCACCTTCTCTCATATCCCAGGGCAACGCGGCATCCGGGTCGCCCGGAAAACCGGGAAAACCGCCAAAATCGCCAGGCTCCGGCACACCGCCGGGGCCGAACCTGACATTCGTCGGAAGCTCGGCCATGGCATCCAGGATGAAACTTCGGAACTTGCCGACCTCCGGGACATCCGCGAGAACGGCCGCGCCGGGATGCCCGGTATCCAAGGATATATTCCCGGAGCGCAATATCCGTTGAAGCATCGATTGTTTGATCCCCACGCTGCGCACCGCGGCCAGCGGAAGCTGCCAGTCGCCCCGGCGAAGCATTCCGAAACGGGCAACTATCCGGCCGCTTGTCAGGATGTACCGTATGCCGCGCCAGCGGAGGAATCGCGGGAGACAGTAGCCAAGCAGCACGATCGCCACTATGGCCAGGCACGCCGCCACCAACCATTGGGTCCAATCACTCGTGATGACCGGAAGCAACTTGCCCGGTCCGCCCTTGACTATCCATGCACAGCCGAAGGCCGCCGCAGCGGGACCAGGATGAACGCCAGGACGGGACCAAAAAGCATCCTGGGCTGCTGCCGCGTGATCACGATGACTTGCTCCCCACGCAGGAGCTCTTTACGCATAACCGCTTTCGGTAGCCCTCAGGTGGACGACGTCGCCGGCGGTCACGACGTGCTCGCGGCCACCATGGTCCACCACTAAAAGGGAACCATATTCATCCAGCCTGGACGCATGCCCCACCAGTTCATGATCGCCGGGCAGATGGGCTTTTACTTCGCGTCCCAAGGTGATCATGACAGCTTCTACCCGCTTGTGCAGGGAAGATCCGCCGGCCAATCCCGCTGTAGGGTCGCCGTCGGCATTGCAGAAACTGCGGTAGAGCGCTGCGAAACGGGACAAGTAGTTCCGCAGAATCACGGTGCGGTCCGTGGTGGTGGCACCCTCAAGGAGGAGGGACGTCGCCGTCGGGACCGGCAATTCATCCTCGCTGAGCGTCACGTTGAGGCCGGTACCCAGGATCACGGCCGGAACGGATCCGTCCCCCATCGGCCCCATCTGGGCCAGGATGCCGGCGATCTTTTTGCCCCGCACCAGCACGTCATTGGGCCACTTGATCTCGGCAGGCAGACCGGCAGTTTCCAGGAGGGTCTCACGCAAGGCCAGCGCTCCCAGAAGGGACAGCCACGAGTAGCTCTGGGTCGGGACGGGGAGGCCCCGGGAATTCACTGGACGCAGCACGATCGACACGGAAATCGCCGAGCGCGCGGGAGATTCCCAGTGACGGTCGAGACGGCCACGCGCGGCCGTCTGGTGCTCAGCGGTGAGGACGGCGAGGTCGGCCCACTCCTTAGGCTCCGTGGTAACAGCACGGATCAGGTCCGCGTTGGTGGAGCCGGTGGTCTCGACGATCTCCAGGTGCGAAATACCGGCGGCCGCGAGGAAGTCGGGGTGAAGCAGGGCATCACGGTCCAGACCCAAGCGCGGGGCACGTGGTTCGCTGCTGGCAGGCTGTTCGACGTCCATAGACAGAATCCTATCCAGCCAAGCTGGTCACGGACGAAGATGTCCGCCTACAGGAAGATATCCGCCACCAGCTTCTCCTCCGGGGCTCCCAGACTGTAAGGCGTGAAGTCTGTGACTCCCGCGTCCCTGAGAACTTGTTCGTCGGTGTAAAAGTTACCCGTTGATCCGACGCCGGTCAGGACTGCATGGGCAGCATCTGCCATGATTTCCGGACCTCGGGCGGCCTGGACGATCTGTTCCCCACCAGGCATGTTTCGGATGGCTGCGGTGTCGATCAGCGTGCAGGGCCACAGGGAGTTGACCGCCACGCCGTCGTTCTTCAGTTCTTCGGCGAGGCCCAGCGTGGTCAGGCTCATGCCGTATTTGGCCATGGTGTAGGCCAAATGCGCGCCGGCCCATTTCGGGTCCAGGTTCAGCGGCGGGGAAAGAGTCAGGATGTGGGCGTTGCCGGACTTCCGCAGCGCAGGCAGCGCGAGCTTGGACAGCAGGAAGGTGCCGCGGACGTTGATGTCCTGCATGAGGTCGAAGCGCTTCATGTCGATCGCGTCCGTGCGCGAGAGATCGATCGCCGAGGCATTGTTGACCACGACGTCGATCCCGCCGAAGCGTTCGACGGCGGCGGCAACCGCCGCGGCAACATCTCCGTCGTTCCGGACGTCTCCCACGAGAGGGAGCGCTTGGCCGCCGGCGGCCTCCAACTGTTCGGCGGCCGTGAAGACTGTTCCTTGCAGCTTGGGGTGGGGCTCCCCGGTCTTGGCCATGACGACGATGTTGGCGCCGTCGCGGGCCGCGCGGGTGGCGATTGCCAGGCCGATGCCGCGGCTTCCGCCCGACATCAGGATGGTGCGTCCCTTCAGTGATCCCTGTGCCTGGTAGGGGTGGGGTGCCTGGAAGGGAAGGGCAGGGCTTGCAGAAGCGTCGTTGCTTGAGGTCATGAGGACACTGTAACCGAAGGATGTTACCGGCGAGTAACATCGCTCGATGCTCGACTTGAAGTCGGAAAATTGTAGGGTTTCTACAGCGGTCTGTTGCTTTTGCGTCATTAGACTAGCCACCAGGGCCCGCACTTTGTACGGAAGCTACTTAAGAGCGCACGCCTAACAAAGCAGTGCCAGCGTAAATCAGCTACAGAGCCGGAGACATTTGATGAGCCACGATCTGACAACGACAGCGGGAAAGATTGCCGACTTCCGCGACCGCCAGGCCCGTGCAGAACAACCCTCCGGCCCCGAAGCCATCGAAAAGCAGCATGCGCGCGGCAAGAACACAGCCCGGGAGCGCATCGACATGCTGCTTGACGAGGGCTCGTTCGTGGAATTCGATGCCTTGGCCGTTCACCGCTCCACTGCTTTCGGCATGGAGAAGAAAAAACCTCTCGGCGACGGCGTTGTTTCCGGCTACGGCACCGTTGATGGCCGGCTTGTAGCGATCTACAGTCAGGAATTCAGCGTCTACGGCGGTTCCCTGAGCCAGGTAAATGGCGAGAAGATCGTCAAGGTTCAGGAATTCGCCCTCCGCAACGGCTGCCCCGTGGTGGGCATCAACGACGGCGGCGGCGCACGCATCCAGGAAGGCGTCGCCTCGTTGGCCATGTTCGCGGACATCTTCCGCAACAACGTCCACTCCTCCGGCGTCGTCCCCCAGATCTCCCTCATCATGGGCCCGTGCGCCGGTGGCGCCGCCTACTCCCCCGCCCTCACCGACTACGTGGTCATGGTCGACAAAACCTCCCACATGTTCATCACCGGCCCTGACGTGATCAAGACCGTCACCGGCGAAGACGTGGACATGGAAACCCTCGGCGGCGCACGCCAGCACAACGCCACCACCGGCACCTCCACCTACCTCGCCAGCGACGAAGCCGACGCGATCGAATTCGTCCGCGAGCTCCTGGACTTCCTACCTTCCAACAACCTTTCCGAGGCGCCGGTCCTGGAGCACGAGCAGGAACTCGAGATCGACGACGACGATCTAGCCCTGGACACCCTCATCCCCGACTCGTCCAACCAGCCCTACGACATTCGCAAGGTCATCGAGCAGATCGTGGATGACGCACATTTCCTCGAAATGCAGTCGCTCTACGCCCCCAACGTGATCATCGGGTACGGCCGCATAGAAGGCCATACCGTTGGCATCGTGGCCAACCAGCCCATGCAGTTCGCCGGAACGCTGGACATCTCCGCTTCGGAAAAGGCCGCACGCTTTGTCCGCCACTGCGACGCCTTCAACGTTCCCATCATCACCTTGGTGGACGTGCCCGGCTTCCTGCCCGGCAAGGACCAGGAATTTCCAGGGCATCATCCGCCGCGGAGCCAAGCTGCTGTACGCCTACGCCGAAGCCACGGTGCCCAAACTGACGGTCATCACCCGCAAGGCCTACGGCGGAGCGTACATCGTGATGGGCTCCAAGAAGCTCGGGGCCGATCTCAACCTGGCGTGGCCCACGGCCCAGATCGGCGTCATGGGCGCCCAAGGTGCCGTCAACATCCTGTACCGCCGCGATCTTGCCGCTGTAGCCGAGGCTGGAGGCGACGTCGAAGGCAAGCGTGCCGAGATCATCCGGCAGTACGAGGAAGAACTCCTCAACCCCTACCAGGCCGCTGAACTGGGTTATGTGGATGCTGTCATCGCGCCGTCCGAGACGCGCCTGCAGATCATCAAGGGCCTCCGCGCCCTTCGCGACAAGCGCGCCAGCCTGCCCACGAAGAAACACGGAAACATCCCGCTGTGACCGCCGAACAGAACGATTCCGTGGCCGCCGAGCCGTTGCTTTCGGTGGTCAAGGGAGACCCGACGCCGGAAGAGCTCGCGGCGCTTACCGCCGTCGTCGCCTCCCTCGGATCGCCGCAGGAAGCCGAAGCTGCACCACCCAGCACGCGCCAGTGGCTGCGGCGGCAGCAACTACGCCTGGATCCCACGCCGGGGCCCGGCGCTTGGAAGCGCAGCAGGGGCTAAGTCCCCACCGCGTCCCTAACCTCGCTCCGCTCGGCCAGGGAACCCTCGGCGGCGGAGGCCCCTGCTTTCGAGGGAAAGTGCAACAACCCTTTCATAAGTGGGCGGGCGCCGTTAAGCTCGTTGGGTGACTACTCCTAACACAGCTCCGGCACGCCTCCAGACTGCCATCGATGCGGTCGCCGACGCCTACACCGACACCCTCCTTGCCCTCAACCCGACCCTCGCCACTACGCTGGGGCTGCCCGGGCACGAGTCCGAATACCAGGACTTCTCGCCCGCCGGCGCTGCGGCCTTCGCCGAGGCGGCACGGAAAACCCTCGACGAACTGGCCGCCCTCGAGCCGGCGGACGCCTCGGATGTCATCACTCTCGACGCGATGCGCGAACGGCTCGGCCTGGCCCATGGAGATCCACGAGTCCGGCTGGGATGCCGCGGATCTGAACAACATCGAGTCTCCGGCGCAGATCATCCGGGCGATCTTTGACCTGATGCCTACTGACACCGCCGAGCAGTGGGAGCACATTGCGCGCCGTGCGGCCAACATTCCGGCAGCGATCGACGGGTACATTTCCTCACTCCGTTCCGCCCGGGACGCCGGCAAGGTTTCCGCGGTCCGCCAAGTCAAGACAGTCATCGAACAGACCAGCAAATATGCAGCCGAGGACGGCTTCTTCGCCAAGCTGGCCTCCGAAGCCGCCATCGCCGGCCAGCCGCTGCCCACCGAACTGAAGGAACAGCTCGACGCCGGCGCCGCCGTCGCGCGTTCCGCTTACGCTCGCCTGGCCGCCTTCCTCGAGACGGAACTTGTGCCTGCCGCCCCCGAAAAGGACGCCGTGGGCCGCGAGCGCTATGCGTTGGCCTCCCGCTTGTTCCTCGGAGCAACCGTGCGACCTGGAGGAAACCTACGCCTGGGGTGTGGAGGAGCTCGAAAGGCTCATTTCCGAACAGGAACGCGTTGCGGAGCAAATCAAGTCCGGCGCTTCCATCGAGGAGGCCAAGGCCATCCTCGACAACGATCCCGCACGGCAGATCAAGGGCACCGATGCCCTCGAAGCCTGGATGCAGGAACTCTCCGACCGTGCGGTAGCTGAGCTGGCCGACGTCCACTTCGACATCCCGGACATCATGAAGACGCTTGAATGCCACATCGCGCCCACCGACGAAGGCGGCATTTACTACACCGGACCCTCGGACGACTTCTCCCGGCCCGGCCGCATGTGGTGGTCCGTCCCAGCCGGCGAGGACACCTTTACCACCTGGGCCGAAACCACCACGGTCTTCCACGAAGGCGTGCCGGGGCACCACCTCCAGGTGGCCACAGCCGTCTACCAACGCGGGCTCCTCAACAACTGGCGGCGCAACGCGGTCTGGGTCTCCGGTCACGGGGAAGGCTGGGCCCTCTACGCCGAGAAGCTCATGCTGGAACTTGGCTACCTCAAGGACCCGGGCGACCACATGGGCATGCTGGACATGCAGCGCATGCGTGCAGCCCGCGTGGTGTTCGACATCGGCGTCCACCTCGAGCTTCAGGTTCCGGAGCGTTGGGGAAGCGGCACATGGACGTCTGAGAAGGGCTTCGAATTCCTCAAGGCCAACCTCCCCATCAGCGCAGGCCAACTCCAGTTCGAATTCACCCGCTACCTCGGCTGGCCAGGGCAGGCTCCCTCTTACAAGGTGGGGCAGCGGCTGTGGGAGGAGATCCGGGCCGAACTCGAACGCCGCGACGGCTTCGACCTCAAGTCCTTCCACACGGATGCCTTGAACATCGGGTCGGTTGGCTTGGACACGCTCAAGCGCGCTTTGCTGGGGTAAGTAGGCTGTTACTTTCCCCACACACCGCCCGGGAATAACTTCACAAATTGGTGGATTAACGGCGAATTCACAGGCCTCTTTGGTAGCTGGCCGAAGGTGGAACCGTCATATTTCTCAATGTCCGGTCGCGGTGGTATTTGTACCGGGCCTAGTTTGTTCCGGTGAGCAATTCATCCAACACTTCGACTTCCGCCGGAAAGACTGCGTCCCGGCTTCCCAAGTGGACAACGTCCTTCGGCGTCCAGATCATCGCAGCCTTGGTGATCGGCCTGGCTCTTGGCCTTCTGGCCAAGGCCACCGGCAGCACCACCAAGGCGCCCAACGGGCTCGGCGCTACCCTGCAGACCATCGGCTCCAGCTACGTCTCGCTGCTGCAGACCGCCGTCGTACCGTTGATCTTCACTGCTGTGGTGAGTTCCATCGCGAACCTTCGCCAGGTCTTCCAATGCGGCGAAACTGGCGTGGAACACCTTGCTCTGGTTCGCCATTACCTCGCTCATCGCTGTGATGATCGGCATCGGGCTGGGCGTGCTCATGCAGCCGGGCGCCGGCACCGGCATCACCAAGAAGGCTGAGTACGCCGGAAAGACGGGCGACTGGTGGGCATTCCTCACCGGCCTCTTCCCCAAGAACTTCCTTGGCCTGGGTGCCAGCACCAGCGTCACTGACGGCGTTGCCAGCACCTCGATCAGCTTCAACGTGCTGCAAATCCTCGTGATCGCCATCGCCGTCGGGGTCGCCGCCCTCAAGGTCGGCAAGCAGGCCGAGCCGTTCCTGAACCTCAATGCGTCTGCCCTGGCAGTGATCCAGAAGGTTCTCTGGTGGATCATCCGCATCGCTCCGTTGGGCACCATCGGCCTGATCGGCAACGCTGTTGCGGTGTACGGCTGGGACACCATCGGCTCGCTCGGCAAGTTCACGGTGGCCATCTACGCAGGGCTGGCTTTGGTGCTGTTCGTGGTCTACCCCATCCTGGTCAAGACCCACGGGCTCTCGATCAAGCAGTACTACTCCGGCGTGTGGCCTGCCGTCCAGCTGGCATTCGTCTCGCGTTCCTCGATCGGCACGCTGCCGCTCACGCAACGCGTCGCCGAGCGCAACCTCGGAGTTCCCCAGGGTTACGCTTCCTTCGCCGTTCCGCTGGGCGCCACCACCAAGATGGACGGTTGCGCCGCGATTTACCCGGCCGTTGCTGCGATCTTCGTGGCCCAGTTCTTCGGCATCAACCTGGACTTCAGCCAGTACCTGCTGATCGTGGTGGTATCGGTTCTTGGATCCGCGGCAACGGCGGGTACCACGGGCGCCGTCGTCATGCTCACGCTGACCCTTTCCACGCTGGGACTGCCGCTCGCCGGCGTCGGACTCCTCCTGGCGATCGACCCCATCCTCGACATGGGCCGCACTGCCGTCAATGTGGCGGGCCAGGCGCTGGTTCCGGCAATTGTCGCCAAACGGCAGGGAATCCTTGACGAATCGCTCTACAACGCGCCCCGCAAGGGAACGGCGTTCGCGGCCGACGACGACGCACAGTCGCCGGCGCCGGCCGACGACCCTCGCGAACTCGCAGCCGCCAACGCCTAGCGACAGCTCACCGCCATGAGGACAAATCCCCCGGGAAACTCCCCGGGGGATTTGTCCTTTTAACGGGGTGAAACGGGGAATTCTGGATAGGCTCGGTCCATGCTGATCGTCACCTCAAACAAGATTCCGGGCCACAGGATCGACGCCGTCTTCGGCGAAGTCATGGGCCTCACTGTCCGCTCACGGGATATCGGCGCGCAGGTCATGGCCGGATTCCGGTCCCTCGGCGGCGGCGAACTGCCCGAAATGACCAAGGCACTGTATGAAAGCCGTCAGGAAGTCATGGCCCGCATGGTCACCGAAGCGCAGCAGCGCGGTGCCAATGCGATCGTGGCAATGCGCTTCGACACGTCCGAAATGGGGGGCAACTGGACCGAGGTGTGCGCCTACGGGACGGCCGTCTTCGCTATCCCCCTCGCGGAAGGCGAACCCGGCGCCACGGGCCAGTCGATCTACCTGACCAGCGCCGCCGCACAGCAATCCACCCAGCCCACGACGCCGGCCGCACCGGTTGCGCCCGCCCCGCAAACTCCGCAGCCGCCTTTCCAGCAGTAACGCGGCCGAAGCCCGTCCAGCAACAGCTGGCGATGCACCGGGGTCGGCTGGCGACGCACCAGCAACGGCTGGCGACGCACCGGCGTCGTCGGCCGTTTGCTTGATGGGCAAATATTTAACTTGCTCAGAGTGCAAAGTTGCACTTAGTGTAAACAGGTGAGCATTTCCGATACCGCTGCCCTCCCCTCACGCCGTGAGCAGAATAAACTGGCGACCCGCCGGGCGATCGCGGATGCAGCCCTTGCGGTGTTGCGCAGAAGCGACGTTGGCAACTTCACCGTTGAGGACATCGCCGAAGAAGCCGGGGTTTCCCGGCGCACCTTCTTCAACTACTTCCCCAGCCTCGAGGCCGCCTTGGCCTCCGTGACCGAGGGCTTCCTGGACCACGCCCTGGAACAATTCCGCTTGCGCCCCGCCGACGAGCCCATCCTTGATTCCGCCCGCGCCGCCCTGATGGCGCTGGCAGACCCTATGACCGTCTCCCCCATGGCCGAACTCTTCAGCCTGACCCAGGACAACCGGGCCTTGGCACGTTCCGAACTCGAAGCATGGGACCACTGCACTACCCAGATCATCGACGCCGCCCGGCATCGCCTCGGCCCCGAAGCCGAGGAACTCTATTTGCGGGCCCTGGCAGGGTCCGTCATTTCCTGCGGCAAGGCAGCCATGAGCGTCTGGTTCGAGCAATACGGCCCGGATCTTTCAGCAGCATCCCTCGCAAGCCTGCGGCAGCACTTAATCGACGCAATCGGCCTGCTCGGATCGGGCTTCACGACGGCGGCCGCCCCCGGCGCCGTCTCCGGCGGCACGCCATCCCGTACCGCCCACCCCACGGCATAACCCCACACTCGGCTTAACCCCACACCGAAAGATCGGTTCCGACATGGCACTCCTGCTCTACCGTCTAGGCAAGTTCTCCTACCGTCACCGTTGGCTGGTGATTTCCCTCTGGCTCGCAGTGCTCGTGGCGGTGGGCGGTTCCGCCGCAGCCTTCCACGGCGCGATGTCCAACAACTTCCAGATCCCCGGCACCGAGACCCAGCAAATGCTGGACAAGCTCAAGAAGGATCTGCCGGCTTCCTCCGGCGGCTCCGCGGGGATTGTCTTCGAAGCCGGCGACGCCGGATTCAACCAAGCAGGCAAGGACGCCATTGCGTCGGCCCTCGCCAAGCTGGAAACAATGCCGGACGTGCAGTCCACGGTCAATCCCTTCACCACTCAGGCCGCACTGGACAAAGCACCGTCCGATCTGGCTGCCGGGGAACAGAAAGCTGCCGCCGGGCAGGCTGAGTTGGACAAGGCCAAGGCCACCCTCGACGCCGGTGACGCCCAGCTCCAGGCCGCCGAGCAGCAAATGACGGCCGCCGGCATGCCCGCCGCACAAATCGAGGCTCAACTTGCCACGCAGAAGGCCGAACTCCTGGCCGGACGCCAGAAGCTCGATGCAGGCCAGAAGCAAGCCACTGACGCCGCCGCCACCCTTGCCTTGGCCAAACGCCAGGTGACCGCTTCGCAGGGCATGCGCTTCGTCTCCACGGACGGTAAGGCGGCAATCGCCCAGGTTCAGTTCAAGACCTCCATCAACGGCCTGACCCCCGCCGTCCGGCAGCAAGTCCAGGACATCGTCCATGGAGTTTCTTCAGCAGGTATCACCGCGCTTGCTAGCAAGGAAATCACCGAGGACGTCTCCCAATTGTTTGGTGTCTCCGAAATCATCGGCATCGCCGTCGCGGCCATCGCCCTCATCGTCATGCTGGGAACCCTCGTCGCCGCGGGGCTGCCGCTCCTGATGGCAATCATCGGCGTGGCCGTGGGTGTCGGCGGCACGTTCGCGCTTACCAGTGTCATCGACATGAGCTCCATATCCCCGATGCTCGCGCTCATGCTGGGACTCGCCGTCGGCATCGACTACTCGCTCTTCATCGTCAACCGCCACCGCGGACAGCTGCTTTCCGGAATGGATGCCGAGGAGTCTGTCGCTCTGGCCACCGGCACCTCCGGCAACGCCGTCCTCTTCGCCGGCCTCACGGTCGTCATCGCGCTCGCTGCACTGGTGGTTCCCGGGCTCCCCTTCCTGGCTGTCATGGGCCTGTCCGCAGCGGCGACGGTGGCAGTCGCCGTCGTCGTTTCCCTCACGCTGACCCCCGCAGTGCTCTCTCTGGTGGGGCGCAAACTGATCTCCAAGCGGGCCTGGGCCAAAGCCGAGCGCCACAATGCCGAGCCGAACCACGCGACGGCAGACCGCGCCGCGGACCAGCGCCGGAGCAGCCGGGGTTGGGGCGGCCTGGTCACGCGCCACCCCGTGGCCTCGCTTCTTGCAGGCGTGGTGTTGCTCGGGGTGCTTGCCCTACCGGCATCCCAGCTTCGTCTGGCGTTGCCCGACGGCGGTTCGGAACCTGTTGATTCGCAGGCATTCAAGGCGTATGACCTCACCCGCACGAGCTTCGGTGAGGGCATGACCGGACCCATCGTGGTGGTGGGCTCATTCCCGGCCGGACTCAGCGACGAGCAAGCGAAAACCAAACAGTTCGACGTCGCGGACAAGCTGCGCAGCGTCAACAACGTGGTGGCGGCCGTGCCGGTGGCCATCAGTCCGGACCACCGCACGGCCGTCTTCCAGGTCATCCCGAAGGACGGACCCGCGAGTGCCAGCACCGTTCAGGTGGTCTCGGAGCTGCGAGCCAAGGGTTCCGAAATCCAGCAGGCCACAGGCGCCACCATTGGATTGACGGGGCAGACAGCGGGCAACATCGACGTCTCCGCGAAGCTCGGTGCCGCGTTGCCGCCATACCTGGCGATCGTCGTCGGACTCTCGCTGATCCTCCTGTTGCTGGTGTTCCGCTCGATCGTGGTTCCGCTGCTCGCGACCGGCGGCTTCCTGCTCTCGCTCGCTGCAGCCTTCGGCGCGGTGGTGGCGGTATACCAGTGGGGCTGGTTGGGCACAGTGTTCGACGTTCCCAACCCCGGAGCCGTGCTGAGCTTCCTGCCGATCATCCTGATTGGTGTGCTGTTCGGCCTGGCCATGGACTACCAAGTGTTCGTCACCTCCGGCATGCGCGAATCGTTCATACACAGGGAGAGCGCGAAGCAAGCGGTCCGAACCGGCTTCAGCCATGCCGCCGCTGTGGTCACGGCCGCCGCCATCATCATGGTCAGCGTGTTTTCCGGGTTCATCTTCAGCCACCTGACGATGGTCCGGCCGCTCGGTTTCGCGATGGCGTTCGGCGTGCTTGTGGATGCGTTCGTGGTGCGGATGACGATTGTTCCGGCCGTGATGTACCTGTTGGGCGAGAAGGCCTGGTGGCTGCCGCGCTGGCTGTCCCGGATCCTGCCCGACGTCGACGTCGAAGGCGCCAAGCTGCAGCGCTCGACGCCGGCAGGCCAGGTAGAGGAACTGGTTCACTAAGAAGGTGGTTGAGCGTCGGGGGGACTGCGCCGCGTACTACGCTTGAGCCGTGACCCGATTGATCTTGGCTTCCCAGTCCCCTGCCCGCACCAAGCTCCTCACCGACGCCGGTATTCACCACGAAGTACTTGTCTCTGACGTGGACGAGGATGCGGTGCAAGCCCGGTATGGGGTGACCGACGCGCACGACACCGCGCTGCTCCTTGCCCGGGCCAAGGCCGAAGCGGTCGCCTCTTTGCCTGACTCAGACGGGGCCCTCGTGATCGGCTGCGACTCGGTGTTCGAGTTCGACGGCGAATCGCACGGCAAGCCTTACACCGCCGGTGTTGCCAAGGAACGCATGCTTCGCATGAGCGGCTCCAGGGGCGTACTCCACACAGGGCACTGGCTGGTGGACTGCCGGGAAACCGCAGCCGACCTGGACGATAGTGACACGGAAGAAACGGCAGACGGCACCGGCGCAACGGTCGGGGCGGTATCCAGCGCCGAAGTCCATTTTGCGGAGATGAGCGAGCAGGACATCGACGCCTACATCGCGACGGGCGAACCCCTCCATTGCGCGGGTTCGTTCACGATCGACGGCTTGGGCGGGGCTTTCATCCGCAAGGTCGACGGCGACCCGCACGCCGTCGTCGGGCTCTCTATCTCCACGCTCCGCGATCTCCTCGGCCAAGCGAACGTGGCCATCACTGAACTCTGGAGCCGCCGCGATGACGAACCGGCGTCATCATGAACCGCGGTTTGTAGCAACCCTACAAAGCTGAGCCGCTTCACACACGGAATCCCCCATCAATATGGGCGGAACCCTCAAAATCACGCTAGGCTCCCTGAAGGACAGAAGGAGTCAACTTGTCAGCTAATCCGGTGCAGCCCATTTCCAGCCCTCTCACCAAGGTCTTGATAGCCAATCGAGGCGAAATCGCGGTCCGTATTATCCGCGCCGCCCGGGACGAAGGCATCGCCTCCGTGGCCGTCTACGCCGATCCCGACCGTGACGCCCTGCACGTCCGGCTAGCAGATGAGGCCTACGCACTGGGCGGCAACACCGCTGCCGAGTCGTACCTCGTCATGGACAAGTTGATCGAGGTCGCCAAGCAGTCGGGCGCGGACGCCATCCACCCCGGCTATGGCTTCCTTGCCGAAAACGCGGAATTCGCCGCAAAGGTCATCGACGCCGGCATCACCTGGATCGGGCCGTCCCCGGACGCCATCTCGGCGCTGGGCGACAAGGTACAGGCCCGCCACATCGCCGAAAAGGTCGGCGCTCCCCTGGTTCCCGGCACTGCCGACCCCGTCGAATCGGCTGACGAGATCCTGGCCTTCGCCCAGGAGTTCGGGCTCCCGATCGCCATCAAGGCCGCCTACGGTGGTGGCGGCCGCGGTATCAAGGTGGCCCGGACCATCGAGGAAATCCCTGAACTTTTCGAATCTGCCGTGCGCGAGGCCATTGCAGCCTTCGGCCGCGGCGAATGCTTCATCGAACGCTTCCTTGACTCACCCCGCCACGTCGAGACCCAGTGCCTCGCCGATGCCTACGGAAACGTTGTTGTGGTGTCCACCCGCGACTGTTCCCTCCAGCGCCGCAACCAAAAACTCGTCGAGGAAGCGCCAGCGCCGTTCCTGAGCGCCGAGCAGAATGAGCGCCTTTACGAGTCGTCCAAGGCCATCCTGAAAGAAGCCGGCTACCTGGGTGCAGGAACCTGCGAGTTCCTGGTAGGCCAGGACGGCATCATTTCCTTCCTCGAGGTCAACACACGTCTCCAGGTGGAGCACTGTGTTTCCGAGGAAGTCACAGGCATCGACCTGGTCCGCGAGCAGTTCCGCATCGCCCGGGGCGAGAAGCTCGGCTATGGCGATCCCGAGGTCCGCGGCCACTCCTTTGAATTCCGCATCACCGGCGAGGACCCGGGCCGCAACTTCATGCCCGCACCTGGCACGATCAGCACGCTGAAGAACCCCACGGGTCCCGGCGTCCGCATCGACTCCGGCGTCGAGCAGGGCGACGTCATCAGCGGGAACTTCGATTCCATGCTGTCGAAGCTGATCGTCACCGGCGCCAGCCGCGAACAGGCCCTCCAGCGTTCCCGCCGGGCCCTTGAGGAAATGGTGGTCGAGGGTATCCCCACCGTCATTCCTTTCGACCTCGCAGTGGTTACCGATCCGGCGTTCGCTCCTGCTGAAGGTCCGTTCCAGGTGCACACGCGCTGGATCGAGACCGAGTTCGTGAACAACATCCCCGCTTGGACACCAAATGGCGCCACTGAATCAGCCGACGCCGGTGAGCGCCAGCGCGTCGTCGTCGAGGTTGGCGGCAAGCGGCTGGAAGTTGTCCTCCCGGCAACTCTCGGCTCGGTTTCCTCGGCTTCCAGCGCGGGCGCCAAGGGCGCGAAGGTCAAGAAGCGTTCCCGCTCGGCGGGTGCCGCGGCGGCCGCAGTGGGCGGCAATGCCCTCACGTCTCCGATGCAGGGCACCATCGTCAAGGTAGCAGCGGCCGACGGCGATGTGGTTGCCGAAGGCGATCTGATCGTGGTTCTCGAAGCCATGAAGATGGAACAGCCCCTCACCGCCCACAAGGCCGGCACTATTCACGGCTTGGTGGCCAAGGCAGGCGAAACCGTCTCCGCAGGCGCCGTCATCGCGACGATCGAAGACTAAACAGTAGTTAAATGGATTCGGCCCCGCACCAATGGTGCGGGGCCGAAGCCGCTTAACTCGGGCCTGCTAATTCAAGATCAGGCGACGTTGTTCTCGTAGTCCGTGTCCTTGGTTTCCTTGGACAGGGACAAGGCCAAAATCGTCAGCACAGCCATGGCGCTGAGGTAGACGCCTACCAGGACTGTGCTTCCCTTGGCCGATTCCCAGAGCCACACCGCGATGAACGGAGCCACGGCCGCACCGAGGATGCTGGACATGTTGTAGCTGACGGCGGAGCCGGTGTAGCGGACGTTGGTGGGGAACAGTTCCGGAAGGAGCGCGCCCATGGGACCGAAAGTGAGGCCCATCAGCGAGAATCCGAGGATCAGCAACGCCATGGTCCCCACGAAGCCGCCACTGAACAACGGCACGAAGAGCAAGCCGAACACCAGGATTCCCGCCGTCACGGCCAGGAGCATCTTGCGGCGGCCATACTTTTCGGCGAGCGGACCGGCCACCAGGGTGAAAATGCCGAAGAAGACGACACCGGCAATCAGCATCCAGAGGAAGTCGTTCCGGCTGAATCCCAGGCCGGGGACGAACGCCGCAGCGGCTGCTTCTGTCATCGGTTTGCCGGCTTTCACCGCGGCGGCCTGCGCGCCCGCCAAAGTGGGCTTGGTGCCATAGGTCAGCGTGAACGTGGTCATCAGGTAGAACAGCACGTAGGTGGCAAGCATGATGAAGGTGCCGAGGATCAGCGGGCGCCAGCTCTTTTTGAACACGCGCCCGATGGGCAGCTTGGCCACTTCATTGGACTCCAGCACCTTCGTGAACGCAGGGGTTTCGATGAGTTTGAGCCGCACATACAGGCCAAGGATCACCATGATGGCGCTGAGCAGGAAGGGCACGCGCCATCCCCAAGCAGCGAAGGCTTCCGGGGTCAGGGTGTAGCTGAAGACCAGGAAGATGATGTTGGCCAGGATGAAGCCGATCGGCGCACCCATCTGCGGGAAGGTTCCATAAATGGCGCGTTTGTTGGCAGGGGCGTTCTCCGTTGCAAGCAGCGCGGCGCCGCTCCATTCACCACCGAGGGCCAGGCCCTGTGCGAAGCGCAGGACTACC
This sequence comes from Arthrobacter sp. NA-172, assembly GCF_043952055.1. Taxonomy (NCBI): domain Bacteria; kingdom Bacillati; phylum Actinomycetota; class Actinomycetes; order Micrococcales; family Micrococcaceae; genus Arthrobacter; species Arthrobacter sp. NA-172. The sequence goes on along the minus strand of NZ_JBINOT010000003.1, from coordinate 1,078,650 downwards.
AGCAATGTGGGGGCCAGGAAGGTCCAGCCCGGGACCTGCGCCGTGGGGAGGCAACCGATCAGGAACGTGGCAATGCCCATGGTCAGGAGGGACGCAACCAGGGTTCCCTTGCGACCGAACTTGTCACCGAAGTGGCCGAAGATGATGGAGCCGAGCGGCCGGGCGACGAATGCGACGCCGAAGACCGCGAAAGAACTCAGCAGCTGGGTGGTCTCGTCAGCTGTCGGGAAGAACAGCTTGGGAAAGACGAGGACAGCAGCCGTGGCGTATACGTAGAAATCGTAGAACTCGATGGACGTGCCGATGAGGCTGGCAAAGATCACCCGTCCCCGCGAGTTGACCGGCTTGACTGACTCGCTTTCCTTGGATTCAGCGATGGAAGACATGTAATGGATGCTTTCGTTCACGCCGGCCCGGCGTCGCTGAGCCTGCCGGCAAAGATTATTGAGAGTTCAATAATAGTTCCGGGAATCCAGCAAATGGACAATTAAGTCCAATATGCGGACGCTCTGAAAAGTCTCACCCTGTGGCCTGCACCACATAACCTCACCGTCGCCTCACGCACCGGTGACCCCCGCCGATAGGCAAATGTCACAGCACGTTTACATACCGCGACAGTCCGCGAAACGCGCCCTCCCTAACGTGGAAGCACAACGTCCCCACAAAGGAGGCACCCCGTGACAGTTGACCGAAGCACCGAAATCCTCACCAAAGAGAAGGCGCCCACCGCCCTCGTCCCCGAGCTCGAACACCGCCCCGGCCGCTGGATTGCCAACTGGGATGCTGAGAACAAGGAGCAGTGGGAAACCGCCGGCCGTTCCATCGCCAAGCGCAACCTGTACTGGTCCATCTTCGCCGAGTTCCTCGGCTTCGTCGTCTGGCAGCTCTGGTCGATCGTCGTCGTCCAGCTCCCGGCAGCAGGCTTCAAGTTCGACACCAACCAGATCTTCTGGCTCATCTCAATTCCCAGCCTGGTCGGTGCCACCCTGCGCATCCCGTACACCTTCATGGTTCCGAGGTTCGGTGGCCGCAACTGGACCATCGTCTCGGCCCTCCTGCTGCTGATCCCCACGGCCGGCCTTGCATTGTGCGTCTCCACCCCAGGAACCCCCTTCGGCGTCATGCTTCTGGTAGCGGGACTCGCAGGCTTCGGCGGCGGCAACTTCGCCAGTTCGATGGCAAACATCACTTTCTTCTACCCTGCCCGCGAAAAGGGCTGGGCGCTGGGGCTGAACGCCGCAGGTGGAAACCTCGGTGCCGCCATCGCACAGCTGGTGGTCCCGATCGCCGTCACCCTCCTCGCCGCCGGAACCGTCAACCTGCCCATGGCCGGCCTCATCTGGATCCCGCTCATCCTGGTGGCCGCGTTCGGAGCGTGGAAGTACATGAACAACCTCACCAGCGCCAAGGGTGACGCGGCAGGCTCCATCGCCGCGCTGAAGGAACCACACCTCTGGATCATGGCCTTCCTCTACATCGGCACGTTCGGCTCATTCATCGGCTTCTCCGGCGTCTTCCCCAAGCTGATTCATGACTACTTCCCGGCCTTCTCCTCCTTCCACCTCGGAGCAGTGGCCCTTTCACTCGCGTTCCTCGGTCCGCTGGTCGGCTCCCTGACACGCCCATACGGTGGACGCATGGCCGACCGCATGGGTGGCGCCCGCATGACCGTGGCGGCCTTTGCTGCGATGGCCGTCATCACCCTGACCATGATCTGGACTCTTCCGCTCAAGAACTTCTGGCTCTTCCTGGTCCTGTTCCTGATGCTTTTCACCGCAAGCGGCTTCGGAAACGGAGCGACATACCGGATGATTCCGGTCATCTTCGCTACGTCCAGCCGGGCTGCCCGCTCCGGGGCCAGTCCAGCAAACACCGCCCGCCTCGCATCTTCCTCCCTCGGCCTGATCTCGGCGATCGGCGCCTACGGCGGATTCGTCATCCCCCAGGTGCTGAACGCATCCAGCACCGCCTCCGGGTCCTACACCCCCGCGTTCTATGGCTTCGTGGGCGCCTATGTGTTGATGCTGATCGTCTGCTGGGGCTTCTACCTCCGCAAGGCCGACCGCAACGCGATGGGACACATCTAATATGCCCAATGGCGCCGACACCCACTGCCCGTATTGTGCGCTGCAGTGCGCCATGACCCTGACGCCGGCCGCTCAGCCGGGGTCAGGGGCTGCGCCGCAGCCGGGGACCGGACCCGCGTTGGAAGTAACCGGCCGCGACTTCCCCACCAACCGGGGCGGGCTGTGCCGCAAGGGCTGGACATCGGCGTCGTTGTTGAACCACACCGGACGGGTCACGGAACCCATGCTCAAGGGTTCCGACGGCGTCCACCGGCCGGTGACTTGGGACCAGGCGCTCATGCTGGTCACCGGAGCCGTGAAGCAGACGCGCGCGCAATACGGGGCTGACGCGGTCGGCGTGTTCGGCGGCGGCGGGCTGACCAATGAGAAGGCCTACCAGCTCGGAAAGTTCGCCCGCTTGGCACTCGGTACCTCACGCATCGACTACAACGGACGCTTCTGCATGTCCTCCGCCGCGGCCGCTGGAAACCGCGCCTTCGGGGTGGACCGCGGGCTGCCGTTCCCCGTGGAGGAACTCGATTCGGCGAGCACTATCTTTCTTCTTGGCTCCAATGTTGCCGAGACCATGCCGCCGTTCGTCCAGCATTTGCAGGGCGCGCGGGATTCCGGCGGGTTGATTGTGGCCGATCCCCGACGTTCCGCGACCGCCAAATTCACCGGCGACGGCGGCGGCATCCACTTGCAGCCGACACCCGGCACCGACCTCGCGCTGCTTCTGGGAATCTCCCATGTGGTGGTCCACGAAGGCCTCGCCGACACCGAGTACCTCCAGAACCGCACCACCGGATACCCGGCAATTGCGCGCAGCCTCGCAGCTTTCTGGCCCGAGAGGGTCCAATCAATCACCGGCGTCCCCGCCACCCTTATCCGAGAGACCGCCCGTCGTCTCGCGGATGGCGCACGTCGTGGCGGCAGCTACATCCTGACCGGGCGTGGCGTCGAGCAGCACGTCGACGGCACCGATACGGCCACGGCCGCCATCAACCTCAGCCTGCTCCTTGGCCTTCCAGGACTCTCCCGCAGCGGGTACGGCACGCTGACCGGCCAAGGCAACGGCCAGGGTGGCCGCGAGCACGGCCAGAAAGCCGATCAACTCCCCGGCTACCGCAAGATCACCGATCCCGCTGCCCGCGCGCACGTCGCCAAAGTGTGGGGCGTCGAGGAATCCCTCATTCCCGGCCCCGGACTGCCGGCAGTGGAGCTCTTGAAGTCTTTGGGACAGCCCGACGGCGTCCGTTGCCTTTTCGTGCACGGCGCCAATGTGGCGGTGTCGGCCCCCGACGCCAGCTCGGTGATCCAGGGCCTGCGCAGCCTGGACTTCCTGGTGGTCTGCGATTTCTTCATGTCCGAGACCGCAGTTGAAGCCGACCTGGTCCTCCCGGTCACCCAATGGGCTGAGGAAGAAGGCACCCTGACCAACCTCGAGGGCCGGGTGCTCCGCCGTCGGAAGGCGCTTGCTCCTCCCCCGGGCGTCCGCAGCGAGTTGTGGCTCATGGCCCGGCTCGCCGAGATGCTTGAGGCGCCGTCCACGTTCAGCGACGATCCCGAGACCGTCTTCGAGGAGCTCCGGCTCGCCTCGGCAGGCGGCCTGGCCGACTACTCCGGAATCGACTACGCCATGCTGGATCGTGGAGAAGCCGCCTACTGGCCCTATCCTGCAGGCAGTGTGGGCACTCCCCGCCTCTTCCTTGACAGCTTCGCGCACGCCGATGGGCGCGCGGTGATGGTCCCGGTGGTGCCGCTGAAGCGGTCCCGGCGCTCCGCCGTCGTGGTCGATGATCCCGATCCGCTGACGCTCGTCACGGGGCGGCTGCTGGAACATTACCAATCTGGCGCCCAGACCCGCCGCGTGGCAGAGCTAGCTGCCGCCCAACCGGAAGCCCTCCTCCAGATCCACCCCGCGACGGCGGCCGTCAGGGAAATCTCCGACGGCGACTTTGTCCGGGTCTCCAATGAGCGCGGCGAGGTCCTGTGCAGGGCCGAGCTCAGCAATACCATCCGGACGGACACCGTGTTCCTGCCGTTCCATTTCCCCGGATTGGGCAGCGCCAACCGGCTCACTGAGGCGGTCACGGATCCCATTTCCGGCATGCCGGAGTTCAAGTCCAGCACGGTCTGGGTCCGGAAGGCGGCACTACCGGAGGTCGAACCGGCGTTGGCTGCCCAGTTGGCTGTGCTCTCCACAGCTGTGCCAGCGTCGGGCGGCCCGTCAATGTATGTCGGCTCGTCAATGCGGGTCAAGGAGGCATCGTGAGCGAGCGAATTGTGGTCGTGGGGTTCGGGCCGGTCGCGGCCAGGCTTGTGGACGAATTGTTGCCCACCGTGCGCAGCGGCCTTGTCCAGCTGCTCGTCGTCGGCCAAGAAACCGAAGCCGCCTATAACCGCGTCATGGTGGCAGAACTCGGCGTCGGCCGGACCACCGCGGAGGCCCTCGCCATGGCGGATGCTGCCGATTTGGCGGCCGACGGCGTCGAGGTCCGGCTGGGAGTCACGGCCAAACGCATCGACCGCGCACGCAAGCAAGTAGTTCTCTCGGACGGAACCACGCCAGGCTATGACCGCCGGCTTTTCGCGACCGGCTCGCGGCCCGTCATTCCCAATCTGACCGGCATCAATCCCGATCCTTCTCACCCTGTGCTCCCGCTGGGAGTAACCGCGCTCCGTGACGTCCGCGATGCCGCGCAACTGCGCGACACCGTGACTGCGGGCAAGCGCGTGATCGTCCTCGGCGGCGGCGTACTGGGACTCGAAACGGCCTTGGCTGCGGCAGAGGAAGGCGCCGTGACCACCGTGGTGCACAACGGCCCCTATCCGCTGGGCCGCAATATTGACCGCGGCGGCGGAGCCGTTCTCGCGGCGAGCTTGCGCAACAGCGGAATCACCGTGGCGGGCAATGCCCGCTCAACCGCCGTGGAACATAACGGCCCGCACGGCATGTTTTCTGCCCTGGTGCTCGACGACGGATCACGGATCGAAGGCGATCTTCTCGTCCTTTCCTGCGGCGTGCGGCCCCGGATTGAACTGGCCGAGGGATGCGGGCTGCCCTCGGGCACCGGCATCCTGGTGGACCACCACCTGCGCACGTACCACGAGCCGCACATGTTCGCGATCGGCGACTGCGCCGAGGTCCATTGCGCCGATGCCGAGTGCCCTGAATGCCGCACAGCACTGGGGCCTTCCGGTCTGGTGGGTCCAGGCTGGCGTCAGGCGGAGTGGCTTGCCGGGTACCTGATCCTCCTTGCCGAGGGCGGCCAGGATGCTGCAGATACGCTGGCACCGCTGCCGCAGGAGAAGCCCGGCGTCGTGGTCCTGAAGGCACGCGGCATCAACCTGGCCGTCGCCGGCGACAACAGCGCCGAACCGTGGGATGACGAACCCCTTGGGGACATGCCCAGCGGTCAGAAGCGGCGTCAAGTGGCCCAATGGGCCGATCCCGCACACGGCCGGTACGTCAAGATGACCACACGGGGCGGCGCGCTCGAAGGTCTTGTGACCGTGGGCATGCCGCGTACAGCCGCAGAGCTCGTGATGCTGTTTGAACGCGGCTCCGAATTGCCGGCCGACCGTTCACTCTTGCTTCGCCTGGACGGTCCGGACCAGCTGGACTCTTCTGCTTCGAACAATGACCCCCAGCGCACGGTCTGCCGCTGCGCGGGTGTCAGCGGTACGATCATCGAGGAAGCCGTGGTGGATGGCTGCTCATCCGTGCCAGAGGTTTCCAAGGCAACCCGCGCGGGGACAGGCTGCGGCGGCTGCCACGCAGACATCAAGGGGATGATCGAGAGGCACTTTCAGGGGGTGCCTGCGTAGGGGTGACTGGCGACGCGCATCTGGTTCCATGAGGCGCAAAACGACTGGCGCCACTGGAATTCCCGAGTCGAAATAGATTTAGCGCGTCGCCAGTCCGGATGTTTAGATGGCGTCAGTGGCGGGCGATCCTCAAGCCGCGGGATTCGCCCCAGGTCCCTCGCAAATGTGGCACGGCGGTTCAGAATGCAATCTTCTCTGCGTGAGACGTATCCTCGAGTGCATGACGGACGTGGCAATCACTGAAGCGCCAGGCCAGCTGGAATCGATTGTGGCTATGGCGCTTCGCAGCCCCGAACCGGTTTTCCTGACTCGTGAGGGAATTCGTGTGGCCGCTGTGGTTGACGCCGTGGAGCTTGAGCGTCTTTATGAGGCCGTGGAAGACCTTGAAGACATTCGGGCAGCCGCCGCCGCACGGAAGGAATCTGAACGGACAGGGCAAGCGCCGATTCCTTGGAAGGACATCAAGCGCGGCTTGGGTCTGATGTGACCGACCCCCACCACGAAGACCGCGAAAACGAAAAGGGTCCAACGGCAACTCGCCGTTAGACCCTCTACGCGCAGGCACCTACATATGAACGTGCAACCTTCGCGCGGCTTCCGAGATGGAGCCGGTCAGCGAGGGGTACACCGTAAAGGTGCTCGCGACGTCGTCGACGTGCAGTTTCTGCTTGACGGCAACAGCGATCGGGAAGATTAATTCGGACGCGTTCGGCCCGACGACGACGCCGCCGATCACCGTGCCCGAGCCCTTGCGCGCGATGATCTTGACGAAGCCGTCCTTCGAGTTGCGCATCTTGGCACGGGCGTTGCTCAGCAGGGACAGCATGACCACGTCGCCTTGGTACTTGCCTGATTCGAGGTCGGCCTCGGAAACGCCCACGGAGGCGATTTCGGGCGAGGTGAAAATGTTGGAGGCCACTTGGCGGAGCTTGAGCGGCATGACGCCGTCGCCCATGAAGTGCGCAACCGCAATGCGCCCCTGCATGGCCGCGACGGAGGCAAGAGCCAGGATGCCGGTGCAGTCGCCAGCGGCGTAAATGTTCGGTGCCGTGGTGCGCGAAACGCCGTCCACCTTGATGTGTCCGGACTCCGTGACAGCCACACCGGCCTCTTCGAGTCCGATTCCGGCGGTGTTGGGAATGGACCCCACACAGACGAGGCAATGACTGCCCGTCACCACGGAACCGTCGCCCAAAGTGACCCGCACCCCGGTGTCGGTCCTTTCCACGGCTTCCGCACGCGAACGGGACAGGACGCGCACGCCACGGCGCTTGAAGACACCTTCGAGAACTTGGGCAGCATCCGTGTCCGACCCGGGCAGCACCTGATCGCGGCTCGAAATCAGGGTGACGTTGGAGCCAAGACCGTTGTAGGCCGAAGCGAATTCGGCGCCTGTGACACCGGATCCGACGACAATCAGGTCCTCCGGAAGTTCTTCGAGGTTGTAGATCTGCGCCCAGTTCAGGATGCGTTTGCCGTCGGGCTTAGCAGTGGGCAGCTCCCGCGGGTGGGCACCGACGGCCAGCAGGATCGCGTCGGCGGTGACGGTCTTGGTGCCGTCGACGGTGAGGACCTCGATGGTGTGGTTGTCCACGAGTTTTCCCGATCCGGTCAGGATCTCCACGCCGAGGCGCTCCAGGCCTACCCGAATGTCGTCGGACTGTTCGCGGGCGAGGTGCAGGACCCGGTCGTTGATGTGGCCCAGATCGGCGCGCATGCGCGGCGCTACATCGCTGCCGTCGACGGCGAACTTGACTCCCAGCTCCCCCGCCTCGCCGACGCGGGTCATCAGGTCCGCCGTCGCGATCAGGGTTTTGGAAGGAACGACGTCGGTGAGGACGGCAGAGCCGCCGAGCCCCGCGCGTTCGATGATGGTGACCCGGGCTCCCAAGGACGCCGCGACCATTGCCGCTTCATATCCGCCTGGACCTCCGCCCAGGATCGCAATTCGTGGTGAGCTGAAGTCAGGATGCATGGTCACAATGATCAATTCTTACTTATTGCTGCCGGACCTGCCACTAAGCCCCACCTGAGAACGCCCGAAGCGACGCAGGTCACCGTCCAACAGCGCCCTGTTCAACAGCGCGGACGGCACTGTAGCTTGTACCAGTGAGTAACACAGAGCTGATGAACACAGACCCATTCGAAGCCGCCAAAGCCGCGGCTGACTACATCTCAGCGGAAAGCGGGGTCGAATCCCACGACGTCGCACTCGTGCTCGGCTCGGGCTGGGGCGCCGCTGCGGATCTCATAGGGGAAACGACGGCGACCCTCACGGCGTCGGAGGTTCCCGGCTTCCATGCCCCCGCCGTTGAAGGACACGTAGGCACCATCCGTTCGGTGCTGACAAAAGAGGGCAAGCGGGCCCTCGTCCTCGGCGCGCGCACCCATTACTACGAAGGCAAAGGCGTCCGCTCTGTGGTCCATGGGGTGCGCACCGCGGCCGCCGCGGGATGCAAGACCCTGGTGGTAACCAACGGCTGCGGCGGCCTGAACGAGGCCTGGACCCCCGGCACACCCGTGCTGATCAGCGACCACATCAACCTGACGGCGGCCTCTCCCCTTGAAGGCGCAACGTTCGTGGACCTCACGGACCTGTACTCCTCCCGTATCCGTGGCCTTGCCCGCGAAGTGGACCCCACGCTCGACGAAGGCGTCTACGCACAGTTCACCGGACCACACTACGAAACCCCGGCCGAGGTCCAGTACGCCAAGCGAATCGGTGCCGATCTAGTGGGCATGTCCACTGCTTTGGAAGCCATCGCCGGCCGGCACGCAGGCATGGAGGTCTTCGGGATCTCGCTCGTGACGAACCTCGCCGCGGGCATCAGCCCGGTGCCGCTGAGCCACCAGGAAGTCATCGAGGCAGGGCAAACGGCAGGCGCGCGTATTTCGCGGCTCTTGGCGGACATCATTGCCAAGCTGTGAAGCCAAGCTCTGACACAGTCGCCGGGGAGTCCTGCGTCCCGGGACCCTCCGCTGCCGTGTAGGCCATAGAATTTGAGTGATTCTCCGCCAGGGCCACTCAACCGGAAAGGACAGCCGATCGTGACAGCTGCCCCGTTCCGCTTGTTGCGCACGGCACTGATCGGTTCAATCATCCTGGGCTTGGCCGCGGGTGGTCACCTTGCCGGCGGCGGAAACCTTCCCGCACCAGCCATTCTGACGGCACTCGGTGCACTGACAATCCTCCCTGTTGCCGTGCTGACGCGCGTCCGGCTTTCGTTGCGGGCCCTCGCGGGACTGCTAGGGGGCGGGCAACTCTGGCTCCATTGGGCGTTCTATGCCCTATCCGGGGCCTCCTCCGCCGCACCATCGCAGTCCGGGCATGCAGGACATGTTCCGTTTGCGCCGCCCCCCGAAACCGTAGGCGCCATCACCTCGACCCATGCCGCAGCAAGCGACTGGCAAATGCTCGCGGCGCACACCATGGCAACCGTGGGCACTGCGCTGGTGCTTGCTCGCGGCGAACAAGCGCTGTGGGCCCTGGCTGCGTGGTTGCGCCCATTGGTCCAACTGCCCGCTCGAACAGCGATTCAGCCGTTCCGCGCCCCCGCCCCCTGCACGGCCCCGGCTGTGCGTCACCGCAGCCTTCCCTGCCTGCGGCTTCCCTCCCGGCGCGGTCCGCCAGTCCTGATGCCTGCCGCCTAAGACTCTCTCCCCTTTCATATGCGGGCAGAGGGACAGGCGGCAACCCACTGCCTTCACCGGTCCGGACCTTCGTCCGCCCCGGCCCCCAACCGCTTTTCCTTCGTGAAAGGGCACCATTGCCATGAAGACTTCCCACCGCCGTACCCTCAAGACCGCCTGCGCCGCCACCATGGCTGCCGGGCTGCTCGCCGTCGGCGTCTCAGCCGCCTCGGCGCACGTCAACGTTGCTCCCGATGATCCTGCCGCCGGGGGCTCCACGCACCTGACCTTCAACGTCCCCAATGAGTCCCCGACTGCCAAAACCAGCAAACTCGAAGTGTCCCTGCCCACCGACATGCCCTTCAACGAGGTGTCCGTGAAACCCATCGAGGGGTGGAAGTCGGAGCTCATCACCACCACCTTGCCCAAACCCGTCACAGTCGCCGGGGCAACGGTGACCAAAGCCGTCAGTTCCGTGGTGTGGACCGCAGATGCCGCGCACCAGATCGGACAGAACGAATACCAGGCGTTCTCGATCTCGGTAGGTGTCCTGCCCGACGCCGGCACCACTGTCGCGCTGCCGGCAACCCAGACGTACACTGACGGCACTGTCGTGAAATGGGATGAGAAGGCCGTCGCGGGCCAAGCAGAGCCCGAGCACCCGGCCCCGTCGTTCGTGACGACAGCTAGTGACGCTGCGGCGGCGTCTGCCTCCGCATCACCGTCAGCGACTCAGGCTTCGTCCGCTGCGGCGTCGACCTCCGGCGGAGACGCCGGTTCGACGGCGGGCTGGTTCGGCCTTGTGGCGGGCCTCCTGGGCTTGGCTGCAGGCGTCATCGCCCTCGTGCGAACACGCTCGACCAAAGCCAAATAACGCCACCACGAACAACGGAACTGTCTGGGGCAGGCCGAACTGTGACAGTTGACACAACCCTGGACCTCGGTATCCATGCTCTTTGACGATAGCTTTATCCCTATGACATCGAGCGATGCCGCATTTGACAAGTTGATAGCCGACGCCAGCGAATGGGCAGCCCAGGACCCGGACCCGATCACTTCGGCTGCACTGTCCGAACTCACCGGACTCGCCTCCGTGGGCGTCGCGGCAGCCCGTCAGCAGCTTGAAGACAGCTTCAATGGAACGCTGCAGTTCGGTACCGCCGGACTCCGTGCCGCCCTCGGCCCGGGTCCCAACAGGATGAACCGCGTAGTGGTGCGACGGGCAGCAGCAGGTTTGGCGGCCTTCCTCAAGAATGCCGTTGAAGCGGCTTCGCAGGGTGTCGCAGCTTCGCAGGGAACGCGGCCGCGCGCCGTCGTCGGCTATGACGCCCGGCACAACTCGGACGTCTTTGCCGCCGAGACGGCCGCCATTTTCACGGCCGCCGGAATCGACACCTTCCTGATGCCGTCCGCGCTTCCTACCCCGCTGTTGGCCTACGCTGTCCGCGCCCTCGATTGCGACGGCGGTGTCATGGTCACAGCGAGCCACAATCCGCCGCAGGACAACGGTTACAAGGTGTACTTGGGCGGGCGCGCCGTGGAGGAAAGCGGTCAGGGATCCCAGATCGTGGCGCCCTACGATTCGCACATTGCCGAGAGTATCGAAGCCGTGGGCTCGCTGGAGTCCATTGCCTTGGCTGAATCCGGCTGGACCGTTCTTCCTACCTCCATCACCAAGGACTACGAGACCGCGATAGCCGGCTTGGCAGATCCCGCAAATTTCCCGGCCCGCGAGCTGAAGATTGTCCTGACCCCCATGCACGGCGTGGGCGGTGAAACCGCGGTATCGGTCCTTAATGCGGCCGGCTTCACGGATGTTTCCCTGGTGGAAGAACAAGCAGCACCGGACCCCGATTTCCCGACCGTCAGCTTCCCCAATCCGGAAGAGCCTGGCGCGTTGGATCTGGCTTTGGCGGCAGCGGCCCGTTCGGACGCCGACATCGTGCTGGCGAACGACCCCGACGCCGACCGCGCGGCTGTAGCGGCGCAGGACCCGGATACGGGTGCTTGGCGGATGTTGCGTGGCGACGAAGTAGGCGCCCTGCTTGGGGCACATGTGGTGGCCCGGCACGCCGTAGGCGACGGGCGCCAGGGCGAGGGGACGTCAGGCCTTCCGGCGAAGAAGGGAGTGTTTGCCAATTCGATCGTGTCCTCCCGGCTGCTCTCGCGTATCGCGGTTGCGGCTGGCTTCGCCCACGAGGAAACCCTGACGGGATTCAAGTGGATTTCGCGCGTGCCGGGACTCATCTACGGCTACGAAGAAGCCCTGGGGTACTGCGTGGCTCCCGAGCTGGTGCGGGACAAGGACGGCATTTCAGCCTCCCTGCTCATCGCCGAATTGGCCGCAGCGGCCAAGGTTGAGGGAAAGACGATCTTCGACACTTTGGACGAGATCTACCTGGTGCACGGCCTGCATGCGAGCGACCAACTCAGCATCCGGGTAGCGGACCTTGGTTTGCTCGACGCCATGATGAACCGGCTCCGCGCGGATCCGCCGGAATCTTTCGGCGGATCCGCCGTCGAGACCTTTGTTGACCTGGCCCAGGGAAGCGATCAGCTCCCGCCCACGGACGGACTCCTGTACCTCACCAAGGACCTGAGCCGCGTCATCATCCGGCCCAGCGGCACGGAGCCGAAGCTCAAGTGCTACTTGGAAGTCATCAAGCCGGTAGGTTCCGCGGCAGAACTCGCGGAAACCCGGCAGGCGGCGCGGACCACCTTGGACACCATCCTGGCCGATGTCCGCGAGGCACTAGGGCTCTGAGTCGCCGCGGTGACTGGCGTCTGACTAGCTCTTAGACTTCGACTTCGATGAAGCCGTCAATCAAGCGGGTCTTGAAAGCCGGAAGCCGGAGCCCTGGATTGGAATAGCACTCACCGGTCTGAAGATCGTAGACCTCCTTGTGCAACGGCGAGGCGATGGTGGGCCGAGATCCTCTGGACCCTGTGATGCCGCGGGCCATGACGTTGGCCAACGTTGCGGGGTCCTGTTGAGCAACGGCGAACACCTTTTCGGCGTCGAGGCGGAAAAGCGCTACCTGCACGCCGTCGATCAGGGCGGCCTCGCCCCACGCCAGCTCAAGCTCATCCAAGGGGCACACGCGGTGCCATCCTGACGCCGTCGGCGGGCTCAGCAGCTGCTCTTCGCGTTCCAGAATGACAGTCATGTCAACCCCTCCGGCTAGGCCAGCGGCCGGACAAATGCTGTCCCGGCCGTCTGGTTCGGCCGCCTGTTGCAGCCGTACCTTCAAGGTAGGTCGACGGTGTTTCACCCGAATGCAATCAATGTGTCCGGCGCGTAAAAGAGACCTCACCCCCAACGAAATCCAATCGTGACCCAGAAGTTAAGACCACGAAACAAACGGGAAACTGAGGTGAAACTGCCCGTCCGTAGTCTGAAGTGACAAGTTGCGGAGCACATTCTGCGGCGTATGCGAAAGGCCACCCGTGACCGGACACACTTCCACCCCAGAAAACCAGCGCCGCATTGTTGTCGCCGGCGGAGGCCCCGCTGCCCACCGTTTTGCCGACGCCATGCACACCCGCGGTCTCGAGGGCTGGCACGTCACGGTACTGACCGAGGAGGCTCACCTCCCGTACGACCGCGTCACCTTGAGCAAGGCCCTCACCGAGGTAGAGTACGACCTCACCTTGGGCGACGCGTCCATGTGGGAGCACGATGCGTTGGACCTGCGCACTGGCGAACGCGTCACCCGGATCAACACTGAAGCCAAGACCGTGGAAACTGCGGCCGGGAATAGCTACCCCTTTGATCACCTGGTGGTCGCCACCGGCTCGGACGCCGCGCAACTCCCCTTCCCCGGCAGCGAGCTCGCCCATGTCTACCGCACTCTCGACGACGTCTGGGCCATCAACAAAGCTGTTGGCGAACTCACGGAAAAGCTCGGGCGCACCGTCAAAACGGTCACCATAGGCGGCGGTCTCCTCGGTCTGGAAGCCGCGGCCGGCACCATGGAACTCGGTGCCGAAGCCGCCGTCATCAACGGCTCGCGCTGGCTCATGAACGCCCAGCTGGATGAGGGCGCCGGGCAGGCCTTGGGCCGTCTCGTCACCGCCAAGGGCCTGGAAGTCCTCACCGGAACGTACCCCGAAGAAGTACTGTCCGACGACGACGGCCAGGTCACCGGTGTCCTGCTGAAGGACGGCCGGATCATCCCCGCCGACATGGTCATCGCGTCCATCGGGATTCGTCCCCGCGACGAACTGTTCCGTGCCGCCAATGGTCCCGCGGATGGCAACCAGCCGCAGTTCGAACTGGGCCACAAGGGCGGCGTCGTCATTTCCGATGGTTGCGAGACCGGGATTCCCGGAATCTACGCCATCGGCGAGGTGGCCAACTTCGGCGGCATGTGCATGGGCCTGGTGGCCCCCGCGAACACCATGGCCGAGATCGTGGCCGACCGCCTGCACGGCGGGCAAGCGACGTTCCCCGGTTTCGACACCGCCACGAAGCTCAAGCTCTCCGGCGTCGACGTCGCGAGCTTCGGCGACGCGTTCGCCAAGACCGAGCACTCCCTGGAGATCGTCTACGCCGACCCGGCCCGGGGCGTCTACCAGAAGATCGTGACCACCGACGACGCCAAGACCCTGCTGGGGGGCATCTTCGTGGGCGACGCCACCCCCTACATGAGCCTGCGCCCCCTGCTCGGCCGCGAGCTTCCCGCCGAGCCAGGCGCCTACCTCACCGCAGCCGGCGGCGAAGCACCGGAAACCGAGCTCCCCGACGACGCCATCCTGTGCTCCTGCAACAACGTCCCCGCCGGGTCCATCCGTGACGCGATCAACGGCTGCGGCTCCTGCGATGGCAACGCGCCCGTCCAGGAACTGGGCGAGCTGAAGACCTGTTCGCGGGCCGGCACGCAGTGCGGCTCCTGCGTGCCCATGCTCAAGAAGCTCCTCGAAGGCGAGCTGAAGAAGTCCGGCATCGAGGTCTCCAAGGCACTCTGCGAGCACTTCAGTCTTTCGCGCCAGGAACTCTTCGACGCCATCCGTGTCCTGGAATTTGACCTCCTTCGAGGACATCCTGGCCAAGTACGGCTCTGGCGCCGGCTGCGACATCTGCAAGCCCACCATCGCGTCGATCCTGGCCAGCCAGAACAGCGAATACGTCCTGGGCGCCGGACGAGGCACCCTGCAGGACACCAACGACCGCGCCCTGGCCAACATGCAAAAGGACGGCACCTACTCCGTGGTCCCCCGCATTGCCGGCGGCGAGATCACGCCGAAAGGCCTGGGCGTCATTGCAGCCGTCGCGGAGAAGTACGGCCTGTACACGAAGATCACCGGCGGCCAGCGCATCGACATGTTCGGTGCCCGCCTCGAGCAGCTCCCGGAGATCTGGAAGGAACTCGTCGACGCCGGCTTCGAGTCCGGCCAGGCCTACGGCAAGAGCCTGCGCACGGTGAAATCCTGCGTCGGCTCCACCTGGTGCCGCTTCGGCGTCCAGGACTCCGTCGCCATGGCCATCAACCTGGAACTGCGCTACCGCGGACTACGCAGCCCCCACAAACTCAAAATGGGCGTCTCCGGCTGCGCCCGCGAATGCGCCGAAGCCCGCGGCAAGGACGTCGGCGTGATCGCCACGGACAAAGGCTGGAACCTCTACGTCGGCGGCAACGGCGGCTTTCTCCCCGCCCACGCCCAACTCCTCGCCCAGGCCCTGGACGACGAAACCTTGATCACATACATCGACCGGTACCTGATGTACTACATCCGCACCGCCGACCGCCTCCAGCGCACCGCCCGCTGGCAAGAAGAACTCGACGGCGGCCTCAAACACGTCGAGGACGTCGTGGTCAACGACTCCCTCGGCATCGCCGCCGAACTCGAAACAGCCATGGCCCGCCACGTGGACAACTACCAGGACGAATGGGCCGAAACACTCAAAGACCCCGAACGCCTCCGCCGCTTCCGCTCCTTCGTCAACGCCCCGGACCAAAAAGACGAAGCCATCGCCTTCGTGCCGGAACGCGGCCAGATCCGACCGGCCACGCAGGAAGAGAAGGGCGCTGTCCTCATCGCTACCACCATCCCCGTCCGCGGCCAGGACTAAGGAGCAAAGCCATGCAGCTCACCATCGACCTCACAGGCCGCGACGTTCTTGTCATCGGTTCGGCCAGCGCCGCCCGGCAGGCGATTCGCCGCTACGAGGCCGCGGGCGCCGTCGTCTACCGGCTCAGCACCCCAAACGGTGCTGAAGGTGACGGGCCGCTGCCCGAACGCCCCTTCCTGGTCGCCGCGGTAGACGATGGCCAGCCCGGCTGGGAACCTCTGCTCGAACGCTGCCGGAATACGGGGATCCCCATCGCCAGCGAACCGGCAGCGGGCGAGCCGGGACACGTTACGCTGGTCGGCGGCGGCCCCGGCTCCCTCGAGCTCCTCACGGTCGGCGCAGTCAGCGCGTTGCGGGACGCCGACGTCGTCTTCTATGACCGCCTCGCCCCCTACCAGGAACTAGCGGCGCTGACCACCGGCGAACTCATCGACGTCGGCAAACGCCCCGGACACCATAAGGTCGCCCAACGCGACATCGAACAACTGATGGTGGACACCGCCCTCGCCGGCAAGAATGTGGTCCGGCTCAAGGGCGGCGACCCCTACGTATTCGGCCGCGGTGGCGAAGAAGTCGCCGCCTGCGTCGAGGCGGGCGTTCCCGTCCGCGTCATCTCCGGCGTGACCAGCGCTATCTCCGTCCCGGCGGCCGCCGGCATCCCTGTAACCCACCGGGAGGTCAGCCACATGTTCACGGTAGTCTCGGGCCATGCACCCCTGACCGAGAAAGAACACCTGCATCTGACAGGTCTCGGCGGGACCATCGTGGTCCTCATGGGCATCGGCACCCTCCCCCAACTGGCCGCCGGACTCAGCCGGGCCGGGATGGACCCGGCAACGCCGATGGCAGTCGTCGAACGCGGCTACCGCCCGGGTCAGCGCACCACCATGGCCGAACTCGGTACCATCGTCACTGCAGCTGCAGACTGCACCAACCCGGCGGTGCTGGTGATCGGCGACGTCGTCCGGGTAGCCGAAGCCAACCGCAATCAGGTCGAAGCCACCGCAGACCTGGACCGCCTCGCAGCTTCACTCCTTGAAGCCTGAAAGGACACCCATGACTACGCTGAATGCCCTTGATTCCGTCGATGTAGGCTCGCCGTTGGCCACCCCCGGACCAATCGAGGACGCGCCCCTGGATGGTTTCCGCATCGGAGTGACCTCCCATCGCCGGTCGAGGGACCTGATCGAAGCGCTCGAACGGCGTGGTGCCTCGGTGCTGCACGCCCCGGCGCTGAAGATTGCCCCGGTCCAGGAAGACATCATCCTCATCGGGGACACCAAACGAATCATTGCGGCCAAACCCGATATCTGCATCGCCACTACCGCCTACGGTATGCGCCGCTGGTGCGAGGCGGCGGACTCGTTCGGTATCGGCGAGCAACTCATCGACGCCCTGGCCGCCTGCCGCATGTTCGTTCGGGGACCAAAAGCCCGCGGTGCCGTCCGCGCGGCCGGCCTTGCCGACGTCGGGATCAGCAGTGACGAAACCACGGCCACACTGGTGGACATGCTCCTCGAAGAAGGGGTCCGCGGAAAGATCGTCGCCGTGCAATTGCACGGGTATACCGATGTCCGCCAGCTCGAACGCCTCCGGATGTCCGGCGCGACGGTCCTCACCGTCACCCCCTACCGCTGGGTAAAGCCCGACGGCGAGGACAAGCTGCCGCGCTTGATCGAAGCCGCGTGCAGCGGGGACTTGGATGTCCTCACCTTCACGAGCGCCCCCGCGGTGGACGCGATGTGGAGCACGGCACACGAAATGGGCCTGTACCGCCAGCTGGTCGAGGCCCTCAAGACCCAGGTGACCGTTGCCGCCGTCGGGCCTGTCACCGCACAACCGCTGATCGACGCCGGACTGACCCCCCTCATCCCGCACCGTTACCGCATGGGCGCGCTCATCCGCCTTGTCACCGAACATCTGGCCCTCAACCACGTGCGCCGGCTCGACACTCCCTCAGGGAACATTGAGCTGCGAGGGCGCTGCTTGAGGATCAATGGCTCCGTGGTGGAACTGGCCCCGGCTCCGTTGCTCCTGCTGCGGGCGCTTTTGGGAGCCGGGGGTGCTGTGCTGTCCCGCGAGGCGCTTTCCGATCTTCTGGAGTTGCGCGGCTCGGTCCACGCCCTGGACATGACAGTGAGCCGTTTACGGTCCGCGCTGCCGGACGGAAAGCTTGTGGAAACCGTGGTCAAGCGGGGTTACCGGCTACGCGTCTAGACCTGTTTAGCGTCTAGCCCTGGTTCTTGTGGACAAGGTAGATGGCACCGGTGGTGACGTCTTCCTCCAGTGCTTCGAGGGTGCGGCCACGGGTTTCGGGAACTTGCTTGACGACGAAGATCAGGGCCAGCGCCCCGACGACGGCGAAGAGGAAGAAAGTGCCGGTGATGCCGACCCCCGCCACCAGCGACGGGAAGAACAGCGAAAGGAAGCCGTTCACCACCCAGAGGAAGAAGATCGAGACGCCGGTACCAAAGCCGCGCATGTGCAGCGGGAAGACCTCCGACAGGTAGACCCACACCGCGACGTTCAGGAACGTCTGCATGGACCCGACGAAGGCAACTACCAGGAAAAGAATCAGATACGGGCGGATCGGGTTGCCCACGGGCAACATCATGGAGGCGAACCCGATGAGCAGGTGGCAGCTGGTGGTCAGCGTGAGGCCGAGGATGAAGGTCTTGCGACGGTCGATCCGGTCCATGAGCGACAAGGCGATGACGCCGCCGATCACGGCGATCACGCCGGGCGCGATGTTCGCGATGAGCGCGCCGCTCTCGTTGAAGCCGGACTCGACGAGCACCGTCTGGCCGTAGTACATGATCGAGTTGATGCCGGTCAGCTGTTGGGCGACGCCCAGGCCGATTCCCACCAGCAGGATGCGGAACAGGTTCTTGTTGCTGAAGACCGCACGCCAGCCGATCTGCTGGCTCTGCTGCTCTTCCTTGGCAACGCTCTCGACCTCGCCGAGCTCAGCAAGGGCACGGTCCTCGGAGCGGACGGACCTCAGCACGGCGAGGGCCTCGTCGTGCCGGCCCTTCTCCACGAGCCAGCGTGGTGACTCGGGCACGCGGAGCATACCGAAGAACAGCGCGATGGCCGGCAACGCACAGACCGCAAGCATGATGCGCCACACGCCCGGGATGTCGCCCCACACGATGCCGATGATCGCGTTGACGACGAAGGCCGCCAGCTGGCCGACGACGATCATGAGCTCGTTGCGGCCCGCCAAGGATCCGCGGATCTCATACGGGGCCATCTCCGCCAGGAACACCGGGACCACCGCAGAGGCGCCACCCACCGCGAGACCGAGCAGGATCCGGCCGAGAACGAGCACCCCGAAACTCGGCGTGAATACGCACACCAAGGTGCCAGCGAAGAACAGCACCGCCAACAGGATGATCGTCTTGCGACGCCCCCACCCGTCGGAGATGCGGCCGCCCGAGAGCGCGCCGATCGCCGCGGCGAAGACGAGCGAGCTGGCAACAATTCCCTCAGTGAACGGCCTGAGGCCGAGTTCGGCCGTCATTGGCCTAAGCGCCCCATTGATGACACCTGTGTCATAACCGAACAGCAGACCACCAAAGGTGGCGATGAGGGCGACCATGCCAAGGCGCTTACGGTGCGGGCCGCTGGTCAGTGGAGGAAGCGCGACTGCGCTGCCGACTCCCCTATGGCTTTGCGTTGCAGACATCAGGACTCCTTTGTCTTGAGATGCGGGTCATACACCCGCTCTGAACACTAGACTAACGCGCGAAAGACTGAAATGTAAGGTCAATCTAACAAATGACTTAATCGGGGCTTCTTCGCCGTGGGAAGATGAGTGCATGGGTCTTGACCGTCAGCTCCGTCCCGCAACGCAGAGCGATGTGGCTCGTGAAGTGGGAGTGTCGCGCACGCTCGTGTCCTTCGCCTTCCGCGATGCTCCCGGCGTCAGCGGCGAGACCAAACAGGCGATCTTCGACGCTGCAAAACGTCTCGGTTACCGGCCCAACGCGGCCGCCGCCGACCTGGCACGCAAGCATCGCTCCGCCGTCGGGCTCTGATTTAATGGACATCCATAATGAGGTCTACGCCGACATCCTCAGCGGCGTCAGGATGGCACTCCCCCAGGCCCGCAACCGGCTCATCCTGAGCGTCTCCCAGTCTATCGACGGCGTGGATCCGGGAGCCGTGGACTCGCTGATCGAGGCACGGGTGGGGATCATCATCGCCGCAACACTGCTCGACCCGGACGAACGAGTGCGGGAACTGGCCAAAATAGTCCCGATCGTCAGCGTCGCGCGGCCGGTACCCGGCGTCGACAGCGTCTATTCGGACGACGACGCCGGCGCCCGCGCCGCCACCGAACACCTCCTCAGCCTTGGCCACACCCGGATCGCCCATCTTGCCGGACCCGATTATGACGGCCACACGGTCCGCCGGAGAAGCTACGAGAAGACAATGCGCGGCGCAGGCTTGGTTCCCTGGACAGTGCCAGCCCATGACTTCACGCAAGATGCCGGACAGCGTGCCGCAGCTGAAATACTTGATGCCGCGGAGCGCCCGACGGCCATCTTCACCCACAATGACCAGTTCGCGATGGCGGCACGCGAAGCCGCCTACGCCAGAGGCCTGGCGATTCCCGGAGACCTGTCGCTGGTGGGCTACGACAATTCCCGGACCGGCGGGCTCCACGGCATCGACCTGACGTCCATCGACCTGCACGCGACGGAACTGGGAAGCGTCGCCGGAGCCGTGGCTATGGACCGGCTCAACAATCCGGATGCTCCCATCGCGAATGAGCGCCTCACGCCCGAGCTGGTAGTCCGCAACTCAACGGCACCCGCCCCCATGTGACCCACCTCATTACCGGCTGGTAACCATCAGGGAACGGGCCACCGCCAAAATGGCAACAACAGGGAAACACCACCGAAAAACACCGCGCCTACGCTGGGCACAGGAACATCAACCACAGCCACACCACAGCTCAGTCCAGCGAAGGGACCCACCATGTCCATCACCCCGTCCGCAGGCTCCAAGCACTTGAACCAGTTGGTCATCGCCGGAGCCGGGCCCGCAGCCCAGGCACTTGTCCGTCAGTTGGCGGGCACAAGCACACCACCAAACAGCCGGGAACAGCCCGGAACGGCCGGGTTCCACGGCGCCATCACGGTCCTCAGCAACCGGGACGATTGCCCCACCGCACTCCTGGAGCTCGCTTCCCTCCCCCAGGTCTCCGTTCGTTTTGGCCAGGCGGCGAGCTTCATCGATGCCCAGGCCCCGCACTGTGACCACCTCGGAAGGCCTGGAGTTCCCGTACGACCAACTGGTGATTGCCACCGGCTCCGCGCCGATGCTCCCGCCAGTCCAAGGCGCAGCACGCAGCTTGAGCTACTCCACCATCGACGACGCCGAGCAGATCGGCGCTGCGATCAAGGACATCACCCGGGTCCTGGGCCGCCGCCCGCTGGGAATTTTGGTGGGCACCGGCCCGGCAGCCGGCCAGGCCGAGGCCGTGCTGCGAGCCCGCGGAGTCCGGCCCATCCGCACCACCTTGCGCCCAACCGCCGTCGTGCCTTCAATTGCGGGGTCGGTTCTGCCGGCCACCGGAATCCTTTTCGAGGACGGAAGCAGCATGAACGGCGATCTGGTGGTGCTCGCCGAGGAACGCCTCCCCCGTCATGAGCTGGCCGAAAGCGCGGGATTGCAAACAGCTCCCGACGGCGGAATCCGGGTTGGGCGCGACTTCGCCGCGTCCGTACCGGGCATCTGGGCGATCGGCGACGCCGCCTCGCGGGACGGCATGCGACTGGGCCTCGTCCTTTCCTCTGATGCGGCTGCGGCCCATTGCGCAGCCCGGCTCCAAGAAGACGCTAGGCTCCAGGCCGCGCGGTCCATACCGTCTCCCCATTCCGCCGGCGCCGCGGCCTGAGGGCGGCCAGTAGCCGGCACGCTCCGTCCCCCGGCAGTCCTCCCCTGGTGGCCTCCAGGGCGCCCGGGCAGTGTGGCAAGATGGTCATTTGACGAGCCGCGACCCATGCGGCACAAGCCACGGGCCCGCCCACGGAAGGACCTCCATGAGCCACGAAGCCGATACCGCAGTCGAAAACACGGCAAGCATCGCTTCATACATCGACCACACTCTTCTCAAGCCGGAGGCCAGCGAGGCTGACGTGCGCCAGATCTGTGCGGAGGCTGCCGAGTACAAGTTCAAGTCGGTGTGCGTCAATCCGCTGTGGGTCAAGACTGTCACGAAGGCCCTCAAGGGTTCCGGAGTACTCACGTGCTCGGTGGTCGGGTTCCCGCTGGGCGCGACTCCCAGCGACGTCAAGGCTTTTGAGGCCCGCGGTGCCGTACTGGACGGTGCGGATGAAATCGACATGGTGATCAACATCGCCGCCGCCCGCGCCGGTGACAAAGGCGCTTTGGTGGATGACATCACCGCCGTCGCGGAGGCAGCGCACGCTGGCGGAGCCATCCTGAAGGTCATCATCGAAACCTCCCTCCTGAACGACGAGCAGAAGGTCTTGGCGTGCCAGGCATCCGTCGAAGCCGGAGCCGATTTCGTCAAGACCTCAACCGGATTCAACGGTGGCGGCGCCACGGTGGAAGACGTTGCCCTCATGCGCAAGACCGTCGGCCCGGACCTTGGTGTCAAGGCCTCCGGTGGAGTACGTTCCCTGGCCGATGCACAGGCTATGATTGCTGCTGGTGCAACACGTATCGGTGCGAGCTCCGGGATTGCCATTGTCAAGGGTGAACAGGGTTCATCTGCGTACTGATTTGCCCGGCCGCCACAGTTTTTGAGCCCCGAGGGGCCGAGGAGGAAAGCATGTCCCAGAACGCCAGCCAGCCCATCGAAAAAGAGAACCCACTGGGCCAGAGCATTCTGCTCTTCGCGATCATGATCGCCCTGTTCCTCGGTGGGATCTACTCGCTGTCCTACCTCACGCTGGAGAACCCTTGGCCGATGGCCGTCTGTCTTGGCCTGTTTGCCCTCGCATTCTGGATTCCGCAGACCATTCTGGGCCGCTCCAACTCGGCTGGCGAAAGCTAAGACCTAACTGCAGAAAACCGTGGCCCCGGACTTCATAGTCCGGGGCCACAGTGGTTTAAGCGTGACTCCGCAGAACCTCCTGCCGCCGTCATCCACCCAGCCCCAACATGAGGGCCTGGAGGGCCGGCCACTGGTTTCGAAGCAATGCCCACGCCGCCAGACCAAGCCCAACCATCGCATAACCGCCCACTGGAATCAGGACCAGCCATTCCCGCCGCGACCCGGCTTTGCCGAGCAACGGGATCGAGAAGGCGCCGTTGGCCCGCCAGATTCCGCTGACGAGGGGTAACTTGCGCAGGAATTTCGGCGGCTTGATCACGATCGGCCACAGCAGGGGCACGCCGCCGGTGGTGATCATGTCACCCACGATGTGGACCACGACGCCGGTAAGCATGGACAACGGCAGCCAGCTCCACTGGTGCGGGGCAAACCACGTGACCAGTCCGGCCATGGCAAGGGCGAAGACCCAGTTGGCGATCCACCCCGAGCTCGGGAACAACTTGAGGGCCTTGGCCGCCAGGTTGATCATGAACATGCACAGCAACCCGGCGCCAACGGACAGGCGGCCCACGGGAGTATCAAACTGGAACTGGGCAGCCATGGCTGCGAGCACGACAAATGCCGAGGCTCCCAGCGAGTGAATGGGTTCCCTGCCGGTGCCCTCCGCTGGCCTTCTCGATCCCCACCGCGATCACGTTCGACAAGGGCGGCAGCGAGTGGGCGATGGTGCTTGAGCGGTGGTCCCAATCGCACACCAGCGGCGGTTCCCGCCGTCGTCATCGCTCCGATGAGTATTCCGGTGGCGTCCAGCGGGTACCAGCCCAAGGCGTACGGGCCGGTTGAAGCGATAGCTATCCACGCCGCGGCCCCGGACGCGGCGTGATGTCCTCCCATCATTGGTTCAGCCTGCGGTCTGGGAAGCGGACGCACTCGGTGAAGCCGAGAAGATAGCTTCGATGACTGTGTTGGCCCACTCAAGGATCTCGGCGTCCTGCAGGTCGCGCCCGCCGATCCTCGCCGTCTTGGGCTTGGGGAGCAGCACGGCGTCCAGGGCCGGCTTGATCTGCGAGCCCGGGTACATGCGGTTGAGCCGCATGACCTTCGATTCGGGCAGCTGGGCGGGCGAGAAACGGATGAAGTTGCCCTGGAGTGCGACGTCGGACAGCCCGGCTTCGCGGGCACCCACCCTGAAGCGCGCGACGGCGATCAGGTTCTTCGCGGGCAGGGGCGGCTCACCGTAACGGTCCACGAGCTCGGCCAGGACCTCGTCGATAGCCTCATTGGTAATAGCTGCAGCCAGTTTCCGGTAAGCCTCCAGGCGCAGCCGTTCACCCGGCACGTAGTCGTGGGGCAAATGGGCATTGACGGGCAGCTCGATCTTCATGTCTGCGGCCTTCTCTTCGGCCTCGCCGCGGTACTCGGCCACGGCTTCGCCCACCAGCCGGATGTACAGATCGAATCCGACCCCTTGGATGTGCCCGGACTGCTGCCCGCCCAGCAGGTTGCCGGCGCCGCGGATTTCGAGGTCCTTCATGGCCAGCTGCATTCCCGCGCCGAGTTCATTGTGGGCCGCGACGGCCTTGAGCCGTTCAAGGGCCACCTCCCCCAGGGGCTTCTCCGAGGGATACAGGAAGTAGGCGTAGGCACGTTCGCGGCCACGTCCCACACGGCCACGCAGCTGGTGGAGCTGGGAGAGGCCGTACTTGTCCGCGCCGTCCACAATGAGGGTGTTGGCGTTGGAAATATCCAGGCCGGTCTCAATGATGGTGGTGCAGACCAGGACGTCAAAGCGCTTCTCCCAGAAGTCCACGATGATCTTTTCCAGGCGGCTCTCGGACATCTGCCCATGCGCCACTTCAACGCGGGCCTCGGGAACCAGTTCACGGATCTGGGCGGCGATGCGTTCAATCGAGGACACACGGTTGTGGACGAAGAACACTTGCCCTTCGCGCATGAGTTCACGCCGGATCGCCGCGGAGGTCTGCTTGTTCGTGAACGGCCCGACATACGTCAGCACGGGGTGCCGCTCCTCCGGCGGGGTGGCCAGCGTGGAGGTTTCGCGGATACCCGTGAGGGACATCTCCAAGGTACGCGGGATGGGTGTGGCGCTCATCGCGAGGACGTCTACGTTGGTGCGCATCTTCTTGAGCGCTTCCTTGTGCTCCACGCCGAAGCGCTGCTCCTCATCCACGATCACCAGGCCAAGGTCCTTGAATTCGAAGTCCTTGGAGAGCAGCCGGTGCGTGCCAATGACCACATCCACGGAGCCGTTCTTGACTCCCTCGATGGTCTCCTTGGCTTCCTTCGCGCCCTGGAACCGTGACAGCGGCTTGACGCGCAAAGGGAATCCGGAGAAGCGCTCGGTGAAGGTTTCGTAGTGCTGCTGGGCGAGCAGTGTCGTTGGTACCAGCACCGCTACCTGTTTGCCGTCTTGTACCGCCTTGAACGCGGCCCTGACCGCGATTTCGGTCTTTCCGTAGCCAACATCGCCCGAGACCAGGCGGTCCATGGGGATCTCGCGTTCCATATCTGCCTTGACCTCGTTGATGGTGGTCAACTGGTCCGGCGTCTCCACGTAGGGGAAAGCCTCCTCAAGCTCCCGCTGCCACGGGGTGTCCGGAGCGAAGGCATGCCCGCGGGACGCCATGCGGGCCGAGTACAGCCGGATGAGCTCGCCCGCGATTTCCTTGACGGCTTTGCGGGCCTTGGACTTGGTGCTTGCCCAGTCCGCGCCGCCCATCTTGCTCAACGCCGGCGAGTCGCCCCCGACGTAGCGGGTCACTTGGTCGAGCTGGTCCGTGGGCACGAAAAGCCGGTCGCCGGGGGCACCGCGCTTGGACGCCGCGTACTCGAGCACGAGGTACTCGCGAAGACCTGCGTCTCCCCCGGACGGACCGGCAGAGGAGCCAGCCACCTTGCGCTGGATCAGCTCCACGAACTTCCCGATTCCGTGCTGTTCGTGGACCACGAAGTCACCGGCGTGCAGCTGGAGGGGGTCGACGGCGTTGCGCCGCTTGGAGGGCATGCGCCGCATGTCCTTCGTGGACCCGGCCGACGTGCGGCCCAGGAGGTCCGCTTCCGTGAGCAGCCCCAGTTTGAGGCCGTCGAGCACAAATCCGCGTCCGACGGCGGCCGTGGTCACCTCGATGATGCCGGCCTGCGGTTCGTGGGCCAGGGATTCGACGCGGGAACACGGGATATCAGCGTCATGGAACAACTCGGCGAGCCGTTGAGCCGGTCCGGGTCCGTCGGTCGCCACCACGATGCGCCATTGGTCCCGCACGCGGGACCCGATGAATTCGAGCATCTCTGCGACGTCGCCCTGGTACCCGCGCGGTTCGCGGGCATGCAAGTTCAGGACGTCGATGTCGAGGACAAGTTCTTCGTCCGTCGCCAAAGACGTGATGGACCACCAAGAGACGCTGTGCGCCAAGGCTGCGCCCCGGGTGTCCGTCAAGGATTGGAAGCTGGCCGAGTGCAGGGCGGAGGCGGCTTGGGAACCCAGGACCGCGTCGAGCGCCAAAGGCGCCTTTCCGCCGTCGGACGCCGTGGACCAAGCCGCTTCGAGGAATTCCTCGTTGGTGGCAGCGAGGTCGTGGGCACGGGTGCGCACTTTCTCCGGTTCGATCACCACGGCGATCGAACCGGCCGGCAACTGTTCGACGAACGGCACCATGGAATCAACCAGGACAGGTGCCAAGGATTCCATGCCCTCGACGGCGATGCCGCCGGCGATCTTTTCCAACATGTCCGCGGCGGCCGGCATCTCGGCCTTGAGCTTGGCAGCCCGGGACATGACCGACGGCGTGATGAGGATTTCCCGGCAGGGCGGGGCATGCAATTCGGTGGGGTGATGCACGGACGGACCCGACAGCGAACGCTGGTCCGCCACGGCAAACCACCGCATCTGGTCTACCTCATCGCCGAAGAATTCCACCCTGATGGGGTGGTCCTCGGTGGGTGGGAAAACATCCAATATGCCGCCCCTGACGGCGAATTCACCCCGGTGGGTAACCATGTCCACGCGGGAGTAGGCGGCGTCGGCAAGGCGGCGTACCACGTCGCTGAAGGGCATTTCCTGCCCTACCCTCAGGGTCACGGGGACCAGTTCGCCCAGGCCCGCCACGATCGGCTGGACCACGGCGCGAACCGGGGCCACCACCACACGCAAGGCACCCGCCGTCGAGCTCTCCGGGTGGGCCAGCCGGCGAAGTACCGAGAGCCGGCGGCCCACTGTGTCCGAGCGGGGCGAGAGCCTTTCGTGCGGCAAGGTTTCCCAGCTGGGGAAAGCCGTCACTGAATCCGCCGGAAGATAGGCGGCCAAGGCGGCCGTGAGGTCCTCGGCTTCGCGGCCGGTTGCCGTGACGGCCAACACCACCGCGTTGTTTTCAAGAGAGCCGCCTTCGTCCTCCTGGGAGGCGAGGCCATCTACCATCTCCGCCAGCAGCGCGGCCCTCAAGCCTGCAGGCGCGCTGATCTGGTAGTCGCTGCTGCGTTCGCTGAACGTCCGTGCGGCCTCGGGCCTGACGCGCGCGAACGTCCGGTCCTCGCCCAAAGCCCGCCGCAATCCGTCAAGGGATGCGACGGTGCCCGCGTGGTTGGTTCCAGGGTTTACCGCGGACGGCTGGCCTTTGGGGCTCATGGATGGCACTCCTCGGAAGAGGGAAGTCGGATTGGGGAAGGCAACACGAAAGCCCGAAATTCTCTCGAATCCCGGGGCGTTCCTAGCCTACCCCGGCAACACCGTAGGATGTTTGGGAGCCGCAAGACCTTTCAACCGAGATATTCACGGAGGACCCCCATGGCCCTGAACGCATCCACCACGCTGCCCTACGGCGTCGACCGCGTAACAGCTACTTTCATTGACGAAGACTTCCTGCGCCACACGAGCGAGTATGTCGGCGGCACTTTGGAATCATTCCAGGTCGACGGCGACACCGCCGGCGCATTCAGCACCATCACGGTCCGTACCCTGCCCACCACGCGGCTGCCCGAGATCGCCCGGAAGTTCGTGGGCGAAAAGCTCACCGTCACACAGACCGAAAAGTGGGAGGCACCGACGGCCGACGGCTCCCGCGCCAGCACCATTTCCCTGAAAATCTCCGGCGCCCCTTTGGATGTCACCGCGGTACAGCGTCTTGTGGCCGACGGCGGCAACACCCGCGTCGAGCTTGAAGGCAACGTCACCTCGTCGGTACCGTTCCTCGGCGGCAAGATCGCCGAAGCGGCCGAACCGATGGTGGGCAAGGCCCTGAACATCCAGTCCCAGCAGGCCAGGCCTGGCTCGAAAGCCACTAGCGTGCAGCTGGTACCTGGCCTGGCCATTGTGCTGATTGTCGCCGGGGCCTGGTCGCTCATCGTGTGGCCGCAGTTCCTGCGCCGCGTCATGACGGACCCCCGCGCCCGCGACGCCGCCGGGAAGGCGACCAAGTTCCTCACGGTGCACGTTGTGCTCGTGACCATCTCCATGGTGCTTGGCCTCGCGACGGCGATCATCGGCGTCGCGGGCCTGGTCGCCTAGCGCCCCTTCCGAGCTAGTTGGGTAAAATAGAAAACAGGTGCGCCGGGAAGTCTGGTCGGCAACAGTTTTGTTGACCCCGAACTCCCCGAGGAGCCACATGGCGAACCGCCCGCACTCCGCTGCCCATACCCGGGTTTTCAGCCGCTCCAGTTTCCCCGAGTACCAACGCATCCTTGCTATTCTCCGCACTGAGACCGTTGGCGGCGCCCTCTTGCTCGCCGCTACCGTGGCCGCTCTTGTTTGGGCCAATTCGCCCCTTTCCAACGGCTATTTTTCGCTCCGCGATATCAAAATCGGCTATGCCCCGTGGCATCTTGAACTGCGCCTGGGCCACTGGGCGTCAGACGGGCTTTTGGCTGTGTTCTTCTTCATCGCCGGACTCGAGCTGAAGCGCGAATTCGTCGCCGGGGAATTGCGGAAGCCGTCCAAGGCGATCGTCCCGGTGGCGGCCGCAATAGGCGGCGTGGCTCTTCCGGCACTCATCTACGTGGTGCTCAATCTTGGCTCGGGCGCGGAAACCCTCAAAGGCTGGGCGATACCTACTGCCACCGACATCGCATTTGCCCTGGCCGTTCTGGCAGTCATCAACACGCATTTGCCGTCAGCGCTGCGGACTTTCCTGCTGACATTGGCGGTGGTGGATGACCTGATCGCCATCGGCATCATCGCGTTCTTCTACTCGAACGGCCTTGAGCCACTCATGCTGCTGGCCGCAGCCGTGCCGCTGGCCCTCTTCACCTTCCTGGTACAGAAGCGCATCCGCAGTTGGTATCTGCTGCTCCCCCTTGCGGCCGCCACTTGGGCGTTCGTCCATGCCTCCGGCATCCACGCCACCGTGGCGGGCGTCCTGCTTGGCTTCGCTGTTCCCGTCCTGGCGTCGGGAAAGAAGGGCGAACCCAAAGCCGGCCTCGCCGAAACGTTCGAGCACCGCCTGCGTCCCTTCTCTGCAGGATTCGCGGTGCCCGTCTTCGCTTTCTTCTCCGCCGGCGTTGCCTTGGGCGGCGCCGAAGGGCTGGGAGCCGCCCTGCGCGATCCAGTGGCGGTTGGCATCATCATGGCCCTCGTGGTGGGCAAGACGGTGGGAGTCTTCGGCACCACATTCCTCATCACGAAGACCACCCGCGCACGGCTGGATGACGGCGCTCGGCCTGGATCGACGTCGCAGGGCTCGCCATGCTGGCCGGCGTCGGCTTCACCGTCTCGCTCCTGATCGCCGAGCTGAGCTTCGGCTCCGGTTCTCCGCACGACGATCATGCGAAGGTTGCGGATCACTGGCCGGTTCCCTCGCCGCGGCGGTGCTCGCCGCCGTCGTGCTCAAGGCCCGCAACCGCCATTACCGCCACGTGGCGAAAGAAGAGCAAAGGGACGACGACGGCGACGGCGTACCTGACGTTTTCACCCGCGCCTGAGGTGCCTGGCCGGTATGCGAGTAGCCTACATTTCTTATGGAGTATTGCTGTCCGCAATTAGGGTGATTGGCACGCTATTTGCCCCGTACCGCCAGGAATACCTTGCTGGTATGGACGCGAATAGTATGGAACGGGTGTGGCACGGAAGCCACAGGAAGGTCCGGGCAAAGAACTGGTCGTTGATCTTTGTCTGGGCGATTTTCGGGCTCATGTCGATTTCGGTGGTCATTGCAGCGGTACCCAGGTGATGCGATGACAAAAGGCCAATGGTACAAAAAGCTCGGACCGGTATACACGGGTCCGAGCTTTTATTTACTCATGAGATTTCAAAGGTAATGCGGCCAGGCGTCAGTGCAGTGGCTTGACTGCATTCGAGCCTTGGTATTCAGCGCATTAACCCCGCGGCGGCGGCAAAAATGGTCGCGGCGACGAGGGCAAACAACATTCCCACAATCACAAATTCGGCCCTGCGGACCCGGTGCTGGCTCCGGCGCCATTCGCGCCTGCTCTCCAAGGTAATCATGCTTCGAGGCTAAGTCCGGCCGCGGGTTCGAAATAGAGTGGACGCTACTCGACTCGCTTACCCGAATTAGAGAGCTTGAGACACGCCTTCGCTGGCCTCAGCCTGCCGCAGTGCGTCCTCCGCAGCCACCCAGGCGAGCATGGCGCACTTTACCCGTGCCGGATATTTGGCAACCCCGGCTAAAGCGGCAGCGTTCACTGGAGCAATTCCTCATCCGCCTCCAGTTTGCCGCGCGAGCGCATCAATTCACGGAAAGAATCAATCGTCCGGCGAAGGGACGCCGGCGACATGCCCGGTGCCATTTCGCTCAGGATGGACGCTGACGCCATGGAAATGGCACAGCCATCGCCGTCCCAATGGATTTCCGTGACGGCCTGTCCGTCTCCGGCCATGCCCACACTCAGCCGGAGGGTGATCTCATCCCCGCACACGGGATTGAGCTGATGGCTCTGTCCCGTGCCGGCCGTGCCGGCTGCTGCGTCCGGAAGATGAGCCAGATCTCCACCGCTGCGCGCCTTCGAGTGCTCGAGAATCAGCTGTTGGTACAAAGCGTCCAGGCCGCTCATGACGTGGCTCCAGAAGAAGTCACGCGGAAGTAGGGCCGGATCTGGGCAACTGTCTCGATCAGAAGGTCTACTTCCTCGGAAGTGGTGTATAAATAGGTGCTGGCCCTCGTGGAGGCTGTCAGGCCCAGCCTCCGGTGCAATGGCTGCGCACAGTGGTGACCCACACGGACGGCAATGCCCAGCTCGTCGAGGTACTGCCCGACGTCGTGCGCGTGCACTCCGGCGACGTCGAACGCGGCAAGTCCGGTCCGTTCCTCCCCGGTCCCAGGGCCCAGAACGCGGACTCCGTCGATGGCGCTAAGGCCGGTGACAAGCCGTTGGCCAAGCTCCGCCTCGCGAAGCGCGATCCGTTGCATGCCTGTTTCACTGAGGTAGTTCGCTGCGGCAGCCAGGGCAACAGCCTGCGAAATAGCCTGTGTTCCCGCCTCGAAGCGCTGGGGAGCGGGCAGGTATTGGGCTTGTTCCATGGTCACGGTGGTGATCATGGAACCACCAGTCAGGAACGGTGGCATGGCGTTGAGCAACTCACGGCGTCCGTAGACCGCGCCGATTCCCGTGGGCCCGAGCATCTTGTGGCCCGAGAACACGGCAAAGTCCACGTCCAGGGCTTTGAAGTTCAGGGGAAGGTGCGGAGCGGATTGGCAGGCGTCCAGGACCACCAAGGCGCCTACTTCCCGGGCCATCCGAACCAGAATGTCCACAGGATTGATGTTGCCAAGCACATTGGACGTGTGGGTAAAGGCGAAGATTTTGGTGCGTCCGGTCATCAGGCGGGCGGCTTCCTCAAGTCGCAGCGCACCGGCGTCGTCAATCGGAATGAACTTGAGGGTGGCACCGGTCCGCCGGCACAGTTCCTGCCACGGGATCAGGTTGGCGTGGTGTTCCATTTCGGTGACGAGGACTTCGTCACCCGGCATCAGGGCGAATCGCTCACCACCTGCCGCCGCGTTGGACACACTGGCGTTCGAGAACGAATAGGCCAGAAGGTTCAAACCGGCCGTGGCGTTCGCGGTCCAAATCAGTTCATCGTCTCCAACGCCTACAAAGCGTGCCACCGTGGCTCGTGCCTCTTCGAAGGCATCCGTGGCTTCCACAGCAAGGTGGTGTGCGCCGCGATGGACCGCGGAGTTTCGCTGCTCATAGAACTCCTGCTCGGCCTCAAGGACGCTCCTGGGGTTCTGCGAGGTGGCACCCGAATCCAAATAGACCAAAGGTTTGCCATTGATTTCCTGGTCAAGAACGGGGAAGTCATTGCGTATGCGAAGGACCTCCGCGTCATCGAGTGCGGAAGCCTGGGCATCTCCCCGCGCGGGGGTGGAAACCATTGTCAAAACCGGTGCTCCTTGTTGGAAATACGTGGCAATCGCCAGCGGCTAACCGCCAGGAATGGCGGCGTCACCTAGTAATTGTCCCACCAATTGCCATCGCTGCCTCATCCGTGGTGCAGCACAGGCTACTCCTCGGGTTTCGCCAATTCGTCCCAGAGCTCTGAAAGCTTCTGCCTGCGGGAGACTCCGAGTTTGCCATAGACCCGCTGCAGGTGGGCGTTGACAGTGTTGACAGCTATGCCCAAGCGAGCGGCTACCTCCGCACTGCTTAGCCCGGACGCGACCAGGGCGGTCACCTCGCGTTCGCGTTGCGAGAGCTTGACGATCCCTGGAAGAACAGATGCCCCGGTCTCCGGACCCACCGCGGCGGGTTCGTCAAACGCAAACGCCTCTTTCCTGGTCGAAAGCCCAATCTTGCAACGGCTCGCCCGCGCTTCCCGGCCCTGTTCCGTGGGACCCTGTTCCGAGGGGCCCCGTTCCAAGGGGTCCTGCGCCGAGCTGCCCTGCACCAAGTCCGTGCCCCGGTTCTTGGGTTGCATCCGAGCCCGGCGGCATGCCGGGCTCGACGCTCCACACCACCTCGGACACTCCTGGGCCCAGCTGCCGATAGCCACGGCTACCGGTGCGGGCGGCCAAGCCGAGGTTCAGCATTTCGAGCGCCCGGTGTCCCCTCTTGGCAGCAGAACCCGCGAGTTGCAGGAGCTTCCTGTGGGAATGTTCTGCGCCAATCAGGATTGACCGTGCTGCGGATGAATAGCTTTCGGCGAGTTGCGACGCAAGATAGTTCCCTGCGCTGAGGCGTGAATCGTAGGCCGCGAGCGCCCGACGTACCTGGTTGACATCGCCCAGCAACCATGCGGCTGCGGCAAGTCCCCCGAGGGCAGGTGGCAGAAGTCCGTCTGGGTCAGCTTCGTCCAACCGGGCCTTGGCTTGGCGGAACTGTTCACAGGCCAGCTCCAGGCTCCCCTGCCTGGCAAGCACCAGCGCCCTGTAGAGGTGGGCCGATCCGCCGAAGTAGCTCATCCGGTTGCTGTAGCTGGAACTGCCGGCGCAGAACATTTCAGTACCGCCCCATTGCCCGCGCCAGATCAAATTGGATCCGTGGATGGTCAATATGGTGGAGTGGAAATCCACGGGGCACCGCGGCAGCTTACCCACGGCCTCGAGAGCCAGCTTCGAAAGCGCGACGGCGTCCGCAAACCGTCCGCTCACGGCCAACCCTTGAGATACCAGCGCCATCAAAAGGACGCAGGCCAAGGTGGGCGGTGGCGGCTGGGTCTCCGAGCGCAAGACGGGGTCGATCAATTGGCTGTGGCAAAGCCTGCGGAACAGCTCACTGCCGGCGGAAGGCCAGCTACCGTTCTGGGCATCCAGATAGACCTGGAGAACGTCCAGCTCGTCTCGGACGGCCGATTGCTCGGGAGAGGCCTGCCCGCCGGGCAGGGGCCCGACGGCGGCAGCCTCCACCCGCCGTCGGGCATCGTGAAGGACCGCCTGGAGCACGCTGACCCCGGGCGATGTCGGCAATAGTGCGTGCAGCAGCAGCCATACGGCGTGGGCGAAGTCCGCCGTCAGGACGTCTGGAGTGTTTGCGACCAAGCCTTTCAGGACGGTTACCGCTCCGGTGAAGTCCCTCGTCTGGTAGAGCGCCCTTGCCAGCTCCACTCCTGCAATCAGCGCCAGTTCCGGGGCTTGGACGGCATCCGCGGCGCGGCGGGCCCGCCGATTGTCATGGATGTCGTTCGCCGCTATGGCCACGGCCAAGAGGTCTGCGTCGGACACCGGCAAGCCGTTTTCCTGTTCGAGGTCCACACGACGGAACAGGGTCCACAGCGAATCGTCGGCAAGTGGTGCAGACATGATGTAGATGCTCCGCCGAAGTTCCAGGATCCGGGCAGGTCCCAGCTGCTGCCGCGCCAACCGACCCTCGATGGCGTGGCTGAGGGTCGCCATCTCCTGGCTGTCGTTCTGAACGCGGATGGTGCCGTCGCCCCGGAGCGCTTCAATGGCCCGTTTTTGGACAAGTTCCTCAAGAACAGCAAGCGGTATCGGCTCCCCCACCGCCAGGGTGTCAACCACCTGCCGCTGGGGTACGGAATACCCTTCAAGCCGGTGCCGGGTCAGCTCCAGGGCCTGCGATCCATCCATTCGAATCGGCCCGGAGAGCATCCAGGAATCGGCCTGCTCCACGATCTCGCCGCGCGCCGAGGCTTCGTCCAGAAGCAATTTCGCGGTCTGCAGGTTTCCACCGGTCAGGGCATGGATATCCCGAACCAGGCTGCGCGCAGCGCGACCGCCCAAACGGTGGTCCAGGTATTCGCGAAGCTGCTCCTGGGTGAGCTCGTCCAAAGTCACCACCGACAACTGCCGCGAAACCACGGACTCCATCAGTTCCATCCGCAAGGGCCGGTCTGAGCGGTGGGTGGCGATCAGGCGGATATCCGGTTCAACGAGCAGCTGGTTCAGGAGCCAAAGAGACATGTCGTCCAGGAAATCGATGTTGTCCAGCACCAGCAAGGCAGAGGACCCCGATGCCGTAGCGCCGCGTACCGCTTTGCGACATGCAGCGACGATGGAGCCCGGCCACACCTTGGACCGGGCTGGCAGGTCCGGAACAAGTGCCATGGCGATTCCGAAGGGGATATCGGCGAATGACTCGGAAACATTGTGGGCGATCACGCTGAATGATCCGCGCAGGACGGACGCGGCGGCGCCCAGGAGGGTGGTCATCCCTGAGCCTCCCGGACCTGAAATGACTACTCCGGCTGGCTCCGGCCCTGACAAGGCAATAACTATCTCTTGAAGCTCTGCGGCCCGAATGATCGGGGGCGAGGTGTGGGTCCCTTCAGTATCGTCCATGGTCCTGTCTCATCCTCGGGCCGCCGGACTCGTGTTCCTGACGGCCGCGGCACGGACCGGTGTCATTTCCAAAACCTACCTGCGGGTTTCTGTCCTGGATT
The DNA here is from genome assembly GCF_043952055.1 of Arthrobacter sp. NA-172. Classification (NCBI taxonomy): domain Bacteria; kingdom Bacillati; phylum Actinomycetota; class Actinomycetes; order Micrococcales; family Micrococcaceae; genus Arthrobacter; species Arthrobacter sp. NA-172. Next base: position 1,043,710 of record NZ_JBINOT010000003.1, on the reverse strand, counting down.
GAGTGGTAACTACTTGAATTTCCAGGGCTACTCGCATGGGATTCGACCCCTCCACGCAGCCGCCATGAGAGGCACGACAGGCACCTTCGCGGCCCCGATTCCTCGACGGTCTGGCCACAATGTGTAAGCTGGTCTCGCAAGAGTAGGTTCTGGCTGGCTACTTCTGGGGAGTCGAAGCACAGCCGATTTTCGTAACAACTCTGTCGTGACACACCATTTGGCCGTGTACGACTCTGCGGCATTTTCGCCTGCAGACCGCCCTATCCATTGCCTCGGTCTCGTATGTCTATGTCCCCAACAGATATGTCACCCAAAATATGAAACACCTGTTAACAGCACTCGTCGCCGTGTTGCTCCTGACCTTCGGCGGGCTAGCAACCATATCGGCCGTCCAGTCCTCCCACAAATCCTCCGCCCAGGCCTCGGACCGCACTTCGGGCGCCCGCCCAAGCGCCTCTCCCTCGCCCTCCTCCACCCCCAAACCCGCTTCAACGCCGACGCCAACCCCGACGCCGAGCAAAGTTCCGGCTGCGAAGCCCTCGAGCACGCCCGCTCCAGCCGCTCCGGCGCCTGCGGCGCCAGCCAGTACCCCGGCTTCGGCACCCGCGCCGCTGCCTGCCACAGGCGGGACCTACCCGCTTCACACCAACATCGTGAGCACCACCTTCTGGGTGGGCGAAATCTTCAACGCGAGCCTCTCTGATGGTTCTCAGGTCTGCTCCACTTTCAACGGCCAGTGGGCGCTCCAGCACACCGGAGTGAACCTCGGAACTACCCCTGCGGGCGCCAGCGGTTGTCCCGGCAGCCCCTATGGCGGCTGCGATGGCGTCAGTTCCGGAACCGGCTCGAATTTCAAGTGCGCCACGGAACAGCGCGTAGCCAGCAACGGCTACTTCCCGTTGCACCAGTCCAAGCCTTTGCAGAACCCCTTCTCACCTGGATCTGCCTTACGACGACGTCAATGACAGCGCTGCTTTCGCAGAGCGTTGCAAAGTGATTCCGTGGGCCGCCGCAGACAATGCCGCAACCGGCGTCAACCACTGTGCCGACTCGAGCTACAGCTACATGAAGAACGCATGGGTCCAGATCACCGGCCCCAAGGGCGGCGTCTGCTATGGACAAGTGGAAGATGCGGGTCCGTCCAGCGGTTCCCTCTACCACGATTCCGCCTACGTCTTCGGCTCGAACAACGCCAGGCCCGCCAACAAGCAGTTCTCCGGCGACCCGTCGCAGGGTGCGGGCATGGATGTTTCCCCAGCCCTGAACGGCTGCCTCGGCTTCGCTGACTTGAACGGCGACAACGACCACGTGTCGTGGCGTTTCGTCGACCGTGCCAGCGTGCCCGCCGGCCCGTGGCTCTCCGTGGTCACCACCTCGGGAGTCACAAACTAAGCAACAGCGCCGATTCCGGGGACCCATTCCGGGGCCCTGGGTAGCGGGGCGACGCCCATGTCCCAGCCGAGGCGGCTGGGACATGGGCGTTCGTCTTTCCGCGGCAGGCCATCCCCACCCCCAAGAAGCCGCACCTTAGCCAGCCCGCACCACGGACCGTCCCACCGGGCTCATTTCCTGGGGTTGGCGTTGGATCCTCCGGACAGGGCTCACCCAGACTCCCGATGAACTCGCCGAGTACGCCCGCGGCAATACCTGGAGGCAAATGACTGCATCCAGGATCCGCATCAGCGGAAACAACGGGGCCAAAAGCAGAAGGCGGGGCCGGCGCATCGACACGGCGGCAAGGATTGTCAGGACGAAATCCGGCAGGAAGACGCCGATGAGTACGTCCTGGGCCGCAGTACACCGGACAGGAAGACGAAGACATCCCATCGATTGCCCAGGATCCAAACCTCGACGGCGGCGATCGACGATAGCAGGAAAGCCGGCACCAGCAGAACGAAGAAGATACAGCTGGCAACAAGCTCAACGATGTACAGCGCCAAGACGAACCAGAATCTGCTGAACTGCAGGCCGTGCCGCCTGACGGTTTGCCAGAAGCCAAGGATCCAGCGCCGCACCTGCTTGACGTAATCCTGCAAATTATCGGGATCTTGCGTGTACGCAACAGCGGCGCCTGGATGGAACGCGATCCGTCCCAGCTTTTTCGCGTGGATTTCGAAGGTCATATTGAAATCTTCGATCACCAGTCCCGGTGCCAAGACCTCGATCTCGGCGAGCGCGCTGGTTCTGTACATGCTGGCAAAGCCCGGAACGATGGAGACAACATTGGCGCCCCGGGCTGCTTGGCCGTATTTGAGCAACAGTTGAACCACGATGTACAGGCGCTCCCGGTAGGCCACCAGGAAGCGGCCAATCGCCGTTGGAGCCGCCGGGCTCATGATCGACTTGGCGCGTCCCGCCACCGCCACCACGGTGGGATCGGAAAACAGCGGCAGCCCCGTTTCGAGGTAATCCGGTGTCGGGCGTGTGTCCGCGTCAAGGAGCATGACCACCTTGAACCGCTTGCACAGATCAAAGTGGGCGATTCCCGCTGCCAGAGCGCCTGCCTTCCCTCGGTTCGGTTCAAGTTCAAGGACCTTCACTCCGGCGGCCCGGGCAATGGCTGCGGTGTCGTCAGTGGACATGTCCGAAATGACATGGATGTTGCGTCGAGGGACCAAGGCGGACGCGGCAAGGATCGTCTCCTCGATCACGAGCGCCTCGTTATGGGCAGCTACGAGGACCGCCACATTCGACGGATTGATCCGCACTCCTCCTGAACGGTGGCGGGCATGCTGGCGTTGCTGGACTGGCGCCCCCCGGCGCAGCAAAGAACCCCATCCACGGATTCGGTGGAACAATATCTGGACCCGCCACGACTGCTCACTGGCCAGGCGCAAGAGCCCGGCACACGACCAGAAAATCGTGCTGATCCCCAGAACCAAAACGATTGAAAGAAGTATCACGGCGACGGAGCTCCCACTGTGTCGTACATTTCGTAATCATCGGTAGCAAGCTGGCCATCGCTAAAGAGATTCAAGCCAAAACTGATCGCTTCGGCTCCGGCGGGAACCGGCGGTGTTTGCCAGATTGCATGTTCGTAGCTGGTGTTTGGTGCAAACCAGGGACTCGCTGTCCAATAGGTCCACGTACCCAGCTTGTTACGGTAATACAGTTCAAATTGCGTCTTCGCAGTGGACTGGTACCACGTACGGAGCGAATAAGTGTGGCCCGCCGTGACGCTCGGGGCGCATGCTCCAAGATCGAGGACGGGAATCAATTTTGCGTCACCGGACGCGTATTGGCTCACGTCCAGGCGACGTGCCACCGTTCCGCTGTGTCCCGGGTTCAAAGTGCTCAACACTGCTGAATTCTTGCCGTACGAGGCAACCTGCCAGCACTGCGGCAAGCCATAATTTCCAGCGATTTCCAGTCCCGGATTGCGGAGTGCGTTCTTGCCCGGGGCTGCCGGTGCGGCTGCGGGACCGTTGACCACGGGCTTTGACACTCCGCCGATCACGTCATGAACGGTACGCACAGCCATGGTTCCCTGTGCCGTCCTGGCCGCCAGCCACGTGGCGAACTGTTCGAACAGGGCGGGACTGATGGAGCGGGGGCTGCCGCTGTTGTCAATGTCGTAGAAAGTCAGCTGCAACCATCCACCAGCCTTTTCCCCCTGCTCCACTGTTGCCTGAAGGCCGGCCAACGTCCAGGTGCTGCCCACCTCTGATGTGGCCCGTGTCCGGAAGAGGTTCGCGGGCCGGACCGTCTCTGCCGCTGCACAGCTCGGGCAGTCAACCGGGCTGTGGATCTCGCCGAGGCCCCGGGCGCTGCTGTACCCGCATCCCGAGACGAGGTTCTCCGACGCCGCCGTCGAGGCCGCAAACGGATAGGAGAAGGACGTCACTTTGAAACCCCAGTTCGTAAGGCTCACCCGATCGTTGCAGATCTGCCTCGAAGCTTCGTCAGGTTCCACGGCCGTGAGATCGGCGAGGGTGACTGTGTGGCCGCCGATTTCGTTCTGGTCCGCGGCCAAGCTGTGGAGATTATCCATGGTCATGTAGTCGGGTGCCCCAACAAACCCTGAATCGATGTAGAAGGTGCCGCGGAGGCCATGGTCTTTCAAGATCCGGGCGGCTTCCATCTGGCTGGCGCGGCCCGAATCAAACGTCAGGCTCACGGATGACAAAGGGGCTGCAGAAGGGGTGGCGCTTGCCGGCTGGGACCCGCCAGCCGAATTCTGGTTTCCATTGAGCAGCGTAGCGGTGCCCGTCAGGAGCACCAAGACCGACACCCAGGTGGCGGCCCACAGCCCTGCCCTCTTCCTCGAGGTGCGGACTGGTCCAGCGGCGAAGTCCTTCCCCCCGGAACTCATCGCCAACCCTTACTGTGCGGATTCCTGAAGGGGCCGGTGGCGACTGGGGGAAGCCTCGGTCTCAAAGGCTTATTCACCACCGGCCCCCGCTCAGGGGCCCTCTCTGCGAGGGCTCGCTGCCGTAAGGCAGCGCTGTCAATTGGCGATGGATCTTTGGGAGGGACAAGGCTGAGCCCCTCGGGGACAGACCCGAATTCGAGCCGTACGCCGTCCCGGATATGTCCGCCGCGTTCTGATGCCGCTCGGACCGGAGCGTCCTTTTCCATTGTGAGACCTGTCTTTCCCCCGTTGCCGTCAACCAACTGACACCCTCAGCCTAGGAAGTCCGGCGACCACGGGCACGAGTAGGCTCTACCCGTCTTTTCACTCAAACCCGGCCTTCGAACATCGCCACTACTCGTGCGCCACCTATCGAAGCCGCCGGCGTCGAACCCCAGCTCGAACACGAGCTCGAACTCCTGCTCGAACGCCAGGAGCTGGCAGGCGCGAATCCGGGGTGTTCATGGTCAAATGGTGCATCGGGCAGTTGGAGTTTAGGGATGGCGGAAGAGCGTGTCCAAGAAACAGGGAAGTGGCACCTCGGTTGCAGTTGCGGCAGAAAACACGCGGAATGTCCGAGGACCGTCCGGCCCAGCCAAGAGACACCGCCGCCAGCCCATGTCTTTTACAAGGGCTTGGATTGCCGCAGCCCTGGTGGTGGCGGGAGCCGGTGGCTTTGTCGCGTGGCGGGTGACGACGGACGCAGACGGCGCTCTCCAGCCACCTTGGTTTTCCGGCTACGTCGATGTCACCGTGGTCCCGCAGTACCCATTCGAGGCACCCGTGAGCGGCGGCACCAAGAATGTCACGCTGGCGTTCGTCGTGGCAGGGGCCGGGCAAGCCTGCACGCCCACATGGGGAAGCACCTACAGTCTCGATGCTGCGAAGACCTCGCTCAAGCTCGACGAGCGGATTGCCAAGCTACGCTCAAACGGTGGGGCGATCGCCGTTTCATTCGGCGGCTCGATTAACAGCGAACTCGCTGACTCTTGCCAGAACGTGGCGGAACTCGAAACGGCATATCAATCCGTGCTGGACCGGTACAACCCTGGAACCATCGACTTTGACGTCGAAGGCAACAATCTGGGCGACACCTCCGCGTGGCAGCGTCGCGCAGCAGCTGTCGCCTCACTCCAGAAGTCGCGAAGCAACGAAGGCCACCCCCTTGCAGTCTGGCTGACGCTTCCGGTCACGCCGCAAGGATTGACCGACGCCGGGACCTTGGCTGTCGATCAGATGCTCGCCGCCGGCGTCCAAGTGGCCGGCGTCAACATCATGACGATGAACTATGGCTCAAGCCGTAGTTCATCGCAGAGCATGCTCGACGCTGGTATCTCGGCGGCCCAGTCGACCCACGAGCAACTCAGCATCATCTATCAGCGTGTCGGAACGACGCTCAGCAGCGAGCAAATCTGGAGGAAGATGGGGTTGACCCCCATGATCGGCCGGAACGATCTCCCGGGCGAAGTATTTGACCTCGACGCGGCGCGCGGGTTGAACTCCTTTGCCGTCAGCAAGGGAGTAACAAGGGTCTCGATGTGGTCGCTGAACCGGGACATGGCATGCCTCCAGGACGCCCCGTTAGATCCAGCCAGCCACATATGCAGCGGCATCAACCAAGGAAGCCAGCGCTTCTCTGATTTGTTGAGTGCGGGATTCCAAGGCAAGCTGCCCTGAGCCCAGCGCCCAGCGGGATCATGCCAGGCCGGGACGCTCGTTTCTGTCCTGGGCTTTGGGTTCGACGGGGCGGGCGAGGTGCCTGCCGTTGCCGCGACGAAACAGCTTCTTGAACCACTTCATGAATACCTCCTGTTTTCCTCGGTCCTACTTCACTTGGCTGACCGTGACGATATTCATCCACGGTCCCGCAGGAACCTGGTCCCTTGGCACGAACTGCCAGTCGACCTTGTCCGATTCGCCGTCGAGCTCGGAGAAGCCGAGGCATCCGTTGAGCGCCGGTGAGACGTCCATGCCGGCCCCGTTGAATTTTGTGTTGACAGGGCGGGCGTCATTCGTGCCGAAAACATAGTTTTTGTCGTGGTACTGGCCGGGACCGGCATCTTCGATCTGTCCATAGCACTCGCGGCCGCCCTTGCGGATCCGGACCCACTGGTTCTTCATGTAGCTGAAGGAACGGTTCTGCGCGTTGCCAGCAAAGCCAGGATCGTTGGCCCAGGGGATGACAGTGGCCCGTTCCGCAAAGGCAGTGGGATCGTTAATGTCGTCATAGGGAAGATCCAGGTAGAAGGGGTTCTCCTTCGGAGTCATGCTGGTGGGTGCAAATCCCTTGGCCTGCGTTCTAGCCTCGGTCTTGCAGCCATTCGTCGACCAGGCCGTCGCAACCTCCGTAGCTCTGCATCCACCGGGAATCGTAAGTGGACGTCACTTGGCTGCCATCTGCGGCATTGGGGTCAAAGATCTCCCCCACCCAAAAGGTGGTGGAGACGATCCCTGTGTGCCAGGGATATTTCCCGGCCGTTGTGGCTGATGGGGAGGGACTCGGCGCGGGTGATGGTCCACCGCAGGCTGCGGTCAGCAGGGTCAAGGCAGCAAGTACAGCCACTCCGCCGCGGCCGTGACGCCCTGGTCCGGATGCTGAGCGATTCACATTGTGCTTCCTGGAAATTGTTCGGCCAATTGTTCCTTGGACACGGACAGGCGACCGGTGAGCGGATCCTCCACTTGCCCGGCCGCCTGTCCCTAAGCTGTAGGCTATCCTGCCCTATCATTCAAGATGCCAAGGTGACCTTCCAGCCTGCGGGGTCCAGGACTTTTGCCGGCTTGTAGTCGGCAGCCACGTTCAGGATGATTTCATCCAGGGTTGTCTTCGGCGCGAAGCCGACAAGGCCGAAGGACTTGCTGTTATCGGGAACCCGCCGGCGCATGTCTTCGTATCCTTCCGAGTAAGCCTGCTCGTAAGGAATCAGGGTGACAGGACTGTCGCTACCGAGGAGTTCAACTATCCTTTCGGCCAGCGTCAGGATGGAAATCTCGTAGCTGCCACCGAGGTTGTACGCATTCCCATAGGCAAGGGGTTCCTCGGAAATGCGGGTGATGGCGGGAACGATGTCACCGACGTAGGAGAAGCATCTGGTCTGATGGCCATCGCCATACACCGTCAAAGGCTCACCCATGAGCGCCTGACGCACAAGCCGCGGGACAACCATTCCGTACCGGCCCGTCTGCCGCGGCCCGACCGTGTTGAAGAGCCGCACAATGGCAACCGGCAGCCCGAACTGGCGCCAGTAAGCATGCGCAAATGCCTCGTCAATGCCCTTGGCCGCGGCGTAGGTCCACCGTGACTTGAGCGCGGATCCCAGGATGCGATCCGCTTCTTCAGAGAGGCTGTCCGAGGTGTTCTTGCCATAGATCTCGCTTGTTGACGCCAACAATAACGTCGCGCCCGACTCCAGCACTGCGTCCAGGACCACTTCAGTGCCGTGGATATTCGTGCGGAGGCTTTCCAGTGGATGATCGACGATCAGATTCACGCCGACGGCGGCCGCCAAGTGGAAGACCCTGTCGGCGCCAGCCACAACTCTGTCCACTGCGTCCCGATCGAGAATGGTTCCCTCGACAAAGTGGAAGTTCCTGTGGCCGATCACGCCTTTGAGGTTCTCCAGGCGGCCTGTCGACAAGTTGTCCAGGACCGCGACTTCGTCCCCGGCCGCGAGCAAGTGCTCAACTAGATGGCTTCCAATGAATCCGGCACCGCCGGTTATCGCTGTTTTCATTACTCCTGCTTCCGTCGAAAAACCTGGTGGTCTAGAGCCGGGTTACGTTATCGGCTTTGGGCAAGCGGTATGTCGTGTCCAGGACTGCTGGTGCTCCGGCCAGCCAGTCAAGCTCCATCCGGCTGTGCCTCGTGTGCAGGATCACTAGGTCCGCACCCCAGTCAGCCGGTGACTGCTCGGATTGGAGGGTGCCGCCATGGCCATCGGGCGCCGTGTGGCACCAAGGATCGGAGTACGCAACTTCCGCTCCGTCAGCGATCAAGGCTGCAATGATCTCCAAAGCCGGGGATTCCCGAAGATCTTCGACATCGGGCTTGTAGGCAACTCCAAGCACCATGACGCGGGCACCGGATACACCGTGGTTGCGGTCCGAGAGGATACGCCGGGCCTTTTCCACCACCTGGTGCGGCCTGCCTGCAATGCCGGCCATCGCTTGCTCTATCACTGGTGCCGTCAACCGGGCTTTGCGCAATTGCCACAGCAAGTAGTGGGGGTCGCACGGGATGCAGTGTCCGCCTACTCCGGGGCCAGGCGTGAACGGCATGAATCCGTAGGGTTTGGTGGACGCCGCGTCGATAACGTCCATGACCTCCATGTTGAGTTCGTGGCAGATATCGGCGAACTCGTTCGCCAAGGCGATATTGACGGCCCGGAAGGTGTTTTCCACGAGTTTGGTCATTTCAGCGACATCTGCGGACGGGACCACGTGAACCAGCTTGGTGCTGGCGCTCAGGAGGCGTTCCGCAGCTTCGCCACATGCCGCAGTCACGCCGCCGACTACCCGGGGAACGTCTTCGTGCGAGAACGAGTCCACGCCTGGGTTGATGCGTTCCGGTGAAAATGCAACGAACACGTCCCGGCCGGGGATAAGCCCCTTCGCGGCCAAGGGCAAAGCAAGGAGGTCACGCGTGGACCCCACATACGTTGTGGAGGTCAGCATCAACAGCTGGCCCGTGGTGGCGAAATCGACCACGGAGGCACAGGCCGCCCGGAGAATACCGAGGTCCGGCACCAAGTACTCATCAACCGGAGTAGGAACACAGACAACTACTGCGGCCGCGTGAGCGAGCAACGACAGATCGCTGCTCAGCATGAACGTCGGGTCCAGAAGGGCATTGCTGAGCCGTTCCTTGTCGGAATCGAGGAGATCCGCCCGTTGCTCGCGGATCACTGCCAGCCGGCCATCGGATACGTCCAGGCCCAGGACACGCCGGCCAGAGGCGTTGATGGCCAGCGCAGTAGGCAGTCCTACGTACCCCATGCCGACGATCGCCACGTCGAAGGTGAAGGTCTGGTCCTGCGGGATAGTTGTCCTTGTTGCAGCGCCCTCCGGCCATGCAGGAGCTTGCGTGTGCAATGGCTGTGAGCTCCCGCTGGGCTCTGTCTTGAGGATCTTTACCTTCGTGTTCGGTGCCATGGTCAGTCGACCTCCCGGTGGTTATTGACTCCAGTGTGAAAAAAAGCCGGCGGCGAAGCGGGGTGTGCCCTGGTCTCAGAGGGCAGGTGACCGCCCGCCGCCGGCTCGCTTGTGGGGGTAACCGCATAATGCGGAAGACCGTTCGCATTGGAGCTGATTTCTCGCCGGACTGCCGGTTGGCTTTCCTCTAGCAAAGAATTCTTCCTGCGTTTCATTTGAGACTCACTTATCCCCAATTGAGAGGCGGTTGCCATCAAGAAAAGCGTATTAACCAACCCCTAGGGCGGGCGCGAGTGGGCTCTACCCGTCTTTGGATGCGCGGTCCCTTCCGAGGCCATTGACTACCCGTCCACGGGCTTTCAACCACTCGATTTAGTACTCGTTTTTGGTCCCTGCACCCTTGAATCAGGCGCACGACGGCGCAAGGAGACGACGAAGGGAACCCCGCACGACGGCGCAAAGGAGACGACGAAGGGCCCCGCGCCCAAGGCGCCGGGTAACCCGGTTTCGGTGCTGCTAGCCCAGGCTTTCCATGCCGTGGGTGCCGTTCATCAGATCTTCCCGGTGGCTAATGCCAAGCTTGGCGAACATCCGGTACAGGTGGCCTTCGACGGTGCGCAATGAAAGGCCCAGACTCATCGCAATGTCCTTGTTGCTTGAGCCGTACTGAACGAGGTTTGCGATTTCCTGTTCTCGCCTGGTGAGCTTCTGCAGGTCCGGCGAGCCCCCTTCCAGAACCGGTCCTGCTTTGTCCAAGGCTGCGGTGCGGCGCTTGAGAAGCCGCTGTCCCTCGAGCTGCCGAGCCTTGTCCCCCCTGCTTTCCAGGATTCGCAGGGCTTGGCTGGCACAATCGGTGGCGGCCAGTTCCAAGCCTTCCTTTGCTGCTGTATCGCTCAGTTGAATGAGGCGATCGGCGTCTTTGTGCGACAAGGCCAACCCGACGCTCAAGGCAAACTCCGCAGTGCGGCCTTCGCTCCCCTCGGCGACCGCGATCAGCCGGCGTGCCACACTTGTGTCTCCCAGTCTCAGGACCAACGTCAGGATGTCGATCTCAGCGCCGATCGCTCCGTCTGCGGCAGCAGAATCCGCAATCGACATGAGTCTCGCGATCGCTGCCTGTGATCCGGTCTGTTCCGCCCTGACAACTGCAGCATGGCCCTGGGCAAGCAAAGATGGATGCACGCCTTCCCGGAGCAATGCGTCGTACTCGCTGGAGTACGTCATGGCGGTGTCCCGGCGTTTCAGGATCGAGGCCGCGTAGGCGGCGGCAGCAACGGCGTCGGGCAAGTCGCTTCCCATATCCGAGACCCGCAGCATGCTGACGGCCTGGCGAAGCCGTGGCAGCGCCACGCCCAAGTCTCCCCTGCGCAAGTCCACCATTCCTGCTGCCAAATGGAGCATCCCGCCCGAATAGATCAGGGAGTTCGGTGCTTGCGAAATATGGTTCCTCAGGAACGCCTCAAGAACGCCGAACTCACCTGCATGTTGCAGAGCAAGAATGTAGCTGCGCATGACAAAGCCTGCGTACTGGAGGCTCCAATCACCGCTCTCCGCCACCATCTCCTGGATCCCCATGAGGATCTGAAGTGCAGAGACCGGCCGTCCCGTGACCGCCATGGCCTCCGCGAGCAGGGTCCCCGCGACCAGTCGGGACTCGTCGTCGTCCGTTTCTTTCCAGATCTGCCGGAGCTCGCGCTCTGTTTCGACATAGTGACCCTCCGCCTGGAGGCCTTCGAGCGAAAGAAGCCGGCTTCCCAGCCTCCCGCGCTCCAGTTCACGCGGGTCGATCCCCAGCGGCGACTCTGCGAGCCTGGCAAGGGCCGCTTCCCATTCGTAGGCCGCCTGTTTAATGGCGTTCGGTCCGACGCCTTGGCGCCCTGCAAGCTGGGCTGCCAACATCGATGCCTGCCTGACCGTCCGGGGATCGCCGGTTCTGTCCACCACCCCGGCAAGGGAGGACACCGATCCCCTGATGTCGCCCCGGTACCATTTAGCCCGCGCCACCTCCACCTGGGCGGCCAATCTCAGGGACGGATCCCTGATCGCTCCGGCAACCCGCTCCACGTAGCTCGGGATAAACAGCCGGTTGGCCAGCTGCGCTGCTTCTAGGATGTCGGCGTCTTGTACGTCGGTACCTGATTCCAATCCCCAGGAGACGTAGCGCAGAAGCCCGTCCATGGTCTGCGGCTTGGCCTCCATCAGCGCCACGATGCGGCGTCGGATAGTCATGCTGTGGGCCGTCGGAACCAATTGGCGGATCACTTCGCCCACCAGCGGCTGGGCCAGCCGGACGTGCCGCGCGGGATCGGCGGCGATCTCGATGAAATGGAGCTCTTGCAGTTCGTCCACCGCGTCGGAGTCGCTGGCTTGTTGCACCACATTCAGCGGGACTGGCTCTGCCAATGCCACGGTCTCCAAGGTCTCCCGCTGCCGGGGTCCCAAAAGGAGGATCTGGTTCCTCACGAGGTCCATCAAACGCACACTGGTTCCCCGCAGCTCCCCCGACAGCATCCAGGCGTCGTTGCGGCAAATCAACTGGCCCAGCGACTTGGCGTGCTCAATGAGCTCCAGCAGGAACATCGGGTTCCCGCTCGAGTACTTGCAGAGGACCGCACTGGTGCTCTGTACCACCGGGGCACCCAAGGCCTGGGCGCAAAGTTGATTGACGTCCTGCTCGGTGAGCGGCTGAAGATCGAATCGGTCCACGAGCCCTTCGGACCACATGGAGAATACCTCCGCCGGCGGCGCAGGGTACGGACGGCACAAGAACACGACTTTGGCCGCTTCCGCCGCCGCCAATTGCGCCAAGACTGCCACGCTGCTGTCATCGATGTGATGTGCGTCTTCCACAATCAGCACGGCTGGTGCTGGATGGGGCTGCCCTGCCGGGTTCAGCGCTGCTACTACGGCCCGGAGGACTGACAACGGTTCATTGATCTGGACCGGGGTCAAGGCCGTCAGCAAAGGAGCCAATGCTGCGAACGGAACCGAGGCCAGAGTCGGGCCGGCAAAGACCCGGAAAGGACGGACTCGATGCCCCAGCTCATGGATCACTTCGTTAATCAGTGCCGTCTTGCCGATCCCCGCGTCACCGAACAGCAGGACCCCGGGGCCGTTCGCATCGAGGAGGCAGTCCACGACGGCGGCCATGACGCTGAATCTTCCCACCAGCTCTTCCGTGGAGACCACCTCGGTCATTGCGCACCGCCTTCGACGCTACCAAGGGCAAAGCTCAGCTCCGAGCGTTCCACGATCTTCAGCTTGCCGAAGGTCTGGTACAGATGACCCTCCACCGTGCGTACCGAAACGTGCAGCTTGGCGGCAATACCCTTGTTGCTTTCCCGTCTCGCCGCCAGCTTCGCAATCTCCATCTCGCGGGCGGTGAGTCTCAGTCCCTCTTGGTTGCCGCTTTGCGGAGTGCGCAGGCGCTGCCGGCAGGTCTCCGCGAGCTGCCGCGCCTTCCTGAGAACCGTCTTGTCCAACTGGAGCTGTTCCTGATGCAGCACGGTCTCGGCGATGTCGAAGGCGAACCTGTCGTTCTCCATGTCTTCGGCCAACCGTGCCGCTTCGAGAAGAAGCTCGGCGCTACCCGATATCACCGCCCGTGCGTACGCGGCGCACAGTTCGGCGAATTTTCCCTGGCACCTGAGTGCCGAGTCCAGCAGCCTGGGAGCGGCCGTCACCGCACCGAGCCGGATGGCCGAACTGAGGCAAAATATCTCGTGGCCCGGGGCGCCCTCCGCACGGTCGGCGTCGGCCAGGCGGAGGAGATCCTCGACGGCGGCTTCCGGGCTTTGGAGACGCTCGTGGGCCAGTGCCGTGAGGTACTTCTGCGTCCGTGCCTTCCGCCATGTCGGCCGGCGCTGCTGCGTGGACGCTTCCTGCAGGTAGGCCAAGGCCTGATCCTCCTCACCTTGCAGTGCCGAGGCATAGGCCGCTGCGGCACAGGCGATGTCCAACATGCCCTCGTTGTCCTGGACCCTCAGCTGGCTGATGACGGGAATAAGCGCTTCCAAACCGTCTTGTCCACGTCCTTGGAGGCAACGGAAGATCGCCTTCGGAAGGTCAATAGCCGTGGGGAGTGCTTCGACGGTGGAGATCAGGACGTCGTCGTCCGGCTGCACCATTTCATCGGCCTTGTCCCACCTTCCGGCAAGGACGAAGGCGAACCTCAGGCGCGATGTTGCGCGCCGGGCTGCCGCCACCGAAACGGCAGGATCGTGGCAGCCGGCCATCAGTTGTTCGGCCATGTCCGCCGCTTCGGTTTGCCGACCGGTCAGGGCCCAGGCCTCGCACAGCCAGCTTCCGGCAAGGAGGCGAAACTCCACTCCGTGGGCCTGGAAGTCCTGGAGTACTTCCTCCAGCCGTGCGGCCATCTCAGCGTACGAGCCGGAATAACTGGCTGCCTGCGATTCGGCCAGAACCAGGTCCTCCCGAATCCCGGGGATGTCCCGCCCTTCGCCTTCCTCCTCCACCCGCCGTCGAACGTTTGCCAGTGTCTCGCAGGCTTGGGCCGTCGTTTCGGGCCGGGCCAGGAGGACCGAACTTTCGGCCAGCTTCAGCCGGACCCATTCGGAAAGGGCAGCTTCTTCACCGGGTCCTTCAAGATGAAGCCTCAGAACCTTTTGGGCCCCCATAACGTCACCCAGGGTCATCAACGCCCGGGCTTCTTCGGCGACTGCGCCGGAGATCGTGGAGTGGCTTGGAAGCGACCGGACAAGGCGCAGGGCCAGCTGCGCATCAAGTTGCCGGTTCGCTATCGCGGCGGCTTCAAGCGTTTCTTCCCTGCTAAGTTTGGCCCCGCAGTCCAGCGCCCAGGCAGCCATGGAGAGCCGCATCGAAGATTGGCCGAGGGACGGATGGGTCGCCCCTGTCAATATGTCCCGAAGTTCGTTGCTTCGGCCGGGCGGAACGTTTGCCCGGACCACGTCACCTACAAGTTGGCTTTGCAGCCGGGCCATCCTGGGCAGCGAATCGTCGACTACAAGGACGCCCCTCTTCTCGAGGGAATCAACATCGTCCGGGGATGCGAGCGCCAGCAACGATTCCAGGGGCACCGTTTTGGCAAGTGAGAGGATCTCGAGGACTTTCCGTTCGCCACCGCTCATCCGGCCAAGCCGGGTGGTGATGAGATCCGTGATCGCCCGGCCGTGCAGTTCGCTCCGCGAAGTCAGGACCCAGACGCCGCCGCTATTCCGGAGCGCACCCGATTCGGCAAGCTCGGCCGCGAGCATCTTGAGGTAATGGGGGTTTCCCCCGCTGGCTGCCCACAGCGCATGGGCCCCCGATGGCGAGACCTTTGCCCCCAGCCCCGCCTCGAGCCAGGCATGGGTCTCCTGAAACGTCAGTGGTTTGAGGTCGATCCGGTTCAGGAAGCCATCACCGCAGAGCCGCGTGATCTCGCCACAGAGACGCTGCGGGTCGGTGCAGGTCAGGACAAGCTGCGCGGTTCCGTTCCGCGCGAGTTGGGCCACCGTCATCGCGGCCAGCTCGTCAAGCTCGGACGCATTTTCAATGACCAGGTACACCGGTTTTCCCTCAGCGCGCTCACGGAGCAGTGCGGTGAGCGCTGACAACACGAGGACGGGATGGGCCAGATACCCCGGGTCAAGGTCGCTCAAGAGAATATTGAGTGCGCCGTACGGTGATCTCGCCAGCGCTGCGCTGCCGCGGATGACGACGACGAATGACTGCCCGCGTATTTCGTTCACCGCGCGAGTGGTCAAGTAGCTTTTGCCACTCCCCGACGGCCCCGTGACGAGTACGCCTCCCGTGGAAGCCTGTATGGCAAGTGCAATGTCCTCAACAGCGGCCCTGGGCCCAATCGGCGGCCACGCCATCGAAATTACCGACTTGACCTCGCCTTCAGGTGAAGATGAAGCCGAAGACCCGTCGAATGCCTGGTACCGGGCCCCGCCCCCGGACCGAACAGCATGGACCGTAGATGCACTGCCTGTTGTCAACATGAGCGAGACCCCCAGTGATCGAGTGTGACACCCCCCAATTAACCAGCTAGGCGTCAGCGCTACACCAGTAGTGAGTACTCGACTTTCCTCGTGCCCGGTACTCGTATGCGGGTGTGAGTACCCCTACCAAGGGTGGTGGCTACTCGGCGGTGGCAGTGGCGTTTCTTCACATCGAGCGTGCGCTGCTACTGCCGTGTTCCGCTCCCGGAGTTCAGCTGCACCTGAAGTTCAGCTGTTCGCGGACGTTCCCTGCGCGACCGCCGCGGCACCGGCAAGTTCGTCCCGGCCCGTGATCCCCAATTTCGAGTAGCACCGGTACAAGTGTCCTTCGACCGTGCGGACGGAGATGAGCAAGGTGTCCGCGATCTGCCGGTCGCTGAGGCCATGGACGGCAAGGTTAACGATGTCCCATTCCCGCTTGGTCAGCCTTGGAGCGACCGACTCATGCTGCGATTCCTCGCTGCCGTGCCCTAGTTCTTCGTTGCAGCGGGCCAGCCCTGCCCTTGCCAGGGCGGTGAGTTCCTTCGTTCGGCTTCGATCCGGGGCTCCGAGGGCCGAGCCGAAAGCCTTCGCGGCCAGGTGGTAGACAGAGGCCGCGTAGAGCTTCTCCCCCGCGGATAAATGCCGGGCAGCATCCCCGAATTTGAGCGCAAGCCCGTACTCAGCGAGAGCCTGGGCCCATTCGCCTTCCGTTGCGGCAGCAACTTCACAAAACCGGTCCAGCCTGCTGGTGTCTCCCAGGCCAAGCGCAAGCTCCAGGGCATGCAATTCCAAGAAGGTGGCGTTCTCTTTCGCGGCATCGTCGGCGTTGCGGTACAACGCCTCGACGCCGGATCCGTCACCCTTGAGGAGTTCAATCGCGGCTTCGAAAAAGTTGCTGGCCTGGGCCGAGAGAAGATGCATGCCGTGTTGCCCCCATGCCTTGTAGTCCGCCCGGAACCTTTCAGCTTCGGAAAACCCGGTGCTGGCTGCTGCATAAAAGGCCAGGGCCGCACACAGTCCAAAAAGATTTTGAGGGTCGCTGTCCCGCAGGGCTTCCAGTCCGGCGGTCAGCAGCGGCAGGGCGTCGCCGGACTTTCCTTGCCTGATCGCGATGTAGCCGAGCACTACGTAGGCCGCGCCGCCGAACGAGGTCATGGCGATGCCTGACGATTCGTAGTAGTTGTCGAGGAACTCTTGCGCATCGGCCCACGCACCGGTAGCCAACGTGCAGATGACATGGCGGGCAGCGATGAACTCGGGAAGGAAGAATACGTCGTTCTCTTGGGGCTGGGCCAAGGAGGCAGCCTCCAATGCCAGCAGCTTTCCTTGGCCTGCGAAACCCTGGGCGCATAGCCTCTCTGATTTCAGGGACAGTGCCAAAGCCTTGAACAGTGCCGCCGAAGGACCTTCCACTGATCCAAGCTGCTCCAGCACGCTTTCCGCCTCAGCGCCCATGCGCCCGTACTCGCCCTGCAAGGAAGCGGCAATGAGGCCCATCAGGGTGACGGCGAGCGGTACCTCGGTTTTCGCATCCGGCGTTTCTTGCCCCTCGAGGCCGGGCAACTGTCCGCGCCACTCTTGGAGTGCTTCGGCGTCGGCCAGGATCAGGGAGGCCGGTTCGCCTACAGCGGCGCGCGTGACAGCTCGTAGCAGGCTGCCGAAGACTACGTGGGAAGGTCCGGCGTCGTCCAATGTTTCCTGGGTCAGGACTGCCGCCGCCTCTTCGCGCCGGCCAAGATTGAAGTACGAGCGGGCCATAACAGCCTGGGCAATCGCTTGCCACTGCACTTCCTGCACCGCGGCCGCCATGCGCAATGCAGTGTGGCTCTGCAGGAGCCTCCCGGCAAGGACTGCGGCGCGGATCAAGAGCCGGTCCGGCACGTCCGCCCCGCAGTCAAGGGACCACGTCACCATCCGCAGAAGGGAATCAGGATTGTCCTCCAGGACATCCATCCTGGATATCAGTTGCCTGTGCAATTGCAGGCTCTGGGCAGCGGGGACGATGCTGCGAAGCACCTCTCCGTAGACCGGATTGACGAGCCGGAGGCTTGGCAACCCGTTGCCTGCGGGCTTGATCAAATGCTGGTCCAAGAGCTTCCTGGACTGCGGGTTCTCCCGCGACAACGGTGACCAGCCCCTCGTCCACCGGCTCAGCCAACGCAATCAAGCTCAGTGCATCCCTGCCCGCGGCAGAAATGCGCATCAGCTGCAGCTTGACCACGGCTTCCAGCTTCAACGTATGCACGGGGTTTGCGGCCGTCTTGAGCCACACCCCGTGCCGCTGGACAAGGCTCCCTGAACTCTCTGCCTCCCGGACTAGGGTCTTCAGAAGCAGGGTGTTGCCGCCGGCCTCTGTCCAGAATCCATGGCTGGTGCTGTTCAGGA
This sequence comes from Arthrobacter sp. NA-172, assembly GCF_043952055.1. Taxonomy (NCBI): domain Bacteria; kingdom Bacillati; phylum Actinomycetota; class Actinomycetes; order Micrococcales; family Micrococcaceae; genus Arthrobacter; species Arthrobacter sp. NA-172. The sequence continues at coordinate 1,025,875 of NZ_JBINOT010000003.1, read as the reverse complement.
CGATTCCCCCAGCAATGCTTCGCACAATTCGTGGCCTTGAGCGGCTGTCAGCGGCTCCAAGTCAAACCACTCGGCAGTTCCCTCGTGCCACAAGCGCAAGAGCGGTGCGGGAACTCCGGGCCGCGGGACGCAAGCGGCCACGACTTTCACCCACCCGGCCTGCACGAGCTCGGTCAGCATCGCGCACGTGGCATCGTCCAAGTAATGCGCGTCATCTACCAGGAGCAACGCTGGTCCGGTGCCGATGCGGACGCTCTCAAGGTGATCCCACAGCGCGCGAAGCACCGCGACCCGGGAGGAAATGTCGGCGACGGAAAGTTGCGAAAGATAGGGGGCCAACACTCCATACGGGACGGCAGTAAGTGAAGGACTTCCATGAATCGGGACTACCGCAAGGTCCGCACCAAAGACCGCGGCCAATTGAGCTAAAAGGGTGGACGCGCCGAGCCCGGAATCGCCCACGATGAAGACAGCCGAACAGTCATCCGCACGGATTGCAGCCGTAATTCCCGGAAGCAAATGCCCGTAGTCGAGCCACTGCTCAGGCCGTCTCGTACTGCTTTCTCCGACAGAACCATGCACCACGGCAGCGTTGTCATGCCTGCGCGGTTCCTTCAAGCTCGCTCCTCGATGAGATTCCCATTTTTGTAAAGATTTGATACAGGTGGCCTTCGACCGTGCGGACGGAAACTTGCAGCTGGTTGGCTACCTCTTTGTTACTCAACCCCTGACTGGCCATCTTTGCAACCTGCCGCTCCCTTTCGGTCAGTTCGGGTCCGAAAGTATGCGGTGTCAGGGGCAGCACCGGAACGGTGCCCACCAAGCGGTCCAGCCGTTGCTGGGCCAACCTGGCCGACGCCGAATCGCTGGCTTCCCGGGCGATATCCAGTGCCAGCACGGCGCAGCGCGACTCTACGGCATCCAACTTCAGTTCCTGGGCAACGGAGGCGGCAAGCAGAAGAGTCTTCGCTTGCTTCTTGCGGCTACCTTCAGCCACCATTCGGTTCACGGCCGCCATCTTGCCTTGGCGGCGCGACGAGACTTGCTCCAGGAGCAGCAGCTCTTCGTCGGTCCCGTGCACGGTGGCTCCAAAGAGACTGATGGATGCCGTCGTGGTCCGTCCTTTCGCCAGGTCCCGGGTGGCCGACTCGATGAGGCCCTGCTTCGCCCCTGGATCCTTCAACCACCGTCGTGCCATTTTGACGCAAAATTCGGCCATCCATGCGGGAAACCACGCCGTTTCCTCTTGCCCATTTTCCGCCAGTTCAAGGAACGTCCGGGATTCCTTCACGTCGCCGGCCTGCGCATAAGCAAAGGCAAGGGCGGAGTAGGCCAGGGCGGGTCCATAGTAGTTGCGCCTGATCTCCAACTGCGCTTGGGCCCCCAGCAGGGTGTCAATCGCCACAGCGGCCCGTCCGGCGTAGGTGTAGGCAACGCCCAGGGCAAGCTCTGCCGCTCCACCCAGGTAGTGGATGTTCTTCGGCTGCTGATCGAGGGTAGCCGTGAGCATTCGCGCCAGCTCTTCCCACTGGCCACTGCAAAGCAGGGCGGCAAACAGGCCTTCGGACAACCAGTTGTGTAGCCGCGGCTGAGCTTTGGCCCGTTGTATCTTGAGCCTCAGCTCACGCGCAAGCTCGATTGCTTCCATTTCCCTGCCAAGTACTGCCCACGCCATCGTCAGCAGGCTCCCGCAGCTCAACCTCTGTTGAAGGTCGCTGCCGTCCCTGTACTCGTGTTCGAGGGCCTCGGCAACCTCGGAATACTCCCCCTGATGGACGTGAAGCTCAAAACTGGCGAGCCTGAGCATTCCGCCTGCCCGTTCGAGGTCGGCTGCATCAGTGGCACTTTCGCTTGCCCGGCGAGCAAGTTCCTCCTGGGCCTTGGCGAGCACGCCCGGCACCTGAATGTGCCCACCAGGAACCCATAACAGGGCGCTGCAGAACTCCTGGATGTAGTCCGCATAGTCGTACGCCGGCAGGCGCCGAAGTTGCTCGGGAGTCACATCCTCCAAAGCGGCGACTGCAGCCTCGTGCTCGGCAAGAATGACATGCGAAACGCATCGTTGCTGAGCGGCTGCAACCCACTCTTTGTCTTCCCGCGTGATCTGCCGGGCGCACTCCAAAGCGAACCACGGATCGAATTGCTTGTTGGCGGCCGCCGCAGCGGCCAGGGCCACCGCGGGTTCCAGCGGTTCGCGGCAGTTCAGCGTCGAGGAAGCGAATCCCAAGAGGGCCTCGGCGTCCAGGTCACGGGTCATGCCGCCAATGACCCCTGCGGCGAGACTCCGGAGCTCGTTTCGCCGGGGCAGGTCCATCCAACCTCGAATGACCTCCCCCATGTACTCATCGCGCAGGGCCACCCGGCGGGCACCAGACGGCTCGATGCGGAGGTAACCGGACCACTCCATCTCCGCAACCACTTCAGGTTCGAGGACATCCAACAGCACGGAGAGCGGGGCGGTTCTAATAAGGGCAAGCAGCTCCAGCGCCTCCCTGATCGAGGGGCTCTCCCGCGCCAGTCGAGAACGGACCAGGTCGGTCAGAACTTCCGCCGATGAAAGGTGGATTTCGCCTTTCACCGCCCAAACCTGCCCGGCCAGATGAAGGTTTCCTGAGCGGAGCTGCTCCGTGACGATTGCTTGAAGGACCAAGGGATTCCCGCCACTTGAAGCATGCAATGCGCTTGCGGCCGTCGCTGTCACTCGCTTTCCAAGCACACCAGCGAGCAACTTGGCCACTTCCGCCCGGGAAAAGACCTGAAGCTGAACCTCTTGAAGAAGGCCGTCCTTCAGCAGCCTGATCAGGTCTTCGGGCATATCAGTAGGTTGACGGACCGTGACGAGGACTCTTGCCGTGCCACTAATTAACAAGTGCACCAAAACAGCCGTGCTCATGCTGTCCAAACCGGGAATTTCCGAAAGCATCAACAGCACTTCGCGTCCCGCGGCATCTGAAGTTATCAGTTGCGATATGCCGTGGATGATCGCGCCAGGGGAATTTGCAGCATCCGCCGGCAACCTGGCCACCAGGTGGGCCATTGCACCAAAGGGAGTTGTGACGTCAGCGGAACCGTGCACGTGGAGTACGTGGGTATTTGGAGTGATCCGGGCCTCTACTGAACGGGCAAATGTCGCTTTGCCGACGCCGGGTGGGCCGACCACCACCACCCCGTACAAAGACTGATCGCCAAGCGCGTCAATTACCGTGTTCTGGAGATCCTGCCGGACCAGCGACGACCATTTCCGGCGTTCTGCAGACCCCAGCGCTTGCCGCTCCGTTGGGGGTCGCCCTACGTCAGTTTCCGGTGTTGCTCGCAATGTAGATCACGCTACCTTCGTCGCTTTGGCGGACGTGACGTTCAGCGGGTCATGTGCTTTGCGGTATTTCCTGTTCAGCCCCAGCAGTGATTTGCAAAATATCATAGCGATCCGCCTGAATCAATTAGTCAGCTAGCGAACCACCAGGGTACTTGTTAACAAGTGAATTGGGTGCGCACGGATCACCTGCGCACGCTGATTCCCACGCACGCGTCCTAGTCGCCGGTGCGATGCCTCGCGAGGGTGGAAACTATGCCTTGACCGGGTGGAATTTCTGCTGGGCCGCCAGCAATCCCTGGGTCACGAGCAGTTCAACGGCGTCCGCCGCTTCATCCAGGAGGAACGGCAACTCTTTCTTTTCGGAGGCGCCAAAATCCCTGAGCACAAAATCCGCGGTATCCATCCGGCCCGGCGGCCTGCCTACGCCCACGCGCACCCGCAGGTAGTCCTTGGTCGCCAAAGCCTTGGAGATATCCCGCAGGCCGTTGTGTCCGCCTTCTCCGCCGCCGATCTTCAACTTCACGGTATTGAAAGGAATATCTATTTCGTCGTGGACAGCAATGACGTGATCCGGCGCGACATCGAAGAACCTGGCCAAGCCGGAGACCGGTCCCCCGGAGACGTTCATGTAGCACATCGGTTTCGCCAGTACCACGCGTGGTCCCCCGATCCCAAGCCTGCCCTCCACCACTTGGGCCCGCGCCTTGTGGGCTTTGAAGCTTCCGCCCATCCTCGAAGCAAGTTCGTCCAGAACCATCTGGCCGACGTTGTGGCGGTTGTGGCTGTATTCACTGCCGGGATTGCCAAGGCCGACAATCAGCCAAGTGTCTGTCATGAAGCCATCCTAGGGAATCGGGAAGGTGGAATGAAAAGGAAGTGGCCGGGACCCAAGGGGACCCGGCCACTCACGAGGCTGATGCCACGACTAGTCGCAATGACTACTCGGCAGCAGGAGCTTCCTCTTCTTCCTCGGAAGCCGAAGCGGCCTCGGAGATGTTGATGATGAGCGTCTCGGGATCGGTCAGCAGCGTCGAACCGCTCGGCAGGACGATGTCCGAAGCGTGGACGTGCTCGCCGGCGTTGCGGCCTTCGATGCTGATTTCGACGAACGTCGGCAGGTGGGTTGCCTCGGCTTCGAGGGAAACCGTGGTGGCTTCCTGGTTGGCAACTGCGCCAATGGCAGCTTCGCCGATGACGTGCACCGAAACGTCAACTGTGACCTTCTCGCCCATACGGACGGTCAGGAGGTCCATGTGCTCGATGATCTGCTTGATCGGGTCGCGCTGGATGTCCTTGACCAAGGCCAAGTGCTCTTCGCCGTTGATGTCCAGGGACAGCAGGGCGTTGGAAACGCGGACGGCCAGGGTGGTGGCGCGGCCCGGCAGGTTGATGTGGATGGGCTCTGCGCCGTGACCGTAGATAACGGCCGGGATCTGGCCGGCTGCACGGGCGCGGCGGGCAAAACCCTTGCCGAATTCGGTGCGCAGTTCTGCTGCGAGCTTCTGCTCAGACATGTGTACTCCTTGATTACTGTGGCGCCGGCATAATGCCAGGCAAGTCGATCAGCAAGGGCGGAGGTCTGTGGTGACCTTCCACGCCCGGCGGACTTCCGGCCGCAGTAGCAGCCGATCCAGTCCGCCTTCGTTGAAGGAGATTCAGACCCAGTCGATAACGGAGACCCGCAACCCGATTCTCATCGGATGTGCTCTCCCTCGCCAAGGTATCCCCAAGAGTTTAGCAGCCGCGTCCCACCAAAGAGAAAACGGCCCCAGCCCAACTGGGTGAGTGGAGCTAGGCGTTGCCGTCGAAAAGGCTCGTGACAGAACCGTCGTCGAACACTTCGCGGATGGCGCGCGCAATCAAAGGCGCGATTGACAACACCGTGAGCTGCGGGAAGCGCTTGTCCGCCGGAATCGGGAGAGTGTTGGTGACAACAACCTCGCGGGCACCGGATTCGGCCAGGCGCTTGGCCGCAGGCTCGGAGAACACTGCGTGGGTGCACGCGATGATGACGTCCTTGGCACCGGCGTTCTTGAGGACCTGGACGGCGCCGGAGATGGTTCCGCCGGTGTCGATCATGTCATCGATCAGGACGCACGTACGGCCTTCGATCTGCCCGACGACGGTCTTCGAGACCGCCTGGTTCGGCACCGTCAGGTCGCGGCTCTTGTGGACGAACGCCAACGGCGCACCGCCCAGGCGCTCGGCCCACTGTTCCGCCACGCGGACGCGGCCGGTGTCCGGAGAAACAACAGTGATGTTGTCTGCTTCGACCTTGGTGCGGATGTAGTCGGCAAGCAGCGGGATGGCCATGAGGTGGTCCACCGGGCCATCGAAGAATCCCTGGATCTGGGAGGTGTGGAGGTCCACGGACATGATGCGGTCCGCGCCGGCAGTCTTGTAGAGATCCGCCACGAGGCGGGCGGAGATCGGCTCGCGGCCGCGGCCCTTCTTGTCCTGGCGGGCGTAGGGGTAGAACGGCGAGACGACGGTGATCCGCTTGGCCGAGGCGCGCTTCAGGGAGTCGATCATGATCAACTGCTCCATCAGCCAGTTGTTCAGCGGAGCCGGGTGCGCCTGGATGACGAAGGCATCGGTGCCGCGGACGCTCTCCGCGGAGCGCACGTAGATTTCACCGTTGGCGAAGTCGTAGGCGTCGATCGGCAGGAGTTCCGTTTCCAGTTCCTTGGCGATTTCCTGCGCCAGCTCGGGGTGCGCCCGTCCGGCGGCGAGAACCAATTTCTTCTCGCCGTGTGCGGTAATTTCGCTCATGCCTGTGTGCCCTCTTCTGTGGTTGCCGGAGTACTTGAGGAATCGGGGGTGGCGGCGGAGCCGGGCGCGGCGGCTTGGGCAGCCTGCGCCAGCTGGGCCGAGTTGCTGCCCTGGCGGTTGGCGATGACCCAGCCTTCAGCGTTGCGCTGAGGGGCGACGCTGAGGGTAAGGGCTCCGGCGGGAACGTCCTTGCGGATGATGGCTCCCGCTCCGCTGTAGGCGCCGTCACCAATTGTCACGGGGGCCACGAAGACGGTGTTGGAACCGGTCCGCACACCGGAGCCAATCACCGTACGGTGCTTCTTCTCGCCGTCGTAGTTGGCGGTGATGTTGCCGCAGCCGATATTGGTGTCCTCGCCGATCTCGGCGTCTCCGGCATAGCCGAGGTGGGAGAGTTTGGAGCCGCGGCCGATTGTCACGTTCTTGGTTTCGTAGAAGGCGCCGATCTTGCCGGTCTCCCCCAGTACCGTGCCCGGGCGCAGGTACGTGAACGGGCCCACGCTGGCCCCGGCACCGATGGTGGAACCTGAGCCGTGAGTGCGGGTCACCTTGGCGCCTTCGCCCACTGAAACGTCCGTGAGGGTCGTATCGGGGCCGACGACGGCGTCGCGCGCCACGGTGGTGGCGCCGTGGAGCTGCGTGTTCGGCAGGAGGCGGACGTCTTCATCCAGCGTGACCGTGGAATCGATCCACGTGGTAGACGGGTCAATGACCGTGACGCCGGCACGCATCCATGTCTCGATGATGCGGCGGTTGTGCTCGGCTCCGAGAGCGGCCAGCTGGATGCGGTCGTTGGCGCCTTCCACCTGCCAGCGGTCCTCGGTGACCACCGCGGCAACCCGGCCTCCGGCGTCGCGCGCTAGTTCGAGGACGTCCGTGAGGTACTTTTCGCGCTGGATGTTCTCCGTGGTGACTTTACGCAGCTGGGTGCGGAGGACCTCGGCGTCGAAAGCGTAGATACCCGAGTTGACCTCGCGGATGGAGCGCTCGGCGTCGCTGGCGTCTTTGTGTTCGCGAATGCCGAGCACGGTCCCGTCGTCGGCACGAAGAATGCGGCCATAACCGTTGGCGTTGTCGAGGATAGCGGTCAAGACCGTCACCGCATTGCCCTCGGACTCGTGCTTCGCAACTAGCTCAGAAAGAAGGGAACCGGTGAGCAAGGGGACATCGCCGTAGGTGACCACAACCGTTCCGTTGAGCTCGGCCTTCGCATCCAGGGCGTCGAGGGCTACTTCGACAGCACGTCCGGTTCCTGGAATCTCGTCCTGGTCCACGATGACGGCGTCGGGATCGATCAGTTCAATGTGCTTAGCGACGAGGTCCCGCTCGTGGCGCACCACCAGGGCCAGCTGCTGGGGATCGATGGAACGTGCGGCGAGGATGGCGTGGGCCACCATGGAACGCCCACCGATTTCGTGGAGGATTTTGGGAGTCCGCGACTTCATGCGCGTACCGGCTCCGGCGGCTAGGACGATTACAGCGGCGGGGCCAGTAGTATCGGGGCTCACGAAGTCGCTCTCCTTGCTCGGTTACGTCCGGGAGAACCCGGCTGCGGCATCTGCTCTATCCTACTCTTGCCGATTCACAGCCTTCCCCGCAGCCAATGGATAGCTTCGGGAGAGACGGTGCGTTCAGAGGGCAGTGCCGGCAGATCACCGACAAGTTCCGCCCATAGGATTCGAACCTATACTCCACGGCTCCAAAGGCCGGGGTGCTGCCATTACACCAGAGCGGACCGTGTGTTCGTGGCCCTTGCGGACGCCAGGCCCGCGGGGTTCCCGCTTGACCGGGTCGCACACACAAGAATCTAGTTTGCCATGACCGTTGCGTGTTCGCGACTTGGCACACTCCTGACCCCTTTTCGATGGTCCTCGCAGGCCCTTTCGAAGCCGCTTCAGGGTTGACATAAGGCATGATGGATGCGTGAGCAAGAGCACAGGAATACCGGAGCCTTCGGCCGGAACAGGGGTGATCACCCACCCGCCGGCAGCCCAGGTGGTGCGCGCCCGGATGACCGGGTCCCAGCGCCGTTCCCAGCTCATCGAAATAGGCCGGCGCCTTTTTGCCGCCCGCGGCCTGGACGCCACCACCATTGACGAAATCGCGGCGGCCGCCGGAGTGTCCAAGCCTGTGATCTACGAGCACTTCGGATCGAAAGAGGGACTCTACACGCAGGTTGTGGAGTTGGAATTCCGGATCCTGCTCGCAGCCATCAACGAATCCCTGGCCGCCGAAGCCAAACCACGCGTCCTGGTCGAACAAGCGGCGCTCGCTCTGCTTGGCTACATCGAAGAGCGGAGCGACGGCTTCCGGATCCTCATGCGGGATGCCCCGCCTTCCCAGCCCGAAGGGGCGTTTTCCACCCTGCTTTCCCATGTAGCGGACCGGGTGGAAAACCTGCTCGCCGACGAATTCTCCCGCCGCGGATTCAGCGCTGCCGACGGCGCCATGTACGCCCAGATGCTGGTTGGCATGGTAGCCATGACCGGCCAATGGTGGCTTGACCACCGGGAGCCGGACAAGCGCGCCGTCGCTGCGCACTTGGTGAACCTGGCATGGAACGGTCTGACGGGCCTGCAAAAAGAACCGGAGCTGCGGTCCGAAGGTTAGGGCTGTGGTGCGTGGTCGCCTCCGCGCTGTGGTGCGCGGTCGCCTCCGCGGTTTGCCGTGGTTGCCTCCGCGGCGCAACGGCCCTTCGCCGTCGCTTAGACACAGCGCATCGTGGCCATTCGGTCGCTGGGCGACCTCCCGGCCACGATGCGCCGCGATGCGCTCCTACCCGAAGGTCCGCAGCACCGCTCCTGCCTGGGGTCGCCGCTGCGCTGGTCCCCCGAAAGCCCGCAGCGCCGCTCCTGCCTGTGTCGCCATTGGGCTCGTCCCCGACGCCGAAGTGTCCGTTCGACACACAAAATCCCTGTCGACCCCGGAATTCGCGCGTCGGTTTTCTCGATCCGAGTCGACAGCACATTTGCGTGTCGAAATCGCCACAAACCAACAGCTTCCAACCGGCACACCGTTCCCCCCTTTTCACCCTGAGGCCTGGGGCGGCAGAGAAGTGAGCCGCCCGCTCACGTCGGAGGCGGTTCTTCCGAAAGGAGCGCATCGCGGCGCATCGTGGGCCGGAGGTCGCCCAGCGACCGAGGGCCCACACATGCGCCGTGTCTAAGCGACGCGGAAGAGCCGTCTCCGACTCCCGGCCCCCAGCGAGAACGCGCGAACGCACGCCCACCAGACTCAGGCGCCTACTCCCCCAAAGCCTCCGCCGCCTCAAGCCACTCGAGTTCGAGGCCCTCTTTTTCGTCGAGCAGTTCCTGCAGCTTGGTGTTCAGCTCGCCGAGGCCGTCGAAGTCGCCGGATTCGGACTTGGCCGCCATCTGGACGTGGAGCTTTTCTTCTTGTTGCGCGATCTTGCCCAATTGCCTGTCGATCCTGTTCAGATCCTTCCGAGCCTCACGCTTCTCAGCTTCGCTGGGCCCGGAAACGACGGCGCCTGAGCCGCTTGCCGCCGTCGGCCTGGCGCTCCCGCTCGACGCGCCGCCGGTCACCGCACCGCTCGCGAGCGCGGCCTCGCGCAGTTCCAGGTACTGGTCGACGCCGCCCGGCAGCCCGCGCAATTTGCCGTCGCCGAGAAGCGCCATTTGGGAATCCGTGACGCGCTCCAGGAGGTAGCGGTCGTGGCTGACGACAACCAGGGTGCCGGGCCAACCGTCCAGGACGTCCTCGACGGCGGCGAGGGTGTCGGTATCGAGGTCGTTGGTGGGTTCGTCGAGCATCAGGACGTTGGGCTCGCCTACCAACAGGCGCAGGAGTTGCAAGCGGCGGCGTTCACCACCGGATAGATCGGTGACGGGCGTCCACTGCTTTTCCTTCGTGAAGCCGAGCTGCTCCACGAGCTGGCCAGCCGTGAATTCCTTGCCACCCACACTAAAGGAGCGCTTCTCGCGTTCGATGACCTCGATCACGCGAAGGTCCGAAACGTCGTCGAGCTCCTGGACGTCCTGGCTCAGTACTGCGGTGACAACAGTCTTGCCGCGCTTGACCTTGCCGGAACTCGGAGTGATCTCGCCGTTGAGCAACCGCAGCAACGTTGACTTACCGGCACCGTTCACGCCAACCAGACCGAGCCGCTGCCCCGGTGCGAGGCGCAGGGTGACGTTGTCGAAGAGCTTCTGCCCGGCGATGCCGCCCTCGAAATCAAGGGAAACTCCTTCAAGGTCCAGCACGTCCTTGCCGAGACGGGCGGTTGCCATCTTGCTCAGGGCTACGGAGTCGCGCGGATCCGGGACATCGGAAATCAGTTCGTTGGCTGCTTCAATGCGGAACTTGGGCTTGGATGTGCGGGCCGGGGCGCCCCGGCGGAGCCACGCGAGCTCCTTCTTGACCAATTGTTGCCGCTTGCTTTCGACGACGGACGCGGTGCGGTCGCGCTCGGCGCGGGCCAACACGTAGGCCGCATAACCGCCGTCGAACGGGTCCACCATGGCGTCATGCACTTCCCACGTCCGGTTGCAGACTTCGTCCAGGAACCAACGGTCGTGAGTGACCACCAGGAACGCGCCCTGGTTGGCCCGCCAGCGGGTCTTCAAGTGCCGGGAGAGCCAGGCGACCCCCTCCACATCGAGGTGGTTGGTGGGTTCATCGAGCATGATGACGTCATGGTCTTCGATGAGCAGCTTGGCCAAAGCGACCCGTCGTTTCTGCCCGCCGGAGAGGGCATGCACGTTGGCGTGCCAGTCGACGTCGGCCACGAGGCCGCCCATGATCTCGCGGATTTTGGGGTTCGCAGCCCATTCGTGGTCGGCTTGGTCGCCGACGATCGCGGCCCCTACGGTGAGGTCGCCGTCGAGCACGTCAGACTGGTCCAGGTAGCCGACATTCACGTCGCCGCGCTTGGTCACGCGGCCGGAGTCCGGCGTCGAACGCAATGCCAGCAGGCGCATCAGGGTGGATTTACCGTCACCGTTGCGCCCGACCATACCGATCCTGTCGCCATCCTCCAAGCCAAGGGTTACGCCGTCGAGGATGGTGCGGGTTGCGAACGAAACGGTGAGGTTTTCACCGCCGAGCAGGTGGGCCACTGGGTACTACTTTCTGGTGGAAAGAGGGGAATCCGCTACTGAGCGAATCTTGGGGCGACTATTCGGGCGAGCCCGTCAAAGGAGGGTATCGGAGATGATCCGTGCACCGGGAACCGGGCCGTGAACGGCGAGGGCGTTGTGACCCAGGTGCCGCAGGTCCTCTGCAAGGCTCTCGGCGACCGCAGGGTTGTGTGCGAGCAAAGCCACCGTCGGGCCGGATCCGGACACAATTCCCGCGATGGCACCGTTCGACTCCCCCAGCCCGATAGTGTCCCGCAATTGCGGAGCCAACTCGATCGATGCGCGCTGGAGGTCGTTGATGAGGACCCTGCTCAGGGCGTCCGGATCGCCGTTGCGAAGGGCCTGCAGGATCTTGGCATCGACCTCGAGCGGTTCCGGGATGTCCAGCCCTTCGGCGTCCCTGAGCCTGTCCAGGGCATGGAAGACCTCGGGCGTTGAGAGTCCGTAATCGGCGCAAACCAGGACCCAGTCCATCTGCGCTTTCGCGAGGGCAGGTGACAGTTCGTCGCCCACTCCGAGCCCGACGGCGGTGCCCCCCAGGAGCGAGAACGGCACGTCCGCGCCCAACTCGGCTGCGAGATGGGCCAGTTCTTCGCGTGACAATCCGCTGTTCCAGAGGGCGTCGCACGCCAGGAGGGTCGCCGCGGCATCGGCCGAACCGCCTCCCATGCCCCCGGCTACCGGGACCCGCTTGGTGATTTCCAAATGCACGCCCGTGGCATTCTCCGAGACATCCCGCATGATGGCGGCTGCTTTGTAGGCAAGGTTCCGTTCGTCCAAAGGGACGTCCACCCCGTCAAGGTCCAAGGTGCTGGACGGGCTGATGCCGACCGTGATCCCTGAACCCTCGGTGCTCGTGGCAGCCACTTCCTCGTAGAGCGACACGGCAAGGTAAACGCTGGCGACGGAGTGGTATCCGTCCGGCCGCAAGGGCCCGACATTGAGGGAGACGTTCACCTTTCCGGGAGCCCGGGCACGCACTGTCCGGGCGACGAAGCGCCCACGGTTCGCAACGCTGATGACCGGATTCATGCGTCCAGGGGGTAGCGGGCCTCGGCGATGCGGATAAATCCGTTGATATCGAGGACCTCTCCGCGGGCGGTCGGATCGACGCCGGCAGCCACGATGAAACGCTCGGCCTCCGCGGCGCTCCCCGCCCAGCCCGCCAAGGCCGCGCGGAGCGTTTTGCGGCGCTGGGCAAACGCGGCATCGATGACGGCGAAAACCTGCTCGCGGGTAGCGTGCGTCTCCGGCGGGGTGCCGCGGGTGAAGGACACGAGTCCGGAGTGGATCTTCGGCGCCGGCCAGAAGACATTCATCCCGATCACGCCGGCTTTGCGCATGTGCCCGTACCAAGCGGCCTTGACCGAAGGGACCCCGTAGATCTTGGACCCAGGGCCTGCGGCCAGCCGGTCCGCCACCTCGTCCTGGACCATGACCAGCCCATGCTGCAGGCTGGGGAAATGCTGCAGAAGGTGCAGTACCACGGGCACCGCCACGTTGTAAGGCAGGTTGGCCACAAGGGCCGTGGGCTGCACAGGAAGTTCAGTGACCTTCATGGCGTCCGAGAGGACAAGGTGGAAATCGTCCGCCGCCTCCGGCCGCCAGCTACGGACAGTTTCCGGCAGCTTGCCGGCCAATACGGGATCGATTTCGACGGCGACAACTGTCTTTGCGGCGTCGAGCAAACCGAGCGTCAGGGAACCCAGCCCGGGGCCGACTTCCAACACGGTTTCCTGAGGGTCAATACCGGCCGCCGAGACGATCCGCCGGATGGTGTTGCCGTCAATGACGAAGTTCTGGCCCAAGGTTTTGGTTGGGCGGACACCGATTTCCTCGGCGAGCCGTCGGATGTCCGCAGCTCCCAGAAGGGGCGCGACGGCGGCGTGTTCGGAATTCGGTTCAGTCACCTAGGTATCGTATCGTCTGCGCGTGGGGCCGGGTCCCCTGGACCCGGCCCCACGCGTCTTGCTTAGCTGGAGTACTTAGCTGGAAGCTGCCCAGCCGCAACCCCACGGCCCAAGGCCTCGCGCTGCGTAGACGCGGTTGGCGATGTCGATTTGCTGGGCCTTGCTGGCCAAGGATGCGTTCGGGGCGTATGCGCCACCGCCGGAACCGATCCAGGTCTGGACGTCGAACTGCAGGCCGCCGTAGTAGCCGTTACCGGTGTTGATGGCCCAGTTTCCACCGGACTCGCACTTAGCGACCTTGTCCCACATGGCCTCGTTCGGCGCGCCGGTAGGTCCGGAGGCGACGGCCGCGGCGGGAGCGGCGGGAGCCGGCTGCGGACGATCCTTGGTTCCGACCGTCACCTTAGCGGAGACCGGCTGGACCGTGACGTCAGAGGAGACCAAGGTCCGGGAAGCCTCACGGCCGTCTACCAGGACGAGCTTGAACGTCTTGCTGAGCAGCCCGAGGACACCTTCTTGGGTGACCGTCTTCTGGTCCTTGAACTGGGCGGGGTCCTGTGTGGTGACGGTATCGAAAGGCACGTTTTCCGTCTCGGTGGCAGTCTTGCTGGTGTCCACGCGGGAAACCTTGATGACCATGTTCGCGACAACAGGGGCTGAGTTGGGCTGCGATACGCGGTCGTTCGGGCCGAGCGCGACGCCGGCATCGCTGAGGATGGTGCCGACATCCGGCGCCGTCGTGGTCTTCGAAGAGCTCTGCCCGTCCACAATCAGACTGACGGTCTTGGGGGTCAGGATCGAGACGAACGATCCGGAAACTGCCAACTGAGTGTCTTTGGGCTGGGAAACAGCCGAGGCGCTCGCAACGCCGAGCTCGGAGACGAGCCCTTCGACGTTGGGGGCCGTGGTGTTGACCGTGCGCTGGGCGCCGTCAAGGCTGACAGTGACGGCCTTGGCCAGGTTCACGTTGATGATGGAGCCGTTCTGCACCGAAGTGCTCAAGGCCGGGGAAACCCGGTCTTCAGCCTTCAGATCGACCTTGGCTGCCTTGACCACCTGGTCAACGGTGCCGCCAAAGGTCTGGACGGAACTCACTTTGCCGTCGACGTTGAGGGTGACTGACTTGTTGTTGCCCGTGAAGGCAACCACCCCGAGCACCAGTGCCGAAAGCACCAGCAGCTGCGCACCCACTTTGACGAAACTGAACTTGCCGTCCGTGGTGAAGAACTTAACCATGTTTGCCCGTAACTTTTAGACCATCCGGGCACGGGGAAAAGCGCACAGGAGTCTCCTGCTGCGGCCCGGAATGCAGGCCGAAGCCATGCAGGAGGACTGCAGCGGAGTGATGCGCCGCCACACTCAATTCAACTGAAAACGCCAATTGCGAACGGAGTTAGTTTTCCGAAGGCCTTCCCCGACCCCGGCTACTGGTTACCCACTGTAACCGAAGCGTTATAAAGTGGCCAAGAATTTTACATACCGGGTATGTAACTTAACTTCTGCTCAGTCCCACGATCCATACGTTGCCACCGTGTTTTGGGCAAGCTGCGAGCACAGCGCGGAAAGCTCGGTTCCGGTCACGTCAGCCATGGAACGAACGGTGTAGGGCACCATGTAGCTCGCGTTCGGACGGCCCCGGTAGGGATGCGGAGTCAGGAACGGAGAGTCGGTTTCCACGAGTACGAGTTCCGGGTCCGCGATGGCCAATGCGTCCCTCAAATTCGCCGCGTTCTTGAAGGTCATGGTGCCCGCAAAGGACATGTACCAGCCGTTCAAATTGCAGATCCGTGCCAATTCCTCATCGCCGGAGAAGCAATGGAACACCACCCGCTCAGGGGCACCCTCTTCGCGAAGAACCTGGACGACGTCGTCATGCGCATCGCGGTCGTGGATCTGGAGGGTGAGATCGAGCCTCTTCGCGATGTCGATGTGACGGCGGAAAGAATGGCGCTGGTGGACCAGGCCGTCGCCCTGCGTGCGGAAAAAATCCAGACCGGTTTCGCCGATGGCGCGGACCCTCGGATGGGCCGCCAGTTCTTCGATCTCCGCGAGCGCCGATTCCAGTTCCCCGCGGCCAGCGTAGGCCGGAGCGTCGTTCGGATGGATGGCAACAGCCCCGAGGAGACGCTTGTCCATGTCCAGCGCCTGGACCGTGAATCGCGACGATTCAAGGTCGCAACCCACCTGAACCGCCCCCTGGACACCCACGGCTTCGGCCGCGTCCAACGCATCCGCAACAGCAATTTCGAGCAGGCCGTGCCGGAAGTCGAGATGCGTGTGGTTGTCCATCACAGGAACCGGCAGCGGCTCGGGAGCCGGCGGGTATTCCTTGCGTGAATCTCCGCTTTCAGGAGCCTGGTACGGAGCCGGCGGGAGGGAATTGCACATGCTTCCACCTTATCTTTCCCTCCGGTGTCCTCCCGTGCGGACTGCGCCTCTGTCTGAGGCGGCCCTTGGCTGGGTAGTCTGGTACAAAGGGCGGTATATCCGGTCAGGCACCGCTGCCGGGCTGAGGGGCTGTCATGGCTGAGGGGTTGTCCATGGATTCAAAGCGACACGATACCGTTGATGAGCCATTCCTGCGGGAAGAAGCTGTTGTTGTAGCCCTTCCAACCGAACGGGAGTCCTTGAACGGGCACAAGCCGCCGGTCATGGATCCCGCACAGTTCCACGCTGCGAGCGAGAAGATCCTCGCGGCCATCAGCCAAGTCATCGACGGCAAGGCCGAAGCGGCCAAGCTTGCTTTGACCGTGCTGCTCGCCCAAGGCCACCTTCTCGTGGAGGACGTGCCGGGGGTCGGCAAGACCTTGCTGGCCAAGACTCTCGCCCGCGCCATCGATTGCAAGGTCAGCCGGATCCAGTTCACCCCTGACCTCCTTCCCTCCGATGTCACGGGTGTCTCCATCTACAACCAGTCATCCCGGCAGTTCGAGTTCAGGATGGGGGCGGTATTCGCCAACATCGTGATTGGCGATGAGATCAACCGTGCCTCGGCCAAGACCCAGTCCGCCCTGCTCGAATGCATGGAGGAACACCAGGTGACGGTGGACGGCCATTCCTACCAACTGTCTGAGCCGTTCATGGTGGTGGCGACGCAGAACCCCATTGAAATGGAAGGCACCTATCCCCTGCCGGAGGCCCAGCGGGACCGGTTCATGGCACGGATCTCCATGGGCTACCCGGACAAGCTCTCAGAGATCGAGATGCTCGAGACCCATCAGGCGGTCTCCCCCCTTGCTAAAGTCACGCCAGTGGTCACCGCCTCCGACGTGGCAGCCATGATCGCCACAGTCCAACAGGTCTTCGTCTCCCAATCCGTCAAGGAATACACGGTAGCTCTGGGCCGGGCCACTCGTGACAGCGCCCGCCTGCGTCTCGGAGCCAGCCCGCGTTCCCTCCTGCAGCTGCTGCGGGCGGCCAAAGCGACTGCCGCCCTTGACGGTAGGGATTTCGTCCTCCCGGACGACGTCATCACCGTGGCTGAATCAGTGCTGGCCCACCGCATCATCCTTGACCGCAAAGCTGCCAGTTCCGGCGACACTCCGCAGAGCATCGTCCGGGCGATCCTGGCGTCCCTCCCGGTGGTCCATGACGCTGGCGCGGAACGCCGAGGCAGCTAGGAAATCAAGGGAGGGGGCACGAATGGCACTGATAGATCTACTTCCCAAGCATCTGTTCACCACCCGGGGCTGGGGGCTGCTCGCCAGCGGGGCGGGCTTCCTGCTGCTGGCACAGGTCATGGGCAGGCGCGACCTGCTCGCGCTAGGCATTTTGTTGTTGGTACTGCCGCTGATATCCCTTGCCGGGGTCCGCGTCCTGAAACCGCGCTTCCAAGTGTTCCGCGAATTCAATCCGTCTTCCGTGGAAACGTCCTCCACGGCAACGGTGCGGCTGGCGGTGGCACGGACCGGCGTAGGCATGGGCCCGGTGATCATGGAAGAGCAATTGCCTCCTCGATTCGGTGAGCCTCCGGCTTTTCGGTTTCCGGCCCATACGTCCTCGGGCGGCACCAGCCGGTACGAATACCATTTGCGCTCTGGAAAGCGCGGACAGTTCAGGATCGGGCCGGTGACCGCCGAGTTCTGCGATCCGTTTGGCTTGTCCTTGCACCGGCACGCAATCGACGACGGCGACATCCTCACGGTGACGCCTGCCGCCGTCGAGCTTCCCGCGACGGGCCTTGCGGGCGCCCGCGGAAACGACGGTGTGACCGCCACCCGGATCCGTGCGAATCCGAGCGATGACGATGTCATGACCCGCGAGTACCGGCACGGCGACCCCATGCGGCGCGTGCACTGGGCCGCGACGGCGCGGCACGGGGAACTCATGGTGCGGCAGGAGGAATCCGTGACCACACCCGAGGCGACCATCATCATGGACCAGCGGTACTCCGCCTTTGTGTCCGGGTCCGGAGCGGTCTTCGGCCCGGCCCACGAGGATTCCTTTGAACTGCTCAGCAGCGAGAACTTCGAGTGGGTCGTGACGGCGGCCATGTCGATCAGCGCCCACCTCGCCGACCGTAATTATTCACTGCGTTTCCTTGATGCTGCCGGGCATCCCGCATTCCGTGGATCCCGCTCTGCGCCCTTCCCGGAAACCGAAGAGTTCAGCGGTTTGGGCGGCCTGCAATCCATCGCCGAAAGCCTCGCCGCCATTCAGCTGGGCGGTCCGCGGCATGTCCATGGCGAGCGCCGCAAAGAGACAACGGGCGTCGTGGACGGCACGGAGGCGCCCTTCGATGACCATCTGATGGACAAACTCGCAGCACACCGCTTGCGCGGACCGGTTCTTGCGTTACTCGGCAATATGTCTCTCGCCGAGGCACGTGCGTTGGCGCCCGCCGCGGGCTACGGCGCCAATGCTTTCGCGTTGATGGTCACCGATCATCCGCACCACGTCCAGCCCGCGATCGAAGCCCTGAAGCTGGGGGGCTGGCGGGCCGGTGCCGTCAATTCGAGAACGGATCTTGCCGTCGCGTGGGCAGGTTTCGATCAGGGAGAAATCCTCGCTGCAGCTGCAGCAGCGATGGACGTCAGGCGCGGCGCGGCGGTGCCGCGATGACCACAACGTCCCGGCATGAGTTCCCACAAACACCGGGTCCGGAGCCAACAGGCACGGGCGGGGCCTCCCTGCGAGGCCCCGGAAGGGCGCCGCGCCTCCGGAAACCGGGGCCCGGACCTTATCCGTGGGCCATGTCGACGGCCATAGCCATTGCGGTAATGGGCACGGCGCTCTCGCTCAACGGAGTCTTCCGAGGCTGGGCGTGGCTGGTTCCTGCGATCACCACGGTGTGCACGGTCGCATTGACACTGGCTGTCCTTCGTGCCCTGAGGGTGCGGCCGTTGCTCACCACTTTCGGCGGACTCGTCTCCCTCGTCTTCATCCTGGCCTTTCACGTTCTTCCGCCCGCAAAGCATCGCGGGCTTCATCCCCTCCGCCGCAACCCTTGATGCGCTAGGCCAATTCCTCAAACGCGCCGGTGAAACGGTGGTTTCGGAGACTGCGCCGGTCTCCCCCAACGCAGGAATAGTGTTTGTCGCGTGCGCGAGGCCTGGGCCTGGTGACTGTCCTCATTGATGCCTTGGCGGTCGCGCTTGGCATGCCCGCAACCAGCGGCCTGGGCCTCCTCGCCATCCTCGTATTCCCGGCCATCATCAAGCCGCAAAGCGTGGGCCTGCCCGGCTCCCTTGCCGCCGCCGTCGGCTTCGTCTTGATCCTGGGTTGCAGCCAATGGTTCGCACCGGATTCCCGGCTGCAGACCGAAAGTGCGCCCGGCAAAGGACAGCTCAGACGGTTGGCGGTGATCGGCGGCGTCGCCCTTGTCCTCGGGCTGCTGTTGCCTTTGGCGGTTCCCGGCTTCGAGCGCGGAACGTTCCCGGTGGGCTCGAGGTTGAACCCCTGGGGGCTTCCAATGGCCTGAACCCCATGATCACCCTCGGCAACAGCCTGCGGAATCCCTCCGGCGATGGCCGCATCACGTACGCTACGAGTTCCACCGCCCCTCTGTACCTGCGCTCCGTCACGATCGACAAGTTCGACGGCGACACGTGGGCCCCGGACGATCGTGAAGCCTCCCGACGGGTCGGACCGGGCCGCATGGCGCCGGACTACGCGCTGCCCTCTGAGCTTGCACGCCAATTAACGGTGATTGATACCGGACAGTTCACGAGTCCCTATTTGCCCGCTCCGTATGCCCCGACGGCCGTGAACGGGCTGAGCGGACGCTGGTCATGGGACCCCACAACACTCAGCCTCCGTGGCGAGGACACCACCACACGGAACCAGCAATACACGGTGTATTCGGCGCTGCCAACCCTGACGTCCGCGGAATTGAGCCAGGACAATGCCCGGCCCACGTCCATCTCCCAGGACTTCATACAGTTGCCCAGCAATGTTCCAGACATCGTCCGGAACACCGCCAAAACGGTCACGAGCGGCGCGAATGGCAACTACGCCAAGGCGATGGCGATCCAGAACTACCTACGCTCCACACAGTTCACCTACTCCCTGCAAGCACCAGTCCAGGGCGGTTATGACGGCAACGGCATGTCCGTGCTGGCAGATTTTCTCAACCAGAAGAGCGGCTATTGCGTGCACTTCGCCTCCGCCATGGCAGTGATGGCGAGGTTGGAGGGAATCCCCAGCCGCATCGCCGTCGGATATGCCCCGGGGCACTCCACCGGGACCACCGTGGCCGTGGCCGGGCAGGAGCCTTTGCCGGAGTACGAAGTGGATGCCCGCGACGCCCACGCGTGGCCGGAACTCTATTTCGAGGGTTACGGTTGGGTGGCCTTTGAACCGACCCCGTCACGCGGCGTCGTTCCGCCCTACGCCTCGGAACCCGCTGCTGCGGGCGCCCCGACCACCAACCTGCACGACGAAAACCTGACCCCGGGTTCCGCGACTCCGCAGCCCAGCACTTCGGCAGTACCGCACCTTGCGGGGCCGGGGGTTGGATCTGGCAAGGGCACCGATTCCTGGACTTTCCTGTACGTCGCCGCCGTCGTGCTCCTCCTGGCGGCACTGACGGCCTCCCCACGACTGATCCGCACCGGCATCCGGGCACGGCGCCTGAAGCCGGCACGGACTGGAAAGGCCCGTTCCGGAGCCGCCGGGGGTCTCGCTCCACCGGCGGACGGCCCTGTCCTGGCATGGGCCGAGCTGCAGGACCTTGCCACCGACTACGGCGTGCCACCCGTGTCCAGCGAAACGCCCCGGCACTTTGCGGCCAGATTGCGCGGCTCAGCTGCACTCGGAGGCCCGACGGCGGCTGCGGCGCCGTCGGGAACCGCCGACGACGCCGGCCAACTCGCCGTCGTATCCCTCACCGGAGAATTCGAGAGGCAGCGCTACGGTCCCCCGGCTGCTTCCGCGGCAGATTCTCCGGCGCCCCGGATCGCCGCCGTCCGGAGCGCATTGCGGCGCAACGCCTCGTGGTTCACGGCCTTCCGTGCGGACTGGTTCCCACCATCCTTGATGTCCAGGTGGTTTCAGGTGGTCTCGTCACCGTTCCGCTGGAGGCGTCGAGGTTAGTCGGCGTTAGTCGGCGTAAGGATCCGCGATGCCGACGTACTGCGTGTAGAGGTATTCCTCGATGCCTTCGGAGCCGCCTTCACGGCCCAGTCCGGACTGCTTGACGCCGCCAAAGGGCGCTGCGGCGTTGGAGATGACGCCGGCGTTGAGGCCGAGCATGCCGGTCTCGATCTTTTCGCTGACACGCAGCCCGCGGTTCAGGTCCCTCGTGTAGACGTAAGCAACCAAGCCGTATTCGGTGTTGTTTGCGAGTTTGATGGCCTCGTCTTCGCTCTTGAAGGTCACGATCGGCGCCACCGGCCCGAAGATCTCTTCCTTCAGGATGCGGGCATCCGCGGACACGTTCTTGAGCACCGTGGGCTGGTAGAAGTAGCCGGGGCCATCCACCGGGGCACCGCCGGTCACGGCAACTGCACCGTTGGCGACGGCTTCGGAGACGAGAGCATGAACACCGTTGCGGGCCTTGCCGTCGATCAGCGGGCCAACCGTGGAGTCCGGCTCGGTGCCGCGGGCCGTGTTGAGCGCGGCAATCTTGGCAGCGAACTTCTCGGCGAAGGAATCGGAGATGGAGTCGTGCACAATGAAGCGGTTGGCTGCCGTGCATGCCTCGCCCATATTGCGCATCTTGGCTGCGACGGCGCCTTCCACGGCTTTGTCCAGGTCGGCGTCTTCGAACACCACGAAGGGTGCGTTGCCGCCGAGTTCCATGGAGCTGCGCAGCACCTTGTCCGCGGCTTGGCGCATCAGGGCCTGGCCGACGGCGGTGGAACCAGTGAAGGAGATCTTGCGCAGGCGGTCGTCGTTGATGAGGGGCCCGGTGACTGCGCCGGCCGTGGAGGTCTGGATAACGTTGAGCACGCCAGCGGGGAGGCCGGCTTCCTGCATGACCTGGGCGAAGAGCAAGCTGGTCAGCGGAGTCAGGTTGGCGGGCTTGAGCACCATGGTGCAGCCGGCGGCGACAGCCGGGGCAATCTTGCGGGTGGCCATGGCCAGCGGGAAGTTCCACGGGGTGATCAGCAGGCACGGTCCAACCGGCTTCTTCTGGACCAGGATGCGGTTCTTGCCGTCCGGTGCTGCGGAGTAGCGGCCGCTGACGCGGACGGCTTCCTCGGAGAACCAACGAAGGAACTCGGCGCCGTAGGCTACTTCGCCGCGGGCTTCAGCCAGGGGCTTGCCCATTTCCAACGTCATGAGCAGCGCAAAATCCTCGGCTCGTGCCGTGACCAGCTCGAATGCGCGGCGAAGGATTTCGCCACGTTCGCGCGGAGCGGTGCGGGCCCAGGCGGCCTGGGCTCCGGCGGCAGCGTCCAGCGCGGCGGCACCATCCTCTGCTCCGGCGTCGGAGATGCTCATCAGCACCTTGCCCGTGGCGGGATCCTCGACGTCGAACGTCTTCCCGGACGCCGCAGGCAGCCACTGGCCGTTGATGAGCAGCCCCGTGGGAACGGAGGCGAGAAGTTCGCTTTCGCGATCGGCGGTAACAGTCACAATGACTCCTTCGTCAGTTGATGCACTTTTGTAGGGATGCACCAACGCTTGATTTTGTGGAATTACTGCCACGGTACTGCCCGTCTCGAAGCAGTGTCTACGCCTTCGCGCACTGCCGAAAGAACTCGAGTTTGTGCAGTTGCACAGCCTCGGCCTGGAGGGGGCCGAGCACGCCGCGAGCACCGCCCTAACGCGCTGCTAGCACGGCCCTAACGCGCTGCGAGCACCGCTGAGTACAACTCACGCTTGCTGATGCGGACATCCTCGGCCACGGCGGCCACCGCTTCCTTGAGCCTGACGCCCTTGGCCACGAGTTCATTGACCGCAGCGACGTGGTCTTCAGGCTTGCCCGGCGCCTGTTCGGGCGCGCCGGCCACCACCACGGCAATCTCGCCGCGAACCTCGTTGTTTTCTGCCCATTCGAGGAGTTCCCGGACGGTTCCCCGGATGACTTCCTCGTAGGTCTTGGTCAATTCGCGGCATACCGCGATCCGACGGTCCGCGCCGAAACGCTCGTACAGGGCGCGGAGCATGGGCTCAAGGCGGTGCGGCGCCTCGAAGAACACCATGGTTCGGCGCTCTGTGCCCAGGTCCGCAAGCCGGGAACTGCGTTCGCCGGCCTTGCGGGGCAGGAATCCTTCGAAGCAGAAACGGTCCGTGGGCAGCCCCGAAAGCGCCAAGGCAGTCAACACGGCAGACGGGCCGGGAAACGCTGTGACGAAAAGTCCGGCGGCAACAGCGCCTTCCACGAGGCGGAAGCCTGGATCGGAGACCGCAGGCATTCCGGCGTCGCTCACCATGATGATGGTCTTGCCGGCCCTGACGTGATCCAGGAGTTCCTCGGTCTTGGCTGCCTCGTTGTGCTCGTGGTAGCTGATGACCCGGCCGGACACCGTGATGCCCAGCGAATGGACCAAGCGATGCAGGCGCCGGGTGTCTTCTGCAGCAACGATGTCCGCTGTCTGCAACAACTCGATCAGCCGGCTGGAGGCATCGCCCACATTTCCGATGGGGGTGGCGGCCAGCACGATCCGGCCCACGCCGTCGGCAACCGGGGGGAGCGCCTGCGTCTCCAAGGGCTCCGCCGAAGCAGGATCGATGGCTTCATCCGGGGAGCTCAGCTGTTCAGTCACCCATCCAGCCTAGTGCCCCGGCGCAACGTGCGGGACTGCTTCCCGGGTGCGCGCGCGACTGCTTTCCGGCGTCCGGGGTGCCGTCAGGGAGCTATCGGGGGCAAAAGGCAGCATGGGCTGAGTGACCCGATACCACCGTGCGCCCCGCCCCGCAGACCTGGTTGACCCGGCCTCGCGAGGCGTTCACCGCCGAGGCCCTCCGTACACGGCTCATTGGAAGCATCCAGAGTTGGCGTGACTATCCACCGTCCTTGAGGCTGTGGTTCTGGCTGATCCCCACCATCACGGCCGTCATCGGCGGGATTCTGCGCTTCGTCCGCCTCGATGCCCCGCACAGCCTCGTGTTCGACGAGACGTATTACGTCAAGGACGCCTATTCGATGCTGCTCAGCGGATACGAACGGGCCGTGGCCGGACAAAGCCAACGATGCCTTCAACGCCGGCAACCCCAACGTCCTGCTCAATTCCCCCGAATATGTGGTCCATCCGCCCGTGGGAAAGTGGATGATCGCGTTCGGGATGTGGCTCTTCGGTTCGGACAATTCATTCGGCTGGCGATTTTCCGCGGCACTGACGGGCACCCTCTCGATCTTCCTGATCGCGTTGATCGCCTTGAAGCTGTTCCGCTCACACATTCTGGGCGCGGTCGCGGGGCTGTTGCTCGCCGTCGACGGCCACCACCTGGTCATGTCGCGCACTTCCCTTCTGGACATCTTCCTGATGTTCTGGCTGCTCGCCGCGTTCGGCGCCCTGTTGATGGATCGCGACGACGGCCGCCGCCGTCTGGCGGCACGGCTCGCGGCGCTGGCGGGTACGTCGAAGGACGGGCGGCCGACGCCGACGCAACTCGCCTCCGGGCCGTGGCTCGGATTTCGATGGTGGCGCCTGGCGGCCGGTGTTTGCCTCGGCTTGGCGGTAGGCACCAAGTGGTCGGCACTGTTCTTCGTTGCTGGTTTTGGCTTGATGACGGTCTTATGGGACATGAGCGCACGCCGCATCGCCGGCATTCGGAGTTGGCCCAGCTCCGCGATCATCAAGGACGGGGTGCCGGCGTTCTTCACCATGATCCCCGTAGCGGGAGCCGTGTATTTGTCCACGTGGACCGGTTGGTTCCTTTCCAAAGACGCGTACTACAGGCAATGGGCAGAATCGAATCCGTCTGCCACGTGGGGGTGGATTCCCGGACCGTTGCGCTCACTTGCTTACTACCACATGGAGGCCTACAACTTCCACCAAAGCCTCAGCTCGCCCCACCCTTATCAATCGAGTCCGTGGAGCTGGCTGGTCATGGGACGGCCCACGTCGTTCTACTACGAGTCCCCCAAGGCCGGAACGCCGGGCTGCGACCTCCCCAGCTGCACCTCGGCCGTCCTATCGGTCGGCAACCCGGTGGTCTGGTGGGGTGCGGCCATTGCACTCTTCGTGGTGCTGTTCTGGTGGGCGGGACGGCGCGACTGGCGGGCGGGAGCCATCCTGGCAGGGGTTGCGTCGGGCTATCTGCCGTGGTTCATGTATCCGGACCGCACCATGTTCTACTTCTATGCGCTCTCCTTCGAACCCTTCCTGGTGCTTGCCCTCGTCTACGGGCTGGGGCTCGTGCTCGGAAAGAGCGACGCTCCCCCGTGGCGCCGCCGTTCCGGGCTCTACGTTGTGGGCCTTGTGGTGGTTCTTGCCGTGCTGTTGTCGGCGTTTTTCTATCCGGTGTGGACAGCTGAAGTCATCAGCTACCAGGACTGGCGCATGCGTATGTGGATGCCTTCGCTGGATCTGAGTCGCTGATTCTGCGAACAAGAAAGCGTCCCCCGGGAACATCCGTTCCCGGGGGACGCTTTTCTTGGTCTTGCTGCTTGCTACTTCTCCAGCGGGACGGCCTCGGAGTCGGTTTCAGCAGCATCCGCGCTGCCTTCCGCAGCGGCCGCCTTTCCTGGCAGGAAGTCCGCGACGACGGCGGGTGGGCCAGGTAAAGATGAGCGTCAAGAGTGCCGTGAGGAAGACCAAGGCCCCGATCACGATGCCCGCATCCATCCAGAACTGTCAGGGAACAAACGGATCAAAGTGTCGTCAAGGGCAAAGGTCCAGGTGCCGTTCGCGAAGAAGATCTCGTGGAAGTCCGTGAAAAACTGTTGCCAGCCGAGTGCGGCAAGCGTGCCGAGCCCAAGAATCAGGACCAAAGTGACAATTGAACCTACGAACAGGCCGCGGCGGATTCCGCCCGTGCTCCGCTTGCGCAGGTAGATCATGGCGATGATGCCAATGATGATCATGAGGGCGCCGGCACCGAATGCGGAAAGCATCACGGTCTTGACGTCGGCCATGTGGGAAACTTCGCCCTCTTTGAAGAGCTTCTCCCCGTTTCGGTTGACCAGTTCGCCCAGGTAGCGCGGTCCGGACCCGTTGCTCAGATAGTCCATGGCGTAGGAGCCGTAGGTCATCCGGTCATCGGCGTTGAAACCGTAACCATCGCCCGGGAACCCTGCGCGGTAGTACTCCACCCACAGAAACAGCGGGCTGGCCACGGCACGGATTGCCAGGATCACAGAGGACCACCGGGTAGAAAACGGCCAACAGAGACCTGGAAAATGCGCGGCGCCACCGGTTTCGCCTTGGCAGCCTGTTCGCGCTCGTGGTTGCGCCGTTCCACCTCGGATTCCGGCGGCCGGACCTGAAGGGCCGACGTCGGCAGCGGCTCGGCGAAGAGGGCCGGTTCCGGCCCGGTTTCCGCTGCCTCGGCGGCTTTGCGGTCCGCCCGGCTCTCGGGCTGTCCATTGAGGGCTCGTCCTGCCCGCTTGCTCTCCGGCAGGGGCTTGCTCTCCGGCACGGGCTTGCTCGAAGAGCTCTGGGCTGCGTCAGCAGTCCTTGCCGGGCCTACGACCGGGGCCCCGGACTGAGGGGCAGGCTTCATCCATTCGAAGGCCGGCTCATCGCCGTCGTCGTTGATATCCGCGTCCGGGTCTTGGGGGATCGGGCTCTTCTCGGTCACTTCAATTCACTTCCGTAGGATTCACATGCCGGAGCAGGAACGGTCTGCTGGCAATCTTCTCTGGGTTCGAGCCTACAGTCAGGCCTCGCGGAGAGACGAGGAGCCACCCCGGCGGGCGTCGGATTGCGGACAGACCCGGTACCCCTCACGCGGCTATCTCGCGATAACCGGCGTCGTTGCTGTCCAGGTCACCCGTGGCGCCGGCACGGAACGCCCGTCCGCCCAGGACCAGGGTATACACCCAGTATGCGGCGAGAACCAGCGAACCGATGAGTAGCTTGGCCCAGACGGGAAGCGGGCTTGGCGTCACAAAAGCCTCAACGAGTCCGGAAACGAAGAGGACGATCACCAGACCCAGGGCAACCGTGATGAGCGCGCGGCCCTCTTCCGCCACAGCTTGCATCCGCCGCCGCGGGCCTGGCGAAACCAAGGCCCAGAAGATGCGAAGTCCGGCCGCGGAAGCAATGAACACGGCGGTCAACTCCATGAGGCCGTGCGGGAGGATGTAGCTGAAAAACACGTCCATCTTGCCGGTAGCCGCAAAAACACCCGCAGCGATCCCCATGCCTTGGGCGTTCGAGAACAGCGTGTACGGCACCCAGAAGCCGGTAATGCCCAGCGCTACGGCCTGCGCGCCGATCCAGGCGTTGTTGGTCCAGACTGCCCCCGCGAAGGACGCAGCCGGGTTCGCCGAATAGTAGCCAACAAAATCCTGCTCGACGTATTGCTTGACGGCATTGCTGCTTCCCAGTGCCCTTAACGCCTCCGGCGAGGTCCCGATCCAGAGCGCATATGCTCCCGCCACAAGGCAGAAGAAGGTCCCGCACCAGACCGTCAACCAGCGCAGACGGTAGAACGCGGCCGGCAAGGACACGACGAAGAAGCCCGCGAGGTCTTCCATGAAATTAGACCGAGCCCCGGTGAAGCGCGTGCGGGCCTGGGCGAGAGCCGCAGACAGGTTCGCAGACAGGGCGCTCTCCGGCGCCACGGATCGGATGAGGGACAGGTGTGATGACACCACTTGGTATAAACGCAAAAGCTCATCGGCTTCGCCGCCGTCAAGGCGTCGTTTGTGCGCGAGCTCGTGCAAGCGGGACCATTTGGTCCCGTTCACGACGGAGAAGGCATCCATGTCCACGGCTCTACCCTAATCCCAGCGTCCAAGGCAGTCCCGCCCCTTCCACGGCAAGCCCTGCTCCGAATCCGCACCCACGGTTAGACTCGTCCCGGGGGTGCCGTTCGGTCCGCCCACATTGTGTGCAGTCGCAGGAGGGAACCGGCGTGACTTCGATCATTACTGGAGAAGCCGTGGTCCTTGAGCTGCGGCCTGCATCGTTCGGCGCGAGGGCGTTGGGGCTCATGCTCGATGTCCTGGTGAATGTTGTGCTGCTCCTCGGTCTGCTTCTCCTCCTCGGCCTCGTAGCGCCGGATGTGGACCAAGCCGCCGGCCGCGCCATGGCTCTGTCCACGGTGGTGCTGTGCCTTGTTGTGGTCCCGGTGGCGGTGGAAACCCTAAGCCGTGGCCGCTCGTTGGGCAAGCTGGCTACGGGACTCAGGATTGTGCGCGACGACGGCGGTTCCATCCGCTTCCGGCATGCATTGATCCGGGGGTTGATTGGCTTCCTGGAGATCTACGCGACGTTCGGCGGATTGGCGATTGCCGTGGCGCTGTTCAACGATAAGTCGAAGCGGCTCGGAGACGTGGTGGCGGGAAGCTACTCACTCAGGCAGCGGGTCCCGGCTGAACGCAAGTTCCTCCCGTACACACCCCCCTATTTGCAGTCTTGGGCTGGAATCGCCGATATCGGCAGGGTGCCCGACGGCACGGCGCGGCGGGCCTCACAGTTCATCCAGCAGGCGTCGCGAATAGCTCCGGAATCGCGCCTCAACCTGTCCGCAAGCCTCGCGACGGAACTGGCAACTTACGTCGCACCACCGCCGCCGCCCGGAACGACGCCGGAGGACTACGTCCTTGCAGTATTGTGTGAACGACGGAACCGGGACCTGGAACGGCTGCGCCGGGCAGGACAACGCAGCGCGGTCGTCGGGGAACGGCTCAACAAGCTCCCGTACACGCGCTAGCGAGGCTCAGCGCTTTGCGTAATCGGCCCAGGCGATGTTCCAGTCGCCGAAGCCTTCAAGCGGTTCCACCGCCGGGGCGCCGGTGTTGAGGACCTGCACCACGTCCCCTGTCCTCATAGTGTTGAAAAACCAGGAGGCGTCGTCCGGAAGCAAACCCACGCAACCGTGCGAGACGTTGAACGCTCCCACTGCGCCGTAGGCTGACGGGAGTGCCTGGTGCACATAGACTCCTGTGTTTGTCAGCCGGTTGGCGTGCTCCACCACTAGAGGGGCGTAGTAGCCTTTGTCGCCCGGTTTGAGTCCGATGCTGCCCGCGTTGAACTTCGAATGGCGCTCCTGCTCCATAATCACGGCGTAACCGGTGGGCGAAAGCCAGTCGCTGGCTACCCAGGGTGACGGGAGCAGTCTTGACGAGATTCCCGTCAAAGTAGACGTTCATGGTTTTAGTGACGTCATCCACGACGGCGATCCGCTGGGGACCGGTCCTGAAAGTGGCCTTGACGTTGGAATTGCCAATCATGCCGTTCCCGAAATCCCTCCCGAAGAGTGGCATGTCCATGGTGATGCTCGTGTTGGGCGCCCAGAATTTCTCCGGGCGAAGGCGCACTTTCCGGTCCGAGTACCAGCGCCAGGCCACCTCCTGGCCCGAGGAGACATGGATCTTCACCGCTTGTTCCATCGCTGCTTTGTCGGTGACAGGCTCGCTGAAGTTGATTTCGATGGGTTGCCCCGAACCCATGGTGGAACCGTCCCGGGGGAATACTGCGGCATCGGCTTCACGGGCCGTGGAGACCGTGGTGAAGGCCTGGGTCCGACGTGTTTCCCGGCCGGCGGCGTCAACCACGGTGAAGCCGTACCTGTACTCGGTATTGAATTTCAAGGCGTCCACGGTGGACCAGGTGCTTCCATCAGCGCTGATGGTCCCGTTGACGGCAGTGCCGCCTTTGAGCGGCACCAGTTCGACGTCCTTCAGCGTGCCGTGCAGGGCCTTCACTGAAGGTCCGACGGCGGGATTCACCTCACGGGCACCGTCCCGTGGAGTAACACCCAGTTCCACGGCTTTTACGACGCCGGACGCGAGTCCGGGACGGGTGCGCTGTGGGGATCCCGCCTCTGATTCGACTGCCGTACCAACCCAGTCAGGCGCGGTGGCTACACCGATGCCTCCGGCCGCAACACCAGCAAAAATACCTGTGATTCCGAGAATCCTCCCGGTCTTTTGTTTCCTTTGCCACGCCATCGTAAGACTCCACATCCCCAGTAGACGCCAGCCCCCAAGACTGACCCGCCAATTCTACCGGGGAAACGGAGGCGTCCCGATGAACGCCGGCTGAGGACGCCTATCGCTTGGCGTACTGCGCCCAGGGGATGTTCCAGTCGCCAAAACCGTCGTCGAAGTTGGCGTAGTCACCCTGTGTGTTGACCACCTGGACGACGTCTCCGGTGCCCATGTTGTCGAAGACCCACTTCGCCCCGTCAGGTCCCAATCCCACGCATCCGTGGGAGAGGTTTGTGACACCGATGTATGGCAGTGCCGAGTCCGTGGCCTGGTGGATGAATTCACCGCTGGGAGTCAAACGCGTTGCGTAGTTCACGTCAAGCTGCCCGTAATAGGCGGGGTCCCCCGGCTTGAGTCCGATAGTCGACGCATCCATGTGCTCCACCCGGTACTTCTCCATCAGCACCAGGTAGCCGCGAGCGGAAGGGAACCTGGTGTCACCCATGGTGTCCGGCCATTCGCCCACCTGCTGGTCGTTGATGCTGACAGTGAACGTGTGGGAAACTGCGTCCGCAATAGCTACCTTCTTGTCGCCGATCTTGAAGGTGTTCGTCCTGTTGAAGTTGCCGATCTGGCCATTGCCGAAATCCACACCAAACAGTTTCAGGTCCACCGTGACGGTGCTGTTCGCTGCCCAGAAGTTCTCCGGACGGTAGCGCACCATGGTGTCGCTGAACCAGTGGAAGGCACCGGCCTGCCCGGACGTGGAGGTGACCTTGATGGCAGCCTCGACGGCGGCCTTGTTGACCACCGGTTCACTGAAAGTGAGCTGGAGCGGCTGCGCAACGCCCACCTTGGACCCGTCCAAGGGGTACATGGCAGCGTCGGCCTCGTTCTGCGTGGAAACCGTCGTGAAGGACTCGGTTTTTGACGTGGCGCGGCCAGCGGCATCCGCAACCGTGTAGTTGAACGTGTAAGAGGAGTTGAATTCGAGGGGCGTGGACGCGGTCCAGCTGAGGCCATCCGGAGTCAACGCACCGTCGACCGTTGTTCCCTTAGTACTCGTCAACGAGACCCTGTCCAGGGTTCCGTCCTTGACGGCGATGGTGACGGGGGCAGCGGGATTCACCTGCTTGGCACCGCTGACGGGTGAGGCAACCACCGAAGCGGGCTTGACGACGGGCAGCACCGCAGCCGCCTGGCTGCGTTCCCCCGCCGATCCTTCGGACTCGATTGCTGCACTGGCCGCGTGCGGCGCCACGGCCGCGAATGTACCACTGAGCGCAGCAACGAGGCAGACCACCACGATCCAGGCCGCCTTGCGGAACCGGCGTCGCTTCTTGTCCGTGTAGACAGCGTGGCCGTCGTGCGTGGCGTCGAAGCTTTCGTTGGCGTCGAAGCTTTCGTTGGCGTCAGAGCTTTCGCTCGCGTCGACGTTGCCGAACTCGTCCAGGGGCGCGAAATCGTCCACGTCCTCGCCGTCAGGATGATGACCCATATTCGCTTTCTCCAAAAATCCCGTCCCCCAATAACTGACGCCCCCACAACGCACATTCCCAGCCGCATTCTAAGGGGCGTGGCTTGATATTGGCTGGGAGCATGCCGGTCAGCGCGCCCCCCGCCGGTGTTCTTAGTACCGGTAGTGTTCCGGCTTGTATGGCCCGGCAACGTCAAGGTCCAGATACTCAGCCTGATCCTTGCTGAGCTCGGTCAATTCCACGCCCAAGGCATCCAAATGCAAACGGGCCACCTTCTCGTCCAGGATCTTCGGCAGCACATCAGCCTGGTTCGAATATTCACGCTCGTCCTCGGGGCCAGAGCCAGTCTGGTCCTTCTTGGTCCACAACTCGATCTGGGCGATCGTCTGGTTCGCGAACGAGTTGCTCATGACGAACGAGGGGTGGCCGGTGGCGTTGCCCAGGTTCAGGAGTCGCCCTTCGGACAGCACGATGATGGAGCGTTCGGTCCGGCCATCGGATGCGGGGAAAACCCACTCGTGAACCTGCGGCTTGATTTCGACCTTCTGGACCCCGGAGAGCTTGGCGAGGCCGGCCATATCGATCTCGTTGTCGAAATGGCCGATGTTGCCAACGATCGCCTTGTTCTTCATGCGGAGCATGTCCGGAGCCATGATGACGTCTTTGTTGCCCGTGGTGGTGATGAAGATATCGCCTTGTTCCAGCACCGAATCGAGCTTGGCCACCTGATAGCCGTCCATCGCGGCCTGGAGCGCGCAGATGGGGTCGATCTCGGTCACAATGACGCGGGAACCCTGGCCGCGGAGGGCCTCAGCAGCGCCCTTGCCGACGTCGCCGTAGCCGCAGACGACGGCGACCTTGCCGCCCATGAGGACATCCGTGGCACGGTTGATGCCGTCCGGCAGCGAGTGCCGAATGCCGTATTTATTGTCGAACTTGCTCTTGGTCACCGAGTCGTTGACGTTAATGGCAGGGAACAGAAGCTTGCCCTGTTCGGCGAGCTGGTAGAGACGGTGCACGCCCGTGGTGGTTTCCTCGCTCACGCCGCGGATGCCGGCAGCGATCCGGGTCCACTTCTCCGGGTCTGCGGCAAGGCTCTTGCGCAGGACATCGAGGATGAGTGCGTATTCTTCGGGGTCGTTCTCCGTGGCAGCCGGCACCGCACCCGCGGCTTCGAATTCGACGCCCTTGTGGACCAGCAACGTGGCGTCGCCGCCGTCGTCGAGAATCATGTTGGGGCCCAACTCCGGGTTCGAGTCCGCGCCCGGCCAACTGAGGATCTGCTCGGCAGTCCACCAGTATTCCTCGAGGGTCTCGCCTTTCCAGGCGAAAACGGGAACACCTTGGGGATCCTCAACGGTGCCCTTTCCGACCACGACGGCTGCGGCGGCTTCGTCCTGCGTGGAGAAGATGTTGCAGGACGCCCAGCGGACCTCGGCGCCGAGGGCCGTCAGCGTCTCAATGAGCACCGCGGTCTGCACGGTCATGTGCAGGGATCCCGCAATGCGTGCGCCCTCGAGCGGCTGGCTCGGTCCGAACTCGGCGCGCAGCGACATGAGTCCCGGCATTTCGTGCTCGGCCAGGCGGATCTGGTGGCGACCGGCTTCGGCCAGGGAAATGTCTGCAACCTTGTAGTCGAAAGTCATGGAAGTCCTTAGAAGTACCGGGTGGTTGACGTCAGGCGGGCTCAGGCGCTGAGGGGTCCGTCGTGCTGGTCGGAGGCAGCTGCGCTGGCTGCTGCCAACAGCTCCGGGGGCAGCAGCAAGGGGATGCCGTCCTGGATGGCATAGCGGAGTTTCTCACCCGAGGCGGCCGCGACAGTCGAGACAAGTTCCTCGCCGTCCTGTTCCAGCGGGGACCCAGTCACGGGGCAACGCAGGATGGACAACAATTCAGGACTGACCTTTGGCATGTTTTGAAGCTCCCTGGATGGCATCCCTTGGACGCCGCTGTGGACTGATATGCAGCTTCCAGAGTACAACCCGGCGGGACAGGGCGCGTTGTCACAAGGAACGTGCCACTGCGACATCGTCACAAAGGGAGCAGCGGCGCACCGCGCACGGCGCCGGAGGATTCCCGGGGCATCCCGGGAAGATCAGGACGGATCGCGGAGAATGCGCAGATGACGCCGTGTTCCATCGGCCGGGGGTGGCCCGTCAAAGGGCGCGCGGACGGTGCGCTGTTCCGGTGCTGCAGGGGCTGACGCGGCCTCGCGAACCGCATTCGCCAAGGCGAGGAGATCGTCCGGCCCGGGCTGCGGTGGAGAGGACGGCATCGCGAGCCTCATGACTTCCCAGCCCCTCGGTACCGTCAGCGACTCAGCATGCTGCGCGCAAAGATCATAGGAGTGGGGCTCGGCGTACATGGCCAAGGGACCCAGCACTGCTGTGGATTCGGCGTAGACGTACGTCAAAGTAGCCACCGCGGATTGGCGGCACGCTGATCTGGAACACTGACGAATTGCACCCACAACATCCCAGATTAGCCGCTCTTGGCCGCGGCGCGGTGCATTGCCTCTTAGCGGGCATTATGTCGCGTTGCCGGAACCACGGGACTAGAGTCGATGTATGCAGTCACAGCACCACGTTCCGGGCTTCACAGTCCATTTGTCTGACACCGAGGACAGCCAGGAAACGACGACGGCGGGTACTTCCGCACGCGGCTTCAGGCAGCGCCGCAGAAACCGCCATGGGCGCGGTTTGCGCGGCGAAATCATGCTTCCCAACGTTCCCGGCTACCGGACGCGTTCGGAGCGGTTCGATGACCTCGTGCTGGATTCCGCGGAACGGCTGCAGGATATGTGGGGCAAGCGGCTCGACGGCGTCGCTTTCGCCGTCGAGGAGATCCCACCGAACCTCGAGCAACTGGTGGCCCAAGGCACCGCCGCGCCGCTCGGCACGTACACCCCGGCTGCCCAAGGCCTGGGGCCGGTCATCACGATCTATCGGCGCGTCGTCGAGCACACCACCGCCGGCCGGGAAGACCTCCAGGATCTGGTTCACGACGTCGTCGTCGAGTACACCGCCGAGATGCTCGGAGTGCCGCCAGAGACCCTGGACCCGGTGTATCGCCGTCGTTATCAGTAGGCCAAACGGGGCTCAGTAGCCGAGCGTCACTTGTACTTTTTCATGGCCGGCCGCACCGTCTTGGATGGTCAGCACCGAAATCCCTGATTGCTCGCTCTGGCCAAGTACCAGCGCGCCGTAGGCCGCGTCGCCTGCCGCCGAGACAATGTAGCCCGAGATCGCAGCCCCGTCTGACTTCTCCGGAACTCCGATGACCGAGGTGGTTCCCCCGGCGATATCCACGGTTTCCGTCTTGTGCACCTTGCCGTCCGAGGTCACCGGGGTGTAACTCACGGTGGCCCGGCCAGCCGGCACGCCGAAACTGAGGGCGCGCGTGCCGCCTTGAGGCACCGCCACCACGTGCTGGCTGCCCAAGCGGACCGCAGCGGGAGACCACGCGAAGTCAACGGGATCCTCGGCTTTAAGTCCCCTGGTCACCCGGGCGGACGCGGCAAAGGGAACGTCCGAGGTTGCACTGACGGTGTACATGCCCGCGGGGACACCCGTAAGCGGCACTTGGGTAACCGAACCGGCTTTTGCGGTGACCGCTCCCCCGCCGGACAAGGCCCGCTGGCCGTTCGGCCCGAACAAGCGCACATCCACCACGGCATCCGCGGGACCGGGGACGGTAATCTGCAGCGCGGGAACGACGTCGGAGAAACCCGCTTTGTCCGCGAGCGACTTCACGGCGGCCGGATCCTGGATGTCTACGCCGGTCATCACCTGGGAATCGGCCGCAGCCGCACCAGGGGTAATGAGCTCGACACCACCAGCCGTCAGTCCGCGGAGGACGCTCTCCTGGATGCTTGCCGCCACCGGCCCTCCGCTGCTGCGCAAGTGCACTGAGAGCTGGCCCTCGTTCGGGGCCAGTCCGGCCAAGTTGATGGACCGGGTTGTTCCTGGCGAAACCAGCAAGCCACGGCTGTCCGCGGCTTGGATCTGGCCACGGGCGCCGAACAAGTCAAGATTGACGGTGGCCGGCGTGCCCGATGCATTGCTGACGTTCAAAACCGCTGTGCGGCCCAGCGCCGTGCCTGCACCGACGAGCCACGCGTCGTTCACGGGCTGCTCGCAAGGTGCGGCAGCCAGCCCGCGGAGATCGCCGTCGCTGGCCGTGTAGCTCATCAGGCCCGCGACGGCGGCCCTCTGGCCGCTGATGGGATCCGCGCCAACCACGGTGACATCTGCCGCTGGCCGCTGTGCCACGACCCCCGCGTTAAGGACGGGAGGCCCGGGAGCAGGTGTTTGGACGGCGGCAGGAGCCTTCGCGATTTCGGCGATCGGTGAGCCGTTCAAAGAGGCGAGGCTGCTTCCGGGAACGGATCCGCTGGCGTCACTGAGCACTACCGCATCCAGGAAGCTCTTGGCTGACTTGGACACAGGGCTGAACTGGGTGTCAGTACCCGCGGCGGTTCCCTCAGGGAGTCGGGGCGGTGCCGGACACACTGCGTTTGTCCTGCCCGCCGGGACATTGGCAAAGGACATGTCCAGCGCTTTGTTTCCCGACGGCGCCGGCATGATGGATGCCGCCGAGACCACGCCGGCCCCGGCCGCAAGGAGCACGACCGCGGAAAGGACGCCCAACACCGCGCCCCTGTTTTTGTTCCCGGCTTTGTTCTTGTTCCCTGCTTTGTTTTTGTTCCCGGCTTTGCGCTGCCCGCGGGTCCTTGGCTCCTCGCTACGACGCCGGGCGGAGGCGACCTTCGAACGCTCGGATGATTCCGGCGCTGGCGCCTTTTCTGACGCCTGCTCGGGTGCCTTCGCTGGTGCCTTTACTGACGCCTGCCCAGGTGCCTTTACTGTGGCCTGTTCTGGGGCCTTCGCTGACGCCTTTTCTGGTGCCAGCGGGTGGCCCTCTGGCCCCCGGTCTTTGTTGTCAGACACTGCTGTACTCCTTACGGAGAGAGTTTTGTTCCTTGCGGAGGCCGGTCTTCGGCCTGCGGGCGGGCATGGGAATGGCCAAGAGAACAGTCAATCCGATGACAACGGCCTGCAGGATGCTGAGCCAAGGATCCCAAACACTGGTGTAACGGATCTCGACCTGGCCGCCGGCCGCCGGCAAAGTGAATGCTTGGGCCCATCCAGCCGTGGTCGGGCTGAGGGGACGGCCATCCAGCCAAGCGCTCCAGCCGGCATCTGCGCGCTCAGCGAGCACCACCAGCCGCCCGTCCTGGCCTCCCGGGATACTCCCCTTGACTGACGTTCCGATGGAGGGCAGGAGGGCAACAACCGCACCCTTGGCATCGACCACCTTGACGCGGT
Source organism: Arthrobacter sp. NA-172 (assembly GCF_043952055.1). Classification (NCBI taxonomy): domain Bacteria; kingdom Bacillati; phylum Actinomycetota; class Actinomycetes; order Micrococcales; family Micrococcaceae; genus Arthrobacter; species Arthrobacter sp. NA-172. Next base: position 989,538 of record NZ_JBINOT010000003.1, on the reverse strand, counting down.
GCGCCGTTTCGGCGTCGGCGGCTGCGGCCTGGTTCAGCGGCGTTACGCGCCACAGCCACCCGGAATCCGTCTTTCCCACAGCCACCAGGTCTGGAACGGAATCGATCCGGTTGGCCGTCAGCTGAGCAGCAATATCGGCTGACTTCAGGACAACGAAACCGGCGCCGAGCTGCTCAAGGCTTGGCCGCGGGTCTACACCGGTACCCGCGACAATGGTGGCCACGGCGTTCCGGATGGACGCAGTGGCGTCGTCGTCAGCAACAAGGCGTTCCTGGCCGGGGTTCCCACAATGGAATTGGCGGCAGCCACCGTCGAGAGCGAATCCAGGGTGGTACCGGCTCCTCGCATCAGCGATGACGTATAGCCGCCGTTATCACCGGCGGTGATAACCAGCGTGCGCGTCTGTTCGGGTCCTTGGCCGTGGTCGACGGCAGTGGCGGGAAGCGTTCCCTGCCCCGCTGCTTGGACCAGCCGTGCCGTGCCCAGTGCGGCCGTGGTCCCGGAGCCTGTGACTGCCGACGCCAAGACATTCTGTGTTGCCCATACGCCCATGCTCACCAGAGGCCCGGCGATGAGGAGAAGAGTCGCCACCGCGGACGCTATGCGCAACGCGACATACCGGACTGCCCTTCCGCCTTCTGCCTTGGCCGTCAATTGAAGGAGGTTTTCGGCTCCGATCAGCGCAGCACCCAGGACCGGCGAAGCCGGCGGCAGAAACAGCAGGCCCTGTGAAAGGGGCCACGAGCAGGTTGCCATTGGCGGCTGTTGCCACGTGCCCAACAAGCCAAGCCCAAGCCAAAAGAAGGAGGGCACCTGCCCAGAGGAAACGGGTGACCCGGGAGCGCCGCCCGGGCACAAAGAGCGCTACGACGGCCAAGAGGAGGACCGGCGCGCCGAGCAGCAGTGCAAGGAGCAACGCCCACGGCACACTCGAGGGGCCGAACAATGCCAGGCCGGCCAGTCCACCGTTGATGTCGAATTTCAGGGGTTGACCCAGCAATTGCTGCCACAACGGTGCGGCGTCGAAGCCCAGCGGGAGGCCTGGATCAGCCAGCATGGCCCGGGGACGCTCCAGGACGGAGAGGACGTACGGCGCAAAGAGCGCCGCGCTCGGAAGCAACGACCACCAAATAGTCCGTCCACGCCGCCCCATGGCGACACCGCAAAACACGATGAGGGCTGCCAGCGGGAGGAGCAGGGACGGCGCGGATGCCGCCACAACAGCCAGCACCAGACCGGCCGCGGCAGCAGCCGTCCACGACGGCGTGCCGTTGACACCGGGCTTGCCGGGCAGGGGCTTGGCGCTGGCGGAGGCGGAGGCGGCCGGCTGGATACGGTTTCCGCGAATCTGGTTCGAGCGGATCTGGTTCGCGCTGGTCTTGTTCGAAGTAGTCTGCGTCAGGGTAGCGCGGCCGAGCGCCGATCCCGTAGCCCGCAAGAGAGCCATGGACCAGCAGGGGCATCGCCATGTGGGCCAGGAAGCGCTCCGGCCCTTCCTTGGTTCAAGGCGATTTGGAGCGCTGGCGCTCCGGCCCAGATCAGCGCAGCCATGAAACGGTAACGGCGCAGCGTGGTCAACGCTCCAGCGGCAAACCAGGCGCCGCAGGCCGGACAGCGGCATGGCCAGCAACAACAGCCACACCATGGCCGTGTTCGGATCGCCGGCTCCAAGCATTGACACGAGCCACAGGACATATGCGAACGGATCTCCGTGCCCGGGCAGGCCGGCACCCAAACTGATCCACCAGCTGGAAGCTGACCGCCAGATCTCGCCGGCCGTAGACAACGGCAGGAGTCCGCCCCCAATCACCCCGCTAGCACCCAGAAGGCCCAGCAGTCCTACGATCGATGCAGCCAGGGCAATGAATCCGGCAGCCACCGCACCGCCGCCAACCCAGCCTCGCTCATTCGTCGCGAGAGCCGCGAAGTCATCGCCGGCATCGCCGCTCGGTTCCGGGGCCAGGGAATCCTGGGCTTGCTGGGCTTCCTGGAATTCGTCTGCACCAATCGCTTCGACGAGCGAACGCCGGTGAGCCGATACCTCGCGCCGCGGAGTCTGCAAGCCCTTGATGACTGAGCGTCGGACGCGCCGCGTGCGGGCCGCGTTCCTCCGGGCCCGCCAGATGGCCCTCGGCCGGCCGAGGGCAGCAAGCGTCGCACCGAGCTGGGATATCCCGTAGCCCGGCTCCTTGACGAGGATGCTCAAGATGAGACGCACGACGCTACCAAGCAATGCGCCGAGTACATGGAGGGGAACTTTCCAGGGGGCGGCGTGCGTGAGCCTTAGATGGATTTGGCTCTTGCGCGCGGCAGCAGGTGTCGCCAGGCCATGAGGGCGGTGCTCCACATGGAACATGCGCGCCGCCGGAACCACCACAACCCTGTTGCCCGCAAGCCAGTTGCGCCAGCAGAAATCGATGTCGTCTCCCACGCCAGGAAGCGCGGGGTCAAAGCCGCCCAGATGTTCCCAAGCGTCGCGCCGGATCAGCATGCCGGCTGAATTCACAGCGAAAGTGTCAGTGCGTCCGTCGTATTGGCCCTGGTCGAGTTCATCGGCCTCAATAAGCGTCAGGCGTTCGGCCCAGCGGCTCGTGGAGAGCCCGGCGTCGACGAGTCTGCGTTCAGCGTCCCAGGCCAACTGCTTGCAGCCCGCCACGGTGACCGACGGAGCGCGCTCCACTGCCTGAAGCAACTCGGCGAGTGCCTCCGGGGCGGGAGCGGCGTCGTCGTGCAACAGCCAGATCCACTCGACGGTGCCGGACTCCTCCGCAGCGCGTGGGCCCCTCGAAGGGGCCAAGCGGGCGAGTCCCGCTGTGACGGCCGCGCCGAAACCCACTTTGGTTTCGCCGGTGCTGGTGACGTTGGCCTCGCCGAGCGCCCGCCGCAGCAACGCTGCGGACTTGTCCCGGGAGCCCGTATCAATGCCAATGGCGGCATCTGCCGGACGCGTTTGGTCCAGCAGAGCCGCCAGGGTTCTGGGCAGGTAGTTACCGCCGTCGTGCGAAACGACGACGGCGGTAACGTGTACTGCCTTGAGAATCAGACCGCTCGCTTCCTCAGCCTGCGGCGCTCACGCTCGGAGAGTCCGCCCCAAATACCAAAACGTTCATCGTTGGCGAGTGCGTATTCAAGGCACTGCGAACGCACGTTGCACGCACCGCAAACCTTCTTGGCATCCCGCGTCGATCCGCCCTTTTCAGGGAAGAAAGCTTCTGGGTCCGTCTGGGCGCACAAAGCGTCCGTCTGCCAACCAAGTTCGCCTTCGTCGTCGAAGTTCCCCTGGCCCGGGAGCCCGATCCATACCGGCTGGGCCGGGGTATCGAGCGGACGGCGCAACTCCATGGGAGGATCGTCGAGATCGTCCTCCGGATCTACCGGCGAGTCCCCCACGAGAGCCTCGTGGGCAGCAAGAAGGGCCGTAGCCTGGTCTTTCAAGCGACTCCCGTGTGGTCTCGATATAGCGGTCCGCCGCCTGCGGATCTGCCGGATCAACATACCAATCCCCCGGAACTTCCCGCGATCGGTACTTGACCGACGCATATTCCGCGACGACTGCATCTTCTTGGATACGCAACGCTTGCCCCATGGCGCCTCTCCTGATGTTGCAGCTGCTGCCGTGCTCATTCGGTACTCGGTTATGTACCCGATACTCCCGCAGCGGCGTTCGATATCTAATTACACGCGTGTAACTACCAAGCCGTCAAGCCGCGCCGGAATAATAATCAACTTTCTGCACTAACTCCCGCCGCGCCACGCCCGGGATTTTTTCGCCGCGCCCGCGCGTTCCCGGGAAAAACGGAAGCGTCGAATCACTTAAGATGAATTTCCGCTGAATTTCAGGGAAATCATTCGCGCCCTGAAGGGTCGGGGCTCGCAGCCTTGCCGCTCGGAGTGGCGCAATTCACATCGACCGACGACGCGCAGAATGCCCCGTGGCAGGATGTAAACCATGAGCACCCCCGCAACGAACCTCATGGCAGCCCTGCGCTCCGGACACGCCACTTCGCCCCGCCTGACCTGGGACGGACCGGACGCCGAGCGCGTAGAACTTTCCGGCCGGGTCTTGGACAACTGGGTCGCCAAGACCAGCAACCTTCTTCAGGACGAGTTCGACGCCGAGCCGGGCATGAGCCTGCGGCTGGACCTGCCGGCCCACTGGAAGTCCCTTGTATGGGCGCTGGCAGGCTGGCAATTGGGCATGGAATTGGTCCTCGATGGCGGGGGCGCGGATCTTCTCGTCACGGACACCCCCGACGTCGGTGCGGGCGCCGACTTTGACGCCGTCGTCGCCGTTCCGCTCGCGGCACTCGCGATGAGCTGGCCCGGAGACCTCCCGGTCGGCGTCGTGGACTATGCGGCAGAAGTCCGCTCCCATGGCGACGTGTTCATGGCGCATGCGGAAGCCGACGCTGCCCTGCCTGCCCTGCGGCGTTCCGAAACCGGGCATGCGCACAGTGAACTTCTGGACGGCTTTGCGAAGGACCATGAGGCCGGCGTCCGGCTGCTGGTTCGCGCAGCTGACGGGTTGGAGTCAGCCCTCGCCGACGCACTGGGTGCCTGGAAGGAAGACGGCTCAGTGGTACTGGTTCATCCGGACGTTGACGTTACCCAGCACCTGCTGGACAACGAGCGCGTCACGGGCGCTTGACTACTTCTTCGCCTTCATCCGAACCGGCGTCGAAGCCGGCGCCGGGGCGGGTGGCCTTTGCCCGACGGTGGGCTTCGATGAGTTCGTGGTCATGCGAGAAGGCCAGCTCCTCATCCAGTTCCTTGTTGAACACCCAGAAGCGGTAGGCAAAGAAGCGCACCACGGTCGCCACCAGGATGCCAACGACGCCGGCAGCGAAGAGGACGTTCTTGTCCTGGATGTTCATGCCGTACTTGGCGATGGCGGTCAAGCCGGTGGAAATACCGATGCCGATGCCGTTGATGACGATGAACATCACGAACTCGCGCACCACGTTGTCCTGGCGGCGGTGGCGGAAGGTCCAAAAACGGTTCGCGACCCAGGAGAACACCGTGGCCACGGTGGCGCCGACGAAGCGGGCCTTGGCCTCGCTGTCGGACATCGGGCCGTGCATGAGATAGAAGGTCAGTCCGTTGTCTATGACGAACGCAACACCGCCAACAGCGCCGAACTTGGCCACTTCGCGCCAAAAAAGCGAGGCGAGCCCGCGAAAGCGATCTGCAAGTGTGTTGATCATGACCCTCCATGGCCGTAGTTCTAAGGGGCCGATGGGCCGAGTCACCATTTTAGCCCCGTTTCCTTGAAGCTTGCCGAATCTTCCCGTGAGAAAGGCCTCGCGTCGCGCTCCAACGGGATCCAGCCGGGCAGCCGCTGCTGCGGAATCAAGGAACCAGCCCCCAGTTCGGTAGGCTGAACCTTGTGACTTTTCCTGTAATTGGCGTGGTGGGCGGCGGCCAGCTCGCACGAATGATGGCCCCGGCCGCAACCGCACTTGGCTTCGAACTCCGTGTCCTTGCTGAAGGTGAGGACGTTTCGGCAGTCCAGGCCGTGGCAACGGCACCGGTCGGCGACTACAAGGACCTTGCGGCCCTGCTCGAGTTCTCCCGGGGCCTGGATGTGATGACGTTCGATCACGAACACGTTCCCACGGAGCACCTGAGGGCGCTGATCGAGGCGGGCGTTAACGTCCAGCCCGGGCCCGATGCCCTGGTGCACGCGCAGGACAAACTCGTGATGCGCGCCGCGATCGACCGCCTCGGGCTTCCCAACCCCGCGTGGGCTGCCGTCCACGGCGTCGAGGACCTGGTGGCTTTCGGCGAGCAGATCGGCTGGCCGATCGTCTTGAAAACCCCCCGCGGCGGCTATGACGGCAAGGGCGTGCGCATCGTCCATTCCGCCGACGACGCCCGCACCACCACGGACTGGTTCGAGGGCATGAGCCCGCTCCTCGCGGAGGCTAAGGTCGAGTTCAGCCGCGAACTCTCCGCACTCGTTGCGCGAACTCCCGACGGCGAATCCCGGGCGTGGCCCGTTGTCCACACCGTCCAGGTGGACGGCGTCTGCGACGAAGTCATAGCGCCGGCGCAGGACATTCCCGTGGAGGTGGCCGCGGCCGCCGAAGAGGCAGCGCTGCGGATCGCGAACGAACTCGGAGTCACGGGTGTCATGGCGGCGGAGCTCTTCGAAACCCCCGGCGTCGGCGTCGGCTTCCTGGTCAACGAGCTCGCCATGCGGCCGCACAACACCGGCCATTGGACGCAAGACGGCTCGGTCACCAGCCAGTTTGAACAGCACCTGCGAGCCGTCCTCAACCTCCCTCTGGGGGCGACTGACGCCTTGGGGGCAGTGGCGGTCATGAAAAACTTCCTCGGCGGCGCAAACCAGGACCTCTTCAGCGCGTATCCCAGGGCCCTCGCCTACGAGCCTGCCGCCAAGGTCCACTGCTACGGCAAATCCGTGCGCCCCGGCCGCAAGATCGGCCATGTGAACCTCGTCGGGACTTCAGCCGCAGACCTCGATTCCCTCCGACACCGTGCCACCGTGGTGGCCGACATTATTCGCGACGGCCGCATGCCGGCCGAGACCACCACCGAGGAGACCGCATGAGTGCCGAAAACGCCGCCCCGATCGTAGGCCTCGTCATGGGCTCCGACTCCGACTGGCCGGTGATGGAAGCTGCGGCTGATGCCCTGGCCGAATTCGGCATCCCTTTCGAAGCCGACGTCGTCTCCGCCCACCGCATGCCGACGGAAATGATCAGCTATGGCCAGGAGGCGCACGGACGTGGCATCCGGGTCATCATCGCCGGAGCAGGCGGCGCAGCCCACCTGCCAGGCATGCTCGCCTCGGTCACACCGCTACCCGTCATCGGTGTCCCGGTGCCGTTGAAAACGCTTGACGGTATGGACTCCCTGCTGTCCATCGTCCAGATGCCCGCGGGCGTTCCCGTGGCTACGGTTTCGATCGGCGGCGCCCGCAACGCCGGCCTTCTGGCCGTGCGAATCCTCGCTTCCGGAACTGATGAACTGGCGGTCCGGCTCCGCGGCGAGCTGCTCGATTTCGCCCAGGAGCTCAATAACACGGCCACCGAAAAAGGGGCGAGGCTCCGCGATAAAGTGGCCGAAGTGTTCTCCACTGCCAACGTCTCCGCCCGGAGCAGCCACTAAGGGGCTGCCTGTTCCCACCAGTGACCCGCCCGCAATGACAAGGACCCTCTGCCGTGTACCAGCTTGAGAACGTTCTTCGCCCCTACGCCTGGGGATCGACGACGGCGATCGCCGCCCTTCTCGGAAGGCCCGCATCGGGCGGCCCGGAGGCTGAATTGTGGATCGGTGCGCACCCCGACTCGCCTTCCATGGCCACCCGTCCGGACGGATCCTCCGTTGCCCTGGATGCCCTGATCAACGTGGATCCCGCCCATTTCCTGGGAGAAACCAGCGTGGCCGAGTTCGGTCCCCGCTTGCCGTTCCTCACCAAACTTCTTGCTGCTGACAAGCCTCTGTCTTTGCAGGTGCACCCCCGTTTGCAGCAGGCCCGGGAAGGCTTCGCGAAGGAAAACGCCGCGGGTCTGGCAGCGGACGCAGCTGAGCGCAATTACCGCGACGACAACCACAAGCCCGAAATGATCTTCGCGCTGACACCGTTCGAGGCCCTCTGCGGTTTCCGTCCGGCCGTCGATTCGAAGCGGATCTTCGAGCACCTCGCAACCCTCCTGGACTTGGCCGCCGTCGACCTTCCGGAGGTCATCAGCGGGGTCATCGCGGACCTGTCCGATTCCGACGAGCCCGCCGCCCTCAAGGCCGCGTTCACCCGTTTGATCACGGGCGGGGATGCCGTCTCGGAGGCCACCGGGCAAGTAGTCTCCGTGTTGAAGTCAGGCGCGCCCATGGGTCAGCACGCCGCGGAGCTCACCACGTTGACAGGCATCAACAGCGAATACCCGGGCGATCCCGGCGTCCTGATTTCGCTGCTCCTGAACCTTGTGTTCCTAGCCCCGGGCGAGTCCGTGTACTTGCCCGGCGGAAACGTCCACGCCTACCTCAAGGGCCTGGGCGTGGAAGTGATGGCAGCCTCGGACAACGTGCTTCGCGGCGGTCTCACTCCCAAGCACATTGACGTTCCTGAACTCCTCAAGACCATCGAGTTCGAAGCCCTCGGCGTGCCGCGCATTGAGCCGCGGACCTCGGGCTTTGGCCAAGAGCTTTACGTGCCACCGTTCCGGGAATTCCAGCTCCAGCGCATCGAGTTGGCTCCGGGCGCTGAACCGGTGCCGCTGGCGCAGGCCGGTCCCGCCGTCGTCGTGGTTGTCTCCGGTTCAGTGGTGCTCGACTCCCCCAAGAGCGAACTCCCCGTAGCGCGCGGCGGCAGCGCCTTCATTCCGGCATCCGAGGAGCCCGTCATGGTGCACCCGGTGGCCGGAGCCGAGGCAACCAGTGTCGCGTTTGCCGTCACAACGGGGCTGGGGAACTGATCGGTGGAGTACTTCCTGCAGACGCCCGCGTGGGCGTCTTTCCAGCGTTCCCTTGGCCGCACGGTGCACGAGGAGTCTGGACCCGGATGGCGCTTCCTCGCCGTGGAGGAAAAGAATCCCGCCGGCAAGGTGATCTACACTCCCTACGGGCCCGTGGCCGAATCGCTCGAGGCCTTCGACGCGGCTCTTGATTCGCTTCGTTCGCTCGCGCGCCGGAGCCATGCGGTATTCATCCGGATGGAACCCGTCACCGCCGGGTTCGAAGCCGCCGACGGCGATGCGGTACTGCGGGCGCGCGGCTTGCAGCCCGCGCCGTCCAACCAGCAGCCGGAACTGAGCTGGATTGTTGACTTGGAGGGCGATTTCAAGGACGTCCTGGCGGGAATGAAGCCCACCAACCGCAATCTTTATCGCAACATCCACAAGAAGGGTGTCACGTTCCGGTCCTCGCAGGATCCTGAAGAGATCTCGGTGCTCCTCAATTTTCTGCACATGACCGCCGCGCGCAACGGCTTCAAGCCGCAGAGCGACGACTATCTGAGCTCTGTTGCCCGGTCCCTCATGCCGGCTGGTGCCGGCACCCTGTTCATCGCCGAACTCGAAGGCGAGCCCATTGCGGCCGCCCTCGCGTATGACTCAGCCGACACCCGTACCTATGCCCACGCGGCGCTCGATGACACGCACCGCAAGCTCAGCGCGGGCATCCCTTTGCTCGTCACGCTCATGGCAGATGCCAAGGACAAGGGACTGAAGCACGTTGACTTGTGGGGCGTGGCTCCCGAGGGCGAACCCGATCACAAGTGGGCCGGATTCACCGCGTTCAAGAAGTCCTTCGGCGGCCGCGAAATCGCCTACCCCGGCACGTGGGACCTCCCCGTCAACAAGCTTCGCTACAGCGCCTACCAGCTAGCCCGGAAGCTCCGCGAGAAACTCCGCTAACTCCCCACCCCCTGCGCGAGTTCCTCCCCCACCCTGCGCGAGCTCCTCCCCCACACCCGCGCGAACTGGCAGCAGATGCCCTCAAAATCCAATTTTGCGGGCATCTGCTGCCAGCTCGCGCAACTCGCGGCCGGTGCGAAGCGCCCACCTGACTTTTCGCACGACCTCCGGCCGCAACCCCAGCAGATCATCGTGGTAGATCCGGAGTTCGCGCCAACCGAGCCGTTCGGTCAAAGCCTGACGTTTGATGTCTCTCTGGTATTGCTCGGGTTCGCCGTGATGCCACCCGTCGTACTGGAGGGCTATCCGTTCCTTGACGTAGGCGGCATCCGGCCACACAGCAGGGGCGCCCCAGGTGTTGAATATGACGTGGTTAAGGGTAGGTTCAGGCAGACCTGCTTGCACCAAGAGGAGACGCATCTGCGTTTCCCGTGGTGAATCCGCACCGACTCGAATGAGATCGAGGGCCAGCCTGGCCTGACGGACTCCGCGCATTCCCGGATGGGCGGCCACCATCGCTTTCAAATCCTCAACAGACGCCAAGGCCTTGCGCGGCCTGGGATGATTTTCGCCGTGCTCGACGACGATCGAGTCGCCCGCCGCCACGATGCCGTCGATTGTCATCAATTGGGCCAAGTCCAGCCACGTCCGCGCAGGCGAGGTGAGCCGGACGCCGTCGAACACTATTACTTCACCGGGCTTGAACGTCAGTTGGTGGCCCACCACGTTTCGTCTCCGCGGCTTCCAATTTTCAGCGGAACGGGCGAGGTGGATCCGCCAGTTCCTGGTCGAGGGGCGCCGACAAACTGATGCCATGGACCCTCGCCGCGGACCCGTAAGTCAGGCAGCATTCGGCGTCAAGCTCGGTGTAACCCCGTAAGTGCTCCGCAACGGTCCCTGTGCTGTGCATCGGCAGGCGCAGTCCCCGCGACACCGTGACGATGCCGTCCCGGCGCAACTGCTTCTGGCTGAGGCCGAGGCTCTCAGCGGCCGCCGCAGGGAAGGAGCCATTCGGGAGCTGCGGAGGCATCGGGGTCCTGGACATGCTCAATTCTTGCCCGGATGGGAGGCCCAATTTGAGTTATCCACAGGACGGATTTCAGCCCGTTAACGCGAACAGGCAGCAAATGCCTCCAAATCAGGATTTAGAGGGCATCTGCTGCCAGTTCGCGCGGAGCGGCGGGAGGGCGGCTTACTTGCGGGCGTAGCCTTCCCACTTGCTGGCCTGGTGTTCGCCGTCGACGAAGCGGATGGTTCCGGACTTGGACCGCATCACGATGGACTGGGTCAGGACCTTGTCCTTGGAGTAGCGCACGCCCCGGAGGAGGTCGCCGTCGGTGATGCCGGTGGCCGCGAAGTAGCAGTTGTCGCTCGTGACGAGGTCATTCGTGGACAGGACCCGCTCGAGGTCGTGCCCGGCGTCGATGGCCTTCTGCTTCTCGTCGTCACTGGTGGGCCACAGGCGCCCCTGGATCACACCACCCAAGGACTTGATGGCACATGCAGCAACGATGCCTTCCGGGGTGCCGCCGATACCCATCAAGGCGTCGACACCGGTGCCGGAACGTGCCGCCGCAATGGCGCCCGCGACGTCGCCGTCCATGATGAACTTGGTGCGCGCACCGGCCTCGCGGATTTCCTCCACGAGCGGACGGTGACGGTCGCGGTCCAGGATCATGACGTTGAGCTGGTTGACCTTGACGCCCTTGGCCTTGGCGATCAGGTGCAGGTTCTGCTTTACGGGCAGACGCAGGTCCACCATGTCGGCGGCCTCGGGGCCCGTGACGAGCTTCTCCATGTAAAACACAGCGGAGGGATCGAACATGGTGCCGCGTTCGGCCACTGCCAGCACGGCGAGGGCGTTGTTGATGCCCAAGGCAGTCAGGCGGGTTCCATCGATGGGGTCGACGGCGACGTCGCACTCCGGTCCGGTACCGTCACCGACGTGTTCGCCGTTGAACAACATGGGTGCTTCGTCCTTCTCACCCTCGCCAATGACAACGACGCCGTTGAAATGGACGGTGTGGAGGAACGAACGCATGGCGTCGACGGCGGCGCCGTCGGCCTTGTTCTTGTCGCCGAAACCAACCCAGTGACCGCCGGCAATGGCCGCGGCCTCAGTGACGCGGACAAGTTCGAGGGCCAGGTTGCGGTCCGGTTCATCGGTTCCGACTGCGAGCGAGGGCGAGAGCGTGGAATACTTCTGGGACATTGGCGCTGGAGACACGTGAACCTCTTCTTCGATGCGATTCGTGGGACCAGGAATGGCCACGCTTGGTGGCCTGGATGATTCCCCTACAAAAGATCATAGTCGGGGCAATGCCACGCAGTCATGGGATGACCGAGTCCCGGAACGCCCCTTGCGCGGGCCGCCCGATGTGTATTAGCCGCTGGGATAAGGGACTATTGAAGCGTGAGTGATACGCAGGACAAAGCAATTGCCGCCTTCCCCTCGAGCGATGGCGACAGTGACGGCACCGGACCTACTGTGTCCGGCGACGCCGGTCAGCCCGCCGTCAAGCCCGTTATCGCGGCGAAAGCCGCCAAAAGGGCCAACGCCTCAGTGATGGGCATGATCATCGCACTGTTTGTGTGCGTGCTGGCCTTCCTGCCGATCGTCCTCATGAACCCGGCACCCAAGAGCGACGGATACCGGCCCAATGTCGATGTGGCCGCCACGTCGGCCAACGCCAAAGATGTGGCGGGTTTCACACCGGTAGCACCCAATACAGGCGACACATTCAGGCCAAATTACGCCCGTTGGAACTCCGGAACCGGCGACGGCGTACCCACCTGGGAGGTCGGCTACGTCACTCCCAAGCAAGCATTCATCGGGATTGTCCAGACCCGCAAGGCCAATCCCACCTGGATTTTCCAGCAGACCGGCAGCGCCCCGGTGACCGGCACGCGCAGCGCCGGCGGCCACGACTGGGAGCTCCATGACACAGCCAAGGGCAACCGCAGCATGGTCCTGAACTATCGCGGCACCACCGTCATCCTGAGCGGCACCGCGGAACTCGACGAGTTCTCCACCTTGGCCGCCGCCGTCGTGAAAGCAGTGGATGCAGCTCCCGTTGCTTCGCCGGACGCGAGCACGAAGCCGGGCGAAACAGTTTCGCAACCGGCTACCCAAAAGCCGTAAAGTAGCGCCGTGGCCACCTACTTGACTCCTGCCCTTGCCTGGCGCCGTTTGCGCGAAGGAAACGAACGATTCGTCGCCGGGGAGTCCCGGCACCCCAACCAGGACGCTTCCCGGAGGCATTCCTTGGTGGAGGACCAGCATCCCTTCGCAGTGATCTTCGGTTGCTCGGATTCCCGCCTGGCCGCGGAAATCATCTTCGACCTCGGTCTGGGCGACGCCTTCGTGGTTCGCACCGCCGGTCAGGTGATCGACGACGCCGTCTTGGGCTCGCTCGAGTACAGCATCAGCCAGCTTCACGTCCCACTCATCGTGATCCTCGGACATGACAGCTGCGGTGCTGTGACAGCCACCAAGAGCGCTGTCGAGACCGGCGAAATGCCGGGTGGATTCATCCGTTCCCTCGTGGAACGCATCACCCCTTCAGTGCTGACCGCACTCCGGAATGACCAGACGGACGTCAACGAGATGGTGGTGGAGCACGTCAAGCAGACGGCCAGTCGCCTGGCGGACAGTTCCCGTGTGATTTCCGCCGCGATTGACGAGGGCCGGACCGCCGTCGTCGGGCTTTCCTACAAACTGGACGAAGGCCGCGCGGCGCTGGTTTCCGGAATCGGTAGCCTCTAGAACGCACGACGGCGGGCGGCGCCGCTCCGCGAAAACCTGCCGTAGCGTTGCACCGCCGGTTTTCGGTGGAGCGGCCACTCGCAATAAGCTAGCCCCATGACTTCCACCCAAGAATCGAACACGGCCGAGTTCCGTATTGAACATGACACCATGGGCGAAGTTCGCGTCCCCGTGAACGCCCTGTACCGCGCCCAGACGCAGCGCGCGGTGGAGAATTTCCCGATCTCCGGCAAGACGCTTGAGCGCACCCACATCGAGGCCCTGGCCCGCGTCAAGAAGGCCGCGGCCCTCGCAAACGCTGAACTCGGAGTGCTCGACGGCGAGCTCGCCGAGGCGATTGCCAACGCTGCCGATGAGGTCGCCGCCGGAAAGTACGACGGCGACTTCCCCATCGACGTCTTCCAGACCGGCTCCGGCACGTCCTCCAACATGAACACCAACGAGGTCATCGCGGAGCTGGCAACGCGCGCCCTCGCCTCCGCCGGGAGCGACAAAGTTGTCCACCCGAACGATCACGTCAACGCTTCCCAGTCCTCCAACGACGTCTTCCCGACGTCGGTCCACGTCGCCGCCACCTCGGCCCTGATCAACGACCTGATCCCGGCACTTGAGTACCTGGCTGCTTCCCTGGACCGCAAGGCCGTGGAGTTCAAGGACGTCGTCAAGTCCGGCCGCACCCACCTCATGGACGCCACGCCCGTCATGCTGGGCCAGGAGTTCGGTGGCTACGCCGCGCAGGTCCGCTACGGCGTCGAGCGCATCAACGCAGCCCTCCCCCGCGTCGCCGAGGTCCCGCTGGGCGGCACCGCGGTGGGCACCGGCATCAACACCCCGGCAGGCTTCCCGGAGCGCGTCATTGAGCTACTCGCCGCCGACACCGGCCTGCCGCTCACCGAAGCGCGCGACCACTTCGAGGCCCAGGCCAACCGCGACGGCCTCATCGAGGGCTCCAGCCAACTGCGCAACATCGCAATCTCCTTCATGAAGATCAACAACGACCTCCGCTGGATGGGTTCCGGCCCCAACACCGGCCTTGGCGAAATTTCCATCCCTGACCTGCAGCCGGGCTCCTCGATCATGCCGGGCAAGGTCAACCCGGTCATCTGCGAGGCGTCCATCATGGTCTGCGCGCAGGTCATCGGCAACGACACCGCCATTGCCTGGTCCGGAACCAACGGCGCATTCGAGCTCAACGTCGGCATCCCCGTGATGGCCGCCAACCTGCTCGAGTCCATCCGCCTGCTGGCCAACACCAGCCGGGTCATGGCCGACAAGATGATTGACGGCATCACTGCCAACGTGGAGCGCGCCCGCTTCCTCGCCGAGGCTTCCCCGTCCATCGTGACCCCGTTGAACAAGTTCATCGGCTACGAAGCAGCGGCCAAGATTGCCAAGAAGGCCGTCGCCGAAGGCCTGACCATCCGCGAAGCGGTCATCTCGCTCGGCTACCTCGAGCGGGGCGAACTGACGGAGGAGCAGCTCGACAAAGCCCTCGACGTCACCACCATGACGCGCCCGGCTCACAAGGCCTAGCCTCACTCTTGTAGCTAGTCCGACTGGCCAACCCGACGGCGGCCGGCGCCTTCCCCACGGAAGGTGCCGGCCGCCGCCGTCGTCTCGCCCTCGAGTTTGTGTACATGTCGTGTCCCTTAAGCCGCGGATTAAGGGACACGACATGTACACAAACTCTCAAGCTTTTTGCACTTTTGATGAAAGAGTGCAAAACTTTACTTTGTGAATGATAGTGCAACTAATGAAGGCGGGCTCCGGGAGCGCAAGCGAGCCCAGACCCGCGCGGCGATCTCCGCCGTCGCGCGGTCCCTGACGGCCCAGCGTGGCCTCAACGGTTTCACCGTGGAGGAAGCCTGCGAGCAAGCGGGCATTTCCCGTCGGACGTTCTTCAACTACTTCCACACCAAGGAAGATGCGGTCATCGGCTCGTTCTCGGACGAGCTACCGGAAGACGCCCTTGAGGCGTTCAGCCGCAATCCTGCCAGTGCCACCGGCACAATCTCCGGCACGTTGCTATCGGCCCTGCGCCAGTTCACCCTGGCAGTCCTTGAGCGGTCCACCGTCAGCCCGGCCGAGATCCGCCAGCTCATCGCGGCCGTCACGGCCGAGCCGCAGCTCCTCGGCAGGCTGACCCTTGAAGGCGAAGTCCGCGAGCGCCAGTTCGCCGGGCTCATCGCCGCACGCGAAGGCCTCACCGCTGACCACCCAGGGATCGTCATGGCCGCGGCAGTCTTCGGCGCCGTCACCAAGAAGACGAGCCAACAGTTCTTTTCCGAGGAGAACACCCGCCCCTACCGCGAACTGCTGGACCAAAACCTCAACGCAGCGCGCACGCTTTTCGCCCAGCCGCTGGACACCAACCCCGCCGAACCCCAGAAGGACCAACTGTGAGTACTCTTTCGAAGGCAGCCGAACCGCTGCTCCTGACCCAGAGACGGATCTGGATCATTTTCTCGGCGTTGATCGCCGGAATGCTGCTCTCCAGCCTGGATCAGACCATTGTGTCCACGGCCATGCCCACCATCGTCGGCAAGCTCGGCGGAGTGGAGAACCAGGCCTGGATCACCACCGCCTACCTGCTGGCCACCACCATTGTCATGCCCATCTACGGCAAGTTCGGCGACATCCTGGGCCGACGCAATCTGTTCCTCATCGCCATCGGCCTGTTCACGGCAGCATCCATTGGTTGTGCCTTCGCCACCGATTTCTGGGGCTTCGTGATCTTCCGCGCCATCCAGGGACTCGGCGGCGGCGGCCTCATGATCCTGTCCCAGGCCATCATCGCCGACATCGTTCCAGCCAAGGAACGCGGCAAGTACATGGGTCCCTTGGGCGCCATCTTCGGCCTCTCCGCTGTTGCAGGCCCGCTTCTGGGCGGCTTCTTCGTCGATCACCTGACGTGGGAATGGGCCTTCTACATCAACATCCCCATCGGGATCGCGGCGTTCGCCATTGCTTGGTTCACGCTCACCCTGCCGAACAAGAAGGCCGAAAAGCGCATCGATATCCTGGGGGTGCTGCTGCTGTCCGCGGCCACGGCCTGCCTGATCTTCTTCACGGACTTCGGCGGCAAGAAGGACCAGGGGTGGGATTCTCCGCTCACTTGGGCATTCGGCGCCGGCATGGTGCTTGCTGCCTTCCTTTTCGTCCTCGTGGAGCGCAAGGCCGAAGACCCCATCATTCCGTTGAGCCTGTTCAAGAACCGTATCTTCATCAACGCAACGGCTATTGGCTTCACCCTTGGTTTGGGCATGTTCGCCGCCATCGCCTTCGTCCCGACGTTCCTGCAGATGTCCTCCGGTACCTCAGCCGCCGTCTCCGGGCTGCTGACGCTGCCGATGATGGTCGGGCTCATGGGCACCTCCATCTACTCCGGTATCCGCATCTCCAAGACCGGCAAGTACAAGATGTTCCCGATCCTCGGAGCGTCCCTCACCGTCCTCGCCATGCTGTGGCTCACCACCCTCACCGCGGCAACACCCATCTGGGTCATCTGCATCCAATTGTTCATCTTCGGTGCCGGTCTTGGCCTGATCATGCAGGTCATCGTGTTGGTGGTACAGAACGCGGTTCCGCCCGAGCAGATCGGCACGGCGACAAGCACCAACAACTACTTCCGCGAGGTCGGGGCTTCCCTGGGGGTTGCCGTCTTCGGCTCGATCTTCACGACGCGGCTGGCCGAGTCCCTCACCAAAGCCTTCACGGGAGCCGGCGCTTCTGCCGCACAGGCTTCGCAGTCCACCAGCAAGCTCGATCCGCAGACGCTTGCCCAGCTGCCTGCCCAGATCAAGGACGCCATCATCAACGCCTATGCCGACTCGTTGGCACCGGTGTTCTGGTACCTGATCCCGTTCATCGCGGTTGCACTGCTGCTCGCCATCACCCTGAAGCAGATCCCACTCTCCGACACCGCCGGGATGGTGGCCAGGGGCGAGGCCGTCGGCGGCGCGGAGGCGGAACGACTCGAAGCCGAGCGCGCTGGCGGGGCTACTGAGGGCGCTGGGGCCGTCCAGGCTGACGCGCCCGCTGCTGTGCCGGATGACGTGCCGGCTGAAGTGCCTGCTGCTGACAGCGTGAACGACGACGGCGAGCTCGCCAGACGCTGACCCCAGCCCGGGACATGCCCGGCCTTGGCTCGGACCAGAGGACATATGAGGAATATGCCCAGTGCCCGGATGCAAAGCAGGGCATGTCCACTGGGCCGCCGGGCCGCCAAACTGGGGCGCCGCAATCCTCGGGGGTTGCGGCGCCCCAGTGGCGTCTGGCCCAGTGGCGGCTGGTCCGGTGGCGTCTGGCCCTGTGGCGTCTGGTCCAGTGGCGTCTGGCCCTGTGGCGTCGGGTCCAGTGGCGTCTGGCCTAGGCTTGAACCATGAGTTCAGAGCCCGAGGAATCCGCGAACATCAGCCCAGCCGTCCGGTGGGGCCTGGGAGCAGTGCTTTTCGGCCTGCTGGCCGTCTCCATGGCCTTCGCCCGGGGCGAGTGGTGGACAGTGGCCGGCGCGATTGCCTGTGGCGTCGCCTCTTGCCTCTTCGCCGCCCGCGCGATTCTCGTGGCCCGTCAATCGCGCTGATAGGCGACGGCGGAGCCCGGTTCCAGGGCAAGCCGGATGGTTTCGCGGTGGCCCGCGCTGATGTCGGGCAACTCGTCGAGGGCAAACCAACCGACGGCGATTGACTCGTCGTCGTTGACTCGTGCCTCTCCGGAGACATAGCGGCATTTGAAGGCAATATCCAGAAAGTCGCAGACGTCCCCGTTGGGATAAGTGACCGGGCCGATCGCACCAACAGCCAGGATTCGCTCCGTTTCGGCAACGACGGCGGTCTCCTCAAAGATTTCCCGGATCAGGCCGGGAGCCGGATGCTCCCCCGGTTCCAGCATTCCCGTGATCAACGTCCAACGGCCGTTGTCGCTCCGTTGGCACAGGAGGACGCGGTTCTCGTCGTCCAGGACCACCCCGCGCACCCCGGGCAGCCACAGCGGGTCATTGCCGATTTTCTCGCGGATGTTCACGATGAATTCCGGGACCGCCACTGCAATGCCTCCGCTCCGGATCGGACCACCAGTACGGCGAGTATCCCACCGCCACTGCCCGAATGACAGCATTGTTCGGGCTGTTCAGCCCGCACATGGGGCTCAACGTTCACGCAGCTCCGCTCAGGCAGGCAGGGCAAGCATCGCCGCAGCGGCACCGGCGAGCATGAACGGGCCAAATGGTATTGACGACTTCAGCGTCCCTCGCCGGGCCGCCAGGACCCCGAGACTCCACAGCCCTCCGAAGAGGAACGCGGCGAACGTTCCGGCGAACACATGGGCCCAGCCTAGATAGCCAAGGTACAAGCCGAGAACCCCGGCCAGTTTCACGTCGCCAAAACCCATCCCGGGCGGGTACACCAAACGCAAGACGAAATAGAAAAGCCACAGCACAGCTCCCCCGGCCACGATTCCCAAGGCCGGCACGCCCAGGAAGGAAGCACCGCCGTCGGGCGCGTTCACTGCGGAGCCGCCGGACGGATTCCCGGACGAGCCGACCGAGACGGCGACGGCGATAGCCGCGCCGAGCAGCAACACGCCTGCGATGGCGTATGAGGGGAACACGATCCGGTTGGGCAACAGGTGGTGGCGGACGTCAATGACTGTCAGCCGGGCAGCCATGATCGCAAAGTACACGCATGCCGCCAGGAGCAGCCAGAAGGCCGGGAAGCTGGTCCCCCACAATTCGCCGAGTCGTCGGATCACTCTCGGATGCTATCGGTTTTCTCAAACCCGCGCCCGTCACGCCGTTTAGACTGTGGATATGGGGCGCTACAGTGCAGAAATCCAAGGCAGTCCGGACGCCGACATGTCCTCCACATTCCGAAATCTCTGCCGTTCATCCCCTTGGAAATGGACCAGCCTGAGGTTTGAGTACCAGGACCGGCGCGGCAACACTCCGGACACGGTCCGCGCTTGGCTGCGTCGCCCGGGAGCGCTTCGGCTCGAAACCCCGGACGGCATGCTGCTGCACAGCACCACCGGCATCAACGACTCCCGGGACGGGCTCTATCTGGGTTCGAAGCGCAAGTCCTGGCTGTTGCCGGCACATCTCGTGACCCCCGTGTACGACTCTCAACGCCTGGTCCGTCGACGTCCCGAGGCGGCCTACGGTGAGCCCTCCTTCGGCAACGGAAGGCTAGCGGCTGCATTGGATCCCGTGGAAATCGCCGGAAATGCGCCGGTGCCCATTGAGTTTCCGGAGTCCAACCGGGTGGCTCTCGGTCCCATCCGGGAGGTAGATCACGAGGGGCGTCCGGCACTGGAAACCATCGCGACGCCGGGTCACAGCTACGTTGCGTCTGACTCGGCAACGCCACTCTGTTTTCCCGGACGCACCCTGTTGCGGGTGGATTCGGGGACCGGGGTGTGCGTTTCCAGCCAGTCGCTCGACGGCGACACCACAGGCCAGGGCCACTGGATGCGAATCCTCGGGGTGGACGAATACATGCTGGACGATCTGTTCCTCGCCGAATCCATGAATCTCACGGACGTCCGGAAGCACATCAGCTGGGATATCGGCCCCCAAAGGTGAGAGGGCGTCCGCCGGAAGGGCCCCCACCAAACCCCCGCTCACCTATCCGGTGGCCCGGGTCGACAGATGACAAGCTTCCCGACCCCGTCAGTTAGGCTTCCCGAATGAACGAGCTAAGTGCGATCTGGCCCCTTTTCGGTCTCACCCTGGCCACACCCCGCTTGAAGTTGCGCCCTATCCAGGACGCTGACATCCCCGCAGCGGTCCGGGCCGCCCTCAGTGGCATCCACGAGCCCGGGAAATCGCCCTTCCGGAACGCCTGGACGGAACTGCCCGAAGATGAGTTGGGTGCCAACATGGCCCGATGGTACTGGCGCTGCCGTGCGGGAATGACTCCGGAATCATGGACGCTCCTCCTCGGCATCTGGCACAACGACGAGTTCCTTGGCTGCCAGGATGTTGAGGCAAAGAACTTCGCATCGTTGAAGACCGTCTCCACCGGCTCCTGGCTCAAGAAAGGCGCACAAGGCCAAGGCCTCGGCAAGGAGATGCGCGCGGCCGCCCTCAGTTATGTCTTCGACTACCTGAACGCAGAATTGGCGATATCGGAAGCTGCCATGTGGAACAAGCAATCCCTGGGTGTATCCACCAGCCTCGGCTATGAGTTCAACGGCAGTTATCGCGACCAATGGGACACCGACGTCGTGGAAGTCCAACGCGTTCGACTCACTCCGGAAGCCTTCATCAGACCGGACTGGAAGCTAAAGGTAGAGGGCCACGAGCCCACAGCCAAGTTCCTAGGTATGTGAGCGAACGTCGGCAGGAAACCCGACATACTTGAGCGAGCATCGGCAGGAAACCCGAGCGCCGGGCCGGAAAGGCATGAGGATCGGCGGAGGGCCGTGACCCGGCGAACCCGGCCACGACCCTCGGCTGAAATGGAGCTGCTTAGATCTCCGCCCCTTCGAGCAGTTCCGTCACGAGTGCCGCGATCGGTGAGCGCTCAGAGCGGGTCAGAGTGATGTGGCCGAACAGCGGGTGCCCCTTGAGGGTCTCGACGACGGCGGCAACGCCGTCGTGCCGTCCGACACGGAGGTTATCCCGCTGCGCCACGTCGTGGGTCAGAACGATCTTGGAGTTCTGGCCGATACGGCTCATGACGGTAAGGAGCACGTTCTTTTCGAGCGACTGGGCCTCGTCCACGATCACGAAGGCGTCGTGAAGGGAGCGTCCGCGGATGTGGGTCAGCGGCATGACTTCGAGCATGCCGCGATCCATGACTTCTTCCACGACTTCCTGGCTCACGAGTGCACCGAGGGTGTCGAAGACCGCCTGCGCCCAGGGGTTCATCTTCTCTGCCTCGGAACCGGGCAGGTAGCCAAGTTCCTGTCCACCCACCGCATAGAGGGGCCGGAAAACGATCACTTTACGGTGTTCCCGGCGTTCCAGGACTGCTTCGAGTCCGGCACACAGGGCAAGGGCGGACTTTCCGGTACCGGCCCGCCCGCCGATCGAGACGATTCCGACGCTGGGGTCCATCAGCAGATCGATGGCAAGCCGCTGCTCAGCCGAGCGGCCGTGCAGTCCGAAGACATCGCGATCCCCTTTAACCAGCCGAACCTGTTTGTCCGCGCCCACACGGCCCAGGGCGGAACCCCGGTTCGAAAGCAGCACCAGGCCGGTGTTGACCGGCAGTTCGGCCGCCGCCGGGATGAAAACCGGTTCGTGGCCGTACAAGGTGTTGATTTCTTCCTCGTTGGCTTCGATCTCCGCCATGCCGGTCCACCCGGAGTCCTTGACGAGTTCGTTGCGGTACTCGTCCGCGAACAGCCCCATGGCGGAGGCTTTGACGCGCATCGGGAGGTCTTTGGAGACGACCGTGACGTTGTGGCCTTCGTTGGAGAGGTTCTTGGCGACGGCGAGAATGCGGCTGTCGTTGTCCGCCCCCCGGAATCCTGCGGGAAGTACCTCGGTGGAGACATGGTTCATCTCCACCCGGAGCGTGCCACCGTCGGATCCGATCGGGATGGGCTGGTTCAACCCGCCATGCTCAATGCGGAGGTCGTCCAGGAGCCTGAGGGCTTTTCGGGCGAAGTAGCCCAACTCGGGATCGTGCCGTTTCCCTTCCAATTCGGTGATGACCACGATCGGGACAATGACTTCGTGCTCAGCGAAGCGCAACAGCGCGTGCGGATCGGAGAGCAACACGGAAGTGTCAATCACATAGCTTCGGCCAACCGGGGTATTGGACTTGGAAGTCCGCCCACCGTTGGCCCGCTTGGTGCGAGAGGTAGCTGAACTTTCCCCGTCGGAAACGACTACGGGCAGTTGCTCAGAAATAGCCACATCGACTCCAGCCCCGGGCTTACACCCGGCTTATTCGTGAGGCGGCTCGGCCTGAAGGCCGGGCGCGGCCCCCTCGTAACTGGTGCGATGATTCGCTCCATCTACTGGCCTCCCCGATCAGCCGGCGGTTTGCCTGCTGATGGGATTAACGTATTCCCGTGCCATTACATTTCCGGTGACCCCAAACGGCGATTCGTGTAGCCAAATGTGAACTTCCCGTAAACGGGGGCTCACCGAAAAAATTCCGGTCAGGTACCGAAGCGGCGCTGGCGGCCTGCGTAGTCCCGCAGTGCCCGCAGGAAGTCGATCTTGCGGAACGCGGGCCAGAGTGCTTCGCAAAAGTAGAACTCGCTATATGCGCTCTGCCACATCAGGAAACCGGACAGGCGCTGCTCGCCTGACGTGCGGATCACCAGATCAGGGTCAGGCTGGCCACGCGTGTACAGGAAGCGTGAGATGTCGTCCACTGAAAGTTCGTCGGCTACCGCGCTCATGTCGCGGCCGTGAGCGACGGCGTCGTGCAGCAGTTCCCGCACGGCGTCAACGATTTCGCGCCGCCCGCCATAGCCAACGGCCACGTTGACGTGCAGCCGTTCGCGGATGGGGGTCCGGGCGGTGAGCTTGGTGAGACGCTCGGCGAGGTAATCCGGCAGGAGTTCCGGCGCACCCATGGCATGGACCGAAATGTCGGCATCCTCGTCCAGCCGGTCCAGGGTGTTGGCGATGATGCCCATCAGCAGTTCGAGCTCTTCGCTGGAACGGTTCATGTTGTCGGTCGAGAGCATGTACAGCGTGACCACTTTGACCCCGAGCGTCTGGCACCAGCCAAGGAACTCGTGGATCTTGTCCGCGCCGGCCTGATGGCCTTCCGCCGTGGGGGCGTTGAATTGCCGTGCCCACCGGCGGTTGCCATCCACCATGACGCCGATGTGCCGCGGGATCTTCTCCTGCTCGAGCGAACGGAGCAGTTTGCGCTCGTAGAAGCCGTAGAGGAAGCCGGGCCACTCCATCCGGACACTCACCTGACTCCCTTTGAACGGCAACGGAAAAGCATTGAGAACGACGACGGCGGCTGGCCGGGCGGGGAACCCACCCCCAGGAAAACAACCGTCCGCACCTCCGGACTGCTGCCGTAGGTGCATCACCAAGGCTACCTTCCCAAGCCGGGCGGTCGGCACACCGGAGCCTTGTCATTCGACGCCCAAGCCTATTACTCAGCAGTAACTTATCCGGGCGCGGGGTACGCTTGAACGATGTCGGAGCTGCTCACAATCAAGCCAAGGTGGCGCGGCTGGATACACGCTGTGGCCACGCCGTTCGCTGTCGCAGCAGGGATCGTCCTCGTGGTTTTGGCCCCTACGGCGGACCGCAAGATCGCCTCAGCCATCTATGCCCTCACCGGCATACTCCTGTTTGGCGTGTCCGCGGTCTACCATCGCGGCAATTGGGAGCCGAAAGTCAGAATGGTCCTCAAGCGCCTGGACCACACCAACATCATGTTGGTGATCGCGGGCAGCTACACACCCCTCGCATGGTCACTGCTGGAGCGGCCCGAGGCCGTGGTGTTGCTGTGGGTCATCTGGTCCGGCGCCTTAGCCGGAGTGCTGTTCCGGGTCCTCTGGACCGGTGCTCCCCGCTGGCTCTACGTGCCCATCTACATCGCCCTGGGCTGCGGCGCTTTGTTCTATTTGCCGGAATTCTTCGCGGCAAACGTTCCATCCGCGGTCCTGATCTGTGTGGGCGGGGCGCTCTACATCGCCGGGGCTGTTTTCTATGGAATCAAGAAGCCCAACTTCAGCCCGGTGAACTTCGGTTTCCACGAACTCTTTCATGCCTTCACGGTTCTGGCCTTCGCGGCGCATTTCATCGCGATCATGATCGCTGTGCTGAGCTAGCCTGCGGGGCTAGCCCTCCGCCATGGCCGACCTGTGCGGGGCTAGCCCTCCGCCATGGCCGACCTGTGCGGGGCTAGCCCTCCGCCATGGCCGCAAGGCGTTGCACCAGCTCTTCGACCGAGCCAAGCGGCAAGTCGCAGACCATCTCCCGGCACAAATACACCTGCGGCGAGCCGTCCGCGGCAGCCGTGCGGGCCTCGAGTAGAGGCACCTCCGGCTCCTCGACGGCGTTACTCGGCAGCGCGCCGTCGTCGGCGGCTTGTTCAGCAGCTTCGCCCCCCTGGACGGCCACCACAATCCCGGGGTTCGAAGAGGCCAGGAGAGCACGGTGGAGTTCCCGCTGCTGCGGACCCGCCGGCCCGGATACGGCCGCCTCTACCGGGCCAGCCACAGCTGCCTGGGCGGTCGCCAGCAGCCATCCCGCCACCCTTGGCGCCCGCACGGCTATCGGCGGCAGCAGGGACAGAATGTTGCCCGCCATGGTCCTGTGCACATGCGAACCCGAATACGCCGCGTAACTCAGGAGAGCTCCCGCGAAAGCCGCTGCCCCGCTCGGAGCCGCGTTGTCGAAGGGGTCCAGTCCAGCATGCTGCCCCTGCGCGTTGAACACCTGGGCCGACTCCCCTACCGAGTCCGACAACCTGCCGTCCACCACGAAGCGTGTACAAGCTCCGCTGATCAGTTCTTCCGCGAACCTGTACCAGCGCCGGTGACCGGTCACCGCGTAAAGGGCCAGGAAGCCCTCGGCACAAAAAGCGTAGTCCTCCAAGAGGCCGGTGATCCCCCGGGCGACGCCGTCGTGCGAGACCCGGATCAGCACGTGGGCGCCGGAGCGGGACGCGCCGGGTACGGTCGCGCCGGAGTCGGGCGCGCCGGGGTCCGGCGCCGCGCGCCAGTGCACGCGCACCAGGTACTCGGCCACGCTTCCCGCGGCGTCAATCAATTCCGACCTGTCGAGGACAGCTCCGGCTTCTGCAAGTGCGGCGATGGCGAGGCCGTTCCACCCGGCAACTACTTTGTCATCCCGGGCCGGCTGGGGACGCGCAGAGCGAGCGGCGCGCAAGACGGGTCCGACACGGTTCCACAACCGCGATTCCGCACCGGATAGCTTGCGCCCGGGATGGAGCGGAGATCCAAGCTCAGAGACCGTCCCGGACGGCCCCACGTTCATCAGCCCTGCCACAGCCGCGCCATCCTCCGGGCCAAGCGCGGCGGCGAGGCTCGCGGGGGTCCACAGGTAGGTCGCTCCTTCGTGATGAACTCCGTCCACTACAGTGTCGGCGTCGAGCGATGAGGCAAGTCCGTCCGGAGTAGCGGGATTGGCCACGCCCAGGGACCCCAGCATCCAGTCGGCCACCCGTGATGCCACGTCTGCAGCCTCAGCAACCGGCAAGACCCAGTCGCCGCGCAACCGGACCCAGTGGACGTAGGCGCGGAGAAGCTGGGCATTGTCGTAAAGCATCTTCTCGAAATGCGGCACCGACCAATCGGCGCTGACGGAGTACCGGGCGAAGCCGCCGTCGAGCTGGTCGCGCAAAGCGGAACGGGCCATGGCGGCGAGCGCGCGCCCAGCCATGTCGCGGGCGGCGTCGGACGTGTCCGAGGGCATGGCGGCATGCCGAATCAGGAACTCCAGCACGGCCGACGGCGGGAACTTGGGCGCGCCACCGAAACCACCGCCGTCGTGGTCCTCGGAACGGGCGAGAAGGCGCACCGCTTCCGACAGCAGGCCTTTGTCCACGATGCCGGGCGATCCGTCCAGGAACACCGCCGCAGCGAGCTGGGCATCGGCCATGCCGACGGCGAGCCGACGGGCGTTCTGCTCGACGGCGTCCCGGCGTTCCAGCCACGCCTCATGGACCGCTTCAAGCACTTGGCGGAAGGACGGCCGGCCGGGTTGGGGCACGGGCGGGAAATAGGTGCCCGCATGGAAGGCCAGGCCCTCTGGAGTCAGGAAAACGGACATCGGCCAACCGCCCTCGCCGCTGATGGCCTGGGTGGCTGCCATGTAGGCCGAATCCACGTCCGGGCGTTCTTCGCGGTCCACTTTGACGGCGACGAAGTTGGCGTTCAAGTAGTCGGCGGCATCCTGGTCCTCGAAGGACTCGTGGGCCATGACATGGCACCAGTGGCACGCTGCGTAGCCAATGGAGAGGAAGACGGGAACATCGCGGGCCGCGGCAAAAGCAAAGGCCTCGTCCCCGAAAGGACGCCAATGCACCGGGTTGCGCGCGTGCTGGCGCAAATAGGCAGACGGTTCGGAGCCGAGGGCGTTTGATGCCCCCGGCCAGTTCCGGGTGGTGCCTTGGTCAGCGGGCTCCGGCGCCGGAATCGCCATCGGAGTCTTCCGCACTCGGCCTGCCCGAGACGACGCCGTCAGCGTCACCGGACTCGGTGCCCAGCTGCGCTTCTTCAACCTGGGCGCGGTAGCGGACCCGCCGGATCCGGCGGACCATGTCCACGATCAAGAAGGTCGTGAGCACCACGATGAAGGCCGTCAGGACGAAGCCCCAGGCTCCAGGGGTCACCTGGTCTTCCGACAAGCCGGGGCGCAGCGACGGGGTCGGGGTAGGCGACGGGGTCGTGGCCAGGGCGATGAGCAAGTGGTGCACGGTTCAAACCTTCTATGGGAGTTTCCAGCCGGTTGGCGATTTCTACGCGTGATAGAAAACGCCGGCGATCCTATCTTAGCCCTGCGAACAGGTCCTTTTCCGGCAGTTCGGCCGGGATCCGGGAGTGGATGAGCGTGTAGTCCTCCCACGGCCAGGCCCTCCGCTGCATCTCCGGGGATACCGCGAAAAAGAAGCCGAGCGGATCAGACCTGGGTTCGGTGGGCCCGGAGTGCGTCGTCACGGGCCTCAAAGTAGTCACCGCAATCCACCTGCGTAGTGGTCTGATGCATCGGCCTGGGTGGAGTATGTCCTTCCGCGTCGGCTTCAAGCCAGGAAGCCAGGCGTTCGGCATAAGGCGATTGCAGGCCTGCCTCTTCGAGTGCGAAATGCAAGGCGCGGAAACGGTCGGGGCTAAAGGCGCGATCGTAGTACAGCTTGCTGGGCGCCCAGCTTTCGCCCGTCCCGGGGTAGCGCTCCGGGTCTCCGGCAGCGTGGAATGCCTCGACGGCAACCTTGTGGGCCATGATGTGGTCCGGATGCGGGTAGCCGCCGTTCTCGTCGTAGCTCACCACGACGTGCGGCTTGAAGTCGCGGATCAAGCGGACGAGCGGCGCCGCCGCCCGCTCAAGGGGCTGAAGCGCAAAGCAGCCGGCGGGCAGGGGTGGCAACGGATCGCCGTCGGGCAGTCCGGAATCCACGAAACCCAACCAGCGCTGCTGGACTCCCAGCACTGCAGCCGCATTCTTCATTTCAAGGCGACGTGCGCCCGCCATGTCCCGCTTCGGGTGCGGCGCGGATTCCATGGCGGGATTCTGGATGTCGCCCCGGGAACCGTCTGTGCACGTGGCCACCACGGACCTCGACGCCTGAAGCCGCGTACATCGCCATGGTTGCCGCGCCCTTGCTTGACTCGTCGTCCGGGTGCGCGTGGACGGCGAGCAGCCGGAGCTGGGTGTCGGGAGAAGTGGATGTGCTCATCCGGTGCGGTTCCTCTTTCCGGGGTAATGCTCTGCTGGAGTTAGCTGACTGCTTGCTGCTGCCTGGTATTGCCGGACTGCAACGACCGTGTGCAACACGGTTCCGGAAGCCCACTAAACTAGGTGGGTGAGTTCGGAAGACCCCTCGGTCACGGCGCTGCCGGCAAGTACCAGCCTAGCCAATCGCTACGGCAGCCAAAAGCGCGCCTTCAAAGGGAAAACAAGACGCAACGTGGTGATCGCCGCGCTCATCGTGGCGATCGGGCTCCTGGCGTGGTTTGTTACGTCATCCGCGCAGTCATCTGTCTCCTTCAAAGACCTCGGATACAGCGCCACGGACGCCACCCAGTCCGAGGTCGATTTCCAGGTCACCAAATCCCCTGACGCAACTGCGAAGTGTGCCGTCAAGGCCATGGACTCCAAGTTCGCCGTGGTGGGGTGGAAAGTGGTTCAGATCGGCCCGAATGACCCCAAAGCCGGCGCCGACGGCGGTCAGACAACCAGCCAGAGAACAGTCCTGCTTACCGAGTCCGAGGCCGTGTCCGCTGTCGTGGATAACTGCTGGATTGTCGACAACAGTAAATAACAAAGGTGTGACGCGCGCCTCAGCGAGCTTGGGTTTGTCCACAGGATTGACTACAATGGATCAATACCTTTACCCCGCTGAGTTGGTTACTGAGTTCCACGAGTGGCCTGCACCGGCGGGGTCTTTGCATGTCAGATCCATAAGGAGAAGTCCGTGTCGACCACCAACAGCGCACCTGCAGCTTGGCTTACCCAGGACGCATTTGACCGCCTGAAGGCAGAGCTGGACCACCTTTCCGGCCCGGGCCGTGCGGACATCGTGCAGAAGATCGAAGCCGCCCGCCAAGAAGGCGACCTCAAGGAAAACGGCGGCTACCACGCCGCAAAGGAAGAGCAGGGCAAGATCGAGGCCCGCATCCGCCAGCTCACCGTGCTACTGCGCGATGCTCAGGTAGGCGAAGCTCCGGCCGATGACGGAATCGTCGAGCAGGGCATGGTCGTTGTCGCTCGCATCGCCGGTGACGAAGAGACCTTCCTGCTCGGTTCCCGCGAAATCGCCGGAGATTCCGATCTCAACGTCTTCAGTGAGAAGTCCCCGCTCGGCGTGGCGATCATGGGCCACAAGGAAGGCGACAAGATCAGTTACGTCGCCCCCAACGGCAAGGAAATCCCGGTGGAGATCGTTTCCGCCAAGCCGTTCTCCGGCTAACAGCGCGAAAAGCAGCTCTGCAAGACCAACGACGCCGGCCCTCCCCTTCGCGGGAGGGCCGGCGTTTTGCGTCCGCCGGTCAGTGCACCACGATCGGGTGGAAGCCTTCGGCGCGGAGGGCTGCCAGGACCTGCTCACTGTGCTCATGGCCCTTGGTTTCCAGGTTGACCGTGATGGAGACGTCGCCCATGCTGATTGCGCCGCCCACCCGGGTGTGGTCCAGACCGGTCACGTTGGCATCGTTTTCGGCGATGATGCGGGCGATGGTGGCCAAGGAACCGGGCCGGTCATCCAGCATCATGCGCACAGTCATGTAGCGTCCAGCCGCTGAGAGGCCGCGCTGGATCACCTTGAGCATCAGCATGGGGTCGATGTTGCCACCGGAGAGGATGACCGCAGTGGTTCCCGGGTTTTCGATCTTGCCGTCCATGAGCGCAGCGACGCCAACAGCACCAGCCGGCTCGACCACCATCTTGGCGCGCTCCAGCAGGAAGATGAGCGCACGGGCCAAGGAGTCTTCACTCACGGTCACGACGTCGTCCACGAGCTCGCGGATGATGCTGAACGGCAGCTGGCCGGGGCGCCCGACGGCGATGCCGTCCGCCATGGTGGAAACCTTCTTGAGCGGCACCAGAGCATCCGCTGCCAGCGACGGCGGGTAGGCAGCGGCGTTCTCGGCCTGCACGCCGATGATCCGGATCTCCCGTCCCAGCTCCCTGGCCCGGGCTTTGATCGCGACGGCGACCCCGGCCAGGAGGCCACCACCACCCACGCCCATGAGGACAGTGTCCACGTTGGGGATCTGGTCAAGGATTTCCAAGCCGACTGTGCCCTGACCGGCCACGACGTCGACGTTGTCGAAGGGATGGACGAAGACTGCGCCCGTCTCATTCGCGTAGCGTTGGGCTTCCGCCAGGGCCTCATCAACGTTGTGCCCATGCAGGATTACCTCTGCGCCGTGGCTCCGGGTGGCCGCCAGCTTCGGCAGTGCCACGCCGAGCGGCATGTAAATGCGTGCGTTGATTCCCAGGCTTTTCGCCGCCACTGCCACGCCTTGCGCGTGGTTACCTGCTGAAGCCGCGACGACGCCGCGCTTCTTTTCCTCAGGAGAAAGGCGTGACATCCGCACATAGGCGCCGCGGACCTTGAAGGAACCGGCCCGCTGGAGGTTCTCGCATTTGAAGAAGACTTCGCCGCCCACCATTGCACCCAGGGCCCGTGAGGACTCGATAGGGGTCTTGGTAATAATGCCCTCGAGCAGCTCCCGCGCCTTAAGGACATCGTCCAGCGTGACGGGCAGTGTATCGAGGGTATTCACGGGTTATTCTCCTTTGTTGGTGTGGCCTGCGGCATCCTTGGGGATGTCCGCTCCGCGGCCGTTTGCTGACCGGCGGCACCTTTGCCTTGGTTGGACCGCACTCCGGCCAGGGCGCCGGGAAGGTGGATTTCCTTGATAGTCGGGTCCGCACCGGATCCCCTGGTCCCATCCCCCACGAGCGCCTGCGCCGTCGTCAGTCCTTCATCATGTTCCCACGTCCGGGCGGCAATATAGCGAACCGCCGTATTTACTACGGCGAGCAACGGAACGGCAAAGAGCGCCCCGGGATTCCGGCAAGGTAGGAACCAGCGGCGACGGACAAGATCACGGCAACAGGGTGCAGTGACACGGCTTTGCCCATGATGAGCGGCTGGAGGATATGGCTTTCCAACTGCTGCACGAAAAGCACAATGGCCAGCATGATGAGCGCGTTGACGGGCCCGTTGGCCACCAAGGCCAGGAGTACGGCGATGGCTCCCGTCACGAGGGCACCAACCACGGGGATGAATGAACCGATGAACACCAGGACTCCCAAGGGCAAGGCGAGGGGAACCTGGATGATCGCCGCGCCGACGCCGATGCCCACCGCGTCCACGAAAGCCACGAACATCTGGATGCGCACATAGCTGACCATGGACGACCAACCGCGCCGTCCGGCGCCGTCCGCGGCTGCCCGCGCGGTGCGCGGCAAGAGCCCGACAAGGAACCGCCAGATCCTGGACCCTTCGAGAAGGAAGAAGATGAGGATGAAGAGGGCCAGGACCATGCCCGCGGCAAAGTGCCCGGCGGTGCTGCCAAACGACAGGGCGCCGCTGAGAATGCTGCTGCTGTTGTTCTGCAAGGCTGCGGTGGCGTCCTGGACGTATTTGTCGATCTGGGCCGCTGTCAGATGGAGTGGCCCCTCGGCGAGCCAGGTCTGGATTTGCTGGATCCCGGCGAGCGCTTCCTGCCACAGTTCGCCGAACCCCACGGCCAGTTGCCTGCCGACCAAAGCCAAAGCTCCCGCAATGACTGTGAGGAACCCCAGCACCGTGATGGCGACAGCCACTCCTTGGGGCATCTTGAGCTTCCTGAGCCATACAGTGACCGGGTAGAGCAAGCCGGACAGAAGCGCTGCCACCATAAGCGGAATGATGAGGAAGCTGACCTTCCCCAACAGCCAAATAACGCCCCCGACAACCACCATGATGAGTCCCACCCGCCAAGCCCAGGCGGACGCAATCCGGACTCCGTACGGAATGTCCTGCGCAATGGGGTGCTCCGAGACCGGCTTAAGACCGGCCGAAACGGGGGCAACTG
The DNA here is from genome assembly GCF_043952055.1 of Arthrobacter sp. NA-172. Taxonomy (NCBI): domain Bacteria; kingdom Bacillati; phylum Actinomycetota; class Actinomycetes; order Micrococcales; family Micrococcaceae; genus Arthrobacter; species Arthrobacter sp. NA-172. The sequence continues at coordinate 958,197 of NZ_JBINOT010000003.1, read as the reverse complement.
CTGGTGCGGCGTCCTGTTCTGGCGTCATTCACCCATAATTCCGTAGGGAGTGCCGGATTGGAAACCTGATTACAGCGCGCCCACAATTCCCCACGTCATGGTGAAGCTCTCGCCCGGTTCAAGCCACCTGAGGCCATCCCCGGAGTTGAAGGCGTTCGCCGGACCGGTCATAGGCTCGATGGCGACGGCTTTTGAGCGGCCCGGGAAGGTATCCGTGACGAAGACATGGACGTAGGCACAGTTTTCGTCCTGCTCCAGGGAAACGCTCCGGCCATCGGGCGCCGACAGTGTGTGGCGGGCGACGCCGCCGTCGAACTCCAAGTCCGTGAACCCTACGTCGACGTTCAGCGTGCCGACAGCGCGGCCGGCGCCAAAATCGAATTCACCCTCGACTACCGCCGAACTGCGCGGTATGAGCCGCCCGTCGGCAATGAGCCTGGTGCCTGCGTGGACAGTCAGGACTGTCTCTTCGGGCGGAACGTCGCCCACGCGCAAATATGGGTGGGCCCCCAGCACGAACGGCGCGGGAGCCGCCGAGTCATTGATGAACGTCTGGGAGACCCGCAACGCAAGCTCGGCGTCTATCCCGTACCGGACTTGGTGGCGGGCCAGGAAGGGGTAGCCATGCTGCGGGAAGATTACGGCTTCCAGGGTCACGGAAAACTCGTCTTCCTCCACAAGGGCATAGGACGAGTTTCGCAGCAGTCCGTGGCTGGCATTGTTGCGGGACACTTCGGTGATGTCCAGTTGCTGCTTCTTGCCGTCGAGGTACCAAACCCCGTCCTCGATCCGGTTGGCCCACGGTGCCAAGGTGATTCCAGTGGCGCCGGGTGGAAGCTGCCCGTCACCGTAGCTCTCGGTGAGCTGGACGCCGTCGCGGCTGAACAGGCGCAAGCCGGCGGCAAGCTCGGTGACGACGGCGAGCGCGTCACCTCGGCGGATCTCGAACTGGCGGCCACTGGCGAAACGGCGGGATATGGTCCCGTCGCCGGGCGCGGAAAACGGTGTGGTGGGAGGCATGGCACCACCGTACTGCATCCCCTGGGCGATTCTCGGATCCCCCGGACGATACGTGGCCACGTCGCTTAATGTTCTTTTTTGTTAGATATTTTGTCTTTTTGAGCACTCTATGACACCATGAATCCATGACTCGCCTTACCAGCACACGCCTCGCCGATGGTCGGGAGCTGATCTATTTCGACGACGCCGGGTCACCGGAGCGCGAAGCCGCGTCGCTGACGGATCACCGGGATTTGCCGCCACGCGCCGACCCGGGCGAGCTGCGCTATGACGCGCTGGCCGGCGAGTGGGTCGCGGTCGCGGCCCACCGGCAAAGCCGCACGCATCTGCCACCCGCGGACCAGTGCCCGATCTGCCCCACCACCCCGGCGAACCCGTCCGAAATCCCTGCGCCGGACTACGACGTCGTGGTTTTCGAGAACCGCTTCCCCTCACTCGGACCGGCCGTCGGCACGATCCCCGGTACACCCGCGTGGGGTACCGCTGGCCCCGCCTATGGCCGCTGCGAAGTGGTCTCGTTTACCCCAAGCCACACTGGATCCTTCGCTGAACTTGGCGAAGCCAGGGCACGCACCGTGATCGAGGCGTGGGCGCACAGGACTGAGGCCCTCAGCGCGCTTCCGGGAATCCAGCAGGTTTTTCCGTTCGAGAACCGCGGCGCGGACATCGGAGTAACGCTCCACCACCCGCACGGACAGATCTACGCGTACCCCTACGTCACGCCCCGCGCGGCAAGGCTCGGCGCTGCTGCCGGCCGGCATTTCGACGACTCAAAAGGCCGGGAATCGCTGACGTCGTCAATCCTCAAGGCCGAACGGCAGGATGGCAGCCGCATGGTTCTGGAGGCCGGGCACTTCAGCGGCTACGTACCCTTCGCCGCGCGTTGGCCGCTGGAGGTTCACCTCGTACCGCACAGGCAAGTTCCGGACCTTGCCGCCTTGAGCGGCGAAGAGCGCGACGAACTCGCCCACGTCTACCTGGAGCTACTCAAGCGCATGGACGCACTGTACCCAACGCCCACGCCCTACATTTCCGCGTGGCACCAGGCCGCCCTGGATGCGGCCCTGCGCCCGTCCGGCCACCTGCATCTCCAGCTCACCTCCCCGCGCCGCGCCGCCGACAAACTCAAATACCTTGCCGGTTCAGAGGCCGCGATGGGAGCCTTCATCAACGACACCACCCCCGAATCGGTGGCCGAGCGGCTTCGCGCCGTCGCCAGCGATTCCCCACGAGCCATCCCGGAAGGGGCCACAGCATGACCTCCACGCCCGACGCCCCTGCGCTGAGTGCCCTAACCGGGCAGTTCGAGTCGATCTTCGGTTCAGCCCCCGACGGCGTGTGGCAGGCTCCGGGGCGCGTGAACCTGATTGGCGAACACACCGATTACAACGAGGGCTTCGTGCTGCCCTTCGCGATCGACAAGACGGCGAAGGTTGCGGTCCGGGTCCGCGACGATTCCCGCATCCGGCTGCTGTCCACGTTCGGGGGCCAAGGCCTCGTGGAGGCCGACGTGACCACACTGGCCCCCGAATCCGCCAAGGGCTGGACGAAGTATCCCCTCGGCGTGGCCTGGGCCCTGCAAGAGCGCGGGATCCAGATTCCGGGCTTCGATCTGCTCATGGATTCCGATGTCCCGCTCGGCGCAGGGCTGTCCTCCTCGCACGCCATCGAATGCGCCGTCATCTCGGCACTCAACGACCTCACCGGCGCGGGATTGCGCGCCGAAGACATGGTCCTCGCGACCCAGAGTGCCGAAAACGACTTCGTCGGTGCTCCCACTGGAATCATGGACCAGTCGGCGTCGCTTCGCGGGTCCAAAGGCCATGCCGTCTTCCTGGACTGCCGCGACCAGAGCGTTCAGTTGGTCCCGTTCGACGCCGAGGAAGCAGGCCTCGTCCTGCTGGTCATCGACACCAAGGTCTCCCATTCGCATACCGACGGCGGCTATGCCTCCCGCCGGGAGTCGTGCGAACTGGGTGCCCAGGTCCTGGGGGTCACCGCCCTTCGCGACGTCGGCATCGGCGACTTGGAGGAAGCCAGCGGGCTGTTGGACAGCACTACCTTCCGCCGGGTACGGCACATTGTCACCGAAAATGACCGTGTGCTGCAGGCAGTGGAGCGGCTCACGACCGACGGGCCGGCCCACATCGGCCCGCTCCTTGATGCGAGCCATGTGTCCATGCGGGATGACTTCGAGATCTCGTGCCCTGAACTGGACCTGGCGGTGGAAACCTCCCGCGCCCATGGCGCCATCGGCGCCCGTATGACGGGTGGCGGATTCGGCGGCTCAGCCATCGCCCTCACCCCGGTGGGCCATGAGCAGGAAGTGCGCGACGCCGTCGTACGCGCCTTCGAAGCGGCCGGATTCACGACGCCGGACATCTTCACCGTGACCCCGGCTGCCGGGGCCACACGCCTCGCCTGACGTCGACGCCACCGGCAGCGTTCGCCGGATTGAGCAAGCAATGCCCGGCGTAAGCTGGGGTCATGGCTGACGCTGTCATTGTTTCCACCGCCAGAAGCCCCATTGGACGGGCCTTCAAAGGGTCTCTCAAGGACGAACGTCCCGATGACCTCGCGGCGGCGATGGTGACTGCCGCGCTGGCGAAGATTCCGGCTTTTGATCCCGGAGCACTGGACGGCCGCGGCCTCGATGACCTTTACCTTGGCTGCGCAGAGCCCAGTGGTGAAGCTGGCTCGAACATGGCGCGGGTGGTGACGATCCCTGGCTGGACTGGACACCGTCCCCGCTGCCACGATCAACCGGTTCTGTGCCTCGAGCCTGCAGACCCTCCGGATGGCATTCCACGCCATCACAGCCGGAGAGGGCCACGCCTTCGTCTCTGCCGGCGTCGAGTCGGTTTCGCGCTACCAGAATTGGGCGGGCGCCGGGGAGACAGACACGAGCCTCCACAACCCCCTGTTCCGCCCCGCACAGGCCCGCACCGCCGCCCGGGCCGCGTCCAATACACCGTGGACGGATCCCCGCCTGGGCGGACGGATGCCGGACGTCTATATCGCCATGGGACAGACTGCGGAGAACGTGGCCACCAGCCATGGGATCAGCCGGGAGGAGCAGGATCAGTGGGCGGTCCAGAGCCAGAACCGGGCCGAAACTGCCATTGCGTCCGGTTTCTACGCCCGGGAAATTACGCCATACACCCGCAAGGACGGCACTGTGGTGGATCGCGACGATTCACCGCGTGCCGGCGTCACCCTGGAAGCAGTCGGCGCTTTGCAACCGGTGTTCCGCAAGGAAGGAACCGTCACCGCCGGCAACGCGTGCCCGCTCAATGACGGTGCCGCCGCCGTCGTCGTCATGAGTGATTCCAGGGCAAGGGAACTGGGCCTCGAACCGCTGGCCCGGATTGTCTCGACCGGCGTCAGCGCGCTGTCCCCCGAACTCATGGGCATGGGGCCCGTGGAGTCCTCCCGCCTGGCGCTGGCCTTGGCCGGACTGAGCATGGCGGACATCGACCTTGTGGAACTCAACGAAGCCTTCGCTGTCCAAGTGGTGGCGAGTGCCCGCGAACTGGGGATCGATCCGGACAAGCTCAACGTTCATGGTGGCGCAATCGCCCTCGGCCATCCTTTCGGCATGACAGGTGCCCGGATGACCACCACCTTGCTCAATGGCCTCCGCGAACGCGACGGCACCCTGGGCCTGGCCACCTTGTGCGTCGGCGGCGGCCAGGGCATGGCTGTGGTTTTCGAACGGCTTTCCTAGCCTTCCGAGGAGTTTGTGTACAGGTAATGCCCCCTAAACCGACGTTTAAGGGGCATGACCTGTACACAAACTCCGGATAGCGTCAGTCGTCGCCGCGCAGGATCGCCAGCAGGCGGATGATCTCCACGTAAAGCCACACGAGGGTGACCGTCAGGCCGAAAGCGGCCGTCCAGGAGTATTTTTGCGGGGCACCCTGACGGACGCCCTGCTCGATGGTCGTGAAGTCCATGACCAGAGAGAAGGCGGCAAGCCCAATCGCGAGGATCCCGATGAAGACACCCAACGGAATGCCGAAGATGTGGACGCTGCTGCGGAGGCCGAACGGCGAGTCAACAGCACCCGTCCACATCATGAGCATGTTGATCACTGCGAAGACGAGGTAGCCGACCGTGGCGATCATGAAGAAGCGGACAGCCTTGGGAGTGGCGCGCACTTTGCCGCTCTTGAAGAGCACCAGGGTCACGCCGAATACTGCAAGCGTACCGATTACGGCCTGCAGGCCGACGCCCGGGTACAAACCGTCCAGCAGCCGCGTCAGGCCGCCGAGGAACAAGCCCTCAAGGCCGGCATAGCTGAGGATCAGAGCAGGCGACGGCTGCTTCTTGAACGTGTTGACCAAGGCCAACACAAAGCCGCCCAACGCGCCGACCACCATGAGGAGGTTGGCCGTTCCCGGGGCCACGAACAACGTGACCGCTGCACCAAGCAGCAGCACGGCGAGGCAGGCGGCAGTCTTGACGATGACGTCGTCGAACGTCATGCGGCCGGTCTCTACGGGACCGGCTGAGGGCTGGTTGTACATCTGCTGCAGCTGATCGCTGCTCATCTGCGGCTGCGCCGCCCAGGCAGGCTGGCCGTACTGGGGCTGGCCGTACTGGTTTTGGCCCTGTGAGTAGCGGGGGATGGGCGGGGCCTGTGTTGCTCCACGGAAATTCTTTCCGTTGAAGATCGGGTTGCCTCCGAGTGCCATGGTGTGTGTCCTTCTTGCTGTGGGTGCGAAGTGATAGTTCACGCTACCAATTCCCACGCTTGGTCTGCAGCGAAAGTTCCATGACCGCCGACGCCGGCACCCCCACTTGCGTTGAGGGTGCCGGCCGGTACAGCTATCCGACGCCGAGGTACGCTTCCTTGACCGCCGGGTTTGCGAGCAGTTCCTTGCCGGTGCCTCGGTGCGTAATCGACCCTGTCTCAAGGACGAATGCACGGTGGGCACGGGCGAGAGCCTGGTTGGCGTTTTGCTCCACAAGAAGCACCGTGGTGCCCTGCTTGTTGATCTCGGTGACAATCTTGAAGATCTGGCGAATGAACTGCGGCGCGAGCCCCATGGACGGTTCATCCAGCAGCAGCAGCTTGGGGTTGGACATCAGCGCCCGGCCAATCGCGAGCATCTGCTGTTCGCCACCGCTCATGGTCCCGCCAAACTGCTTGATGCGCTCCTTCAGACGTGGAAACAGGTCGAACACGCGCTCCAAGTCGGCCGCCACCTTGGTCCTGTCATTACGGCCGTAGGAACCCATATCCAAGTTCTCCATCACCGTCATACCAGGGAAGATGCCGCGCCCCTCAGGTGCCTGGGAAATACCCTGACAACCCGGATGTGCGCTTTCATCCGGGTGATGTCCTCACCCTCGAATGTGATTGAGCCGGTTGATGGGCTCAGCAATCCCGAGATGGTCCTCATGGTGGTAGTTTTACCAGCTCCATTCGCGCCGATGAGCGAGACGATTTCGCCCTCTTCAACACTGAAGGACATGTCGGAAATGGCTTGGATCCGGCCGTAGTGGACGGATATGTTCTTCAGCTCAAGCAATGTCATCTTCAGGCTCCCCGAGATAGGCGGAAATTACTTTCGGGTCGTCGCGAATAATCCTCGGTTCCGCATCCGCAATCTTTTTCCCGAATTCCAGGACGACGATCCGATCGGTCACGCCCATGACCAGCTTCATGTCGTGCTCAATGAGCAAGACCGTGTAGCCGTCGTCACGGATGGTCCGGATAAGGGCCATGAGCTCTTCTTTTTCTGCTGGGTTGAACCCTGCTGCGGGCTCATCCAGGCAGAGGACCTTGGGGTCCGTGGCAAGTGCCCGTGCAATTTCCAGGCGACGCTGGTACCCGTAAGGCAGGTGCCGCGATAAGAAGTGCGCATGATCGGCGATGCCCACGAACTCAAGCAACGCCATGCCCCGCTCAATGGCCGTTTTCTCTTCCCGGACATGGGTCGGCAGGCGCAGGAGTGCTCCGCCGACGCTCGTGCGGTGACGTGCGTCGAGACCAACAACAACATTTTCCAAGGCTGTCATCTCACCAAAAAGGCGGATGTTCTGGAAAGTCCGGGCCAAACCACGCCTGGTGATCTTGTGCTGCGGCAGTCCGTTGAGCAACTGGCCTTCCAGCATCACCTTTCCCGACGTTGGTTTGTACACTCCTGTCATGGCGTTGAAACAGGTGGTCTTGCCAGCACCGTTAGGGCCGATCAACCCCAGGATTTCACCTCGGTTGATATCAAATGTGACATTATCCAAGGCGACCAGGCCACCAAACTTAACAGTGAGGTCCTGCACCTGGACCAAGGCTTCACCCACTTTGGTGACAATGTCCCTCTCAGGCGCCACTTTCTCGGCAACCTCAAGGTCCACGCCCTGTTCCTTGAGCGCGTCAACGTCAATCTCCGGTTCAACCGCTTCAGTCATTGCCGGCCCCCTTCCCAGGTTCCGTGGCTAGTTGGCTGGAAGCTGGGCTACTGCTCACTGCGCCCTTGATCTTGTTATACGCCAACCGGCCGTACGCAAGCAGGCTCTGACGTGCCGGGAGGAGTCCCCCGGGCCGGAAGATCATGATGATCACCAACGCCGCACCAAAGATCAGATACTTGAACTCTGCAATCGCGGTGAAACGGAGCGGAATATATGCCACCAGTGAACCACCAAGAATCGCGCCGACCTTGTTTCCGGTGCCGCCCATGACAACAGCCGCGACGAACAAAATCGAGGTGGCGATATCAAACTTCTGGTTGTTGACAAAACCTACCTGGCCGGCGAACAAAGCACCCGAGAGTCCGCCAACGGAAGCACCAATCGCGAAAGCCCACACTTTGTACTTGAACGTCGGAACACCCATGATTTCCGCTGCGTCTTCATCCTCACGGATAGCAATCCACGCGCGCCCCACACGGCTGCGTTCCAAGTTTCCGGCAGCCAGAAGCACCACAATGATGATGGTCAGCGTGAACCAGTACCACGGAGTTCCGTTGGAGTTCAGGAAGATTGGTTGGCCTGTTGAATCCGTTCCCGGAGGGTGTCCGACATTCTGGAAACCAACCTGGCCTTTCATCGCCGGAATGATGGTTGCCAAAATGCGCACGATTTCGCCAAAGCCGAGGGTGACGATGGCCAGGTAGTCCCCGCGCAGGCGGAGCGTTGGCACACCCAGCAGCACGCCAAAGAACATGGTGACTGCCATCGCCAGCGGAAGGGTCCACAGATAGGGAATGTGCACATACGGCGAGTCGGGGCTGGTAAACATTGCGGCGGTGTAGGAACCCAACGCGAAGAATGCCACATATCCCAGGTCCAGCAGGCCGGCGTAGCCAACCACCACGTTCAGGCCAACGGCAACCAGCGCATAGACGGACATCTGGGCGAGCGCAATTTGCCAGTTGTTACCCGGCTCCGTGGTGATCAACGGCGGGTTGAGAATCGGGAGCAAGTACGCAATGACAACCACAACAATGAGGATCAGCCACTGAGTTTGCCGCGGGAGCGCATTCCATTTGTCGCCGAGCCCAGGGAACCAGCTTTTACGTCGCCGCATCTTGGCTTCACGATCAGCGATTACCTGAGCCGATGCGTCGTCCGGAATAAGGGTGGGGCCGTCTGTAGTACTCATGCCTTGCTCTTTCCTAGCGAGCTACCCAAGATACCTTCGGGCCGCACAATCAACACCAACACCAGGACCACGAAGGCTACAACGTCCGTCCACTGCGAACTGCCCAAGAGCACCTGGCCGTAGTTTCCAATCAAACCGATCAGAAGGCCACCCAGCAAGGCGCCGCGCACGTTGCCGATTCCGCCGAGCACAGCGGCCGCAAAGGCCTTGACGCCCAGGATGAATCCGCCGTTGTACTGCACACCTGAAGGGATTTTCATGACGTAGAACAATGCAGCCGCGCCAGCCAAAATACCGCCGATAATGAAGGTGGTCACGATGATCTTTTCCTTGTTGACCCCCATCAAGGTTGCGGTGTCAGGGTCCTGCGCGACAGCACGGATGCCTCGGCCGGTCCGGGAACGCCTAATGAACTGGTCGGTGGCGATCATCAGGATAATCGCGGCGATGACAATGACAACCTGCTGCGAATCAACAATTGTCCCGAAGACGTCGAATATTGCTGCCGGCCGGAACATCGTCAGCGCTGCTTCGGGGCTGGGACCGCGCCACCAGTAGATGGTGTACTGAATGGCGAAGGAAACACCGATGGCGGTAATCAGGAATGCCAGGCGAGGCGCTTTGCGCTGACGCAAAGGTTTATAAGCCACCCGTTCCACGATCACGGCCATCAATGCTGAGGCAATAACCGCCACGATGAGTGCGAGGACAAGGTTTCCCACAATGGCCCAGAATGCAAGTCTTGGGGCGGATGGGCCAAAATTGAGGGCGCTGAGGGTGAAGAACACCCCGTAGCAGCCCACGATAAAGACTTCGGAGTGGGCAAAGTTGATGAGGTTGAGAACACCGTAGACGAGGGTATAGCCGAGGGCCACCAATGCGTAAATCGCCCCGAAGGTCAGGCCGTCAAAGGTGGAACTCCAAAAGTTTTGGACAAAGGAATTTACGTCGAAGCTGATCCACGTGTCGTCTGTTGGAACGGCGTGGAGAAGGGTGGGAATTACTTCACTGATCATGGGCACTTCCTGATGCGTTCAAGAGAAATGCTGGGGGTCGGCACGGATGCTGACCCCCAGCATTCACATGGGCTGCCGGTATTACTTGCCGATGACACCGATCGGAACAATCTTGCCGTTCTCGACCTTGTATCCGTAGACATCCGGTGTTGCCAGTTCGCCGGTTGCGTCCCACTTGTAGTGCTTGGACAGGCCATCTGCATCGTAGGACTTGACCCAGGAAAGAAGGTCCGCACGGGACTGCTTGCCCTTGTCGATACCTGAGAGCAGGACGGTGGCTGCGTCGTAACCTTCAATGGAGTAGGTTCCCGGCTCAGCGTTGGCCAGCTTCTTGTACTCGGACTCAAAGCTCGGGATCAGCTCGCCGGGGATGCAGGGGCAGGTGAAGTAGGCGTTGGACGAAGCGTCGCCCGCCTGCTTGATGAACTGATCATCCTTCACACCATCCGGGCCCACGAAGGAGCCGGTGAATCCCTTTGCAACAAGTTGCTGGTCGAAGGGAGCGCCTTCTGCGTAGTAGCCGGCGTAGTAGACGGTGTCTGCCTTGGCGTTCATGATCTTGGAGATCACGGCCGAGAAGTCCTTCTGGCCAGTGATGACCTTGTCGGACCCCACCATCGCGGAGCCAAGCGCACCGGAGGTGGTGGTGCCCAAACCGATGCCGTAGTCAGAGTCGTCCTGGACCAGGTAGACCTTCTTTGCCTGCAGCTTGTCCGTGAGGAACTTTGCTGCCGCAGGACCCTGGACGGCGTCATTGCCGAGGGCGCGGAAGAAGGTGGTCCAGCCGTTCTTGGTCAGGCCCGGGTTGGTAGCGGAGGGCGTGATGTGCACCAAGCCCTTCTGCTCGAAAATGTTGCCTGTGGCCTTGGATTCACCGGAGAAGGGCAAGCCCACCACGCCGACGATGTCCGCTTCGGAAACGATCTGCGTCACGGGACCTGTTGCCTTGTTCGGGTCACCTTCGGTGTCGAACTTCTTGAACTGGACCTGGCAGCCCGGGTTGGCGGCGTTGTGCTGGTTGATGGCCAGCTGGATACCGTTGAAGATGTTGATACCAAGCTGGGCATTGGGTCCCGTCTCGGCACCCGCATAGGCAAGGGTGGTGGTAGACGCGCAAGTTCCCTTGCCATTGCCTGCAGGCAAGACTGCGCCGGCAGGAACGTCAACTTTGGAAATCGCAGGAATATTGATCCGGCTGCTGGCCCCCGAAGTGTCGGTACTGCTTGGACCGGTCTGGTTGGCACAACCAGCCACCAGCATGCCAAGAGTGGCAGCTGCTGCTATCGCCGAAATGACTTGCTTCCTGTACATAAATTGCCTCCGCGGTGCGTATGATTCGTGGTCATTCGCCCGAAGTCACTTTCACTTCGAACATGTTCCATGAGAGTACTACCAAATATGTGTCCTAGAACACATATATGCAGGTCAGGATCTAATAACGGTGTGTCACCGCCGCGCGGAGATAACTCTTCGGGTGAACGCGCGGTTAAATTGTTGTCACGTCGCGGCTTGGCGCAAACAGGAGAGATTGGCACGGCACGCAATTTGCGTGCGTGCCCCAGGTGGGACTCGAACCCACAACACGCGGATTTTAAGTCCGCTGCCTCTGCCAATTGGGCTACTGGGGCGCCCGGATAATGGTAACCCAACGCGCCCTGCCCGCGGACTTTCTAGGCCGCCCGGAACGGCGAGGCATAACGGAAGGTACCGCTGACGCCGTCGGGCCATGTTTTGAGGGGCAATAGCTGGAAATGATCTCCCCACGCGGGGTCCGGCGCAGTCACGCCCAGCGTGCGGGCAGGCAAAAATCCGAAGCGTGGATAGAACTCAGTGCTGCCCAGTAAAGCGATGCCCGGTTCGCCCGCGTCCTCGGCGCGTCGGGCGGTTTCGCGTAAGAGCGCAGATCCGATGCCGCGCCTTTGCAGATGGGGTTGGACACTGAGGGGTCCGAGCCCAAGGAGTTCGAGGTCACCGACCCATCCACGGGTGCTGATGACGTGCCCCACGATCTCGCCGCCGATCTCGGCCACGATGCTGAGTTCGGGCAGATACTCTTCGCATTCGAACAGCTCCCGCAGCAAGTTCACCTCCGGAGGTACTCCGTCGACCGGCAGCCCGGTGACCGGGCTGATCGAGAAAGCGCTGGCAGTCAGCGCCAGCACTTCCTCGCGGTCCGGCTGCCTTTCCGTCCGCAGCACCACACCGCGTCCGAGAAGTTCCAGGACCTCCATGGCGCGTCTGCGCCCGGCCGACGGAACCAGCAAATGGTCGTGATGGAAACCGGCCAGGACGTTGCAGCTGATTCCCGCCGCGGTCAGAGCGGAGCTCACGGCAGCGGTCAAGCCCACAGCTTCCAAAGCAGAATGAATCTGAAGGGTGATCCACGCGGCCACGAAGTCATAGGACAGTCCCAGACGGTCCGCTTCTTCGCGGCGTAACACCACGGTGAGTCCTTCAGCTTCGCGGACCGCCGCTTCGATATTGCCCTCCAGCGGCTTCCCGTGCGCCCACAGCGCGTACACGTAGTCGCCATCCCGGAGCAGCGGGTGCATGGACTTCAGGAGGGTCGCCAGATCGCTTTCGCCAGCCATGCTGACCAGTCTAGGAGTTTGTGTACACGTCATGCCCTTATGAGGGGGTTTTGAGGGCGCGAGGTGTACACAAACTACGACGGCGGCCGCCTCCCGTGTGGGAGACGGCCGCCGTCGTCGGACTGCTTGAGGTGTTACTTGGCGTCAGCGGTAACCGGGGCCTTGGCCTCGGCGGACTCAGCCGCAGGAGCGGGTGCCGCAGCCGGCTTCGGGGCCGGAGTCGCCGCGGCCACGAAAGCACCGCGCGGGTTGTCGAGGTCCAGCAACTGGGTGGTGTCGCGGCCCATGGTCATACCGAGGATCCAGTTGAGGATCACGCGGACCTTGCGCTCACCGGTGGGGATGGCCAAGCCGTGGTAGCCACGGTGGGCCAGCCACGCGAGGCCGCCCTTGAGGCCGATGCGGCCCAGGAGGTTGATGTTGGCAACACCCTTCCACTCACCGAATCCGGCAACCGCGCCGAGGTTCTTGTGCTTGTAGTCGGCCATGGGCTTGTCCCAGCGGGAGGCCCACAGGTTCTTCGCGAGACGCTTGGCCTGGCGCAGGGCATGCTGCGCATTCGGAACGCAGGTACCGTCCGGCAGGCCGCTGCCCGTGAGGTCCGGCACGGCGGCGATGTCGCCGGCGGCCCAGGCGTTGTCGATGATGCCTTCGTCGCCGGCAATGCGCAGGTCCGGGAGGACACGGACACGTCCGCGCGGCTCGAGCGGGAAGTCGGTGGAGCGGATCATCGGGTTGGCCTGCACGCCTGCAGTCCACACGAGGGTGTCCGCTTCGAATTCCTGGGCAGGAGTCTTGTCCGGCAGGTTGATGAGCTTGAGGCTGCCCTCTGCGTTGTCGAGCGAAGTGTTGAGCAGGACCTCGATGCCGCGGCTGCGCAGGTGGCCAACAACCCACTCAGCCTGGGCTGCGGTGACCTCGGGCATGATGCGGCCCATGGCTTCAACCAGAACGAAGCGGACTTCCTCCTGGCGGATGCGCGGGTTGGTCTTGACGGCTGCGCGGGCCAGGTCTTCCATCTCGGTGATGCACTCGATACCCGCGAATCCGCCACCCACAACCACAAAGGTCAGGGCCTTGGCGCGCTCGGCAGGGTCGGTCATGGTGGAGGCGACCTCAAGGCGCTCAAGGACCTTGTTGCGCAGTGCAACCGCTTCTTCGATGGTCTTCAGGCCGATGCCTGCGTCCGCGAGGCCCTTGATGGGGAAGGTGCGGGTAATGGCGCCGGCGGCAACCACGACGTCGAAGTAAGGGATCTCGAAAGGCTCGCCACCGTCAGCCGGAGCGACAACCGCGGTGCGGTTCTGGTGGTCGATGCTGGTGACGCGGCCCTGGATGAGTTCCGTCTGCTTGAGGTGCTGGCGGTGCGAGACGACGGCGTGGCGTGCCTCGATGTTGCCGCCGGCCACCTCGGGAAGGAAGGGCTGGTAGGTCATGTAGGGAAGGGGATCGACGACGGTGACGATTCCGCCGGCGTTCGCGATCTTCTTCTGCAGCTTGAGTGCTACGTACAGGCCGACGTAACCGCCGCCGACAACGAGAACACGGGGACGGTCAATGAGCTCAGGGGTGGTTGCCATAAGAATAGGGTACAGCACCTTGTGAAAATCTTCACTAACTATTTCCCGGGGCTGCCACACTGGTACGGCGCGCTATTGAGGGGGACCCGGATCCACGACGTCAACCAGCCCGGTTCCCGCGTCGTCAGGCCGTTCCGGCGAGGTCCGGTAAGTGCGTATCAACTGGAACGAGGCGCCGGCAAGGATGGCCACGAAAAGCGCGCCAAAGCCGATCACCACGGTAGCGGGAACAGCTGAATCGCCTTGCGATGGCGCCTTCGCTACGGGAATCGTGGGATCCGGCAAAGCGGCCGCCGGGATACTCGGTGTGGACGTTGGCTGGGGCGTCGGGCTGCTGAGGTCTCCGCGCCGGTGGACCCGGATCCAGTCCGCGATGGAACCCACGGGGTTGCTCGTGGCTGCGGGCACGTCCGCCTTGAGCGCGGCCTCCGCGTTCAGGATGCCGTAGCCGTAGATCGGGTCCTTGCCAGGCGCTCCGGCGTCTTGCGCCGTCGACACGATCCTGTTGATCACCTGCTTGGCGCTCATGTCCGGCCATTTCGAACGGATAAGTGCGGCGACGCCGGAGACAATGGGCGCGGAACCGGAAGTACCGGCCCAATCTTCGTAGCTCCCGCCGGGCAGCCCGCCGACCAGCTTTTCCGCGGGCGCCGAAACGCCGATGCTGATCCCCTGCGAAGAGGCATCCACGCTGGCGGTACGGTTCCGGTCAAGCCCAGCCACGGTCAACACTCCCGGAATGGTGGCAGGCGCGCCGACCTGCACATTTCCGCCGATCCGGTTGCCCGCCGCGGCCACTATCACTACGTCCTTTTGTTCGGCATAGAGGAAGGCCGCATCCCAACTCTGGGGCCAATCCGGCGACGTGCTGCCCAGGGAAATATTGATGACCTTGGCCCCGTTGTCCACTGCCCATCGCACGGCCTCGGGAATCTGCTCCTGGTCGGTCTTGCCCGAGGGGTTCGGCGAGCCGAGCCAGGCGGACACGGACAAGAGCTGGGCTTCGGGGGCGACGCCCACAATCCCGTCCGATCCAACCGAGTCCGACGGCGACGGCGACGGGGAGGGAGTAGCGGTGGCCCCGGCCGGAGCATGTCCCCGCCCGGCCAAGAGCGTGGCGACGAGCGTACCGTGCTCCGGTTTGGCCCCGATGCTCTTTTGTCCGTTCGGATCCCCTGAGCCGGAGACGTCGGTCCCGCCTGTAACTGCGCCCTTGAGATCCGGGTGTTGTCCGTCCACGCCGCTGTCGATGATGGCCACTTTCACGCCCGCACCCTTGGACACCTGCCAGGCCGCGGAGATGCCGTATTCGTTGAGCCAGTATTCCTTGTCCCGCCAGGAGTCGGCGAAGGCCGCAGGCGCATTGAGCAGCGCCCCGGCCAATGTCCCGCCCGCCAGCAGGGTGGCCAGCGTGGCCGACACGGTTCGGCGGCGCCAACGGTGGGGCAACGTCATCAGCTAATGCTCAGGGCGATGCCGTCGAGAATGTCGTGCTCACTGGAGATCGCCACGCTGATGGCACCATCGCCGAGCTCAGCCAGGCGCTGAAGGATGCGGCGCCATACGAGTGCCCCCGCTCCAATGACGTCGACGCGACCGGGGTGCATGTAAGGCAGCCGGGCACGCTCTTCGCGGGTCATTTCCAACAGGCTCGTGGCGGCGTCGATGATAGTCGCGAGCTCCAGGCTGGCGCCGTGGATCCGCGCGGGATCATACTCGTCCAGGCCCAGGGCATGTGCCGTGATGGTGGTGATCGAACCGGCGACGCCCACGACGGCGGTGGCCCGCTCCAGCGGGACCGTGCGGGCTGCGAGGTCAATCGCCGCGTCGACGTCGGCTTCCGCGGCGGCGATCTGCTCCGGCGTCGGGGGGTCGCTGCGCAGGTGCCTTTCAGTGAGCCGCACGCAGCCGATGTCAACAGACTTGGCGGCAATCACGCCGTCGGAATCGCCCAGGACGAACTCGGTGCTTCCGCCTCCGAGGTCCACCACCAGGACGGGGTCTTTGCCGCGGGAAGGAAGCACGCTGCTTGCGCCGGCGAAGGACAAAGCGGCTTCTTCGTCGCCGGAGATGACCTCGGGCTCGACACCCAACAGGTCCCGGATCCCCTCAACGAAAACGTCCCGGTTGCGGGCGTCGCGGCTCGCGGATGTAGCCACGAAACGAAGCCTCCCGGCGCCATGACGGCGGATCAACTCGGCGTAGTCGGCCGTGGCCGCAAAAGTGCGTTCGAGTGCCTCGGGGGCGAGCTCGCCGGTGGCGTCCACCCCTTGTCCGAGGCGCACCACGCGCATCTCGCGGACAACGTCGCGCAACGGAGAACCCCCGTCGCCGGGGAGGGCGTCCGCGATGAGGAGGCGAATCGAGTTGGTGCCACAGTCGATGGCTGCGACGCGGCTCATGCGCCGTGCTCCCCTGCGCCGTGCTCTCCTACGCCGTTCTGTCCTGCGCCGTGCTCTCCTGCGCCGTTCTGTCCTGCGGACGACGACCTGCGGACCGGCGCGGGACGGCCCACGATATCCGGCAAGCCCTGTGGTCCGTGCCGGCTGAGTTCCCGGGACGGGGCCTCCCCCGCACTGTCCCAGGCGCCGTCGCAGTAGCAACGGTCCGCGGTCCACCATTCGCTGATGGCTTCAATGCCTTCGTCGCCGAGCGGGTTCACTCCGGGACCGGCGGCCAGCGAGTGGCCGACCAAGACATGCAGGCACTTGACACGGGTGGGCATGCCGCCGGCGGAGACCCCCGCGATTTCAGGAACGTCTCCGGTCCCCGAGCGTCCGGCGATCTCATCGCGTGCGTGGAGATAAGCCTCGTGGGCGCTCCGGTAAGCCGTTGCCAAGGGCTCGTCTGCCGCGAGACGCTCGTTCATCTCATTCATGAGCCCTCCGGCTTCCAGCCGCGACACTGCGGCCGTAATGACGGGGTGCGTCAGATAGAACGTCGTGGGAAACGGCGTGCCATTGCTCAGCCTCGGAGCCGTGGCGGCTACCAGCGGATTCCCGCACACGCAGCGTGCGGGAATCTCGACGACGTCGCGCACGGGCCGTCCGAGTTGGCGGCTCAGGATTTCAAGATCGTGTGCTGATGGCTTGCGGGACTCCTGCGATGCAGGTGCCGAGTTGTCTTCCACTGGCGCTGCCATCCTTCCTGCCCTGTTTCAGCCGTGCCCCTCAGGGCACGACGGCGGCGGGCGCCGCGTCTAGTCTGTTGCCGAGCGCCGGATGGATTCCCACAGCCCATCCACCCAAGGCAGATTGGTAGGGCTTCCGGAAGCTCCCGAGCTGGTGCGCCCGCCTGGGGTACCAGCGGGAACATCGCCGCCGAACACCCAGTAGCCTGCTTCACCCGGCATAACCATGTTAATGCGGTCGCGGGCCTGTTGCTTCACGTAGTTGGGATCCTGCCATCGCGTAATCTGCTTCTTGAGGCCCGCCTGCTCGGCCTGTTTGCTCGCGATGTCTGCCTCAAGGGCAGAGATTTCCGCCTTTTTCTCCAAGAAGATCTTGACCGTGGGCGCGAGCATGATGGTGATGGCGACCATCACCACGGCGAGTGCCAGCATGCGCCCCGAGAAAGCTTTCGCGGGCACCGGACCGCTGGCTCCGTCTTTGCGGTGGGTGGCGTCAGCATCAGAGGCTTTGGTGGACGCCTTGCCGCCGGCCGAAGTGCTTCCCGGCCGGCCGGGGACCGAACGCCCGGACTTCGCCGAAGCCGAACCGGCCGCTGGGGCCTTTTGTTGAACGGTCCCCGTGCGAGCAGCCTCCCGTGGGGTCGCCCCCTGTGGAGCCGTCTCTTGTTGAGGCGGGGTTGCTTTACGGGAGTCACCGAAGTCGGCACGGATAACGTGGCCGCCGTCGGGGTTCTTTTGGGGCGACCGTCCCAGGGCATCTGCCCGGGGGACCTTGGGGCGGCGGGTTGCCATGACACTCCTGTAATGCCTGGTGCTTGCCCTGGCGGGTTGCTGCGCGTTTCATGCCTCACGGAGCCGGCGGTTTGCCGAAGTCTCGCGCGTTTCGTTAAACAGAACCGGTGGCTATGGTCTTTCCACCATAGCCACCGGTCAGCTGTTTCCGCGGATGCTAGCCCTTGAAACGCGGGAAAGCGCTGCGGCCGGCGTAGCGTGCAGCGTCGTCGAGTTCTTCTTCGATGCGCAGCAGCTGGTTGTACTTGGCGACGCGCTCGGAGCGGGCCGGGGCACCGGTCTTGATCTGGCCCGCGTTGGTGGCAACGGCGATGTCAGCAATGGTGGTGTCCTCGGTCTCGCCGGAGCGGTGCGAGGTGATGGTGGTGTAACCGGAACGCTGGGCCAGGGAAACGGCGTCCAGGGTCTCAGTCAGGGAGCCGATCTGGTTGACCTTGACCAGCAGGGAGTTCGCCGTAGCGGCGTCGATGCCCTGCTGAAGGCGCACGGGGTTGGTGACGAAGAGGTCGTCGCCAACCAGCTGGACCTTGTCTCCGATGGTGTCGGTGAGGGTCTTCCAGCCCTCCCAGTCGTTCTCGTCCAGCGGGTCTTCAATGGAGACCAGCGGGTAGTCGGCAACGAGTTCGGCGTAGTAGGCGCTCATCTCGGTGGCGGAGAGGGCCTTGCCTTCGAACTGGTAGGCACCGTCCTTGAAGAACTCGGAAGAGGCGACGTCCAGCGCGAGGGCGATGTCCTTGCCCGGGGTGTAGCCGGCGTTCTTGATGGCTTCCTGGATCAGGTCCAGTGCAGCGCGGTTGGAAGGCAGGTTCGGTGCGAAGCCGCCTTCGTCGCCGAGGCCGGTGGAAAGGCCCTTGGCCTGCAGGACGGACTTGAGGTTGTGGTAGACCTCAACGCCCCAGCGCAAGCCTTCGGAGAAGGTCTCGGCACCGATCGGAACGATCATGAATTCCTGGATGTCGACGTCGGAGTCGGCGTGGGAGCCACCGTTGAGGATGTTCATCAGCGGGACGGGCAGGACATGGGCGTTCGGGCCGCCCAGGTACTTGTAGAGGGGCAGATCGGCCGAGGCTGCGGCTGCGTTGGCAACGGCCAAGGAGACGCCGAGGATGGCGTTGGCGCCGAGCTTGCCCTTGTTCGGGGTGCCGTCGAGGTCGATCATGGCCTGGTCGATACTGCGCTGGTCCGTCGCGTCGAAACCAATCAGGGCCGGGGCGATTTCGTCGATGACCGCGTCAACGGCCTTCTGGACGCCCTTGCCGAGGTAGCGGCCCTTGTCACCGTCGCGCAGTTCAACGGCTTCATGCTCACCGGTGGAAGCGCCGGACGGAACTGCAGCGCGGCCGATCTGGCCATCGGAAAGCAGAACTTCAACTTCTACTGTCGGGTTTCCGCGGGAATCAAGGATCTCGCGGGCGTGGATGGCATCGATAAGCGCCATGGACTGCTCCTTATGGTGAAGCGATTTACAGGGAATCTTTGAGGGAAATTCTCGACGTCCTCGTCGCTACTAGCGTAGTCGAGACCGGCCAACGTTACAGAATGGCGTCGGGGTCTTCACGTTATGTGGCTTCGCCGTCGGGTGCCTGGTAGCGGCGGACGGCGGCGCGGAGGGCACGTTCGGCGTCGAATCCCTTTTCCCGCGAGCCCGCGACGACGGCAAGCAGCAAATCGCCTAGCGCGGCTTCGGACTCGGGAACCTCCGCGGCCGCAATGGTGCGGCTGCTTGAGGGACTGCCCGGGCGTGCCGCGCGCTCGGCACGGTCCAAGGACTTCTGAGCCAAGGCGAGGGCCGGAAGGTGGGAAGGAATCCCTTCGAAGGGATCCGTGCGCTCAGGTCTTTCGGCCTTTTTCACCGCGTCCCATTTTTCGACGATTTCCTCCACGGTGGCCGGGAAGGAGTCCTGCAAGGACCCGTCCGGCCTGAAGACGTGCGGATTGCGCCGCACCATCTTGTCGGTGATGGCGCGGGCGACGTCGTCGAAGGTGAACCGTCCCTGCTCCTCAGCAAGCCGGGCATGCAGCACCACCTGGAGCAGCACATCGCCCAGCTCACCACGGAGTTCGTCGGCAGTATCGGAACCGGACGCGCCGGCCTCGATGGAGTCCACCACCTCGTACGCTTCCTCGATCAAGTACTCCACCAAGGATTCGTGCGTCAGCGCCCCCATCCACGGACAGTGCTCGCGCAAAGAGGCAATCTTTTGCACAAGCACCGCCATGGATCCGTCAGGGGCGCCAGCGCTTGCAGGACCCTTGTCAGGCAAGGTTGGCGTAAGCGTCGTTGATGTACTCCACCAACGCCTCTTTCTCATCCAGCGGCAGGAAAGAGGACTCGGCCGCGTTAAGGGTTAGCCTCCAGGAGATCGTCGAGATCGTAGTCGAAAGTCTCCACGAGAAGCTCGAACTCGTCAGTGAGTGTCACACCGCTCATGAGGCGATTGTCCGTGTTGATGGTGACGTTGAAGCCCAGCTGGTAAAGCATGTCCAACGGGTGGTTCTCGATGCCTTCGCCGAAGTTCGCGATCGCACCGGTCTGGAGGTTCGAAGAGGGGCAGATTTCCAGCGCAATTCCGCGGTCGCGAACCCAACCAGCAACCTCACCCAAAGTGACCATGCCGACGGTGTCGTCGCCGTCGTCGTTGGCTTCGTCGCCCTCAGCGTCCTCGAAGTCAACGGTGATGTCCTCCGCGATGCGCACGCCGTGGCCCAAACGCAGGGCGCGGCCGTCCACCAGGGCGGACTGGATGCTCTCCAGGCCTGCTGCCTCGCCGGCATGCACGGTGGCCGGGAAGTTGTGCTCGGCCAAGTACGTAAAAGCATCCTTGAAACGGGAAGGCAAGAAGCCGTCTTCGGCTCCTGCTATGTCGAAGCCGACAGCCCCGTTGTAGCGGTGGCGCACGGCCAGTTCGGCGATTTCCTGCCCGCGGTCAGCGTGGCGCATCGCGGTGATGAGCTGGCCCACCTGGATCTGGCGGCCGGACTCCTCGACAGTTTCCACCCCGGCGTCGAGCCCGTCCTGGACGGCTTCGACAACCTCATCCAGTGTGAGGCCCTTCTGGAGGTGCTGTTCCGGTGCCCAACGGACTTCGCCGTACACGACGCCGTCGTCAGCCAGGTCCTCGACGAACTCCTTGGCGACGCGCGCGAGGCCTTCTTTGGTCTGCATGACGGCGATGGTGTGATCAAAGGTTTCGAGGTAGCGGACCAAAGAACCGGAGTCTGCAGACTCCCGGAACCACTCACCGAGCGCTACGGGATCCGTGGAAGGCAGGGTGTGGCCGACGGTCTCCGCCAGCTCAATGATCGTGGCCGGGCGCAGTCCCCCGTCCAGGTGGTCGTGAAGGGAAACCTTCGGCAGGTTCTTCAGGTCGAAGTCAAGGGCAGGGGCGGCATCAACAATAGGCTCAGTCACGTCTCAACTCTAGGGGGACGGAAGGAGCTTAGCCAGCAGGCTTTTAGCGGTCGCGGCCGGCCGCCGCGTTGACGGCGGGACCTGCACCTTCCGCGGATGCCGCTTCTTTCTCGGCGTCCCTCTTCTCAAGGCGCTTGTGCCACCAACGCAGGGAGTGGTCCACGATCACGCCGAGCACCACGGCGAATGCCACCGCAATCCCCACGCCGAGGAGCGGGTTGTTGTGCACCCAGTGGCCGGCCAGCGAGCCAATCCCGATCGAATAACCGACCCAGGTGAGGCAGGCGAAGGCGTCCAGCAGGAAGAATGTCCTGTGCCGGAATCCTGTCTGTCCGGCGACATAGTTCACCGCCACGCGGCCCCAAGGGATGTACCGGGCGGTGAAGATGAGCACTGCGCCGCGCTTGTCCAGCTCGTAGTGCGCCCAGGAAAACATCTTCTTGACCTTGGGCTTGCGCATCCATTTCCAGCGGTCCAGGCCAATCTTGCGGCCCAGCAAAAAGGCCACGTTGTCGCCGGCCATGGCACCAACGAGAGCGGTAGCGCCGAGGAACCACAGATTGGGTTCGCCGCGGTGCATCGCCAAGGCCGAGAGCCCGACGATCGCGGTTTCACTGGGCAGGATCGTGGCGAAGCCGTCGATGAAAAAGAAAACCAGGAGCACCGGGTAGATCCACGGTTGCCCGGCGGCGTGCTCGAGCATGTGGTTCATGAATTCCACGCAGGCATTGCTCCTCAAGGAAAGTCACTCGGTTGGGTGACATAGATCGCTATCCAGTGTCCCACGGCTGGAGCGTCGTTCGCTACGCCCCCGCCGGAGAAGTACACAACTTAACGGTATCCCGCAAGTCACATGGTGGTCATCACCCCATGGAAGGATTTTCAGGCGCTGAAGGCCTCATCCCTTGGGCGGAGACGGCTGCCCGGTGAGGTGACTGTCGCCGTCGTTAGGTGGCGGGTTCCTCCTCGGACTCTTCGGATCCTTCGGACTCGTTCGAATCTTCGGGAGAGGGCGCCGCACCCCCGACTGTGCTGATGATCCGGTCCACGATGATACCCAGGATGACGGCCGCGACGATCGCGATGATCGCCCCGAGAAGGTGGTTGTGCTCGAACCATTGACCGAAAAACAACCCGATCGCCACCGAATACCCGGCCCAGACGACGGCCGACATGGCCGTGAGCGCCACAAACATGCCGTGAGAGAACCGCGTGGCTCCGGCCGTGAGGTTGACTGCCACCCGGCCAATGGGGATGAACCGGGCCACCATGATCAGGGACGCAGACCGGCGTCGAAGTTCCTTTCCAGCCCAGCCGAAGGCGCGCTGCATCCTTGGCGAGCGCATCCACCGCCAGCGGCGGACACCTATTTTGCGGCCAATCAAATAGGCGATGTTGTCACCGGTGAAGGCTCCGAGTGCGCCCACAAGAATCAGCAGCCACGCGTTGGGCACCCCCGCCGTCGCGGAGACTGCAGCGAGGCCCACCACTACCGACTCACTGGGAATGGGTGGGAAGAAGCCGTCGATCACACAACAAGCAAAGGCAGGAGCAATACCCAGGGCTGCCCGGCTGCTGCGAGGATGAAGTCGTTGATGGCCTGCACGGTTTCCTAACGAACGGCCAGCCGGATAGTCTCCCGGGCATCCGAAAATGCCCGGGAGAACTAGCTAGGAGATCCGATCGATGATGAGCCGCTGCGCCGGCCGCGAGCCCTCGGGCGCGATGACCACGGCGCCTTCAAGGGCTTCCTTTGCCCTGTCGAATTTCTCCGGGGTATCCGTCAGGAGCGTCATCAGCGGCTCGCCCGCCCGTACCAAGGCGCCAGGCTTGGCATGCATGCGCACCCCTGCCCCGGCCTGGACCATGTCTTCCTTCCGGGCGCGTCCGGCGCCAAGGCGCCACGCCGCAACACCGACGGACAGAGCGTCCAGTTCCACCAGGACGCCGTCGGCCGGCGCCACGATGACCTCGGCCTCCTTGGCCACTGGCAGGGCAGCACGCGGATCGCCGCCTTGGGCTTCGATCATACGGTTCCAGACATCCATTGCCCGCCCGTCCTTCAGGGCGGCGGCGGGATC
Source organism: Arthrobacter sp. NA-172 (assembly GCF_043952055.1). Lineage (NCBI taxonomy): Bacteria > Bacillati > Actinomycetota > Actinomycetes > Micrococcales > Micrococcaceae > Arthrobacter > Arthrobacter sp. NA-172. The sequence continues at coordinate 934,963 of NZ_JBINOT010000003.1, read as the reverse complement.
GGCGTCGTGCACTCCGGCGCAGGCGAGCATCTCTTCGGCGAGCCTGACAGTGAGTTCGACGACGTCTTCCGGACCGCCGCCCGCAAGTACCTCCACTGATTCCTCGACCTCGATCGCGTTGCCTGCGGTCAGGCCCAGCGGTGTGCTCATGTTGGTGAGCAACGCCACCGTGTTGACCCCTGCGTCCTTGCCCAGCGCCACCATGGTTTCGGCCAACTCCCGGGCCCGGGCTTCGTCTTTCATGAACGCCCCCGAACCCACCTTCACGTCAAGCACCAAAGAACCCGTACCCTCGGCGATCTTCTTGCTCATGATGGACGAGGCAATCAGCGGAATGGCTTCCACGGTGCCCGTCACGTCGCGAAGTGCGTAGAGCTTCTTGTCCGCCGGAGCCAGTCCGGTGCCGGCAGCACAGATGACAGCTCCAACGTCCTGCAGCTGGGCCATGATTTCCTCGTTGCTGAGGGACGCCCGCCATCCGGGAATCGCTTCGAGCTTGTCGAGGGTACCGCCGGTGTGGCCCAGTCCCCTACCGGAAAGCTGGGGCACCGCTACACCGAAGACTGCCACCAGTGGTGCCAGCGGAAGGGTGATCTTGTCCCCGACCCCGCCGGTGGAGTGCTTGTCGGTGGTGGCCTTCACGCCGCCGTCGGGACGCCGAAGGCTGGAGAAGTCCATCCGCTCGCCCGAGGCGATCATCGCCGCGGTCCATCGCGAAATCTCGGCTCGGTCCATCCCGTTGAGCAGGATCGCCATGTTCAGGGCAGCCATTTGTTCGTCGGCGATGACGCCGCGGGTGTAGGCATCGATGGTCCAGTCGATCTGTTCCGGGCTCAAGGTGCCCTTGTCCCGCTTGATGCTGATGATCTCAACAGCATCAAACGCTTCAGTCTGTGTCACCGGTTCTCCTCCAGGTTGTCAGGACCAAAGGCATCGGGCAGCACTTGGTCCATGGTCTTGATGCCTTGTGTTGTCATGAGCTGCATGCCGGGTGCGCGGAATTCATACAGCAATTGCCTGCAGCGGCCGCACGGCATGAGGACGTTGCCCTTGGCGTCAACGCAGTAGAACGCACGCAACCTGCCGCCACCGCCCATATGCAAGTCACCCACAAGTGCGCACTCGGCGCACAGCGTGAGGCCGTAGCTGGCGTTCTCCACATTGCAGCCGCTGACGATCCGCCCGTCCTCGGTGAGGGCAGCCGCCCCCACCGGGAACTTCGAATACGGAGCGTAGGCCTTCTCCACGGCGGCCACCGCGGCGGCCTCGAGGGCCGCCCAGTCCACTTCGATTTCCGTGAGCGTCACGGTCAACCCTTGACGTACGGTATGCCGCTTGCGGCAGGCGGCCGCGACCTGCCCACCAATCCGGCGACGGCGAAGACCGTCAACGCATAGGGCAGCATCGCCATGAACTGGCTCGGCACCGGCGATCCGATAATGGTGATGACGCTCTGGAGGTTGTCTGCGAAACCGAACAACAATGCCGCCAGGAATGCGCCGATCGGATTCCAACGCCCGAAGATCAATGCTGCCAAAGCAATGTACCCACGGCCACCGGACATGTCCTTGCTGAACGCATCCACGGATACCAGCGTGAAGAACGAGCCGCCGATGCCCGCGATCGCGCCGCCCATCAGCACGTTCCAAAAACGGGTCCGGTTGACGTTGATGCCCACTGTGTCGGCTGCTTGCGGGTGCTCGCCGACGGCCCGCACCCGAAGGCCCCATTTCGTGTGGAACAGGCCAAGGTAGACAACAACCACGGCGATGTACATCAGGTAGCCCACCAAGGACTGGTGGAACAGGATCGGGCCGATGATGGGGATATCAGACAGGAAAGGAATGTCCACCGGAGGCAAGCGCCCCGGCTTGTTGAGGCCATCGGGGTCAGCCGTGAGCAGGGTCGAAAACAGGAAGCTCGTCAGTCCGCTGATCAGGACGTTGAGCACAACGCCGACGATGATCTGGTTGACCAGGTACTTGATGCTGACGACGGCCAGAACCAGGGAAACAAGTGCTCCCGCCACGGCCGCCGCAACCAGCCCGGCGTAGACGTTGTGGGTCACCGTGGCAACGACGGCCGCGGAAAACGCCCCGAGCAAGAGCTGCCCTTCGATGGCGATGTTGACCACGCCGACGCGTTCGCACAGGACGCCGGATAGTGATCCGAACACCAGCGGTACGGCCAAGGTCACGGATCCGGCAATAAGTCCGGCAAGGGAGATGGACGGCTCAGGGCCGTTCCCTCCGGCCACGATCCAGACCATGAACCCGATGAGGAACACCGCGGCAAAGGTACCTCCGACCCAACCCGGCGTGGACTTCTTTGCCCGCGTCAGGTACACCGAGTAGCCGGCAAGGCCCAGGAGAACTACTGCGCTGATCCAACCGATCGCCGCGGAGGGAAGCGTGATTTTGACAACCTTCGCTACGCCGAGCGCGGCAAGGCCCAGGACCACAACGGCGACGACGGTGGAAGCGGGCAGCCAGCGCGGAACGCGGCCCGAACGGCGTCGGACGAACCACAGGTATCCGAGCCCGGCTGACAGAAGAAGGGCCAAGACCAGTGTGACCCATGCAGCGAGGTTGGAGGCCTCTTCGTTTGCTGCTTCCACAATTCCGAAACCGGCTGACTTCGCATTGGACGTGAATCCGAACAGCACTGTTCCAGGACGGCGAGCAGGGACAGACCAATTCCGGCCTTCCAGCTCACCAGTTCGCTGGTACCGCTCTTTCCGGCGCGCGCAGGAGCATCCCCGGCAGGTGAGCCGCTGCCGGTCTGTGTTGTGGTGGTGCTCATGCTGTTGCAGCTCCGCTCTCAATTTTTCCAGACGGGATAGTTCCGGATCCGGGGCCGCCTGGGGCCTTCTTCTTTTTGCGGGGATTCAGTCCGAAGATCGCACGCACCAAGGGCGGTGCGGCAATGAACAGGACGATCAGCGACTGGATGACCAGGACGATGTCGATCGGTGTCTGGGTCTGTGCCTGCATTGCGACACCGCCCGCACGGAAAGCGCCGAACAGGAGCCCCGCGAAGAAGGTTCCCCACGGCGTCGAACGGCCCAGCAGGGCGACGGTGATGGCGTCGAAGCCAATAGACGCTGCTACGCCGCCCGAGAGGTATTTTTCCGTCCCGGAAACTTGTGCAATGCCAGCCAGGCCAGCGAGCGCACCCGCGATGGCCATCACGAGGATGACGGTCCGGGGAACGTTGATTCCCGCGGTCCGGGCTGCGCTTTGGTTGGCACCGACGGCCCTGAATTCAAAGCCCACGGTGGAGCGGTTCAGGAGCCACCAAACGAACACCGTGGCAAGCACGGCCAAGATGAAGCCCGCGTGAAGGCGGAACTGCGGTCCCAGGAGCTCCGGGAACAGCGCCGACTGGTCCAGGAAGGGCGAAATGGGGTTGGTCGAACCCTTGCGCTGGAAAGCCGGGGTGGTCAGCAGGAACAGCAGGAGGAAGTTGGCGATGTAGTTCAACATGATGGTCACGATGACCTCGTGCGCGCCGGTCCTGGCCTTGAGAAGCCCGACGACGCCGCCCCACACCGCGCCGCCGATGAGGCCGGCAACGATGACCACCAGAAGGTGGATCAGGAACGGCAGATGCCAGGTGAAGCCCACGTAGGCACCGAACAAGGCGCCGAAAATGATTTGGCCCTGGGCACCAATGTTGAAGAGCCCGGCGCGGAACGCCAAAGCGACACCAAGCCCCGCGCAGATCAGGGGCGTGGAAACCGTGAGGGTCTCGGTGATCGGATACAGCTGGGCTGCGAGGTCGGCCCCTGTCCAGTTGAAAAGTGAGCCCTGAACCAGTGCCACGTATGGCTTGAAGACCTCGGTGAGCATGTCGCCTGGTTGCGCAAAGAAGTATCCGGCCGTTTCGGCCACTTTGGGGTTGGTCACGGCCATCAGGATTCCGCCCAGCACAATCGCGAGGAGGACCGAGAGCACGGACACCATGGCGTTGCCTGTTGCGATCTGCCGGAAGAGCGAATCACCGGAAGCGTGCGGGATCTTTCCGCCCTGGCTGGCAGCCGGAACCGCTGACGGGGCCATGGTACCGTCGGCCGTGTCCAGCGCGACATCCAGGACGACGTCGTCGTCAGCTTCCGAACGGACTGGCTCGACCCCGTGCTTGTGTCGAGGGGTATTGACCTCAGACATGTGTTCCTCCCTCGAGGGTTTTGTGCGCAGTCAGTTCTGCCTCGTGCTCCGGAACGCCGGCCATCATCAACCCCAACACGTCGCGGGACGTGCCGGCAGGAACGATTCCTACGAGCCTCCCGCGATAGAGAACGGCGATTCTGTCGGCGAGTTCAAGCACCTCGTCGAGCTCCGTGGACACGATCATCACTGGAGTTCCGTGGTCCCGCTCGGCGATGACCCGCTTGTGGACGAATTCGATGGAGCCTACGTCGAGGCCACGGGTAGGTTGCGATGCAATGAACAGGTTAAGTGGGCGGGACAATTCGCGCGCCAACACGACTTTTTGCTGGTTACCACCGGACAAGGTGCCGACGGCGACGTTGATGGACGGAGTCCGTACGTCGAACTCTTCCACCTTCTTCTCCGCGTGTTCCGCGATCACCGATGGCTTCATGCCCAGGCCGCGGGCGAACGGAGCCTTGTCGTAGAGGTCGAGGACCATGTTCTCGGAAATCGAGAACGTGCCCACCAAACCGTCGATCTTCCGGTCCTCGGGAACGAATCCGACGCCGGCGCTCAGCACTTCCTTAACGCTTTTGCCGAGCAACTCCGCACCGTTGAGGGTGATTGAGCCTGTTGCGTGGGCCTGGACGCCGAGAATGGCTTCGGTCAGTTCCGTTTGTCCGTTGCCTTGGACACCGGCAATTGCAGGACTTCGCCCTTTGCGATGTCAAAGCTGAGTCCGTCAACTACATGCTGGCCGTTGTGGTCGATGACCGTAAGGTCCTTGACCTTGAACGTGGCTTCGCCGGGCTCGGCGGGTTTCTTCTCCAGGGTCAAGCTAACCGCACGGCCCACCATGGCCGAGGCAAGCTCGGTGGGGGAAGCCGAGGGATCAGCCGAGCCCACCACTTTGCCGCGGCGAATCACAGTGATGGTGTCCGAGATTTCCTTGACCTCACGCAACTTGTGCGAGATGAAGACGATTGACTTTCCGTCAGCCTTGAGTTGACGGATGATGGCCAACAGTTCGTCGGTTTCCTGCGGAGTGAGGACCGCCGTCGGCTCGTCGAGAATGAGGACCTCGGCGTCCCGCACGAGTGCCTTGATGATCTCCACGCGCTGCTGGACGCCCACGGGGAGGTCTTCCACCTTGGCGTCGGGATCGACGTCGAATCCGTACTGCTCCGAAATCTGGCGGATCCTCTTGCGGGTTTCGTCCAAATTCAGGAAACCGGCCGCCTTGGTGGCCTCGTTCCCCAGCGCGACGTTTTCGGCCACGGTGAAAACCGGAATCAGCATGAAGTGCTGGTGGACCATGCCGATCCCCGCCGCCATGGCGTCGCCCGGGCCCTTGAAGACGACGGGCTTGCCGTCGACCAGGATTTCACCGTCGCTGGGATCGTAGAGTCCGTAGAGGACATTCATCAGGGTGGACTTTCCGGCACCGTTTTCGCCCAGGAGGCAATGGACTTGGCCGGGTTCAACCACGAGGTCGATGTGGTCATTGGCTACGAGGGATCCGAAGCGCTTCGTGATCCCTTTCAGTTCGAGTTTCAAACTCCAACCCATCTATAAAAGGATGGCCCCTCGTCATCTCCGTGCTCCCAGCATAGTGCTCGGCAGGGGTGTGTCGAAGGGCAGAATGGAAGGCAACGCAGAACGCGCTGCCCCTCTGCCAGAACTCGGCTGAAGGGCAGCGCGACGTGGTTAGCCCGGATTCCTACTTAGGGCTGGACTTCGAATCGACCTTGACTGTGCCCGAGATGATGTCCTTCTTGAGCTGGTCGAGATCGCTCTTCATGTCAGCCGGGACTGCGGAGTCGAGATCGTGGAACGGGGCAAGTGCCACGCCGCCGTTGTCGAGGGTCCCAACGTAGGGGGTGGGGTCGAACTTGCCGTCCTTGTCGTCCTTGATGACCGTCTCAACGGCGGTTGCCATGGTCTTCTGGACCGAGGTCAGGATGACCGACTTGTAGGCGGGGGCAGTCAGGTAGCCGTCCGAGTCAACCCAGATGAGCTTTGCGTCCTGGCCCTTTGCCTTGGCCTCAAGAATTGCGCTGCCTGCACCGGCGCCAACCGGGCCAGCGACCGGAAGGACGACGTCAGCGCCCTGGTGCAGGAAGCCCTGGGTCAGGACCTTGCCCTTGTCGATCTGCTTGAAGTCGCCAACAAACGTGCCGTCCTGCTTGTCCTTGTCCCAGCCAAGCAGCTGGACCGACTTGCCCTTCTTCTGGTTGTAGTACTTCACACCGTCAGAAAAACCGTCCATAAAGATGCTCACGGTGGGGATGTTGAGTCCGCCGAAGGTCGCAACCTTGCCGGTCTTGGAAGTGCCCGCAGCCAGGTAACCGGCCATGAACGCGGCCTGGGCCGTGTTGTAGACAATCGGCTTGACGTTCTTGGGGAAGGTGGGGTCCGAGTAGTCGATGATGGCGAAGTGGCTGTTCGGGTTGGCCGTGGCGATCGACTTGGTTGCATCGCCCAGGAGGAAGCCGACCGTAACGGTCAGCTTGCAGCCCTGCTGGACCATGGAACGAAGGTTGGGGTCGTAGTCCGTGTCGGCCTTGGACTGGACGTGCTTCTCCTGGATGTTCAGGTCCTTGGCTGCCGCCTGAAGGCCCTCATAGCCCGACTGGTTGAACGATTTGTCGTCGAAGCCGCCGGAGTCTGACACCATGCAAGCGGTGTAGTCCGACTTGGTGGCGCTGCCTGAGCTCGAAGCAGACGGTGCGGTACCGCAGCCTGCCAGCAAAAGAGCAGCGGCGCCCGCAGTTGCGACGCCTGCAAATGAACCGCGCTTTAAAGTGGCACGCAGTGATTGCTTCAATTTTCCTCCAGGAAGAAAGGGATTGATGCTACGACAGTCGGTCAATGAGTGTCCGTTTCGAAAACTCGAGGCTGAAATTCTGTTTTCACTGATGCTTCGCAGCACTGCGCCTGAGCGCACTGATGCCCCAACTTTAGTGGGATGGAACACACTCGGGTAACACAAAAGCCCAACAACCCGGAGATTGTTGAGCTTTTGTTACCAACTAGTAGTGGAACTCCCAGCCAACGGCCCTAGGATCCGCGCGAACTGGCAGCAGATGCCCTAAAAATCCGATTTTACGGGCATCTACTGCCAGCTCGCGCCAGTCCCTGGAGCTGTTCAGTGCAGGCGGACCAGCATCTTGCCCGTGTTGGCTCCATCGAGGAGATCGATGAAGGCCTGCGGCGCATTTTCCAGTCCGTCAACGATCGTCTCGTCATAGCGGACCGTTCCATCGGCCAGCCATCCGGCCATCCGTCCGGCGAACTCGGCGGCGTGCTGGCGCTGCCCGGCTACCAGGAATCCGCGGAGCGTGAGTTGCTTTCCAATCGCCACGGCAAGGTTGCGGGGTGCGGATGCCGGCTCCATTGAGTTGTACTGGGAGATTGCACCGCACATGGCCACGTGGCCTCCCACCGTCAGGACCGACAACGCAGCTTCGAGGTGTTCCCCACCCACGTTGTCGAAGTAGACATCGATGCCCCGCTCCCCCGCTGCTTCACGGAGTTGCTCCACCACCGGACCGTCGTGGTAGTCGAAGGCTGCGTCGAAGCCGAGTTCCAGCAAACGCGCCACTTTTTCCGGAGAGCCGGCGCTGCCGATCACTCTGGAGGCGCCCATGGCCTTGGCAATCTGGCCTACCATGGAGCCGACCGCGCCCGCGGCGCCGGAAACAAAGACGACGTCGCCGGCTTTGAACTCAGCCACTTTGAGCAGACCCGCATACGCCGTCAGGCCCGTCATCCCGAGCGCGCCGAGGAATGCCGACGTCGGCGCCAGTCCAGCCTGGACCGGCGTCGCGCTTGCGGTATCCACCACGGCGAGTTCGCGCCAGCCGAGCGAGTGTACGACGACGTCGCCCACCTTGTGTGCCTCGGAACGGGACGCGATAACCTCGCCCACCGCACCGCCGTCGAGCGCTGCATCGAGGCGGAACGGTGCCGAATAAGACTTCACGTCGTTCATGCGGCCGCGCATGTAGGGGTCCACGGACATGAACTCGTTGCGGACCAGGATCTGGCCGTCCTGCAATTCCGGCAGATCGGTTTCCGCCAGGCGGAAGTTATCCAAGACGGGGCGTCCCTGCGGTCGGGATGCCAACTGGATTTCGCGGGTGCTGTTAGGTACTACGGCGCTCATGCTGCCACCTCCACAAGGGTAATGTCGACGGCGATGTTGCCGCGGGTCGCGTTGGAGTAAGGGCAAATCTGGTGGGCCTTGGCCACGAGCTGCTCGGCTGTTTCGCGGTCGAGGGCCGGCAAGGCGACCTCAAGTTCGGCGGCGAGTCCATATCCTTCGCCGCCCTCGAGCGCACCGAAATGGATCTTGGCAGCGACGGCGGAATCGCTCAAATCGACGCGGGCTTTGCGGCCCACCAGCCGCAGGGCGGAGTGGAAGCACGCGGCGTAACCGGCAGCGAAAAGTTGCTCAGGGTTGGTGCCCTGGCCGTTTCCGCCCAGTTCCACCGGGCTGGCGAGTGCCACGTCCAGTTTGCCGTCGTTGCTGCGTGCGTTGCCGTCGCGGCCTTCACCGGAGGCGAGGGCCTCGGCTGTGTAGAGAGTCTTCACTGTGGTTCCTTTTCCTTGGAATGGCGGTGGTTGGGCGGTCAAATGGCTGAGTGAAGGGCTGCGGTCAGCCGGTCCAGGGTGTCATGAAGCTGCGAAAGCTCAGCGGCGCTCAAGCCGGCAGCATCGGCGAGCCGCTGCGGTACGGCCCCCGCCCGGGCGCTGAGGGCCTGCCCCGAATCCGTCAAGTGGATTTCGACGCGCCTCTCGTCCTCGGCCGAACGCCTACGCTCCACGAGGCCCAGGGCTTCAAGCCTCTTGAGCAGCGGCGACAGCGTGCCCGAGTCGAGCCCCAGCTCAGCGCCGAGTTCGCGAACGCTTCGCGGCTCGTCTTCCCAGAGGACGAGCATCACGAGGTATTGCGGATACGTCAGTCCGAGCTCTTCAAGTACCGGCCTGTAGACCGCCGTGGCCGCTTTGGATGCGGAGTACAGGGCGAAACAAACTTGGTGGTTGAGGCGGGGGGCTTCACTCATACCAGAAACAATAGCTCACAATTAAATTGTGCACAACTCAATTGGCCAAGCAGTAGCGCGAACTGGCAGCAGTTGCCCCCAAAATCGAATTTTGCGGGCAACTGCTGCCAGTTCGCGCGGAGCCCTCAGAGGTCCCGGATGGTGCGCAATGCGGCGGCGGCCAGGACTTGGATCGCGAAGCCCAAGGCACGCTCGTCCACGATGAAGTCGCCGCGGTGGAGATCGTATTCTTCGCCGCCGGGCGTGTGGGTTCCGAGGCGCATCATGGCGCCCGGGAGGTCGGCCAGGAACCAGGCGAAGTCCTCGCCGCCCATGGACTGCGGGGTGAGTACGACGGCGTGTTCCCCAAGTTCGGCCCGGGCTGCGGCTTCGATGAGGGCCGTTTCGTGTTCCGAGTTGACCACGGGCGGGACGCCGCGGGTGTGCTCAAGGTGGACATCCACTCCGTACGGCGCGGCAACCTGCTGGACGACGTCGTCGAGCAACTCCCCCGCACTGTGCCAGGCGTCGCGGTCCAGGCAGCGCATCGTGCCGGCCATGTAGCCGCTGGCCGGGATGGCGTTGGGCGCAGAACCAGCCACGATCTGGCCCCACACCACCGAAACACCGCTCCGGACATCCACTCGGCGGGACAACACCGCGGGGACGTTGACGGCGATTTGGGCCAGCGCGAAGACCAGGTCTTCAGTCAGATGCGGGCGGGACGTGTGGCCGCCACGCCCGGTCAGTTCGATTTTGATCGTGTCCGACGCCGAGGTGATGGCGCCGATGCGCGTGCCAATCTGGCCAACGTTGATGCGGGGATCGCAGTGCAGCGCAAGAATCCGCGGGACCCCCTGAAGGACGCCCTGCTCAATGCAGGACAAAGCACCGCCAGGCATGGTCTCTTCCGCCGGCTGGAAGATGATGCGTACGGTGCCGCCCAACGGGGATTCCTGGTGCATGGCGTGCAGCACCAAGGCGATTCCGAGCATGCTTGTGGTGTGAACGTCATGCCCGCAAGCGTGGGTCACGCCGTGGTTCTTCGAGGCGAACGGAAGGCCGGTCTCTTCGATGATCGGGAGGGCGTCAATGTCGCCGCGCAGGGCCGTGGCAATGGGGCCAGCGCCAACGTCGACCGTCAGCCCTGAGCCTTCGAGCCTACGGGGCTCCAGACCAGCCGCTTCGAGCCGTTCCGCCAACTTGTCCGTGGTGCGGAATTCCTTGAAGGAAAGTTCCGGGTGCGCGTGCAGGTCCCTCCGGAATTCGAGGAGCTCCGGCAAAAGATCGTCAAGCCACGGCTTCACCACGGGGGTGGGCTCGGTTTCGGTAGTGAAATTGCGCACCTCACAACTCTAGCCATCCACGCCCACCGAATAGCGAAAGGGGTCTCTTGGTTACGGACTGCGCCGCAACGACCTGAGCTACAGGACGTCAGTATCCCCGCTGGCCTTGAGCGCGTCTACCGCACCCTTCACCCGCTGAGCATGCTCCTTGGTGGTGACAAGCAGGGCATCCGGCGTGTCCACGATGACCACGTCCTTGATGCCGATGAGCGCGATCACCCGCTTGGTATCGGAAACAACCACGCCGCTGGCATTCTCCGTGAAGACGCGCGCGCCTTCGCCGAGAACCGTCACTTCGTCGACGTCGCCCGCATTGTTGAGGCGGCCGATCGCCGCGAAGTCTCCGACGTCGTCCCAACGGAAAGTACCGGGCACGACGGCGACATCCCCCGCCGCCGCGGCGGGTTCTGCCACGGCGTAATCGATGGCGATTTTAGGCAGCGTGGGCCAGACCCGAGCCGTCACCTCATCGCGCTCCGGGGTGTCCCAGGCTTCGGCGATTTCCTGCAGCCCGGTAAACAAGACCGGTTGGTTTGCTTCCAGGTGCTTGAGCATGAGTGCCACAGGAGCGACGAACATGCCGGCATTCCAGACGTAATCGCCGGTCTCAAGATACTTTTTCGCGATATCTTCGCTCGGCTTTTCAACGAATTCGACAACGGCGTGGGCGTTCGGCGCCTCGTCGATATTCAGCAAGGCACCGGTGCGGATGTACCCGAATCCAGTCGAGGGGTGCGTGGGTTTGATGCCGATGGTGACGATCTTTCCGGCAGCCGCAGTGTAAATGGCCTCGCGCACCGTCTCCTCGAAGAGGTCGTCCGGGCTGATCACCTGGTCGGCCGCGAAGGAGCCCATGATGGTGTCCGGGTCCCGGCGATACAGGATGGCGGCGGCGAGGCCGATGGCCGCTCCCGAATCCTTCGGTTCGCTTTCTAGGACCAGCTCGTCGTCGCCCACTTCGGGAAGCTGGCGGCAGACAGCCGCGCGGTGCGCAACACCGGTGACCACGAGGACGCGATTGCCGGCCAATGGTTCCAGCCGATCGTACGTGGCCCGCAAGAGAGTGCTTCCCGAGCCTGTGAGATCGTGCAGGAATTTGGGCGCAGCAGCCCGCGAAAGCGGCCATAGGCGCGTGCCCACTCCACCGGCCGGAATAACGGCGTGGAAGTGGCGCATTGGCGATGTGGGACTTGCAGCGTTGTCTGTACTCACCGCAACACCTTATCTGACACCGACGCAAGTCCCACTTTGTGGTCTTCGTCTCACATCGTGGCGAAAAGTCCGGAATTCAGGCGAACATCCGCAATCTCGTTACAAGAAGGGGCGCCTAAATTGAATAAGCTGTGAGCGAAGCCTAGATTTAGGCTGAGCTACGAGTGCTCTCGCAGCTGGCGTTTCCCCCGCATGGATCCCGTGCCAGCGCCTCTGTGTTGCAGGAAGGTTTATTCAGTGCCGACAAAACCAGCTGGCACCTTGTACCGCGGCCGTGAAGGCATGTGGTCCTGGGTTGGACATCGCATTACCGGTGTTGTGATCTTTTTCTTCTTGTTGGTCCATGTGCTGGACACCTCATTGGTGCGCGTGTCCCCGGAGGCCTACACGGCCGTCATCGGCGCCTACAAGAACCCCCTCATGGCCCTGGGCGAAACGGGCCTCGTCGCGGCGATCGTCTTCCACGCCTTCAATGGCCTGCGCGTCATTGCCATCGACTTCTGGAAGAAGGGCGCAAAGTACCAGCGTCAAATGCTGTGGACTGTCCTGGCATTGTGGCTGGTTACTTTCGGAGCCTTCGCCATCCGCCACTTGTCCCTCGCTCTGGGAGGCCACTAAGCCATGAGTACTGAGATTCAAAGCCCACGTAGCGGAAATAACAGTGGACAAAACGGCAGCCGAATAACCGGTAGCGGCAAGATCGCTCCGAAGTACCGTCGCGGAGCCGGTTCCAAGGGTAACTTCGAGATGTTCGCCTGGCTGTTCATGCGGCTGTCCGGCGTCTTGCTGGTGGTGCTGATCTTCGGCCACCTCTTCGTGAACCTGATGGTGGGCGAAGGCATCCACGGCATCGACTTCGGCTTCGTGGCCGGCAAATGGGCCGACCCGTTCTGGCAGTTCTGGGACCTTGCAATGCTGTGGCTCGCCATGCTTCACGGCACCAACGGTGTCCGCACCATCATCAACGACTACGCCGAGAAGGACGCCACGCGCTTCTGGCTCAAAGTCGTCCTGTACGCGGCCACCATTGTCATCGTCGTCCTCGGCACACTCGTGATCTTCACGTTCAACCCGTGCCCGGTCGTCAACGGCGCCCAGCTCGCGGGCGGTTTCTGCCCCGCGTAACCGCTTCGCAGCACCACCGGCAACACCCGGGTGGTGCGCAAACAGCGGAGCAGGCTCCGCCGACCATCTGACTTAGAGAGAAAGAGCATCTGGTATGCAGGTCCATAAGTACGACGTCGTTATTGTCGGTGCCGGCGGCGCCGGCATGCGCGCCGCGATCGAATCCGGCCAGCGCGCACGCACCGCAGTACTGACCAAGCTCTACCCCACCCGTTCCCACACCGGCGCAGCCCAGGGCGGCATGTGTGCAGCCCTGGCTAACGTCGAAGAGGACAACTGGGAGTGGCACACGTTCGACACCGTCAAGGGCGGCGACTACCTCGTTGACCAAGATGCAGCCGAGGTCATGGCGAAAGAAGCCATTGACGCCGTGCTGGACCTGGAAAAGATGGGCCTGCCGTTCAACCGCACGCCCGAGGGCCGCATTGACCAGCGCCGTTTCGGTGGCCACACCCGCGACCACGGCAAGGCTCCGGTCCGCCGCGCCTGCTATGCAGCTGACCGCACGGGCCACATGATCCTGCAGACGCTCTACCAAAACTGCGTCAAGCACAACGTTGAGTTCTACAACGAGTACTACGTCCTGGACCTGCTGACGGTCGAGGAAGACGCCGTCCGCGAAGACGGCACGCCGTACAAGCAGAAGCGCGTTGCCGGCGTCGTCTCCTACGACCTTGCCTCCGGCGAACTGCACGTTTTCCAGGCCAAGTCCGTGATCTTCGCTTCCGGCGGCGCAGGCAAGGTCTTCAAGACCACCTCCAACGCCCACACACTGACCGGTGACGGCATGGGCATCGCCTTCCGCCGCGGAATCCCGCTGGAGGACATGGAGTTCTTCCAGTTCCACCCGACAGGCCTCGCAGGCTTGGGCATCCTCCTTTCGGAAGCTGCACGCGGCGAAGGTGCGATCCTCCGTAACTCCGAGGGTGAGCGCTTCATGGAACGCTACGCCCCCACCATCAAGGACCTCGCCCCCCGGGACATCGTGGCGCGCGCCATGGCCAACGAAGTCCGCGAAGGCCGTGGTTGCGGTCCGAACAAGGACTACGTCCTCCTGGACCTGACCCACCTTGAGCCAGCGCACATCGAGGCCAAGCTGCCGGACATCACCGAGTTCGCCCGCACCTACTTGGGTGTGGAGCCGTTCACGGAGCCTGTTCCGGTGTTCCCGACGGCGCACTACGCGATGGGCGGCATCCCCACCAACATCACCACGGAGGTGCTGCAGGACAACGACACCGTGGTGCCGGGCCTTTACGCGGCCGGCGAAGTTGCCTGTGTCTCCGTACACGGCTCCAACCGCCTCGGCACGAACTCGCTCCTGGACATCAACGTCTTCGGCAAGCGTGCCGGCGTGGCCGCGGCGGAATACTCCAAGACAGCCGATTTCGTCGAGCTGCCGGAAGATCCGGAAGCATACACGCGGGCCATGCTGGGCGGTCTGCTGAGCGGAACCGGCACTGAGCGGGTTGCACAGATCCGCAAGGAACTGCAGGACACCATGGATGCCAACATGCAGGTGTTCCGTACCGCGGACACCCTGAACCAGGTGCTCACCGACATCGCGTCCCTCGAAGAGCGCTACCAGCGGATCAGCGTCCAGGACAAGGGCAAGCGCTTCAACCTTGACTTGCTTGAAGCAGTGGAGCTGGGCTTCCTGCTGGAACTAGCCAGGGTCATGACTGTTGCGGCCCTGCACCGCGAGGAGTCACGTGGAGGCCACTTCCGGGAGGACTTCCCCGAACGCGACGACGAAAAATTCATGAAGCACTCCATGGCGTATAAGGATGAGCACGCCCCGGCGGACGGATCTGCGGAAGCAATCGCGGGAATCCGTCTTGGCACCAAGCCTGTTGTCTTTACGCGCTACGAGCCGATGGTGAGGAAGTACTAAGATGTCTGCTGAACTTGCTGAGCCAGCATCCAAGATCGAACTGCCCGCACACATTGGCGGAGGCGGGGAAATCCCCACCTTCAACATCACCCTGCGCGTGCGCCGCTACAACCCCGAGGTTTCGGAAGAGGCCGCCTGGGAAGACCACCAGCTGACCATGTACGGCACGGACCGCATCCTGGACGCCCTGCACAAGATCAAGTGGGAAATCGACGGTTCGCTGTCCTTCCGCCGTTCCTGTGCACACGGTGTTTGCGGCTCGGATGCCATGCGCATCAACGGCCGCAACCGCCTCGCGTGCAAGACCCTGCTGAAGGACCTGGACACGTCCAAGCCCATCACGGTTGAGCCGATCAAGGGCCTCCCGGTGGAGAAGGACCTGATCGTGGACATGGAGCCGTTCTTCCAGTCCTTCCGCGAGGTCATGCCGTTCCTGATCAACAAGGGCCACGAGCCCACCAAGGAACGCCTGCAGTCGGCTGAGGAGCGTGCGCGTTTCGACGACACCACCAAGTGCATCCTGTGCGCCGCGTGCACCTCGTCCTGCCCCGTGTTCTGGACGGACGGCCAGTACTTCGGTCCGGCCGCCATCGTGAACGCGCACCGCTTCATCTTCGATTCCCGTGACGACGCCGGCGACATGCGCCTGGAGATCCTCAACGACAAGGAAGGCGTGTGGCGCTGCCGCACCACCTTCAACTGCTCGGAGGCTTGCCCGCGTGGCATCCAGGTGACCGCAGGCTATCGCCGAGGTCAAGCAGGCCATCCTGGCCCGCAAGATCTAGTTTCCGAAGTAAGCGTTCGACGACGGCGTCCCCCCTTGGCGGGGCACGCCGTCGTCGTTGTTTAAGACTCGCCCGGCGATGGCCGGGCAGCTCGCATCAGCGAAAGGCGGACAGGTGTCCAAATCCATGAAGATCACCTTCGAAGGCAGCACCGGGGACCTCCTGGCGGGGATCGTGGACGTGCCTGAGGGGCCGGTCCGGGGCTGGGGCGTGTTCTCCCATGGCCTTACCCTCGGCAAGGACAGCCCCTCCGCCGCGCGCATCTGCAAAGGCCTCGCAGAACAGGGCGTCGGCATGCTTCGTTTCGACAACCTGGGACTAGGTGACTCGGCCGGCGAATGGTCAGCGGGATCATTCAGCGTCAAGGTGGCAGACACCATCCGCGCCGCGGGTTTCATGCGGGCCGATGACAAGGAGATCTCCCTGCTGGTGGGTCACTCCTTTGGCGGCGCGGCCGTGCTTGCCGCCGCCCTCAGCCTTCCCGAGGTGAGGGCAATTGCAACCGTGGGCGCCCCGTTCCAGCCCAAGCACGTGGAACACATGTTCGACGCCGAAGTGAGCACGATCCTCAGCGAAGGCAGCGCCGAGGTCAATCTGGGCGGACGGCGGATGGAGATTCGCCGCCACTTCGTGGAAGACGTCGAGCGTGCCGACCTGAGCGACTGCATCCGGACCCTGCACCGGCCCCTCATGGTCCTGCACTCCCCTACGGACAACACCGTGGGCATCGACAACGCCAGCGAGATCTTCCGCACTGCCCGCCATCCACGCAGCTTCGTCTCGCTGGAGGGCAGTGATCACCTGTTGACGGGCAAGGGAGAAGCCCTCAGGGTTGCGAGGATCATCTCAGCCTGGGCCGGGCAATACCTCGGCGACTAGGACCCGCCGCTAACTGTCCTTGGCGTTGAACGGCCGGGGCGGCACCGGGCGTGAGCCGAGCGTCTTGTGCTTGGCGCTTTCCGAGTGTTCGTCGGCTTCCCGCACGGCGGACCATGCCGCGGTGATCAGGTAAACCTGGCTGACCAAATTGAACCAGATGAGCAAGCCGATAATGATGGCGAACGAGGCCAGGACGGGATTCCTTCCAGCGTTCGCCAGCAGCTGCGTGCTGAAGATCTGAAGGATCGTAGTACCGACCGCGGCCAGCACAGTGCCTTCCACGAAGGCGCGGCGGCCAAGCTTCAGGCGGCCGGCGAAGCGGAACATGATGGCCGCCGTCGCCCAATTCAACACGAGCGGGACCGCCGTGCGAACCAGCCACGTGACAGGTCCTCCGACGGCGTCCGTCAAGCCGAGGCTCCCGATGATCCACCCGGCGGCCGTCCCGAACACCAGGGAGGCTCCGGCGCTGACCACCAGCGCCGCACCGAGCAGCAGGAGCGTGCCGGCGTCGAAAGCCTTCATCAGGATGGGGTTTTCCTGTACGGGTTCCAGCCCGAAAACGCCGCGGACGCCCTCCCTGATCCCTGCAATCCAGCCAAGGGCCGTAAATA
This sequence comes from Arthrobacter sp. NA-172, assembly GCF_043952055.1. Taxonomy (NCBI): domain Bacteria; kingdom Bacillati; phylum Actinomycetota; class Actinomycetes; order Micrococcales; family Micrococcaceae; genus Arthrobacter; species Arthrobacter sp. NA-172. The sequence goes on along the minus strand of NZ_JBINOT010000003.1, from coordinate 917,906 downwards.
CGGTGACGACGCCGGCAATCACCGCCGTCCAGCCAAGACCGGACGGGTTCAGGAGCTCGTGCGGATCCACAAGCCCGTTGCCGCCGTTGACCTTCAGCAGCCCGGGGGCGACGGTAGCCACGCTGGAGACGATCGAATCCACCAACGAGGGTTGCCCGCTGAGGACCAATCCGGTCACGGCGAAACCCGTGGTCAGCAAACCCGTGATGGAGAAGAACATTGTGAAGCCGATGCCTGCACTCATGAGTGGTCCGTGGCGCAGGTTGTAGAGACTGAAGGCGCGCATCGGCCGGAAATTGTTCAACCGGGCCATGGCAAGGTTGATGAACGCCGGAATGTTCGGGCCGCCCTTGCGCGAGCGGCGCGCCTTGCCCCATTCGACCTGCCGCTGTATGAGCTGCAGCTTCAGCTGCGCGCCATCCGTCGGCAGCGGTGGCCTATCCGCCTGCCGTTGGTCCTGCCGCTTTGCGTTCTTCGTCAGTGTCCCCGCCAAAATCGAGCTCTTCCCTTAGTTGCCAAATGCCGTCGTTGTCGTGCTCGTAGAGTCCCATGCTAACCACGGGGAAGGTTGCGGTGTAGTTTTTGAGCACCGTTTCGGCCTCGTCCAGGCTTTCGGGGGCAACATCGTGGGCGACTGTCACGTGCGGGTGGAACGGGAAAGGAAGATCGCGTTCCAGCGGGCCGGCCTGAAGCTGCTCGTGCAGTTCCACACACTCCGTGAAGCCGTCTTCGACGTTCAGGAAAACCACCGGGGAGACGGGCCGGAAGGAACCCGTACCCGAAATGGTGATATTGAATGGTGCCTGCCGCCGCGCGACGTCCCGGACATGCTCCCTGGCGGCCTCCCAATCCCGGGCGGGCGTGGTGGTGACGAGCGTGATGTGGGCAGGGATAACGTCAGCCATCGGGTCGCCGAAGGAGGCCCGCCATTCCTGGAGTTCCCGCGCGACCTCCCGGGGAAAGCCCAGAATGACCCCCACGCACAGGCTTTCCCCGGCGGCGCCTGCGGACTTGCGCGTAGCAGCGGCCCGGCGGGCATCAGCAGTCTGGCCGGCTCCCGTTGAATGGGAGCCGGCTTGGACGCTGAGCTTGCCAGCAGCGCACATGTGGTTAGCGGATTCCTTGCGCTCCGCCATACGGCAGGAAGCCCACCTTGGCGTAAACGTCAGCCAGGGTGGCCGAGGCAATCTCACGGGCCTTGTCCGCGCCATGGGCGAGGAGCCGGTCCAGCTCTGCCGGATCGGCCAGCAAATCGTTGGCACGGTCCCGGATGGGTCCAAGGTGGCCGGCTACGAGTTCGGCGAGATCGACCTTCAGGTGGCCGTACATCTTGCCCTCGTAGTCCGCCACGATCTTGTCCACGGACCGCCCGCTGATGGATGAGTAGATGCTCAACAGGTTGGACACACCCGGCTTGGTTTCGCGATCGAAGCGGATTTCCGTCTCGGTATCCGTGACAGCGGATTTGATGCGCTTGGCCGTGACCTTCGGATCATCCAGGATGTTGATCAAGCCTGCCGGAGAGTCGGCGGACTTGGACATCTTGGCCGTGGGGTTCTGGAGATCGTAGATCTTGGCCGACTCCTTCTGGATGAAGGCCTGCGGTACTTGGAACGTCTCACCAAAACGGCTGTTGAAGCGCTGTGCCAGGGCCCCGGCTGAGCTCCACGTGCTGGCGCTGGTCCTCCCCTACGGGCACACCATGGGGCTGGTACAGCAGGATGTCCGCCGCCTGCAAGATGGGGTAGGTGAAGAGGCCAACGCTGGCCTGCTCCGAGCCTTGTTTCTGGGCCTTGTCCTTGAACTGGGTCATGCGTCCGGCTTCGCCCATGCCCGTGATGCAGTTCAGGACCCAGGCGAGCTGGGCGTGTTCGGGAACCTGGGACTGGACGAACAGGGTGCACTTGTTGACGTCCACTCCGCCGGCGATGTACTGCGCGGCGGTGACACGCGTGCGGCGTGCCAGCACGGCCGGGTCCTGCGGCACCGTGATCGCGTGCAAATCCGGGATGAAGTAGATGGCGTCGTATTCGTCCTGCATGCGAACCCAGTTGACCAGGGCACCCATGGCAGTTGCCCAGATGGAGGGAGTCAGCAGACGGCTGCATGCCGGAGAGCACGCGGTGCTTCGCTCCCGCGGCCAGTTTGGTGGATGACGCCACGGTTGCGGCCGCAGCAGGTTCAGTGGTTGTGGAACTGGTCATGAGGAAACTTTCGAAAGCCTAGAGCTGGTAGTCGACTACCAGCGGTGCGTGGTCGGAGAAACGGGTGTCCCATGACGGCGCCCGGTCAACGACGGCCGACAGAGCGCCAGCCGCGAGTCCAGGAGTGGCCATGTGGTAGTCGATGCGCCAGCCTGTGTCTGTATCAAAGGCCTTACCGCGCTGGGACCACCAGGTGTAGGGGCCATCGACATTTCCTGCCAGGCCCCTGTGGACATCCCTCCATCCGATCTCATCGCCGAAGAAGCGGTCGAAGTACGCACGCTCCTCAGGAAGGAAGCCGGCACGCTTCGTGTTGCCCTTCCAATTCTTGATATCGAGTTCCGAGTGGCCCACATTGAGGTCGCCTACAACGAGGGCGTGCTCGCTGTGCTTGGCGAGTTCCGGAAGCCCTGGTCGCCATGACGTCGAGGAAACGGTACTTGTCCACCTGCTTCGGGGTGTCCGCTTCGCCGGAGTGCACATATGCGCTCACGACGGTGAGTGTGGTGTTCTCGCCTGCGCTGGTCTTCACGGCGTAGTCCGCCTCGACCCACCGTCCCGTGGTGGCGAAGTAGTCGTCGCCGATTCCCACACGCGTGGCGGTGGGTTCCTGCCGCGAAGCAATCGCGACGCCCGCGCGGCCCTTGGCCTCGGCTTCGGCGTGCAGGATGTGCCAGCCTTCGCCGATGAGCTGATGAACTACCTCGTCGGGGGCGCGAACCTCCTGCAGACACAGGATATCGACGTCGCGCGGCTCCAGCCACTCCGCCATGCCCTTCTTATAGGCGGCGCGAATGCCGTTGACGTTGACCGTTGCGATACGAAGGAAGTCCTTCTTCAATGCCGAGCTCACCCCGCCTACTCTAGTCGATGATGGTGCCCGAAACGGGCTCGTCGCTGCCGCCGGAAGACCTGATCATGTCCCTGGCATTGCTGGACGTGATTGCAATGGTCTCCAGGGCCCGGTTGATCGTATCCTGATCGGCGGAGTCGCCCTTGGCGCGCTCCACCTCCACAACCCGTACCTGAACTTGGACAATCTTGAACGAGTGATCCAGTTTCAGGTCCCGCATTTCTTCCGCCTCACTGCGTTCCGGGACCACCCGGGTGCCGCCGTGGTCGGCGCTGGACGACGACGGCGCGCGGCCGGTTGCCGCGTTGAACGCATTCTGTGCCTCGGTGAACTTTTCCCCGGCCCGCTTGGCAGCCCTCTGGATGCTGAAGACCACGAAGGCAGCGAGCGCGAGCCAGCCGAAGGAGACAACAGCGACAACCCAACCAACGACGTCGTTATGATTGGCCGCGAAGATCACGGCTACCAGGAAAGCGATGAGCACTACCGTCATGCCGAGTCCACCCACACGGAACCCTTTGAAAGGGCTCTTGGCGGAAGCGGACGAAGGAACAGATGACGGAGAGTCGCCGAGAGATTGCATGCACCCATTGTCGCAAACTCCCGACGAACCGCCGGCCGCTTCCACCGCCGGCGAACAGCGGAGTTTGTGTACAGATATTGACCCTTATGGGAGCGCTTAAGGGTCAATATCTGTACACAAACTCAAAGCCGCTCTTTCGCTATTTCAGGAAGAGCTTGCGCAATCGCCTGGTGGTGAGCATGACCCCGAGGGCGACCATCACGAGGTAGTAGCCGATGTGGACTGCCGTGGCGGGGCTGAACGAGCCAATGCTGATCTGCCGCAAGAGCTCGACGCCATGCCAAAGCGGCATCGCCTGGATGAGCCACTGGATGTCCTGCGGATAGACGCTCAGGGGATAGAAGGTGGCGCTGAACAGGAACATCGGCAGCATGATGAAGTTGATCCAGTCCATCTGCTGGAACGTCTTCATGAAGCTGGTGATGCCCATCCCGAAGCTCGCAAACCCGAAGGCGATCAGCAGTGAGGCCGGAATCATGAGGATGGCCCAGGGAGTGGTGATGAGTCCCAGGATTCCCATGACTGCCGTGAACCCGGTGGCATAGAGCAGGCCTCGCAGCAGGGCCAGGACGATCTCCCCCATGGCCACATCGAGTGGACCAAGCGAGGTGTAGAGCATCGCTTGGTAGAGCTTGGCGAAGTTCATCTTGAAGAAGACGTTCCACGTGGAGTCATAGACGGCCCCGTTCATCGCGGACACGGCCAGGAGCGCTGGCGCAATGTAGGCGGCGTAACTGATGACCTGGCCCCCGGGTCCTTGGACTGTCCCCACGATGGCGCCGAGCCCGACGCCCATCGAAATCAAGTACAGAACCGGTTCAAAGAACCCGGACACGATGACCAGCCAGCTGCTGCTTTTGGTCGCCATGAGCCCGCGGCCTACAACGGCTTGGACGTTGCGGGAGTACAGCGGTCCGAACTTCCTCTGCCGGACTTCTTCCGTGACGCCGTGGGTTTCGGCAAGCGCGCTCATTGGCCCATCCTCCTGATGAATTGGCGACGGACCAGCATCCAACCCACCAAGGCCGTTGCGGTCAGGAAGACAATATGGGCAATCGTCAGCAGCGGGTTCTCCTGAAGTCCGTAGCTCAGGTCCCGGCCAAGTTGGGTCCCGTGCCAAACCGGCGAAATCCAACCGATCCACTGGACGCCAACGGGCAGGGATTCAAGCGGGAAGAAAGTCCCTGAAAACAGGAAAAGAGGCATGACGATGAAGCGTTGGACCAAGGCAAATTGACCGGCATCCTTCGTCACGCTGGCCGCGTACGCCATGAGCGGGAGCCCAAAGGACAACCCGGCCAATGTCGCAACGAAGATCGATATCCAACCCCAGCCACTCGGCGAGGCCCCAAACAGCGCCACTATGGCGAAGTAGATCGCTGACTGCAGGAAAAAGCGGAAGGTTGTGGCCATGACGTGCCCGGCGGCTATCTGCTGGGGCGTCAACGGCGAGGCATGCGGCCCGTAAAAGACCCGGCGCCATTTGAAACCATCCATGATCGGGAAGGAAAACTCTCCCGCAGCCGTCATGATGGCGGCTGACACCACCAATGCGGGCGCGATGAAGGTCAGGTAGCCGACACCGCCAAAGGCCGATCCTCCATTGGCGTTAACAAGCGTTGCGAGGCCGACTCCCATGGCGAACAGATACGCCACCGGCTGGCCCACGCTGTACATCAGGACGGACAATCCGTAGCCACGCATCACCCGCAGCACTTGCTCGGCGTAGAAGAAGGCTCCCCAGCGCCTGGCCCTGGCGGCCGAAACGGCAGGTGAGTGTGCCCGCAAAGGCGGCTTCGCCGTCGGGCTCTGGATTTCAGTCATTCAAGCCCCCTTAGTCGACCAGGCTGCGGCCGGTCAGCCGGAGGAAGACGTCCTCCAGCGAGGATCGCCGGACCAGCGATGTGAGCGGGCGGAGGCCCCGGGCCGAGACCTGCTCCAGGGCGGCCTCGCCGTCGTCGGCGTAGATCAACACGCGGTCCGGCAGGGTTTCGGTCCGCTCGCCGATGCCTTGGAGTTCGACGCCGATGGTCGCGTTCCGTTCCGAGCCGAACCGGAGTTCAAGGACCTCGCGCGTGGAGTATTCGCGGATCAGGCTGGAAGGCGAACCTTCGGCCATGATCCTGCCCTTGTCCACCACGATGAGCCGGTCGCACAGCTGCTCGGCTTCGTCCATGTAATGCGTCGTCAGGATCAGGGTGACGCCTTGTTCCTTAAGCCTGAACAGCCGATCCCAAAGAATGTGGCGGGCCTGTGGATCCAATCCCGTAGTGGGCTCATCCAGCAACAAAATCTTGGGCTCGTTGATCAGCGAGCGCGCGATGGTCAGGCGCCGTTTCATGCCGCCGGAGAGGGCATCCACTTTGGATTTGGCTTTGTCGGTCAGCTGCGCGAACTCAAGTAGTTCATCGGCTTTGGGCCGTAGGTAGCTCAACGGCAGTCCGAAGTAGCGGCCGTAGACAATCAGGTTCTCGCGGACCTTGAGTTCCTCGTCCAGATTGTCCTGCTGCGGTACGACCCCCAGGTGCGCACGGACTTCTGGCCCGTGGCTGTCCGGGTCAAGGCCCATGATGCTGAGCTTGCCCGACGTCCGCTGCGAGACCCCGCCGATCATCTTCATGGTGGTCGACTTGCCTGCCCCGTTTGGCCCCAGCAGCCCGAAGGACTCCCCTGCCGGAACTTCGAAGGAGATCCCGTCGACCGCGGTGAGGTCACCATAGGTCTTGGTGAGGTTTTCGGCTGTGATGACTATAGACGGGTCCATCTGGATGCTGGCTGACGTGGGTGCTGATGTGGGTGCTGATGTGGGGAAAGAGCGAGTGGCTTCATTGTGCACCTCAGCAGACTAGTGGAGCCAGGGAATACGTGAAAGAGGTATTCCGCAATTTTCTGGAGAAACCTGTGTCCGTGACATTCTGCTGGATCATTCCGCGCATCAGGCCCTGGAACCCGCGCGGTTCCAGGGCCTGATGGTTTAGCCAGGCGAATGATCCAGCAGAATCCGCTGGTCGCTTACTTGTCAGGATGTGCCCGCAGCACTTCCAGGCGTTGGCGGTACTCGGTCTCGTCGATTTCGCCCCGTGCGTAGCGCTCTCTCAACACGCTTTCTGCGCCCTGGGTGGCGGCCCAGTGGTGATTCCGGCGCCACATCCGCCGGCCGAAAAAGACGAAGCATCCGATCACCAGGAACCAGAACAACGGGATCAGGAGGAAAAACGGCCAGAAGGCGAACCCGCCTCCCGGTCCATGGACGACGTCGTTGGGCAGCTGGGCGGCCGCGGCGCCGAGGGTGGTGCTCAGTGATGTCAACATGTCCAGTCCAAACTCTCAACGGGCCGTATCTCGGCTCTGGTTCCAGTTTGGTTTTCGGCCCCTCCCAACGCATCGGCCACCAGGAGTCACTTACCTCCCGCCGCCTACTCCCGCGGGAGACTGCGGCGAAGGACTAGCTGCTCCAGCCCGGCCGGACCAGGCCGGATTCATACGCCAGCACCACCAATTGCGCCCTGTCCCGGACCAGCAGTTTGGTCATGATGCGGGAAACGTGGGTCTTGGCCGTCAGCGGAGTGATGAAGAGGCGCTCGGCAATTTCGGCGTTGTTCAATCCTTCCCCCACGAGGGCCAGGACTTCCCGCTCGCGCTCGGTGATCTGGTCCAGCGGCACCGCCTTCGAGGCAGCTTTGCTGTGCACGGCGAGCTGGGCCATGATGCGGCGAGTCACTGACGGCGAAAGCAGGGCATCGCCGTCGTGCACTACACGTACGGCCCGGATCAGCTCCTCCGGTTCGGTGTCCTTGACGAGGAAGCCGGCAGCGCCCGCGCGCACGGCTTCAGCGATGTATTCGTCCAGCTCAAACGTGGTGAGGATGATGACGCGGGTGTGCGGGAGGCGCGGGTTGGCGAGGATCTGACGGGTTGCGGCCAGCCCGTCGCCGTCGGGCATCCGGATGTCCATCAGGATGACGTCCGGCGCCGCCATCTCGGCCAGCCTGACTGTATCCCTCCCGGTACCGGCTTCGGCCACCACTTCCATGTCCGGTTCGGCATCGAGGAGCGCCCGGAATCCCGCCCGGATAAGGGTCTGGTCGTCAGCAAGCAGCAATCGGATCATGGCTGGTGTCCTCCCTGGGTAAAGTTCAACGGGAGGTTCGCTTCCACGCGCAGGCCCGGGTCCAGTGGTCTCAGGGCGAGCGTGCCGCCAAGGGCCTCGACACGCTCGCGCATGCCCCGCAGCCCGTTGCCGTCGGCCGCGTCCCGGAGGCCGTCGCCGTCGTCGTCGATCCGCACCTTCAGCGAGTTCCCCGCCACTTCCAGAAGTACGACGGCGGACGCCGCGCCCGAGTGCCGGCGGACGTTGCTCAGGGCTTCCTGGACGATCCGGTAGGCGGCTTCCTGCTGTGGCGTGCCCACTCGTTCGGGGTCCACGGCGTTTTCGAACCGCGCCTCCAGCCCGCCTCGCCGCGTGTCCTCCACGAGTTCCGGGATCCGCACCAGGCTTGGGGGTGGTGCGGGACTCAGCGGCGCGTCTTCGCGGAGCACACCGAGGAGCTGGCGAACCTCGGCCAAGGACTCTTTGCTTGCCGCTTTGATGGCTTCCAGTGCCGGGCGGAGCTTGTCGGGATCGTTGGTGCCCAGGTGGAGCGCCACGGAGGCCTGGACGTTGATCATTGACAGGGAGTGGGCCACCACGTCGTGGATATCCCGGGCGAGCGTGAGCCGGTATTCGTCCCGTTCGGCCTGCTTCGCAGCTTCGCGCCGGCGCCGATATTCGGCCATCCGCTCGCCGCGCCGCCGGAAGCCTTCCCCGATCAGGACAAGGATCGCCGCCCATGCGACGCCGGCGGAGGCCCGGATAAGCCCAATCTCATTACCGGCCAACACAGCGGACATCATCACGGCGGCTGCGCAGATCCCGGCTCCAAGCCACGCCTGCCAGCGCAGTCCCGCGGCCGCCGTCAGGATGATGGACAAGGCCAGGGACAGCACGATCGGGCCGCCCGGGTAGCCGAGGAGCACATAGCCAAAGGTGGCGGCGAGGGTAACCGGCAGCATCACCACGGGCCGGCGGGTCCGGAAGCCAAGGGCCGCGGGTCCTGCCAACAGCAAAATGAACGCCAACGGATCCAAGGGACGCAGCGCTGCCTGGTGGCTTGCTGAAAAGACCGTCCCCAGCACTTGGATCAGGGCCGCCGCGATGACGATGAAACTCGTGGGAGGACCCTGGAAACGCCGCTGCATGCTCCGAGCCTAGCCGCGGCGGCTTCCGGCGTCGTCGGGTTAACGGCGTAGGGCACCTACTCCCGCGGGAGTAGGTGCCCAACTTACTAGCAGTTGTTGTCGCTTTGAGGGCTCATAACGGCATCTACTGCCGGTCAGATGGGGAAGCTGAATGCTCTAGGCGATGCCCGCTTGGCGTTCCGCGGCTTCCACCACGTTGGTCATGAGTAGCGCAACCGTCATGGGGCCGACTCCGCCGGGGTTGGGCGAAATCCAACCGGCCACCTCCGCAGCCGCCGGGTCGATGTCGCCGTGGACCGTGCTCTTGCCCGTTTCCGGATCGGTCTCCCGGGTAACGCCGACGTCGAGTACCGCCGCGCCTGGCTTGATGTCCGCGGCCTTGACGATGTGCTTCACACCAGCGGCCCCCACAATGACGTCCGCCTGCCGCAGCAGCTCCGAAAGGTTTTTCGTCCCCGTGTGTGTGAGCGTCACGGTCGCGTTCACTGCCCGCCGGGTAAGAAGCAGACCAATGGAGCGGCCAATAGTGACTCCACGTCCAACCACAACCACGTGCTTGCCGGCGAGGCTGTAACCGTTGCGCTCAAGGAGTTCGATGACGCCGCGGGGCGTGCACGGCAGCGGCGAAGTAATCTCGCCGTTGACGTTGAGCACAAGTCGGCCCAAGTTCGTAGGGTGAAGTCCGTCTGCGTCCTTGGCGGGATCGATCCGCTCAAGGATCGCGTCCGTGTCAAGGTGCTTGGGCAGCGGCAACTGAACGATGTAACCGTGGCACGCGGGATCGGCGTTGAGTTCGTCAATGAGACCCTCAACCTCGGCCTGCGTAGCATCTGCGGGCAGCTCACGCTGGATCGAGTTCATCCCGATCTCCCGCGACTGCTTGTGCTTCATGGACACATACAGCTGTGACGCCGGATCCGCCCCGACAAGCACCGTCGCAATCCCGGGCGTGATACCCCGGGCCTCAAGGGCAGCCACACGCACTTTCAGCTCAGCCTTGATCTCCGCGGCAGCAGCCCTACCGTCGAGTAGCTGCGCGCGTTTAGCAGTTCCTGCCTCTGTCACGCTTACCACTGCTCGTGCTGCGGGTACAGCGGGAAGTCGGCGGCGAGCTTGTCAACGCGGGCCTGGAGGGCATTAATATCGACGCTGCCGGCGGAGCCGGACTTCAGCGCGGAAGCGATGATCTCGGCAACCTCGGTGAACTCGGTAGCACCGAAGCCGCGGGTAGCCAGGGCCGGTGTACCGATGCGCAGGCCGGAGGTGACCATCGGCGGACGGGGGTCGAACGGCACGGCGTTGCGGTTGACGGTGATGCCCACGGAGTGCAGGAGGTCTTCGGCCTGCTGGCCGTCCAGCTGCGAGTTGCGCAGGTCCACGAGGACCAGGTGGACGTCGGTGCCGCCGGTCAAAACGGAAATGCCGGCTTCAGCGACATCGGCCTGGTTGAGGCGATCCGCGATGATCTTGGCGCCTTCGAGGACGCGCTCCTGGCGCTCCTTGAATTCCTCGCCGGCAGCGATCTTGAAAGCAACGGCCTTGGCGGCGATCACGTGCATGAGCGGGCCGCCCTGCTGGCCCGGGAACACGTTGGAGTTGAGCTTCTTAGCCCATTCCTGCTTGGCGAGGATCACGCCGGAACGCGGTCCCGCCAGTGTCTTGTGTACCGTGGAGGTGACGACGTCGGAGTGCGGCACCGGGCTCGGGTGCAGGCCTGCTGCGACGAGGCCCGCAAAGTGGGCCATGTCCGTCCAGAGGAGCGCGCCAACCTCGTCGGCGATGGAACGGAAGGCCTCGAAGTCGAGGTGCCGAGGGTAGGCGGACCAGCCGGCGATGATCACCTGCGGCTTCTCGGCGATGGCCTGTTCCCGGAGCTTGTCCATGTCCACGCGGAAGTTGTCTTCTTCGACCTGGTAGGCAGCTACGTTGTAGAGCTTTCCGGAGAAGTTGAGCTTCATGCCGTGGGTCAGGTGGCCACCGTGGGCCAGGGAAAGGCCGAGGATCTTGTCGCCGGGAGTGATCATGGCGGACAGGGCTGCGGCGTTGGCCTGCGCACCCGAGTGCGGCTGGACATTGGCGTACTCGGCGCCGAAGAGTGCCTTGACGCGGTCGATGGCGAGCTGCTCGGCGACGTCCACGTATTCGCAGCCACCGTAGTAGCGGCGGCCCGGGTAGCCTTCGGCGTACTTGTTGGTCAGGACCGACCCCTGCGCCTCCATGACGGCGCGGGGCGCAAAGTTCTCGGAAGCGATCATTTCCAGGGTGCCGCGCTGGCGGCCGAGTTCCTGGTCCAGAACCGCTGCGATCTCGGGGTCGAGCTCGGCGAGCGGTTGGTTGCTGATGGTCGCGGAGGTGATGGTGGTGGTGGTCACGAAGATCTCCTGGATAGACAACGGGTATTTCTACAGGTCAGGCTACCGGCTGGGTTTTTTCCATGCCTTTGATTACGGGGCATGGCACAGCGACAGTAAAACGTGACCCTCGGCCCAGGCGTACGATCCGTGGTCTTCATCAATGCCGCTCCCTGGTGGTACACCACCCAACGCCAGTCGCGACGACTTAAACAGTACAACAGGTGCGCGACGGTAGGCTTGACCGTGTGACTGACTCCACCCTGCCTACGTCTTTTGTTGTAACTCTGTCCTGCCCGGACCGCACTGGAATTGTGCACGCCGTTGCCGGCGCCCTGCTGGAGGCTGGATGCAATATTGCCGATTCCCAGCAATACGGCAGCCCCAGCACGGGAAACTTCTTCATGCGGGTGGAAGCCACTACCTCCTCGGCCCAGTCCGAGCTGAGCTCGGCGCTGGCACCGGTGGCGGAAGCGTTCGGCATGACATGGCAGATCAACCCGGTGGGACAGAAAGTCCGTACCTTGATCCTGGGATCCAAGGACGCGCACTGCCTCAACGATTTGCTCTTCCAGCAACGTTCCGGGATCCTCCCCATCGAGGTGCCGGCCATCGTGTCCAACCACCGGGAGCTCGAAGGGCTGGCCGAGTTCTACGGCATTCCCTTCCACCACATCCCCGTCACGCGGGAAACCAAACCCCAAGCCGAGGCGAAGCTCCTTGAGCTCATCCACAAGCACGGCATCGAGCTGACCGTCCTGGCACGCTACATGCAGGTCCTCTCCAACGAGCTATGCACCGAGCTCAACGGCAAGGCCATCAATATCCATCACTCCTTCCTGCCCTCCTTCAAGGGCGCCAAGCCGTACCACCAGGCACATGCGCGGGGCGTGAAGATCATCGGCGCCACCGCGCACTACGTCACGGCGGACCATGGACGAGGGTCCCATCATCGAACAGGAAGTCATCCGCGTGAACCACGCCCGCACCGCTGAGCAATTCGTGCAGATGGGCCGCGACGTCGAGGGACGCACGCTTGCCCAGGCCGTGCAGTGGCATGCCGAGCACCGCGTCCTGCTCGACGGCACCCGCACGGTGGTCTTCAACTAGCGCTCCCGCTGGCCCAACTGACACGCATTTAATGTCGTTTTGGGCGCCCATGACGACATCTACTGCCAGCCAGTTGGGTGTTCTACGCTGGGTGCATGGACGGCTTCACCAGGGCATTCGGAGACGAACCCGCGAGCCATGAAGCGGACCTCGCCGCTTTCTACGACCGGCAGGCCTCGACCGAGAACACCCGGGCCATGACGCCGCGTCGGGTGGAGTGCCGCGAATGGTTCATCCGCCTCCTCAAGGAGGAGCACAGGCATTCGTTGTTCGAACTAGGCTGCGGGACCGGCGTCGAAGGATTGGAGTTCGTCCGCGCAGGCCTGCACTACACAGGAGTGGACCTGTCCGAGGAGAGCATCCACGTCGCCCGCGGGAATAGGCTCGACGCCAGCGTGGCCAGCGGCCGGAACCTGCCCTTTCCTGACGGTGCCTTTTCGGCGGTTTGGACCATGAGCACGCTCCTTCATGTACCCAATAGCGGAATCCACGACGTCGTCAGCGAACTCGTGCGGGTCAGCACGGCTGGTGCGCCAATCGCCGTCGGACTCTGGTCCGGTGACGATGAAGAGGTCTTCAACCCGGAGGGCCTGGACGAACCCCGGCGGTTCTTCAGCCGCCGGAGCGATTTGTCCGTGAGGCGGATCTTCGAGGCACATGGCGCTGTGGAACACTTCGAGGCCTGGCCGGAAGGTAACGGAGCCGAGTCCGGACCGGGGGCGGGTAATTGGGTCCAGCACTATCAGTTCCTGGTCCTCCGAACGCCCGGCAGGGCCGGCGTGTTCTAGGCTTGCCACATGGCTCCCGTTTACACCTTTGCCGGGGACACCCCGGTCATCCATGACACTGCCTTCGTGGCACCCTCTGCGTCCATCATCGGCAAGGCCACCCTGGGCGAAGACTCCAGCGCTTTCTACGGCGTGTCCGTCCGGGCAGACACCGCCGCCATCAGCGTCGGCGCCGGCACCAACCTCCAGGACAACGTGGTCCTGCACGCGGACCCCGGATTCCCCTGCACTGTCGGCGAGCGCGTCAGCGTCGGGCACAGCGCCGTCGTACACGGGTGCACTGTGGAGGACGACTGCCTTATCGGCATGAGCGCCACCATCCTGAACGGCGCCGTGATCGGTACCGGTTCGCTCGTGGCAGCTGGCGCAGTGGTGCTCGAAGGCACAGTCATCCCGCCGCGCTCACTGGTCGCCGGAGTGCCCGCCAAAGTGCGCCGCGAACTGAGCGAAGAAGAGCTCGACGGCGTGAAGCGCAACGCCGTGCATTACCGCGAGCTCGCCGCGGCGCACCGGGAAATGCACGCCGGATAACCGGTCCAGACAGCTAGTCCAGGCTGATCGGCCCCAACTCGTCCAGCAGCTCGCCAGGGCCCGGGTTACCCGGAACGGAAGAACCGCCGAGGTGGTTCACCACACCCCACACGGCGTTGAGCCCGGTGGTAACTGCGCCTTCGGCCCAGCCAGCAGTGAACGAGACATCGTCGCCGGCAAGGAAGATCCCGCGCTGGCTCTCGGGCAGCTTGCCCTGCTTGAAGTGCGTGAACAGGCGCTGCTGGTAGCGGTAGTGCCCTGGCAGATTGGCCTTGAAGGCGCCCATGAAGTTGGGATCGGCCTCCCATGAGACCGTGATGGGCTGGCCGACAATGTGGCTGGCGATGTCCACACCCGGGTAGATCTGCTCCAGCGAGTGCAGCATGAGCTTGACGCGTTCCTCGGCGCTGAGGGCGAGCCACTTGAGGGCGTCGTCGTTCCACGTGTAGGACAGCAGGATGACTGCGGGCTTGTCCGGGCCGTCGTCGAGCAGGTAAGTCGCCCGGTTCAGCCGGTCCGTCAGGGTCATGGACAGCATTTCGCGGCCCGTTTCGGGGTCAATGTCCTTCCAGAACGGCCGGTCCACCATGACGAAGGTCTTTGACGACTGCATGTAGTGCGAGCGCTCGATCGCGGTCCACAGTTCGGCCGGGAACAACGATTCCTGGGTGTGGATGCGGGTGGACAGCAACCAGGACTGGCATGTAGTCACGACGGCGGGATAGCCGGTTTCGCGGCCCCAGCGCTCGCGCACCATGAGGTCGCCGTTGCTGCCGCGCTCGATGCGGTCCACGGCTCCGCGCGGGGAACCGGAGTGCAACGACGCCAGCGAGGTGCCTTCGGGCCAGTGAGCCATGCCCGACGGCGCGTGGTGCCAGAGTGCCTCGGGGAGCCGTTGCGCTCCCCCGGTGATGAGCCTGTGCTGGTCATCCGCATCGGTATAGACGACGCGCAGGATCTCCAGGATCGAGTTGGGGAAGTCGGTGTCCCAGCCGCCGGTGCCGAAACCGACTTGCCCGAAGGCCTCGCGGTGCGCGAATCCGGCTTCCTTGAAGGATGTGCTTGCCGCGATGAAGCCATAGAAGGTCTGCTCGTCCAGGAGCGGGAGCAGTTCGTTCCACAATTCCTTGATCCGGGTGGTGTCGCGGGCGCGGATGGCCTCCTGCATTTCCCGGAAAGCAGCTCCGTCATTCACTGCGGCCTTCCAAGCCGCGGCAACCTCGTGGAAGAACTCCGGCAAATCCGCCGAGGTTTCCGCGTAGTGCCTCTGCCCGGCCAGCTCGATCACCGTACTGGATGTTGCCGGGGCGAGCGGGTTGGGGAATTCCTGGGTATCCAGGCCGAGGAGATCCACGTAGTGGTAGAACGCCTTGCCGGACACCGGGAACCGCATGCCGCCGAGGTCCGCGATGACTCCCGGGGCTGAGGGGAAGCTCGCGGTGCGCAACCGCCCGCCGATCTGGTCGGCTTCGTAGACCACGGGCCGCAGCCCGAGCTTCATGAGCTCGTAGGCCGTGACGAGTCCCGACAGGCCGGCGCCGATCACGGCCACCTCGGTCCCGTACAGCTCCTGCGGAACAACCCCCAGGCCGTCCGGGTGGGCGAGGAAGTGATCGTAGCTGAACGGGAAGTCCGGGTTCAGCATGGTGATAGGCGCGTCGGCCGGCGTTGCCCCAGAAGCACCCGTGCGGGGGGTGGGTTCCATGGGCAATTCGGTGGCGATGGTCATGAAAGTTCTGCCTTCACAATTTCCGGGTCAGCGACCCTTGCGGATAGTTCACGGTATTCCTGTTCGGTCAGGGCCGCTACCTTGGAGTTCCGGCGTCCGTAGCCGAAGTAGAGTGCGATCCCCACGAGCATCCACCCGCCGAACACCACCCAGGTGTCAGCCCCAGGTTGGCCATCAGGTAGGCGCACATGAGTGTGCCGAGGACAGGAGTGATGGGGTAGAGCGGCACGCGGAAGCTGCGCTTGAGCTCCGGGCGGTTGCGCTGCAGGTAGATCACGGCGACGTTGACCAGCGCAAACGCAAAGAGCGTGCCGATGCTGGTGGCGTCTGCCAGCGCGCCGAGCGGAACGAGCCCCGCGGTGAGTGCGACGGCGGTGCCCACGATGAGCGTTCCGGCCACCGGGGTGCCGGTTCGCGGAGAGATGCGGCCGAAGACCTCCGGGACCAGTCCGTCGCGGGACATGGAGAGCAGGATGCGGGTCTGTCCATAGAGGACCGTCAGCACAATGCTGGCGATGGCGAGCACGGCACCGATGGAGAAGACGAGCGCGATCCAGGGCTGGTGGGTGGTTTCCTCAAGGATCTGGACCAGTGCGGCCTGAGTCCCTCCGAACCATTCCCACGGGCGTGCGCCGATGGCTGCCACGGCAACCAGGACGTAAATGCTGGTCACGATCACCATGGAGAGCAGGATGGCCCGCGGCAGGTCGCGCTTGGGGTTGCGGGCTTCTTCGCCGGCGGTGGAGGCGGCGTCGAAACCGATGTAGGAGAAGAAGACCCGGGATGCAGCGGCCGAGACACCGGCGGCACCCATGGGCATGAGCGGTTCGAAGTTCCCGGCGTTGAACGCGGTGAAGGCAACCGCGCAGAAGAACAGCAGGATGACAATCTTGATGGTGACAATCGCCGTGTTGATCCACGCGCTTTCCTTGGCACCGCGTACCAGCAGGATCATAGCGAGCACCACAATCAGCATGGCCGGGATGTTGACCACGCCGCCGCTGCCCGGTGGCTGAGACATCGAGTCCGGCAGGAACTGCCCGAACGCGGCGAGGGTTTCGTTCACGTACTGCCCTGCACCGACAGCGACGGCGGCCACGGAGACCGCGTATTCGAGGACGAGGCACCAGCCACAGATCCAGGCCATGCCCTCGCCCATCGTGGCGTAGGAGTAGGAGTAGCTGGATCCGGCTACCGGTACGAGTCCTGCCATTTCGGCGTAGGACACGGCCGAGAACAGGGCAGCCAGGCCGGCCACGACGAAGGAAATCCAGACCGCAGGGCCAGCTAGCGGCACGGATTCGCCGAGGATCACCAGGATCCCGGTGCCCAGCGTGGCGCCGACGCTGATCATGGTCAGCTGGAGGACGCCGAAGCTGCGGACCAGGGGCGTTCCGCCCTGGCTGGTTCCGGCTTCGCTGACCATTTGCCCGATCGGCTTGCGGCGCAGCAGCTGCGAACCGAGTCCCGGGCGGCGATTAGCCTGTGCGGCGTGGGTTGGCTTGACTTGGGTGGTTGTAGGCACAGTCACCGTTGACGTCCCTTCAGAGTAGTTGCGGTTTCCCGTGTCCACCGTAAGCCTGTGAGCCAGCTCTCAATGAGGTGCAAAATGACCTATAGTGATCAACCATGAGACGTATTGCACAATCAGAAACCCCACCGGAAGCGACGCTTTCGGGGCAGGTCAACGTTGACCTGTCTGCGATTTCGGACAACATCAAAGCACTGAGAAGGCGCACCGACGCACCCCATTTCATGGCCGTCGTGAAAGGGAACGCCTACGGGCACGGCCTCGTGGAGGTTGCCCGCACGGCCATAGAAGCCGGGGCTGACTGGTTGGGAACCGCACAGCTGAGCGAAGCCATCGCGCTTCGCAGGGCCGGGATCACCGTACCCGTATTGTCATGGCTGTATCTGGCATCCCAGACCAGCGCAACCATTCGTGAAGCACTTGAGAACGACGTCGACGTTTCGCTTGGGAGCGTCGGCCAACTTGAGGTCCTGGCCGGGATCGCGAGGCAGTTGGGCCGTCCCGCCGTCGTGCACTTGGAACTGGACAGCGGCCTCAGCCGTGGTGGGGCCCGCAAGGAGGACTGGCCCGAACTTGTGGCCCAGGCGCGCATGGCCGAACAAGACGGCACGGTTCTAGTCCGCGGCATCTGGACGCACTTGGCGTGGGCCGATGTCCCTGCCCACCCCGGCAACGCCGCAGCCGTGGCTGAGTTTGAGGACGCTGTGCGGGAAGCCCGCGACGCCGGCCTGAACCCGCAACTGCGGCACGTATCCAGCTCGGCCAACATCCTGGACCGGCCAGAATTCCACTTCGACATGGTCCGCGCCGGCCTCGCCATCTATGGGCTGGCTCCGGCCGATCACCTGAACCCTGCCGACTTCGGACTGCGCCCCGCCCTGAGCGTTACCGCACCGCTCGTCATGGTCAAGAAGGTTCCGGCGGGGACAGGTGTCAGTTACGAACACCAGGCCATCACGCACGAACCGCGCTACCTCGGGCTCATCCCCTTGGGCTACGCCGACGGCATCCCCAAGGGCATCAGCGGCCGGAGTGTGGTCCAAATCGCCGGGCGGAAGGTCCCTGTGATCGGCAAGGTCTGCATGGACCAATTCATGGTGGACCTGGGCCCGGACGCCTCCGGGGTCGAGGTTGGCCACACGGCCCTCCTCTTCGGCGATCCGGCAGGAGGGGCGGCGAGCGCGGACGATTGGGGCGCGGCGATCGGTAGCCATGGCGACGAGATCATCAACCGGATCGCACCACGGCTCCCCCGGGTGTACCGAAGCAGCGCCTACGAGTGCCCGGACTACGAGGAAGTCACGGAGGCACCGAGCGATGTCGCCTGAGCCGACCCCCAGCCGCCTGAGTTTCGTCACGCTTGAGCAGTTCCTGAACCAGCTGCCGCCCGAGTTGGAAATACTCCACGACGGCGGCAGCGGCGCGGAGCTGTTGCGCTGGGTTGAACCTAGCGAACTGGACGATCCCACCCCCTACCTGCCGGAAGGGGAGTTCTTGCTTACTTCGGGGCTCCCCTTCCTGGGGGACGGCGGTTCAGCGAGGCACGTCGACGCATACGTCAAGCGGCTGGTGGGGGCCAAGGTGGCAGCCCTGGGATTCGGGATCAAGCCGTATTTCGACACCGTCCCGTCCGAGCTGCTCACAGCGTGCCGCAGGCACAAGCTCACTTTGATCGAGATCCCCGAGTCCATCCCGTTCGCCGCGATCGGACTGCAGTTCTCCCAGCTCCTGGAGTCGGACAACGCGAAGGTCTTCCGCCAACTCGCGGACACCAACAGGCAACTCATGCGTGCAGTCCTCTCCCCTCGGCCGGAACACGAACTGCTCGCGGCTTTGGTCCAAAAGGCGCCTGTCTGGGCACTCCTCGTCGGAGCAGACGGGCGGGTCCGTGCACGCGCCCACGCTGCCGGCGGCAGCACCGGCGTCGAGCATTCACTGCTGGAGCCCATGCTGGAACGGCTACTTTCAGGGAGCGGGCCGCGGGTTGAAGTGGACGGGTTTGAGCAGCCGGGTTCCGCGATGGTTTTCGGCCACCCACTGCGGAGCACCAAGGATGCGAACCTCGGCGCCCTGATCCTGGGATCGGACGTTGCGCTCGCTCCCGCTCAGAACAGCGTGGTGCAGTCCGTGGTGGGGCTGCTCGAGTTGCTCGTCCGGCAACGGACCAGCGGCTCGCTCGCGCCGAGCCAACTGGCTACGGCTTTGCTCCTCCACCCGGAAAGCCTCTCCACCGGCAGCACGCGGCACGTCAACGGGCTCAAGGATCTGCTGGCCCAAAGCCTTTCTTCCACCCGCTCCGCTCCCCTGCGTGTGGTGCAAGGCATCAAAGTGGACTCGCCTGAATGGCCTGCCGGAGACAGCCCGGTGCGCGAGTTATTGCAATGGCGCCGCCTCTTCGACTCGAAACTGGTGGAAATCACCGATTACGGTTTCGCCGCGATTACCCGGCTCAAGGTTGAAGACTCACTGCTGGCGGACATCGAAAAGCTCGGTTGGCGGCTGGTCATCGGGGATCCCACGGAACTGACCGGGCTGGCCGCGGCCTACCAGCGCGCCACATCGCTCCGCAGCCGCGTGCAGTCGAGCGGTAAGAGCGCCCGCGTCGACGAGGTGACGTGGTCCGTCACCGGACTCCTCGGACGCGAGGCCGGGTCCATGTTGGCCGCGCGGCTTCTTGAACCAGTGCTAGCGCTCGACGCCGAACGTCGCGATCCGCTGCTAGCTGTCCTTCGTGGATGGTTGAGCGAGAATGGCAGCTGGGACGCCTCCGCCAAACTGCTGGGGCTGCATCGGAACAGCGTGCGCCGGCAAATCGGCGTCCTGGCCGAACTGCTGGACACCGACCTGAGCCAGGCCCAAGTGCGGGCCGAACTCTGGATCGCGCTGCAGTACACGGACGGGCTGGTGGGCGGGTTGCCCCGACCCGACGGTCCGGGTGTCTAGCCTGCGGCGATTCCCGGCCGTCACTTTGGCGTCCACACCGTGTTCGATTCGAGCGGAACATCATACGAAGATTCATTGTGAGCGGCGCCGAAAATGTCCGTCGATGAGCCGTCCATTCCTGCTGTGCGGACGAACCCAGACTTCGCCGGGTACCGAGGACGGCCGACCTGACGCCAGATCGATCATTGTCGGGCTGCTGTCGCGAACATCGGCGGCGCGGTCCCGGTGCTCACCCTCGAACGCCTTCGCCATGAATTCCAGGGCGTCCGGCTCGACACCGGCAGCCATGGCTTCCTCACGCCAGTGCGACAAGGCCGCATCAATGGTCCGGATGCGCTGGATTGCCTCTGGCCTGGTCAGCCTGAAGTCCTCGGAGTGCTTGACGAGCAGCCTCACGTCCCGGTCCCCTGGGTCATCCTCAGGAGTGAGCGGAGTGTCGGAGCGTCCGGTTCTTGAAGGGTTCACGTCGAACGATGGAGCGAGCCGCCATCCGTTGCCGCGATGCAGGAGGCCGTGGTTGCGCATGTGGTCGTCAATGTTGTTGGCCATCGCGATAAACGCCGCCCTCGAGAAGAGCTCGGCGGCATCGGCAGACGGGTTCGCGGAAACCGTGGCCACCCTTCGGGCGAGAGTGGCGTAGTCAGGATGTTCGTGCTGGCCCAGAGCGAATGCACTGCGGAAGCTCATGTAGGGGATCCGGTGTCCGGCATCCCTGTCGAACCTTCGGGTAAGAAGCACCGACCTGCTCGCGCCTAGGGAGACGGTCGATGATTCCTGCACGTGGATCCCGGCCCGGCGTTGCATCCGGATCGTAGCGAGTTCCCAAGCCGAAACGTCTGTCGTGTCCGAGTTGCGCGGGAACTTGGCCAGATGCATCTCGCCGCTGTCATCGCGCACCCACGCCTTGGGCTGGGCGCCGCCGGGTGAGGAGCCAACTCCAATGAGTTCAGTGACCGCCTCGTCGATCTCACCGCTCTCGGTAAACCGTTGGGCGGCGTCCACCAGCTTCGGGATCTCGTGGATGGCAGCACTCAAATGCTCGTCGGCCAGGAAGGTTCCGCTCTTACGGAACCGCAGTGCTCCTTGACGGGTCTCATCGTCGACGGCGAGCAGCAACTCAATCTCAGACGGCGAAACAAACCGTGCGCCCTCGGTACGGGCTCTCTTACGCAACCCAGCGTCTAGGAGGTTCCGGCCCCAGCTGTCCGGGGCGGCGTCGTCGAAGGCGAGGAAGGTGGTTCTGTGACTCGCAGGAGTGTGGGGGCCACGCTTCAGTGGAAGGTCCGGGGAGATCGGGAATGCGCGAGAATCCGAAAGCCATTCATCAAGGTAGGTGAACGTCATCGAGGGTTTCTGGAATCCTGGGCGCACATCGACTGAGAAGTTCCCGGCCTGAACGTCGTCAATCCATACTTCGTGGCTCATTGGCTCCTCCGGGCGCGCTGGCGACCAAGCAGGTGCGCGCGGGCACGGCCCAGGTCCGTACTCAGAGGGTCGCTCGACTGGATGAATTGTTCGGTGAGGTTGAGCACTTCCATGAGAGCGAGCACGCTCCCCAGCCGGACGCCAGTGTCCCCGCGTTCAATACGGCGCAATGTGGGCATGGAGAGGTTCGCCCTGTCCGCAGCTAGTTCCTGGCTGAGGCCAAGCACAATCCGCCACTGCTTAAAATGTTCCCCAAGCTGCTCTGCTGTCTCGTCGACCAAGGCTGCTCCTCTCGCATCTAACAATACTTGCATGTTGTCTTATCGGACATAGACGAACATATAAATTTCATTAGCTTCGGTTAACAAGTCGGCTGCCATAGCCCTGAGGGAATCATGAAGACGGGAACCGGAGACTCAACCTTTCCGCGCCGAGTCCTCCCATCCGCGGTAGAGCTCCGGCCGCCGTTCGCGCAGGTACGGCACCTCTTCGCGGGCCTCGCGCACGGCTTCCGTGGAGATCTCGGCGAACAGCAACGCCGGCCCGTCTCCAGCCGCGGCCAACAAGGAACCGTCCGGACCCGCAACAACGCTTCCGCCCAGGAAATCACACCCGTCCTCGTTCCCGCTGTGGTTCGCATAGGCCACATTGAGCTGGCTTTCCAATGCCCGGGCCCGGATCAGAACCTGCGGCACGGAGTCGAAGCCCGCGGAAAGGGCAGTCGGAACCAGCACGAGCTCGGCTCCGCGGGTGGCTGCGGCCCGGACGGACTCGGGAAATTCGACGTCGTAACAAATGAGCAGCGATGTCTTGACCCCGTTGAAGTCCACGACGGCGGGAGCAGCGTCTGCTGCGGAAAAAGCCTTGCGTTCTTCCTCGCCAAAGAGATGCACTTTGGCATAGTCAAGCAGCACGGCACCGCGAGCATCCAGCAGCGTGGCGGAGATGTGCCAGCCGCCGTCGACAGCGGGGGCGGGAACGCTGTAGATCAGTCCGATTCCGTGCGTGCTGGCGATGTCCGCAAAGCGCTGACGGATGCTTGGAAGCGTGGCGGGATCGAATTCGTCATGGATCCTCAGCGGCGCGTACCCCAGTGGGAAGAGCTCCGGCGTCAGCAGAAGAGCGGCACCGGCCGCAGCAGCGCGTTGCGCTGCCAGGTCCACCGTCTTCAGATTGGCTTCGATGTCCAGCACAACAGCGTTGGCCTGCAGGACAGACAGCAGCATCTTTACCACCTCAATCGCACTTTGCATCGCCGGCTGGCATCTTCGAGGGGACGTGCCGGAAATTCTTCGTGAATCCAGCCTAGCCAGCCATAGTTCCGACCCGCAGGGCAAATGGCCCTGCTCAGAGCCGGTGAGGGACAGAACGCACCCGGACACTTCGAACACGATTCAGATATTGTGTTAACTTCTTGACTGCAACCGTGATTTGAGGCACGCTTCATGTCATGCCTGCAACATCCAGCTCGACGAAGAGCCACCGCAAGAACCCCGGCTCGCAATCGGCGTTGCGTCACTTGAACCAGCAACGGCTTATCGAATGCCTGTTGAGCGGGCCTTCCACCCAAGCCGAACTCGCCAGGCAGACGGGCCTTTCCACGGCGACGGTGTCCAACATTGTCAAGATCATGCAGGACGCAGGGCTCGTCTCCACCGAGCCGATCACCAGCTCCGGCCGGCGGGCCCTAAATGTCCGGCTCAACAGCAACGGCGCCGTGGCTGTTGGAATCGATTTTGGCCGGCGTCACCTGCGGGTGGTCCTGGCCTCGCTGGGTTATCACGTCATTGTCGAGGAAACGGTCACTCTGCCCCTTGGCCACCACGCCGAACAAGGCATCATCGCCGCCGTCGCGCTTCTCGACAAGCTGCTGCTCGAAAGCGGTGTGGACCGGAGCTCCGTAGTGGGCGCGGGCGCCGGCATCGCCGGGCCCATCGACCGCCGTTCCGGCACCGTGGCGCAAGGTGCCATCCTGCCCGAATGGGTGGGGATCCAGATTCTCGAACGGCTGGAAGAAGCCCTCGATCTGCCTGTCTACGTTGACAACGATGCCAACCTGGGCGCACTATCCGAGGTCACGTGGGGACCCCACAGCGGAATCAACAACCTCATGTTCCTGAAGATCGGTTCCGGCATCGGCGCGGGCCTCATCATCCACGGGGCGCCCTACTACGGGGCGGTAGGAATCACAGGAGAAATCGGCCATGCGACCATCCACGAATACGGCGCCATCTGCCGCTGCGGCAACCGGGGCTGCCTGGAAACCATGGCCTCCACCACCACCATGATCGAGCTGCTCGGCAAAGGCACGGGGCTGAACCTCGAGCCCGAGGACATTGTTCGCAACGCCCTCGCCAGGGACCCCGCGACCCTTCGCGTGGTGGACGACGCGGGGCTCGCGGTGGGGCGCGCGTTGGGCAATGTGGCGAATCTCATCAACCCGGAAGTCATCGTGGTGGGCGGCCCCTTGGCTGGCCTCGGCGACATCCTCCTGGACCCGATCAGGCGCGGCCTCGTCCGCCATGCAGTGCCCGTGATCGGCGAGACAACGCACTTGGCAATGTCTTCTCTCGGCGCCCGGGCGGAGGCCCTCGGGGCGGCCGCATTGGTGTTCCAGCACGCCGGAATCAAGCAGGGCTAAATAATTCGTTACCACGCTGTTATCGCCGTCTTGCGTTAAAGTCTTGACGACAAGCGGTGTGATCCAGTTTACTTTCTCATCAGATAGGCTCGCCATCCCCGAGCCGACAACGACGTCAAACATTGGAGGCGCGAGGGTATGTCGACCCCCATAACGCACCAGGATCCGGTTCTCCTCGAGATGCGGTCCATCACCAAGGAATTTCCCGGCGTGAAGGCGCTCTCGGACGTTAGCCTCCGGGTCAAGGTAGGCGAAATCCACGCGATCTGCGGCGAAAACGGTGCAGGAAAGTCCACGCTGATGAAGGTGCTCTCAGGGGTCTACCCCTACGGCAGCTACGCCGGCGACATCGTGTACCAGTCTGAAGTCCAGCAGTTCAAGGACATCCGTGCCAGTGAGCAGGCCGGGATCGTGATCATCCACCAGGAACTCGCACTGATCCCGGAACTGTCCATCATGGAAAACATCTTCCTCGGCAACGAACCCGTCCGGCGCGGCATCATCGACTGGGCCGAGGCACGCAAGCGGTCAATCGAGCTGCTCGCCAGGGTAGGCCTGCGCGAGGACCCGGATACCCCCGTCAAGGAAATCGGCGTCGGCAAGCAGCAGCTGGTGGAAATCGCCAAAGCCCTGAACAAATCCGTCAAGCTGCTCATCCTGGACGAGCCCACCGCAGCGCTTAACGAATCGGACTCCCAGCACCTGCTTGACCTCATCCTTGGCCTCAAGGGCCGGGGCATCACGTCCATCATGATTTCCCACAAGCTCAACGAGATCGAGCAAATCGCCGACGAGATCACCATCATCCGCGATGGCAAGTCCATCGAGACACTCAACGTTGTGGAAGACGGTGTGGACGAGGACCGGATCATCAAGGGCATGGTCGGACGGACCCTCGAGTCCCGTTTCCCCGACCACACGCCGAAGATCGGCGAGGTGTTCTTCGAGGTGAAGGACTGGACTGTGGGCCATCCGCAGATCCAGGACCGCCTGGTCTGCAAGAGCTCCAACTTCCACGTCCGCCGCGGCGAAATCGTGGGATTCGCCGGACTGATGGGCGCCGGCCGCACCGAGCTTGCCCGCTCCGTCTTCGGCCACTCCTACGGCAGGTTCATCTCGGGGCAGGTGTACAAGGATGGAAAGCCGATCACCATGCGCAGCGTCCGCCAAGCGATCGACGCCGGCCTGGGTTACGTCACCGAGGACCGCAAGAGCCTAGGGCTGAATCTCCTGGACGACATCAAGACCACCACGGTGTCTGCCAACCTTAAGAAGGTCAGCCGGGGAATCGTTGTCGACACCAACAAGGAATTCGCAGTGGCTGAGCAGTACCGGAAGTCGCTGCGCACCAAGACCCCGTCTGTGGAGGAAGGCGTGTCGAAGCTTTCCGGCGGGAACCAGCAGAAGGTGGTCCTTGCCAAGTGGATGTTCACCGATCCGGATCTCCTCATCCTGGATGAGCCCACGCGCGGAATCGATGTCGGGGCCAAGTACGAGATCTACGGAATCATCCAGCAGCTGGCCAACCAGGGAAGGGCGTCATTGTGATTTCCTCCGAACTCCCTGAACTGCTGGGCCTCTCCGACCGCATCTACACCATCTTCGAGGGCTCCATCACTGGCGTGCTTAACAAGGACGAAGCCAGCCAGGAGAGCCTCATGAAGCTCATGACATCCAGCCGCAAAGCTGCCTGACCCCGGTCACCTCCAGAACCACACGGACACAAGGACCCAAAACAATGAACGCGCTCAAGAAGCTATTCGGTGGCAACACCCGCCAATTCGGGATGATCTTCGCCCTGGTCTGCACTCGTCATCTTCTTCCAGATTTTCACCTCTGGCCGCACCCTTACCCCGGGTAACGTCATCAACCTCTTCAACGGCAACTCCTACATCCTGATCCTGGCCATCGGCATGGTCCTGGTCATCATCGCCGGCCACATTGACCTTTCCGTAGGTTCGGTAGCGGCCTTCGTCGGCATTTCTGTGGCCCTGGCCATCAGGGACTGGCACCTGCCATGGTACGTAGCCGTCCTGTTCGGGCTCGTACTCGGAGCCCTGATTGGAGCCTGGCAAGGATTTTGGACGGCATACGTCGGCATTCCAGCCTTCATCGTGACCCTCGCGGGCATGCTGCTGTTCCGCGGTTTCAACCAGTTCGTCGGCAAGTCCAACACCGTTCCCGTCCCCGAAGACTTCCAGTACCTGGGCCTCCGGGTACCTGCCCGAGATAGGGCCGAAGACGGGGTATAACAACCTGACGCTCCTGCTTGGCCTCATCGCCGTCGCGTTCGTGATCTTCAGCGAGGTGCGCAGCCGCCGCAACGCCCTGGCGTTGGGCGCCGAAGTGCCGGAAACATGGGTGATGATCACCAAGCTCGTCCTGATCAACGCCGCCATCCTCTACGCAACGTACTTGTTCGCCACGGGCCGCCCCGGCACTTCATTCCCCATCCCGGGCCTCATCCTGGCCGTCCTGGTCCTGATCTATGGATTCATTTCCGCCAAGACAGTCATTGGTCGCCACATCTACGCAGTCGGCGGGAACCGCCACGCGGCCGAGCTCTCCGGGGTCCAGTCCAAGAAGGTCAACTTCATGGTCATGATGAACATGTCCATCCTGGCCGGACTCGCCGGCATGATCTTCGTGGGCCGCTCCACCGCTTCCGGTCCGTTCGACGGCGTCGGCTGGGAACTTGACGCGATCGCAGCCGTTTTCATCGGTGGCGCCGCGGTCACCGGTGGCGTGGGCACTGTGATCGGCTCCATCGTTGGTGGCCTGGTCATGGCTGTCCTCAATAACGGCCTCCAGCTCCTCGGCGTCGGCGCTGACCTCACCCAGATCATCAAGGGCCTCGTGTTGCTCGCCGCAGTCGCCTTCGATGTCTACAACAAGACCCAGGGAAAGAAATCGATCATCGGAATGATGATGAAGAACTTCGGGCGGAGCAGCGAAAACGCTCCGGACGAGACCACAACAACCAAGGACGTCATCTCGAAGGAAGCCTGATCGGCTTCGTGACACTTGTTCCATCCACAACAAAGAAAGCGAACCAAGATATGCGAATGTTTGGAAAAGCAGGAAAGGCAGCAGCTATCGCTGCGATCGCGGCACTGGCGCTGACGGCCTGCGGCCGTACGGACAGCGGCAGCTCCAGCGGCTCATCGAGCGGCGGCGAGGCATTCCCCAAGGGTTCCTCGATCGGCGTCGCGCTCCCCCAGAAGACCAGTGAAAACTGGGTCCTGGCAGAGAAGCTGTTCAACGACGGACTCACGAGTGCCGGATTCAAGCCCGATGTACAGTTCGCCAACGGCGGCGTTTCGGAGCAGCAGAACCAGATCAGCGCCATGATCACCAAGGGTGACAAGCTCATCATCGTCGGTGCCATCGACGGCGCTCAGCTGGGCACGCAGCTCAAGCAGGCCAAGGACGCCGGCGCCACGGTCATTGCCTACGACCGCCTGCTCCTGAACACCTCCAACGTGGACTACTACGTGGCCTACGACAACTTCAAGGTCGGTGTGCTGCAGGGACAGGCCCTGCTGGACGGACTTAAGGCCAAGAAGCCGACCGGCCCGTACAACGTCGAGCTGTTTGCAGGCTCCCCCGATGACGCCAACGCGAAGGTCTTCTTCGACGGCGCCATGAGCATCCTGCAGCCGAAGATCGACGACGGAACCCTCAAGGTGGTTTCCGGCCAGAAGTCGTTCGAGCAGGCTGTTACCCAGGGCTGGAAGGCAGAGAACGCCCAGAAGCGCATGGATACCCTGCTTGCAGGTACTTACACCAGCGCTTCGCTGGACGGCGTGCTGTCCCCGAACGACACCCTGGCCCGCGCCATCCTGACCTCGGTCAAGGCGGCCGGCAAGCCGATCCCGGTCGTGACCGGCCAGGACTCGGAAGTTGAGTCCGTCAAGTCCATCATGGCTGGTGAGCAGTACTCGACCATCAATAAGGACACCAGCAAGTTGGTCGCGCACGCCATCACCATGGTCAACGACATCCAGTCCGGCAAGACCCCGGAAATCAACGACACCAAGTCCTACAACAACGGCGTCAAGACCGTGCCGGCATACCTGCTGCCCCCGGTCATTGTGACCCTGGCCAACGTGAAGACGGCCTACGTGGGCGATCCGGTCCTCGGCCCGATCACCAAGTAGCACTTCTCACCTAGCTCCAACGACGGCGGTCATCCCCACTCAAGGGGGTGGCCGCCGTCGTAGTTTGTGTACAGATAAGGCCCCTTAAGCGCGCGTTTAAGGGGCCTTATCTGTACACAAACTCAAAATGAACGCTTCACAGGCCCCGCATAGCTTCCGCTGGACAGTCGCACAGCCGCACTAAGCACTGTTGAGTCAGCAGGCGCGCCGCTCGGGCGGGCCAGGTCCGAAGGAGAAACGTGAGCGTCCTCGCCCGAAGCGTAGGCAATGCCTTCCGCAACAAGATAAGAACTGCGGCCGTGGTTGCAGTACTGGCCGTCGCGATCGGGCTGGCGCTAGCCATGCTCGTGGCCAACCAGGCCGTGGGCAGCAAAGTCCAGGAGCTCAACGCCTCGGTGGGCACGGTCCTGACCGTGAACCCGGCCGGCGGCCAAGGCTTCCAAGGCGGTGGCGAGCCGCTCACTGCGGCCCAGACCGCGACGGCGGCAGCGGTACCGAACGTCGTTTCCGTGGTGGGGACCAAGGAACTTCGGCTGGAGACCGCAACCGCCACCTCAAGCACAGCCACCGGCACCACCACGCAGCAGGCCGGACCGGGAGGCGGTCCCGGCGGCGGAACCAGCGTGACCACCAACCTCCAGGCAGCGATTGACCCCGGCACGCTCGGCAACCGCAACAACACCGGCGGCAGCACCACTGGAGGCACTGGCAACGCTGGCGCGGGTAACACCGGAACGGGCAACGCTGGAACCGCGCCGGCGTTCTCGCTGCCCATCACGGCCACCGGAATCGGCGCCGAGGTGGACACGGCAGGCAAGGCACTGAGCATCACCAGCGGCACTGGCCTGGGCGACTACACGGTGGCGAGTACCAAGGCCCTTGTTGGCACCACCCTTGCAACAAAGAACAGCCTCAAGGTGGGCTCGACCTTTACCATCGCCGGCAAGACGTTCACGGTGGCAGGCATCTTCGATGCAGGTACGGCTTTCGGCAACAACGCCGTCTACACCACCCTGGCCGAGGCCCAGGCCCTCGCGGCAACACCGGGCGAGCTCTCCAGCATGGTGGTAACGGTGAACAGCATGGAGAACGTGGACACTACGAAGACGGCGTTGCAGGCTGCCTTGGGCACCAACAAGGCCGACGTGACCCAGGGCCAGCGGAACCTCGAAACCGCCGTCAGCTCCTTGGATAGCGTCAAGAATATTTCGCTCGTGGCCTTCATCGCGGCACTCGGCACCGCCGGCCTGATCATCCTGCTCATCATGGTCATGCTGGTCCGCGAGCGCCGTCGTGAAATCGGCGTCCTGAAAGCCATCGGCGCCCGCAACCGGACCATCGGCCTGCAATTCGTGCTCGAAGCCCTCGTCCTCGTGGCGCTCGGAACGGTAGTGGGCGCTGCGATTGCCTCCTTTGCGAGCGGCGGCATCGCGTCGGCGCTGATCAGTTCCAACAGTTCGACGGCGACCACGGGCCAGCGCGGCCCCGGCGGCTTCGGCGGTCCAGGTGGCGGTCCATTCGGCGGAGCCTCCCAGCTGCTGACCTCCGTGACGGCGAGCGCCTCCCCCGGCGTCCTCGCAGCCGGCGTCGCCGCGGTCTTCGGCGTCGCCGTCGTGGGTGCCTTGGTGCCCGCGCTCCTCACTGCCCGCATCCGTCCCATCGAAGTCCTCCGAGGAGAATAGCCATGATTGAAGTCAAAGAACTGGTCCGCCAATTCAAGTCCGGCGACCGCACCATCAAGCCCGTCAACGGCGTGAGCTTCGAACTCGAGAAGGGCTCCCTCGCTTCGATCGTGGGCAAAAGCGGCAGCGGCAAGAGCACCTTGCTCTCCTTGCTGGGCGCACTGGACAAGCCCACCAGCGGGGACGTCGTGGTGGATGGAGTCAGCCTGGCCGGGATGCCCGCCGGCAAACTCACTGAGTACCGCCGTCGGGACATCGGTTTCGTTTTCCAGCAGTTCAACCTGATCCCCAACCTCTCTGCCGTGGACAACGTGATGTTGCCCATGGAGTTCGCCGGGATGCGGAAGAAAGCCCGCTTGGAGCGCGCGAAGGCACTGCTCGAACAGGTGCAGTTGGATCCGGAGAAACAGAGCCGCCGAGTCAACAAACTCTCGGGCGGCGAGCAGCAGCGTGTTGCGATCGCCCGGGCGCTGGCCAACGAGCCAAAGCTCATCCTGGCCGACGAACCCACCGGTAATCTCGACGAGCAGACCGGCGAACACATTATCGAGTTGTTGAGCTCGTTGAGCCGGGACCACAACACCACCATTCTGGTGGTGACGCACGACCGGAGCCTGGCGCAGAAGACCGACCGCCGCTTCAGGCTCCAGCAGGGCAAACTGAGCGAAGAAACCGTCCGTCCACGGGTGGCGGCCGGGGCGTGACGACGCTCTACTCACCTCTATCAGCACGGTAACTGACAGGGGCCGGGAACCGCATGGTTTCCGGCCCCTGTCGCGTCTTGGACCCGGTCTGCCCGACGCGCGCGGTGAAATGAGAGGATAGGCCGCATGGGTCTTCATATCGCCAAGCCGTGGTTGTTCAGCCAGC
The DNA here is from genome assembly GCF_043952055.1 of Arthrobacter sp. NA-172. Classification (NCBI taxonomy): domain Bacteria; kingdom Bacillati; phylum Actinomycetota; class Actinomycetes; order Micrococcales; family Micrococcaceae; genus Arthrobacter; species Arthrobacter sp. NA-172. The sequence goes on along the minus strand of NZ_JBINOT010000003.1, from coordinate 887,267 downwards.
CGAATCAGGATCCCCGCGCGGCCACAGGGAAGGCTTTGAACTGGGGAATTGTCGCCACCGGGGGAATCGCCAAGACCGTGACCGGCGACCTTGCCCAGCTCGAGGACGCGAAACTGTACGCCGTGAGTTCGCGGCGGCAGGAATCCGCGGATGCATTTGCTGCAGCGCAGGGGGTCACCAAGGCATACGGGGACGACGGCGGTGTGCCCGGCTATCAGCGGCTGCTAGCCGACGACGCCGTCGACGTGGTCTATGTGGCCACCCCGCACGCCCAACATTTCGAAATCGTCAAGGCTGCCCTCAACGCCGGCAAGCATGTCCTGTGCGAGAAGGCATTGACGATCAACGGCCGTGAGGCCGCGGAACTGGTCAGCCTCGCCCGGGAAAGGAAGTTGTTCCTCATGGAGGCGGTGTGGAGCCGGTTCCTTCCTAGCATGCAGAGGGCATTCGCCATTGCAGCGTCCGGCGAACTCGGCGAGATCAAGTGGGTCAGTGCCGACTTGGGTTTCCCGGCACCTTATGACCCTGCGGCCCGTCTCTGGGCCCCGGCAGCGGGTGGCGGCGCTCTCCTGGATATCACTGTGTACACCTTGCTCTGGCCGTTGGGCACCCTTGGATTCCCCCAGTCAGTCAGCGCGGTGGGCACTTTGACTGACGAAGGCGTCGACGCCCAGAATGCGCTGACCCTGACGTACGACGGCGGCGCTGTCGCCCAGCTGACCTCTTCGCTGCTGGCCCACGGGCCGAGATCGGCCACCGTTGCGGGTTCCTCGGGCTTCCTCCAGACGCATGGATCCGTGAATAATCCCCGGGAACTTCTGATTCGAACTGGCTGGGACGAGCCGCGAACGGAACGCTTTGACTCGATCGGGAACGGCTACACCTACGAGCTGCGCGAGGTGACCCGCTGCATCCAGCAAGGACTGACCGAGAGTCCGGTGATGACATTGGACGAATCGCTGAACACGATGCGTCTCTTCGACGGGGTCCGCTCCCAGCTCGGAGTCCGGTATCCCAACGACGCCCGTTGAGCGGGTAATTTCCCTGCCCCAGCTATGGACTAGTTAACTACTTCAGTCCTACGATGGGAGCGATGTCAATGACGCTGGGGGTGTCGAGATGGAAGTTGTGCGGATCAAGCCGCGCGTTCTTCACGTTCTCCGCTCCGTCATGCTCGCTGGCGCCGGTGCGGTTGTTTGGTTGGCGCTCTCCTCCACGGCAGCCAGCGCGGATTCCGGTAGCACCCACGATCACAAGATTCCAGACGGCGCGGGCTCGGCAGTCACCAACGTGGTGAGTAACAGTACTGCGGGCCTTTCCGGAACGCTTGGCAAACTCGTCCCGGCCGTTGTTGCCGCACCGGCACCGGTTTCGAATCCGGCTCCGGTTGTCCAACAGGTCGTCCAGCAGGTTGTCCAGCAGCAGCCTGCAGTCCGAGTGCCCACTCTCGTAGTGAGCGAGCTACCGCGGCTGACCGAGACCGTTGACCGACTTGTAGCCAGCACACCCGTGGTGAACTCGATCGTTCCTGAGGGCACCGTTGGCGCGGTGACTGCTCCCGTCGTCTCGCCGGTGGTCGGCGCGGTAACGGGTGTTGGAAAAAGCGTCGGTACCCTGACGGGCGGCATTGTTGCCCCAACGCTTGACGTGGTCGGCGCCACCTTGGATGCGCTTCCTGCCACCCTTCCCGTGATGCCTCAAACGGTTCCTTCACTCCAATTGCCGGACATCGGAGCGGGTGATGTCCCGCCCGTTACGCAGGTCGCCGCAGCACCGTTGGTCAACCTGGCTGGGTTCTCCGGGCCGTCAGAACTGGGGAAGCCATCGCTGGAGCGGGACGGTCCGGTCCGGCGGTTACGTTAGTCCTTCAGCACCTCTATCGCCCTCCGATGAGACCTTCCCGGACGGCGCTCCCGGCAGCGGCGACCCCGGAACCGGCTCCGCAACGCTTACTGGCAACACTCTCGGAGCGGCCGCGGCCTGGCTCCCGGGAATGAATATGCTCTCTCCCTTGGCCGGGGCCCTTGTGTCCACGGCTGCTGCCGGCAAGATTCCGGCTCCGGTGTCGTTTGACCCGGGTTCTTCACCTGATTAGTTCCGAGCCCCGCCCCCTCCCCAGAAATCGATTCTGGCCGGTGGCAGATGGCCAATCCGGGCGCTCCCGCAGTTTCCTGCGGACGGATGCGCCCCTAGGAACTACTCATTCAGGAGAAAAACAAAATGCACAGCATTGTTCGCAAGGGGCTGCTTGGCACCCTCTTTGCCGGTGGGTTAATAGCCCTCGGCGCAACTGCCGCGAACGCGGCAGACACCACTACTACGGGTGCACTAAGCACTACCTCAGGCACTCAAGTGGTTGCACCGGTGTCCATTCCGGTCAACGTGGGGCAGACGTCGCTCTCAGTTCTTGGAAATTCAGGCGTCACATCCGCTACCCCCGCACCCGCCTCGGTTCCGGCCGCGGCGACTAATTCCGGCGGATCGGCAGTCCCGTCCGGAACCCAGGTGGTGGCTCCGATATCGGTCCCTGTTAATATCGGAGCCACCTCGCTGGCAGTTCTGAGCAATACCGCCCCTGGCGCAGCCTCAGGCACCCAGGCCACCGCACCGGTGGCTGTACCCGTGAACGGCACGACGACGGGCACCAGCGTCACCGCACCTGTAACCGTCGGCGACACCTCGGTCAACGTCCTCGGGACCGCCCCGGTGGCCGGTACAGGAACGACCGGGACCGGCACGACGGCGGGAACCGGGGTCACCGCACCGGTGACTGTTGGTGATACATCGGTGAACGTCCTCGGCACCGCTCCGGCGCCCGGCACAGGAACGACCGGGACCGGCAGCACCTCCGGCTCCGGGGTCACCGCGCCGGTGACTGTCGGTGATACCTCGGTGAACGTCCTCGGCACCGCTCCGGCGGCCGGCACGGGCACTACCGGAAGCACGACGACGGGCAACGGGGTCACCGCGCCGGTGACTGTTGGTGATACCTCGGTGAACGTCCTCGGCACCGCTCCGGCGGCCAGCACAGGCACCACCGGGACCGGCACGACGACGGGCACCGGCGTCACCGCACCGGTGACTGTTGGCGATACCTCGCTCAACGTCCTCGGCACCGCCCCGGCGGCCGGTACAGGAACGACCGGGACCGGCAGCACCTCCGGCACCGGGGTCACCGCACCGGTAACCGTCGGCGACACCTCGGTCAACCTCCTCGGCACCGCTCCGGCGGCCGGCACAGGAACGACCGGGACCGGCAGCACCTCCGGCACGGGGGTCACCGCACCCGTAACCGTCGGCGACACCTCGGTCAACGTCCTCGGCACCGCTCCGGCGGCCGGCACAGGCACCACCGGAAGCACGACGACGGGCACGACCACGGGCACCGGGGTCACCGCACCCGTGACCGTCGGCGACACCTCGGTCAACGTCCTCGGCACCGCCCCGGCGGCCGGCACAGGCACCACCGGAAGCGCTACCGGCACTGGCACGACCACGGGCAACGGGGTCACCGCCCCGATCACAGTTGGTGCCACCTCGATTGGCCTGGGCCTGCCTTCCCTTGTGACCTCACCGGTCGTCGCCCTGCCCGTTGTGAACCTGCCAGCCGTCACCCTACCCGTGGTTGACTCGCCGGTCGGTTCTCAGGCGTTCGTGGACCGGGCCGCAGCGGCTCCGTCAACAGGGGCTGCTGCAATCCAAGGGGATGCCGCCGCTGCGGCTCCGTCAACAGGGGCTGCAATGCAAGGGGGCGCCGCCGCAGCTATTACGGTGGCGGCTGTTGGAACTGGAACGGCTGTTTTGGCCACCACTGGCCTCAATGGCCAGTGGTTGCTGCTCGCAGCGGCCCTGTTGCTCGCCGGACTTAGCTTGATGCTGGGCAGCCGGAAGATCCGGGCAAAGACCATTCGCGCATAGTCACCATCCCGGGCTCGTCCACCCCACTTGATCACAGCCCGTTACCCGGCTCCTCCGCAGGGCACACAGCCCCGCGGAGGAGCTGATGCGCGGCATCATCCAGGGATTTTCGCCGGAGTTCTGAGGCTAGCGGCTCCGCTTGCGCATCGCTTTCCCGGCCGGCTTCCCGGCGAAGAGTTTCCCGTCCAGCGAGGCCGCTCCGGCCCCGATGAAGGCGAAGGCCGATGCCACGGCTATGTAGAGAATCAGCAGCTCGGCATTGATTCCGGGACGGTCGCTCAACAAGGGCTTGCCTGCTTCGGTGACAAACCAGATTCCGGCATACATGAGAGCCGCAAGAAATCCTGCCACCCTGGTCAAGGCGCCGAGCACAAAAAGTGCTCCCAACCCGGTTTCACCCCACATGATCAGCCAAGACACCAGCTCGGCCTTTTGAACACCCATCGCTGCAATCGTTGCCTCCAACGCCGGTTGCCCGGCGAGAAGTTTCTGGACTCCGTGCAGCAGCAAGAGGCCACCAAATACGACCCGTAGGAATGCAATGCCCCGCGAAGACGAGGTCTGCGAAGGAAGGAGAAATTTCACCTAGTCCAATCTTCCATGCCGGCCGCACAGCTCAAAACGGCCCGCGCGAGATCAGGTGAGGCCAAACTCGTCAGGCCAGCAGAGCCGGAATATCCTTGACACCCGCCAGGATGTGATGGTGCGGCTGTTTGGAGAGTTCAGCACGTCCAAGCTTCCCGGTCAGGACCCCAACAGCCACCACACCTGCGTTATTGGCTGCCTTGAGGTCGTTCGTTGTGTCGCCAGCAGCAAGCACCTCGCGGACATCCGTCACGCCGGTCAATTCCATGGCGCGGTGGATCATGTGGGGCGCCGGGCGTCCTGCCGCCACGTCGTCGGAGCAGACGACGGCGTCAAGCAGGCCGTCGCCGTCGGACGCTGTGCCGGTCCCTGCAAGCGACCAGCCGAGCCGCGCCAGAAGGGGTTCCGCAACATCGCGGGAGAATCCCGTGGTCGGCGCGATCTTGACACCCTGGCCGCGCAACGAGCGAAAGGCGTCCTCGACGCCGTCGAGCGCTACCGGCGGGTTCTGCTCGTAGAAGTGCGTGAGAAGTTCCTTGAAACGGAGAAAAGCTGCCTGGACGATCTCTGGCGCGGCATTGCCGCCACCTTTGGTAATCAGCGCCGCAATGGCTTCCACTTTGTCCGCCCCCATCCACTCCTGGACCGCTTCGGGCGTGGTGCTGGCCCCTGTTTCCTCCACACAGCGAGCCAACGCTACGTAGACGTCTCCGTGTTCGTCGATGGTGGTTCCGGCCATGTCGCAGGCCACGAGCTTGATCATGTGTCCCTCTGGTTATTCGGCGTGGACGCGCACCAATGCGGCGCGGCGTTCCGCCGTGTTGTCGACGGTGAAGTTGGTGAGTGCCGGCAGGTACCGGTCCTCCGAGTATTCGATGGCCTTGCCGTTTGCCGAGCTGGTCACCCGGCGCTCCCGCAAGAGGGGAATGCCTTCCGCCTGTTCCAGCAGTTCCGCGTCTTCCTCGCCCGCCGCCACGGCGTCGATCGTGTGGCGGGCGCTATACAGGTCTACGCCCTGACCCTTCAGGAAGGCGAAGATCGAGCCGGAATCAGTGTCGAAATCGAAGAGGAGCCGGCCCACTTCCAGGATGAAACAGGTCCGCTCGATCATGGCAGGCACGTCATCCAAGTAGCGGACGCGCAAAAGCTCCACCACTTTCTCTCCCGCTTCCAGTCCGAGCGCATCGGCCGCCTCGGAGCTTGCCTCGCGCCGCGCCACCTCCAACGTTCGCTGACCGGGAGTCTTGCCGATGCCGATGGCCCATTCGGTGAACGAGTTGAAGGTCGAGAACGACTGCGACGGCACGGTGGAACGTACCACCGGCGGACGGCCCCGGCCGCCGGTGACGGCGCCTTCGGCCCGCAGGAACGCAAGTGCCTGCCGAATGGGGCCCCGGGACGTCCCGAACTCCTTGCAGAGCACTGCCTCGCTCGGCAGTTGCAACCCCGGCGGCCACGTGCCGTCCGTGATGCGGCGCATGAACTCCTCACTGAGTCGGACATGTAGGGGTGCGTTCTGCTGGATACTCACGAGTTGATAATACAAGTATCATCGGTCACTTCTCCCAGCAATTCAGGCATTTATGGGGAACGGCAGGTGAACCGTTGAGGCAAAAGGTAAAGAGTCGGTAAACTTATATATACAAGTGCCATTCTGGCTTGATTCCACATTCCAGGCAGTCCAATGTCAATCTCGTGAACCTCCGATCTTCCCCCTCCGGCGACTCGCCGGCGAAAGCGTCGCGATCCGATCTTGTGATCGTCGGCGCAGGCATCATCGGGCTGGCGCACGCGGCCCACGCTGTCGCCAATGGCTTGACCGTGACCATCCTTGAGCGGGATCACCACGCAGTGGGCGCCTCCATTAGGAACTTCGGACACTGCTGCATCACCGCTCAATCCGGCGAGCTCTACGAATTGGCCCAGACCTCCCGCAAGTACTGGCTTGAGTTCGCGGCGCTGGCCGGGTTCTGGGCGATCGAGTCCGGCGCTGTGGTTCTCGCCCGCACGGAAGCCGAAATGGCCGTACTCCGGGAGCTGTCCGCTTCCCGCGAAGAGGGCCAGGTGGAAGTCCTCTCCCCCGCTGGCGTGCGTTCCCGGCTCGGTGCCCGCAACCTAAGTGCCGCGTCTGACGACGGTGGAGCGCCAGTCGCCTCTTGGCCCGGCCTGGCGGGCGGCGCCTTCCTCCGGGACGACTTGCGCGTGGATCCCCGGACCACAGTGGCCAAGCTCGCCGACTGGCTCGCCCGCCAGCCCGGCGTCAAGCTCCACTGGAACACCGCGGCCCTCGCCTTCGAGGACCGTAGGGGACAGCCGACGGTCCGCACCGCCCGCGGTGATTTCCACGGCAACCAGGTATTCGTCTGCGTTGGCCACGACGTCGACTACCTTTTCCCTGCCTTGGCCGAAGAGCACCAGATCGAACGTTGTTCCCTGCAAATGTCCCGGGCAGCCCAACCATCCGGGCTGAGGATCGACCCCGCCGTGCTCACCGCGACCTCCATGCTCCGGTATCCGGCCTTCACGGACATGCCGGCCGCAGCGGCGCTGCGGGCAGAAGTGGAACAAGACCGCCCCGAGCTCGTGGATATCGGGGCGAACGTGATGTTCACCCAACGCCCTGACGGGACGCTGATCCTCGGCGACTCCCATCATTACCATCGCACCGCCGCGCCGTTCCTGGATGAAACCACCACCACGATTTTGAACACGGACATCGCCTCGGCAATTGGTGTGCCCTGGAAATTATTGAGCGCTGGCAGGGCATCTACGCCTCCAGCCGTGTCGCGCCCCTCCTGGTTCGCGAGACCCAACCCGGCGTCACGGTCGTTTCGGTGACGTCCGGCGTCGGAATGACCTTGTCCTTTGGGCTCGCCCACCGCAATATCTCCCGGCTTTACTGACTTTTCTCCTCCCTTTCCGTTCGCAAAAAGGACTCCCCTTGAAAAACCGGAAGCTGGCGGCTTAACCCAACGAGCTCGCACTAGGTGTCTTTATGAGGGCTCAAAGCGACATCTAGTGCGAGCTAGTTGGTGACGCGGGCGGGAGTTAACCCGGCCGCGCTAACTCCGGGTTGATTCCGGTTAGTTCAGCGTGGCGACAACCTCGTTGAGCTTTGCAGAGGGGCGCATCACAGCTTCGGCCTTCGCGGCGTCGGGCCGGTAGTAGCCACCGATGTCGGCAGGCGAACCCTGGACCTCGAGCAGCTCGGCGACGATGGTTTCCTCATTGAAGGAGAGAGCCTCGGCGACGGCGGAGAAGGCCGCGGCGAGCTCGGCGTCGCCGGACTGCTGGGCCAGTTCCTTGGCCCAGTACTTGGCGAGGTAGAAGTGGCTGCCCCGGTTGTCGAGTTCGCCAACCCTGCGCTTCGGGGACTTGTTGTCCAGCAGGAACGTTCCCGTGGCGCGGTCGAGTGTGTCGGCGAGGACCTGTGCCCGGGCATTGCCGGTGGTGGTGGCAAGGTGCTCGAAGCTCACGGCCAGGGCGAGGAATTCGCCCAAGCTGTCCCAGCGCAGGTGGTTTTCCTGCAAGAGCTGCTGGACGTGCTTCGGAGCCGATCCGCCGGCACCGGTCTCAAAGAGGCCGCCGCCGTTGATCAGCGGAACCACGGAGAGCATCTTGGCGCTGGTGCCGAGTTCGAGAATCGGGAACAGGTCGGTGAGGTAGTCACGCAACACGTTGCCGGTCACCGAGATGGTGTCTTCACCCTTGCGGATCCGTTCGAGCGTGAACGCTGTGGCCTTCTCCGGGGACATGATCTCGATCTGCAGGCCCTCGGTGTCGTGGTCCTTCAGGTATTCCCTGACCTTGGAGATCAGCTGGGCGTCGTGGGCGCGGGTTTCGTCGAGCCAGAAGACAGCCGGCATCTTGGACGCGCGGGCACGGGTGACGGCCAACTTGACCCAGTCACGGATCGGCACGTCCTTGGTCTGGCAGGCGCGCCAGATGTCGCCCGGGGAGACCTGGTGTTCGATCAGCACGGTTCCGGAGGAATCCACAACCTGCATGGTGCCGGCGTATTCCACCTCGAAGGTCTTGTTGTGGCTGCCGTATTCCTCAGCCGCCTGCGCCATGAGGCCCACGTTCGGAACAGTGCCCATGGTGGTGGGATCGAAGGCGCCGTGGGCGCGGCAGTCGTCGATGACCACCTGGTAGACGTCCGCGTAGCAGCTGTCCGGGATGACGGCGAGGGTGTCGTGTTCCTTGCCGTCCGGTCCCCACATGTGGCCGGAGCTGCGGATCATTGCCGGCATCGAAGCGTCAACGATGATGTCGCTGGGAACGTGCAGGTTGGTGATGCCCTTGTCGGAATCCACCATGGCCAGGGCAGGGCCCTCTTCCAGGCCCTTCTTGATGGCCGCCTGGATGCCTTCGCGCACGTCTTCCGGGAGTTCGTCGAGGCCGTTGAGGATGGAGGCAAGGCCGTTGTTCGCGCTCAGGCCCGCGGCAGCGATCTGCTTGCCGTAGGTGTCAAAGAGCTCGGAGAAGTATGCCTTGACGACGTGGCCGAAGATGATGGGGTCGGAGACCTTCATCATGGTGGCCTTCAGGTGTGCGGAGAACAGCACACCTTCTTCCTTGGCGCGGATCACCTGGGCAGCCAGGAACTCGTCGAGGGCTGCGGCGCGCAGGACGGTACCGTCCACAACTTCGCCGGCGAGGACGGGGAAGGCCGGCTTGAGGACCTTTACGGTGCCATCTTCACGGACGATCTGGATCTTGACGGTGTCATCGGCAGGGATGACCACGGACTTCTCGTTGGAGCGGAAGTCATTCTCTGTCATGTGGGCCACGTTGGTTTTGGAGTCGGCGCTCCAGGCACCCATGGAGTGCGGGTTCTGGCGGGCATAGTTCTTCACCGACAGGGGCGCGCGGCGGTCTGAGTTGCCTTCACGCAGGACCGGGTTGACGGCGGAACCCTTAATCTTGTCGTATCGCGACCGGATGTCGGTCTCTTCGTCGGACGAGGGGTTGTCCGGGTAGTCCGGAAGCGCGTAGCCCTGGCCCTGGAGTTCGGCAATGGCTGCCTTCAGCTGAGGGACGGAAGCGCTGATGTTGGGAAGCTTGATGATGTTTGCTTCGGGCTTCTTTGCAAGTTCGCCCAGTTCGGTCAGCGCATCGCTGATCCGCTGCTCTTCTGTCAGGTAGTCGCCGAAGACGGCGATGATTCGGCCAGCCAGCGAAATGTCGCGGGTCTCGACCTCCACGCCAGCCGTTGATGCGAAAGCTTCCACAATCGGCAGGAACGAATAAGTCGCCAGCATCGGCGCTTCATCAGTGTGGGTATAGATAATCTTTGCCATTGGCGGGGCATCTCCCTGAAAGTCTGCAGATTTCAACATCTCTAACTTACCTGAGGGGGCCGTGTTGGCGCCTACCGAAGTGGCACCGCTCCGCATATACAAGGTCATAGCCAGCCAGAACTTATATACCAACAGGGCAAATCGGAGTAGGTTCATGGGGTCAAACTGTGGCCGACAACATTCGGCCGCCAATCGATTGGCAGGACAATCATGACAAAGAAATCACTCCCCATCACTGGTCTCCTGAGCCTCCTAACCTTCGCCGTTCTGACCCTCTGCGCCGCTGGAGGGGCGGCAGCCGCAGCGCCTTTAGGTGCGGTTTCGAGTTTCGCAGCGTCTGGGACGCCGCAACTCGTCAGTCTCGCAACGGCAAACACAGACCCCACAGGGTATTGGACTGCGGAACGCATGCAAACGGCGATCCCGGGCGATGTCCTCGCAGGGAAGGCCCTCGCGGGTGGTGCCACCACCGGCGCCGCCAACGGCGCCGTCGAAACCGGACCGCCCGTCAAGATCACTGGCACCGCGAAAGGCGGCAGCCCGAGCCTGCACCAAAATGAAGACCCCATTGACCACGTCGGCAAGGTCTTCTTCACCATGGGACTCTTCAACTACGTCTGTTCCGGCAACGCCATCGTGTCGGACAATGACAGCACCGTGGCCACAGCCGGCCACTGCGTCAACGAGGGTCCCGGAGCGTTTGTCCGGAACTTTGTTTTCGTTCCGGCGTACCTCAACGGCACAGCCCCGTACGGCGTTTGGCCCGCTAAAGCGCTCTACACCACCACCCAATGGAGCACCGCGGGCGATATCCGCTACGACACCGGCTTCGCGGTCACTGCCGCGGTAAACGGCAAGCACTTGGCCGACGTCGTTGGCGCGTCCGGGGTGGAGTTCAATGCAGACCGGGGCCTGGGCTACAAAGCATACGGATATCCCGCTGCCCCGCCGTTCGACGGCCAATCGCTCAAGAGCTGCTCGGGTGACGCCACCAAAGATCCCATCAATCCGCAGTTCAAGGCGCAGGGTATTCCTTGCGACATGACCGGAGGATCATCGGGCGGTCCCTGGATGGTCACCGACAACCAAGACTGCTTCCAAAACTCCATCACGAGCTACGGCTACCCTGGTGGGCCCGCTTTGATCTACGGACCTTATTGGGGCTCAGTCATCAAGGATGCCTACAAGCTGGCGTCCGCGTCCCGGTAACCCCCGCGCCCACCCGCGCCCGGTAACCCCCGCGCCCACCCGCGTGGACATGCCCCCTGCTCACTCCCAGGACCGGGCATATCGCGATTATGCCCAGTCCTGACAACGAAGAATGGACATGTCCGCTCGGGAAGAGGGGACATGTCCATTCTTTGTTGCGCAGGTGGAGCAGGTGGAGCAGGCGACGCATGTGGAGCAGGTGGAACAGAAACCCTAGTGGAAGAAGTGGCGCGCACCCGTGAAGTACATCGTGATGCCGGCAGCGTTGGCCGCGGCGATGACTTCCTCATCGCGGACCGAACCACCAGGCTGGACGACGGCGCGGACACCGGCGTCGATCAGGATCTGCAGACCATCGGCGAACGGGAAGAAAGCGTCCGACGCCGCCACGGCACCACGGGCGCGCTCAGGCGCACCGCTCGTGCTGGCGTTTGAGGCACCACCGGCGCCATCGACGTCGGACTCCACCTTGACGCCCAAAGTGTTGGCGCGCTCTACGGCCAGCTTGCAAGAGTCCAAACGGTTGACTTGGCCCATACCAATGCCCACTGCCGCACCGTTGCTGGCCAGGAGGATCGCGTTTGATTTGGCGGCGCGGCACGCGGTCCACGCGAATGCGAGGTCGGCCAGCGTGGCGTCGTCAGCAGCAACGCCTGCGGCGAGGGTCCAGTTGGCGGGGTTGTCGCCGTCGGCGTTCACCTTGTCCGCTTCCTGAACGAGGACGCCGCCCGAAACCTGGCGGATCTCCGTCGGATACCGGCCATAGCCGTCCGGGAGGGCAAGCAGGCGGATGTTCTTCTTTTTGGACAGGATCTCCACGGCTTCCGGCTCGAAGCCAGGGGCAATGACAACCTCGGTGAAGAACCCGGCCACGGTTTGCGCCATTCCAGCGGTGACAATGCTGTTGGCCGCAATGACGCCGCCGAAAGCGGAGACGGGATCGCAAGCGTGGGCCTTGGCGTGGGCGTCGGCAATGGGGTCATCGGCATCGGCTGAACCAACGGCCACACCGCAAGGGTTGGCGTGCTTGATGATGGCGACGGCGGGCTCGGTGAAGTCGAACGCGGCGCGCAGGGCGGCGTCGGCGTCGACGAAGTTGTTGTAGCTCATGGCCTTGCCGTGGAGCTGGTCTGCCTGGGCGATGCCGGCGGGCGCGGCCTTGTCCACGTAAAGGGCGGCCTGCTGGTGCGGGTTCTCGCCGTAGCGAAGCACCTCGGAGCGTTCCAGGGCCAGGCCGGCGTAGGCGGGCCAGTCGATGACGCCGTCGCCGTCTTCGTCGAGGAACTGGCCGGCGGTCCACGTGGCCACCGCGGTGTCATACGTTGCGGTGTGAGCAAAGGCCTTGGCGGCCAGGCGGCGACGGGTCTTCAGGTCGAAGCCACCCGCTGCGGCGGCTTCCACGACGGAACCGTAATACGCGGGGTCAACCACGATCGCGACGGCGGCATGGTTCTTCGCCGCCGAACGCACCATGGCGGGGCCTCCGATGTCGATCTGCTCGACGACGTCGTCCTGCTCCGCGCCGGAGCGGACAGTCTCCACGAAGGGGTAGAGGTTGACCACCACGAGGTCGAAGGGCTCGATCTCCATCTGGGCGAGCGTTTCCATGTGGGCAGGAACACGGCGATCGGCCAGAATGCCGCCATGCACACGCGGGTGCAAGGTCTTGACGCGGCCATCGAGCATCTCCGGGGAACCGGTGACTTCTTCGACTTCCTTGACCGGGATACCGGCTGCGGCGATCTTCTTCGCGGTGGAACCGGTGGAGACGATCGCGACTCCTGCTGCATGCAGGCCCCTCGCGAGCTCCTCCAGCCCCGTCTTGTCATAAACCGAGATCAGTGCACGGCGGATGGGAACACGGTCAAGCTGCGTGAAGCTCACAAAAGTCTCCGTCTTATATCGCGGGAATCCGCGGTTGCTGGGGATACGGGCAAGTTTATCGTGTTGTGCTCCTCTTCGTTTTTCAAGACGTGACGCCGCCCGCAACATAAGGTGGGGCCATGGAAACCGCATCGGTGGTACTGGTGGCCGACGTCGGCAAGAGCCGGTGCCGGGTGGAACTCAGGCATGGCGACGAAGTCGTGGCCTCGGCGGACGAGCACGGTTTCCCCGGCTTGGGCATGGACAACGGAGCCCGCATCGCTTTCGAGCTGCTCGTGGACACGGCCGCGATGCTGCCCGGCGGAATTCCAGCCAGTTCTTTGCACGGAATCGGCGCTGCTGTGGCCGGTGTTGAGGCCTCCGCGTTGAATTCCCGCGAGCTCGCCGTCCTGCTTTCCGAACGGTTCGGCGTGCCCGCGGCAGTCCTGTCGGACGCCACGGCAGCCCAGCTTGGCGCCCTGGGCGGCGCTCCCGGGACCGTGCTTATTGTGGGAACAGGGGCTGTCGCGTTCCGTTTCGACGACGCCGGGAACCTGCACCGCGCCGACGGTTGGGGACCGCTGCTGGGCGATCGTGGAAGCGGCCGATGGATCGGGCAGCGGGGCCTTCAGTCTGTACTTCAAGCGCACGACGGCGGCACGGCCACTTCGCTGCTCGCCGCAGCTACCGCTTTACTCGGGTCCCCGGGGCAGTTGCCCGCTTGGTTGGCGGGCTCCGATAACCCGGCCCGGACCATGGCGCGTTTCGCGCCGGTGGTGCTGCGGGAAGCGGAGGCGGGAGACGCCGTCGCGCGCGGCATTCTGGACGAAGCGTGCGAGCTTCTCGTGCACACAGTGGCCCTTGCCTCCGGAGGCGCGGTTCCGGAAGCGTCGGCCTCGGACGCTCCAAGGCGGGTGGCCCTTGTCGGCGGCGTCGTGAAATCGGAGTTCTTTCGCGGGCTCTTGCACAACGCCCTCGCTTCGGCTGGGATTGAGGTGGTTGCGCCGCTCGGCGACGGGATGGACGGCGCCGCCCTCGCAGTGAACCGCAGCGGGCTCCTTCAGGAAAGGTACATTCACCGTGACGGAAGAATCTGACGCAGCTAGCCCTGCTTCACCTAGCGCGGACGGACTCAAAGACCTGCGCACCGAGCTCGCGGGCCTGCAAACCGAGGCGGCCTCGCCCGCGCTGAGCGAGTTGGACATGATGGGAACGGCCGAACTCGTTGCTGCCATGAACGAGCAGAACCGCGGTGTTCCCGCGGCCGTCGAACAGGCCAGCGGGCAGATCGCCGCCGTCGTCGACGCCGTGGCGGAGCGCCTCTCCCGCGGCGGCCGCCTGATCTATGTCGGAGCCGGAACGGCCGGGCGGCTCGGGGTTCTGGACGCCAGCGAATGCCCGCCCACCTTCGGCACTCCCCCGGGACTCGTCGTCGGGATCATCGCCGGTGGCACCCAGGCAATCCAGAAACCGGTGGAGTATGCCGAAGACAACGCCACGGCCGGAGCCCGCGACCTGCACGACATCAGCGTGACCGAAGCGGACGCCGTCGTCGGGGTTTCCGCTTCGGGACGCACGCCCTACGTGATCGGCGCGCTCGAGGAGGCGCGCAGCCGCGGTGCATTTACCGCCTCGCTCGCCTGTAATCACGATTCACCCATCAGCAAACTGGCGGACGTGGCGATCGACGTCGTGGTCGGTCCGGAATTCGTTGCAGGTTCAACGCGGCTCAAGGCGGGCACCGCGCAAAAACTCGTCCTCAACATGATCAGCACACTCGCCATGGTCAAGCTCGGAAAGACCTACGGAAACCTGATGGTGGATCTGCGGGCCACGAACAACAAACTCCTCGCGAGGTCCCAGCGGACCATCCAACATGCCACCGGAGTGGACGCGGAGACGGCGATTCGCGCGCTCGAGTCCGTGGGCGGTTCGGTCAAGGCGGCCATCTTGGTGGTGCTGACAGGAATCGATCCCGGCCAGGCGAAGAATGCCTTGGCGGAGGCCGGGGGCTTCCTCCGGCGGGCGATCGAGAAGCACGGCCTCAACTGACTGTCAGTTGGGAAACCCTGCGGCGAGTTCAGCGAGGGTCCGGACTAGGAGCCGGCGCTCCACTACCTTGATGCGTTCGTGCAGGGTGTCCTCGGTGTCCTCGGGGTGGATCACTACGGCTTCCTGGGCGATGATCGGCCCAGTGTCCACGCCAGCGTCGGCCCAGTGAACGGTGCAGCCCGTGACTTTCACTCCGTAAGCCATGGCGTCGCGGACCCCGTAGGCCCCCGGGAAAGCCGGCAGAAGCGCGGGGTGAGTGTTGAGGTACTTGCCGCCGAACGCATCGATGAATTCCGGGCTCACAATCCGCATGAACCCGGAGGAAACCACCACGTCCGGGTGATAAGCGGCAACGGCCTTGGTGAGTGCAGCGTTCCAATCGGCCCTGTCCGCGTAGTCCTTGAAGTCCACCACGAACGTGTCCAGCCCGGCCTCCGCGGACCGTTCCACGCCGTAGGTACCCGGTCTGTCGGCTCCCACTGCGGCGATTTCGACCTCCAGTTCGCCCGCCTTCGCGGCGTCGATAACTGCTTGGAGGTTGGAACCGGTGCCGGAGACGAGGACAACAATGCGCATTGCACTAGCTTATGGGTGGCTCGCGTAGGCTGGAAAACATGAATTCCGGCGTTGAACCCAGCACCCAGCAGCATCCGCAGAGCGAAGCTGCCAAATCAGCGCTCGCACTCACCAGGACGCTGTTCAGGACATTTCTACTTACCGTTCTTGGCGCCGTCTTCGTTTACATCTTGAACGTCAGTTACGTCTGGCTCAGCGCCACCCTCACCGTCATTGCGGGGGTGCTTGGAGTTGTGGTCCTCGTGCGGGCAATCAGGTTCAAGCAGCCGCGCGTCGTACTGCTCGGCACCATCTCCGGGCTGGTGGTCACGGCCATCATGTGCCTGCTGGTGCTCACTGCGATCGTCTTCTACCACCAAATCAGCACCTTGCAGGACTGCGCACGGGGCGCGTTGACGATCCAAGCCCAAAACGCCTGCCAAGTCGACTTCCAGAACTCCGTTCCTTCCGGGCTGCGCTAGCCCGAATCACCGGGACGCGCCCCAAGGCGCGGTGTCCGCCTAGCTGCGGTCGCCGTCGTACACGGAATCTTCAAGGTTCGCTTCGCGGAGTTTCTGTCGGTGCTCGAGCCACGGCCCCACGGAATAGCCAATCACGACGCCGATCCCCACCTCAGCGGCGATCCAGGCCGAGGTCCACAGCGGGTCCGGGCCGATCTCGGTGAGGCGCCCGATTCCGGCGGAGCCGCGTGCCAGCCACGTGAGCCCTCCCGACAGCGCCCCGGCAACAGCTCCAATGAGCGCGCCGAGGAATAGCGTGGAAACGGGGGCGGTGAACCAGCGCGCCTTGATCTTGATGGAGAGCCATTCGTCGAAGTGGTTCTCGCCCGCGCGCAGGAACCACCAGCCTGCCAACAAACCGGCGACCACCGGAAGAGCAAGGGCCATCGCGCCGAAATCGAGCTGCCCTGTGGGCAGCGCACCAAAGATCGGGATGGCAGGCAAGGGTCCGACGGCGGTGCCCAGCGGCCCTGCGTGCGACCCGACGCCGAGGGCGAACCCAGCGCCGGAGGACCAAGCCAAGGCGAAGACGGCCAGATTGGGCAGGTAGCCGAGTTGGGCGATCGTCAGCACTCCGCCGCCCAGCGCGCCGGCTTTCAGGCCTTCGTAGACGGCGATGATGTCGGTCCAATGAAGGACGAGGTCGACGGCGAGAAGCAGGGCCGCAAGTGCCAGCGCGGCCATGGTCGCCACAAACCCGGCCTTAATGGCAGAGCCGAAGTAGGACCCGGCCCACCGGGAATGTTGACTGGCGCGCGCGAGCCAATCCACCGCGTCGACTCCAATAAGCCTGCTCCAGGAGCCGGACTCCCGCCGGGCGCCCACCACCATGCCGAGGCCGAACGGAATAAGCGGCAAGAACGCCGCGAACCAGATGTTGATGACGACGTCCTGGGTTCGACAGATGAAACCCGTCGCCGCGCCGAATGCCCCATAGACAAGCAACGCCCCGAAGAAGGCCTGCCACAACTGATCGGTGTAGGACGCTCTGGCCAGTCGACGCCCCGCGCGCCAAGCCAGAAGGAAGGGAACAAGAGTCAACCCAAGCGGGATAAGGGAGAGCATGCCGGAACCCGGGAGGCCTGCAGTACCTATGTTGATGGTGGCAAGCTGCAGCGGAACGCCTTGGACGAGAAGCCAAGTCTGGCCGGCCAAGCGTGCAAGGAAGTCGACAGTGTGATTTTGGAAGCCATCGGTTGCCCAGACAGCGACGAGCGGCAGAACAACCACAAGGGCCGAGATGATGGCGGCTTGGGCCGATTCAAGTGCGCCCTGCAGCCACAAAGGCATGGGCAGGCCACGGTTACCAGTCTGATCAGCGCGCAGTTTCATCGTGTCCTATCGTGCCACGGTGTGCCTCACTCCCCCGGAAGGCGCCCTCATCACCCGCCAAACGTGAGCGAGAATCAGGGGCGGCACCAGACGCCCGGGCGCTCTTTTTGGATAAATCAGACGTAAAATTGGAGTGTTCGCAATAGGTGGATGGAGGCATAAATGACTACCGCAACCCCACATGCGCACGGTGTTCACTTTGGACGGACGGACATCCAGAACATCGGCATTGGCGTAGGTATTCTTATGGCGCTGGTGGGCCTTCTCGGATTCATTCCGGGCATCACCATGCAGTACGGGAACTTGCAGTTCTTCGGACCGAATTCGCACGCAATGCTCCTAGGCGCGTTCCAGGTGTCCCTGCTGCTCAACATTGTGCAGCTGCTCATCGGCGGAACCGGCTGGGCGATGTCCCGCACAGGCGGCCATGGCGCGCGCAATTTCCTGATGAGCTTCGGCGCCTTGTACATCGTGCTCAGCGTGTATGGACTGAGCGTCGGGGTCGATTCGGCGGCCAACTTCCTGTCGCTGAACGCCTTGGATGGTTGGACTTTCATGGTTCTGGGCATCCTGATGATCGCCGCCGGCTGGATGTTTTCACGGCATTTGGCTGACGACGCAAAGTAGCCCTATTCGAGCCCGGATTGAGTTAGCCCGGGATTACAGGAGCCGCCAATGGGCAGGATCTACAGCCAAATCTAAATAGTCATATAAGCGGTTGGTGCAGTTCTTCCGGTGAAGATGCCGGGTGCTGTGCCAACCTTCTTTGTGCTGGCCTTTGTGAGACCTAATGCCGTCAGATCCACTTGGGTGCCGACGGCACCGGCGCGTCGCCCAAAGTCCCGCCGTCCCCGGCACTCACGCCGCCGGTCCCCCGTCCGGTAGCCCATTGCGTGACGCCGGCAAGAGGCCCAGTGACCACGACGGCGGCCTCCGCGTCCCCGAAGACAAGGTCGGTGCCCGTGACTCTGACCAGCAGCCCGGCATCCGTGCCGCGGGCGGCCCACGCACCGGTGATATCGCGAAGCAACCGTTCCAAGACAGTAGCCGGGATGTCAGCAAACGATGCCCCATTGTCGAGGTCCACGGCATGCACCCAAACTTCGCGGGTCCGCATCCACACGGTCTCGGATGCCGGAACGATGCGGCCTTGGACGGTGCGGACTTCGTGACTCCACGCGTCGTCGGGCAGGTCACGCCACTCCACGCTCAGGTGTACCGCCGAGTGGTCAAAAAGGTTCCGCAGGGCGATGGGTGAAAGCGTGGCGCCGAAATCGATCTCGTGATCGCGGACCGAAACCGACGGGTACATCGGGGTCTCCACTCCGGTGGCTGCCCATTCGATGAGGCGTGCGATCGCGCGGGCGTTGTAGCCGATATGGGCGGCAACGTGGCGGCGGGTCCAGCCCGGTAGCAGCGACCCGCCGTCGAGCTCCGCGTCGGAAAGTTCGTTGAGCTTGCGGGCGAAAAACGCGGTCCCCCGCCGGGCCTGCAGCAGTTGCTCCTGCAGGCCCGGATCGGTGGTGAGATCGTGGCGGGCGACCATCAGGCTTCCTTGACCACGCGGTTGTTCAGCTGGCCCAGGCCTTCGATGGTGGTGACCAGAAGCTGGCCTTCCTGGAGGTAACGCTTGGGGTTCTGGGCGTGGCCCACGCCGCCGGGGGTGCCGGTGGCGATCACGTCGCCCGGGTTCAGCGTAATGATGGTGGAGATGTAAGAGACAGGAATTCGGGGCTGAACACGAGGTCACCGGTGGGAGTCTGCTGCTGGATCTCGCCGTCCACTGCCGAGGTCATCAGCGGCCCCACCGTGAATTCGTCCTTGGTCACGAGTGCCGGCCCGAACGGAGTGCTGTTTTCCCACGTCTTGCCCTGCAACCACTGGATGGTGCGGAACTGGTAGTCGCGCATGCTGATGTCGTTCAGCACGGCATACCCGGCGATGTGCTCCGCGGCGTCGGCTTCGCTGATCCGGCGTCCCTTTTTGCCGATCACGACGGCGAGCTCGGCCTCCCAGTCAACAGTGTCCGATTCCTGTGGCAGCGCAAGATCGTCGTAGGGCCCGATCAGGGATTCCTGGTACTTAGCGAACAGGGTGGGGTACTCCGGGATTTCCCGGCCCATTTCCTTGATGTGGTTGCGGTAGTTGTGCCCGACGCAGATGATCTTCCCCGGTGAGGGTACGACGGCGGCAAGGTCCGCGCCGTCGTACGCGTGCGTTGCGCCGTTGGCGGCCTCCGCAATGCTCGCCCAGGCGGGATCCTGCAGGAGGGCTCCCACGTCGGCGAACCCGTCGATCTCGGTCAGGATGTCGCCGTCCTGGCGGACAGCCACTGTTCCTTTGCCGGTGCCGGAGTCGGTGCGGAGGGTGAGGAGTTTCATTTGTTGCGTCCTTCGATGTACGTGCGGTTGAAGTTCAGTCGTTCGAAAATCGGGGCATCGCTGAAACGGAAGAGATCAAACTCGGTTTCGGCTTGCAGGAACCATTCGGCCCAGGACGGGACGACGAAGAGATCGCCCTTCTCCAGGACTTTGCTTTCACCGTTCAACACGGCGGTGCCGGTGCCTTCGAAGACCTGCCACACGCTGGAACCGACCTCGCGCAGGCTCTCGGTGGAAGCCCCGGCGCGGAGGCGGTGGAACTCCGCCCGGATAGTGGGCATGACGTCCCCGCCGGTTGTCGGGTTCGAGTACCGCACCGCGGCGTGACCCTGCGACACGGTGGCAGGGTGGCCTTCGTCCTCGAGGAGCAGTTGCTCGCGCAGGGCGGCGTCGGTGTGTTCCCAGCGGTAGGCGGAGATCGGGGAATTCACCGTGTCCTGCAACCCGGACAGCGGACGGAGCCCCGGGTGTGCCCAGAGGCGTTCGGAACGGGAGATGTCCGGCGTGGCCTCGTCGGTGACGCGCTCGGTCCCGAACTCGAAGAACCCGGCGTCGGCGTAGTGCACGAACGGGATGTCCAGGCCGTCGATCCAGGCCATCGGCTGATCGGTGTCGTTGTGGTGGCCGTGGAAGTTCCAGCCCGGCGTCAACAGGAAATCGCCGCGGCGCATCGCCACCGGATCCCCGTTCACCACGGTCCAGACCCCCTCGCCCTCGACGACGAAGCGGAAGGCGTTCTGTGAGTGGCGGTGCTCCGGGGCCGTCTCGTGCGCGCCCAGATACTGGATGGCAGCCCACAGCGTGGGTGTCGCATACGGCGTGTTGCCCAGGCCCGGGTTGGCCAGAGCGATGGCCCGCCGTTCTCCGCCGCGGCCCACGGGGACCAGATCCCCGGCACGGGCCGCCAAGGGGTACAGGTCATTCCACCGCCACACGTGCGGCACAGCCTTGGGAGAGGGCACCATCGGCATCAGGTCCGCGATCTCGGTCCACAACGGAATCAAGTTCTCAGCGTCGAAATCCTTATACAGCTGCTCAAGTTGGGCCGCTTCCTCAGGCGTGGGCTCCGGAACCGGCTGCGCGGCGGCAACTGATTCATGGGTTGTGCTATCGGCGCTGATGGACACAGGGGCCTCCTCGGTGAGTACGGGACAGTTTTCGGGTACTCCAGACCCTAGGGAGACCGGACGATGAACTCCACCATATTCTGTACAGCAGAATATTGGTGCAAAACCTTAGTCTGGTTCGGCCGGATTAGCTGCGATATCGATCTCCAATTGACGCCGGGTTTCCAGCAGGATGCCCACGAGTCCGCTGTCGAAAAGCCTGCGGAACCTTGCCACGGGAGTCGCGACGCTCAGCGCGCCCACGGCAATGCCCTGCCCATTGTGGAGGGCCACACCCAAGGCGCTGATCCCTTCCTCGGTGCCTTCGAAATTCGCGGCGAATCCGTTACTCCGGATCGTCTCCAGCTCGCGGAGAAATGCCGGATATTCGGCGTCGGGAATGTTGTCCCCGCCGATCTCCGCATTGTGGCTGCGGAACAACTGCTCAATCATGGCGGGCTCCAGTTCGGCCAGTATCGCCTTCCCGCCTGAAGCCTTGTTGGCGGGAAGCACGGTTCCCTGCCTGTCTCCGACCCGCAAGGCATTCGTCCCCTCCACGGTTGCAAGGAACCGCACCTTGGTGCCCACCCGGATCATGAGATTGACGGTTTCGTTGATGCGCCCGCTGAGGTCTTCCATTTGCGGCTGTGCCACGGTTCGCAGGAGGCGGGTCCAGCTGAGTCCGGCCGGACCAACTCCCATGGATGGCCCCGGCACATAACGGCGGGTCTCGTCCTGGACGGCGAATCCCCGGTAGACGAGCATGGCGAGCAGCCGGTGGGCAGTGGAGGGGGCAACCTCCAATTCCGCTGCCGCATCCTTGAGCCGGAGACTGCCGCCGTCGCGCAAGAGCTGAAGCAATTGCAAAGCATTGTCCACCGCCTCGATGGAATAGGCCGGTTTCTTGCGGGCGGGGAGATTCTGCACATCAGAATTCTATTGGTGACAGCAAGCGATGGCCAGCACAGTGGTGGCATGAATCACACACCTTCCGTTGCAGCGCCGGAGCGGATCCACCACGCCAATCGCCTCTCACACGGGGCCCCGCACAATGCGAAAACCCAGTTCTCCAAGCGTTCCGCCGCCGCTGTGCTGGTCTGCTGGTTGCTTGTGGTCTTCGATGGCTATGACCTCATCGTCTATGGCACCGTGCAGTCGTCCCTCATCACCGACACAGGCTGGGGGCTTACCAAAGCCACGGCCGGCACGGTCGGTTCGATGGCTTTCCTGGGCATGATGATCGGAGCCATCTTCGCCGGCAGGATGTCGGACAGTTGGGGGCGCCGACGGACCATCATCTCCTGCGCCGCACTGTTTTCACTCTTCACCATTCTGTGCGCGTTTTCCCCGAACGCCTTCGTCTTCGGTGGCCTACGCTTGCTGGCCGGCATCGGCCTGGGCGGACTTGTTCCCTCGGCCAATGCCTTGGTCGCGGAGCTGGTCCCCGCCAAATGGCGGTCTGCCATCGCCACGCTGATGATGTCCGGGGTCCCGATCGGCGGCTCGATTGCCGCGTTGGCAGGCATTCCGCTGATTCCCGCTTTCGGCTGGCCAGTCATGTTCCTTGTTGCCGCTGTGGCCTTGCTCGTGGTGGTTCCGCTGGGCATACGCTTCCTCCCGGAGACTTTGCAGCCCGCGAAACAAACGCAGCAACCGAAGCAAACCCAGCAAACGCACGCGCAGCCAGCCGGCTTCAAAACGCTGCTCCGCGCCCCGTATCTCGGGATGAGCCTCTTGTTCGCGATCTCCACGTTGGCCACGCTCTTTGCTTGGTACGGCCTGGGCACCTGGCTGCCGAACTTGATGCAGCTGGCAGGCTACAACTTAGGATCCGCGTTGACGTTCGCCTTGGCACTCAACCTCGGTGCCGTCATCGGTTCGGTGGTCACCGCATGGGCGGGAACCCGATTCGGTCCCGTCCCGACGGCGATAGCGGCAGCCGCCGTCGCCGCCGTCTCACTGGCTGTCCTGGTAGCGGGGCCGCCCGTCTCGGTCGTGTACCTGATGTTGGTTCTGGCCGGAGTCGGCACGCACGGAACGCAATGCCTCATCATCGCGGCGGTGGCCAGCCATTACCCCGCGCATCTGCGAGGCACCGCGCTGGGGTGGGCACTCGGCGTCGGCCGCATTGGCGCCGTCGCCGCACCTCAAATCGGCGGGCTGCTGCTGGCGGCCGGGCTGGGAGTGAACTCAAACTTCCTGGCATTTGCCGCAGCAGCCGCCGTCGCTGCCGTCTTGCTCGGCGCCATCAGCGTCGCGATGAAGGCGGCAAAGATGAAGGCCGCCAACATCAATTCCCAAAACACCACCTCTGTAGGAGCCAGCAATGTCTGAGTTGAAAGCGTCCACCCAAGTAGTAGTCGTCGGCGGAGGGATGGCGGGCCTTGCCGGTGCCTTGGCCCTTCGCGCGAACGGCGCCGATGTGACTCTGGTTGAGCGCGCACCCGAATTCGGCGAGGTGGGGGCCGGACTGCAGATGGCCCCCAATGCCTCCCGCGTCCTGAAGCGTTGGGGCCTTTTGGAGAAGGCGCTGGAAATCGGAGTCCAACCCAAGCATTTGGTGTTCCGCGACGCCCTGACCGGCGAGGAACTCACCCGCCAGAGCCTCGGGCACGAATTCGAAGAGCGATACGGCGCACCGTACGTCGTGATCCATCGCAGCGACCTGCACCGGATCCTGCTCGATGCCTGCCAGGACGCCGGCGTGCGTTTGGTGAACGACGTTTTCGTGGAGAAAGTGGAGACCGTGAACAGCCGCGCCATAGCGCACACTGCGAACGGCGACACTTACGAGGCCGACGTCGTGATCGGCGCGGACGGCCTCAAGTCCACCCTCCGTCCGGCGGTTGCCCATGACGGGCCGGTGCCGTCGTCGTACGTCGCGTACCGCGGAACCGTGGCCATCACCAAAGGCACCCCAGTGGCCGATCTCGAGGATGTGATTGTGTATCTCGGGCCGGACTGCCATCTGGTGCAGTACCCGCTGCGCAAGGGGGAGCTGCTGAATACCGTGGCTGTTTTCAAGTCACCTTCGTTCGAGCGCGGCGAGGAGCAGTACGGCGGCGTGGACGAGCTTGAGGCCGCCTACAAGGACTGCATTCCCGCAGTGCGTGAGGCGCTGAAGAACCTTGCGACCGGCATCCGTTGGCCCATGTATGACCGCGATCCCATCGAGAACTGGATCCACGGCCGCCTGGTCTTGATGGGCGACGCCGCCCACCCTATGCTCCAATACCTGGCCCAGGGAGCGTGCCAGGCGCTTGAAGACGCCGCCGTCCTCCAGGACGCCACCGTTGGTTCCGTCTTCGCCGACGACGGCGTGGACACCGGCGCGTGGGACCGTGCCCTCAGTGATTTCAACTCCGCCCGCGCAGCCCGCACGGCCCGCGTCCAGCGCACCGCGCGCATCTGGGGCGAATCCTGGCATGTATCGGGCGTCGCCCGGATCTTGCGGAACCTGCTGTTCAAGAGCCGCAAGGACGGCGACTTCCAGTACAACGATTGGCTCTACGGCCAAACGGGCGACGGCGTCCCGGCGGCTCACGCTGCAGCGGAAACGCGGACTGAATTGTTGGCCGGAACGCGCGACTAGGAGCATCCGTTGTGTCAGTTATAAGCAATCAAATTGCTGGACTACTGAAGCGGACCGAAGCAGACTGACTACACGAGCCGCATAAGTGCTTGCCGTTGAAAGGACAGTCATGTTCGACCTTGCCGGTTATCTCCCCCTTCTTGTCACCGTTTTGGGCGTAGTGGTCGCCGTTGCCGTTATTCGGCTGGTGATCAAATTGATGTGGAAGGTAGCCGAGCCAAACGAGGCTTTGATCATTTCCGGCCTGACCCGCGGAAGCGAGGACACCCGGGATGGGATGGATTTCAAAATCGTTACCGGCAAAGGTGCTTTGGTCCTTCCGGGCCTGCAAACGGTAAGGACTTTGTCCCTGACGCTGAATGAAACAGAGCTCCAAGTATCCTGTGTGACCTCGCAAGGTATCCAGGTGATTGTGGAGGGCGTGGTTATTTACAAGATCGGTGACGCCGCGCCCTTCATAGCGAATGCCGCGAGGAGGTTTCTCGGCCAGCAGCCCAAAATGGAAAGCCAGGTCTACAACGTCTTTGAAGGACACTTGCGCTCGATTATCGGCAGCATGACCATGGAAGAAATCATCCGCGAGCGCGACAAACTCGCTTCATTGGTCCGCAGTGCCAGCGGCATTGAAATGGAAAAGCTGGGCTTGGTGGTTGATTCCCTTCAAATCAAGGACCTCCAGGACCCCACGGGTTACATCCAGAACCTGGCCAAACCGCATATTGCCCAGGTCAAAATGGAGGCCCGCATCGCCGAGGCCACCAGGAATCGTGAAGCCGCGGAGAAGGAAGCCGAGGCTGCCGCCCAGATTGCGGATGCCCAGAGCCTCTCCGCGATCAAGCAATCAGCAGCCCAAGCCAATGCCGAGACGGCCCGGGCCAACGCCGCGCAGGCAGGTCCGCTGGCCGATGCAACCGCACGGCAGCAAGTGGTGGTCCAGGAAACCGAGGTGGCCAAGCTGGAGGCTGACCGCGAGGAGCAAAAGCTCCAGACGTCCATCCGCAAGCCGGCCGATGCCAAGGCTTATGCTCAGCGGACGGAGGCAGAAGCCCAAAAGGCCGCGGACATCAGCGCATCCGAGGCTCGGGCGCGGCGCACGGAACTCGAAGCCCAGGCGAACGCCCGCCGGGTAGAGGTCGAAGCACAGGCCAACGCCACGGCCGCAGCAGCCATTGCCGGAGCTACCAGGGTCACCGGTGAAGCCGAAGCAGCAGCTACCAAGGCACGCGGTGATGCCGCGGCTTCCGCCATCAAGGCAAAGTCCCTGGCAGAGGCGGACGGCATCAAGGCCCGCGCTGAAGCCCTCGGAACCAACCAAGAGGCTGTCATCTCCCAACAGCTCGCGGAGAACATGCCCGCGATCGTCGCGGCCGCTGCTGAGCCCTTCGCGCATGTGGGGCAACTGACGGTCCTCAACGGTGGCGAGGGCCTCAACAGCATGGTGGGTGGGATTCTGGCCCAGGTGGGCAACTTCCTGCCATCCATCACGGGTGCCCTCAAGAACGGCCAGACACAACCCAAGCGTCCCACCAAAGCTCCGGATGCATAGAGGAACGAATGCCCTGTGAAACGGATGCATAGTGGAACCCATGCACAAAGGGGTTGACCGGAGCCTGACCGGCAAGATCGGCCGGGTCACGGGGCGAATCGGTCCTGGCACGGTGGGGGAAGTCATGCTGCCGTTCCATGGCGGCACCAATGCCTTTCATGCCCATCCCTTCGACAAGACCAGTGTTTTCAATGTCGGAGATGAAGTCCTGGTGATCTTCTATGAGCCACCCGGGACGGTCTTCGTTGACGAGCTGCCAGACGTACTGAGGGCGGCTAAATAGCCGCCCTCAGCATGTATTTCGGTTGACAGGATCAGCCCAAAGCCGGAGCCCCCACGGTGTCGTACATCGCGTAATCATCGGTGGTGACAGATCCGTTGTTGAACAAGCTCAGCCCGAAGCTAACGGCAGTCGCCCCCGCGGGGAGCACCGGCGTCGTGAAGCTTGCCTGCGTGTATGTGCTGGCGGCAGCCAGCCACGGTCCCGAGGTCCAGTACACCCAGTTGCCCGAGGCGTCACGATAGTACAGAGCGAACTGTGTGACGGCCGTGGACGTATACCAAGCGCGCACCGAGTAGGTGTGGCCGGCGACGGCGGGCGGCGCGCAACTGCCGCTGTCCATCGTCGGAAGCAGCTTCGCGTCACCGCTCGAGTAGCCCGTGATGGTGAGCTTCTCCGCCTTCGTACCCGTGTGCGCGGTAGCTACCGTGCTGAACGCGGCGGTGTTGGTGCCGTATCCGCCGGCCTGCCAGCACTGCGGGAACGCGCCCGCGCCTGCTGTTTCAAGGCCGGGGTTCTGCACCAGATTGGTTCCGGCCGCCGGCGGGGGCGGTGGTGTCACGGTGGCGACGTCGAACATCTCATAGTCGTCCGTGGTGATCGTGCCGTTGCTGAACAGGTTCAATCCGAAGCTGATGCCGTTCGCGCCGGCAGGCAACGCCGGGGTGGTCCAGGTGGCCTTTTGGTACGTTGTAGCAGCGCCGAACCACGGGCTGGAGGTCCAGTACTTCCAGGAACCTAGGCCGATCCGGTAATACAGCTCGAACTGGGTGTTTGTGCTGGACGTGTACCAGGCCCCGATGTTGTAGCTGTGTCCCGCGGTTGCTGTCGGAGAACAACCGCCCAGGTCGAGCGCGGGCAGCAATTTCGCATCTCCGTCAACGTACCCGGTAACGGTCAGCTTTTCGGCGACGTTTCCTGTATGACCGGGACTGACGACGGCGAAGGCCGAGGTGTTTGCGCCATAACCTCCGGCTGCCCAGCATTGCGGTATCCCATTCTGCTGGGTTTCCAGGCTTGGATTCTTGATCAGGTTACCGGTGCCTTGCGGTGGGGCCTGCGGTCCGGAGACCAGCGGTTTGACGGTTCCGCCGATCACTTGGTTCACCGTCTTGACGGTAGTGGTGGCCGGGCGCGCCTTGAGCCAGGTGGCGAACTGGCTAAACAACGTAGGCGTGATATTCAGTGGATCTGTGCTGGTTGCCGAGATGTGGTGGAAGGTGAGCTGGACCCATCCGCCCGCCGGCTCCGCCTGGGTGACGGCTTTCTGCAGATCAGCCAAGGTCCACGTGTTGTCGACCTCGTCAGGAGCAGCGGTGAGGTAAGCATTCGCGGGCGGGATGCTCTCGGCCACGGGGCAGCCGGCGCAGCCGAAGCGCGTCTGGATGTCGCCTAGTCCGCGCGCAGTGTTGAAGCCACAATTTTTCACGATGGTTTGAACCGATGCGTTCTCGGAAGCGAAAGGATAGGCGAAGCTCGTGACCGAGAAGCCCATGTTGCTGAGGTTCACCCTGTCGTTGCAGATCTGGCGGGTCGCTTCGTCGGCCGGGAGATTGACGAGATCCGGGTGGGTGACTGTGTGGCCGCCGATCTCGTTACCGCTCGCCACGAGCCCCTGCAGGTCCGACGTCGTCATGTAGTTGGGGTTGTTGAGGAAGCCGGACGGCGTGAAGAAAGTACCCACCAGGCCCAGGCCCTGCATAGTCTGCGCGGCGTTGAGTTGATCCGCATTTGCGTCGTCAAAGGTCAGGGTCACCACCGTGGGATTGGCAGCTTGGGCTGCAGGTGCGGTGATACCGGCGGTGACGCCGGTAAATGCAAGCACCACCACAGCTGTGGAGAACCACGTGAACCATTTGCCGGGAATCGTCCCTTTGAACGTCCGGGGCTGGTCAGTAGGGGTAAACAGTTTCATAGGGTATGGCTCGATTCTAGGCAGCGACCTGCGGGTCATACGGGCGGCGCGGGGCGAAAACACCCAGCACGGGGTTCACTTCCTTGTCAGGGTAAAACGGGGCGCAAATGCGGAATAAGAGTGTGTTGTACCCGTCTTTCGAACTCCCAGCGGGTGATCCAGCAAAAAACTTCTAAGTAACCGCAGCAGTTTGTTAACCAAACCTTCCCCCTGATGTCACGCCCATTCCCCCGCTTCGCCAACCGCCGCGCACACCGTGGAGGGGTGAGGATCGCTATCGTTGCCGAATCATTTCTGCCGCTCATGAACGGGGTTACCCACTCCATCCTGCGGGTGCTGGAGCATCTGCAAGAGCGAGGCGACGAAGTGATGGTGATTGCGCCGTCGACGTCGGACACTGCTGTCACGGACGTCGTGAACGGCGCGTTTGTCCACCGGCTCCCTTCCGTACCCCTGGCCGGGTACACAAATGTGCGGGTGGCGTTGGGCGGCGTGAGCCGGGTCAAGAGAATCCTTGCCGACTACGCGCCGGACGTCGTCCACCTTGCGTCTCCTTTCGTCCTCGGTTGGCGGGCTGTACAGGCTGCGCACCAGCTCGGCATCCCCACGGTGGCGATCTACCAGACCGAGGTCCCCAGTTACGCGGCTCGGTACGGCGTACCCATCCTTGAGAACTGGGCATGGAACCGGGTGGAAAACATCCATCTTCTTGCGGACCGGACATTGGTCCCGTCCACGTTCGCGCTCAACCAGTTGCGCGGACGCGGGATCCTGCGGGTGGACATGTGGCGGCGCGGTGTGGATACCGCGCGCTTCTCTCCCGCCAAGCGCTCGACGGCGTGGCGCACCTCGGTAGCCCCCGACGGCGAGCGGATCATCGGCTATGTGGGCCGCCTTGCAATGGAGAAGCAGGTGGAAGACCTTGCCGTGCTGGCAGACCTGCCGGGCACAAAGTTGGTCATTGTCGGCGATGGTCCGCAACGCGCGGCCCTCGAAGCAGCACTGCCAAGAGCAGTCTTCACCGGATTCCTGGGCGGCGACGAGCTGGCTCGGGTTGTGGCGGGATTTGACCTCTTTGTTCATCCTGGCGAGTTCGAAACGTTCTGCCAGACCATTCAGGAAGCCATGGCCTCCGGCGTTCCGGTCGTGGCCACCGGCCGCGGCGGTCCCCTCGACCTGGTGGAAAACTCACGTACCGGTTGGCTCTATGCAGCCAGGCAACCTCGCGCAGTTGCGCGGTTACGTCCAGGACCTCGTGGGCGACGACGCCAAGCGCCGCGCGTTCGGAGCGGCAGCGTTCGCTTCGGTGCAGGGACGGACATGGCCCGTGCTGAGTGCCCAACTCGTGCAGCATTACGCGGCAGTGATCGCCGGCGATGCCTTGGTTGAACCGGTCGCGACACCGCCGTCGAACCTTCCCCACGGCCATCAGGCAGCCGATTTCCACGCGCCGGATCTTCAGGCACCTGAATCCGCCACTATTTCTGCGACTTCCAGCAAAGGACTCCCAGCATGAAAATCTCCGTTGTAGGCTGCGGCTACCTAGGCGCAGTACATGCCGCCACGCTCGCGTCGATGGGCCACACTGTGGTGGGCATCGACGTCGACGCCCAGAAGGTGGCCCACCTGAACAAGGGCTTCGCGCCCTTCTACGAACCCGGCCTGGATGAACTTCTCCAGGACGGATTCGCCACCAAGCGCCTCAGGTTCTCCACCGATTTCGCTGACGCCGCCGACGCACAGGCCCACTTCCTGTGTGTAGGAACCCCGCAGTCCAAGACCTCGGATACCGCGGATCTCTCCTACCTGATTGCAGCCACGAAGAGCCTCCTCCCCCACCTGGCGAGTGGCGCCGCCGTCGTCGGCAAGTCCACCGTTCCCGTGGGAACAGTGGACATGCTCCGCGGCATCCTTGCCCGCAGGGCAGACATCCTGCTTGGCTGGAACCCCGAGTTCCTGCGCCAGGGCACGGCCGTGAAGGATTCGTTGGTGCCGGACCGGCTGGTCTACGGTGTGCCGGGCGGCAAGGACTCTGCCGCCGGTACCCCCGTGACAGCTGCGCTCGACGCCGTCTACGAACCGCTGATTTCCGCAGGGATCCCGCGGCTCGTCTGCAACTTCGCGACCGCCGAGCTCATCAAGTCCGCGTCCAACGCATACCTGGCCACGAAACTCAGCTTCATCAACGCCATGGCCGAGCTCTGTGACGCCTCAGGGGCCGACGTCACTGAGCTCAGCGAAGCGATGGGTTTGGATCCGCGCATCGGTAACCGCTACCTGCACGCCGGACTTGGCTTCGGCGGCGGCTGCTTGCCGAAGGACATCCGCTCCTTCCGTTCGCAGGCACAAGCGCTGTCCGTGGCCTCCGTTGACGAATGGATGGGCGTGGTCGACTCCATCAATCTAGGCCAGCGCGCCCGCACGGTGGATGTGGCACGCGAAATGTGCAAGGGCTTCCTCTCCGGCCGCACCGTCACCGTGCTGGGCGCCGCCTTCAAGCCGGACACCGACGACATCCGCGACTCCCCTGCCTTGGACGTCGCACTCAAGCTCGCCGCGGCCGGCGCCCACGTGACCGTGACCGATCCCAAAGCCATCAACAACGCCTGGATGCGGTACCCGCAACTCCGCTTCGAAGCGTCCACCACTCGCGCGCTCGAAGGCGCCGAGTTGGTGCTGCTGCTCACAGAGTGGGACGAGTACCGCACCCTTTCCCCGCCGTCGCGGGTTCACGCGTACGACGCCGGATGGTGCTGGACGCTCGGAACGTCCTCGACGCCCGGGCGTGGCAGGCGGAAGGTTGGACTGTCCGCGGGCTCGGAACCGGCAGCTACGCTGGGGCCGCTGAGCCTGCTGAGCCTGCCGCGCCGATTGCCGAAGCCAAGCCGATCGACCGCTCCGCCGAACCGGTCAACACACGGCCGTTCATTGTGGGCTCACCGGCCAAGGCGCCTGCAACGCGACGGTAAGCTGCCCGGCCAGGGTTCTGCCCTGGTTGTAGCCGGCCCGGGCAGCTGGCGGACGCAGTGACGGATCCATCGCATTGGCGCCGAACATTTTCTCGGAGTCGGCATCCGGGAAGATCGTTTCGACTCTGCTGCCGCTTGCCCGTAGTTCGTCTACCTGCGTTGCGAGATGCATGCCCCACTCCGCCGGAGTCCGTGATCTGCCGCCGAATGGTGACAGCACCAGCACTTGCGAGTACCCGGCTGCCAGGTCGGCATTCTCGGCGTTGGATCGGTAGCCGCCGTCGATGTATCGGCCACTGCCGATGCTGTAGGCGAAGCCACTGGAACAGCTGGCAGCCACGGCGTCCGCCAAGTCGACCCCGCTGTGGCGGTCGAACACGACCGGTTCGCCGGTCTGGGCATCCACCGCCGTGATGAGTATCCGCCGTTCCGGCCAGAGCTGACTGGGAAGCCGAGTGGCGACGGTGGCGCGCCACTGCGTTTGCGCAGCGCTGTGCGGCGTCGGATCCATCTCGAGGGCCCACGTACCCATTCTGCGGCGCATGTCGGCCGCATCCTTGGCGGCAGCGATGATTGCGCCCGTTGTTTCCAGGTAGTTCACCGTCGGCCTCGTCGGGGCAGGTCCACGGCTGGATCCAGCCGGGGCAGGTCCACGGCCGGATCCGGCCGGGGCAGTCCGTGCCTGGGGTGCAGCGTCGAGGATTGCGGTAAGCAGCTGGGCCGGAGTCGCGCTGGTTATTTGGGCAGCGGCCGTCGATCCCGCCGACGTCCCGATGATCAGATCGGCCTTCGTCACATCAAGACCGGCCTCGAACAGGCCAGCGATAACGCCGATCAGCCACGCGTTGCCCGTGGACCCGCCACCACCGAGGACCAAGGCTGTACGGGAGGGGTGTTCAGAGACGTCGTGAGAGATGGTCTCCGGGTTGAACTGAAGTGAATGATTCATAGCCGTAGCTTTCTGGGAGGATATGCAGAGCGCTCCCCGCGACGGCTACGTCAGTCGCGCGATCGTGAATTCAAAGGAGCGCCCAGAGTGGACAGTGTGTGCATCGGGCTCGCCTCCTCAAATCGTGTCACGTTCGCTCACAACCGTACCGGTTTCGGCCCGGCGTGCCAACCGAGGTAACGGGCAACCTGCCGAGTCCGCCTGGTTTGAGTCTATTGACTGACTAGACACTCTCTTATAGTGTGACGACATGGCTAGACCTAAAAGCGCAGAACGGCGGGATGCGATTCTGGCAGCCGCTGCTGATGTCATCGCGGTTCAGGGGCTGAGCGTGTCCACCGCAGCGATCGCCCAGAAGGCGGGTGTCTCAAACGGCTCGCTGTTCGTCTACTTCGACACGAAGGCGTCGCTTTTGAATGAGCTCTATGTCAGTCTCAAGACCGAGATGGGAGCTGCCGCTGTCGAGCACCTTCCAAGCGAGAGTGACACACGGGAGCAGGTCTTCCACATGTGGAACCAATGGCTGAACTGGGCCACCACGTTCCCCGAGAAGAGACGAGCGCTCGCCCACCTGCAGGTATCAGGCGACATCACCGCGGAAAGCCATTTGACCGTGAGTACCGCATTCAGCGGCATCGCGGACTTGCTCGAACGAAGCCGGGCAAACGGCCAGATGCAGGCGGCACCGCTGAGCTTCGTCCTCGCCCTGACCACCGCGATCGCCGAGACCACCATCGATTCGATGCTGAGCGATCCCGCCCAGGCCGAGGTTCACCGAAAACTGGCATTCGATGCCATGTGGCGGATGCTCGCCTGACATACGCCGTTTGACGTACCGAATAATCACGAACGATGACAGAGGAGCCGACATGACAGCGTCCACCCCGGAAGAAATGGAAACGAAGGCTTGGATCATTACCGGCCCGACCTCCGGCATAGGGCATCGCACGGCGCTCGAACTCGCCAAGCACGGCACGGTGGTGCTGGTCGGCCGCAGCCGCTCCAAGCTCGACGGGATCGAACAGGAGATCCTGGCTCAGGGCGGACATGCCGTGTCTGTCGTCTGCGATTTGTCCGACATCAGGAGCGTCGGCACGGCCGCCGCTGAGATCGCCGCGCTCAACCTGCCGATCGCCGGCCTGCTGAACAACGCCGGCGTCATGTCGATGCAGTCATTCCAGACGGCACAAGGTTGGGACGGCACGTTCGCGACCAACCACCTCGGGCCGTTCGCGCTCACTGAAGCACTCATCCCCCACCTGCCCGACGGCGCGAACGTCGTGTTTATCTGTTCCGCCGTGGAGGATCCCGAGCGCAAGCCCGCCACCGTCGCAGGCTTCCGCGGCGCCCGCTACCTCTCCGCAGAGGCGAGCGCTCGCGGCGAATGGGCCACCGGCGGTTCTTCGCTCCCGGGCGGGGATGCTTACGCCACCTCGAAGCAAGGCAATCTCGCCACCGTCTTCGCCTTCGCGCGGGAAACCCCGAGGTTGCGCTTCAACGCCGTCGAGCCGGGCTTCAGCCCCGGTTCGGGGCTCGGACGGGATGCGAACATCGTGCTCCGGCTTCTCTCGAAGTACGTCCTCTCCCCGCTCGCGCCTTTCATCAAGTACTGGAGCACCCCGAAGCTCGCCGCCCGCGTCATCACCAAAGTCCTCACCGACGAAACGGGCGGCACCGGGGTCTACTACGACGAAAACGCAAAACCAATGCTCGCATCAGTGCAGGTCCGTGAGCCGGCGTTCCAGGATCGGGTGGTTGCCGAGACCCGAGCCCTACTGGCCACCGTCCGTTCGCCGAACACGTAGACGGGTCCGTTCGCACACGTAGATCCAGCTTTTTTGCACGCAAAAGCCGCTGCGGGCGCACTGAGTTTGCGCTTTTCACCACGCAGACGCCATTTTCATCGAGACAATCGGAACTAGCGTCGATCCGGCGCGAAGGTCGCCTGGCTTCGTACTGAACGACAGTCCGATCCTGGCCCCTCGGAATCTGCTGCCCAGAAAGACAACCCCCATGACGGCTGAGTTGTACCGCTTCCTTCCAAAGATCCTTGGTTACCTGACCGCCGCCTTCTCGGGTATTTCGGCTGTACTCATTTGGACCTTTCCACCCGCGGAAGGACTCAGGACTCTTGATCCGCTCGCCCTGAAGAATACGATGGTCGCCCTCCTCCTGGCGTTTGGCACAGCAGCACTCTTGGCAACTGTCTTAAGTCCGGCCCGGAAATGGCTGCTCCCCAAGATCGCCATTTTCGCTCTCGCCGGGTTTTCCAACTCAGCCGCACTCGGCCCGGAAGTGACCGTCCCGTTCCAGTGGACGACGTCGGCAATCGCCACTGTCTGCGCGCTCGGCGTTGAGGTCCTCACCATTGTCGCGTTCGTGGACTCGGTCCAGGAGAGGAATGCCCAGCAAAGCACACCGTCGTGGGGGGAAACGCCCTGACTGAAAGCCAGGGTCCCAAAGCCCACTGAGTGGTGATCCGGCTTGAAATGAGCAATCCACTACGCGCGGTGTAGGTGTTCTGTGGGGCTACCACCTAATTCGTCGATTTTGCCACTCAATTCAACCCATTTGAACACCTACTGCCCCAGGGCCCACCTACCGTACTTCTTGGTCTCGACTGGAACTAGGAGAGGTACGTGGAAATTGATGCTTGTAGATGTTCGAAGTAAATCAAACGGCCCGGCGCTGCGGGCTTTTGTGGACTTCGTTGATGCCATGCACGTTTGGGAGACAAAAAGCTATGCGGCGATTGCTCCCTTGCTGGAAAACCGCAAGGTCGCGATGAACGAAATGGCAGAAGCGAACCGCGAGCTTGAGCGGATCTTCGAGAAGCACTTGATTCCCGGCAGTGGCGATCGTCGCAGAATGGATTCCAACGGGATAGGTTATCCGCCCACGTACGATGCGGACCGGGATGTCATCAAACTGGAAAAGTCCGCGGTGGATGAAGTGACGTTCCGCTACGTGCAGACGATTCGTCCCAGAGCGAGGTTACGGTTCACTGTGAGGCGGGTTGCCGACAAGTGGCGGTTGCTTGATGGCGAAATCTTTGATGCCCGGCGCTCAAAGTGGCTCAAGTTCGTGATCTAGCGGAAGGGGGACGAAACCCGGACGAGGTCAAAGAGGGCGGCGCGCGATGGACTTCCCGTCTTACGGAGCGCGTTGGAAATATGACTTTCTACGGTCCTGGTACTGATTCCCAGATGCTCGGCGATCTCGGGATTGGAGCGATGCCCGGCCAGGGCCGCTACTTCAATTTCCCGCATCGTCAGAGGTGAATAGCTTCCGGAATTAAACGCGAGCGGCTCATCTGGCGACGGAAATCGAGTCGCAAAGATGGCGTAAGCCCGGTCCATCGCCGCTGCCCCAATGCTGTCGTCTACGAATGCATACCGTTTGAAAGCTCCGCGGATCAGCATCCGCACCTGATAGAAGTCCGAGTCGGGCTCGTAGTGCTGGAGCAGCACCCCGAGCAATTGGTGGTCTTCCTCCACTACGGCTGCCGCAATTGCCACCAATTGATCGTGCGACGTCGAGGCATGCTCCTTGAGGATCTGCCGAAGGAGGTCAAGGACCTTCCGGCCCGGAAGCAGGCAGGTGAAGAAGAGTGCGGAATACGCCGCCTCCATGACGTAGCCACGTTCCAGCTGCCGTTGAATGAGACGAGTGGCTTTCCCGTCGAATACAGCGGGGATGAGGGGGCGCCCGGCGACGATCTCGTAGACTCCTTTTGCAGTCCCCGGGAGTGGGCCGATATCTTCAGCTTCGCGCCGCGCCTGGGTGGCAAGGGTCGCTGTGGGAGAGATCGCCGTCGTCGCGGTCCTCAGTCCCGCAAGCCGAAGCATGGCGTCGTGGAGTGAATCCACGAGGAATCCTGGCCGTCCCATGGCAAAGACGGTGCCCATCAGGTACTCGGCCTCGTCGAAATAGCCGCGGTAGATCAGGGCCTGGGCAGCCACATAGCTATTGGCCACCAATCCGAATTGATCCAGGTTGCGGCGGGCCTCTGCGCGATGGTCGAGAGCAAGGACAATTGACTCCTCAATCCGCCCCGAGCTGAACAATGCCAGTCCGCGGATGAACGGTTCCATTCGTGCAAGGCTCCTGAACCCGCCTGACGAGTCAATTGCTTTGAGCGCCGCCGAAGGGTTGAAGCGGTAGAGTTCCAGCGACGCCCCGGATGCAGGCTATAACGCCGCTTTCAGGGTGACGATCGTGAAGGCGGGCGAAAATGTCGTCGAGATTCTCCGGCATTCTGTCGTAGGACGCCACGAGAAAAAGTTCAGCCGCATCGGCCTCGACGGACCATTCGGGGCGTTCCTTGCCGAAGCTCCTGAGGACTTCTGCTGCGCAATCCAGCCCGTTGCCCGAATAAATCGCCCAAAGCGCCTTGGTAACTGCCAGGAACAGGAGTTCACGGGAGTCGCCATCCGAGGCCGGGGTCTGGGAAAGCACACGCTCAATTCTCGACGCGTCAATGGGAGAACCCCAGTAGCCGCTCAGTACTGCGACGGCGTTCGGGACTGATTTGTCGATCTCCCACTGATCGTAACGGTGGCGCTCCCGGGCCGAGACTTGCTCATGAAAGTGGCGTGCAGAGGCTGCGTCGTCAGAACTCCTTTCGAGGCGAAGTGCGCCCAAAACCCTCATCAGCGAATCGGCGGAGGTGACGTCAACCTGGGGTTCCTGTGGCAAAGCGCTCAGGGTCCGTGTGATTCGGTTCTTCAGTACCCGCCGGTTCGTGAGCACTCTTTGACCACGGAAATAGTCAGACAGGAGCGGCGGCGTGATCGCAACGCTGACACTATTGGGCATATCCTCTATGACGGAAATGAAGCCGCGCTGTTCGAGCCTGTCCAGGACGTCCGCGTGGACAACTTGTTGCAGCACATCGATGGGCACCGTACCTGCGATGGCCATGGTTTGGAGGCCTGTGAGCTCGTCGGCTTCAAGTCCTTCAAGGAGGGATTCCACGCTGCCGTGGAGGTGCTCATTCCACAGGGTGTCGCCGGTCATCTGCCATTGACCGCGGCGGAGCGCGATCAGATGACTGAGGGACGCTGTTTCCGCAATACGAACCGCAAGCCGGGGATTCCCCGCGGATTTGGTGAGAATCCGGGCCGTGGTGTCAGCGTCTGCCGGAGCCCCCATAAAGTCGGTGATGAGCTCGTTCACTTGCTCGTAGCGAAGCGGATTCAGGTGAACCCTCGCTTCGGGACCAGGGCTCAGGGCGGCCAGCTGCCCTTTCGAGTAGATAGAAGACTCGCTCATGGTCACGATCATGGGCCGCCTGGTCCTACGACGGACGGCATCCAGGACGGCTACGGTCTCGGCGTCCACGAACTCGAGGTCATCGACTACAAGCACTCGCTCCCCTGGCCTGGCGAGCCGTCCTGCCAGCGTGTCAGCCACACCCAGCACGCCCAATTGGCCTATTCGGATATCCAGGCTCAGGCTGTAAATTCCGCCGAACGGTATTCCCCGATGCGAACGGAGTCCCGAAATGAAGTAAATCGTGGTGCCGGTTTTCTCCAGATCGGCAATGACTTTCTGCACGACACTTGTGCGGCCGCTGCCAGGCGCACCGACTATCCCAACCATCATTCCGCGAGCAACGTAGTCCAGCGTTCGCCGAACTTCTTGTTCGAACACTCGCGATCCAACTTTCTCTGACGTCTGCGAAAACTTTCCAAAGGCAACCGTAGGTTCAGGAACCGGCGTCTACGTGCTGTTTTGACGAAACTCAGTGCCCGCGCGGGGGCGTCTCCGTGTGCCCACCTGCGGTTTTACTTGGCATCTCCGTGTGCGCGCGCGACGACTCAGTGTTTCAAGCACCCGAAGGATGAGGCTTTGGCGGTGACAGATCTTCATGGTCCTCCTGGTGGTGGTCTCTTGATTTCGACGTTACGGGGACTTCGCGGCCGCCTCTAGGCCGAACCTTGCGTATGTGGATATTTATTCGAATCGTCTTTTCGTGACTCGAACATACTTTCTAGTATTTGCTCACAGGAGCACGACAGGTTTCCTCTGTACCGTCCTGAGAATGCGTGTACAACCGAAACCCGCCGCGGTCACGGATGATGATGTGCCGAGCTGGCGACTCACCACGAAACGGGCGCAAGCGGAGACCGTGGCCATCTTCGCCGTCTTCGCCCTCTACGCGGCCTTCCTGCTGAAGCTGCTTCTCTTCTCTCGCGCACCGGGGTCGGAGAGATCGATCAATCTCATCCCGTTCGCAACCATCGCAGAATACGCGTTCAGCCACTCACCCGGGACCGCGAGAGTGGCGTTCGCCAACGTCGTCGGGAACATCCTGATCTTCATCCCGCTCGGGGTCTACGCATCGTGGCTCCGACATCGGGCGGCATGGCTGGCCATGCTCACGGTCGCCTCGGTCAGCGTCGCCGTAGAGATCATCCAGGGCGTGTTTGCGGTTGGTGCATCGGACATCGACGATGTGATCCTGAACTGCGTCGGAGGCCTCATCGGAATACTCGCATTCTGGCTGCTCTCCGCGATCCTGCGCGAGCGATCCCGAGTACGGACCGCGATGGCCGTGTTGTCACTGCTTTCGATGCCCCTCTGGTACTACTTCCTCTTCATCATCCGACTACACATGTGAACGCAACCCACCAGCCCCCGGACAACGACGGTCCTGACCCTCTTTGACCGCGAAGTGGCCTTCTGAATGGCGTGTCGGCGGCGTGTTGCGCTAGGAGCTCCTCCAAAGAAGGTCAGGAAGGCTCCTGAACCCGCAAAGGCTGGGCCGGACGCACATGGCACACCCGTGATTTACACACGTTTTGTCCTATAACCCAGAAATGGGCACAAAAAAGCAGGGCCGGTCAATGACCGGCCCTGCTTTTTGAAATCCGAAGCTTAGAGAGCCTGGATGTTTACAGCCTGGGGACCCTTGGGGCCCTGCTCGACGTCGAAGGAAACCTTCTGGTTCTCTTCGAGGGAGCGGTAGCCACCCGAGTTGATGGCGGAGTAGTGAGCGAAAACGTCCTGGCTGCCATCTTCCGGGGAGATGAAGCCGAAGCCCTTTTCAGAGTTGAACCACTTGACGATACCTGTAGCCATTTTTTCAGTTTCCTTACTGAAGGTGGAGGTTGTCCCGACTGTCGGGCCTCCGGTGTGGGGTGTTCTCCACCGTTACTTCAGAAGGTCGCGGTTGATGAACCGCGGGAACTGCCTGAACTACCAAATGCCAAACACAACAACAGCTACAAGCATACAGGGGATTGGACATATGGCTAGTATTCGTAAAAATTCGTCTTCTGAGCCGCACTCAATCCGCCCCCGACGGGCGGTGCTACGATTGCTACGGAGGCAATCATGACCACGATCCCGCACCGCGAACTGCGCAACAACAGCAGCAAGATTCTGGAGCGAGTCAAGAACGGCGAAATCATCGATGTGACCAACAACGGGGAAATTGCGGCCACCCTCATTCCGCCTTCCGCATCGCCGTTCGAACGGCTGCTCCAGTCAGGCGGCGTCCGCCCTGCTGCTGAGGATCCCGTGGACTTCAGGCTAGTGCCACGCATCAAGAGCGAAACAAGCACCTCAGACATGCTCGCCGATCTGCGCGGCGATCGGTGATCACCTACGTGGACACGTCAGCCGTCCTCAAGCTCCTCGTTGATGAACCGGAGTCCGCCGCCCTCGCCGAGCATCTTTCGGCTGCCCCCGGAAGCGGACACCGGCTCGTGGCGTCGATGCTCCTGTACACCGAGCTTCATTGCGCGGCGCGTCGGCGGGGGCTGGGCGCGGAACCAGTCAACACCGTTCTGAGCGGCATCAATCTGGTGGACGTCGCCCGTTCCGATCTGATGTATGCGGCGGCGCTTCCCGGCCGCTTGCGGAGTGCGGATGCAATCCACCTGGCCACCGCGATCAGGCTCCAGGCGGATCTGTTGGTCGCTTACGACGGCGAACTCCTCGCCGCTGCTGTTGACGCTGGCGTCACTGTCCTCTCGCCGGGAAACTAGGCCGCTCCTCCCCCCCTCCGCCAGCCCCGGGACAGGCGTACAGTTCTGCCATGGAGCGGATTAGGGTCATCCTTCTTCCGGGCAGTGTTCTTCCCGCCCAACCGGCATATGGCGCGCTGATCGAAGCGCTGGGGCCTGACGTCGACGCCGTCGCGAAGGGCCTGGAGCTGTACGACGGCGATGAGCCGCCGCGGGGATGGAGCCTGGACACCGAGATCCAGGGCATCCTTCGGGAGGCGGACGCCCGCGGCTGGGAAACGTTCCATCTGCTCGGCTATTCGGGCGGCGGGGCGGCTGCGCTTGCCTGTACTGCCAAGCATCCCGAGCGCCTGCTGAGCCTCACACTCCTCGAGGCGGCTTGGGCCGGCAATTGGGACTGGAGCCCGGCTCACGTGCAGCTGTGGAAGCAATATGAACTGCTTGAGGCGCTTCCGCCTGGTGAGTTCATGGCCGGGTTCATGAGGCTGGGTGTGAAGCCCGACGTCGTCCTTCCGCCTCCGCGGGAGGGCGGACCGCCGCCGTGGATGGCCAAGCGACCCGCCGGCATCAGGGCGTTCCTGCAAGACTTCAAGACTTACGATCTGGACCGGGCGCGGTTGGCGGCGTTTGAGTGGCCGGTGCTGTTCGTCCTCGGCGGCCTGAGCAACCCGGATGAATATGGCGAGATTGCTGAACGGCTGTCCACGGTGTTTCCTGACTTCCGCCTCGAGGTATTCGAGAATCGCCACCACTTCGATCCCCCGCACCGGATCGAACCCGAACTGCTGGCCGGGATGCTGCGGGAGCACTGGGAGCGGGCGCAGAGAACACGAGGTTCCCGCATATAGACTCATCGCAACGGCGCCCTACCATGGGGTGGGTCGGCCAGCCTGAGAGGGATGCGGCTCGATGAGTGAAGTGAATATGCCGGCACAGCCGTCGGTTTTAGACATCAGGGACTTGCGCGTCGCCTATGGCGAGCGGACCGTCGTCGACGGCGTCAGTTTTCAGATTCATCGCGGTGAGATCTTCGGCCTCCTGGGTCCGAACGGTGCAGGGAAGACGAGCACACTGAGTGCCATCGAGGGGTTGGTCAAGCCGAAATCCGGTCGGCTGCTGGTGGACGGAATCGACGTTCAAGAAAAGCCGCTGGACGCGAAGGCGCGGCTCGGAGTGCAACTGCAGTCCTCCAGTTTCCAGGCCGAGCTCACCATTCAGCAGATCGCAAGGCTCTACGGCGGGCTCTATGGGGTGAAACTCTCGCGAGAGCAGATCGGTACGAGCATGCGGGCCATCGGGCTCGAACAAGAATTGGGCAAACGGTTCAAACAGTTGTCGGGAGGGCAACAGCAACGGCTCGCGCTATTCATTGCCACCATCCACAACCCCCTTCTTCTCCTGCTGGACGAGCCAACCGCCGGGCTGGACCCGCAATCACGCCGCGGACTCTGGCGTCGCATCGAGGAACTCCGGGGTGAAGGCAACAGCATTCTCCTCACCACTCACTCGATGGAAGAAGCACAGGCCGTGTGTGACCGGGTGGCGATCATCGATCATGGGGTCCTTCTCACGGTCGGAGAACCATCGGAGCTGATCGACAGGCATAAGGAGGATCCGCGCGTGCTGTCAGTAGCCCACGGAGCGCCCACCTTGGAAGACGTGTTCATCGGACTGACAGGAAGTGAGATCCGTGACTAACGCCGGGGTAGATACCGCCCGCCCGCCGCTGGGCCTGGCGATGGGTTCGCTGCTTCGCGCGGACTCCATTGTGATGCTCAACGGCAAGACCTCGCTTGTCTTGAGCGCCGCACTGCCGATCGTGATCCTCGTGGCCACCACCTTCGGCAAAGGGCAATCGCGGCTCGGAGGATCCACCCTCATCATCGGTTTGGCCTTGACCCTTGGGCTGCTCACTTCGTGCTTGCTCGGCTTTACGCTGGCCCTGGCGCACGACCGGGACATCGGCGTCCTGCAAAGGCTGCGGGTAACGCCGGCGCCGAACTGGATGATCATGACCAGCCGCCTCATCGTGCAGGTAGCAACCAATCTGATCGCTTCCATCATCGTGGTGATCGTCGGTGCAATCGTTCACGGCCTGACACTGAATGTTGGCCAGTACCTCTTGGTCATCACCGTCGCCCTACTCGGGGCTGCCGTCTTCCTATCAATCGGGCAAGCCCTTGTCGGGTTAATCCGGTCCACCAACGCCATCAGCGCGATCGGCCGGCTGCTCATGATCGCCCTGTTGCTCCTCGGCGTCCTGGGCGGAACCGGCATCCTCGGCGACACAATCAAGGCCATCTCCGACTGGTCTCCCGTCGGAGCCCTCATGACGCTGTTTTCGGATGTCCTGAACCAGTCGGCCTGGGCGGCCAGGACACCGGCTCGCTCCTGGCGTGCGTAGCTTACGTCGCGGTGTTCGCGTTCATCGGAATCCGTTGGTTCCGATGGGACTCGCGGTAGGGCCAATTAACCGCGACGCCGCAGGTACTCAGTAGGCGCTATGCTCTAGCCATTGGGGGAGCGAAGTGCTCCTGCACGCGAGAAGGGAGCACTTCAGATGAGCGACTACAACCAGCCCGAGCCACCTGCGTGGCCTCCGCGGCCTTCGGCGTCCTTCGGGAACCAGAACAACCCTTGGCCCGAGCTGCGGCCGGCCTATCCCCCGCCGCATCGGCGTACCGAACCACTGGCCATCGCCTCCTTAGTGTGCTCGTTCGGCATCAGCCTGCTCGGCGTTGTCTTCGGGCATATCGCTCTCTCGCGGATCAGACGGAGCGGCGACGGCGGCCGCGGGCTCGCCATTGCAGGCCTGGTTCTGGGCTACACCGGAATTGCGGGGGGCATCCTCGCAGCCGTGCTCGGATTGGCTCTGATTTCCTCCGGGATCACCATGAGCTCCGGACCGTTGAGGGGCAGCCCGGCTCCCTCTCTTTCGCGTCTCCCTGACAAGGGGCCTAGTCCGGCGAATATGAACTCCAACGGCGGGATCACCCTAGGTGCCGGCGGCCAGGTGGTCCCCGTCCCGCCGTCGAGCGTCGACGCCTCAGCCCTCCCCTCCCCCGTCCCGGCCGCTCCGACGTACGGCAACCCGCATGCGCCAGGGATCGAGGCCGCACCGAAGGGCCAGCCGGCCAAGGTGGTTGTGTATGTGGATTTTGGTTGCCCCTCGTGTGCCGACTTCCACAAAGCCTCCGCGACAACCCTTGATCTGCTGCGCAGCGAGGGGAAGATCACCGTGGAATACCGGCCCGTCGCTTTCCTCGATTCGGAATTCACCACCAGGTACCCGTCACGTGCGGCCGCCGCTGCCGCGTGCGTCGCCGACGAGCACCCGGCCGGGTACGCGATCTTCATGGCCGAGCTGTACGCGGTCCAGCCAGCTCGAGGATCTGCGGGCCTGAGCGACCAGCAGCTGAAGTCCTTCGCCTCGTCAGCCGGCGCTGATGCAGCCAAGTGCATCGACGGCGGCACGTACCTCGCGTGGGCACGGTACTCCAACAGGCTCGCGTTGAACAGCGGGATCAAAGGCGTCCCGACGGCGTTCGTAGACGGCAAGCAGTGGGGCGGCGGCACGTCGACCGGATTGAGCTTCGTTCAGTTCCTCCAGGCAGACCTCATCGCCCGCGGGGGCACGGGGACGTAAGAGGCGTCGACCCAGGTGCAGCGATTTCAAACTCGCGACTCCCGCCGGCACCCGGTGCAAAAGGGACCTCATCCGGCTCACGCTGA
The DNA here is from genome assembly GCF_043952055.1 of Arthrobacter sp. NA-172. NCBI lineage: Bacteria > Bacillati > Actinomycetota > Actinomycetes > Micrococcales > Micrococcaceae > Arthrobacter > Arthrobacter sp. NA-172. The sequence goes on along the minus strand of NZ_JBINOT010000003.1, from coordinate 843,483 downwards.
TGCGGCCTCCCACGCGAACCCATCGGGATCGGTGAACGGGCCGGCGTCGCTGCCGATGGTTAGCCTGTGCGATCCGCTGCCGTCAGGTGAGACGCCGGCGTCCTTGGCGAGGGCGCGGCGCGCGTAGAGCCCCAGTTGGACGGGACTCGACGGCATGGCGAACTCGACGTATTTGCCGAAGCTCTTCCCCACGGAGAGGCCCCGATCCCCGTAGAACCGTTTGCTCGCGGCAACGTCCGCGACTGCCATCAGGAGCACGATCTTCTCGACCTCGCGGGTAGCCGGACCGGTCTCCTTCTTCGCCGACGTCGCGACCTTCCAGATCGCACCGTCCGGAGCCTGGACGACGCCGCCGTAGCCCCACAACGACTTCTCCACCGGCTTCAGCGTCGTGGCGCCGGCTTCCACAGCGGAGTCGATCAGGCTGCTGACGGTCGACGGCTGCGACACGACGAGCGACAACGTGAACCCACGGAAGCCCGCCGTCGGAGCTTCCGAGGTCCGCACGCGCACGCGAGGGCCCAATCCGAAAGCGGCTTCGTAGAAGGCGGCGGCGGCCGTGGGGTCGGGAACTTCGAGGGTGACTGATTCTATGGAGGTCATGGCGTTTCCTTCAGTGAGGCGGGCTGGTTCGTGCTCTCGACTTTATGCCGAGGCCCCACTGAGCGCTTCTCCGATCCTGACCAATCAGTCCAGGCAGAGGCACAAAGGATGACCGGCGGGGTCAAGGAACACCCGGAATGACGTTCCCGGCTGGTGTTCGTGCTTGGTCGCGCCGAGCTCGAGAACAGCTGCCTCAGCGGCGTCGAGGTCCTCGACCACGACGTCGAGGTGCATCTGCTGCGGGACGTCCTGGCCCGGCCATTGCGGCGGTTTGAAGGAATCGACTTTCTGGAAGGCCAGCGAATCGCCGTAATCGGCGCGGACGGACCACCAGTCGTCGTCGTTCCGCTCGACTTTCCATTCGAGCAGGGCGCTGTAGAACTCAGCGAGGATCTTGGGGTCGGGACAGTCGAGCACTACAACCGGGAAGCGTGCGATAGCCATGGCCAACACTCTAGGACCGTTTCCGGACGAGTGCATCAAGTTCGTCCGTTTCACGCAACCGGTCCCAGCAGTGCTGTCCACCGTACTTCCGATTTGACCCCCTCCTCCCGTACCGGAATCGCCAGGCGTAAAGTTCTGCCAATGGACCGGAAGGATCGCTCATGGAAATCGACACCCTCGTGGTCGGCGGTGGCCAGGCGGGACTGGCCACGAGCTACTTCCTCAGCCAATCCGGCGTCGAGCATTTAGTCCTTGAACGGCGAGCCGCGCTGGGTGGCGCGTGGCAGGATCGCTGGGATGCGTTCGTGCTGAACACGCCGAACTTCTCGCTGGATTTGCCCGGCATGCCGTACACCGGTCCGGAGCCAGAGGCGTTCATGGCGCGCGACGATGCGGTGGACTATTTCCGGGACTATGCCCGGAGGATCGATGCGCCGGTCCGGACCGGCACGGACGTCACGCGGATCTCGACGTCGGATGGTGGCTTCAGCGTTGAAACGGCCGACGGCGGCTGGCGGGCGCGCAACGTGGTGCTCGCGACCGGCGCGTATCAAATACCGAAGATCCCTGCGTTGGCCGCAGGACTTCCCGGTAGCGTCCTGCAGCTTCACGTCCACGACTACCGCAATCCGGAGCAGTTGCCGGACGGCGCCGTGCTGATTGTCGGGACAGGGCAGTCGGGCGGGCAGATCGCGGAAGACCTGCTCGAGGCCGGGCGTGAGGTGCATCTGGCCGTGTCGATGTGTCCGGAGGCGCCGCGCAGGTATCGCGGGCGGGACATCATCTATTGGATCCTGCAGGCCGGAATCCGCGGGCCGCAGTACGGGGTCAACGCGCTGACGGTTGGGCAGTTGCCCTCCCCCGCGGCACGGTTCGCCTGCAACCCCCTGCTGTCCGGCACCGACGGCGGCCACGACATCCACCTCCGCGAGCTCGGCCGCCAGGGCGTCCGGCTGCACGGGCATCTGGAAGCAGCCGACGACGGCGAACTCGTCTTCACGGACGACCTCCCCGAACGCCTCGCAACGGTCGAGGCCGGGTTCGGCCAACGCATGGGACGGGCGGTGGACGCCTACATCGCCGCCGCGGGGATCGACGCCCCTGTGTCTTCGCCAGCGCCGGCGGACGACTGGCTGCCTTCTTCGTCGCCGCGGGTCAACCTCGCCGCCGAGAAAATCACCTCAGTGCTGTGGGCAACCGGGTACAAACTGGGCCTTGGTTTTGTGGACATGCCTGTTTTGGACGCATGGAGCTACCCTCGCCATGTCCGCGGAGTCACCGAGCATCCGGGGCTGTATGTGGTTGGACTTCCTTGGCTGACGGGGCACTACTCGTCGATCGTTGGCGGGGTGGGCGTGGATGCCGAGTATGTTGCGGGGTGTGTGGCGGGGCGGTGAGGCTGAGGGCCCTCGGCGAGGTCACCGACCGGCTCGAGCGTCACGGAATCGCACCAAATAGTGTGGCGATCGCTATCCAGCGGGTTCCGTCAGCCTGCGGACATCTCAGTGCGCCAAATAAGTTTTCGGTTTGCGTCGATCTGCCCTCGTGCCGTTCGACCTATAGGTGAGAAGGTCGAAGGGCGACCTTCCAGAACCAAGGAGTATGAAATGGCCAAGTACATGTTGATCATGCGGGCAACCGACGAGTCGTACGCCAACTTCGCGAACATCGACTTCTCGGAAATCATGGAGAGCATGGGCAAATTCAACGACGAGCTGATCCGCGCCGGAGTGCTTCTGGCGGCCGAGGGCCTCGATGATGCGAACGATGGCGTCGTCGTCGACTTCACCGGCGATACGCCGGTGGTCACCGACGGTCCTTATGGGGAGACCAAGGAACTGTTCGCCGGCTACTACATCCTCGACGTTGCCTCCAAGCAGGAAGCGATCGAGTGGGCCAAACGGGCTCCCCTGACGGCGGGCAGCAAGACCGAGATCCGCCGCGTCACCACCATCGACGAGTTCCCCCAGGACAATGAATGGATCCAAAAGGAACGCGCCTGGCGCGAGAAGACCGGACAGCTCTAAGCCGGCAATGACAGGACACGAGGCGAGGGGCGCCGTCGAAGCGGTATGGCGGATGGAATCCGCCCGGATCGTCGGCGCCCTCGCCCGCTACACCGGAGACTTCACGCTCGCCGAAGACCTGGCACAGGAGGCGCTTGCCGAGGCGCTCGTCTCCTGGTCGGTCAACGGAGTACCGGCCCAGCCTGTCGGGTGGCTGCTGACCACCGGCCGGCGTCGCGCGATCGACATGTTCAGAAGGCTCGCGGCACGCGACGAGAAGTACACCCTGCTTGCCCGCGAACTTGCCGAGGAGGCACCCGGCGCGGACGTGCTGTTCAACCCCGAAGCAATCGACGACGACGTACTGGCGCTGATGTTCATCTCATGCCATCCCGTGTTGTCGAAGGAGGCGCGGCTCGCGTTGACCCTCCGGGTGGTCGGCGGCATGGGCAGCGACGAGATAGCGGCGGCCTTTCTGGTCCCGGTGCCGACCATCCAGGCGCGCATCACACGGGCCAAGAAAACGCTTGCGGCTGCCCGCGTGCCCTTCGCCCTACCGGAAGGTCACGAGGTAGCGGAGAGACTTGGCTCGGTGCTCCAGGTCGTCTACCTGATCTTCACGGAGGGTTCTTTCGCCTCGGGCGGCGATGAATGGATCCGCCCGGATCTGGCCAGCGAGGCGCGCCGGCTGGCCCGCGTGTTGGTGCGCCTCGCGCCCGAGCCGGAGGTGTTCGGGCTGCTCGCACTGTTGGAACTGACCGCCGCCCGGTTTCCGGCCCGGCTCGATGCTTCCGAACGCCCCGTACTTCTTGAGGACCAGGATAGAAGGCTGTGGGACCAGTCTGCTATCCGGCGCGGACGTGCGGCACTCGCGCGGGCGGTTGGGGCCGGACGTGGACTGGGCGCGTACGGACTTCAGGCGTCGATAGCTGAATGCCACGCTGTGGCGCGCTCGGTAAGGGAGACCGACTGGCAGCGGATCGTCATCCTCTACGAAGCCCTCGGACGGCTGACTCCATCACCCATCATAGAACTCAATCGTGCCGTCGCAGTCGCGATGGCCTCCGGTCCGGCGGCCGGCCTTGCGCTGGTCGACGCGATCACATCACGGGGCGAACTGGCCGGATCCCACCTGCTCCCCGCGATCCGCGGCGAGATGCTCATCCGGCTCGGCCGCCGCGACGAGGCGCGGTCTGCACTACTGCAGGCCATTGAACTGTGCGGGAACGCCGCCGAACGCGCGGCGCTCGAGCGCAAGCTCGACGTTGGCAGCGGGCCTCGTCGACAACCTCCGCTATGATCCGTCCGCCGCTGGACACACTCCGCACGAAGACCCCAGCAGCCGTTACCCGAGCTGCCTGACGCGGTCGCCACTGCCCAAGCCAACACAAGCCGGCCCAAACGCAACTGTGCTCCTCGACAGCCGTCCCGCTCGAGGATCTCTCAGCGTGCCGCGAGCAGGCCCGAATTGCTCAACTTGTCATCGGCCGCCCGCACCCTTGTCATATACGGTCGAAGAGCGCGAGGATCACGTCTGCCAGCTGCGTCATGGGATCTGCGGGATTGGCGGAACCAACGCGAATCGGATCGGCCATGTTTCGCACCCCGATGCAGCGCAGCCGGCTAAGTCGTGGATGAGGTTCAGGGTGTCCCGGATGGTACGGCCCGGCCAAGCAGCGACTAAGAAGTGTGACGGTTCGTTCAGAATGGCGGCTAATTCGCAGTTGGGAATGGGGCTTGGACGTCCTATGCGCGAAACCTTCCGTGGGGCCTCTTTGCCGACGGATCCCACGGTGAAAGGCCCGGCACCCGCACCGGTTCCGCTGATCCACCAGATTATTGCGGCACCCGCCACCGACCCCTTCGCGGGGCTGGCTAATAGCCAGGTTCCTGACTTGAATTCATCCTCGACCAATGCCGCGAACGGGGGGCTGCTCGGCTAGGACCCGACTCCCACCGCGCTCGGGCAGGCGGCAGCATCGTGACGGGACGCTGGGTGGTTGTCCGGGATATGTCCATCCTTTAGCCTAATTACGAGTCGATTCCTTTTCTGAACCTTCAGGTGGTGACCAGCATGGCCGATGTGCGCGTTGATGGCGGGGCCCTGGAGGGCTTTTCCGGGTCGTTAGCCGCCCATGCGGGTGAACTGGAGCGCCGGGTCGTGGCGTTGCAAGCCCGTGCGGACCAGGTATTGGGGAGTTCTTGGCAAGGAATCACCGCCAACGAGCTGAATGCGACTTTCGGGCGTTGGGTTGACGGTCCCGGGGTGCGTGGGAAGCACTTGCTGCCCTGTCGGCCTTCGCCGGCGTGAGTGCCTCTTCCTTCACCGTTACCGACGAGAGCCTGGCCAGAATCGCCGCGGCCGCCACGGGGGCCGCCGGTGTGAAAGTCACGCCGGAGCCGGTGTTGCCGGTCCCGTCTCACGGACGCAAGCTGTTTTTAAAAATTAGGGGCGTTAATGAATAATCGCATCGCAGAATTGCAGACATCATTAGGAAATTCCTTAGTTCAAGCGTACTCCTCGCATGACTGGGAAATTATTACCATGTTTTACGGAGAGGTCGGTCAACTAGCGCAGGCGTCCAGTGAATGCACGGACGCCCAGGGTGTGCCGCATTATGAGTCGATTCCAGATTTGGCCGACGATGCCTGTGCAGCGTTGAAGGATGCTTGTGCGACGCCCGAGCATGGAACTTGGCTCTCCCTAAATGTGAAGATCGTTCGATCCACGGGACAGCTCAACGTCACGTACAACTACGATGAAAAGTCCGAATGGGACTTTGACCCCCAACCGGAGAACTACCTCCTGGAGCTTGAACGCTACCCCCGACCGGCCCGCGAAATTCCTGCCTGGTATCCGAAGCCTGAGAATTACCCGAATTGGCATGAGGAAGCTTAAAAAATAGGTGCAGTCGCTCCTTGTCGGTTGGGTATTTGTCAGATGTCATGGCACCGACGCTCCGAGTACCGGAGTCTGGGAGGGGCTTCATGACTGGCATCGCTGATTTCGTTGCAACCGGGACCATGCCGCAAGCGGCGATTAATAGGTGGCGATTAATAGGTACGGGCCGCTGGTGCCACCGGAACTTGCCGTGCTGTGGACCGACTACGGGATTGGTACCTTCCGTGACGGCTAACTCCGGGTGATCAACCCGGATGACTGGATGCAGCTCGTCTCGGACACCCATAAAGGCTTTCGGTCCTTGATCCCGATTTTGACCACTGCGATGGGCGACATTATCGGTTGGGACGGCGAGCTGCTCCGGTTGCTGGATTATCGTCACGGATTGGTACGAACTTTATTTGCAGAGACATTTTTTGTGATTGACACGCAAAGCCCAAAATGTATGGAGTCAAAACTCTTCTGCGAACCTTATCCTCAGGCTCGCGAACGATTCGGTACCCCGGAGCCTGGTCAGTGCTTCGGCTATGTACCGATCCTGCTGGCGGCGGCCCAAAGATGGTGGAGAACCTGCAGACACTCGACATGCACACCCATATTGAGGTCATTACGGCATTCATAGGGCCGCTCGACCGATTTGTATCCTATTAGCCACTGTCGCATTTCCTGTTTAGCCCAATGCGAGTCGACAATGCCCAATTCGACCTACGTGGTTGACGGTAACAGCGAGAGCTGCTGGTCATGCTGTCCCGGGCGCGCCACGGCTTCGTCATAACAGGGGCGTAATTGACCGCCTGACTTGGCTCATTTGCTTAGACAATATGAAGTGGGACGGGTTACCTGGCCATCCGTGCGTGATTGACCGATCTTAGACCTGACTTTGCTCACTCGTCGTGGTTTCGTGATGGCCCGGGGCTGTGACCAGCGGTGAAATGCCAAAGGTCGCGGTCGATCGTCGGCGGGTAGGCGTGGAAGCGGTGTGCTTACCGGGGCCGTCCAAACTACCCCGGCTCTGGCTCTTCCTACCCTTCGAAGTGGGTTTCGATGCCGTTACCGGAGATCTGTCCGATCAGTTCGGTGGCAACGTCCCGTAGTTTGCGGTTCCGGTTGCTGGAGACCTTGGTGAGGATTTCCATCGCCTCTGCCTGCGAGCATCTGTTTTGCGCCATGATGACTCCGCACGCAAGGTCGATGGCAGTCCTGCTTTGCATGGCTGACTCCAGGTCCTCCGCGCGGTGGTGGGCGGAGTCAATGCGCACAGACAGGTGGAGTATGTTGCGGGCAGCGGCGGCAAAGCCCACGGCCTTATGGAAGACATCCGGGGTGAACATGCCTGGCTTGGATGCGAAAAAGTTCAGCGCGGCACTGGCGTCCTCGCTGATTTCCATGGGAATTCCCAACGAGCTATGAATGCCCATTCCGGCGAATTTCCTGGTGAGCTCCGGCCAGCGCGGATCGCTCGAACCGTCGTCGATGATCACGGGGGACATTTCCCGGAGCGCCTCGATGCAGGGTCCGTCACCGATAGCCTGCTCGAGCCGGTCAAGCTCCACGGCGCGTGCGCTGCTGCCCGCTGCAGTAAGGGGGCGCCGCTTTACTTTGACGGTGACCGCGCACTCGACCTGGCCGCCGGAAGCTTCGGAAATCGAAGCAGCGGCGAGTTTGGAGAGTCCGGTAAGGAAATCAGATGCATTCCCAGCGCCCACCAGAACAGACTGAAGGTCTAAAATGCCTTGCAGCTGGCCTGCAGGCTCGTTTTCGGGTGAACTCGACATTGCCCCATCTTACGTCTCGTTTGACAAGAAGAACGGTGCCCTGACGCTGGCCGCCTGCACCCCGCCGTCGTATGCTGCATGCAGTCCTAGGCTTTCAATCCCCTACCCCGGAGTAGACAGATGCAGATGCCCAAACCGTCCGACGCCGACAAAGACCGTTTCCGCGCGGTTGTGCCGGACCACCCGGACGTTGCGGTTAAGCCGATGTTCGGCAACCTGGGCGCCTTCGTGAACGGCAATATGTTCGCCGGCCTGTTCGGCCCGATGATCGGTGTCAGGCTTTCCGACGCCGACAAGGAAGCGCTGGAGGCTGAGCACCAGACGCGTCCGTTCGGTCCGGAAGGCCGCGGCATGGGCGGCTACGTCGGCCTGCCCGAAGCGTGGAACAGCGACGACGAAACAACGGCCGAGTGGGTCGAGAAGGCCTTCGCATACGTTACGACACTCCCGCCAAAAGCCGCGAAGCCGCGTTCGTCGAAAAAGTAAACCGGGCGGGCGGCTGCTACTCCTTTGATGCCCGCCTTCTGAGCACGATAAGCCAAGCAACGGATCCGGCAATAACCAGGATACTTCCGAGCCACAGGGCCGCCTGCGCGGGTGGCGTGGCCTCTGTCAGATTCTCGGCGTCAATCTCGAACGTCCGTACTGTCCACATCACAGATACGACGCAAAAGAGTACAAGACCAAGCAAACCAATGATGACGGGGGCCGTTCGCTTACCCATTTCGTCCTTACTTTCCGTACTACAGCAATCACTTCATTCCGGCCGTTAGCGACGCAAGCGCTGCCCACTACGCCCTAAAGGCTAAGCGTGGAATTGTCGTCTAAGTGGTGAGCCACCGAAAAATACGTGCCAAAACGGCCCATCTACGTGTCACAAAGGGACCATCTACGTGTCGCAAAAGGGATGCCTACGTGTTCGAGCCCGAAACACGTAGACGACTTCCGCCGATGTTCGGCAACCCGGTGCCTTGTTAATCGGCACATACAAAGTTGAGCAGCTCAGAACCGGGAAGTGTGGTCCTCGATGAGTCCACTCGCCGCAATCTCACGGAAGGTATAGATCGCACGGGCTGCAGCGTCCTTGTCGCAGAATGCCGTGGATACTGCAAGCTCTTCTCCGAACTCGTCAATCAGCCTGACCCTGCAGGCGCCTCCGTTGTCGGTGAACACTTCAAAGTGTCCGGCCATCAGCGAAGTTCTCCCCGACGGCGTCCCAGAGAAAGCTTCGGCAGTTCGCGAGGCCCGGTCGCCGAACGACCGCTGAGTGGGTGATGGTTTCCCGATTCATGTCGCCGGTCCAGTTCGCCCGTAACGAGGTCAAGCAACGCCTGGGCCGGCTTGGAGAGTCGGTGAGTTGCGGCCGAGTGGGCAAGTTCGTCGCAATGTAGGAGCACGCGACGGATGCGTTCCAGTTCGCGCGAGGGCACGGATGGCCACCGCCGAAACAGTTGTTGAACCGCATTTTGTCGGGGTAGGTAGCCTCGCCAAGGTTCATTGGAGGGGTCGTGCGTCCAGGCTGCACCGCGCAGTGCAGCGTGCACACCGAGGTTGCCGCCCCTTTGACCATCAAGATGCGGGTGACTGGATTGATTCGGTGCCATGTCTGACTTCCTCGTCTTCGATCGAGAAGCCAGCTGCTTGACCAATACCAGCATATAAAAAGTGACTTACGTCATGTCAACAAATCTTTGCTTTGTTTCGTCCAGTAACGGGGCTGGCGAACGCCGACACGCTTGGCTTCCGCTAATCAGGCAGCCGCTCACGTCGCGGAGGTCGAGGCGTACGACGGCGCCCGGCACCTGGGCAGTCGCGTTCACCTCCTGTGTGGTTGCGTCGTGAAGCACGACGGCGCGGTGGGTGGCACGTAGACACGGGTAGCGCCAAACACGTAGACGCCGATTCCTCTCCACTGAATTTGGCGAATTGCACACGGAGATTCGCCTAAAACGCACGGAGATTGACCGGATCCACACGGAGACGGGCATTCGCAGGTTTATCTTTCTTTCAGGAGAGGATAGTCAACTCAACGGATGACCAACCCTCCTAACGAAGCTATGTCGACCTAACCCTTGGGGGGATTATGTACCGGCATCAACTCAGCGTCCCGTCGCTTGCCATGGGATGCGGATGACTGCGTCATGAAACTTCCGACCGTCTCCGCAGCCGTAGTGATAGTCGTCGCGCTTGCATCACTTATGGCGTCAAAATGGATTCCCGCTCTAATCAAAGTAGCGATTGCCGTCGCGATCATTGTGTTGCCGCTTGCAGGCTCAATTGCCTGAATTACGTACTTTCAAATGCGGCAGAAGGGTTCGGAAGGCAGTCCAGAAGAGCCTAGGTAATGGTTTGAAAAGCTTGGGTTTGTCGCGACGACGGACCCGGCGCCTCGCCGAGGCAGGTTGGAGAAAGCAGTTCACCGTATGAATGATTGGGGTTTGCATGGATATTTTCTTGGATATTGCCAGGCTTATTGGCGGTGGATTCTTTATTTGGTCGGGCACATCAAAGTTCGGCCGTATTGCAGACTTTTGGACTCAAGTGATGGGCTACAGACTCACTAGCGCGATCCAAGCCAGACTCATTGCCTCGTATCTTCCTCCCACCGAGTTTGTTCTGGGCATGCTCTTTGCCACGGGCTATCTCACGCTTGCCACTGGGGTCATCCTGCTGCTTCTGCTAATCGTGTTCTCGATCGCGATCGGCACCGTCCTCATTCGGAGAATCGAGACAGATTGTGGGTGCGCGGGGTCCGGCGGGCAAAAGATTCGTCCGATCCTCTTGACTAGAAACCTCGGAATTGCCGCCATTGTCATTCTCGGAATGTTCACGTCCGGCCCACTAGGCATCAGCAACGTCGTGATCGCAATTTCGGGCGCGTTGTTGATTGGGCTACTCGGTACCGTCAACTATCGCACCCTAGGCAAATGACAAATCATTAGGGAGTAAAACATGTTCGGAAGAAGAGGAATTCTCAAGGGAATACTCGCAGGAGCGGCATCCGTCGCGCTCGGTACAACCGGCGCGAACGCCGCTTCTGCGGCGCCTACGCCCAGTGACAATGTTCCGTGGGACAGACAGAAGGTAGCCCTCACCCGCGAAGCTACGAAGGGGGAGCTAGACGAGCTTAGAAAGCGGGCCAAGAAGGCGGCGATTGATGCCGGCTATGCGCGTTCAGCCGTGGGGGCAGCCGTTGCGCAAGCGACGATCTCGGTAAGCCCTCGCGGAACTCAAATTGGTAAGTGCGCTTTGACCCTCGGTGACGAATTTGTGTTCGTTTACACGAAGGAGAACGGGGCCCGGAAGTACGACCGAGATGCGATCATGGTCTTTTGGACCGATGGTGACGTTGTTCGAGAGGTGCAGCCGAACGACTACTCGAAAGGCCTCTCGTCACGGAGCGCGCGCGCGGCTCGGGACAGCTGCTGCGTGCCATATGGTGCTCCAGTCGGTACCTGTTGCCAGTACAACTGGGCGGGCCTTGTCCAGTGCTGTGCTCCATGCATTTTTGCTGGAACGGCGACTCTTCCCTGTGTAATTCTTTGGTGCCCAATGTGCCACGTCATGAATTGCACTCGCTGGTGGTACAACTGTCCGTGATCAGGAGTGGGTGCGGCATTCGGAATGGGCGAAGCAAACCTTTCCAACCTCGGCTCAATCATCATCGACCTTGTCTTCATTGCCGGCCGCATCCCGGCACTGAAGCTGATCGAGACCTGGGGACGCCGGCCGCTGATCATCTTGAGCTTCGCCATCATGGCCATCCCGCTCTTCATCCTGGGCTTCGTCCGGCCGGCGCCCGTGGCCATCGTTGTGGGCTGCTTCGTGACTTACGCCCTCTTCTCCGGAGGACTCAGCATCCTGGAGTGTGCCTACCGAGCGAAATCTTCCCCCCCAGTTCGCGCCAGCGCCGTCGGCATCACCACCGCCGTCAGCCGCATCGGTGCCGCACTCGGAAACTTCGCGCTGCCGTTCGGGCTCACCTACTGGGCATCGCCCAACCATGATTATTGCCGCATCACTGACCGCCCTCGGATTCCTGGTGTGCCTGTTCATGGCCCCGAAACCAAGGGAATGTCCCTGGCCCAGACCGGCGGCGAAGAAGCCGCCGAGGGATCAAGGCCGCTCCCCGAACTGGAACCGGACACGGTCCGCCAGTTTCTTGAATCTGCATTTGGGACCGGCCGATCACGCGATCGGCCGGTCCTTTTGCATTCACCCGTTAAAAGTACGACGACGGCGGGCTGGCCTCTGACTCGCATCTCGCCTCCGCACCACTTGCAAGTGGGGTGACTTGAGTTCGTCGGTCCTAACTCGGCGATATGCAACATCACGAGTCAGTTCGTAACTGGTATTTGGGCCCCGGCGGCATCTTCCGGCAGTGCCGCCGCGGCCGGGGCCGGCGCGGCTACAGGTGCGGGCGCAGCAGCCGGTACCACCATTTGTGTGACCGTAACGGTTGGAGCGGGAGCGGTGACAGTTTGAGTGGGGGTGGCTGTTTGGGTTGTGGTCACTGTAGGAGATGCCTGCGGGCTTCCTCCGCAGGCCGCAAGTCCCATGGCCATTACTGCAACCCCCATTGCCAGGACAAATTTCTTCAAGCTGATCTCCTTGTTACGTGACGACTCCGCAGTCACTTCGCTTTCTCTTCTTCTGCTCAACCCTGTGGCTCTTGGCCGCCGCGATTCTTGCCGCTGCGAGCAAATCAGCGTCCCAACTGTGATTTCCATCGTCATGCGCATTCGGGACATCCCTGGTCCAAGTGCGGCGCAACCTCGACGCAGAACTTTTTTTTCAGCGTGCACCAGGTGCAATCGGGCAAAGGCGCCCGAATCCCATCACCGGACCACTAGCGGAGATTGGAACATAGACGGCTTGAGTACTTCGGCCCCCGAACTCGTGGCGATGGCCGACCCCGGAGAGTTGACTGGCGTTTTCAAGAATCTCCCCTAAAATGTCCGACCCCGGTCCTAACGTGAGCACAGCAGGTTGCCGAGAGTAAGAGCAGGGGTCATTTCAACGCTTTCGCACTCGCGGCCCTGCATTGTCTCCGAATCGCTCAACCCGAAGGAACTATCATGACCGAACCACTCGCACCGTACGCCCAGCCGGCACCGGCCGCCCCCGCGCCCTCGAAGGGCAGCGGCTTCGGAACCGCCGCCCTCGTTCTGGGTATTCTCGCCATCGTCTTCTCGATCATCCCGATCGTCGGCTTCGTTGCCTTCCTCCTCGGCCCGCTTGCCATCATCTTCGGTGTCATTGGGTTGACCCGTAAGTTCTCCAAGAAGGGAACCTCTGCTGCCGGACTTATCTTGGGCGTTCTCTCCGTGATCGTCGCCATCATCGTCACCGCCATCATCGGCGCTGCGGCTCAGAGCGTCAGCGACTCGGTGAACAAGGAACACAAGATCGAGTACGTCGTCAGGGTTAGCGGCAAGGCCCATGTCTCCTACTGGACCGATGGAGGCACCTCCAACGAAGACATTACGGCCAACTGGAAGAAGGACGTCACCGCCAAGGGCTTCAACCTGAGCTCTTTGACCGTCACCGGCGATTACACGAGCCCGACCAACGTCACCTGCGAAATCTTGGTGGACGGTCAGAGCGTGTCAAAGAATAGCGGCTCTGGGACAACCGCCATGGCTTCTTGCAACGGCAGCAGCAAGTAGCGGCTATTTGATCGCAGGATCCGGTGCACTGGCCCCAAAGGCTAGAGCACCGGAGCCCGCATAGCGCCAGGGACTCAAAAATCATGTATGGGGATGAATGATAGTGAACACACCATCTGAACCGGCCCTGGTCCGGACCAACGTGAAGCATCCGCAGCACCGGAAATGAACGCGGGCGCCGCAAGTCGGCACCTCCTCTGAGCGCACGACGGCGGTCGGTCGTCAAAGACTTTTCTCTGCGGGAGGGTTTAAACAGATCCCTCGCTGGGCTCGCGTGGTTGTGCCAATAACGCTTGTCGCTGGGCTAATTGGTGGGGCGCCACTCCGTTTCGCGGCGCGGCCAGCCGTCAATTCTACGAGAGAATACGCAGCACTCAACGATGCGCTCACCGCCAAAATCACCAGCGGAGACGCAACCATCAGCACGCTGCGTTCCGCCGCATCGGACAAGGACGTCCAGATCAGCACGCTGCAATAAGCAGCCGCCGGTGTGAAGACCCTGCAGCAACAACTAGCTGACAAGGAGAAAGCCTTAGCTGGCAAAGAAGCGGACTTGGCCCCCAGAGAACAGAAACTCAGCGATGCGACGAAGCAGGTTCCTGCCGGCCAGATCAAGAGCGGCCTTCACGTTGTTGGTGGGGACGTGCAGCCCGGCACCTACACAACAACAGGTCCTGACGGCACCAACTCGGTCGGCTGCTACTACGCCTGGAAGACGGGAACCGGTAGCGACGCGAGCATCAAGGACAACAACATCGTCAAAGGTGCGGCCACTGTGACCCTCGCGAATGGTGAGGTGTTCGAGTCGACCAGCTGCACCGCCTGGACAAAGATCGGGTAGGACTGCGGCGGCGGGTGGGGGCCGCGGAATGCGGTTCCTGGACCTCATTCAGGAAGGCAACCTGAGTCTGATCCGTGCTGGCGAGAAGTTCGACTACACCAAGGGCTTCAGGTTCTCCACCTACGCGATCTGGTGGATCCGCCAGATCGAGTCCAAGGCCATGTCCAAGCTGAATCACCCCTCGCGGTCGCAATTTCTTTTAGACTACTTCGGCTGATCTGGAGTTCGCGGGCCAATTGAATATTTGCGCTTTTGGGGTCCATCTGTCGTGTGTTTGGGGGCCGGTTGGCAGAGCGCGCAGTAGCGGCCTTGGGTGCCGGTAGTGGCGTGTCTGGGGGCCACCGAGTTTAGGCTCCTTCCGTCGTGTGTATAGGGCGCACGGCGGAAGGAGTAATCATCAATGGTACGGAAGATTAGAGCGAAGCTCGTGTTGCAGTTGCGCGCCGAGGGCCTCTCAGGCCGGGCAATCGCGGCATCGCAGGGAATGTCGCGCAAGAGCATCACGGCGGTGCTGGAGGCTGCCGACGCGGCCGGCGTGGTTTGGGACGATATCGCCGACAGCACGGACCGCGAGGTGTATGCCCGGTTGTTCCCGGGGCGCGGTGAGCATCAAAGCGTGTTCGCGCAGCCGGACTGGGAGCAGGTCCACCGGGAGATGGCCCGGGTCGGGGTGACGCTGAAGCTGCTGCATGGCGAGTACGCCGATTCATGCGCCGCTACCGGGGAGCCGATGATGGGTTATGACCGGTTCTGCAGGACCTACCAGCGGCATGTGTTGGTCACGGGGGCGGCATCCCGGGTCGGGCATAAAGCCGGGCAGACGGTGGAGGTCGACTGGTCGGGGCCGACGATGCAGCTGGCCGATCCGGTCGCGGGCAAGGCCAGGACCGTGTATCTGTTCGTGGGATGCCTGCCTTTCAGCCGGTATGCGTTCGTTGAACCCGCCCTGAACATGAAGCAGGACACCTGGTTGCGGGCCCACGTGGCGATGTTCGAGGCCTTCACCGGTTCGGTGCCGCGGATCGTGCCGGACAATCTGAAGACCGGTGTCATCAAGCATCCCCGTGAGGGCGAGGTCGTGCTCAATGACGCTTACCGGGAGATGGCGGCGCACTATTCGGCGGCGGTGCTGCCGGGGAGGGTGAAACACCCGAAGGACAAGGCCAGCGTGGAGAACACGGTCGCCCACGTGGCTACCTGGATCATCGCCGGGCTGCGTCAGCGGCAGTTCACTTCGTTGCCGGAGCTCAGGGCCGCCGTCATCGAGCGGGTGGCGGCCTACAATGCGGAGCCGTTCCAGAAGCGGGCCGGGTCCAGGGCCAGCGTGTTCGCAGCCGAGGAGCAGCCGTTGCTGACGGGGCTGCCGGCGGCGGCCTACGAGATCAGCAAGTGGGCATACGGGCGCCGGGTGGGCCGGAACGGGCACGTGGTCTGGGAGAGGAACTACTACTCGGTGCCCTTTGCCAATATCGGCACCACGGTGGACCTGCGGATCACCGATCGGGTGATTCAGGCCTACCGGGGCACCGAACGGCTGACCAGCCACCTGCTGCTGCCCGAGGGCGCGGCCAACGAGTACCGCACCAACGACGCCGACCTGCCAGCCGGCGAGAAGTACCGGCAGTGGGACCCGGCCCGGGTGCGGGAGTGGGCCGGACGGATCGGACCGGCGGCGGTGACCGTGGTCAACCGGATCTTCGAGTCCGTCCCGGTCGACGAGCAGGGCCTGGACGCGGCACTGGCCGTGTTGCGGCTCTCCCGGCGGTACTCGGCCGAACGGGTCCAGGCGGCCTGCCGGCTTGCGTTGGCAGGCCGGGTGCGGTCCCCGCGGTATGCGCATCTGCAGCCGATCCTGGCCACAGATCAGGACAAAGCCGCCGGTCTCAGGCCACCACGGGATGAACCGGCCGAACACGGCGGATACGTGCGCGGCGCCGAATACTACGCCGGTGGTGCCAAGTGAGCGGGATCGATATCGAAACCAAACGCAAGCTCCGCGAGATGGGTGCCGCCCCGATGCTGGAGGCGCTCGAGGCTCAGGACGAGACGCTCGTGCTCGGCATGGCCTTCGAGGAACGGCTCCGCCTGATCGTCGACGAGGCCCACTCCGGGTTCAACCACGCCAAAGTTGAAGGACTGATCCGGCGGGCCGGGCTACGCTACCCAGGCGCGGATCTGCGCCGGCTCGACCTCGTGGACGAGCGTGGTCTGGACCGGACGTGATCGCCCAGCTCGGCACGTGTTCGTTCATCGAACGGCAGCAGAACGTCGTGCTTCAAGGATTCACCGGATCCGGGAAGTCCTACCTGGGGTGCGCTCTGGCCAAACAGGCCTGCCAGCACCGGATCCGGGCCCACTACGTCCGCATGCCCGACCTTGAGGAAGCCTGGGCGCTGGCGAAGGACAAGCCACAGGGACAAACCAAATTCCTGAACAAGTACGCGGCCTTCACCCTGCTCGTGATCGACGAATGGCTTCTCGACCACCCCGACGAAGGCATGCGCAGCATGCTGCTGGAGCTGCTCGAGCGCCGGTACGACACAGCTTCGACCGTGTTCTGCACCCAATACGCCAAAAAAGACTGGCACCAGCGGCTCGGCTCCGGCGTCCACGCCGATGCGATCATGGACCGCATCGTGCACAACACCATCTGGGTCGATACCGGCAACCACAACATGCGCCAACACTCCGCCATGAAGCAGTAAGAACACGTCGGTGGGAGCCGGTGGCCCCCACAACCCCGGCCACTGGCCCCCACCGGCAATATCAATGGCCCCGAAAGGGAATATCAGGTGGCTTCCAAACCTTCAAATACTCACCAATCACTGTTCGACGGTTTTACATTCCAGAAATACCGTAACATCGACCACCAGATTTGAGTTTTCAGCCACTTCACACTCCCAAACATCGAGATAGGCCCACCCCATTTCAGTCAACCGCAACCTCTGGGCGGCGTCTCGAGCCTGATTTCGACGCCGCTTATCCGCCCAGAAGTCGGTGTTCGATTTGGGCAAGCGCCTGCCCACTGGGCAGTCGTGCCCATGCCAAAAGCATCCGTTTACGAAGATGACTTTTCTCCGACCGGCGAACACTAGGTCGGGCCGCCCCGGGAGAGCTGGGTCATGGAGACGATAGCGAAATCCAGCCGCGTGCAGAACACTCCGAAGCTGCAACTCCGGTTTGGTGTTCTTTGAGCGAATCTTGGCCATATGGGCGCTACGCTCCGCTGCGGTCATGAAGTCCGCCATGGAACCATTTTACGGGCCCGACTCCTCAAAAGGACATGGAGGGCGGTAGTCGTACTCCAAATTCGGTACCAAAACCCGGCCCGAATATCGTTGCTGGCCGTCGCGCCATCTAGTCAGCTAGGAGAGCGCTCATCTTTCTTCCCACCGCGAGCGCCAGCCAGGGTGAGACAGCATTCCCGACCTGCGAGTACTGCGGAACCTCAAAGCGGCGCCGATCGGAGCCGGTGGTTTCTTTGCCGAGGAATTCGAAGTGATCCGGAAATCCCTGGAATCGGGCCATTTCTCGAACGGTGAAAATCCGCGGTTCGATGGGATGGACATAGTCGTCGGGGAGCGTCACTACTGTTCTGGCAGGCTCCCTCCAACCGAGCACCTTTTGGGAGTGTTTCTTAGTCGCAAGGAGGTAGGCGAGTTCGACCAGATCGTCCAGAGAGTCGGCAAGGCAAACACCGTCCGGCGACTTCGCCGGCAGGGGCGCTTGGAGTAGTCGGTGCTTCAACAGAAGCTTCGCATCATCCTCCGGAAGCCGTGCGGCGTGGCTGAAGAGTCGCTGGTCTAGGCCGTTCTGCGAAAGGAACTGGTAGAAGCGGAACCGCTGTGTTGTCCGCTCGCCGTGCCTTCGACGGACATGGTTCGGGACCTCAGCTGCAACCAAGTTGCGTCCCGGCCAAAAATCTTTCGATAACGACTGCACGTAGGCCGCAGAGTAATCGTCGGGGATTGCGGTACCCCTCGCCATAAGGTCACCTACGGCATTACCTACGGGCTCTATCTCGGACTTCAACTTAGTGGGGCGTGGCGCCAATGATGGAATGTCGCTGCCAATTTGGTCGACGAAATCCGAGCGCCAGGCTTCATCTGTCGCAGTTACGCCACGATCGGCCGCGACGTCCGCACGAAGGGCGATGATCATCAGCCGCGGACGGTGCTGCGGGGCGCCGTAGTGAACGGCGTTGACGTGAACACCTTGGACGACATATCCATTGCCAGTCTCGGCCAGAGCTTGTTGCAACTGACGGAAGGAGGATTCCTCCCCTTGCGAAAAGCTTCGATCCATTCCGACTACGTTTTCAATCACTACCGCCCGAGGGCCAGTGACCCCGACAAACTTCAGATATTGCCATGGAAGCTCGTTCCGGACATCCGCAGGATTGCGCCGTCCGGCCAAGGAGAATCCTTGGCACGGCGGTCCACCAACCACGAGGTCGAGCGCGTTCGAGCGGAGCCTCTCGATTGCCGCAGTGTTCCCGAGTAGGACGCTCAGTTCGCGTACAAGCAGGCGGGACGAGATTTGATTATCTTCTTGTGACTCGACGTACCTCGCCCATTGCGCGGCATCGGAGGCATCATCAATGAAGTTATGGTAAAAGGTGCGGGCAGCCATATCAGACTTCTCGACAGCTAGCACCAACTGGCCGCCGGCTCGATCGATCCCCAGGGAGAGGCCCCCGCAGCCGGAAAACAGGTCAACGTATTTCATAAGGTTCCTATTCTCCCCCATCTAAACGCATGCCCTCGACATCCTGCCCGCGCACTGGAGCGCGTCGCGAAGCGAGACTTGATGCCTAGAGTCGAAATCCAGGAGCACGGAGACTGTCATAGTAGCCACTAGTTTGGGGCGCCTGCTCCCTTGTCAATCAACTTGAAGAATGGCACCTCCTCGATGAACTTTCCCGAAAAGTTCATCGAGCTGTATAAGGCATGATGCACCTTCTGGCTCGAAATCTTGCCAGCGATATCTGCGGTGACATGGGGCAACCCCAGCTGCTGAAGCTCCTTCAACGTCACCGAAGGAACCTTGTGGAGGAACCAGGTCAACAAGGGCTGCCCATAGTTGCGCCCGTCCTTTTTGAAATGGTCGAGGTATTGCGAAGCAAGAATAACGCCGAAGCCGAATTCCCTGCCTTGCAGCATCAGGTTCATGAGCACAGGGAAGTTGTACTTCATGATGTTCACCGCTTCGTCCACAAGCAAGAAGGAGTTTAGCCTCCTGAGCTGGGGCGAGCTCCCGACGAATGGCCACTTCGTGGAGTTGAGCATGTAGTCGTAATACAAATTGAGAAATAAAACTACCAGAGCATTCTTCCCATTGTCGTCCGTTCCGAAGTCGTTGAGAGCTACAATGACGACTTTGTCTTCCATCATTTCTTCGAACGAAATCATCTCCTCAGGATCGTCGCTGAAGATTTCGCCGAGAATGAATGGCTTAAGGATAGATGTCACAGCGTCAGGTTTTTGACCGTCGCTGTACGATGTCAGGACCTCGGCCAACGTTGGCGGACAGCCCTGCTTCTCTTTGTAGAGGTTGACGATGGAGGTAACAAGACGGTCCGTCTGAACTGGGCCGATATTGCCATAGATCTTATCCAGTATGTCGGCGAACTGCTGGGCGCGCTGGTAGGCGGCGAGTGGAGAATATCCCTCGCGAAGGGAGAAGATATTTATCGGGATGCGGTACGGTTTCAGGACTTTACCGTCTACGGCCTCTAAGAAATCGGGGGATTGGAAGTCCCTCTTGTAGTCGAAAATAAGCATCGACAGCGGTGTCTCCTGATTCGTTCTGCTTCCCTCCCTGAGTTGATAGACAAGGGCCTTCAGGAGTTGGGTCTTCCCGGTGCCAAGGTCACCGACGACGCCGATGTTCATCTGGTTCAGTTCGGTATTGCTTGGCCAGTACTCTGCCGCGGCGGCTCCGAGCGTCCCAAGGACTCGCCCTACGTTGAATCGAACTCCTGTGCCCCGAATACCGCCGGTGAAAGAAGCGTCGTCAGCCACCTCGCGGCGCACCTCTTTTCGGGGATCGCTGGGCTGGCCAGATAGCAAAGGATCCTCTAGGGCCGGTGCTTCCTCCGGGGACGCCTCCGATTCTAACTCACGCTCCACATGGCCAGATTGGGGCGCATGCGTCCCTTCAACGACGTCGGGCTCCTGTGACTGCGACTGCTCCGGCTCATCATCGTCGTGCGGGTCTTGGTCCGAGCTGGTTGCCACGGGGAGCTCAATTGGGTTGCGGAGCGCCCACTGAACGAGGCTGTTCCATTCCTGGACCAACCTGCTTTCCGGATCCGCAACTGCCTCGAAGGCGTGGCCTGCATTGGCCGCGAGAAGGCCAAAGCCTGAGCCGGGCGATGCGACATCCCCCTCCAATGAATGCACTGCTCGAAAGTTTTCGCCCTCCGAGGTAGTGGCATCATGCTTGAAGTAGCACACCAAGGGCTGACCAGTTCGGACTTGGAGGTTTCCGTTGACTGAGGTTTTCAAGGTGCTTCGCCAGAACTTCCGGCTCAGCGCTACCGTCTGGCCGCAAACGAATTGCGGCTTCAATCAGCGCCGCAAGCCCGTTGGCCCACAATGCCTTATCGGCCCGCGAACCACTAGCTGCAATGCGACGCGAGCTCTCTGCTACGCTAATCAACAATTTTTCCGTTGCAAACACTTGCTCCAGCGGCTCATTCATGGCCGCGTCACTCGGCCCGGGCAGGTTGCCGTTAGTGTCTTCCGACCCGAGCCCGTAGAACTTAATTTCCACTGGTGAAAGGGTGACTCCTTCGTCATTCATCCGGACGATCAAAAGGTCTGCGCGGCGCATCTGCTCGACCTGATTCGTATCGCGAGCGAGCGCTCTCAGAAAGCTATCGCAAGCATCGATGGGCAATACGTACGTATTGTCGGTCTCCTCACTGAGACGATTCATTAGAGCGAAGGCCAAGTAGAAGCCAAGAGCCCCTGACGCGTGCGTTCCACCCATTGACAACAGCGAGGACAGCCCGACACCACGGGCCCCTAGCTGCCCGAGCAGGTCGTCAAGCGCCGCGTCGGACACGATACTGCCTTGGGCCTTTGCGAGCAGTTTCTTTAATTTGTGCGCGAAAGCTCCCGGGAACCCTCGCCACCGAGACGAACGGGCGGCGTTCTAAGAGGGGAACGTCCGCCGACGCGTCAAGGAAGGGCGGTCGCCACTCCCACAACATCTGGCTACCACCGCTCGAGTGCTGAACGATTTCCGCCATCGCACTGGGATTCATCAATGCTTCGCCCGAGACTGTCCAGTCCGCAGAATCGTTAACCAAATTGGCCTTGAACAGCTTTGAAATTATCTGGGGACTGCTTGCAGCACCTTCGACAAGTCTTAGTGCCCTCGAAAGTGGCTCCCACCCCGTTTCAGGGCGAAAAGTAGGATGCGAAGTTGATGACGATTTTGACGCTCCGCTGCCTGTTACTGACTCGAATCGACGAAGCGGCGCGTCACCCAGTACCCCCAGATTTCGACCTTGACCTGACTGAACTTCAAGGTGCACGCCAGCATCTTGGAGGATGCGGATGTTGCACCTCTTCATATTCGCGCTGTCGGGAGCATATCTCGACCAAGTCAACGGAACCCCTTTAGCGGAGCGCACCAAACGCGCCATCTTTTCTCGGGGCGGCTCGCCCGACCGGCGATTCGAGTCCCAGATCGCTGGCCCCACCGATCAAAGGAACGTCGGGCCTCCTAGTCCACGCCTCGATCTCCTTCAATACGGCCTCGTCGACCTCGTGGAGGCGAGTTGACTCTGAAGACGCAGACAAGTCAACCGTCAGCGTTGAAACATGGGGGTTCATCTGACGATAACTGCGCAGTGCGGCTGCAACAGCAGTCGCGTTCAGCCCGCTGGCTGCGCTTCCAGGCGCAGGCCGATCGCCAATTCGGTCAGGCGCTTTCAGAGGCTCCGGTCCCTCGATCGACGCACGTACCAGCATTGACCACCCGAGGAACAACTGATCGTCCCCAGTTTCCATTGGAACGGCGAGCATGCGGCCACTCGACATTTCCTTCGGGCCGAGAAGGGGGAAATTCCACCCCTCGACAGTTCCCGCAAGTTGTCTCGCCCACTCGGATTCCCATAGAACCGATTCCACACCCGCCAGCCATGCCAGTCTCACAGGATGCAAGGGACTAAGGAGGACCGCTGAGCACTTCGCAGCAGGTTCCGTTTCCCATACGCTAATACCGAAAGGATAGGCGGCCCAGAAAACTCCAGCCGGATCGCCGATCCAACGGGCCTTTTCGACGAGGTCTGCATAAGCCGTCAGGTACCGTTCCAATTCGCCCCCTCGGTTTTCCCAAAGGTGGCGCCAGGAAGTTTTCGAGGGCCATTCAACGTACTTCGCACCGTCGGCATCTAGGGTTTGCATAGCGCCTAGGAGGTCCAACGCTTTAAACGCAGCTCGGAATTCTTCTGCTTCAGCCGAATATAGTATGTGATCAGGTACCCGGAAGTCGCTGACGCTTGTCCACGTCGTGGCCATATCGGCGTTCATCAGGAGGCCAGCACGGGCCTCCAGATCTTCAAGCGGGAACGTCCTATCTGCGGGCATTACCACATGCCCCATGCACGCGTTCCACTCGCTGCCGAGCAAATCTTCGGTAAGCACCGACTCGTACAGCCCTCGAATAGATTGGAGGACTGCCAAGTCGGGCCGATCCTTGGTTACCCGATCCCTACTCACCGCTGCAACGATGGGCGACTGAGGGGCCTCTCGACTTTCCGCGGCCCGTATCTCGAACGTCTTGTCACCGACAACAATGTTCGCCAAACTCACGGGGCTCGCGTCGACCGCGAAGACCCGAGACCGCCCGTTCAACGGCTGCATCTCTGTTCCTTCGTAGAGGGGCACAGTCCCGTCGTCGGATGTACAGACGATATAACGATATTGGGAGGCACTTCCGTCGAGCGTGGCCCCAAAAGTCCCACCGTCGAGGTCCGAGCCGACGTATTTGGGCTTTCCCGCGGCGCCTCTTTCCTTTAGGGGCATGTAAAGCAATCCCGCAGTGTCGAACGGCGCAAGAAACAAGTCAAATGATAGGGAGGTATTCACTCGGCCGGAAAGAACATCCCCAGCTGGCACTTTGAGCTCAAATTGCAGTGGCCGCGACGGAGCTTTGCCGTCGTCTCGGCGAATGTGGCCGACGGCCCAGAGCGCACCAGAGTCGTCCAGCTCCAGGCAACCGGACCAGTAAGTCTTTGCTGCCTTGGTCGTGAAAGTGAGGCCCGTGGATTCAAGTTCGCCAGTCGAGGGTCCGCCCGTTATGGGAATCCTGACACGGACTTCTTCGGACGAAATCCCACCTGTCTGGTTGTCGGCTTGAGCGCTCGCAACAGAGACTGAACTGGAATCACTCGGCCCGACCGCGGTGAGGGATCTACCGATAGCATCCGTGATCTGGAATTTAGCGTTTGTTAGGTCCTCGCCCAGGGGCTCGACGAAATCACGATCCGACAGGGAGCTGAGCGCCTCGGTAAGATCAGACCCCTCTGGTGAATAATTTGCAAGGGCGACTGCCTGATTGTCGTCGGCGGCCATTTGGCTGTCGATCCCCGACCAATCAACGTCTTCCAGTGCATGTTGGCCCGACTCGCTGCCGGCAAGCTGGCCCAAGGACCTCGCAGTTGCGATGATGGTGGTCTCGTCGGCCCAGTACGAGTGCAGGGCGTCAACGAACTTTTTCGGGGAGTAGCTGGTTGGGCCAGCTCCAAGCGGATAAGGCAGCCGGAATGCAGCATAGGTATACCGCTTGAAGACATCATCAATAGACAACTCCGGCGCCACCAACTTCGTGGCGCGAATCTTCTCCACGAGTCGAGTAAGGCCGATGCCTACGTGCCTAAACCAGTATGTGTTCCAACTTTCCGTTCCCTGACGAAGTTCCTTATGCACGGCGGCCAGAAGGTAAAGGCACTCTGCGAGTCTGGTGCTCGCAACGTTCGGATCCCAGCCGATCGTTGTGTCGATTTCGGTTGCGTCGGCTACCTCGGCAACGGCAGCTTCCGCGACCGTTTGTAGCGAAACCTCTTGAGCGGCGCCCTCAGGAAAATTCTGACCGAGAACTTCGCGGAAGGCCTGAACAAAAGAGGCTAAATCGGGATGTTTTCCCACGACCACTGCGAGTCGGTCGTCCTGACGATATTTGATGGCGTTTTGCGCGGAGACCCTTACGCAGAGGTGATCTTCGTCGCTCTCCCTGCCGACTGACACAAGGATTGCGTAGGGAGGCGCAGCGGGCCGAAGCTGATTCGCTCGCCGGACGATGGCGGCCGCGGTCGCATCATCTATACCTTCAGGCAGGTACGCCGCAGTCAGCGTGTCTAAGGACGACAGGCACCGCCCCAGTACTGAACCAAACAATTCCAACTCCACAATGTCTCCTAGAAAGCGCTTTCGATGATGACGCCGCGATCGGCATCGGCACTGCCGCGCGCCAGTCCTGCCTTTTCAAGTAGCTGAATCAGATCGCCGGCCTCTGGCCTCAAGCCGAGCTCCTCCAGACTCAGCATTAGGGTGGCCACATCCGAGGTCTTTCCAGGTCCGTCACAGGCAAGACTTGCCACAACCGCCATCCACTCGGTCCCGGGTTCGACGGTAAGAAATCGCCCGTTGGACCGGAGAAGTCCGTAGTAGTCGGCGAACGGGCCGCTAGCGTCACGCTTTAGCAATGCGTATTTGACTGCTTCCCACGTATTCACAGCCGACCGTTCGCCGCTGCCCAAGGCCAAGGTAAGGGATCCCCGGAGCTCCTCATCTTCTGACATTGCATCCAGAACCGCAGCAAAATCCTTGTGAGCTGCTTGATGTGACTCCAGCCAATCTTCCAAAATCTTCCGGAGCTTTGAGCCACGGTGCACCCGCCAGGAGAGCAGAGGGGCAACGTCCCTGACCGCAACAGACGAGCGACTCGACTTCCAGGGAAGGATTTCCGGCACCTGTTCCCTGATCTCACTCCAGTTGCCCGGTTTGCCGCTCAGGATCCGACGAGCCACGGTCTCGTACCAGGCGGCTTCCCACAGGAATCCCTGTCCGAGCGCGAGGCGAAGTACGGTGGTTGCCCAGTCGACCCAAACCCTCGCAGGAAGGGCTTTAACCCATTCATCGTTCGTCAGCTTTTGCCAGGCCTTGGCAAACCAAGCGAAGGGCGTCCCCTGATACAACCCACACTGTTCAAGTTCCGGCGCGCGCGAGTCATCGCCCTCGAGTCGTTCAGGATATCCCGCCTCAAGGAGCGCCGCCTTTGTCGCATTATTAATTGCAGACAACAGCGGATCTATCTCGCAACGTTTGTTAGCAGCATTGAGCCAGAGCCGGGCAGCTGAAGTTGTTCCATCGTCGTCTGTGAGACCCAACCGGAACAGGGCTTCCAGGATACCTCCCAAGTCCGGGGGGTTTTTCGTCCTTTGAAAACCGCGCATATTCCTGGAGCAATGCAAACGCGGGCGTAACAGGGCTGGCAGCTTGGCTCTTGCTTTTCTCAGCTTGCACCCCCGCGACGCTGTTTAGCACTGCTGAGGCCAGATCGACCTCGTAATTTGCGTTCGTTGCAAGTCCCTGCACAACGAGCTGGTTACCGTAAGCGACCAGCCTCGGGCCCTCCGGCGCCGTTGACCTCACTTTCAACGTCGCCGTGCCGGAAGTCTCGGACTTGAACATGTACCCTACTGGAACACCGTTTTCGGAGACCTCTTTTGCACGATGGTCGTGAACCTTCCATGCCAGCGATGAGATGAAAGCTTCCGGCACCGACACATATTGGGGCCGATTCAGGGGAAGAATGATGTGGGTCGCAGCGACCATTACTTGCCTCCAGTTACAGTCATGCTGAAGTCCGAGGTCCCCACCACGATGCGGTAGTTCGCCTGATTCAGTTGCGCGGGAATTAGGCGGGCGGCTCGAAACCTCTCCAAACGGGGGGACGTCACATCTGTCATTTCGGTCACCCCCGCGTGCTCATGACCGCAAGCCAGAGCTTCTCTTACCAGAGGAAAGTCCAATGGCATACGGGAGATCTCCTTGCCTTGTTCGCTCAGTATGAGGAATAGCGTCTCGGAATCCCTGTGTGTCTTCATTTCGACGTCGCCCGTCTTGAGGGCTAGCTTCGGCTCGGATTGCACACCAACGATCGGATCAGTACGGCTCGCCAGAATAGGGATCAGCGAAGCAGATTCGACATCCCCTGGCCTGCGCTTCGGTCGCAGTAGGGTGCGAAGGCCAAATCCCAGCTCGTCGGGAAGGTTAGGACTTAGATACCAGGCTTGCGTCCATGCCGCGACCTGTGGCCTGAAGGCGGGGATTCCATTGGCGAGAGCGTACAAGCGCCCGAGATATCCCCCGTACCAGGAGATGAAGGCGTAACGATCCTTATCTCCGATCTTCGGGCTGTGCATTGCTTTGACAAACGCCCGGTCTACGGTCCTATCGAACTCAGTCAAGACCTCTGAGAACGGATCCTGAGAATCGAGGTCGTCCTCTAGACTTTCGAGCGGTGAGCCGTTTGTTACGGGGCCGGCGAAAGCATCGGCCAGGGGTGTCGCCCATCCAGAATCCCAGCTGCGATCGTAGCGCCCCGGAATAGCGTCCCTCATTGGGTCCACGAAATGGGTGAGCTTGGTAATCGGATTGCCAAGCGGATCGAAGTTCTCCGACCCCGGATTCCGGCCGCCGAAGATCGCCTGGGAGAAACGCAGGCCGGCGAGCGACTGGAGGTCCTTGAATCGCAGAACGGCGTCGGTGTCGCTTGGTTGAAGACTCGTCACGAGAGCACGGAGCTCGTCCCTGCCCACCCGATCCGGCGCGTCGCCCAGGACACAACGCGCGATTGCTCCCCATATCTCGCGGAAGGTCATACGCTGCCCGGAACTAAGCTCGGCTCCACGTACCACGGTCATGATCCCAGCACGGATGCGACTCGAGCGAAGCGACTCGATATTCGCTCTGATCGGATCGACTAAGGGTTGGAAATCCTCAAATGAGGCGCCAGCCGACACGAAATCGGTGACTTTGCTGAATAAGGCGCCCGCTGGCGTGACGAAGTCCATGGCTGTGCGCTTCGCAAAGTCAGCGATTCGATACGGTTCAGCTTCGAAAACGATGCCACTAGCGTCGCTGGAGGTGATATGTACCTCCGGACGCCGTTCGAATAGCGAGCAGACGTCGACGAACACCACAAGCACACCGGCCACGATGTTGGGCCCATCCAAAAGATGACCCGCGCGAAGGTACGGCGCATCGCAATCGGTTTGGACATTCCAGTTTGATTCGCCTATTGCTTCCCCTGCCAGCCAGCGCACCAGAGCCTGACCTGCGGAGTATTCCGACGGCGACGTGGCATTGGTTGAAGCTGCTTCCTCAACGAGGATGCCTCGATTGACGCAGGCCACTAGATGCTTGCCTGCGTGCTCGGACGCATCTACGTCTTTCGTAAGTGGGTTCCGACGGTGTTCACTACTACCGATGGTGGCGTCGTTGATGAGCAGGAGTTCCCTGTTTCCGGCCTTGTATCGATAACTCCGGTGAGCCAATCCATCTTGCGGAGCCTCGATCGGGTCTAAACCGGCAACAATCTGAGCCGTGGCGTGGGATTTCCCCGCTCCTGGCCCTCCAACGAGGAAAAGGAAGCGGGGAATAGCACCGCTAGTTAGACCGCTCTTGAACCATGCGCAAGCCTCCTCAACACCCGCGGGCCGAGGCGCCGTGGGCAATGGACTCAATCCGTCGCTCGTCGGCTTTGCCGCTACGTCGCTTCCGCCGGTTGTCCTATCCCACAACTCTCCCAGCGTGTCCCAGTATGCGCTCTCTTCGTCGTTCACGAACTCCCCCTCACTGCGTGGCTCAAAGGTATCACCTGATACCGTCATGGAATTCAGGTGGGCAGAGGGGGTTGCGCCACCGCGATTTGCAATTTCGGGAAGTGCAGCGTCCCCTTCGGAATGCGATCCATCTGCGAGCGGAAATTCACCCAGCCTCTGAAGAGCACGGTGCTGCAAGGCAGCCTGAAAGTGGGGACGCGGTTTGTACCCAAAGATGTACCTCCGACCCATCCCATCCAGAACGGCGCTCAAGTTACACAGCTTGAATTCGATAGAGGCATGCGACCTCTTCACGATTTTCTGGAGCTTCAGGTTGTTTTGCCGCTTGTTGTAGCTTGCACCCGCAATCTCGAGCTTCAGCATGATTACGTAACTGTCGATAAGTGCGTCAAGCTCGTCATCAGACCACTGGGGTGCGCGTGTTTCGTTGAGCATTTCATCAGAATACGGTTCATGCACAAGCGCCCGGACTACGACACTCGTCTCCGAGGCTCGGATCTGCCGCAGAGCGTCGATCTGAAACCGAGGGCGGAGCCCAGTCGGAACCATGAGGTCCCGATCCGCCAACCTATTTGTCTACTAGAAACCCGTACCCACGCACCCACAACCGCGAAGGCCTCCCGCGCGTCCCATCCGACATCTGCCCAGTCCCCACAAGCTTTGGCTCCATGAACCGCCTGAACGTGTCCCGCATCAATCTCTCCCCCGCCACGGCTTCATGCAGCGCCCTCAAGTCACGCAGCGTGAACGGCTCATCCAGTAAAGCACCGGGATCCGGCATTTCCGCATAAGCGGCTCGCATCCGTTCCACGGCCTTCGCCACGATCTCAGCGTGACCGTACGGCAAGTCGGCCACGACGCCAGGTCTCGCCAGTTACCGAAACCAGCCTGACGCCGTCGGACGCTAATGCCTCCCCCAGCGCCGCCGAAGGCACAACATCAACGTGGGCCACGGAGAGCACCCAGCCGCGGTCATCGCGACCAGGGTCGTCGAAGACGTGCAATTGCTGCGGCACCCGGCCTGAGATGCCTGCCTTCTCGCGGAGGCACCGCAGCACGGCGTCACTCAGCCGCTCGCGTTCTCTGAGGAACGTGCCCGGTAGAGCCCACTCCCCCGCGCGATCGCCGTGCTCGCGGCGGACAAGGAGCACACAAACGCTTCCGTTGGCCACGGTCAGTACGGCCGCATCCACGGCCACCGACGGCCGGGGGTAGTCGAGCAGGGAGAGTCCGGAGCTGTCCTTGGAATCCTTCACAAACTATTTATCGCAGGGTTGCGCAAAAGATGCAAGAAGCGCATACTGATCTCAGTTAGCGCAGATTTGCGTTAAATCATCAGGAGGTTCCCATGAGGGTGCAACAACTTCACGTCGGCGCCGGCAGCACGCTTGGCCCGCTGACCATCTTTCCCGTCTGGACGGCGGGCCCCGGACAGCTGGGGATCAGCACCGGCACGCATGCCGACATCGCCGTGACCGAACTCGCTAGCGGAGCCCAGGTGGGCAAGCTGACGGTCACCAACAACGGGCCACGGCCCGCCCTTCTCCTCGAAGGTGAGCTGCTCGAGGGCGGCCAGCAGCACCGGACCTGCGCCAGTGACGTCGTCCTCGGAGCAGGCGAGACGCGCGAGATCGACACGTACTGTGTGGAAGCCGGCCGCTGGCAAGCAGGCGAAAGCAGCCACCGGCGCCAGGGCAGGCGCGCTCCCCTGAACGTCAGAGCCGAGCTCGTTTCCCGCTCGGAGGAACGCGGAGGTGCCGGCCGGCAGGACCGCATCTGGGAGCGCGTGCGCCGCTTCGACGCCGCTCGGGGCCCATCGGCCACAAGCTCCCTGCTTGACCACCTCGACGCGCACCAGGCCAACCGACGTTTCGACGCCGCCGACTCCCCGGAACCGCTTGAAGGCCAGCGCGGAGTGGTGATCGGACTAGGACGTCAGCCGCTGCTGCTGGAGGTCTTCGGCACACATACTCTGTTCCGCCGGCACTACCGCCAACTCGTAGAATCCGCGCTCCTGGACGTCGAATTGCTGCCCTTGAACCTCGTGGTCGCGGGGGCCATGCCCGGTCAGAGTGCTCGAGACTTCGCTGCGGCTGTGCAGTCATTGTCCTTCGGAACGTTCGACGACGGCCTGGCCGCCGTCGAAATCCGACAGCACGGCTCCCTGCGCAGCCGCAACGTCGGCGAGCGGACCGGAGCGCTGGAAGCTGCGGGCATCGCCGTCGCACTCCCCCACCGCCAACCCGAGCTGGCCCACCTGAGCAGTTGGAACACCCACCACCCCCTGATGGAGATCGCATGAAACTCAACTCATTGCAGAACGACCGCGCGGCCGGAGTGCTCGTGGCCATGGCCGCCGGAGACGCACTAGGAGCCGGCTACGAATTTGGTGCACCGCTACCCGACGGCGCCGAAGTCACCATGAAGGGCGGCGGGCCGTTCGGCTTCGAACCCGCAGAATGGACTGACGACACGTCCATGGCGATCTCGATCGCGGAGGCTCTGGTCGAGTCTTCCTCCACTCCCGCTCCGAATTCGACGGCCGCCCAGACCAGGATTGTCCAGTCCTGGACGTCTTGGGCCGCCGAAGCAAAGGACGTGGGCGCGCAAACCAGCTCGGTAATCGCGGCGGCGCGCAGCCTGGCTTCGACCGCTGGCCGGAGCACGGTCCAAGCCGCCGATTTCACTGCTGCTGCCGCGGACTTCCACACTCGAACCGGCCGCAGCGGTGGCAACGGATCCCTCATGCGAACCGCGCCGCTGGCCCTCGCCTACCTGGACCGGGACCCAGCCGAACTGATGACCCAAGCCGGCGTGATTAGCGCACTGACCCACGCTGATCCGGACGCACAGGAAGCCTGTGGGCGTTGTGCGTCGCTATTCGGGAGGCCGTTTTGACGGGGCGCCTGGATGTCCGAATCGGATTGCCGCTACTCCCTGCCGAGCGTGCTGCGGTGTGGCTTGAGCGGATCGAAGTGGCTGAGCGGTCCCGGCCCCGCGATTTCGAGCACAACGGTTGGGTGGTGGAAGCAATCCAAGGAGCTTGGAGCGCCATCCACTTTGCAAGCCTGTCGATGTCCGGTCCGGCCCGCCTGCGGGCAGCCCTTGAAGAGGCCGTCCGCGGCGGCCGAGATACCGACACGGTGGCCGCAATCGCGGGAGGCCTCTTGAGCGCTGCGTACGGTTACACGGCCGTGCCCTTCGAATGGCGACGGAACTTGCATGGCTGGCCCGGGATGCGCGCGCACGATCTCATGACACTCGGTATGGAACTCGCCCGGGGAGAGGGTCGCCGCGATCATGATTGGCCCCGCGCGGAGAGCCACGACTACAGCATGTGGAGCCGCACCGATGTGCTGGTGCAGCACCCACACGACGACGGCGTGTGGCTGGGCGGTGTGGGCTCACTTGGTCGGGTGTCCGAGCTAGGAATTAACGCAGTCGTGTCACTATGCCGGCTCGGAACCAACGATGTGCCATCGGTTGCGGCTGCGGACCACGCCACTTTCTGGGTGATCGATTCCGCCGCGGCTTCGGACAACTCCCAACCGGACTTCGTCCTAAAGGAGGCTGCCGCCACCATCGAAGGCTTCCGCGCCGAGGGCAAAACTGTCCTACTGCACTGTGTAAGGGCGGAGTCCCGGACGCCGACGGTGGCTGCACTCTATGGAGCTCGGGTGGCGGGAGTGTCGCCGTTGGAGGCGCTGGAAGACCTGCGGCAGGTGCTGCCGGGGGCGCGCCCGAATTCCCGATTCATCGACATCCTCAAAATGTCCGCTCGGCCAACTAGCCTGAGCGAGAGGCCTTATGGACGCCAGATATTGCTGCAACCAAATACAGAGGAACTGAAGTGCCGGTACACCTAGAACAACTCGCCTTGAGCGTCGCCCGATGCGATCAGGTTGATGCGGCCCGCCAGGATGGAGGAACCCACCCTTGCCACAAAATCGTTAGCTCCCAGGATGGCTTCGAAGGTCCTTTTCAGGTTCCGGAGGCATGGGCGGGAAATCTTGAATCTGCGCGCATCATCTTCCTCTCATCGAACCCGGCGATTAGCGCGGGCAACGCACAGTCCAAATGGCGTTCAAAACGATTCGCCGAGAAATACCCCACAGCAGATTGGTCGGACTCCGAAATCGCGGACTTCATGATCAATCGATTCAATCCTGAACATGGGTGGGTGAAAGACGAAAAACACCTGAAAGTAGATTCTGCAAGCCCGGACGGCCAGCCAATGTGGGGTTCACCAGAGCCGTACTGGAAGTGGATCAAAAAGCAGACCACATCGTTGCTGGGCGAAGGTACCGTCTGGAGCGACGCAGCAGTCATGACCGAAGTGGTCCACTGCAAGTCCAACGGCGAGGACGGCGTTTCAGAAGCGACCCTGCGTTGCTCGACAAAACACATGGAACGGATTTTGTCAGCGACGTCGGCAGGTCTCGTCGTCATCGTGGGCAGCAAGGCGGCCAACGCCTTCAAAGCTACCCATGCAGCCGCGCTCAGGGACAAACCGGAGTTCGCCAAAACTGGATCGAATGGGCTACCCGACGCCAGACACAACGTCTTTCCACTAGAAATCGGCGGACATTCCCGGCTTGTAGTTTTCATCAAGCATCCGAACGCTCGCGGTCAGGTCACCACGCTCGAAAACCAATACCCAGGGGCTATCGAGGAGATCCGCGCTGCTGCGAGAAGCAAGCGTTGAGGCCGACGCCTTCGCCGATATAGCTCCGCCACCGAACAACAGCCCAATGCGAAACGTCAAAATGAATTTCAAGAAGGAACAGCCATGAAACTGCCAGACATCCTTTCAGAAGCCCGCATAGACGATGCAGCCAAACTAGTTCGGAAGTACTACGGCAAGACCTTCAAAGACGGACTCCCACGGACGGGAAGCCGTTTTGACACGTGGGCAGGAGGCGGAGACAAAAAGGAGGTCGCAAATAGAATCACAGCCGACGATATTGTTGCGGTTTCTTTCCTGTCTATTGATTTTCCTCCTCAAGCGGCCATCGGACTCTTGGACAGCCACGCCGACAAGGCGACGGAAATATTGGAGTGCATTCCTGCAAACATCGATCTCGCCGAGGTCAAGGGAGAGGATCGCGAGGCGCTGATTGGCAACGAAAGTGCGGCACAGAAACTCTGGGAGCTTCTAAGGGGTACCAGTGCTTCACGATGGGGCGTTGGCCCAACAACCGCCAGCAAAATCAGGGCGAGAAAACGGCCTCGCCTGATTCCCATCTACGACTCTGTGGTCGGGCCATTAATGGGACTTAAGGACTCCGCAGGACAATGGAACACCTGGCATGAAGCCTTGGCTGGCGACTCCCCACTCCCCCAACGGCTCACGGTGATCAGGGAACTCTCTGGGATTTCCGAGCATATTTCAAACCTTCGCACGATGGATGTCGTGTTGTGGATGCACGGAAAGAACCTCGGCATGGGAGCAAATGTGGATCGCCACCGGTTGAACTGAACTCGGGTTTCGTCTAACGCGGACAAGAAGGCAAGAGGCAGGGGCGCCGCACCAGTGGCTCTTGCCCCGGCCCGCCACAACCCGTTGTCCACCCTCCACCAACGTGCCCGTAGGGGCATCTAATGCACGCACTCTGAGCTTCGACCTGCCGTCCAGCAGACCGCTACCCGCCCACTGATTCCATACCCAGCACGACGTTCACCGGCTCCTGACCAGCCAGCAGCAAGGAAGTCTGCTTCTGGATCAACCGGACCATCCGGGGGAACATCGCCGAGCTTGCCCCGCCCACATGAGGCGTGATCGACACACAGGCACCGTCCACAAAGGATGGCCGGCTGGCAGCGGCTCCGGGTCGGTCACGTCCAACGCAGCACGTATCCGTCCCGAAGAAGTCTCCCGCAGCAAGGCTTCCGTGTCCGCCACGGGACCCCGAGCCACGTTCACCAACAACGCGCGGTCCGGCATGGCCGCGAGGAACCTAGCATCCACAAGCCCGCGGGTGTGCTCGGACAGAGGGACGCTGACCACCGCGATCTCGTGCAGCGGCAACTGTGCGTACAGTGAGTCGATGCCGTAGATTCGGCCATGTTCATCGTCCCGTTCACGGCTTGCCATCCGCGTCACGTGCGTTTCGAACGGCAACAGCCTGGCCTCAATAGCCTTTCCCACTCCCCCGTAGCCAATCAGGAGGACTCGGCGGTCCGCCAAGCTGGAACGCTGGTCAGCACCCCAAGTACCCGTTGCTTGGTTTCGCACAAAGTCCGGAATCCCACGCTGGCTGGCGATCATCATCCCCACGGCGAGTTCCGCCGTTGACGTCTCATGGACTCCCGCCGCGTTGGCGAAAAGGCAACCCGACGGCAAGACGTCAGCGACGCCGTCGTACCCTATCGACTGGCTCTGCACCAGCCGTACCGTCACGCCATCCAGCGCCGTGAGCGCGTCGGGCGTGCCCATGTAGGGCGGCACCAGCAGATCGAAGCCGTCCGCCGGTGCGGGACCTGTCAGATCCCACACTACGAACTCGACGTCGGCAGAAGGTTCCATCGCGTCCAGAAGGTTCTGATCGGGCAGGCACACCCGCAGCCGGGCCGTCACCAGATTGACCTTCGCAGCACGCGGCGCGGATTCGCTCATTTCCCTGTTCCTGCTTCCTGTGCCGGTCGATTTGGCCGGGCGGCATGTCGTGTTCCAACACCAATCTACTGAGTGCATCGCCCATACAGTTTGTGATCAGTGCGGCGCGCCAGAGTTCCTGCAGGGCTCACCCAGCGACTAACTTTCGTCCCCGGCTAAACTCTCAACTCAGAAGACGCTTTCCCTAGCCAACACTTCAGGAGCCGACGATGCATAACGAAATTGAGCTGATCAGTGATGGCGATGGCCTGGCCGTCATCGGGGATCCAATGGCCGTCGATCGATTCCTCGCCTCTGAGGGACTGGTTTCGAAGGATCTTGGACTGCAAAGACTCGGACCTACTGTCGGTAACGCGGCTGGGGTCGTACAGGCCGGTTCCGAGATTGCCGCCAACTCGGGCCGGTGGGTGAAGTTGACTCAGAAGTCCGCGCAAGACCTCAGGAAGTTCGGGCTGATGAAGGGCTCGGAGGCGGGTGTCAGCCGTGCTGTGTTGACCGAAAACGGCAAGATCAAGGGACTCCTCGAAATCGTTAGGCCCGCATCGATTGTGACCAACCCGGCGCTTCTCGCTGGTGCCGCGGGGCTCATGGCGCAGCTTGCCATGCGACAGTCCATGGAGGAGATCACCGATTACCTCGCCCAAATCGATGAGAAGGTGGACGATCTCCTCCGGGCCCAAAAGGACGCCGTGCTTGCAGACATGATTGGAGTGGACCTCGTGATTGAGGAGGCCATGACTATCCGAGAGCATGTGGGTCGGGTCTCGGATGTCACTTGGTCGAAGGTGCAGTCCACGTCGGTGACGCTCACGCGCACCCAGGCATACGCGTTGCGCCAACTCGACGCACTCGCCGGGAAAATGGAAAACAAGGCTAAGATCGGTGATCTCGCCAAGACAGCCAAAGTAGCCGAGTCCACGGTTCAGGAGTGGCTCGCCGTTTTGGCTCGTTGCTTCCAACTGCAGGACGGGATCGCGGTGCTGGAACTCGATCGTGTGCTAGACGCGTCGCCGGATGAGCTGAACCGGCACCGCCTCGCTCTGAGGGCTGCCCGGCAGAACCGATTGGACCTCATTGAGCGGAGCACCTTGCGTTTGCTGGCCCGCATGAATGCGGCTGCTGTCACGGCCAATACAAAGGTACTGCTACACCCAATAACGGCCGGTGCTGTGGTGCATTCGAGCAATCACGTCGCAACTGGCGTCGTTGAGTTCCACGGGCGGCTCGGGATCGATCTCAATCAACAGTCATTGGACGCGAGGCGTTGGGTGGATGCAGCCGCGGATGTAAGGGACAAGGCACTCGAGACGGGAGCCGAGGGCGTCGATGCCGCCCGACAAATCGGTCACGAAACCCTCGATCGGGCCAGATCGGTGACGGGCAAGCTGTCAAGCGAGATTGCCCATCGAGCGTTCCGTCGGATTGGGGACGACAAGGAAGGCTAGGTGCGCGCTGAGTTCACCAATACATCGGGCTGTAGGCGCGACAAACACCTCGAACCCAGAATCGTCCGTCGCTGTCCATGAACTTGATGGCCGGCATATCGCCGGCATGTAGTCAGAGTTGCCCGGCCCGGGCTTCAACACGCGTTGCCTCTCGACATAGACCCGCCATCTCTTGAGTTCGCTGAAAAAATAGCGGCCGAGCGGAAGGATCTTTGCCGATGCTCGAATTTCCGGGATCGGAGTGCCGTTCCGAGTGGCGCCTTTTGCTCGCTCGACCGAAAGGCTGAAAACCGGTGCATCACTTGAATTGACCAGCTCAATCCCCCATTGAATTTTGCCGTCAAGTTCGCCTTTTACTGGCCAGCACGCGACCCTTGACGCCTGATGCCGTTCCGCAGCAACGATTGCCCTATCGTCACACTCAGTCTCCAGCCTCCGCATCAGCTGCGGTTCCTCCGCCGATTGCCTCGAATGGCGCGTGGCCCTAGCCACGCAGAACAACGCCAGGGCCGTTGCTGAGGCACTAATGATTTGCGCGACGTCCGCCCAACCGCCGATGTCCAGCCTTTCGTAGAGGTTGGCCACAGATTACAGGCGGAAGCAAGTCGTCGCTTGTCACAAGATCCTTGGTCGAAGGTTGGTGCGGTACTCACGTCGTCGTTGTCCCCCCTCCCCCAACATGCCTATAGTGGCACTACCCGCACCCTCTCTCTGAGCATCGTCATGCCGTCCAGCACGTTCTGCCACCTACAGGAGAGAACCCCATGGAATACCGCACGCTTGGTTCATTGACCGTTTCCGCCCTCGGCCTTGGCTGCATGGGCATGAGTGAGTTCTACGGCGAGTGGGACGATAGCGAATCCCTTGCCACCATCAACGCGTTCCTCGACGCCGGCGGCAGCCTGCTGGACACCGCCGACATGTACGGGCCCTTCACCAACGAAAGGCTCGTGGGCAAGGCCATCGCGGGCCGCCGTGACGACGTCGTTCTGGCCACGAAGTTCGGGAACGAACGGCGCGAGGACGGCTCCTTCGTGGGTGTCAACGGCAGCCCCGAATACGTCCGCTCCGCCTGTGACGCGAGCCTGCAGCGCCTGGGCGTGGACCACATCGACCTGTACTACCAACACCGGGTGGACAAGACCGTGCCCATCGAGGACACCGTGGGCGCCATGGCCGAACTGGTCCAGGCCGGAAAGGTTCGGCACCTCGGGCTCTCGGAGGCTGCGCCGCAAACCATTCGCCGCGCCCACGCAGTGCATCCCATCACCGCGTTGCAGACGGAATACTCCCTCTGGGAACGGGAGCCCGAAACGAAGGTTTTCCCGGTCACTGGCCGAGCTAGGCATCGGATTCGTTCCCTACAGCCCTCTGGGCCGCGGCTTCCTGACCGGCCAGCTGCGCACCCCGGAAGACTTCGCCGAGAACGACTTCCGCAGGCACTCGCCGCGATTCCAGGGCGAGAACTTCACGCGCAACTTGGAACTCGTTGACCGGGTGAAAGAACTGGCAGACCAGAAGCAGTGCACCCCGGGGCAGCTGGCCCTCGCGTGGCTGCTGGCCCAAGGCGAGCACATCGTCCCGATCCCCGGTACCAAGAAGCGCGAACGCCTGGCAGAGAACCTGGGGGCCACCGCCGTCGAACTCTCCGAGCAGGGCCTGGAGCGCCTCGATGAGCTGGCTCCGGCCGGATCAACGGCCGGAGCCCGCTACCCCAACATGTCCACTATCGACACCTAAGCGCCGGCGTCCCCGCGGCTACTCCGCCGCGGCGGGCTCCGCCTGCTTGACCAAAGCAGCCTCAAGGTTGATCTTCACCTTGTCGCTCAGCAGGAAACCACCGGTTTCCAGAGCAGCGTTCCAGGTCAGGCCGAAGTCCTTTCGGCTGATCTCGGTCTCGGCGGAGAACCCTGCCCGGGTGGCGCCGAAAGGATCAACCGCGACGCCAGTGAACTCCACTTCCAGTTCCACCGGTTTGGTGATCCCGCGGATGGTGAGATCGCCCGTGAGGGTGTAATCCTCGCCGTCGCCCTCCACGCTGGTGGCCCGGAAGGTCATCTCCGGGAACTTTTCGACGTCGAAAAAGTCGGCGCCGCGGACGTGGGCGTCCCGGTTGGCATCGCCGGAGTCGAAGCTCGCGGTCTTGACCGTTGCGTGGAGGGACGCGTCGGCCAGGGACTCACGCACCCGGGCCTCAGCAGTCGCGTCCGTGAAGCGGCCGCGGACCTTGCTGATGCCGGCGTGCCGGACGCTGAAGCCGATCTCGCTGTGGGACATGTCCAGCAGCCAGGTGCCGGGGGTCAAACCTTTGGGAAGAGTCATTATGGATCTCCTGATTCGCAAGAATTTCGCTTGGATCGGTCGTATCCACCCTTGTTGAGCCCGTCCGTGAAGTCAAGGACTCGGACGCGGCCCATGGGGAACTCCCAGTTGTCAGGAGTTCTCAGTCTCGACCGGCCCCGGGACCCACCATCAGGCAAAGTTCGAAGACGGTTGTACAAAGCCGCGTCGAGATAGAATCCCTGTTGGAGCGACGGGGACGGCCCCCCAAAACACGCGGGAGGCACGCCACTTGAATCAGGATTTTCAGCCACAGCCGGATCACGTTGATGCGGCAGCGGGGCTCGATGTGCAGCCATCGCCAATGACCAACGCACCTGTCGCCGGGCTTACACCTCACAATGCGGTGAGATCACGTCATTGGCGCTTCTGGTTGGGTCTCTTCGAGTTGATTTCAGGATTGTTCACCGCCACGGTGTTCACCGTTGCGAACACCGTGGCGGTGAACGGGCAGATACAGGACCTGTGGTCTTCGGGTAATCGCCCAGAGGCCGGCTGGATTGCAGCCGTTGTCGCCATCATCGTGGGCTTCAGCGTGGTATCCATTTCCGGGGTACTCATCGGGATCTGGAATCTTGCCGCCCAGAAAGGAACAGACCGGTCGCCACTGATCGCCGCCATCGTGGTTTCTGCTGCGTCAGTCGTGCTGGCGATGGTTTTCATCGACGGGAACCTGTCTGATCCAGCGAATATCGGATGGGTTCTCGTGCATGTGTTCGTCATCCTTTGGACCATTGGCATTCTTCGGCTCAAGAAGGTTTCTGCTCCGTAAGTCCGCGGAGTCGGAATAGGTGCTCCGACGAAGTCCGGCACGGCCGGCCTGGATGTAGGGGTCGAACCCTTAGATGATGATGAGTGTCCCTAGCTGGCAAAATGCAGCCACGTCCAAGGCTGCCTCTGCGGTACGGTCCGCTAGGCTCCGGACTATGCCTTCCTCCTGGACCGTTCTGATCTCGATTCACGCAATCGCCGCCGGCTACTCACTGATTTTCGGCGCCGTGAACTTGCTGCGCCGGATCAAAGGCGGCAGGGTCCACCGAATTATTGGCCGGATCTGGGCTGTTGCCATGTACGTCGTGGTGCTTACCTCATTCGGAATCAGAACCATCGACGGAGGGTTCAACTGGCTCCATGCCCTCTCAGCGCTGACGTTCTGCACACTGACAGCAGGGCTGTGGGCTATACAGAAACGAAATGTCCGCGCCCACCGAAGCTTCATGACCGGCAGCTATTTTGGGCTCCTGGGGGCTTTCGTGGGCGTATTGACAGTGCCCTCGCGCCGCATCCCGCAGCTCGCCATCCACGAGCTCCCGCTGCTGTGGCTGTTGATCCTGACCTTGCTGGGCACGTCCGCACTCACCGTCATCGGCATTTCCCAGCTCCGCAAGACACAGACGATCCCCGTCACCGAGTCCCAGCCGTAGACCCTGGGCATGGAGTCCACCGCATCGGGCCGTGCGACACGGATGTCCCCGGCAGCTTTCCTAGCCCGTGCCCCTCAGCCGGCTACGCACGGCTAGTCAGGTTGACGATCGGTTGTGTAACCGTCGTGAAGTGCTCGACGACGGGGAATGGGTCGTAGAAATGGTGCAGCAACTCCTTCCACTCCTCATAGTCGGCGGACCCACGGAAGCCTTCCGTGTGGGTTTCGACCGAATCCCACTCAACGAGGAGAAGATACAGGTTGGGGGACTCGATCGACCGTGAAATCGAAAGACGGCGGAACCCCGGCTGCCTGCTGATCAGAGGTTGAGCAGCCCGGAATGCATCTTCGAAATTGGACTCACTGCCGGGACGGACGGGGAGGATCGCGTGCTCCAGAATCATTCACTCAGCTTCTCACGGTCGTCCGGTAGAGGATCCTTACCGGGCGCCTCGCGCAAGCGCATAGGTTAGAAGACCCGGAACTCAAATCCACGGTGAGACCCGACAAACCCCAGCCGCTCGTAAAAGCGGTGAGCATCGACCCGTGCCTCATCTGATGTGAGCTGCACGAGGGAAGAATCAATGGCTCGAGCTGCAGATCGGACTACCCAGCGCATCATCGCAGAACCGACACCGCCGGACCGGTGTTCGCTGGCGACTCGTACAGCTTCGACGAGGAGTCGTGTAGAGCCGCGACGAGCCATCCCGGGGATCCTTGTAAGTTGCATCGTGGCCACCGGATGATCTCTGCCTCGCTCCGCGCCCGTAAGCCCTCACCGGGGCGAACAGACGCGGCTATGCCTCTTTACCGGTTAGGCTCGGCGCATGAGGGCACGCGAGCACGACCAGGGCAGATACCGCAAACGCTCCCAGCGGCGAATCGGCTTTAGAAAGCTTCGGTGACACGCCAACTGACCAAACGACCGCAATCCACCCCTTTTACAGTTCCATGGTTAGCCATGACTGGCAGGCCTTGGGGTTTCCAAGTCTAAAAGCGGCTGAATACTGGGATGGAAGATCATGCGGAGTCGCTTGTCTTCGTATGGCGTACGGGCGCCCTAAGCCAGGTCTAGAAGCGCTTCCAGCAACCATCACCGAGGAACTACTGCAAGGCGGAGCGTACTCGGAAGAGTCTGGATGGAACCATGAAGGTCTTGCTACTCACGCCCGACACTACGGACTGAAAGCCGAACGGTTGCAGTTCCCGACGCTGGAAGCGTTCATCGACGCTGCCGGCAAGTCCGGTGTACTCATGGTCTCCATTGGACACTCCTTCGAACGGGAGGGAAAATCCGGACATCTTGCGGTGGTGGCGGGGATTACAAATACCGGCCATCTGTGGATACATCGCCCGTCAAGTCGGCACCCACTGCAGGGCAGAGGCATCCATATTGACCTCCCGACCTTCTGGGACCACTTCTCCGGCCGCGGCATCCATTTCGAGTAACGACACGGTTGCAGTAGGTGGCCCTCTGACGGCGGGAAAGGGACCGGCTTACGAACAGGTCATAGCGCCAAGTCAGCGAGTCAATTGAGCAGCGACCCGTTAGAGAACCCTAAAGGGACGCGGCGCCCGAGAGGCCGACGACCTGATGGAGTACTGGGAATTGACGAGTGGACAAAGCGAGCCGGCACGAGGATCTTGTCGAGACCCACTGGACACTCCGGTCCTCAGCAGCAGACGCGAACCTATTCCGCGCAAGGCCGCGGTTGTAGGCTCCGAACATGGCGGAAACAGACGGCCGCAAGCGGCTGGAACCACGAATGACACGTGGCAGCTTCAGATTGACTTTCGGGGCCGTGATGACCCAAATCATCCTCAGCGTCATCCTCATGCTGCTGAATCTGGGCATCGTGCAGGGCAGAGAGTGGGAGCCCGTAGGTTTTTTCCCCCCGGCCGGGCTCTTCGCAGTCAACGCGATCTTCTTCCGCCGCCTACTCCGCGTTCGCCGCAACGACGAACGGTTTTGGAACGAAGATGAAGCCCGCAGGGAAGATTGGGACCGCAGGGGGCGGCAACTCTAACGGACAAAATCCCGTGGCTGTGACCCGCAGCGATAAATGGCGGTCCTTTCGCAGCGTTATTTATCACCAGGTAGCCCGGTGCGGGATCCCTCTGCGGAACCCTATGCGGGACGCTATCGATGCTCTTCGGCGTGGCGGCAGGTGGGGGTCGTGCCCAATAGCATGGCCCGTGTACCGGTCGCGGGCTTGGATTACTGGGCCCAAATGCTCCGTACGTTTTCCTGCGCGGTGATCAGCG
Source organism: Arthrobacter sp. NA-172 (assembly GCF_043952055.1). Lineage (NCBI taxonomy): Bacteria > Bacillati > Actinomycetota > Actinomycetes > Micrococcales > Micrococcaceae > Arthrobacter > Arthrobacter sp. NA-172. The sequence goes on along the minus strand of NZ_JBINOT010000003.1, from coordinate 801,290 downwards.
GTGTCGTTTCGATGGTGATCGACCCTTCGTTGAACTCCAGGGCGGCCCAGTCATAAACCAAACGAAGCGAACCGGCCTGCGGCGCCGGCCACAGCCAGGCGTTCATACGATAGTCGCAGTCCTCACCGGAGCCTCCACCCCCGCCCCTGCGCACGGTCAACTGCGGACGATCTGGTTCCGCGCCGTCGAACGGATAGCGGTGTGACATGTCACCGCCGATGGCCTTTGATCCGTCAGGTAGTTCCACTCCCACCCGGAGTGATCCTTGGGCACCTCCCCTGCGGAACGGACGCTGCGGTTGGAGATTCTCCATCAGCTCAATCCACTGCTCATCTGTCATACCGTCGAGACGGCTGGCGCGTACCGAGAGGGCGAACGCGAAGCCCGAACTGTATACGTCGATGCGGCGCAAGCACAGGGCGGCACCGGGCCGGCGAGCAAGAACTGTTGTCACCGCGACCGGAACAGGCAACTCGTTCGACGGCGGGCTTACCCAGAGCGGCACTTCTACCCGTGCGGGACGTGGTTCTGCCGGCCGCTCAACCTCTGGAAAGAATGACATGGCACCCACTCTCCCACCCGTTGATGGACATGTCGATGCTGCCCTCAGGGGATCGGCCTACGGGCGCTGGTGCGCCATAAAGCGATCAGCCTCGGCTTCGTCGGTCCCCACATCGGCTTCAAATGTCAGGTGCGCTGAGACTTGCGCGCCGCTCAGCACTCGAATCCGGCGCAAGGGTGTTCGATAGCGGACCCTTTACCGGCATTTAGTCGGGAAGGCGGTGTCGAGCCAAATAGTCGGGAGAGCCGGGCTATTTGCTGACGGCGGGTGGCGTTAGATCCGCTGTGCCGTAGGCAACGTGTGTCTGCCAGTCCACGATCGTGACGCTTTGAACCTTGAAGGGCGGAAACGGTGGCAGCTGGAAAGACTGAGAGCCTGGACTGGGTTTCAGTTGCGCGCCAATGTCCACGGAGTTCGGGTCTTCAACGACCATGTTCCCTGACGGGTCCTTGGACAACGCGCCCTTGTTGAGCACGACTTTCAAATTCGGGTTAGAAGCAATCGAGACACCTTCCAGCGTGAGGGTGGCCCCGGCCGCGGTTCCCGTGATGAGCACGCCGCCGGTGGTCCGGGCCGCTTGGCTGATAAACCGTCCAGACAACGGGGCGCCCCATGACGCGGCAGCCGATGTGGGCGTCGGACTCGGATAGGGAATCGGCGCAGACCCCTCCGGGGTCTGGGCGTCAGGCACGGCTGCCGGTTCGGCATAGGTGCAGCCCGTCAGAATCACCGCGACGGCGGCAACCGCGAGAACCCGACCAACGGGCATCACCCGGGCTTTTCGATGCGCCGGCACAGCTACTGCCTCAGGTATGTCAGTATGCTGCCCATAGCAACCACTCATCAGGGATATCCGTTCAGTGCACTGGGAGCACCCGCCGCACCCCCAATGCCGACAACCTACCAGCTACCAGCGCCGGAAATGCCACGGTAGCTTTCCTGGCATTTCCGAAGTTCTCTGCACAAGTTTCAATCCGGGACTAAGGGTGTCCGGTCAGGGGCTATGCCGGGTTTCCAGTTCCGAGGCGGGCTCCACCAACCTACCGACGGTATGTCGAGCGCCACCCCCCGCTTCAAATTGCGCCGATCTCGAGCCGTTGAACGAAATAGTGCCGACAGCCGAAGGACGGCGATCGTGAGATAGACGACGAGTGTCAGACCCAGGACGATCATCGGAATGTAGAAGAACGGGCTTGATACTTTGGCCGGGTCGACAAGCCGGTCGCGACGAGGGCGACGGCTTCAACAACGAAAATGGCCTTGAACAGCCAGAAGAAGTTCCAAAACGCCGATAACGGCGCAGATGACGATCGCATCTCAGCTGACGTGGACTCCGGTGCGCCGGACAGCTTCGACCAGGTCGGGATCGGTCGCTAAGAATTCGGAGCCGGTGCACGCGCAGCCGTCGTCCGGTTCCGCGAGAAAGCCGGCCCAGCAGTAGTCGCCGTCGGAGAAGCCAAATTTTGACGGATACCTTAGACCGGCCGGCTGCGCGCCGTCGTCCAGTCGCTGCGCACGGATCCACTGTGCCACAGCCGTCGTGAGGGCCCGGTCATCACCGGTGAGATCGGCGACGGACATCCTCTCGGCAGCGGCGATGCCTGATGCTTTGATGGTAACAACAGTGTCCGGGTGGGTCAGATCGACCCAGGGCCGGTCAGGAAACTCCAGACAGTAGATTTCGCGGTCAAGCCGCCAATCCGGGTCCATGCCGTCAACCGGCATGCCCGTCGCGCGCAGGTCCGTCAGGAGCTCGCCGAGACCGATGCCCAGGAAGCGGGCCTCTTCGGCAAGAGCTGCGTAGTCCTTCGCGGAGGGCGCCTTGTAGGCAAGGGACTCCGTGAACGCAGCGGCCCTTTGGTCCGCACCGTAGATGGTCAGCCCCGGGCTGTCGAACCGGTTCCAGTCCCGGCGGTCAACGACCGGGTCCGACGGGCGCTCCATAGGGTTCAGCGGACCGCGTCCGGGTTTGGCAACGGAGACGCGGTACATGATGACGGGCCCCTCCACGATGGAAAGGCCCGTCTGTGTGCAAAGTCGACGTCTCACCCGTCGTACGCATCTTCCAGCAGCGCCTTGGCTGCAGCTGCTGTCTCCTGGAACCGGTCTTCCCGGATGGCTTTGATGGGCGACTCGTAGCCCAGGCGCGGGTTGATCGACATCGCCCAGGCCTGGGCAACACGCCGGCCTTGGGCGCTCTCGATTTCCTGGATCACGTCATGGGCGAACCGAAGACGCTGCTGAGCCGGCTGGGTCGGCTGCAGGTCACCCCGGGCCCATTTGCGAACCTGGCCCGGGTCCTTGACCCCGGAAAGGCCGGCAACGAGCTTTGACGTCAGGACATCGCAGAGTTCCTGGACGACCTCAGAGGTCTCCATGAAGACCGACCGTGCCCTGTGCCGGGGACTTCCTGGTGCAATGGTCATCTCAGCGTCCTTCCTCTCGAACCCCAAGCATACGCCGGACGCCTGCACCATGCCAGAGTTATGCACGTTATTTGCCAGCAATCTGCCAGCCATGTCATCTCAGAAAATCATCTGCCACCGAGCACCGGACCGACGAGGGCAAGCTCCATCTGTGGGCGATCAGGGACGCCTATTCGAACCCCGAGAGTCAACGAAATCGGTGGGCAGTCCCAACACCGAGCAGCATGCGAACCCCTTGACTGGCACGGACCGTAGGCCGAAAGTGTGACACGTGAGGCGTGAGGCCGTTCGGGAGTATCTTGCGAGTGCCCTGTGGGCGATGCCGACGTGCGCCGTGATCCTTCGCGGTCATCGCCGGCGCAGGCCTCTACGCAGTGCAGCTCGACGCGTCGTCGCCCTTCGCCGTGCTCCTCTTTCAGGAGACGTCCGACGACGCGCGGAACCTGCTCATCGGGATCGCGAGCACCATGGTGACGGTCATCGCCGTCGTGCTCGGACTCACCGTCGATCAGGCCCGCTCATACGAGGTCTCCCGCAGGCGCAAACCACAAAGGCGGCCACGACGTCACACGTGGTGACCGCCTTTGCTGACTCGGCTAATTACTTTGTCGAGTGATCCAAAGCTTTCTTGAATGGCTCCAAATCCGGAGTGATTGCCCCACTCGCGGATTTACTTGTGGATTTCGGGATGGCGACGACGGTGTATGAGTCTTTGGACCAATACTGCCAACCGCTGAACCTCAACTGGGCTTCCTGCTCGCTTCTTGCCTTAGGCGAGCCGTAGGCGGTGATATCAAAGGTGGCATCGTTCATTTGGCAGGTGAACGTCCACCGGCCTGTCTGTCCGTTCACGTCGTAGTCCTCTAACGATCCGCATCCCGCCCGGTCGGCGATCGCCTGGGCCAGAGCCCGCGCCGCATCTACGCTGCTCGGCGTGTCCGTGATGTTCACTGGGGCGGCGCACGAAGAAATCCCCAGCGATACTACGAGACTCACCGCCGCTAAACTAACGAGCTGTTTGGTCCAAATTAGTCGAACCATCGAGGGCCTCCAGGATTTCAGTTGGAAAGATTATCACCACGCAACTACCGCAAATGCCCTTGTCTACAGCGCCCTGACAAATGATCGAACAAGGAGGTCATCCGGGCTGTAGTTTTCTGCCCAGGATGCGAAGCTCTCGTCGATCGCCATCACATATAGGCTGACGCGAAAGGTGCCGCTGTAAGTGCCGTTAAGTCCCAACGAAATAAGAGGATAGAAGTCCATACGCTGCTCATGGCTGGCAAATATTCCTTCCAGCAACTCCTTGCGCTCTGGACTAAGCAACCACTCCGTCGGGACATCAGGCTCCGATGTTGCCAACCTCGGGTCCGCTAGCTCCCAGCTGTCGAGCCATTGCTCTGGAGGACCGAGGACGGCATCAACTTCGATGCTCATCCCTCGCAAAATGCCGCGAATCGTGTACCAGGGGCGCCCCCGGTGGGCGTGCTGGCGTTCAAAAGATTCAAAGCCCGTGACCCTGATTCTGCTTGTCGTGGTGTCACCTTTGGCTTGCTCGCGCAAACTGGTGTGCTGTTCGTCGGGATGCATTCTCGGGCGCGCGTAAGTGTGTCCATCCGCTCCGGTGAACACGCGACCACGCACCTCAACCAAGCTGCCGTCCCGGACAGGGGGCAAGTGGCGGCCGCTGTCGATCGCATTAAATCTATTCACACTTACGTAGTGGTGGCTAAGTCCAGGATCATACGGACTTAGGTACGAAATCTTTAAGCGAGCAGCGGCCAGTAGTAAAAGGCCCCGCAAGAAACTCCCGTCAACACCGAGCAGCATGCGAACCCCTTGACTGGCGAGGACCGTAGGCCGAAAGTGTGACATGTGAGCCGTGAGGCCGTTCGGGAGTATCTTGCGAGTGCCCTGTGGGCGATGCCGACGTGCGCCGTGGTCCTCGCCATCATCGCCGGCGCAGGCCTTTCTGCAGTACAGCTCGACGCGTCATCGCCGTTCGCTGTGCTCCTCTTCCAAGGGACGTCCGACGACGCGCGGAACCTGCTCATCGGGATCGCGAGCACCATGGTAACCGTCATCGCCGTCGTGCTCGGACTTACCGTCGTCGCCCTGCAACTCGCGTCGACGCAGTTCAGCCCGCGGCTCCTACGGAACTTCCTGCGCGACATCCCCAACCAGGTGACGCTCAGCGCATTCGTGGCCACGTTCGCGTACAGCACGGCGGGCCTCTACACGGTCGGTATCGCCGCAGGACAGCGCACTCTGGACTACCCGCGCCTCGCCGTGAGCGGCGCGCTCCTGCTGCTGTTTGTCAGCATGGTCATGCTGGTCTTCTTCGCGCACCATCTGTCGCACTCGATCCAGGTGGACCAAGTCATGAAGAGCGTCGAGAGAGCCACGCTCAAGGTGATCGAGCACTCGTTCGTCCCGGGCGATCCCGGTATTCGCATGCCAAACCCGCCGCCCGGCGCCACGGCCTTGCTGGTACCCCGCTCGGGATATGTCCAGGCCTTCCACGTCGAGACGTTCGTCCGGGCGCTCGCGAGGCTGGGCCTGACGGCACGGATAGTCCCCATGATCGGCAGGCACGTTATCGCAGGGACCCCGCTCGCTTGGGTGTGGGACGGCACCGGAGGGGGCGAACGCCCTCTAGCCCCCGACGGCGGCACTCAACTTCGTCAGGCACTCACGCAGAGTGTTCGGATCGGTTTCGAACGAACGCTTGAGCAGGACGTCGCTTTCGGCGTCAGGCAACTCGCCGATGTCGCGTCCAAGGCTCTCTCCCCCGCCATCAACGATCCCTACACCGCGAACCAAGCGGTAGACCATCTCGGCCCGATCCTCGCGGCACTCTCACTCCGGCAGCACGGCCCGCAAGCCGTTGAGGACGCGAAAGGCACCGTGCGGCTGCACGTGCCGGCCCGCGATTTCGCCTATTTCGTGGACCTTGCTCTTGGTCAGGTGCGGCGGTACGGCGCGAACGAGCCTCGGGTCGTCCGGGCTCTGCTGCGCGTGTGCGGCGATCTCGTGTGGTTCGGCGAAGCGGAACACCGCGCCGTCGTGCGGCAGTATGTTGAGATTCTCCTGAGCGATGTGGCCCGGCTTGTGGCCCAGCCAGCGGATCGTGAACCCCTCCTCGCGGAGGGCGCAGCGGTACTCAAGGCTTTCGACGTCGCAGACGGCATGCAGCCGAAGGATTGAGTCTTACGAGGCCAACCGCTCCCGCGCGTCGCGATGGGAACTGGCCCGTCCAGCGCCATGCTCCAGCAAGTTGATCTCGGCCCACACTAGATCGAGGGAGAGCCCGAGGACATCGGCGATCGCGGCAATGGTCGGGAAGGCAGGGGTCGCCACGCGGCCGGTTTCGATCTTCCGGAGGGTCTCCGGTGAGACACCTGCATCGAGCGCGGTTTCGAGCATCGAGCGCTCTCCGCGAGCGCGACGCAACAAGGCACCGAGGCGCTGTCCGCGCTCGACCTCTTCTGGAGTGAGTGGCAACCTGACCATGGCTCCGATTATAGTACCGGGATAATATGGCCGGTATAGTTATTGGAAATGTGAGAAAGGCGCCGCATGATCGAGATCCTGAACCCCAACGAGCTGGCCCGGGCAAGAGAGACAGGCGCGCTGGTCGCTGAGATCTTGCAGGCACTGAAGAGTCGCAGCACGGTCGGCACGAACCTCCTGGATATCGACCGGTGGGCCTCCGCCATGATCCTTGAGGCCGGAGCGCAGTCCTGTTACGTCGACTACGAGCCGCCGTTCGGGCGCGGGCCATTCGGACACTACATCTGCACGGCCGTCAACGACGCCGTCCTCCACGGCCTGCCATACGACTACACCCTGGCCGACGGCGATCTGCTGACACTCGACCTCGCCGTCTCCCAAAGGGGAATCGCCGCAGACTCCGCCATCAGCTTCATCGTGGGCGACTCAAAGCCGACGGAGAGCGTCGCAATGATCCGCGCGACCGAACGCGCATTGAGCGCCGGGATAGCTGCTGCCGTACCCGGGGCCCGGATCGGCGACATCTCCTTCGCCATAGGCTCGTCCCTCAGCGAGGCGGGATACCCGATCAACGTTGAGTTCGGCGGTCACGGCATCGGGTCAACGATGCACCAGGATCCGCACGTACCAAACACCGGACGGCCCGGCCGTGGATTCAAACTGCGCCCCGGGCTGCTGCTCGCACTGGAGCCGTGGGTCATGGCCGACACTGCTGAACTCATCACCGACGCCGACGGGTGGACGCTCCGAAGCGCGACAGGCTGCCGGACAGCCCACAGCGAGCACACCATCGCCATCACCGACGACGGAGCAGAAATCCTCACTTTGCCGACGCAGGCGCACTCGTGACATCAGAGCCGGTTCGACTAGCCGTCGCATCACCAAGTTGGCCGTCAGCGCCGCGAACCCAGCTACGTCCGTCGCTGTCCATGAAACAGATCGCGGGCATGTAGTCCGCGTTACCTGGTACCGGTTCCAAGATCGCTTGCTGTTGGACATAAACGGGCCAGCGTTGGCGGTCAGGGACGAAGTAACGCCCCGGCGGCAGGATTTTGGCCGTCGCTCGAATTTCGGGGATCGAAGTACCTTTCCGGCTCATGCCTTCAGAGCGGTGGACCGAAAGACCAAAGACCGGCGCGTCGCTGGCGTTGATCAACTCAATCCCCCACTGAACTTTCCCAGCGACTTCACCTCTCACCGGCCAACACACAATGCGTGAAGCCTGACGGCGTTCGGCCACGGCGATGGCCCTGTCGTCACGTTCGCTCTCCAAACGGCGCATCCGCTGCGATTCCTCCACCGTCTGCCGTGAATGACGCGTGGCCCGGGCCACGAAGATCAGCGCCAACGACGTTGCCAGGGCACTAATGATTTGCGCGACGTCCACCCAACCGCCCATGTTCAGCCTTTCCGTAGATTGCGCACAGATTACAGACAAAAGAAATCAAGCTCCTGTCACACACCTCCGGCGATGATTTGTTTGGCTTTCTCAATGACGCCCGTTGAAGCAGCTGCTTCCCGACGAAAGTATTCAGGTTCGAAAATTTAAACAAGTCATTCAATTAAACAGGTCGATGGATTGTTTATGAATACTCACAATCGAATTGGGCAATTTTCTCCGCCACCACTCAATTTGAGCTCAGGACCACTCAATTTTGAGGTTTTGAGTACTCAATTTCGCGTTTTCACCACTCAATGGGGCAGAAGCGGCGATAATGGGCCGCGGAACCTCGTAACAGAGCAGCCCTTTTGGTGCGATCCGGATGGCCGCCGCCAGCTCGTCAGGCGGTCGCGGACCCAGGCTTCCGCCAAGCCAGCGCCAAGCCAAACACCACAACGCTGAGCCCCAGCATCACCAGCACCATGAGTCCCCAGTTCGGCTGGTTTACCCCGGAGCCGTAGAACACACCAATCAGCACTGTCGCTGTGATGGCCCCCAGGTAGCGGCACGTTTGGAAGATCCCTGCGGCCACTCCCCTGTCCTCGGGCCGCGCGGACAGATACAAGCCCTGATTCGAGGACGTGCTCACCACGCCATACGGAACACCCATCAGCGCCGTAAGCACCAGCACCAGCGGAGGCCAGAAAGACAGGGTCAGTAGCCCCAGCGCCCCTGACGCCACCGCCAGGAGCACGACGCCGGTGACCATCACGGACCGCACGCCGAACCGCTCGATGAATCGCACGGTAACCGGGGTCATGACAACCGACATGGCAGCAAGGGGAAGCATGAGCAGGCCGACCACGCCGGCGTCGTACTTTCCGGCTTGCTGTAGCAACTGCGGAAGGCCGAAGAACGCAAAGTAATAGACGGCGCTGAATACAGCGAAACCCAAGTACAGCAGCAACAGCGGCCGGTTCCGGCCGAGTAACCGCAGGTCCAGGAACGGCGGGCTGACCCGCAACTCTCGCCACGCAAACAGCCCTGCGATGACCACCGCGACGGCCAGGAACCACCAGCGGTAGGCCGGCATCACGTTGAGCAGCGCCATCATCGCAAGCGTGAGCGAGCCGATGAACGCCAGGATGCCGGGAATATCGGAGTCGCGGAGGAGGACGGAAAGCTTGCCGCTTTCGCGCCCGACGTCGGCCGGGGCCACACGCCGGACCACGATCAGCGCTATCAGCGAGATGGGCACGTTGATCGCGAACAGGGCCTGCCAGCCGACCAGGCTCACCAGCAAGCCGCCGACGACGGGTCCCACCGCAGCTGCCGACGTGTTCGCCATCTGGATTCGCCCCAAGGGCCGCGTGGAGCTGATATTCGCTTGCCGGCTGAGGGTCGAGACCATCACGACGGCGCACGGGTACGCCGTCGCGGTCCCCACCGCCATGAGCGCACGGGCTACGCAAACCAGCGTGAAGTTCGGCGAGAACGGAGCCAGGGCACACGCGATGGCAACCACCGCCATGCCGAAGGTGAACAGCCGCCGCGGACCGAAGCGATCCGCGAGCCGGCCCATCAGCGGCTGGCCCGCCGCCGAGGCGAGGTAGAAGGAGGTGATCACCCAGGTGACGGTGGCGACGTCGAGCGCGAAATCCTCGCGAAGCACCACCAGCGCGACCGCAATCATGGACGAATTCAGCGGGTTCAACGCCGTCCCGAGGCTGAGTGCTGCTATCGCCAGGCCGGGGTGCGGTTTGTTGCTCACGCACCTCAGTCTGGTCCATGGTTACCCCGGGTCACGAAACGACGCGTCACTCTACGGACATCAGCGTGAGCGCAATCAACTATTGCGGCTGCAACCACTGTGGCTTCGCCCGGCCTGCGGCGTCTTCCGTCAGTGTCGGGACGGGTGCCTTCACGGGGGTCGCTACCGGCGCCGGGGGCGCTGGGGGCGCGGGAGGAATGCAGGAGTAGTTGTAATCGAAGTCGCCGGCGGTGAATTGGGTGAGTGCGACCACCCCGCCGGTTGTCAGCGGGGACGCCGAACACAAGGCCACTGCGGTGCCCGGCGACGTTGCTCCGGCAAGCCAACTCTTGAGTCCGTTCAATCTGCTGTTCGGACCGGGCTGTCCGGCAATGATTCCAAACTGGTATGAAGTGGAATAGATGCCCACCTGGGCACCGATGCCCTCCAGGTAGGCGGTCATTCCCTCGAGGTCTGCGGCGTTGGCAACGGTATCGGCGGACGCAGGCATTCCCGGTCTCCACGTCCAGCCACCACTGTTGCTTCGCGGGCTCGGTGACTCCGTACTGGTTCACGTCCTCAAAGGCCATGGTGTATCCGTAGATATAGGCACACGCCGGGGAGGCGCTGCCGTCGCAGGTCCCGTAGGGATTCGCAACGCCTGCGCCACCGGCCGCATTGGATGCCGGCCACCATGCGGACCCAGAATTCATGGGGTTGGCGGTATTTACATACAACGCGGTCGAGGGCTGGCTCGTCCCGCCCGCCGAACCGGCAGCCCACTGAAGCTGCCCGGCCAAGCAGGGGTTAGCAGCTCCGGGCCTTCCGCCGTTCACGCCGACGATCCCGAAGGCTTGGCCCGAAGGAAGGCCCCCGCCACATTGGGGCCAGGAAACGTCGTTGCCCAGAACGATCGTGCCCTGACCCGTAGACGCCAAGGGTGCGGCATTTGCGGCGGAAAACGGTGCGGCTATCCAAGCAAACAGCAGGCAAGCGACGGCCATGAGTTTTGTAGTTTTCATGATTAGCGTCCTTGGCATTCTTCGAGACCAGGCGGGGTGACGCTGCCGTACCTTGCGTGTAGAACGAACAGCCAATGAGTCTTTTGGAGCTCACTACGGAGCCTACGGACGTTCGTCGGCGAAGCCGTGAGTGATGCCTACTGGACTTAGTTAACGAATTAGCGAGTGCGGGTGGTTAGGCACTCGTAGGATGCGGCATGACCATTGACATGTGACTAAATGGTCACCTATTCTGAATCTATGGACGCCGTCTTCAAGGCACTCTCAGACCCCACCCGCAGGGACCTGCTCGATGAGCTGTTCCGCGAGGACGGCCAGACGCTGAGTGCGCTTGAAGCAAAGTTCGACATGACCCGTTTCGGGATCATGAAGCACCTCAGGATCCTTGAGGAGGCCGGGCTGGTTGTGACCCGCCGTCGTGGCCGCGAGAAGCTCCATTTCCTGAATCCGGTACCCATCAGGCTCGTCCACGACCGCTGGGTGAGCAAATATGCAGAACCATGGGCCGCTGCGTTGAGCGACCTCAAAACCAGATTGGAAAGTCCCGTGGAAAAGATCTTCGAAATCTACATCAAGACCACTCCCGAACGGCTTTGGGAAGCCATCACGGACAGCGACACCCGCAGCAAGTACCAGTTCGGCAACACTCACACGGCGGACTGGACGCCGGGCGGCCATTACGAGATGCACAACCCGAAGGCGAACGGAATGGTTCTCGGCGAAGGCGAAAACGTGGAGGTCGATCCCCCGCGCAGGCTCGTCCAGACCATGCGCGCGCTCTGGGGCGAGGACGTCAAGGCTGAGGGCACGTCCCGCGTGACCTGGGAAATCGAGGCCGTGGGCGATTCCTGCCACCTGACAGTCACCCACAGCGACCTCCGCGAGGGCGGCAACGACCAGATCTACGGCGGTTGGCCGATGATCCTCTCCGGCCTGAAGACATGGCTGGAGACCGGTGAGGTGCTCACGACGCCGGGCTCGCTGATGTACAGCTGAACCACGTTTCTCCAAGTTTTCTCCAAGTCCCAATTCGGACTTGGAGAAAACTTGGAGAACCAGCTAGCTCGTGACGATGTCCCGCGTGGTGTGGTCGTACGTGAAGGTGATCTTGCCGCCGTCGTGATTTAGCTCGTGGTTGGCACCATCACGCGCGCCGAACGCGCCGTAGTTCTCGTCCCACGAACGGTTCAGCGCGATCTTGTAGGTGTAGAAACCGGCAGGGAGCGTTGCCGCGAGCGTCCAGACCTTGCGACGGGCGTTGAACTTCATCTGCACCTGGTCGTACTGCGGCGCCCAGTCCTCGGGGGCGCCGAGAATCGTGTTGAAGTCGCCCGCGATCGCGACGGCGGATGGCTGGTCCAGCTTCTCGACGGCGGCAGCCGCTTTGGGTGCGGCAGCTTTCCTGGGCGCTGCCTTGGCGGCGGGAGCCTTTTCCGCGGCTGCTTTTACAGCCGGCACCCTATCTGCAGCCGGCGCCTTCTTGGCCGCAGGCTTCCTGGCCGGAGCCTTCTTGACAGGGGCTGTGGGAAGGGGAGTCTCTGCAGGAACCGGGATGCCCTCAGCCAACGCAGTAGCGAACTCGTCCGGCTCGGCGAAAGCAACGGTGGCCCGGAGGCCGTCCTCGGTGATCGTCCAGCCCGAACGGCCCTTGACCAGCCAGCCAGCCTTGACCAGCTTCGCGGTGTCCGTCGTCAGGCTCTTATGGCCGCGCGGAATGCCGCCACTGAGCAGCTCACTCTCGCGCTCATCCAGCGGGACACGGACAATCGCCTCTGCCAGGATCTCGCCGGCATTCAACGACTTCTCGGACCACGTTCCCTCAGCCAAGACGTCCAGGACGGTCTTGAGACGGGCACTGCTTTTTTCGACGGTGGACTTGGCCACTGGGTCTCCTTCAACGGCGAACATTCCTTCAGCAGTCTGCCAATGTTCTGTAAATTCTGGCGACTGTTCTTGGTAAACACCGTGTGTCGTGACCCACTATTACGCCCAAACAAGCACAAGTGATGGACGGGTCTCGGGTACTGCGCAGTAGCTTGCGGGGTTGAGTATGCTCAAAGGCTTTCTGCTTGCGCGCTAGAGTACGACGTGCCCTTTGATGACGGTTCGGCTTACCCCTCCCACCCACACCGAATCCGCCGATGACCCCCTCAAGAACTGCGTGCTCCACCGGGCCGGATTTGGTGAGCGGAGGAGCCTGGAAGGACAGTTCAGCGCCTGACCGCCGGATCTTGACCAGCCCGGCACCGCATTCCTGGACAAGGTGATTCCGGCTGTGCGGCTGGCCGTTGTTTTCGAGCCAGGCATGGGCTGATCCGAGGGTCGGATGCCCTGCGAAAGGGAATTCTGTTCGTGGAGTAAAAATGCGGAGCCTGTAATCCGCTGCCGGATCGGTAGGCGTCAGCAGAAACGTGGTCTCCGACAAATTCGTCGAATTGGCAAAGGCTCGCATTTGCTCCGTGGTGAGGCCATCCGCGCCATGGACGACGGCGACCGGGTTGCCCGCCTTGGGCCCGGGGCGAAGACATCCACTTGGGAGAACGGACGTGGAGACTCGACTGGGGTCATCAGATTTCTTTTCTCCTGTGCTTGAGGTGCTGCCGCCTGGCGCTTCCATTGACACGATAATTTCCAGCTGCCGTCTAAATACAGGGCCAGTTATGGAAACTGGTCGACTTATTCGAGGCATCCAGACCCAAGTTATCCACATATGAACTATGTGACGAGACTTTTGCCGTGCAGCTTAGCTAGCCTTGAGTGCAGTTCACGCAATCTAATGGGGGTTAGAGACATGACATCGCACGTTCCTGCCTATACGCGCAGAGCCGCGCCATCCCGGGGCCGCCTCCGGCAGGCTTTGACCCTCGCTGCTTGGATAGCGCTGCTCGCACTGGCGTTAGCCGGTTGCACAGGTGCACCTGCGCCTTCAGCAAGCACCGCGCCCAGTCCGACGGTCTCCCCCACCCCTAGTTACAAGCAAGCGGATGACAAGGGCAAAGCCCAGAACGTTCCGGTTCCCGTGATACCCGCCGAGGCCAAGGCACACACCAAGGAGGGGCTGCAAGCGTTCATGAAGCACTGGGTGGGGCTCGCTTCATATGCCTACGAAACTGGCGACACAAATCCTCTCTTCGATGTCACCGGGGCAGGTTGTAAAACCTGCAATGACCTCAAAGTCACTTTGGAAGCCACTTACGGGCGTGGTGGGTGGGTCAGCGGAGGAACGCTGCAGTTTGCCAGCGCGGAATCACCCATGATTCGGAATCAATATGGTCAGATCGCTGGAGTAGTTCAATTCAAACAGGATGAAATCGCGTTCCGGAACGAGGACGGGACTATCCGCACGAAGTTCGATGCGGACCTCACACCTGCGGCAAAGCTATTTCTCGTCGTCGAGCGCGACGGCGGCTGGGAGCTTGGCGACGTCGGGAACGCGCCGAAAGCCACGCCATGAAATTCAAAATCCAAAGTCCGTTCTTGATTAAGATTTGGCTCTTGACGGTCGTTCTGAACCTCTGTTTCGCGAATTCGATTGCTTCCTCCGCCTCTGCGGCTACCACTTGCGGTAGCGGCGTTGAAGTCGAGATCAAGCTGGGTGCTTCAGACGCAGAAGTGGCGGCATCTTGCGCAGCGGCAGCTGGTTCCAAACTGGACACGCCCGGCCAAGGCGCCCCTGGGCTCGCCGTTCCCATCGTCGAAGGCAAGGATCTCCCCGATCAATACGAAGAGGTCCGGACTGCATGCCTCAACAACCGCTCATTGGGCGCCGATCCGCTCTGCAGCACTCCTATTATTTGTCCCAAGGATCAGACGCTGGTCCAGACCTATAGGGTCTACCGGAGCACCAGCCTGGTGGTCCCCCTCGATTCGCCCCGCTGCGAAGGAAAACCACAAGGCGCCGACAAGCAGCCCTTTCCCGGTGTTTCACAAGAAGACCTTCAAAAGCTCCCGATCGCCGCAGCCACGCTCGGGATCCAACCAAGCCCGCACACGCTTATCGGCGCGGAAACCAATGTGTTCGCCGAAGCGGTCACCCAGGAAATCCCCACCACCATTCTTGGTACCGCGCTGACAGTCCGCGCGATTCCCAGCGACTACACCTTCAGCTACGGCGACGGCACCGCATTCGGGCCTCAAGTGTTCGCCGGCGGATACATTCCAGAAGACCGCTGGGGCGAGAAAACCCGAACCAGCCACATTTACAAGGCGACTGGGGACTTCACGGTCTCGGTCACGACGTTTTACAACGGCGAATACCGCATCGGAAACGGCGCTTGGACTCCCGTCACCGGCCAAGCGCAGGTGGCGAGCCCGGGCCAGATCGTCAAAGTCTGGCGCTCCCAAGTCAAACGCTACGCAGACAACTGCATCGTCAACCCACAGGGAGAAGGCTGTCCCGGAGCCGGCTAGACCACGCGCACCCGTCGAAGCAGGCCTACTCCCCTGCCGCCTACTCCCCCTCGGCCTTCTCCCAGGCCTCAACCTCGGCCAAGAGTTCCGCCTTCAAGGACTCGTCCGCGAACGATGAACGCACCGAGTTGGACGCCAGTCGGGCCCGATCAGCAACAGACAACCCGTGCACTGCGACGAGCTGCTCGAAGTTGTCGTCCACGTAGCCGCCGAAGTACGCGGGATCGTCCGAGTTCACGCTGACGTTCAGCCCAGCGGCCAACATTGCCGGCAGCGGGTGATCGGCCAAGGTATCCACGGCGCGCAGCCGCACGTTGGACAACGGGCAAACAGTCAACGGCATTTGCTCGGCAACGAGCCGCGCCACAAGTGCGTTGTCCTCCATGCATCGGATTCCGTGATCGATTCTCTCCGCGCCGAGCAGATCGAGGGCCTCGTAAACATACGAAGCAGGCCCTTCCTCCCCGGCGTGGGCGATCCGACGCAGTCCTGCTTCCGCTGCACGGCGGTACAGTCGCTGGAACTTCGACGGCGGATTGCCCACCTCGGCCGAGTCCAGGCCGATCCCCGTGATCGGCGCGTTCATGGCAAGGAGCTGTTCCAAAACCTCAAGCGCGGATTCCTCGGACATGTCCCTCAGGAACGCGGCGATCAGGAGCGTCGAGACGCCGAACTCCTCCACCGACGTCGCGAGCGCAGACGCCACCCCGTTCACGCACGTCTCCAACGCCACCCCACGCGAGATGTGCGCCTGCGGATCCATCATGATCTCCGCATGCCGCACTCCGCCGGCCGCCGCCCGGGCCAAGTAAGCGCGGGTCATGTCCGCGAAGTCCTGTTCGGTCTGCAGGACCGCCATGTTGGCGTAGTACAAATCCAGGAAGGACTGCAGATCTGTGAACTCGTACCGCGCTCGCAGCTCGTCCAAATCCGCGTACGGAAGCTCAATCCCGTTCCGCTCCGCGAGGGCAAAAATCAGCTCGGGCTGAAGGGTCCCCTCAATGTGCAGGTGCAGTTCGGCAACTGGAGGTGCCGCCGTCGTCGTCGTTTCGCCAAAAGTTTCCACCCGACAAGACTAGGACGGATCCCTGAACGATCCCCAACGGCCACCCGTCCATGGGACCAGGATCGCCTGCCAACGGCGGCGGTGAGGGACTCGGTGGAGCCTCAGAGGGCAAAACCACACCGCGCCAACTTGGTTCTGCGCCGTCCGGCCCCCAAACTGAAAGGATGCAGACCTTCCTCCCGTTTCCCGATTTCAAGCAAAGTGCTGCCGTCTTGGACACCGCAAGGCTTGGCAAGCAGCGTGTCGAAGCCCTGCAGATCCTCCGCGCACTGGTGATCCCCGAGTTCGGCCGGCCCTCCCACCCGGCTATCCGCATGTGGATGGGCTACGTCCCCGCGCTCACGCTCTACGGCCTGGCCATGGTGGATGAGTGGGTTGCCCGGGGCAATCCGGACAACACCCGCGCCAGCATCACCGAATTCGCGCCCCAGGCGGCCCACCCGGACTACGCCTCCAGGATTCCAATGCCGCCTTGGCTGGGCGAAGCCGATTTCCACCTGAGCCACCGCTCCAAGCTGCTGCAGAAAGAGCCGCGCTTCTACGCCGACCTTTTCCCTGACACTCCGAACGACTTGGAGTACCTCTGGCCCGAGCCCCGGCACGAGTTCCTCCCTGAGGACCCCTACGAGGACTTCATCTGGGTGCTTCGCTCACCGCTGGGCGACGTTGACCCCGAAAAGATCGACAAGGTAGGGATGCCGGCACCCGGCAAGTCGAAGCCGGCCAACAGCGACGGCGACGACTACCAGTTCGTTTACTCTTCCGAGACGTCACGCCGCCCGGGCAAGACCGCGCGCAAGGCACCGAAGCAACTGGTGAAGAAGCCCACGCGTAACCGCCAGCGTCAGGACGAGGCCTTCAGGACCCTTCCCGGCAACACGCCCGTCCTCATACCGGTTGAAGGCGGCGCCAAGTTCGCCCTGGGCAAGATCCTCGGCCGCCCGATCACCTTGGAAAACGGCCGTTTCGGGCGCAACTTCGAGGTCACCAAAATCATCGATCGCTCAGAGTTCGACTATCCGGCCCTGCTCCAGGATCCGCGGGCGTTCTTCCCTGTCCCGGCACCCTGACGCCGAAAGATCCAAACGCGAACGACAGCGGCGCTCAGGTGCCTGAGAAAGGATCCTGAGCGCCGCCGTCTGCTGATCCGAGCTTGGCATTGGAAGGTTGAAGGAGAAACCGAATCTCCCAAAAACCTTGGGCGGTGGGGCATGGGGAAGCTGCTCGACCATCACCGCAGCGACATCCCTTCTGGCCTACTCTCCAAGCTCGAAGCGCTCAACGTGCGCCGTTCCTGCGACATATGGAAGCACACGAGCCGACCCTGGAAAGCTGGAGACTTAGAGCTCAAAAACTTGAAGAGCCCCGGTCACGTCCCGTGGAGTGGGACTGCATGGCCGATAGTCCCCCGCCGAAGCCTCAAATGATCATCAAAGGCCAAATGTGTGATTGTTGAGAACAGTCCACGTGAGACACCTTGCTGAGACGAGGGAGGTCCCGCGAATCACCGGAAGACCGGGCATCGACCCAACTCCCATAACGGGTCGTTCGGTCCTGACAAAGGATCCTTTGACAGGACTCCCGCCCGCCTGCGGCGCCTTTGCCCCTACTGGTGCCGCGCACCGGCCGCCAGCGGGACGCGTTGACGGCAGGTGTTAGGTGGGGGCCTCCTCACTCCCGCCTGAGGAGCACGTCGAGAATCTCACCGACCGCGACCTCGTCCAGCCCTTCCCGGCGGATCGGCTGGTTCGGATGCAGCTCGTAGAAGTTGCGACTACCGACCCGGCGGCGGCTCAGGTAACCGCCTTCGACCAAATCCGCCACGATGCGGTGTGCCGCCCGTTCCTGGACCCCCACGCTTTCGGCGATCTCCCGGATCCGGATTCCGGGACGACGCGCGACACAGTAGAGCGCATGCAAGTGATTAGTCAGGAAACCCCATTCAGCCATACCGCCCATCCTAACTGCCAAATCAGACATGTTTTCATTGACATGTCCTATTTAACAGCATACCGTTGCGGGTGTCGGGGCAAAAGTGCCCCACCGCCGACACGAGTCGCGGACCTGGCCGGATGAAAGACCCCGCCCGCCGCTGAGACGCCGACGCCCACGTATGAGGGCCGGCTTCACGGCTTTAGGGAAGGACTTCTCATGGTGCTGCACTCTGCGTACCCGCTGGTTCTGGAGGGCGAGCATTCCCCGCACCTGAGCCGCTGGCTGTGGCTGGTCAAATGGCTGCTGATCATCCCGCACGCCATTGTGTTGTTCTTCCTGTGGATCGTCTTCCTGGTGCTGTCGGTGGTGGCATTCTTCACGATCCTGCTCACGGGCCGCTACCCGCGGGCGATCTTCGACTTCAACGTCGGGGTGCTGCGCTGGACGTGGCGGGTCAGCTACTACTCCTATAGTGCGCTGGGCACCGACCGCTATCCGCCGTTCAGCCTGGCCGAGGATCCGAACTACCCGGCGCGACTTTCCATTGAGTACCCGCAGTCACTCTCACGCGGACTCGTGTTGGTGAAGTGGTGGCTGCTCGCGCTCCCGCACTACCTGATCATCGGCGTGTTCACCGGCGCCGCCTTCGCCGGGTACAACCAGATACACGATGGCAACGCCTGGGCCTACGGCAGCGGCCTGATCGGCCTGCTGGTCTGCATCGCCGGTCTCGTCTTGCTGTTCTCCGGCCGCTACCCCCGCGGCGTGTTCGACCTCCTCATGGGCATGAACCGCTGGGTGTACCGGGTCAGCGCATACGCCGCACTGATGACCGACCAATACCCGCCCCTCCGGCTCGACATGGGCGCCCACGAACCACCACCCGCCGCAGACGCACCCGGCATGCTCGGGCCGGATCCCCTACCTGCCACCTGAGAAGGAACACACCATGGCCACAAACACCCACATCACCCCGCCGGTCAAAGCACCCGTCCCGCGGTCCCGAATGCACCCGACGAGGCGGATCTCCCTGGCCGCCGGGATACTGTACGTGCTCACGTTCGTCTCCATCCCCACCCTCGCGCTCTACAAGCCCATCAAGGATGACGCCGGCGCATTCATCCTGGGCGCCGGAAGCACCGCCGCACTACAGTGGGGCGCCCTGTCCGAGGTCACCGTCGGCCTGGCCGGCATCGGCACCGCCCTCGTGCTGTACCCGCTGGCCAAGCGAATCAGCCAAACCGCGGCCCTGGCGTTCGTGGCCGCCCGACTTCCTGGAAACCTGCCTCATCTTCGTCAGCGTCATCAGCCTGCTCACGATCATGACCCTGCGAAACGACGTTGCCGGCACCGCCGGGACGGACTCGGCGGCACTGGTCACGATCGGCCACAGCCTGGTCGCCACATACAACTGGACGTTCCTGCTCTCGCAAAGCCTGATGCCCGTCGCATGCGACCTGCTCCTGGGCTATATGTTCTACCGCTCCGCCCTCGTGCCCCGGATCCTGCCGGTCATCGCATTCATCGGCGCCCCGCTGCTCCTTGCCTCCGACATCGCAGTCTTCTTCGGCGCCTACTCCCAGGTATCCCCGATCGCCGTCCTCGCCGCACTGCCCGTCGCCGTGTTCGAACTATCCCTGGGCATCTGGCTGATCGTCAAAGGCTTCAAATCAACGCCCCTGACCACCGACCACACACCAACCCGTCACGATCACCCCGCAACCCAAACAACAGAACAACCATGAACACCCCGGGCTCCCGGGCTGAGCGAGGCCCGCCGGCGACATCCCGGAGCATCGGGACGTTGTTCCTTGGGGCTTTTCTGACATACGGAGCCGGCAGCGCCATCGCTACGACCATTGCGGTCTCTGCCGACCAGGGCTCCCGAGCCGTCCTCGTCCTTGGCGCATTGCTCATGCTCATAAACTCGGCCCGGGCGGGGCAGACGCCCTCGTCCTGCTCCTGATGGACCTGCAGCACTCCGGGTTCCTTATCGCCCAGATCTTCTTCGGACTCTGGCTGCTGCCGATGGGCTACCTCGCGTTCACCTCGGGCATGTTCCCCAAGGGCCTGGGTGTGCTGCTGATCATCGCGTGCTTCACCTATCTTGCCCACCTGCCCTTCGTATTCCTTTGGCCCGAGGTCGGTACGGTACTCACCCCGTTCGTGGCGATTCCAACCACGCTGGCCGAGGTTTGGATGGTCTTGTACCTGCTGATCAGGGGTGTGAAAGCACCCAAACGGAAGGCCCGGGTCTCCGCCGCGGTCTGAGCAGTGCGGCCCGGGACTCGGTGACAAACAGGGTGACCACTCCTGGAGTTTCCGTCCCTGCATAGCCGCAACCATCCCTGCCGAATCTTGCGGCCGACCACAAGGGTCCCTCGATCACACAAGACGAAAACGGACGGAGCCAGCCCAGAAACATCCTTAAGCCAACAGAAGACCCGGGAAACGCAGGACCCTTCGGGTCATGGTGCCGAGGCCCCAGAAGCAGGGTGTCAAGTTGAAATCTTAGACTCCGCACCTCATGTGTCCATAAAAGATCCAGACCACCCCGGTCGGACAGAATTCCGGAGGGATCCCTGACATCAGTTTGGGTATACCCCAAACTGACGCACGAGACATCGCATGCGGAGTTCCGGACGCCTGCGTTGATTCCGCTGTCGGTGTGGACTTCAACGCTTGATGGCGGCATCTGTGATCGTTCGGTATCGGCATACCCTGTTTTGGTCCGTCTGCATCGCATGGGCTTGAACGACGATTCGTCGTGTTGCATTTTGGGGGACCTTGGCGGGCAATGAGCATGATCGGCTGCGCGCTGGACGACCGGCTTGCGGGACGATCTGCGGACTGGCCTCTTGCGACAATCTGAGACGATCCACAACGAGACATCTTTCCAAGACATGGGCCGGCCCGGCACGACGCCGATTCCTTAGACACTCCAAGACACGACGACGTCAGTGTCTCGGAAAGCTGTAGATTTTCGAGACGTTATGCGCTGCGTCCCAGCCAGGAGAGTGGATTACCTCGCGCCAAGCGGAGTGGGAGTGATGCGTTTCCCTGGAGGAAGGCGAGGAGGAACCAGCCACTGCAGAAGAGACTTGGATCCGGGCGTAAGGGTGTCGTGGTCGATGCCATTCACAGTGCCAACCCGTCGAACCCTCTGCGGAGGGTTTCACGTCCGTGTGAACTACGAGCGATTTCCGTTTGGTCCCAACCAAGAAATTGGGACCCGTGTACCCGGCAGCAGCCCTTAACGGTCCCGGGGCGGGCAAGGAATGCATAAGGATGCTCTCAACTCGCCCGCCCCGACCATTACTGGTGTTGCTCTGGCCGTCTCAAGCTGTCCGACGACCAGGTACTGCTGGTGTTGCTTTGGCCGTCTCAAGCTGTCCGACGACCAGGTGTTACTGGTACTGCTGTATCCGTCTCCTACTGCTTGACGGCCCGGTACTGCTGGTGTTGCTCTGGCCGTCTCAAGCTGTCCGACGACCAGGTACTGCTGGTGTTGCTTTGGCCGTCTCAAGCTGTCCGACGACCAGGTGTTACTGGTACTGCTGTATCCGTCTCCTACTGCTTGACGGCCCGGTACTGCTGGTGTTGCTCTGGCCGTCTCAAGCTGTCCGACGACCAGGTACTGCTGGTGTTGCTCTGGCCGTCTCAAGCTGTCGACGACCCGGGGTTACTGCAACGGTGCTTCCCCCTAAAACAGCTAACTACAACCACTTAAGGCGGGGGAACTTCCGTTCTCTTTTTCTTACGAGAAAAAAATATAGCCACTCTCTGAAATCTCGTCAAGTCGCCTCTGGCGCTCTAAGTTAGGTCCGCTTTTGCTCATGGTTTGGGACCTGGCTTGTAGGACACCGAAGACCGGCCGACGTGCGGCAGCCACTACGGAGCCGGCTTACACGTGTCCGGTGAGGGATCGGTTTCGGGCAGCCTTGATGCAGGTTCAGTTGGCAGCGCTTAGCGGTGCAATCCCTCGCCCCATCTTCGCTGTCGACATTGCGCGCTTTCCTCCCCTAGTGGGTGGGACTGCACGGGCTTGTGTGGCCTGACACCGAATCGTGTTGCAAAAATCCAAAGAACTTTTCCGGATCGTGGTGGTGAGAAGGAAGCTTCAGGGACAGGCAAAACGCGAAACTCCCCCTCATAACCCGCGACCGTCGGCTACGTCTCGGCTTTACGCCTGCCGCCCACACCCCGTTGGAATGCCACCAGCTGCCTTCAATTCCCTTGAAGGGGCCAGTCCCCGGAAACGGCGCGTCGTGTAGGCGCTAGCCGGAGGTGGCGGCCAAGACTGTGCTGGGGCTAGCCGATTCTCCGCCCCTTTCGAGAAGACGGTTCGCCGAGAGCGAGTAACCGAGGGGTTCCTGGTGGGTGAGAGCAGTGGCATGGGCGACGACCTCGGCGAGTCCGCCGTTCCGGTCGAATGCCTGCCGCTGCCGGGTGGCCCCCGTACCGTGATCAATGATCCTTTGCAGTGACCGCGCAACTTCGGTGGAATCGCCTGTATCATCCAGGGCCTTCCGGACATGGCCGTAGAGTGCGTCGAAGACATTTCTTGCGGTGTCCGGCCGGTGCGTTACCGGGTGGAGGAGCCCCCCGTCAGCCCCCCAACGGCTCGCCAGCCATGCCCCCTGACGCAGGATTGTGGCAGGAACCATGTCCGGTGACTCTCCGGCCTCCCATTCCCGGGCGGCCGTCTCCACCAGCGCCCGCACCAACGCGGCGATCAGTGCGGAGTCTCGGGCATCAAGGCAAACATCGGCCACCCGGACCTCGACAGTCGGGTGCCGGATGGACAGACGCGCGTCAAAATCCGGGCTGGTGACGACCCCCGTTCCCGACAGGCCCTCCACCAGCGAGTGGTAGGCCTGCGCCGAGCCGAAGACCTCAGTGGGGCCGGCTGTGGACCACCGATTCCACGCCTGGGTTCGAAAACTGGCGTACCCGCTGTCTGTACCGTTCCAGAACGGGGAATTTGAGCTCAACGCGATGAGCGACGGCAGCCAGGATCTGATCCGGTCCAGGACCGCGACGCCTTCCTCATCGGAGTCCACGGAGACATGGACGTGGTACCCGCAGGTCAGTTGCTCGCGGGCGGTAAGAGCGTACATTTCCATCAAGGCGTCATAACGGGCGTTGCGGGTGGCGTGCGGTACGGCCGGCAGTGGAGACGTGGCCAAGGCAGCAACCCTTCCGCCCGCCCTCCGGGCCAGCGAATCGGCATACGCCCGACCCGCCCGTATCTCGGCGGTGAGTCCCCTGAGGCTGCCATGCGGCCGCGTGATGACTTCAAGCTGCTCCTGCTGAAGCTCGGCGGCCAGCATCTGGAAGGGTGCCAGATGGTTCACCGCCTGACGACCGGGATCGTGCAGGCGAAGCACCTCTCCGGCCAAGGGCAACGGGTACCCGCTGTCGGGATCCACGATCAGGAATTCTTCTTCAACACCAAAAGTACGCATGTGCTAAGTGTGGCCGACGAAAACGACAACGGGACCACGAGTCAGCATCGGCACGCACAGGGGCCGTCGAACGCCCCCAAGCCAACGCCAGCCGTGCCCGCAACACTATTGCACTTCCAACACCAACGAGACCGCAGACCAATCCTTAGGTACTGTCTGCGAGATCGCCGGCGGTGAGTGTCAGCGTCGCCCCATAGATCTTCTCGGCAAGGTGTCGGGAAATGCCACATCAGACCCCAGTCTGTCGCCAGTGTGGCCAATTGCCTGACGCCAGTTTGAGGTATACCCCCAAACTGACGTCACTCAGCGGAAAGGGGCCGCCTTGTCGCACCCGGGGCCAGTTAAAAACCAGAACCGGTAACTGACGCATCATGGATCTGTCCCGAGCGGACAAGAGCCGTTCATGGGCGCCGGAAATTCTTGGTCATATCGCTGGACGATCAGCCGGGTTATTTATTAGAGTCTCTAAATACGAAAACCGGCAGCGGCACGAAGAGTGCCCGGGGAGGAGGAGCGCATCACCGCTGACCAATACCAGACATCAACTGCCCAACCCGCTGAAAGCCCCTCCCGGGGGCTTTCCCTATTTAATGGTTACGTCCCTTGGAGTGGTGCAGTTCAATTTACCGGCTGCCGGATCTAGGAGAAGCGTCCTGGCCGGAAGGTGGCCAGCATCGGATGCTTTTTGCCCGTGACGATCTCACCGGCGAGAAGCTCGCCGGTGATCAGGCCGAGCGTGGCTCCGGAGTGGGTGAAGGCGACATAGCAGCCGGGCACTTGATCGAGTTCGCCGAGGACGGGTTCGCCGTCGCCGGGAATGGGCTTGTAGCCGATTTTCCAGGACGCCGGCTTGAGTTCGGGGTTCCCGGCGATGAGCTTGGACGCCTCGTCAGCGAGTTCCTGGACCACGTCCTCGGGGATGCTGAAGGAGCCGTCGGTGTGTTCGGTGATGTGCCCTTCGTACCAGTCGTGGTCCAGGGCAAGCGCGCTGCCGGGGTTGGGCCGGACCGCGGCCCGCGGGGTGTTGAGCACGGCCTTCAGGTCGTGCTTCACGGGCTTGGTCAGCACGAGCATCGACAGGGGGGAGCCGTTGGGGATGTTGACGCCCAGGGGTGCGAGGACGGAGGGTGTTGCGGCGCCGCAGGCAACCAGCACCGTGTCTGCCTCGTAGGTTCCGCCTGCCGCGGTTTCGACGCCGGTGGTCCGGCCGGTGTCGACCGTGACAGATACCTTGCCGGCGTTGAGGACGAGTTCACCGCCGCGGGCGTGGAATTCTTCCATGAGGAAGTCCACCAGATCGGGCAGGCTGACCCAGCCTTCGCCGGGATTGAAAATTGCGGATTCCGGCACAGCGCTTGGATTGATGCCGGGGGTGGCGGTTGCGATTTCCTGCGGTTCCAGTAGCTTGGAGTCGTAGCCGACGGATTTCTCGTAGGCGTGGCGTGCTGCGGTGTCCGCGGCCCGTCCGGCCGTGTTCCACATGACGCCGCCGCCGAACTGGAGCCACTCGCGGTGTGGATCTGCGGCGAAGAGGGTGCGGTACCGGTCGATGCCCGCGACTCGGAGCTGATGGTATGGAGTGGAGCGTTCCCCGGCGGAGTTTAGCCAGGACAGTGAGCGTCCGGTGGCTTCGCTGGCGAGGCCGCGTTCGGTCAGCAGGATCACGGAGGCGCCTTCGCGGAGCAGATGGACTGCGGTGGAGACGCCGAGGATGCCGCCGCCGATGACGGCGACGCGCTTGGTGGAAGCAGTGGAGGACATGGGTGTCCCTTTCTTGGTGTTGTGTCTGTCTTTGGTGCCGGCCGGCCGGGAGCTGCCGGTCAGGCGAAGGCGTGGATCTGTTCGATGATCCTGAGGACTTCCAGGGCCCCGGCCGGGTCGACAGGCAGGGGTCCGTCGCCTTGGAGAGCCGAGGCAAGTTCGCCATAGAACCGGGGATAGCTTCCCCGCTCGGCGCGAACGGGCGTCTCGGAGCCATCGACTCCCAGCACTCCCCAGGACCCTCTGGGGGTCGAGACCGTACTCAGGGTCCGACGGCGGCATGCCTGCTGCGAGGGCCGCCTCCTGGCTGTCAAGTCCCCACTTGGTATAGCCGGCCGTGGAACCCAGGACGTGGAACCGCGGACCACCTTGCGCCGCCATGCCGTTCATCCACAACCTGGAGCGGACGCCTGAGTCATGGCGCAGCGAGACGAAGGCTTCAGTGTTGGCTGCCTCGGGATGGGGACCATGGTTTGCCGTCTCCCCATAGCAGTCAGCGACGGGCCCGAAGAGTTGGACGGCCTGGTCGATCAGGTGGGCGCCGAGATCGTGGAGGATGCCTCCCCCGTCGGCCAGGGAGGCGGTGTCGCGCCAGTTGCCGAAGCCTTCGGGCCGCCACCACTCGAATCGGGATTCGAAGCTTCGGACTTCACCAAGGGCTCCTTCCCGGATGATCTCCTGGAGCGTCAGGAAGTCGGCGTCCCAGCGCCGGTTCTGGAAGACCGTCAGCCGCACTCCGGCGTCGGAGGCCCGGGTGATGAGCTCCTGACCGTGGGCCGAGGTTGTGGCGAAGGGTTTGTCGACCACTACGTGGAGACCGTGGGCGATCGCCGTCGCCGCCAAGTCGAAGTGGGTGAGCGGGGGAGTGCCGAGCACCACGAGGTCTAGATGCGGGGCCAGCGCGAACAGTGCTTCCGGGGTGGGGACGATCCGCGCAGTTGGGTAGAGCCTTGCCGCTTCCGCGGCACGCTGCGGATCTGCCGTGACGATGACGTCGAGGGAGTAGCCGGGGTCCGCTGCGATCAACGGCGCGTGGAAGACCTTTCCGGAAACGCCGAATCCGACGACGGCCGTGCGGATGGGAGCGGGTGCACGGTTCGGCATTACAGCACTTCCGAGAGGAATCGTTGGAGCCGTTCGCTGCGGGGGTTGTCGAAGAGGTCCGCAGGAGTGCCTGACTCCACGACCTCACCTTCGTCCATGAAGACCACTTGGTCGGCCACCTTCCGGGCGAAGCCCATTTCATGAGTGACAACCAGCATGGTCATGCCGCGCCGTCCCAGGCCTGCCATAAGGTTCAGTACGCCTTTGACGAGCTCCGGGTCCAGTGCGCTCGTGGCTTCGTCGAAGAGCATGACCTCGGGTTCCATGGCCAGCGCCCGGGCGATGGCTACGCGCTGTTGCTGGCCCCCGGAGAGGTCGCGGGGGCGGTGGTCCGCGCGTTCCGCGAGCCCCACCTCGGCGAGGCTGCGCCGGGCGCGTTCCCTGGCTGCGGCCTTGGGCATTCCCTTGACGCTCCACAGCGCCAGGGCCACGTTCTCAAGGGCAGTGTGGTCAGGGAAGAGGTTGAAGTGCTGGAACACCATGCCGATGCGGCCGCGCAGGATGTCGGGTTTGACCTTGAGAGCGCTTTCACCCGCGAGGAGGACATCGCCGCTCTTGGGTTCGTGGAGCCGGTTGACGCCACGGAGCAGCGTGGACTTGCCTGATCCGGAGGGGCCGATGATGCATGTGGTGGTGCCGGGGGCAACGTTCAGGCTGACGTTTCGCAGCACCTCGATGTCGCCGTACGCCATGGTCAGGTTTCTTAGCTCCAAGCTGGAACCGTGGAACGTCTGGACACCGGCGGTGGTGTCGTTGGTGCTGGTGCTGGCGCTCATGTGTTGCTCCCGGTGGTCAGCGGCGATGCCGCGTCGAGTTCTGTGACTTCTTTGAGGCCGCTGCTCGGCGCGCTCGGCCTACGGCGGCCCGTCCGGAAGCGGCTGTCGAAGTAGTTCACGAGGTGGGTCAGCGGGACGGTGATGACCAGGTAAAAGACGCCGGCCATGACCAGCGGTGAGAGGTTTCCCGAGAGCACGGCGGCATCCTGGCCCACCCGGAAGAGCTCGCGTTCACTCACCAGCAGGCCCAGGAAATAGACCAGCGAGGAGTCTTTGACGATGGCGATGAACTGGTTCACCAAGGCCGGCAACACCCGGCGGATGCCTTGCGGCACAACCACCAGCCGCATCGACTTGGCGTAGCTCATGCCCAAGGCACGGCACGCCTCGCCCTGGCCTTTGTCTACGCTTTGGATGCCGGCGCGGAAGATCTCACCGATGTACGCGCTGGCGATAAGGCTCAACGCGATAATGCCGAGCGGGTAGGGGGAGGGGCCGAAGATCGACTGGCTCAGCCGGGCAAAGCCTTGGCCGATCAGCAGAATAGTGAGGATGGCCGGGAGGCCCCTGAACAGATCGGTGTAGATGCGGGCTGGGACGCGCAGCCAGGCAGAGGATGAGATCCCCATGACGGCAACCACCATGCCCAGCGCGACGCCGATGATTGTGGCGGAGACCGAAATGATCAGCGTGTTCAGGAGGCCGACGCCGATCAGTTGCGGCAGGACCTCGGCCATCGCGCCGAAATCGAAGAATGTACGTGTGATGGTGCTTAACCAGTCCATGGTTTGCTCTCAGACTTAGGTGGCTGTTGGGCGGGCGGACCGGGTGCGGTCCGCCCGCCTGCTGGCAGATGGCTTACTTGCTGGGCGCCGGGCTGGCGGTCTGCTCAGCCTTGGGCAGGTACTGCGTGGGCATCGGGGAGCCCGGGAACCACTTCTGGTAGAGCTTCTCCCAGGGTACCGTCTTGCATCGCCGCGGCCAGTCCCTTGTTCAGGGCATCCTTGAGGGCGGTCTTGTCCTTGGCCAGCGCGAAGCCGGCCGGTGCGTCAAAGGACGGAATATCGGCGGCGCTGACCAGGCCGAACTGCTGTTCGTAGGACTTGGCGGCCTCGTAGTCAAGGAAGTGGGCGTCCGCAGAACCGCTGTTCACTGCCGAGATCGCGGAGTTGTTGTCCGGGAAGCGCACCAGGTTCGCCGTGGGGAAATTCTTCACTGCGTAGGCCTCCTGCAGGGTGCCCTGGACCACGCCAAGCCGCTTTCCGGCAAGGCCGCTGACATCCTTGATCCCAGAGTTCTTGGTCGTCAGGACGGTCAGGTATCCGGCGAGGTAGCCGTTGGAGAAGTCCACAGTCTGCTTACGCTTGTCCGTGATGCCGATGGCGGCGACCCCGACGTCGAACTGTCCGTTGGCGACGGCCGGCAGGATCGCCGAGAAGTCCTGTCCGGTAAAGACAACCTTGTCCACCCCGGCACGGTGCGCGACATCTTTGAAGAGTTCGACGTCGAAACCTGTGAAGTTTCCAGTGGCGTCCGTGAACGTGTAGGGCTTGGCATCTCCCAGGCTGGCCACCCGGATGGTGCCGGATTCTATGAGGCCATAAGGGTTTCCAGCGGTCGACGACGAGGCAGAGGTCGATCCGCCACACCCGCTCAGTGCCAGGAGGGCTGCGACAGCAGCCGCGACGATCACCCCGCGGTGGAAGTTCAGTCGTTTAGTCACAGCAAATTTTCCAATCATGAGAAGCGGTAAGCGGCCGTAAAGCCTTTCGGGATTCCTCTTGTTGAGTCCGGTCTCAGTGGTTAGGATTGAGACCGGACTCAACAAGGGGTTGCCAAAAATGTAACCCAAGCCACACCGGCCGTCAAGGCCCTTTCGGAAGGCATGCATGAGCAGCAATGGTTCCAGGCGCCGCGAGGTCACGGTCGCCGACGTCGCGAAAGCGGCACAGGTGTCCAAGGCCCAGGCCGCGCGGGCCCTCGGAAATTACGGGGCCGTCAGCGACGATGTCCGGAGCAGGGTGCTTGCGGCCGCCGAGCAACTGGAATACCGGCCCAATGAGCTGGCCCGCAGCATGAACACGGGGAAATCGAACACCATCGGGGTGGTCGTGGGAGACATCGAGAACCCCCACTTCGGCCTGGCCACACGGGGCATCACGGACACAGCCAAGAAGAGCGGCTTCAACGTCATCCTGATCAACACCGACGAGGACACGGCGGCCGAAGTGGACGCTGTCCGGGTCCTGCTGGACAAGCGGGTGGACGGCCTGATCGTGGCGCCTGCATCCTCAGTGGAGACTCGGCACCTGCAAGGTGTGCAGGATGCCGGCCGGCCCCTGGTGCTCCTGGACCGAAGCGCCGGAGACCTGGACCTGGAGACCATGGCGGTGAATATGGCTGATATTTCACACGAGTCCACCCGGTATCTCCTCCACGCCGGACACCG
This sequence comes from Arthrobacter sp. NA-172, assembly GCF_043952055.1. NCBI lineage: Bacteria > Bacillati > Actinomycetota > Actinomycetes > Micrococcales > Micrococcaceae > Arthrobacter > Arthrobacter sp. NA-172. The sequence goes on along the minus strand of NZ_JBINOT010000003.1, from coordinate 771,667 downwards.
CAGGATCGCCTTCATCTCGACCCTCAAAACGGACTCTCCATATCGGACCGGGATGGTTCTGGATTCCTCGCAGATCGCAGACCGCCTCGAGGGCATGCAGCAGGCCTACCAGGAGGCAGGCCTTGTCTTCCCCGCGGATCTCGTAAGGCTGAACGCCGGCGACTCGGACTCCATCCGCGGCGTTACGCGCGAGGTGCTCCTCATGCCGGACCCCGCAACCGCCCTCGTCGCCTCAGACGGGCTCATCGCCCTCAGCATCGTGGAAGCGATCCAGGAACTGGGCCTGACCATCCCCACGGACGTCTCATTCCTGATGTACGACGACTTCGCCTGGACCCGCTTGACCACCCCGCCGCTGACCGTCATCGCCCAGCCCGTGTACAACATGGGCGTCGCGGCCGCCAAGGCACTGATCCGCCAAATCCAAGGACTGCCTCCCCAGGCGCCCGCGCCCAAATTCACGGCGACCCTGGTCCGCCGCGGCTCGGTCGGGGCACGCCGGACCGCGGAAGCATACAGATAGCCCACGCACTGGGAGGCGCGACCTCGGATTTTCCCTCCAAATGATTTCAATCGATGAGCACCAGGGGCTTGGCGTGGCCGGAAGATTCGAAGGTGCCTGGAAAGTCACCCGAACGATGATGATGAAGCCAGTTCTCGACCGCCAAAAGCTGCGATAGTGCTCAGGACCTGATGCGGGGCACCCAGCGGCCTCCCAGCTCAGCGTCACGGCCGGTGACCGTGCCGTTCTCGGCCTCGAGGTAGCCGCGTTCCCACCGGGCCAGGACTGGAAGATTCGTTGTGGACCAGTGTCGCCAGCTCGCGCGGATAGAACCTCTCCCCCGCGGCTTCCAGCTCGCGCACCTCATCCGGAACCAGATAGCTGCGGTCAGCGGTCCGCTGTCAGCGCACAGGCGCTCCAGATGGGCGCGGTGCGCGGCGGCCTGATCGTCAGTAGTCACGCTCTACAGCGTAGTCACGGGGACATCCGGCGCGTCCTCCGCCGCGTCCAGGATGATGTCGTAGGCGTCGCCGTCGATGAGTCCCTTGTCGAAAGCCTCCCCCACCTCTTCGAACGTTCCGGGAGGATCCGCCGGGAGGATCGCCTTCCACTCCATTGCCAGCTGCTCCGTGTGGTCCGGGGCCTTCACATAGGGCCATACGGATAGCTGGCGGATCATCTCGCCGCGGTCAATGTCGCCGGCCGCGTAACGCTCCGCGATTTCGTAAGGGCTGGCTCCACTGAACCCTTCCGGGATAGCTTTCACACCCCTGGATTCAGCCTTCGTCAGCGCCTGGCTGATGGCGGACTGGGTGATGTGCAGGGCACGGGCTATGTCGCGCTGCGGCAATCCCTGCTGCACCGCTTCCCGCAAGGCCCTCAAATAGTCCAGACGGCCAAGGTCCTCACGGGCCAAGGCGCGGCGGGCCAGGTCAAGTGCATGGTCGGGGCTGGTAATCGTCATCTCCGAACCTCCTATATTAGTAAGCTTATCAGCCGCCGTCGTTGGTCTCTGCGTTTTATTCTTTGACTGCTCCGGAAGTTGAGTTCATGATCCGCTTCTGGAAAATGAAGAAAACGACGGCCACAGGAATGGTCATCAGCAGGGCCGCAGCCAGTTTCAACGGGTACTGGGTTCCTTGGCTGAGCTGCCCGGAGGCGAGCTGAGCGACACCCTTGGTCAGCGTGGTCAGCTGCGGACTCTGGGTGGAGACGATGAAGTGGTTGAGCTCGTTCCAGGAGCCCTGGAAGCTGAGAATGATGATGGTCATCAAGGCTGGCATGGACATCGGAAGAACAATCGACCAGAACGTCCTGAAGACTCCGGCCCCGTCGATTCTGGCCTGTTCCTCAACCGACGCGGGAATGGATTCGAAGAAGTTCTTCATGATGAACACGCCCGCCGCGTCGGCCAGCAGCGGGAGGACCATGCCTGAATATGAGTCATACATTCCAAGCTGGTTGAGGACCAGGAACTTGGGAATGAGCAGCACCACCCCGGGCACAGCCATGACGCCAATCAAGATGGCGAAGACCACAGAGCGTCCGCGGAAACGAATCCGGGCCAAGGCATAGCCCGCAAGGGAATCGAAGAACACGCGTCCGGCCGTGACCAAGACGGTAACGATGACTGAGTTCATGGCCCATTGCGGGAAGTCCGAGTTGGCGAACAAGCGGCTGTAGGCCGCTCCGGACCACGTCGCCGGAAGCAGGCCCAGGGGGTTCGCAGCCGCTTCGGGCTCAGTCTTGAAACTGGTGGCCAGCTGGACCAGGAAAGGCAGGACGTAGATCAGGGCCAGACCAATCAGAACGAGATAGACCGCCCATCCCCGCCGGCCAATGCGGCGACGGGAGCTTGGCGGGGCTGCCTTCCGTGGCCGCGCCGCCGTATTTTCCTCGGTCAAGGTACTCATCGGGAGGCGTCCTTGTCTCTGAGAGTCCAGCGTTGGATCAGGGCGAAGACGACAATAATCCCGAACAGAATGAAGCTGATCGCTGCACCCTGCCCCCATTGCTGGTTGTTGAATGCGGAGTTGAAGCTGAGGTATGCCGGAGTGAGGGTGGTCTTGGACGGGCCGCCCTGCGTTCCGACGTAGATCTGGTCGAACACCTGCCAGCACCCGATCAGGCCGAGGGTCAGAACGGTGAACAGGGTTGGTTTAAGCATCGGCAACGTCACGAACCGGAAGCGTTGCCATCCCGTGGCTCCGTCCATGAGCGCAGCCTCCTGGATCTCTCCACCGATGCTTTGCAGGGCAGCGATGAAAAGCAGCATGAAAGTCCCCGAGGTGGTGAAGACAGCCATGAGAATGAAGGCCGTCATGGCTACGGAGGGACCGGAAAGCCAGTCCCACCAGCTGACCCCCAGGAAGTCTGCTCCGGAGTCGGCAGGCCCCTGGATCCCCACTGCGCCGAGAGCTACATGGACAATTCCCCGGGGATCTTGGAACCAGTTGGGTCCCTGGCCGCCGAGCAGGCCCACCACCTTATTGACGACGCCGCTGGTGCTGAACAGGAAGAGCCACAGAACCGTGATTGCCACCGAGCTTGTGACGGATGGGAAATAGAACGCGGTCCGAAAGAAGCCACGCCCCTTGAGGATCTTCCTGTTCACCAGGACGGCCAGAAACAGGCTCAGCGCAGTCTGAAGGGGTACAACCAGCAGGACGTAGTAGACGTTATTGTGCAGCGCGGTCCCGAAGTCCTTTTCGGCCAAACTACCGCCCGAGACAATAGCTTGATAGTTCTGGCCCCCTACAAAACTGACGTTAGCCCCGAAGGGACTGCCGCGGCCGGTCCAGTCGGACACGCTGACCCACGCCGCCATGAGGACCGGCACCAGCAAGAAGAGGCCCAGGATGAGAACCACGGGTGAGATAAAGATCCAGCCGGACAGACCTTGCCTGCCGTAAATACCGGTTCTTGACCGTTTAGCCGTTTCCACGGCTATTTGGCGCTCTGCATGACCGGTTCCAGCTCCTTTTGAGTGGCATCAAGGATGGTCTTGGGGTCTTTGGACTTGAGCTGTTCTAGCTGGGCGTTGAAGTCCTTCAGGACGTCGGCGCCGCCCTTTTGCAAGGGGGTGGTCTGGGCGTAGTCCGCGCCCGCCATGAACGGAGCGAGCGTGGGGAAGGCCGTGGTCCATTCGTCACGGGCGGACTTGATGGAGGGCATGACGCCGAAGGCCTTGGCGAAGCCCATCTGGTCGCCTTTGCTGGTGAGCTGCTCTACCAGCTTCTTGGCGGCGTCCTTGTTCTTGCTGTCTGCCGCGATGCCCCAGCAGTTGGTGTATGTCAAGGTGCCCTTACCGCCCGGACCCTGAGGGAGTTCGGCGATCTGGTACTTGATGGCCGGGTAGTCCTTCTTGAGCGCCCCGTCGATCCAGTTTCCTTCGATGGCCATCGCGGCCTGGCCCTTCCCGAAGGCTTCCCCGCCCCAGCCTGCGCCGAGCTCGGAGCTGAACTTCGCGGCGCCGTCGTCCATTATTTTCTTCACGTAGCTCAGCGCCTGGACGTTTGCATCGCTGTTGGCTGTGGCTTTACCGTCTTTGGCAAGGCCGCCGCCGGCCTGAGCGAAGAAGGCGCCGACCCGTTCGTACTGCGGGCCGAAGGTCAGGCCCACCGTAGTCCCCTGGGTGAGCTTCTTTGCCACGGTCTCGAGCTGGTCCCAACTCTTCGGGATGTCGGCGTCGGTCAATCCTGCCTTCTGCCAGAGGTCCTTGTTGATGACCAGCCCGAGGGTGGAAAAGTCCTTTGGCGCGCAGTAGAGCTTGCCGTTGTAGGTGAATGCCTTGGTGAGGGCCGGGTAGAAGTCGTCTTTGTTGGCGAGCTGGTCACCGTAAGGCTCCAGCGAACCATTGCCTGCATAGTTGGCCAGCTGGTCGGCGGAGACGTAGAAGACGTCCGCGGGCTTGCCGGATGCGAAACCTTGGCTCAGCTGCTGCGAAAGGTCGGACGCGACGTTGACTGAGGCTTGGGTGCCGGAAGACTTGGACCAATCCGCGACGGCGGACTTCACGGCGTCCGTCTCGGCACTCCCCGAAGATCCAATCAGCACGCTCACGGGGCCACCGGCGTCCGTGCTCGCTGCCCCGGAGGATCCACCCGAGAAGCCGCTGCCACATGCCGACAATGCCAATGCCGCCACCGCAGTGATTGACATCGCGAGCACGCGGGCCGTGCGCTTTTTACGGGGAGAGGTCACTTCAGTCGTCATTGTCTGATCCTTTTGTCTGTTGAGTAGTAGGAAATAGCCGTGTGGGGATGTGCCGTAGGTGAGATTGTTAGCGGTTGAAGCTTTGGAAATTGCGGATTTCCAGCCGGGGGCGGAGCAGGGAATTTTCGGGTTCCATGGCAGTACGGCTGAATTGCCGAAGCAAGAGCCGCATGACTTCGGCTGCCACATCGGCCACGGGCTGAGACACGCTGGACAGTCCGAGGGCGGCGGCCACCGGGGTGTTGTCGAAACCGATCACCGATGAAGCCAGGCCGGGAATCGGGGACTGGCGGAGGAAGCTGCTGGCTCCCAGCGCCAGTGAATCGCTGGCACAGACGAGAGCGGTGACTCCCTGAGCCAAGAGTTCAGCCGCCCCTGAAGAACCAACTTTCGCGGAGTCATCGCCGAGGTAGCTCAAGGCGGTCCACTCTTCGGCCGGGAAATGGCTGGTCATGGCATCGAGCCATCCGTTGCGCCGGTCATCACCAACGGCTGAGTCTTCCGGCCAGCCGATAAAGCCAATCCTCCGGTGCCCCTGGGCGATGAAATGTTCAGTGGCATCCCGAACACCGGAGCTGCCGTCCACATCTACCCAAGAGTGCGCAGATTCCGCGCTTCCGGCTTCGGTCCCCCATGGTCGCCCGAAGGCGACAAACGGGACGCCCCGCTCTGCAAGCCATGCCGGACGTTCGTCGTCGCGGTCCGTCCCGGTCAGGACAAAACCATCAAGCTCTGCCACGCTGAGCAGTTCCTCAAAGCGATTCATTTCCTGCTGGTCCGTATCCGCGCAGAACAGCGTGAGACGGTAGCCGTGGGCCTGCGCAGCCTCGGTCAGGCTGTACAGAAAACCGTCCAGCACGGCGCCGTTGATACCGTCGCTGGCCCGCGGAAGCCGCATGCCCAGATTCATGGACTTATGGTTCCGCAGCTGCCGCGCCGCCGAGTTGGGACGGTAGCCGCTCTCCGCGATGCGTTTCTCCACGCGGAGCCGGGTAGCTTCCTTGACCCGGTGGGGAGCGTTGAGGACGTTCGAAATTGTCTGCCTGGACACCCCAAGTTCCTCCGCCAAATCAACAATGGTGATCCGCGTGGTCATCTGCCCTCCTTTCCTCTGAGCCATCCAAAAGCGGATGGACTACCGACAATATTTGTTCCTAGGGAGTTTCGATCTCCGTGCTTTTCTGTCAAGATCTATCAATAATATGAACGTTCAAAAATGCCCTGTCAACGATTTCGTCGCACTTTTTTGAACGATCAACTTTCCAGAATCAGCCCCACCAGCCAGGAGAGCCAGTGAGCCACCAGCCATACCTGCACAACCTGTCCGGAGTGTTCGCCGCACCAATCCAAGCCTGGGCAGACGCTGCCGGCCAGATCCGCGGCACCGGCGCACAGGGCGTCTATTGCTCGGATGCGCGCGTTATATCCGAGGCTGTGGTGCTGGTGGACGGCGTCGAGCCTGAATGGGTCTCCACCCAGACCACCGGGGCGCATCGTGTCAGCTACGTGAGCTTCCTCCGGGCCAACGCGGACATTGCCGATCCCCTGGTGTCCTTCACTCGGACCCGTAGCGCCGCCGCACCGGGCATCACCGAATCCTTCGAAATCCTCTCCGCACTGGATGAGCCCCGGGAATTCACCGTCCAGTTGAACCTGGCCGCGGACAACAGCCCGGTAGAGACCATCAAGCGGGGAGACCGTTCGCAAACCCCGGTTGAGGCATCCTTGGACGGTTGGCAGTGGCGTGACGAAGACACCAGCCTGCTGCTATCCCACACCGGGTCGCCGGACGTCGTTGCCGACGGTTCCACCGTCACCATGATTTGGACTGTCGAGGTCCAGGCCAACGGCAAAGCCGAATTCGGCTGGACAGCCACGGCGTACGACGGCGCTGCGCCCATGGCTGCGCCGGCCACGCCTCCGCTGGCCACACCTTCGGTGACCCCGATGGCCGCCCCGGCCGCCCCGGCCGCCGAGCAGGCCCGGGTTGCCCGTCTCCTACACCGCGCCGTCAGTGACCTCAACGGTCTCCGCATCGCTGATCGCCAGTCCCCGGATGACACTTTCCTGGCCGCAGGAGCCCCTTGGTTCTTCACCATGTTCGGCCGCGACTCGCTGATCGCTGCCCGGATGCTGCTGCCCATCGACACAACGCTGGCGGCCGGCACGCTCCGGGCGCTGGCAAAACGCCAAGGCACCAGGACCGACCTCCGCACCGCCGAGCAGCCGGGAAAAATCCTCCACGAGGTACGCCGGTCCGAGACAACGTTCAACCTCGACGGCAGCCTCTCCCTGCCGCCCGTCTACTTCGGCACGATTGACGCGACCCCCTTGTGGATCATCCTTCTCCACGACGCCTGGCAGGCGGGGATGCCCGAATCTGAGGTGCGGGAGCTGATGCCGCATCTGGAACGGGCACTGGTATGGCTCCGCGACCACGGCGACTCCGACGGCGACGGATTCCTGGAGTACCTGGACACTTCCGGTCAAGGCCTGGCCAACCAAGGCTGGAAAGACAGCGGAGATTCCATCCGGCACCACAACGGAGAACTGGCCGAAGGACCTATCGCGCTGTGCGAAGTCCAAGGCTATGCCTACGCAGCGGCTCTGGCAGGGGCCGCGCTTCTGGAAACATTCGGGCACGGCGACGGCTCCCCCGGAGGCACCCCTGAGGAGTGGCGCAACTATGCCCACGCCATGGCGGAGCGGTTCAGGGCCGGCTTCTGGTGTGCCGATGCTGACGGGCCCTACCCTGCCCTGGCCCTGGACGCGGACAAAAAACCGGTTGATGCAGTGGCAAGCAACATGGGTCACCTGCTCGGCACCGGCATCCTCAACGCCGAAGAAACGGCCGCCGTGGTCAAGCGCCTCATGGGACCCACCATGTTCTCCGGATACGGAATCCGCACGATTTCCACCACGAACGGCGCCTATTGGCCCACCCGGTATCACGCAGGTTCCGTCTGGACCCACGACACCGCCATGATCCTCAGCGGCCTCATGGCGGATGGCTACGACGCCGAAGCCCGCACGCTCGCCGTCGGGCTCCTGACCGCCGCCGAAAACCTCGACTGGCGGCTGCCCGAGCTTTTTTCCGGTCTGGGAATTGAGGAGGCATCGCCTCCAATTCCCTATCCGGCCTCCTGCCGCCCCCAGGCGTGGGCGGCGGCCTCAGCGGTTCCGATCGCACAAGCGCTCGGACAGCTCCTGAACTGACCGCCGACTACTTCCCCAAGCCCGCCCGACGGAGCGCTTCAGCCATTGCGGTGTCCGCGGACGGCTTGGGTGCGGCCTTTGCTTGCGTTCCCTTTGCCGGCGCGGCTTTTGCGGCCGCCCCGCCCTTAGCGGCCGGCGCGGCCAGAGGCGACGGGCGCCTCTGGCCCGGTTCGTCGTCGAGCCTTAGCGTGAGGGAAATCCTCTTCCGCTCCGGATCCGCCTCCAGGACCTTCACGCGCACCACCTGACCGGACTTCACGATCTCGCGCGGATCCGACACGAACTTGTTGGACAACGCGGACACGTGAACCAAGCCGTCCTGGTGCACTCCGACATCCACAAACGCACCGAACGCCGCCACATTGGTGACGGTGCCTTCCAGGATCATGCCGGGCTTGAGATCGGAGATCTTCTCAATGCCCTCGGAGAACGTCGCTGCGGCAAAGGCAGGGCGAGGGTCGCGGCCGGGCTTTTCGAGCTCCGACATGATGTCTCGCACCGTCGGCAGGCCGAAGGTTCCATCCACGAATACCTGCGGATCCAGCGTGGAGACTGAGGCTCCATGAGCAGCAGCCACGATTTTCCGAGCCACCGAATACGCTTCGGGGTGCACGCTCGACGCATCGAGCGGCTCCGCTCCACCGGTGATCCGCAGGAAGCCGGCGCATTGTTCAAAGGCTTTTGCCCCCAGCCGCGGCACCTTCTTGAGATCGGTGCGCTTGGCGAAAGGCCCGTTCTCGTTGCGGTACGCCACGATGTTTTCGCTCAGGAGCGGCCCAACGCCGGCCACCCGGCTCAGCAACGCGGGCGAGGCCGTGTTCACGTCGACGCCCACCGCATTCACACAGTCCTCGACAACCGCGTCCAGCGAACGGTCCAGCTTCGCGGCCGTGACATCGTGCTGGTACTGCCCGACGCCGATCGACTTCGGCTCGATCTTCACCAGCTCGGCCAGCGGATCCTGCAAACGCCGGGCGATGGACACGGCACCGCGCAGGGAGACGTCCATGCCGGGCAGCTCCGCGGCGGCGAGCGCAGAGGCTGAATACACGGAGGCGCCGGCCTCGGAAACGACGAGCTTCTGGACAGGTCCCTGCGTAGCGGGACCTGCGGATGCTCCGAGTGACTTGATGAGTTGGCTGGCAAGCTTGTCTGTTTCGCGCGAGGCCGTGCCGTTGCCAATCGCCACGAGCTCGACGCCGTGCTGCCGCGCCAAACGCTCCAGCGTCACCAAAGCCTCGTCCCACTTCTTGGCCGGGGCATGGGGATAGACGGTATCGGTGGCCACCACTTTGCCGGTGCCATCGACGACCGCCACTTTCACGCCCGTCCTGAGTCCCGGGTCCAGGCCCAGCGTGGCGCGGTTTCCGGCCGGGGCGGCGAGGAGCACATCGCGGAGGTTGGCTGCGAACACGCGGACGGCTTCGTCCTCGGCCTGCGCGAACATCCGGCCGCGCAGATCGTTGCTCAGCCGGTCCAGGATGCGCGAACGCCACGCAATCTGAGCGGTCTGCACGAGCCAGGAATCGGCGGGCCGGCCACGCTCGGCGACCCCGAGGCACTTGGCTACGGCGTTCTCGTAGCGGCCGCGGGCGGCGGCCAGGGCGGCGTCGTCGGCTGGTTCTGCCTCGGCTAGATCAAGCTCAAGGACGCCGTCGTTCTCGCCGCGCAAGAGCGCGAGGATGCGGTGGCCGGGCATGCCGGAAGGCGCCTGGGAGAACTCAAAGTAGTCCTTGAACTTCTGGCCTTCGGTTTCCTGGCCTTTCTTCACCCGCGAAACCATCCGCCCCTGCGTCCACAGCCGCTCCCGCAGATTCTCGGCGAGATCGGGGTTCTGGGAGACGCGCTCCACCAGAATCGAGCGTGCGCCGGCGAGCGCCGCGACGGCGTCGTCGATGGCGTGTTCAGCGTTCAAGTACTTTGCCGCCTCGCGCTCGGGGTCGAGCTGCGGGTTTGCGAGCAGCGCATCGGCGAGCGGCTCAAGCCCGGCCTCGCGGGCGATCTGCGCTTTGGTGCGCCGCTTGGACTTGAAAGGTAGGTAGATATCTTCCAACCGGGACTTGGTATCGGCGCCGACGACGGCGGCCTCCAGCTCCGGGGTCAGTTTGCCTTGTGCGGCAATCGCCTCAAGAACCGTTCGACGGCGGTCCTCCAGGTCCCGCAGGTAGCGGAGCCGTTCCTCGAGTTCGCGCAGCTGGGTGTCATCGAGCGTCCCGGTGACCTCCTTGCGGTACCTGGCGATGAAGGGCACGGTGGATCCGGCGTCGAGCAAGTCCACCGCGGCCTTGACCTGCCATGCCTTGACGCCGAGTTCCCCGGCGATCTGTGCGTGGATGGCGGCTTCTGCTGACTGGTGCTGGGGAAGTTGGGTCACCATGACATTTTGCCTTACCGCTTTGCCCTACCTAAAGACGGCGCGGAGTGCTGTAGTGGAAGGATCGCTGCAGTGGAGGGGCCGCCGCTGGCTAAGCGGTATTGCCGGTCAAGGAATGCAACTCAAGGAAGAGGCGCATCATGCAAGAACTGCTCGTCATCCTGAAGGACGGCTTCGACGCGGACGACGTGGAAGTCACGGTCAATCACAAAGAGGCTCACCATGAGCGCGATGTGTCCACACGAATGATGCTGGGAATGGCGGCGGAGATCTCGGTGGAGTTGCCTGCCAAGGGGTCCACCGTGGGCGTCGAGGTCACAAACCGCAAGCTGAGCGCAGCCAAGAAACTCCACGGAAGGCCTAAAAGCCTGCTGGTTTCCATCGAGGACGGGGAACTGGTTCTGACGGAAGGGACGGGCCGGGAGGCGTTTCTTTAGGGCTGGTGCCGGGGTGCGTGCGGCTGCGTACGCTTGGCTGCGTAGAAGCGCCACGGCCTGAGGGCCGTGACGCTGAGGTGCGGAAGTTGCGGTTAGTCCTGTTGCGGTTAGCCCAGCTGGGCCATGGGGGTTTTGGCGGAGATGTACTCTACCAATTCACCGACGCGCTGCTCGGCGTAGTTGCGGGCAATATCGCCTTGGCTGATGATGCCCACCAGTCTGTGGTCGGTGATGACAGGAAGGCGCCGGACCTGATGCTTTTCCATCAGGTCGATCGCGGCATCGATGCTGGCATCCGCATCGATCCAGATTGGCGTTCCTTGGGCAAGATCGGCCGCAACCTTCCGGTCCGCATCCCATCCCTCGGCAACGCACTTGACCACAATGTCGCGGTCAGTGATGAATCCTTTGAGTTTTCCATCGCTGCCGCAGATCGGCAGGGATCCGACGTCCAGATCGCGCATCATCACAGCCGCGGTACGCAGCGACTGATCATCTTTGACGCACTGGGCATTGGTGGTCATGAACTCGCGCACAACACTCATGAGTCCTCCTTCATCGATTGGGTATCGACGCGGACCCCCCGGCACCGACGCCGACGTTGCCAGCCTACGCCCGGGGTCTGACCCTGACCAGCACTATTCCTTAGCCGGCTACTCCGCGATGTCCTCGGCCCACAGTTCCGGATTCTCTTCCTGGAACGTGCGCATCATGTCCACGCACCGCTGATCGTCGAGCACCACAACCTCTACGCCCCGTGAGCGAAGTAGCTCGAATTCGCCGTCGAACGTCCGGGCCTCCCCCACCACCACGCGCGGGATCTTGAACTGGATGATGGTGCCCGTACACATGGCACACGGCGCAAGGGTTGTGTAGAGCGTCGTATCCCGATAGCTCTTCTGCCGGCCCGCGGCCCGCAGCGCAGACATTTCCCCGTGCGCGATGGGATCACCGTTTTGGACGCGCTCGTTATGCCCGCTCGCGATGACCATCCCGTCCCGGGCAAGCGCTGCACCGATGGGTATGCCACCTTCTCGGAGGCTTTTCTGCGCAGCATGGTACGCGGCTTCGAAGGCGGGATCCGGCGAAAGGTGTGCATCTGGCTGGGTCATTCGTGGCCTGCTTTCCGCGTGGGTGGTTGCGCGATTTGTGGGCGTTGTGTTGGCCCAGTGTAGGCCCAGCGTAGCCTCTCAAAAACCGGGCTCCGCTGGCCACAAGTGCACTCTTGAAAGCCATGGTCATTTGTTCTATAACTTATAGAGTAAAGACAGGAGGCGGGAAATGATCCTCAACGTCGACCTCACCAGCGATGTACCGATCTACCAGCAGATTCGGGACCGGATCGTTGAGGCGATCGCCGACGGCGTGCTGACCGACGGCAGCTCGTTGCCGCCTACCAGAACGCTCGCTGCAGACTTTGGAATCAACTTCCACACCGTGAACAAGGCGTACGACCTGCTGCGGCAAGAGGGCCTCATCCGGCTCAACCGCAAGACCGGCGCGGTGGTGACCTCTACGGACACCAATCCCCTGTTCCCCGCAGAGTGGACCGCGCGGGCACGGATCCTGCTTGCCGAGGCCGTCGCCAAGGGATTACCAGCCGGCGAGGTTCTCGAGAGCTGCCGGTCCGTACTCGATTCATTTGGAATCAAACAGCCAGAGGACATGCCATGACCGTTGCCATCACACTGAGTTCCGTGTTGTCAGCACTGATGCTCACCATCGCTCTCCTCTTGCCCTCGATCAACAGCAGGACCGTGCCCTTCGGGGTCCGGGTGCCCGCCCAGCATGCAGACGACCCGTCGGTGGCCGGGCAGACGCGCATCTACCGATGGCGGGTGCTCGCGAGCGGGATTGTCGCCGTCGTGCTCGCTGGCATCCTCTACGGCGTGACGGGTGAAACCCTGCTACTGCCTTTGGGGGTATTGGTGATCGTCGGTGCCTGGTACGGCTGTTTCTTCCTTGCCAACCAAGAGATCCGGGCCGCAAAGGCCGCCGGAGGCTGGTATGAAGGTGTCCGCCAAGGCATCGCGGTGGATACCGGGTTGCGGACCGATCCGCCGCGGTTTCCCTGGCTCTGGCTGGCCCCTGCGGTGATCATCATCGTCGCCACGGTGGTGATCGGCGTGATCATCTACCCGTCAATGCCCGAAACGCTTGCGGTGCACTACGGCGCGAAAGGCGTACCCAACCGCTTGGCAACCAAGTCGATCGGCACCGCCTTCTCCCTGGTGTTCGTGCAGGTCGGGGTGACCGCACTGCTCGCGGGTATCGCGGCCGCCATTTGCCGCGGCAGGGCCGACATCGACCCGGCGCATCCGGTAGCCTCCGCACGCTGGTACCGCCAGTACCTGACGCTGGGAGCCAAGGCCCTGCTCGGACTGGTCGCGATGATCGACCTGGGGATGATGGGATCATCACTGCTGATGTGGACCGGAACGGTCGCGTCGTGGGCGCAGCTGGTAGTGGTGATTCCGATTCTTTTCGGTGTCCTTGTAGCGGTGGTGGTCATGGCCAGGAACAACCGCGAACCGGATGAAGGCGAGAAGGATACCGGGCTGACCCACCGGGACGACGACAAGAACTGGAAGCGCGGTCTGTTCTACGTCAACCGCGAAGACAGCGCGATGATGGTTCCCCGCCGCTTCGGCCTGGGATGGACAATCAACTTCGGCAATCCCAAGTCCGCAATGCTCCTGGCCGGCGTGGTTGCAATGATCGGATTGGTGATCACCCTCCGCTTTGGAGAGTGACCCCGCCTATCTTGTCGCGCCCCACTGATAGCTTGGCTTGATCAGCTCAACAGTCTGGGGGCACAGTGTTTTTTCTCGATTCAGAAGTTCTCGATTCAAGAGATCCAGGGCAAGCGCAGGACCTGGTGTTTTCCGCCAGCGACCTCGTGACCGCCTCTACCTGCGAGTACCAGCTGCTGCGCAAGTTGGACGAAAAGCTGGGCCGGTCCCCCAAGCCGGACTTCGGCGTTGACGAAATGCTCGAGCGTACTGCATTCCTGGGCGACGTTCACGAACATAGGGTGCTGGACCGCTTTGTTGCCGAGTTCGGGGCTTGGGATCCGGTCGCCCGGACTGGAGTGTACGACGTCGTGCCCGCCAAAGCGATGGACCGCGCCTCCCTGCAGGCCAAGCATGCGGAGTCGATCGAGGCGCTGCGATCCGGCGCGGACGTAGTGTTCCAAGCGGCATTTTTCGATGGTCAGTTCCACGGGCGGTCAGATTTCCTCGTCAAGCAGCAGGACGGTAGCTACGCGGTTTTCGACACGAAGCTTGCCCGGCACGCCAAGGTTACGGCCCTGCTGCAGCTGGCCGCCTACGGCGATCAGCTCCTCAAAGCTGGAATTACTCCCGCGCCGGATTTGACGCTTGTCCTCGGGGCAACTGTTGAGCGGACCACGGGTGGTTTTGACTATGTGCACAGCAACCACCGCCTCGCCGATGTCCTGCCCGTGTTCCGTGAACGCCGCGAGCGTTTTCTTGCGTTGACAGGCGCGCATCGATCGCAGCCGGAGCCCGTTCTGTGGGGTGCGTCCGGGCTCACCGCTTGCGGCCGCTGCGACTATTGCAAGGAACAGGTGGGCCTCCATCGGGATCTGCTGATGGTCGCCGGGATGAGAATCACCCGCCGCAAGAAGCTCATCGATGCAGGCATCCTGACCATCGACGCGCTTGCCGGGATGCCCGACGCCGCCGATTCAGCCACGCGCCGGTTGCAGGAACAGGCCCGGCTGCAGACCGGCGGAGCCATCCCTGATGGCACCGTCAATTACACGGACAAGTCCGGCGCGGTCAAAAGCATCAGCTATTCCCTCTTGGAGTCCAACTCCTTGGACCGGCTCCCTCGGCCAGACGCTGGAGACATCTTCTTCGACTTCGAAGGAGACCCGCTGTGGCAAGATCCCGCGACCGGCCGCTGGGGGTTGGAGTACTTGTTCGGAGTCGTCGAAAATCCCGCGGAACCGGGCGGGAAGCCTGTTTTCAAACCGTTCTGGGCACACTCGCGAGCTGAGGAACGGCAAGCTTTTATCGACTTTCTCGAGTATGTGGAAGAACGCCGGATGAAGTATCCGGACATGCGGATCTACCACTACGCCGCGTACGAGAAGACCGCGCTGCGCAATCTGTCCGTGATTCACACCGTGGGCGAGGCCGCCGTGGACAATCTCCTCCGCGAAGGCGTTCTGGTTGACCTCTACGACACCGTGCGGCACAGCATCCGCATCTCCGAAAACTCCTACAGCATCAAAAAGCTCGAACCCCTCTATATGGGCCAGAACTTGCGCTCCGGAGAAGTGACCGACGCCGGAGCTTCCGTGGTTGCCTACGCGGATTACTGCACGGCCCGCGACGCGAACCGCGCGGATGAGGCGGCCGCGATCCTCGCGGGCATCTCCGACTACAACGAATACGACTGTCTTTCTACGCTGGAACTGCGGAACTGGCTGCTCGGGCTGGCAGCGGAGCGTTCGATAGAACCGTTCGCCCTGGCTTTGTCGGGACCGGAGCTGCCTGTTGAGACCGAGCCGGACAAATACGAAGCTGCGCCGGAGGAAACGGCGCTTCTCGACTACCTTGCGGAGCTGCCGGACAGCGCCCTATCCTCCGACGACAACCGAGCCGTTGCCTTGGTGGCCGCCGCAGTGGGCTTTCACCGGCGGGAGGATAAGCAATTCTGGTGGGGACACTTCGACCGCCTCGATCGGCCCGTTTCCGAATGGGAGGACACCCGGGATTGCTTCATCGTAGAACGGGGCGAAGTCGTCCGGGACTGGGCGAAGCCAACTCCCCGCAGCAACCCGGCACGGCAGGTACGCCTGTTCGGCCACGCCGCCGACGGCTCCGGTTTCGCGCCGGGTAAGACGTGCTTCCGGATGTACGATCCTCCGCTCCCTGACGCATTCCAGGGCAAGATCGAAAGCGCTCTCGGCAGGTCTGGTCGGCCCGGTACGGAGGTGATCGAGACCGACGGCTCCGATGGGACCAATGCGCTTGAGGAATCAGACGGCGGTGCTTCGGACATCGTGACCATTTCGGAGCGATTGCCCAAAGGTGCCGTCGAATACTCGCAGCTGCCCATGGCACTGACGCCTGACGGTCCGGTCCCTACGGATGGGCAGAGAAACGCCCTCAGCGAACTGGCCGTCAAAGTTCGTTCCAGTCTCCCGCTGTGGCCGAAGGACCCGGCGCTGGACCTGCTGCGCCGGGTGCCGCCGCGGCTGGGCAGCCTCCCGGTCCTACCCGCCGTCGGGCTCGGCGACGACGGCTACGTGGACGCCATCACCGCGGCCGTGCGGGATCTGGACCAGTCGTACCTTGCCGTGCAGGGGCCGCCGGGGACAGGGAAGACTTACGTGGGCTCGCACGTTGTGGCGCGGTTGGTGCGCGAAGGTTGGAAGGTGGGGGTTGTTGCGCAGTCCCATGCCGTCGTGGAGAACATGCTCCATGCCGTTGTGAAAGCCAATGTTGACCCTTCCCTCATCGCCAAGGAAATGAAGCACGACGGCCCCGTCCCGTGGACCAAGCAGACCAAGGACGACGTCGAGCGATTGCTTGGATCCCAGGGAGGTTGCCTCATCGGCGGCACGGCCTGGACCATGACCGGCCGCACTGTTCCGGCTGGGTCATTGGATCTTCTGGTCATTGACGAAGCCGGGCAGTTCTCACTCGCCAACACCCTTGCGGTGAGCCGGGCAACGAAGAGGTTGCTGCTGCTGGGCGACCCCCAGCAGCTGCCGCAAGTCACTCAAGGCAAGCACCCGGAGCCGGTGGATGAGTCTGCTCTCGGCTGGCTGGCTCGCGGCGCGCATACGCTGCCCGCAGATCGCGGCTACTTCCTGGCCACATCGTGGCGGATGCATCCCGAGCTGTGTGCCGCGGTTTCCGAGCTGTCCTACGATGGCCGGCTGCATTCGGCACCAGCTGCTTCCACGCGGCGGCTGTCTGGAGCCCGGGCCGGCGTCGAATGCGTCTATGTCCAGCACAGCGGCAACTCAACCCAGTCGCCCGAAGAGGCCGAGGAGGTGGTACGGCAAGTCAAGGAACATCTTGGCCTCGCTTGGCTGGATCCT
This sequence comes from Arthrobacter sp. NA-172, assembly GCF_043952055.1. Classification (NCBI taxonomy): domain Bacteria; kingdom Bacillati; phylum Actinomycetota; class Actinomycetes; order Micrococcales; family Micrococcaceae; genus Arthrobacter; species Arthrobacter sp. NA-172. The sequence continues at coordinate 754,841 of NZ_JBINOT010000003.1, read as the reverse complement.
CGGGAATCACCTGACGAGCGGCCTCTGCTCGAAAAGGACATCCTGGTGGTGGCCGCCTACAACGCTCAGGTGCAGCTGATCCAACGTTCACTGAGAGCGGCCGGACTCGACGGAATGCGCGTCGGCACGGTGGACAAATTCCAAGGCCAAGAAGCTCCCGTGGTCATCGTTTCCATGGCGGCCTCCGCTGCCGCTGAAGTGCCTCGGGGCATGGAGTTCCTGCTCTCACGCAACCGGATCAACGTGGCGGTGTCCCGCGGCCAGTGGCGCGCCGTCGTCGTACGCTCACCGGAACTGACCAACTACCTGCCGACCCAACCGGAAGGGCTGGAGCAGCTGGGCGGTTTCCTCGGGCTGTGCCAGCAAGCCTCCGCGTGACCCCCTACCCAACTTAACGCACGACGGCGGCACCCTCCCCTTGGAGGATGCCGCCGCCGTGGTCGTTGGTTCTAGTTGGCGTAGAACGGGTAGTCCGTGTACCCCTTTGCGCCTTCGCCGTAGAACGTGGACGCATCCGGTTCGTTGAGCGGGAGGCCCTCACGCCACCTGCGCGCAAGGTCCGGGTTGGCGATGGCCGGCCGGCCGACCACCACGGCGTCAGCGTGACCGTCGGCCACGAGTGCCAGAGCTTCATCCCGCGTGGTCACCACACCGAAGCCGGTGTTCACGAGGAACGTGCCGTTGAAACGCTCGCGCAGGTCCTGCACGAGTTCACCCTTGGGATCGTGGTGCAGGATGCTGAGGTAGGCGAGGTTCAGCGGGGCGATGGTGTCCACCAGGACTTCATAGGTGGCGCGGACCTCGGCGGGGTCGGTCTCGGCGATCTCCTGGACCGCGTGCTCCGGGGAAATCCGGATGCCGACCCGGTTGGCGCCCAAGGCTTCAACCACCGCGTTGACGGTTTCGATCACGAAGCGCGCACGGTTTTCCGGGGACCCGCCGTAGCTGTCGGTGCGGACGTTGGTGTTGGGTGCCAGGAATTCGTGCAGCAAGTAGCCATTCGCCGAGTGGAGCTCAACGCCGTCGAATCCTGCCTCGATGGCATTCCGGGACGCTGTGACGATTTCCTGAATTACTGCGGGGAGTTCATCGGTGCTCAGTTCACGCGGCACCGGGTACGGCTTCTTGCCGTTCGGCGTGCGTACTTCGCCGTCGATGGCTACGGCGCTGGGGGCCACGATCTCGTGACCGCCGGTGATGTCCGGGTGGGAAACGCGCCCGCCGTGCATGATCTGGGCGAACATCCGGCCACCCTCTGCATGGACGGCGTCGGTCACCTTCTTCCAACCCGCGATCTGCTCCTCGGTGACGAGGCCGGGCTGTCCCGGGTACGACTGGCCTGCGGGGGTGGGGTACGTGCCTTCGCTAACAATCAGCCCGAGGGAAGCACGCTGGCGGTAGTGTTCCACGACCAGCGGGCCAGGAATGCCTTCGGCGCCCGAACGGACGCGGGTCAACGGCGCCATGACCAAGCGGTTGGGAAGTTCAATCTCGCCGAGGGTCAATGGGGAAAACAACATGAGCAATGCCTTTCAAACGGGAACGGGGTCCATGGGCGCCAACTGCCACGCGCCTGCAACTATTCCCCTTGAGACTCGGATCACATCACCGCTGAGGCGACGACCCGGCCTGCCGGGGCTTCTGGGGCTGGCGCACCTCTAGGGAACCCCCGGGCAGCCCTCCCCTTTCGGATTCACGATGCAATTGTCCGCGTAGTTGCGCGTGATTGAGCGCCAGACGCTCACCGTTTGCGGTGGCGTCGCAAACTGGCCAGTGCCAGGAATCGGCAGGTTTGGACCGCCGTTGACGGAGTAAGTGCCCCGGAAGGTTGTGGTCACCGACAACTGAAAGTCACCGGTTTGTTGGTACACGTAGCTGGTTCTCGTCTTTTGACCCCACTCCGCCTGCGGTAGAGGTCCGCCAGCGAAGTAGGTCGGTCCGAAACTGCTGCCGTCCCCGTAGGTGTAGGTGTATTCAACTGGGGTAGCCACAATATGGACCTGCTGGCCGAGTAACGTCACATCGAATTGCTGCTCCACGGCGTCCGCGAAGATATTGGTTTCGGCGCCTTTGAGTGTGTGCGGGCTCGGCTGGGCGGTCAAATGTGCCGGTTTGATCGCAAGGTTGCGAAAGTCCGTCGCGATCCTTGCCGCAATCCTGGGCAAGAGGTCCTCAGGCTTTTGGTCATAGAGGCAGGACGGATCGGTGTTGTTCGCCTTCCAGTCAGTCCAAACGGGATTCGGAATTGCCTTCGGAGCGACCTTCCAGATAACCGGCCCTTCGCGTTTAAGCATGGTTGGCATGTTTGATCCGGTATGGGCGGTGGCCGCCGGCGGCGAGTAGGCATCGGAGTCTGTAGTTGGTGAAATTGCGGAAGCCGCGGGCGATGCGGCGGGTGGTTTCGATGACGCCGTTGATGGCTTCGGTGGGTCCATTGGATGCACCGCTGGTCTCGAAGTAGGCAAGGATGGCCTGTTTCCAGGCGCGCAGGGTCCGGCCGAGCCGTGCGACTTCCGGGATCGGGCAGGACGGGAACGATGAGATCACCTCGCTCACGAGCTCCCGTCCTCGCTCCGGCCGGGCGTGGTAGATGTTGCGGAGCTTCTGATAGCACTGCCAGGCCAAGGTGACTTCCTGGTCCGGGTCCCCGGCCGTGAGCTTGGCGTCCAGCCTGGCGGCTTGTTTGTCGGTGAGGTGTTCGGCGCCGATCTGCAGGGTCCGGCGGATCCCGTAGAGCGGATCGCCCTTTCGTCCGCGGTGTCCGAGCGTGTCCTGCTGGATGCGCCGGCGGACCTCATCGACCATGGCAGAACCGAGCTTGACGACGTGGAAAGCGTCCAGCACGGTGATGGCCTCGGGCAGTTCGTCGCGGATCGCGTTCGCGTAGCCGCGGAACGGGTCCAGCGCCGCAGTCTTGATTCCGGCGGTGAATTCATCGCCGCGTTCTTTGAGCCAGTCGGCGTAGGCCTTCCCGGACCGTCCCGGGACGAGGTCCAGGAGCCGGGCATGGACAATGCCTTTGGCATCGCGGGTGTGGTCCACGATGCCGGTGACCATGCCTGTCCCGGGCGGGCCGGTGTGGGACCAGACATGCTCGTCGACGCCGAGAGCATTCACGCCTCTCAACCGTTCCTCGGCTCCGATCCGGCGGGTCGCCTCGGCGCGGACCGCGTCCCAGACGGTGTGCCAGGACACTCCGAGCTGGTGGGCCAAGGCCGAGACCGAGGTATCGAAGCGGGCCAGCGCGTCGGTCGCCCAGGCAGCGGCCCGGGCGGTCAGTTTCGCCCGGGAACCTGCCAGCGTGTGGTCTTCGGTGAACGTGGTTCTCGGGCAGTCCGGGTCAGGGCACCGCCAGATGCGCTTGGCCCATAGCAACCGCACCGGCTGGCCGAAACAAGGAATGTCATGGAGCCGGACCTGCCGGCGGCCATGACCCACGGCAACGACGCCGCAGTCAGGGCATCCGGTCATTGTTTCGCCGGTTTCAACGCGCAGGACCAGACCGGTCCCGGTTGCAGTAACGGAGCGGACATGGATTCCCTCGACACCGAGCAGCGCGTCCGCGCGTGTGCACCAGCGACCGCAGGAACAGGACATAAAGTTATTCATGTCAGGGTCTCTTTTGGGTATTGGTTGCTTGGTCGCTACCAATTCAAAGAGGCCCTGACCTCTTTCCCGCCGCACCACGCCGCAACGGCTACACAAGCCCCGCTGCCACCAGCCTCAGACGGCTCTAACCATGCTCATCTGCGAAGAGCCAGATAACCGGAATTCCGGCACTCCCTCCAGGCTCACGGGGTGGGCATTGGATCTGGCCGGGAAGGCACTTTTTGGCCAAGGAATTGTCGTCCGCTTGGCATTGGGGATCTGCCTTGTACTGATTGGGATCTTCACTGACGTGGCCGGAAGGCGCTGGACAATTTCGCCGGATTGAGGGTCACGGGTGTATACAATCGGCTTGACTCCAGTACCTGTCCAGCCAACCTCTCCATTGTCAGCCGAGGCAATGGCTGGCTGAACATCCAGGCTGACAAATTGGAACAGTGCGACAGATAGTAGAACGATTCCGAGCCAGCTTCTCTCCTTCATTGCAGGGGGTTCAGCCCGTCAAGCCTCCAGGAATCGTCGACAAATCGGACGAAGGCGACGTTGCCGGTATTGGTCGCCTCGGTGGGTTGTCGATACTCAGTTCCGTCGGGGCCCCAGTAGTGAATCTTGCTCTGGATTACTTGGACAATTACAGGAATACTCTGGTCTGGTTGAGGCTTGAAAGTGGAAGATACCGAAGGTGTCGAAAAGACGCCCCCGCTAAGCCACCTGTCACGGGCATATGCCATTGGAACGACCCTCTTGACCCCCTCGCACATCTCACAGTTAACTCCTGTGATCTTGCCGAGTGGCCCAACGTTCCCTGTCTCATAGGCGTAACTCATCGCTCGAAACCAATGAGCTGTAAAAGCCTCCACCCCTTCCTTGCTGTTCGCTCTCGCGGCATCCGGCAGCACCGGAACCGGGACATTCTCCGCTTTCCCTTTGGCGTCTGCCGGCTTGTAGGCCGCCAGAGGAATCGGAGTGGCAGTGACAGCCGGACTCGCTGAAACGGCAGCCGACGCAGACTGTTCGACTTTCGGCTGACTGCTGCTTCCGCATGCAGTCAAAGCCAGCACGGCGACAAACGCAGGAATGATCAAAATGCGAATGGAATTGGAGGTACGTAAAGTCATGGTTTGCTATTCCCCGATAGTTTTCAAGACTGAGCGTTTCCAAAAGAGTAACGGAAACGGCGACGGAGCGTCGAAAGTTATCCACAGGCTCCGTCATCAGTTCACGCCGGGTCCAGCAAGAGCAACACGGACCAAAGGCCTCAACGACGGGACCGCGGCCGGGCCGCCCATCCGTCGTCGAGGCCTTTGGAGCCCATACTTTCCCTGTCGTCAGTACCAATTTCACCGACTTATCCGTCGACGGGACTCCCCCGCCGGGACATGACTCCGACACTACCGGGGTTAAGGAACCGCGAAGTCACCACGATGTTTCGTCGCGGTAACTTATGTCGGCGCCGTCAATTCGGTGCGCCCATATGGAACAAAGCCGGGCAGCTCCGACGGTTGCCCATCCAGGAATGACTTAGGGTCACGGCACTTGGCTCGACCCGCTGCCGCGTACCGTCCGAGTGTTGACGAAGTCCGTGGCCTCGTTAACGGCCGGAGCATCGGGATGGATGCTTCGGGTTTCCGCCCGTTGATTCCGTGTGCGGATCCAGTCGGTAGGGTGCAATTTCGGCAAGATTTTAGCGATGGCCAACGCGCCATACATCAAAGTATTGATCGCAACGAAGGTCGCCAAAATTGCGAACCACTCTGAATGCAGGATTTCTTCAGGAAACAGGATTCCAGTAGGAACTGAAGCAGAAATAGCCATAGTTACGCGGCCTTCGAGGATCCGCTGGCCTGTGAATGGTTGAGGTGTTTCCACTTGGCTTGGCGACCTAGGGAAATATCAATGATTCCCTTGACATAAATCACATTGAGGAACATATCGAAGAACAATTCCGGAAAGAGCGTAGCGGCCAAAACGCGTGCTCGCCAGCCACCCTTCCACGCCGTCATCACCCGCTCAATAGAGAAAACGATGCCAATTCCCAGCCAAAACGGAAACCAGACCCAGTTATCCAGAGACAACATCATCAAAAGAATGAGCAGGAGATAGGCGCTGAGGGCAATGACGCCATAGCCAATGCCGAACTGCTGGGCCCAGTACCGAAGAGTCTGCGGGGTGGCGCCGTAAGCACCGAGGTTTTCCAAAGCGCCCCGTTGCCAACGCAATCGCTGTGCCAACAAGGTGCGGAAATTGGGCATCAATTCGGTGACTACTGTGCACTGCATTGGGGAAATCATGAGACCACCGAGGGACTTCAAGGCAATCGTCAGCTCGTTGTCCTCAGTCAGCGATGCTGTGTCATAGACATCGCCGTGAATTCCGGGGATCGATTCACCACGACTCTCGGCGACCGTTCGCAAGGCGCGGGGACGGAAGATCGAAGCCGTACCAGTCAGCACAAATACACGACCACGTCGACGTCCGATTTCACGTGAATACCGGATATATTCGTTGCGCTGGAACTGGCCGATAATCCCATGACCCTCTTCCCCATAGAAAAGGCCACCAACAGCCATCAAGGCCCTATCGTTTGTCAGCCGAGAAACTGCAGTCTCCAGGAACCCATCGTCAAGGCTTGTATCGGCGTCCATCACCATGACGACGTCGTTGTCCCGTTGACCGGGGAGCAGCCACTTCAGCGCCTGGTTGAGGGCGCCGGCCTTCTTCTTCGTATTGTTGACCGACTCGAAAACCTCAACCCCGGCCTGCCGCGCAAGCGTGACAGTCGAATCAGTGCAGTTGTCCGCAACAACAATCACGCGTTCGGGCCGGTGAGACTGAGATAAAAGTGATGCGATGGTCAACGGGAGTGAGGCTTTGGTTGGGCCCCCGTTAGCAGTCCAGCGTCTATGCGATAGCTGATTGGTTTTCTTGCGTCCAGTTTTCCCAGTAGTGTTTTGGCGTCATGCCGTCCAGGGATCCGTGGGGCCGTTCATGATTGTAGATAGCTTTCCATTCCTCGGCCAAATACTTCGCTTCGGCCATGGTGTCCATGATTTCTCCGGAGAGTTGTTCCCTTCTGAATTGGGCGTTGAAGGATTCGATGAAGCCGTTCTGCCAGGGTGATCCCGGGTCGATGAAGGCCGTGTCGACGCCGGCGGTGTTGCACCACTCGATCAGTGCGGCGGCGGTGAACTCCGGCCCGTTGTCACACCTGAGGTAGGTCGGGACGGTGCCGGTTTCGGCGATGATGTTCTCGAGGACTGCGACCACGTCGGTGGCTTTGAAGGAGCGGCGCGGGATGATGGCCAGCGCGGTGCGGGTGTATTCGTCGATGACGTTGAAGAAGCGGATGTGCCGTCCGCAGGAGGTCACGTCGGACTGGAAGTCGAAGCTGACCACGTGCATCGGGTACTGGGCTGTGAGGCGCTTCTGTTCACCGGCGCCGGGCCCGGTGCGGCGCTTCTTCCTCGCCCTGGGTTTACAGACAAGGCCTTCGTCGCGCCAGAGCCGCCGCACCCGCTTCCTGTTCAGCGCCACGCCGTCCCACTCAGGCTGGGCCAGCAGGTGCCAGCGCGCTTTCCGCCAGCCCCAGGCGGGGTGCTGCCCGGCAACGGTGCGCAGGGCTGCCCGGAGCCGGGCTTCCTCAAATCCCATCTCGGGCTTCTTCTTGCGGAACGCAGACCGGTTTTGCCCCAGGACCGCGCACGCGAAGCGTTCGGACGCCCCGAACTTTTCCAGCGCCATGCGCACGGCACGGCGGCGGGGTTCGGGGCTCAGAATTTTCCCTTCGCCACCTCGTTGAGGATGTCGATGGCCAGTTCCTTCTCCGCCAGCAGGCGCTTGAGGCGGGCATTTTCCTTCTCCAGCTCCTTGGTCCGTTTGGACGCCTCGGCGTTCTTCTCGGACCCGTACTGGTTCAACCAGCGGTACCAGGTCGCCTCGGTGACCTGGAGCGCCTTGATGACCTCGACCATCGGGCGGCCGTCGTTGAGCATCTTCTGGCCCTGCCGGACCTTGGCGATGACCTGCTCAGGGGTGTGTCTGCGTGCCATGATTCGTGAATTTCCTCCTGTGTCCATTCTCGGACACGAAACTCACACAAACACTGGACTCCTACTCGGGGACCCAACCAGCTTCCTCGTTGTGCGCGGGGATCAGCACGGTCACGGTCACTGGGCCGGCAAACACGCCCCGTGTTTCGGCCATGACAATCTTCGGCGCCAAGGGTGTTTGGGGATTCGCGGAGCGGCGTGATCTGTTGGCGATACGTCGCTCCAACAGCGCCACCCCGACGGAGAGGAAAAGGGCAAAGGCGATGGCTGCAAGAATCACGCTAGGTTGCGGGGCTTCGGAGTCGTAGAGCACACTCCAAACGCCAAGGACGATTCCCTCAGCCCGCGACGCGACCGCCGAATTTCCGGTCGACGCAATAGCGAACCACAACAGAGCCGCCGCACCGCCGACAGTTACTGCGATAACAATGCCGACCATACGCTGAAACAAGCCTCGACCCATGCTCGAAATGCTAACAGTCGCATGAGGCGCGAAGAATTTGCCGTAACGCTGTTCCCCGCGGGCGCTCGCTCACTTACGGCCGCAAATGTGAGCGAGGATCGGAAGGTGAGGGCTGCGTAAACTGGGGATATGGGCGAGAGCCGCGATCTGCTGACGCCGGAGCAACGCAGCCTGAACATGTCCAAGATCCGGGGCAAGAACACCAAGCCCGAGCTCTTGGTCCGCCGGCTGCTGCATGCCAAGGGCTACCGGTATCGGCTTCATGGGCAGGCCGCCGGAGCGAAGCTGCCCGGCAGTCCCGATCTCGTGTTTGCCGGGCGACACAAGGTCATCTTCGTCAACGGATGCTTCTGGCACTTCCACGATTGCAAGGCTGGCCAGCACGCACCAACGGCCAACGCGGACTTCTGGGACGCCAAGCGAAACCGCACCCGGGAGCGCGACGCCCTACAGCGGGAACGGCTGAGAACCTCAGGTTGGGAGGTTCTCACCGTATGGGAATGCGAGCTGCGGGACCGTTCGGCTTTGGAGAATCAGCTTACGCAGTTCCTCGACGGCGGCCGAACAGGAAGTAGCTCAGCGGTCCAAAGAAGTTGATGAAACTCGCAGCACGCCACAGGACCTTGTTCCCCCGGATCTGGGCCTCGGGAGTTTTCGTGATGCTGCGTTGTGCAGCCACCAGCAGCGCTATTTGGCCCGCTCCCATCACCACCACGCCAACGCGCTGCCCAGGGGTCATGTCCTTCCAGGACTTCTTGTTCTTCTTGTTCTTCGTGCCGTGCATGATGCCTCCATCTGCGATGCCTTAACCTTAGGCTAGTCCGCCCGCATCGCCGACGGAACAGGCCCCTACGGAACGGGCCGGAACACGACCACCGGGAAACGCACTACAGCCGCGCCTGCCTCACCACTTCTCCCCAGCGACTGCTGCGCGAGATCCGTAACGGCGGCGAGGATCTCCGCCGGAGGCCGCGACAAATCCAACGGGTACTCCACAATGTCGATGTCCGTATTGAGAATCCTCCGCAACTTCATCTCGCCGGATCCCGCGTACACCAGCCAGGCCGTGGGCACTTGCAAGGCCGTGCAGTAGGCCAGCAGTTGGTAATGGTCCGCGTTCAGCGATGCTCCGGAATCGGTGGCTGCCTTGTATTTGGAGTCGTACACGACCACGGGCCTGCCGCCCAGGAAATGCACGGCGTCGGGGCGCACTGTGAGCCGGTCCGAATCCCGCACAGCTTCGTTGAGCGTGGCGCTGTATTGAAGCCTCATCTCACCCGGATGTGCCCGCATGGCCGCCCGCAAAGCCACACCCACGAATTCCTCAAACACAGTGGACATGTCCACTACAAAGGAGGCCGTCTGCTGCTTCCCCTCACCCGCTTCCGCAGAGGCATTCCGCAGGATGAGCTCGGCCAAGCGGAGGACGGGGTGGTAGCGGAGGTTCATCCGATTCGCTTGCCACCGCGGAAGGGGCGCGCCGGACTGCAGGCGCGTGACGGCGTCGAGCTTTCCTTTGAGCTGCCGCAAACGGCTGAGGAGGTTTTGCCGCACGCCCGGTACTTTGCCCATCCGCTCGAGTGCGGCACGCAGTATGCGATTCTCGGCAATGTCCTCGGTGAATTCGTCATAGGAGACTTCCAACGGGACCAGCATTCCGGGCCGGCGGGAGATCTGGTCCGAGATCCTGATGCGGCCCTTGACCGTCCGAAGGGACTCATCCACGGTGAGATAGCCCTGCAGCGGGCCGCGGCTGAGGGCCCGTTCCGCCAATTGGGCGAGGGACTCGGCCAGGGCGCTCCAGAGGTCTTTATGCTCGACGGCGGCCACGGAATCCTCGCGGAAGCCCTGATCCCCGGCGTAGCTGAGGAGGAACAGGAGCCGACTCAATCCAAGCCGGTCCTTGGGGCGTACCTCGAACTGGACGGTGGGCGTCCGCACGGAACCGACTTTGCCCACGGGCTCGATCCGGTAGATCCCCATCCCCATGGGCGAGGCCTTCGCGAGCCCGCTGGAATTGAGCAGCGCGGCGGTATCCGGATCGAGCTTGTCCACTATTCCACCGGAGAGCTCGTCCATGACGAGGTGCCGCACAGCCGGAGCCTTCGTTGAAGCGCGGACCGCAGGCTTTCCGATACCCGGAGCGCGGGACGGCCGCGGAGGCGCCGTCTTAGCGGACTGCAAGTCGACCCAACAACTGGTCCAGACCGAAGCGCTCCTCCAGCTGGGCCCGGTTCAGCTGACCGTGGTAGTGCTCTTCCAGAAGCGGCATGAGCTCGTATTTCCAGATCCGGCGAAGCCCGGAGGGGTTCTGAGCGGCGTTCTTCATGAAGTAGGAGGGACCGATCATCAGGTCCCGGTCCCAATCGTCGATCGAGTCGTTCAGGGCGTCGAGCAAGTCCGCGTTGAGCGTGTCCAGGCCGCGGGCCGTGAGGAACCGCCGGAGGGAACCGCGGATCGGTTCCACCTTGGGATGCAGTTCCACGAACGCGAAGCGACGGCGGATGGCCGCATCCATCATGGCAATGGAGCGGTCCGCCGTGTTCATGGTGCCGATGATGTAAAGGTTGTCCGGCAGGCTGAACGGTTCGTTGGGGCTGTACTGGAGGTAGATGCGGTCGTCGCGGTATTCCAGCAGGAAGTACAGCTCACCGAACACTTTCGCCAGATTGGCCCGGTTCATCTCGTCAATGATGAGGAAGTACGGCTTGTTGGAATTCCCAGGTTTAGCGGCTTCTTCGGCCAACCGACGCAACGGTCCGGCGACCAGTTTGAACGAAACCTGGCCGTCGTCGGTCTTGTCCGGCCGGTACCCCTCGAAGAAGTCCTCGTACGCGTAGGACGGGTGGAACTGCACCAGCTTGACGCGCTCGTCGGTGCTATCGCCAGCGAGTTCGGCCGCCAAGTGCTTGGCGAGGTAGGTCTTGCCTGTCCCCGGAGGGCCGTAGAGCACCAGTTGGCGGTTCTCTTCCAGGAGTTCGGCAATCTCCTTGAGCGGTTCGAGCTCCATGTGGAGAGACGCTGCGAACTCCTCCGTGAGGGGGCGGAACCCTTCAACCACGGGCTCGACGACGGCGTCCGGGGCGGCGGTTTCCTCGCCGTCGGACTCGGCTTCCGCAGGCAGCAGGGCTTGCAGCGACTGGATGACCTTCGTGACGTCCACGACGATCCCCGAAGTGGCGAGCTGGCGCTGGACGTGCCGCGGAGCCTCGGCAATCGGGTGGGTCTCGTCGAACCAACGCACTTTGCGGCGGAGCCGGCGGTTGTTCTCGTAGTGTTCCGGTTCGCCCAGGACCACGCCGATCCTGATGGCTCCGGAGCTCTGGACCAGCGCGAGGTCGCCCGGCTTCATCACGGTCAGGAACGCGAAAACAGCGGTCTTGGTATCCTCCCGCTCCACGTAGCCGAGGTGCTTGTAGTCCTCGTCCACGGCATGCTGGACCACTCCTGCGGTCACGCCAGGCGCAAGTTCGCGGAGGTGTTCGACGTCGAGCGTTGCTTTTTCCTCTTCCTGCCAGGCGGCGAGGAGTTCGGCGGAGTCCTGATGGGTGCGCAGCAGCCAGGCGCGCCGTCCGGGGTCGCCCACTTTGCGCCATTGGCTAACGAGTTGGCGACCGTACCAATCGATGCGTTGCCCTGCCTGTTCGTCAAGGTGCAATCGGATGCGGTGGATGTCCGCGGTGATGTCGTTTTCCGTCTCGCCGTGGGCGCCACCCACGAGGGAAGCGAACGCATCCCGGATTTCCCGGCGTTCCACGTCGGCGACCACGGGCTCGAAGTAGCTTGGCCACGCCAGATATTCGATGCTCCGCCTGATGGCCGGCTGGTCCTCCGGCGTTTCCGCGGCGAGCTCGTGGAACTTCAGCGGGTCCTTCAGTGCCTTGTTGATGCTTGCGTTCGACTGCCCGTCCACGTGTGCCACGAAACGGCAGAGCCATGTGAGGTGGTCCCAGATAGTCCAGTTGAACTCCGCCGTCCGATCACGGATGACGCCGTGATCCGTCATCCCCTGGTACAGCTCCTTCGGCAGCTTGGGTTCGGGATCGAGCAGGACGCGGCTTCGGCAACGCGGGCGCGCTTCACCTTGAGAGATTTGACCTCGTGCGCCAGCGGCAGCGACTGAAGGAACAAGAGCTCGACGGCGAGCAGCTTGGCCTCACGCGTTGCCCCTTCAAGGTTTTGGCGCAGATTGGTCATCATGGGCGCTTTGGAGTCTTCGACGCCGCGTTCCAGCCGTTCCAAAAGCTCGGAGGCGGCGTCCACCGTCCAGGTGCGGGTACCGGCGTCGAGCGCTGAACCCTTGCCTTGCAGGCCCGGGCCCAGCACGAACCACGCCGCATCTTCGATCTCCTTGGAGATACCGGGGGCACGGGTCAGCGGAGTCTTGGTGGAGGGAGTCACCATGCCAACTTACATGGTTTACCTTGGTGCTGGCATCAGCAAACTCGGCACCCCCGCCACATGCGTCCCGCCACTTTTGTTCTGCCACACGCGTCCCACAAGTTGCTTCCTGCCGCAGGCGCCCCGAGCCGGTGCACTACGGAAGTTCAGTGCATTGCGAAGCGGTAGCTGGCAGGCACAGGCTCCTCAGGGCAGACTTCCTGCCACAAGGCGGCGATCCCATCCTCACCCTCCCGGATGTCCGGTATTTCGACGCCGTCCCGCAGCGTCGCTGCCGCCTCCGGGCCCCTGCCGACCCCCGCGAGGGCAAGCGCCGTCAGGAAACGGACGCGTCCGACGTCGGACATTCCGGCAGGTGCCTCGCTCGCCAAGGCGAGTGCCTGGGCCCGGCTTCCGTGCCGGATGCTGAGGGTCATGGCTTCACTGAGAAGGGGGACGCTGGACGGGTCAAGTCGGCTTGCGACCGCGAGCTCACTCAGCCCTTCCTCGATGTTGTCCGTTGCGAGGAGGGCGAGGGCCCGGCCCCGGTGGGCGAGGACGGTGGAACGGTGCGAGAGGCCGTTCGATTCGAGGGCCGCACCGTACCCGACGACCGCACCGGCGAGGTCCTGGCGGGCGTGCTTCATCGTGGCCAAGTGGAACTGCGCTTCCGCTCCGCCATCCTTGGCCAGCAATTCTTCCCAATCGGCTCCAGCCACGAAGGTCTCCGCGCCCAGGAATCTCGCCCCATCCAGCAGGCTGTGCCAAGGGCCTGTTTCCTCGATCGCGTCAGGAGTTGCATCATCGGAGAAGGGGGTGCCGGCCTCGTCCAGCCACCCGCTGCCTGAGCGCCGCCGTCGGGCGCTCTCCAAAGCACCCCAACCACTGCCTCGCAGCAACATTTCGTCCGGTAGCAGCGCGTAGTTCCTCGTGGCTTCGTTGAGGGCGTCTTCCAACTCGGCATCCGGGACCAGGTCTTCGAGCCGGGAGCTGGCGTGGGCCACGGCCGCATCCCAATCCTGGCCGTGCGAGGTCGCAGGATCCAGCTTCGCATTCCCATAGGCCTCTACCCAACTCCATTCGGCGCCGGCGGGCATGACTAGGTGCTCGAACTGGGTCTGCGCCAGCCCGGCCTGGATTTCCGCGTACGGCCCGGCGCCCGGGCTGAGCCATTCCTGCCAGCGCTTGCCGCCGTCGCCCTGACCCCACACGAACAACTTCTTTCCACGCAGGAGGCTCGTGGACAGCATGGCGAGGCCGTCGCCGTCGTGATCTACCGCCGCAATCCAGTGCCGGTGTCCGGGCTGGATATCGAAGAAGAAGTCCGCCGCGTGCGGGCTGTTGACGAGCCAAGTCGCATCCATCCCCTGGTGCTCGGTGGGCCGGACGCGGGCGATATCCGTGGTGTAGTCGCTGCCGAAAGCCTCCGTGGCGGGAGCGATCACGCGCGACTCCGCCGTTTCGGGGACGGCTGCGTTGCTCCACCAGTACATGGGGACGTCGTGGTCATGCGGGTTGCGGATACGGACCGCGGTGAGGAGCACGTCGGAGTCCTCCGGAAGCCACATGTCCACTTGGAAGACCACTCCGCGGAGGCGCTCGAACTCCCACATCCGCAGGACGTCATGGCCTTCGGGCGTCTTGATAATAGCGGTGTGGAGGGGATCGCACGAGGTGGGCGAGTGCCCCCGGGTGCCGATGTTCCATTCGAGACCCCCGGCGAACCAGGCCTTGCGCAGCGCGATGTTGGCGAACTGCAGCGTCCCGTGGGTGTGGAGGAGGTGCTTGCCCGAGGCTTTGTCGAAGAGTTCCCAGAGCCTGCCGCCCAGGGTCGGGAGGACGACGGCCCGCAGTTTGCTGTTCTCCAGGACGACGGCGGGCACTTCGTGTGCGGTCCGCTCGCGTGAGTAGCCGTCCTGCATCAGGTACGGGAACATGTTGGGCACTTGGCCGTAGCGGGCGGCGGCCTGCAATTCCTCCGGAACGCCTTCGCCGATCCTGTACGGCTGGTCCAGCTCCGCCATGACCACCGGCAAGGGGCTGTTGGGACCCAGTTCGGCCATGTTCAGGGTGATGGTGGAAAAGGACACATTTTGCACTTTTATGACTCCTGTAAGCCTTTTTCGATCGCAATGTTTCACCCATCCTCGACCCCACGACGCCCCCGTGTAAAGGGATCCACCCAACTAACTCGCACTAGATGTCGTTATGAAGGCTGGGAGCCGGTGGGGACTTTGCGAGGCGAGGGTGGCGGTGGGGATCAGTTGGGGAGGGTCAGCGGGTGGCGGCGCGGGCTGCCCTGACCAAGTCGCGGTCGGTGACCATGTACGCCGTCGGGTCGTGGGGACCGGGCGCATTGACGGAACTGGCGCCGTTTATCCATGTAGACACGGTCTTCTTCGCTGACAAGTGGACCGCGCTAAGCCCTGCCGCGTGCAGGGCTGGGATGTCGTCCAGGGCGAGTCCGCCGCCTGCCATGACTTCAAGCCGCCCCGCCGCCCGCTGGACCATGCGCTCAAGGGTCGCGATCCCTTCGCTAACGGCGGCAGCACCGCCGGAACTGAGCACCCGCGTAAATCCAAGTTCCACGAGTTGCCCGACGGCGGCCGTTGGGTCCGGCGTCTGGTCGATGGCCCGGTGAAATGTCAGTTGGGCGTTGGGGTTGGTCTCCAATGCCGTGTCGGCAAGCTTCCGCGTGCCTTGGATGTCGATTTGGCCAGCGGCAGTCAGCACACCGATCACCACTCCGTGGGCTCCCTGGGTGAGCAGGAACCGGATCTCGCGGCCCATGGTGTCCAAATCCGCGCCCGAGTACAGGAAATCGCCCGGCCGGCAACGGATGAGCGGGTGGATCTCCAGCCGTCCGGCCGCGGCCTCTTGGGCTGCCTCCATCAGCCCTTGGCTAGGGGTCAGTCCTCCGAGCTCCAAGGCGCTGCAAAGTTCAATCCGCTCCGCGCCTTCTTCGGCGGCAACGGCAGCGCCCTGGGCACCAACGGCGACGATCTCGAGTTTCATGGGGAAACTCTACGGCCACCGGGGTGCACAGGGCGCTGCTGTAACGCTTCGCTCAGGCCCGATAGGGCTCCAGCTGCTGCTTCTGCTCGGGAGTGAGCCTGCGGACACGGCCGGTGGACTCATCGACGAACGCTAGATGGGTACTTGCGTTGACACAGTCCTGACCGGTCACGGGATCCTTGATGACGTAGTGAAGGTCAAAACTTGCCCCCTTCACGGCGCCGACCCAGATCTCAACAACCGCCGGAATGTTCCGGTATTCCAGGGTCCGGACGTACCGGACCTTATGCTCCACCACAAGGGTCATGACTCCGTCTTCAACAGAGTCGAAGACGGACACCGGCGGCTCCACTCCGGGGAGTCCGGCACCACGCGGCGGACCGAAGGCCGCGATGCGGGCCTCTTCGAGCATGCGCACGATCTGGACGTTGTTGATGTGTCCGTACGCGTCCATGTCTCCCCAACGCATCGGGACTAGCACCTTGATGCGCTGGCCGGGGGTCTCCGGCGTTTCCGTAGCCGCCGGATCCGCCCCCGCCGCTATATCCGCGCTCAGGTGTGCACCGCCGTCGAATCATCCACCACGGTTTCTCCGGCATCCTCACCCGCGAACTGCGACATGTACAGGCGATAGTACGCGCCCTGCGATGCGAGCAGTTCGTTGTGGTTGCCCTGCTCCACGATGCTGCCGTTTTCCATCACGAGGATGGTGTCGGCGTCGCGGATGGTGGACAGACGGTGCGCGATGACAAAGCTGGTGCGGTCCGTGCGGAGGGCAGCCATGGCCTTCTGCAGCAACAGCTCGGTACGGGTGTCCACTGAGCTGGTGGCTTCGTCCAGGATCAGTAGTGAGGGGTCGGAAACGAAGGCCCGCGCAATGGTGATCAGCTGCTTCTCGCCTGCACTGACGTTGTTGCCTTCCTCGTCGATGATGGTCTGGTACCCATCCGGCAAGGCGCGCACGAAGCGGTCCACGTACGTGGCCTTGGCCGCCTCCATGATCTGCTCCTCGGTGGCGTCGAGGTTGCCGTACCTGATGTTGTCGTAGATGGTGCCGCCGAACAGCCAAGCGTCCTGCAACACCATTCCCACCTTGGAGCGGAGCTCGGAACGGCTCAGCTCCTTGATGTCCACCCCGTCCAGGGTGATACGGCCGGAGTTGAGCTCGTAGAAACGCATGACGAGATTGACCAGTGTGGTTTTGCCCGCGCCGGTGGGCCCGACGATCGCCACAGTGTGTCCCGGTTCCGCGCTGAGGGACAGGTTCTCGATCAACGACTTGTCCGCAACGTAGCTGAAGGACACGTTCTCGAATTCGACGTGCCCGTCCGTACGCGGCGGCAAGTGACGGGCGGCGTTCTCAGGCAGTTCTTCGTCGGCATCGAGGAACTCGAAAACCCGCTCAGCGGAAGCCACACCGGACTGCAGCATGTTGGCCATGCCCGCGATCTGGCCGAGGGGCTGAGTGAACTCACGCGAGTACTGGATGAACGCCGTCGCGTCGCCAAGGCTCATGGAACCGGATGCAACGCGCAAACCACCGACGACGGCGATGCCCACATAGCTGAGGTAGGAGACAAAGTTCATGGCCGGGAAGATGATGCCCGAAACAAACTGTGCCCCGAACGAGGCTTTGTACAGCGCCTCGTTGCGCTCGTCGAAACGCTCCAGCATGTCCGCGTCACGCCCGAAGACCTTGACCAGTTCGTGGCCGGAGAACGATTCCTCGATTTGGCCATTGAGCGAGCCCGTGTTCTTCCACTGGGCAGCGAACAGCTTCTGGCTGCGCGAACCAATCACACCAGCAAGGACACCGGAGAGCGGCAAGGCAACCAGCGCGATCAAGGCCAACTGCCAGGACACGATGAACATCATGACCGTGATGCCCACAACCGTTAGCAACGAGCTGACCAGCTGCGAAAACGCCTGCTGGAGTCCCTGCTGGACATTGTCGACGTCGTTGGTCACGCGGGAGAGGATGTCGCCGCGCTGACGTGTATCGAAGTAGTTCAAGGGCAAGTGGTTGAGCTTGGTCTGGACGTCGTTACGGAGGCGGTTGATGACCCTCATGACGATCTTGTTCAGGACGTAACCCTGGGCCCACAGGAAGATGTTGGCCACGAAGTACATCAAGAGCACGATCGAAATCAGGAACGTCAGCTTGGAGAAGTTGATCCCGTTGGTGAGCTCCATCTTGGACACCATGTCCGCGAAGTTGTTTTGGCCCGCTTGCCGGAGACCTTCGGCGAACGCCGCCTGGGTGACGCCGGGAGGCAACTGCTTGCCCATCACGCCACCAAAGATGACATCCATGGCGCTACCGAGGATCTTCGGCGCGATGACGTTCAGGACAACGGAGACCACCACGAGGCCGATGACGAAAACCACGCCGGCGGACTCAGGTTTCAGCAGCCCCAGGAGGCGCTTTGCCGACGGCCCGAAAGCCTTGGCTTTCTTTGCCGGAAGGTTTCCGAACATCCCGCCGTCGGCTTCGCCGGGCGTGTACTCGGCCTCTTCGATATCGTCGTCGTCCGCCACGGCCACGGCGCCCGCTGCCTCGGCGTCCTTCGCTTCCTGAGCTGCCCGTGCCTCTTTGGCCGCCTCAGCCTTCCCGGCCCAGCCACGCTTTTGCTGATTCTGTTCGCTCATGCCACTTCCTCCGCGCTCAGCTGGGATTCGACGATCTCCTGGTACGTGGGTGACGTTTCCAGGAGTTCTTCATGCGTACCGCGGTCGACGATTCTGCCGTTGTCGAGGACCAGGATCTGGTCCGCATCCGCGATGGTCGAGACGCGCTGGGCCACGATGATGACCGTGGCGTCCTGCGTCTTGTCCTTGAGGGCCCTGCGAAGCCGGGCGTCAGTGGCCACGTCCAGTGCGGAGAAGGAGTCATCGAAAAGGTAGACCTTGGGCTGGGTGACCAGGGCCCGGGCGATGCAGAGGCGCTGCCTCTGGCCACCGGAGACGTTGATGCCGCCCTGGGCTACCCGCCGGTTGAGGCCGGACGACTTTTCCATCACGAAGTCCTTGGCCTGCGCGGTCTCCAGCGCATCCCAGAGTTCCTGATCCGTGGCGTCGGTCTTGCCGAAGCGCAGATTGTGCTCGATGGTTCCGGAGAACAAGTACGGCTTCTGCGGCACGGTGGCCACGCGGCTGCTGATTTCGTTGCGGTCCAGGCTGGTGACCGGAACGCCGTCGAGCAGGACATCGCCGGACGCGACGTCGTACAGCCGCGGCAGCAATGACACCAAAGTGGTCTTGCCTGCACCCGTGGAACCGATGATGGCAAGTGTCTGGCCGGGCTCAGCCGTAAAGGAAATGTTGCTCAACACAGGAGCTTCAGCACCCGGGTACTTGAAGGTGACGTCGCGGAATTCGACGCGGCCCTTCTTCTCCGCCGGCGCCACTGGCGCCTCGGGATCGTGAATGGAGGGTTCGACGTCGAGGACCTCGCCAATGCGGTCCGCACACACGGAGGCGCGCGGGATCATCATGGCCATGAACGTACCCATCATGACGGCCATGAGGATCTGCAGGAGGTACTGGAGGAAGGCCGTCAGGGAGCCCACCTGCATGTTGCCGGCGTCCACCCTTTGGCCGCCGAACCACAGCACTGCCGCCGTCGAAAGGTGCAGGATCATGCCGATGGCCGGGAACATCAGGACGAACAAGTTGCCGATCTTGACGGAAACCAAGGTCAGATCCTTGTTTGCGTCGGCGAACCGCTTTGCTTCATAGGGTTCGCGGACGAAGGCCCGGACAACACGGATGCCGATGATCTGTTCGCGGAGCACGCCGTTGATGGTGTCGATCTTCATCTGCATGGAGCGGAAGAGCGGCATGAGGCGAACCACCAGGTAACCGACCACTGCCACGAGGACAGGAACCGACACCCAGACGAGCCAGGAGAGGCTGATGTCCTCCCGCACGGCCATGATGATGCCGCCGACGCACATGATGGGCGTGGACACCATGAAGTTCAGGCCCATGAGCATGAGCATCTGCACTTGCTGGACGTCGTTGGTGCCGCGGGTGATCAAGGTAGGTGCGCCGAATGTGTTGACGTCCTTGGCCGAAAAGCTGCTGACCTTGCGGAAGACGTCCCTACGCAAGTCGCGGCCCATGGCCATCGCCACGCGTGAACCGAAGTACACGCCGGCAATGGCCGCAACCACCTTGGCCCAATGCGACGACGAGCATCAAGGCCCCGGTTTGCCAGATGTAGTTGGTATCCCCGCGGGAAACCCCTTCATCGATGATCTTGGCGTTGAGGCTTGGAAGGTAGAGGGTTGCAATGGTGGACGCCAATTGGAAGACGATGACGGCCAGTATCTGCGGCAAATACGGCTTGGAGTAGCGCCGTATCAGGGTGACAAGCATGCCCACGGATCCTTAATAAGAGTGCGCGAATGAGTTAAGCGCCAGTGGGTTCTACAGATAGCAGGAGGCGCCGACAGTATTAGTCCCTCAACTCTACGAAATCCGTTGCCTCAGCGAAATATCGATCGCTAAATATCATCCTTGCGGCGTAGCTGAGCCGCTGCAGCGCTTCCAAGCTCTCTGCAGCGGCCCGCGTCCCGCCGACCGTTAGTCGGCGGCTAGCCGGCGGTTAGCCGGCGCGCCTCCCTTTAGCCCGCGTGACGCCCGGCCTCTCCGGCTTTGGGGTTGTCGCCGGCGAGGAGCAGCAAGGCAGCCCTTTCCTGGCGGCGGCGCTCACGCTTGAGTTCCTTGCGCAAGGCGGCCAGCTCCTCGGCGATCCGGGACTGTTCCGCCGCGGTAGCCTGCTGTTCGTGCACGCGTACTTGGAGTTCGCGCTGCGTCTGGCTCAACTGAACCTGCTGCTCGGCCAGCAGGCGCTGGGTGCGGGCAAGCTGCTCCTGGACTTCTCGCAAGACGGGTGCATGGTCCGGCCGTTCCTGGGTCAGGATCCGGGCGAACTCAAGGTCCAGCTCGTCGTGCTCCTTCTCAATCGCGGCACGGGACCGGCTGGCACCCAAGGGGGTGCCGCCGTCGTCGGCTGCCTGGTGGCGCTCAGCGGCAGGCTCGACTACCGGCAGCGCCGACGTGTCCAGTGTCATGCCGGCCTCGCCGGAAGCGTTTGCCACCAGTTCCTTCTCAGGTGTTGCATCCACGGTCTTCCGCAGCGGAACTTCCTTGATGAACAGCACTGCGACGAACGCGACCAGGGCAATGGCCGCAGAGATCATGAAGATCTGGGCGGTCGCATCCCCATAGGCGGCACGCATGATGTCGCGGATCGGGGCGGGCAAGTCCGTCAGGTCCATGCCCGCATTGCTTGAGCCACCGCTCACCGGGATGTGGGCCGCAACGAGCGCCTGCGTAGCAAGGTCCTTGACGTGCGTGGCCATGATCGCGCCGAGTACCGAAACGCCGATCGCACCGCCGACGGAGCGGAAGAATGCCACGGACGCGCTGGCCGTACCGATGTCCTGGGCGCGGACGGTGTTCTGGACCGCGAGAACCAGGTTCTGCATCAGCAGGCCAAGGCCCAGGCCGAAGATGGCGGTGTAGCAGCAGGTAATCCACAGCTCGGTGGTGTGGTCGATGGTGCCGGTGAAGGCAAGGCCGCCGGCCAGCAGCACAGTACCCGCCAAGAGGAAGCGCTTCCACTTGCCGAAGCGGCTGATGAGCTGGCCCGAAACCACAGACCCTATCAGGTTGCCGGCAATCATGGGCAGCGTCAGAAGGCCTGCCTCGGTAGGCGTGGCGCCCCGGGCTACCTGGAAGTATTGGCCCAGGAACGTCGACGAGCTGAACATGGCGATACCGACGGCCACGGAGGCCAGGATCGCCAGGGCGGTGGTGCGCTGGGAGATGATCTTCAGCGGGATGATGGGCTGGGCAACCTTGGATTCGACCAGCACCAGCAGGGCCAGGAGAAGTACTCCGCCGCCGACCATGAGCGCGGACTGCCAGGAGATCCAGTCGTAGTAGTCCGGGTTGCCGGCGAAGGAAACCCAGATCAGGAGCAGGCTGACGCCCGAGGTCAGCAGGATGGAGCCAAGCCAGTCGATCTTGGCCGGGCGCTTGATGTGCTGGATCTTGAGAGTCACCTGCAGGAGGATGAGCGCGACGACGGCGAGCGGCACGCAGACGAAGAACGTCCAGCGCCAGCCGAGCGGGCTGTCAACGATGAACCCGCCAAGGAGCGGTCCGCCTGCGGTACCGACCGCCATGACCGCACCCATGTAGCCCGAGTACTTGCCACGGTCCCGCGGCGGAATCATGGTGCCGATGATGGCCTGGGCCAAGGCAGTAAGGCCGCCCATGGCGATGCCCTGGACGACGCGGGCGGTCAGCAGGAAGGGAATGCTCTGGGAGAAACCAGCCATGACCGAGCCGGCCACGAAGACCACGATGCTCAGCTGGACCAGCAATTTCTTGTCGAAGAGGTCGGCGAGCTTGCCCCAGATCGGCGTCGTGGCGGCGTTCGCGAGGAGCGCGGCCGTGATGACCCACGCGAAGTCCGTTTGGGTGCCATGGAGATCGGACATGATGGTCGGCAGGGCGTTGGCAACGATGGTGCTGCTCAGGATAGCGGTGAAGAAGGCCGCGAGGAGGCCTGTCAGGGCTTCCATGATCTGGCGGTGCGTCATGGGCGCGGATGACGCGGGCACCGCCGTCGAACGTTCTTGTATTCGGGTTGTCATTGCTGCTGCTCCTAAGCTGTGTGGTTCGAGTGGTGGGAGCCGGCCGCCGTTGCCCGGACTGAGTGGTTGAGTGATGTGGTCAATTTCTCCAGCACGTGCCCTGCCTCCAAGGCGTCTTCCTCGCTCCACTCCTCGAGGTAGGCCCGCAGGTTCATGCTGCGCTGTTCTTCGAAGTCGCGGACCTTTTCAATGCCGGTTTCGGAGAGGGCCACCAGTTGGGCCCGGCCGTCCGCGGGATCCGGGCGCCGGACCACCAAACCGAGTTCTTCCAGTTCGGCGATGTGCCGGCTGAGGACCGGCGGGCTGACGCCGAGGCGCGAGGCGAGCTTCGTGGCCCGGGACTCCCCCTCGCCGATGAAGCGCATCACCCCCTGCAAGGCGAATCCGACGTCGGCATCCTTCGCGATGTTCGCGGTCACGATGCAACGCAAGACCCTCTGGAGATCGAAAATCTGATGGACGAGTTCGGTTGCTGTGCTGGATGCGACAGCCATGGAAGACACCTCACTTTTGTTTGCCTAAAGCAACTATACGCCTAATTGATTGCTTTGGGAAACTAATAAAGTGTGAGGTGCGTTAAACGCCGAGCGCGAGCTGGCAGCTGATGCCCTCAAAATTCGAATTTGAGGGCACGTGCTGCCAGCTCGCGCTGGGAGGTGGGGGTAGGAGGTGAGTCAGTCGCCCAGGTGAGTGGGGCCGAACATCTTCAGGAGGGTTTCGACGACGACGACGTTCGGGCCGTCCGCGGCGAAACCTTCCCGGAGCGCGTCCCCGACTTCTTCCGGGGCAACACGGCGGGCCGGGACGCCGAACGCCTCGGCGAGCTTCACAAAGTCCGGACGGGCGAGCTCGGTGGCCGTGGCCTTGCCGAAGGCGCCCACCATGTATTCGCGCAGGATGCCGTAGCCGCCGTCGTCCACGATCAGCCAGGTGACCGGAATGTTGTGCTGCTTGGCGGTTGCGAGCTCGGAGATGGAGTACATGGAGGAACCATCACCGGAGACCGCCAACACACGGCTCGGCTTGCCGACCGTTTCCAGCCCCACGGCGCCGCCGATGGCCGCCGGGAAGCCGAAGCCGAGACCGCCGGCGCCTTGGGCCGAGTGGAATTGCCCCTCGCGGGAATCCCAGCAGCTCCATCCCCAATAAGCGGAGATGGTCATGTCCCAGAAGGTCTGCATATCGGCCGGAACGGCCTCACGGATATCGGCCATGAAAGCCAGTTCCTTGCCGAGGTCCATGGGATTCAAGGCGTGCCTTGACCTTGGCCAGGGATTCCTTGACCAGCTCCTCGGGCGAAGTACCGCGCCAGTTGCGGCTGGCTCCGGTGTCCGAAGACAGGACCTCGTCCAAGGCAGAGTCCAACGCAGCCAGGGCCTGCCCGGCGTCGGCGCGGACGCCCAGGCCGGGCCGGTTGGACTCCAGGACGCGTGGCTCGGCGTCGATCTGGATGATGCGCCCGCGCGGTTCGAAGGTGAAATAGTTGGACGTCACCTCGCCCAGGGAAGAGCCGACGACGATCAGCAGGTCGGCGTCCTCAAGCACGTCCGTCATATGACGGTCTTCGATCCAGGACTGCAGCGACAGCTCGTGGTGCCAGGGGAAGGCTCCATTGCCGCCGGGGGTGCAGATGACCGGAGCACGCAGCTTCTCGGCGATCGAGAGCAACGCTTTTTCTGCGTGGCCGCGGCGGGTGCCGCCACCGGCGATGATCGCGGGACGCTCCGCCGTCGAGAGCCATTTCACTGCCTCGCGGACCAACTCCACGCGGGGCGGGTTATCGGCCGCTTCAGCGAGGGCGTCCTCCACCGGCGGCACCATGATGGGGTCCAGGAGCACGTTCTGCGGAATTTCGATCCACACCGGGCCTTGCGGGGAGGAAATCGCCTCGGTCCAGGCGTCCTGGATGGCCGAGGGAATACCGGACGCGTGCTGGATGAGGCGCTGGCTCTTGGTGACGTTCGCGGCCGAGGCCTTCTGGTCGTCGAGCTGGTGCAGCATGCCCTTGCGGCGCGCGCCCAGACCTTCCAAGGGGATCTGGCTGGCGACGACGACCATCGGCACGCCCGTGGCATATGCCTCCTGCAGCCCCGCCAAGGACGTCAGCGCGCCGGGACCGGTGGACAGGAACAGCACCCCGACTTCGCCTGTAGCGCGGGAGTAGCCGTCCGCCGCGAAAGCGGAGTTGTTCTCTACACGCGAGGAGACGAAGTGCAGATTGCCGCGGCCCATCGCATCGAAGAGGCCCAGCGCGTGCTGGCCCGGGATACCGAAGACCGTCTTTGCGCCGAGCGCTTCAAGCGTCTCGACGACGAGGTCCCCGCCGTTGCGCTGGTCCGTCACTTCGTGACCGCCGCGGAAAAACCGGCCGGGCGCCGGGATTCCTGGCCGAGGGCCTGGGCTGCGTAGCCGTTAAGGGCGCCGTGGCGGTTGCCTTCGACGGCGTTGTCTGCCATGAGGGTGACCAGTTCGTAGGCAACGTGGCTGCCGGCGACTCCGGTGATTTCGGCATGGTCATAGGCCGGCGCAACTTCGACAATGTCCGCTCCCACAAGGTTCATGCCACGGAACCCGCGGATGATTTCGAGGAGCTCGCGGCTGGTGATGCCTCCGGCCTCAGGCGTGCCGGTACCCGGAGCGTGGGCCGGATCCAGGACGTCGATGTCCACGGAAATGTACAGCGGACGGTTGCCGATGCGGTCGCGGATCTTGGCCACGGTTTCGAGGACGCCTTGGTAGTAGACGTCGGCCGAGGTGACGATGCCGAAGCCGAAGCGGTGATCGTCATCGAGGTCCTTCTTGCCGTAGAGCGGTCCGCGGGTACCGACGTGGCTGATGGCCTCGGTATCCAGGATGCCTTCTTCGACGGCGCGGCGGAACGGGGTGCCGTGGGTGTATTCGGCGCCGAAGTAGGTGTCCCAGGTGTCCAGGTGGGCGTCGAAGTGCAGCATGGCAACGGGCTCGCCGGCACGTTCTGCGGCGGCGCGGAGCAGCGGCAGGGCGATGGTGTGGTCGCCACCGAGGGTGACGAGCTTGCTGCCGTTCGCGGTCAGATCCAGCGCGTTCTGCTGGATGGTCTCGATGGCCTCGTTGATGTTGAACGGGTTCACGGCCATGTCGCCGGCGTCGGCAACCTGGATGTTCTCGAAGGGACTGACGTCCCAGGCCGGGTTGTACGGGCGGAGCAGGCGGCTGGCTTCACGCACGTGGTTGGCACCGAAGCGGGCTCCGGGGCGGTAGGAAACACCGGAGTCGAAGGGAACGCCGACCACCGTGACGTCAGCCTTGGAAAGCCTGGTCAAGGCGGGGCAAACGGGCGTAAGTGGCAGCACCGGCATAGCGCGGGATTCGGGCCGAATCAATGGGACCAAGGTTGCCATTGGCCTCAATACGAAGCTCTTCCAAAATGCGCCACTCCTTAGTGAATAGGTGAGATCGGATGGATGACTGTGACAGCAATCATACACTCAAAGTTGCCTTATATGCATCACATGTTTACAGAAGAACGGATCCCAGCGCGGCCCCTTCACCTCCGATTGCTACTTGCTTTTGAAACTGAGCGCATCGGCGCCGTTCTTCCAGATGAGCGTGCCCTGGCTATATGACATCTCGATGGGCAGCCTCAGGAATTCCACAACCCACTGTTGCTCCGTCGCAGCATCGCCCGCGCATCCCACGGCCCCCACCGCAAGCTTGCCAACGGTCAGCGTGTTGCCCTTGATTGTTGCCGGCCCGCCGACCGGGGCGCACGGGGTTCTGGCTGCGAGCTGGAGGGAACCATCCACTGAGTTCAGATGCACAACGACTCCTCCTGATGCCACCCATGGCAGGTCAGCGCCGTTGGCTGTCCCGGCGATGCTGATGTACTCGGTACAGGGGGCGGAGGGCAGAAATGGCTCACAAATCTCGTGAGGAGGTGCGGACGTAGTCATGAGGGGCGGCGTGCTGGTCTGAGGAGGGGTAGGAACGGCGGTTCCAGGTTCCCGCGCTTGGTTGGATGCGCAGGAAGTCAGCGCTGTGCCAAGAAAAAGCAGAGCTACCAGCTTTCGTCGGTAACGGCCCGTGCGCTTCATTGTGCCCCCTGGTATGTGAACGCTGATCGGAGCGTATATACCGGAGACGGTTTTGTCATCGGATGGGACGCCTACTTAATGCCGCTCACATGCCATATGCGTGAATGCGTCGCGCCGACGTGTGACCCCCATCACAGGTGGCGTAAAGATTCCATAAAAACGGACGCCCCTCTTCCGGCCCGCCCGTACGCTCCTTCAGGAGCAGCTTCCAGGCTGCACGAAAGGACCATGTGACAACGCTGACCAGGCCGCCGGCCGAATCCTCTGACCGGCGCAAACCCGCCGGTGAAATCAAAAAGGGGCAATTCAAGGGCTGGCTGCTCGACGGCATGCCGGAAACATCCGGAAAGCGCCAAGGCCCCCACGGCAAGCCGGACGATGACCACACTCCCCAGGCTTGGTGGAAGGTCATGTGCCTCACCGGCGTCGATTACTTCTCCACCCTCGGCTACCAGCCCGCCATTGCGGCGCTCGCGGCCGGCATCGTCTCACCGTTGGCCACGATCGTCCTGGTTGCGGTCACCCTCCTCGGCGCCCTGCCGGTCTACCGGCGCGTTGCTTCCGAAAGTCACCGCGGAGAAGGCTCCATCGCAATGCTCGAGCGCCTCCTCCCCCGCTGGGGCGGCAAACTCTTCGTTCTGGCCTTGCTGGGCTTTGCGGCCACGGACTTCATGATCACCATGACCCTCTCCGCCGCGGACGCGAGCGCCCACGCGATCGAAAACCCTTTCGCTCCGGAGTGGCTCCATGGACAGCAGATCACCATCACCCTGGCCCTCATCGCCGGCCTTAGCGTTGTGTTCCTGCGTGGTTTCAAGGAGGCCATCAACGTCGCAGTGGTCCTGGTGGGTATCTATCTGGTGCTAAACGCCGTCGTCGTCGCGGTCGGCCTGACGCACGTGGTGACCGAAGCACACGTGGTGACCGACTGGTGGGCGGCCCTGAACCAGCAGCACGGCAACCCATTGGTCATGGTGGGTATCGCGCTCCTGGTCTTCCCGAAACTTGCCCTGGGCCTCTCGGGGTTCGAGACCGGCGTCGCGGTCATGCCCCAGATCAAGGGCAGTGCGAGCGACACGGAGGAAAATCCCGTGGGCCGCATCCGCGGCACCCACAAACTGCTCACGACGGCGGCACTCATCATGAGTGCCTTCCTGGTGGCTTCGAGCTTCATCACCACGTTCCTGATTCCTGCCGCTGAATTCCGGCCGGGAGGGAAAGCAGACGGGCGAGCCCTCGCATTCCTTGCGCACCAATTCCTGGGCGACGGCTTCGGCACCGTCTATGACATCAGCACCATCGCCATCCTGTGGTTTGCCGGCGCCTCCGCCATGGCTGGCTTGCTGAACCTGGTGCCGCGTTACTTGCCGCGCTTCGGCATGGCCCCGGCGTGGACCAAGGCCGTCCGTCCGTTGGTCCTGGTCTTCACTGCCGTTGGTTTCATCATCACGCTGGTCTTCGAAGCGAATGTGGAGGCGCAAGGCGGCGCCTACGCCACCGGTGTGCTGGTCCTCATGACCTCCGCCTCGATCGCGGTCACGCTCTCGGCCCGCAGGAAGAAACAGAAGGTCAAGACCTTCGCCTTCGGTGCTGTGGCGGTTGTCTTCGCCTACACCACTGTGGCCAATGTGGTGGAACGCCCGGACGGGATCAGGATCGCGGCGCTTTTCATCCTCGGCATCGTCCTGGTGAGCTTCGCTTCGCGGGTACGCCGTTCCTTCGAGCTGCGAGCAACCCATATCAAGATGGACCAGATGGCGCTCGAATTCACGGCCACCAATGAGGAAGGCCCCATCCGGATCATCGCCCACGAGCCCAAGCGGCTGAGCGCCGACCGGTACCAATTGAAGCTGCAGCATGCCCAGCAGGCCAACCACTTGCCGGAAGACAGCGATGCGATCTTCATCGAGATCATCGTGGACGACAGCTCCGATTTTGAGCAGGAACTTCCTGGTGGAAGGCAAGCTCCGGCACGGCTTCAAGATCCTGGAGATCCACAGCAACAACGTGCCCAACACTGTGGCTGCGGTGCTCCTCCATATCCGCGACGTCACGGGCCTCATGCCGCACATTTATTTCCGCTGGACCGAGGGAAATCCGATCGCCAACTTGAGCAAGTTCCTCTTCTTCGGCGTGGGCGAAATCGCCCCGGTGACCCGGGAAGTGCTGCGCGAAGCGGAGCCGGACATCACCCGCAGGCCCTGGGTGCACGTGGGCTGAACATGGGCTGAACATGGCAGTGTTGGTGCCGCTCCCCAGGGACGCGGCACCAACACAGTCTTTCTAGCTGATCGCCGAGGCCCCACGCTCCCCGGTCCGGACGCGCACAGCCTGGGAGACCTCGATGGTCCAGATCTTGCCATCCCCGAATTGGCCCGTACTGGCACCCGCGATGATGGCGTCCACTATTCCGTCCACCAGATCGTCGATGGCCAGGACCTCCACACGGACCTTGGGGAGCAGATCCGAGCTGTACTCCGCGCCCCGATACACCTCCACATGGCCCCGCTGCTGGCCGTAGCCGTTCGCTTGGCTCACAGTCATCCCATTGACCCCATAGACTTCCAAAGCTTGCCGGACCTCATCGATCCGCTCCGGCCTCACGATGGCCGTGACAAGTTTCACGTCGAGGCCTTGCTGCGGATCCGTTCTGTTTTCCCGTTTGCGCTTATTTCCTCGTCGCCGCCGGAGCCCGACGGAGCTTTCCCGTTTTGCTCCCCTGGACGGAATGATCCGCCCACCATGGCCAGCTCGTAAGCCGTTTCCGCGTGCTCCGTGAGGTCTATGCCGGTCAGTTCTTCATGCTCCTTGACACGCATGCCCACTGTCTTATGGATGGCGAGGCCAATCAGCGTGGTCATCACCGCGGTCCACACAGTGACAATCACGGCCGTCAATATCTGGGGCCAGAACTGCGTCAGGCCGCCACCGTAAAGGAGACCGCCTTCCGTCTTGGCGGACGGGACGGCGAAGAATCCAAGGGACAGCGTCCCCCACAGTCCGCCGACAAAGTGGACGGCAACAACGTCCAGGGAGTCGTCAAGGCCGATCTTGAACTTGAGCCCGATGGCCAGTGCACACACTGCACCCGCGACCACGCCGATGAGGATCGCACCTATCGGATCCACGAATCCACACGCCGGGGTGACTGCCACCAAGCCCGCGACGGCGCCGGATGCGGCACCAAGGGAGGTGGCGTGGCCGTCGCGGAGCCTCTCGACAAGCAGCCAGCCGAGGAGCGCTGCGCTCGTTGCAAGGAGTGTGTTGGTCCAGGCGAGCGCGGCTATTCCGTCAGCCGCCAGTTCCGAGCCGGCATTGAA
The DNA here is from genome assembly GCF_043952055.1 of Arthrobacter sp. NA-172. Classification (NCBI taxonomy): domain Bacteria; kingdom Bacillati; phylum Actinomycetota; class Actinomycetes; order Micrococcales; family Micrococcaceae; genus Arthrobacter; species Arthrobacter sp. NA-172. The sequence continues at coordinate 725,264 of NZ_JBINOT010000003.1, read as the reverse complement.
ACCGAACCAGCCGAACCACAGGAGACCGGCTCCAAGCATGACGAAGGGGAGGTTGTGCGGCCGGATGTTGGGGTCCTTCATGAATCCGAGCCGCTTGCCAAGCACTACGGCCAGCATCAGTCCGGCCATGCCTGCGTTCATGTGGACTACGGTGCCACCGGCGAAATCTAGGGCTGAGATCTTGCTGCCGATGATCCCGGTTGAACCGAAGAGGCCGCCGCCCCAGACCCAGTGGGCAATGGGCGCGTAGACGATGGTGACCCAGAGGCCGGCAAACAACAGCCATGGGCCAAACCTGACACGTTCGGCCACCGCTCCACTGATGAGGGCAACGGTGATGATCGCGAAGGTGGCCTGGAAGCCTATGAACACCATGTCCGGCAGCCCGGGGGCTTTTCCGCCAATGACGCTGGCCAGACCACTGAGTCCGAAGTTCGCGAAGGGGTCTCCGATGAAGCCGCCGAGCGTATCCGGGCCAAACGCGAGTCCGTAGCCCCACAGGGCCCAGACCACCGCAACGACGCCCATCGCGCCGAAGCTCATCATCATGATGTTAAGGACCGATTTCATGCGGACGAGGCCGCCATAGAAGAACGCCAAACCGGGCGTCATGAGAAGTACAAGGGCGGAAGCTGCGAGCATCCAGGCTGTGGAGCCGGGATCCAGGGTCTGGGGATTAACATCCAGCCCTACGCTAAAAAGTGCTGAGTTCATTTCGGGAGCCTTCCTGCATATACGGCGCTCCATGGCGCCCGCACGGCGAGACCATTTTTTAAAACGAACAGGTCCTGATATCTGGCGAGATACCGACCTTGACGAGTAAACCTGACTCGAACGTACCGCCGCCCTGTTTCGGCATTCGGCACGAATCATTTCGGGCACGTAACACGGCAGACCGGTGCGTTAACTTCTGAAGTCCGCCAGGTTTCCGGCGTGTAACGGGAGGCGTGTCGCGAGGATCGCGTCAGCGGCTGGCTGCAGGCACCAGGATCCAGAGCACCTCAACGGGCTCGTCCGTGGGGTTGACCCACGTGTGGGGTTCGCGGCCCGGGAAGGAGAGCGTGTCCCCCTCTTCGAGCTCATACTCCTCGTTGGTGAGGATCAGCTTGATGCGCCCTTTCACCACGTGCAGGACATCGACGTCGCAGTCAACGGCGTAAAGTTCGGCTTCTCCCCGGCCGCGAGGCTCGATGGTGGCCTGCAGAATCTGCAAACGGCGTTCGGACCGGGCTGTCAGGAGCCGCTCCACGATCCCCTGCCCGCCGAGCGAAATCCGCGGACCATCATCGCGCCGCGTCAAGTGGGTTTCGGGGGCAGCAAAAAGATCGCCAATCGATACCGAAAGGACTTGGCAAAGCGTCACCAGGGAAGCGACCGACGGCGATGTCAGGTCCCGCTCGACGCGGCTCAGAAACCCTTTGGTCAGGCCTGTGGCGTCAGCGACCTGTTCTATGGTGAGCCGCTGCGATTGGCGGGCGGCACGGATTCTCGAACCGATGGCAACGGGTACGTTGCTCGGTTCAACGGGGAGAGCCTTCATTCACGAACCTTTCAGGCCGTTGCTGCGGCCCTGTCATTGCAGCAATAGTAGCCGGATCGCCGGCATGGCCGTCGTTTAAACCACCTGAAGTGTTGGCGTCGCGCGTCCTGGGAACGGCGGCGTCTTGACTGTAACTCGCATCACTACGTATCCTCATAGGCAACAAGTGTTGTTTGTGAGGCACACATCACAGACTCCTCTCCCCAATCACCAGCGCAGAGATCTTCCGCGACCCGCATGCATTCCGAGCGGGAAGGCGTCGGAATTCCCCAGAAACTCTGCGCGTCAGTCTCAGGAGCCAACCGTGGACTCTTCGTTCATCAACATTGCGATCGTGGTGGTGTATTTGCTCGCCATGCTGGCCTTCGGCTGGTGGGGCAAATCCCGCACCAAGAACAACAGCGACTTCCTGGTGGCAGGCCGCCGGCCTGGGTCCGATGCTCTACACCGGCACCATGGCCGCCGTCGTCCTCGGTGGTGCCTCGACGGTTGGCGGCGTCGGCCTCGGCTACAAGTTCGGCATCTCCGGCATGTGGCTGGTGGTCGCCATCGGTTCGGGTGTGCTCCTCCTGAGCCTGCTTTTCGCCGGCACCATCCAGCGGCTGAAGATCTACACGGTCTCCCAGATGCTGAGCCTGCGCTACGGCCAGCGGGCCACGCAGACCTCCGGAATCGTCATGTTGGCCTACACCCTCATGCTGTGCGCCACGTCCACCGGCGCCTACGCCACCATCTTCGTTGTCCTGTTCGGCTGGGAGCGCTGGCTCGCCATCGCCGTCGGTGGCGCCATCGTCCTGATCTACTCCACGATCGGCGGCATGTGGTCCATCACGCTCGCAGACCAGGTGCAGTTCATCATCAAGACAATCGGCATCTTCTTCCTGATGCTCCCGTTCGCACTCAACGCCGCAGGCGGCTTCGACGGCATCCGTGCCCGTGTTGACGCCAGCTTCTTCCAGCTGGACGGGATCGGCGCCCAGACCATCATCACGTACTTCGTGGTGTACACCCTTGGCCTGCTGATCGGCCAGGACATCTGGCAGCGCGTCTTCACCGCCAAGACTCCCAAGGTGGCCCGTTGGGGCGGCGCCACCGCTGGCATCTACTGCGTCCTTTACGGCGTCGCCGGCGCTTTGATCGGCCTGGCCGCCCGCGTTGCCCTGCCCAACATCGACGTCAAGGCCCTGGGCAAGGACGTTGTCTACGCCGAGGTGGCCACCCACATCCTGCCGATCGGCATCGGCGGCCTGGTCATGGCCGCAGCAGTCGCCGCGATGATGTCCACCGCTTCCGGAGCCCTCATTGCCGCAGCAACGGTGGCCCGCGCCGACGTGGTTCCGTTCGTGGCCAGCTGGTTCGGCAAGACGATCAACACCAACGACTCCGAAAACCCCGAGCACGACGTCAAGGCCAACCGCTACTGGGTCCTCGGCTTGGGCATTGTGGCGGTGTTGATCTCCATGGCAGCGCAGGACGTTGTTGTTGCCTTGACCATCGCGTACGACATCCTGGTGGGCGGCCTCCTGGTCGCCATTCTGGGTGAGCCTGGTCTGGAAGCGCGGCACGGGCATCGCCGCTGCGTGGTCCATGGCGGTCGGCTCCGTGCTGACACTGGGCTTGCTGGTGGCCTACGCAACAGGGATTATCGCCAGCGAAGACGGCGTCTACGCCAACGAGCCCATCTACTACGGCCTTGGCGCGTCGCTGCTGGTCTACGTGGTGCTCTCCTTGCTCACGCCTCCCACGGAGCCCGCGGTCCGCGAGGCCTGGGAACGCCGCGTTGCCGGAGCGGTCACCGAGGATCTCCCCGTGGATGTCCACCCGGTGGCCACCCACTGAGCTTCACGGAATTAGTCACTGCGAATTAATCACGACGGCATAGTAATCACGACGACGGCGCCGCACCTTCTCCTTCGAGGGGTGCGGCGCCGCGTCTGCATGTAATGTAGGAACAGCTTCAAGAGATGTGGCGCCAAGCTCCGACTTGCCACACGCCAACCCCATGTTCACGGGTGGTTCGGATGAAGAAGCGGCCCGACCCCGGACCAGAGACAACCGAGCGGGCAAGAGCAACTCCACAGGAGAAGGCCATGCCTTTCGAAAACGGCGCCACCGCCACAGTCCAACTCACCACCCGCTCCAGCACCCCGTTGTTGTCCCGTCCCCGCCGGGTTGACGAGTTCGTCCGGGTGATTCCCGGCGTCGACCTCTCGCGGGGCTCCATCACGTTCGTGGTGGACGGCCGGCTGGAACGCCATTGGCATCACGAGCCGCGGCTTATTACCCAAGCACTGACAAAAGCGGTCCAGCCTGCGCGCTGGTTCCCGGCGACGCGAAAGCTCACCCTCACGGTTGCGGCAACCGGGCACCGCGCGGGCGTCGAGCGGCATTTCATCCTGAGCGCGTTTTAGGCGCCGGGATTTAGCAAGTCGGTTCAGCGAGTCGGAGCTATTCGATCTCTTCGTCCTCACGGCGCTCCTCGGCGTCGAGCGGGACTACCCGTTCGTCGTCGTCGAGGACCTCGGGTTGCTCCTCCCAGTCCTCGTCCACCTCCAGGTCTTCGCTGTAGTCATAGGCGGGATCGGTCTCGACCGTGGGACGGTCGGGGTGGGGGGCGTGGGTCTCGGTGCTGTCCATGGTGCAACCTCCGTTCGACGTGCCGCTGAGCCCATCGCACAGGCACATGAGGCAGCCGGTCACCACGCTACCCCGCCAATTCGTGGACCCTGTCCATCCATCCCAGCACTGCCCCATCCGAGGGTCAAGACCCAGCGGGCGGGGTGGCCGGTTTGAGGTGCGCCTAAAACTATCGCTAAGGATTGCCAGCCGAAAAACCGCGGAAAATGGCGATAAAGTGAAGCTGCAATGAGGCGATGAAGCCCGCCCCAGCAACCCAGGAGTCCCGGTGCGCCCGCACACAAAATCCCCGCATCCAAACAGCCCGTTCGAGGACACACGGAGCGAAACGGCTCCCCCGTCGTCGTCGGACATCAAGCGTTGGCGGCAGTACTTGGCCGACGAACGCGCCGAGGCCGCCGTGTATCGCCAACTGGCCCAGCGCCGCGACGGCGAAGAACGCGAGATCCTTTTGGCCCTCGCAGAGGCCGAAGGCCGCCATGAGGCGCACTGGCTCAAGCTCCTCGGTGAACACGCAGGTATGCCGAAGGCAGCCTCCATCCGCAGCCAGATGCTCGGATTCCTGGCCCGGAACTTCGGTTCGGTTTTCGTACTGGCCCTCGCCCAACGCGCCGAAGGCCGCTCCCCTTACGCGAAGGATCCGGCCGCAACGCGTGCCATGGCGGCCGACGAACAAATTCACGAAGAAGTAGTCCGGGGCCTGGCGACCCGCGGCCGGAACCGCCTGTCCGGCACCTTCCGCGCCGCCGTCTTCGGGGCCAACGATGGCCTGGTCAGCAACCTTTCGCTCGTCATGGGCATGGCAGCCACGGGCGTCCCGGCCACTGTGGTCCTGTTCAGCGGTGTCGCCGGCCTGTTGGCGGGCGCGCTGTCCATGGGAGCCGGCGAATACGTCTCCGTCCGCTCGCAACTGGAGCTCCTGAAGGCCACCCGCCCCACCCAGGCCACTCTGACTGCGGCCCCGTCCCTGGACATCGAACACAACGAATTGGTCCTCGTCTACCTGGCCCGGGGCATGTCCCACGAGGCTGCCGAGCACCGGGCGGCCGAACGCATGGGCCTCTACAGTTGCGATTGCGATCCCAGCTTTTCGCTCCATCCTGAAGCGGAGGAGACGGTGAACGAGCACGAGGCTGTCGGATCCGCCTGGGGCGCTGCCATTTCCAGCTTCTGTTTCTTCGCTTCGGGAGCAATCGTTCCCATCCTGCCGTTTATCTTCGGCATGACCGGCTTCGCAGCGCTTGCCGTGGCCGGTACGTTGGTGGGCATCGCGCTTCTGTCGACGGGCGCCGTCGTCGGCTTGTTGTCCGGAACTTCACCGCTGACCCGCGGCCTCCGGCAGCTCGCCATCGGCCTCGGCGCGGCCGCCGCAACCTACGGGCTGGGGCTCGTGTTCGGCGCTGCAATCGGATAACAGCGAGGAACCGCTCATCGCGGGGAATCAATGATTTGGGGGAAGAATTGCATTCTAACTTCGGGAACGACGGCGGTCCGCCGCCTCCGCGTTCCAGCACCGTCCTGGCCTTGGTCCGAAATCTGATGGTGGTGGCGGTCGTGGCCGCGGTGGCCGTGCTGATCAGTGGTTTCCTCCGCGGCGATCCCGGCATCACCGCGTTGCTCCCCGGTTCCTCGGCCCGGCCTTCAAGCCCCAGCTCCGCCCAGGGCGCGGCTCCCACGCAGAGCGCCGGGTCCGGGCAGGCCGCGCGCAAAGCCGCCCGTGCCCCGGACACCCCGCCGCTGGGACTGGAGGAGGCCGGTCACCCGCTCGGCACCCCCGCCAAGCCGGCTGAGGCCAGCGCCTCCTACAAATTCCTGGCCACCAACGCAGACGGCACGCCCGTGGGCTACTCCCCGTGCCGGCCATTGCACTATGTGGTCAACGCCGCCCTCGCCCCAGCCGGTTCTGCCGGGCTCATCAATGATGCGATTGCCAAGATCGCCGCAGCCACCGGCCTCAAATTCATCGACGACGGCACAAGCACCGAAAACCCTTCCGAGAAGCGCAAGCCATACCAACCGGCGCTTTACGGGGACCGTTGGGCACCCCTGCTCATCTCATGGACCACCCCCGAGGCGGCGCCCGCATTGGCTGGAACAGTCATCGGCACCGGTGGAAGCACCATGTACAGCTTCGGTACCGGGCCCAAGAGCTATGTGACGGGAAGCCTGGCACCTGGATGCCCCGCAAATCACCGAACTGCTGGGCATCCCCGGAGGTTCAAAGTACGTCTCGGCGGTGATCCAACATGAACTGAGCCACGTGGTGGGCCTTGACCATGTGCAAGATCCGGTCCAGCTCATGTACCCCGAAATCGGCGCACCCGACGGCTTGGCCGCCGGGGACCTGAACGGCCTGTACAAACTGGCCTCGGCCCCATGCCGGGACGACCTGTAGCCCGGCGCTCCCCTGCCTCCCCCACGGGACATGCCCACCCCTGGGCTCAAACACTAGACATATCAGCACTATGTCCACTGCTCATGGCCAAGGCTGGACATGCTTCCTGGGGGAAGGGCGGGATTCGGGCCTAGGTGAGGGAGGGTTCGCGCACTCTGGCGGGCTTGAAGATGGCTCCGGCGCCAGGATGGCTCGGGATCTCGATCCGGGCGTGGGTGTGGACCTCTTTGACTGTGGCTTTGGTGTGTTCCGCAATCCGTTCGAGGGTGGTCACCCACATCCCGTCCATGGCCTTGACTCGTTCGATCAGCTGCTCCAGGGCAACCGCCTTGGACGGACGGCCCGAAATGAACGGGTGGTTGGTCAGGACGAAGCAACTCCCCTGAGCGTGGTGCGCCTCAGCTTCAGGGTCCACATCTCCAGGACCTTGGCCGGACTTTCGATCACGCCGCTGCCTGTCACTCCCGGGTAGAACGCGTATTGTTCCCAGTCGTCCAGCGCCCAATCCACCGGGATCTCCACGATGTCCCGCGAATCAGTGTCCCGCGAATCACCCGGGGCAACCGCCATGCGGTAGGGGGCGTCGCCGTCGAGCAGGCTTGAATCGTAGAGAAATCCGCGGTCCGCGAGCAGCGCCGGCGAGTGCCAGTTCAGCTCCCACCACGGTGCGCGGTATCCGACCGGCCGGACCCCGGCCACCTTGGCGAGGGCCTCGAGCCCGCGGTCCATGTAGCTGGCCTCGGTGGCGGCGTCGATTCCTTGCATGGGCTCGTGCAGGTAGCCGTGGTGGGCAACTTCGTGCCCGCCGTCGACGATCCGCCGCACGACGTCGGGGTAGCTCTCGGCCGTGAAGCCCGGAATAAAGAAGGTTCCCAGGATCTTCCTGGCGTTCGAGAATTTTCAAAAGCCGCGGGACAGCGACACTGGGCCCGTACGACTGGTGGCTCATGAGGGACATGCGCCGTGTACTCGTGGGATCGTGAGCGATGGTGCAGGATTCGGCGTCGACGTCGAAAGTGAACGACGCCGCAGCCTTGAAGCCTTCTGGCCAGCTGATGGGGTGTGATTCGTCAGGAAAAGCGTTGGTGGTCATCGGGTTTCCTTTCAGTCGTTGACCAGATTGGCGACGGCGTCTTCCGCAACCGGCTGCGACGCCGCAGCCCCTACCGAAGGCACCAGAAGGTAGCGGGCGTGAACACGCGGGCCGAGCGCACGGTAGACGGCGGCGGCCACGATTCCACCTGCGAGCCACGAGAGATCAATCCCGCCCATGGCCGTGGCGATGGGGCCTTGCATAATCGGCAGCACGCCGTACATGAACAACCAGGTTGCGAAAATGCCCACAAGGAGTGCGGTGATTCCAGCCCAGTTGAACGCCGGGAGACGCCGGGTACCCACGGGGTCGAAAAGGCGTTCGACGCCGGTCGGGTTGCGCTTGTCCACCCACAGGTAGTGCACCAGCATGATGCCGCCCCAAGCGGCCACCCAAGCCACCAGGCCGCCGAGCCAGGTGCTTAGTGTCGAGGCGAAATCCTCCTGCAGAATGAAGAATACGACGCCGAGCAGGGCCAGGATCCCGACGAAGAGGTTCAGGGAACGGCGCTTGGCCTTGATGTCCAATGCCTGGGCAGCAACGGAAAAGGTGTAGATGTTCAGGATGTTCGTGGCGATCGGACCATGGAGCACCAGGAAGAGCACCGGGATGGCGAGGACGCCGAAGTTGTCCACGATGAGGTGGCCGGGATCAGCCGTGCCGCTTTTCGTGGCGAGGCTAGCGCCAAGGATGCCCAGCCACACGACCGGCAGGAACTGGCCGAACACCGAGGCGAGGTAGACCTTGCGCTTCGGAACGGATTTGCTCACGAAGCGTGAGTAGTCGGCCGCGTAGGTGAACCAGGTGATGCCCCAGCCGATGCCGATAACGGTCATCACAGTGGTCATGGCCGCGATTCGCGCGCCGCCTTCAAGGACAGCCCCCGGAGGACCCGCGTAGGCCCAATCGATGTTCATGCCGAACCAGGCCACAGCGGACATGGCGATCAGCACAACGATCGTTGGCGGTACGGTCCACTTCTCGAAAGCCGCAATGGCCTTGTAGCCGAACCACGCGATGGTCGCCTGGGCGGCCATGATCACAAAGGCGACCAAGATTTTGGGCCCGACGTTGGGCTGTTCCGTGCCGCGATCAGCGGCCTGGAAGCGCACGACGCCGCGCAGCAAGAACTCATGCGCTACGACATCAAAGTGCATCGGCTCATCTACAAGGCCGCCGCCAACCCGCACCTTGAAGATGTGCTGATCCGCTACGACAACCTGGCGACCCGGATTTGGTGCCACATGCTGGACAAGATGCCTTCGGTGAGCGGTCACGTTGCGGAGCACGCCGAGCTACTCACCGCAATCGCCGACGGCGACGAGGACCGCGCAGCAGCGCTCGCCTTGCACCACGTGGTGAGTTTCGAAGAGACCATCCGGAAGGTGCTCTAGGTCCTTCGGCATGAACCTTGGGCTTAACCGCCCCTTTTCCAGCGACTGGGCCACTTCAGATTCATCAGCAGCAATCCCAGCAAGAGCGAGTCGACTGTCATTATTCCCGCCATGAGGTAAGCCCAACCGATCATCATGGCTTCTTCCCCACTAAGTGGCGAAGCGAGGTGCGGGGGTGCATCAGAGCGCGCATACCAATCTCCTGACCCGGATCCCCCCAGTCACTCGATAGTTCCCCTAGTGTGCCACGAAGGCGCCTTGGAGGGAACGGTTTTAAGCGCACGACGGCGGCCGGGGGTGAGGATGCACTAGGCCCGCTCCAGACCCGCACAGGCCCGCACCGAAAGGCGCGGGCCGCCGTCGTGCGCTTCCTTCCACCTCATTTGCCGCAACCCTGTCTCATTTGGCGCAACTATCTGGTTTTCCCATCCACGCCATCGCCGTGGCCGCTGGCTCAATGTGTGAATTTCGCGGTAACGGAAGAAGAGAAAAAATAAGCATTGACTTGTGGTGAGGATCACGCCTAATCTGGTGCAACAGTGTTGCGTTGAATGCAACCCGTACAGCTTCGCCGTCAGCTTCAACCTGTCCAACGCCCTGTTCGGCGGCACCGCCCCGTTCATGGCAACGCTCCTCATCGGCCTGACCCACAACCAGCTGGCACCCGGCTGGTACCTCGTGGCGGCCTCCATTGTTTCCCCCATCGCGGTCCTCTTCGCTGTGGAGACTTCCAAGAAGCCCCTGCAGCAGGACTGAAACAACCCCTCCATTGAAAGGAACACCCCACGTGACCATCACCTCCCAGGCTGAAGCAGTCAACGACGTCTCCAAGCTTGAGCGCCTCAAGGTCCTCAACAACGGGGAGAAGGTCTCGCTGACCTTCTCCGACGCAGAGTTCGAGCGGCGCCTCGCCGGTCTTCGCCGGATCATGGCCGAAAAGGACCTCGACGCCGTTGTCCTGACCAGCTATCACTCCATCAAGTACTACTCCGATTTCCTGTTCACCTACTTCGGCCGGTCCTACGCCATGGTGGTCACGGCGGATGACACGGTCACTGTCACCGCCAACATCGACGCCGGAATGCCGTGGCGCCGCAGCTACGGAGACAACCTGGTCTACACCGACTGGCGCCGGGACAACTACATTTTTGCCATTCAGGAAGTGCTGCGGACCCGCGGCATCAACGTCCGGCGCCTGGGCGTGGAGGACGACTCCCTCCCGCTGGACAACCGCAACAAGATCCAGGCCGCATTCTCCGGCGCGACGCTTGTGGACGTCGCCCGGGCTGCGATGCGCCAGCGCATGATCAAGTCTCCCGAGGAAATCGAAATCATCAAGCATGGCGCCCGCATCGGCGACCTGGGCGGCGAGGCGATCCGCAACGCCATCACGGCCGGGATCACCGAGTACGAGGTGGCCTTGATCGGCACGGAAGCCATGGTGCACGAAATCGCCCGGACGTTCCCTGACTCCGAGATCCGCGATACCTGGGTGTGGTTCCAGTCCGGGATCAACACGGATGGAGCCCACAACTGGGCCACCACCCGCAAGATCCAGGAACACGACATCCTGTCCCTTAACTGCTTCCCCATGACCTCGGGCTACTACACGGCGCTGGAACGCACCCTGTTCTACGGCGAACCCGATGCCCGCTCGCTGGAACTGTGGAACATCAACGTGGAGGTCCACAAGCGCGGCCTGGAACTCATCAAGCCCGGCGCTGTCTGCAAGGACATTGCCGCCGAGCTCAACGAGATCTACGTGTCCCACGGTCTTTTGGCCAACCGCACGTTCGGCTACGGGCACTCCTTCGGCGTTCTCTCGCACTACTATGGCCGCGAGGCCGGCCTGGAGCTGCGCGAGGACATCGACACCGTTCCTGGAGCCGGGCATGGTGGTCTCCATGGAACCGATGATCACGGTCCTCGACGGCCAGCCGGGTGCCGGCGGATACCGCGAGCACGACATCCTGGTGGTCGGTGAAGACGGTGCCGAGAACATCACCAAGTTCCCGTTCGGCCCGGAATACAGCATCATCGGCGCCTAACCCCACCGAGCATGCCCTCCCCTCGCCTGGACCATTGGACATAATGCGCATATGTCCATTGCTCAGGGCTTGGGGAGAGCATGCTCAGACCACCATTCGCGAAGAAATATAGTGAGCATTATGACTCCCCCGGAAATCAGCGAAACCAGCGATACCCGCGAGCCCACCAGCAACGGCGACGCCAAGAGCACCTCGGTCATTGTGAACGCCATTGCCGTGCTCCGTAGCTTCACTGCCGAGGAACCCCTACTGGGAGTCACCGAGATCGCCAGCAGGATCGGCCTGCACAAAAGCACCGTTTCCCGCATCCTGGCGACCTTTGAGCAGGAACACCTCGTGGAGCGCGACGCCGATTCCCGCCGCTTCCGGTTGGGCTTGGGGATGATAGCCCTCGCCGGCCCTCTGCTTGCAGAACTCGAAGAGCGGCGCGTGGCCTATCCCGTGCTGCGGGAACTGAGCGAACGGACCGGCGAGACCAGCGCACTCATGGTGTGGAACGGAAGCGAATCCATGTGCGTGGAACAGATCGCCAGCCGTCACCAGGTCAAGCACCTCGCTCCATTGGGCGCCCGCTACAACGAGGCACTCAGCTCCTCGGTGCAGGTCTTTCTCGCTACCGAAGATTCGGACCGAGTGCGCAAGCTTCTCCGCAGCGGCTCCATCACCCTGCCCGGCCTCGACGAGGAAGCACTCGAGGCCTACCTGCTCCGGATTCGGGACTCTGTGGAGAGGGGCTGGGCCATCAATTTCGGCGAAACATCCATCGAGGAAGTCGGCGTCGCATCGCCGGTGTATGACCACCGCGGAGACATTGTGGCCTCCGTTCTTATCCCCGCGCCCAAGTTCCGGGTCTCCCAGGACACGCTCGCAAGCCTCGGCGAGGCCTGCCGGGACGCGGCCCACAAAATCACCACGCGGCTCGGCGGCCGGGCGCCGCAGTAGCCCGAATCACCCGCTACCCCAGGGGACATGCCCGGTCCCACGCCCCAGCAGCGGACATATGCATCCGACCCCGAGGGACATGCTCGACCTCGGGCGCCAGCAGCGGACATATAAGCAACATGTCCACCGTTCCGGGCTAAGGCTGGGCATGTCCGCACTGGGCATGTCCGCACTGTTGCTTGTTCGACGCCTGCTTGTCTCCTGAGCCGGCATTTGCCCGTGTTGGTGAACCTGAGCGCTCCCCGGTACGTCTCATCAATGTGGGTGCCAGTCGCGCGGTATGAGCAGTCAGGAATCAATCATGAGAACGAACCCCAAGGCCATGATTTTCATTGTTGCAGCAGCCGCCCTGATCGCCGCGGGCGGGTGCGGGGCGTCCGGAACCGGCCAGGGCGCATCGCCGAACCCGGCTTCCGCCGCATCCGCGAGCGCTCCGCCGTCGGGTAGTTCCGAGCAGCTCACCATCACCATCAAGGACTTCGGTTATCAAGGACCCGTGTCGGTCAGCCCCGGCGCCAAGATCACAGTGAAGGACGAAGACGCCCAGGCGCACACCGTCACTTCCGACGACGGCAAGGCCTTCGACGCGGCCGTGGCGGGCGGGGGCGGAACAGCCGAGTTCACCGCGCCTACCGCACCGGGCAGTTATCCCTACCACTGCACGTACCACTCCAATATGCATGGAATTTTGGTCGTGAAATAAATGAGCGCGATGAATGAGCATGCCGAAATGAGCAGTGAGATGAGGACCCTTCAACGGGCGCGGCGCAAGCCGATGGACATCGTTCTGCGGTTGCTCGTCGTGGCGGCCTTGGTGATCGACGCGATAGTGCACTTGCAGCTTGCCCCCGGCTACCAATTGGCCGCCCCGGACGGAATCGGGCAAGGCAACTTGTTCCGCCTCGAAGCCGCCGCCGCACTCGTCGTCGGCCTGTATGTTCTGGTCCGCGGCAGCCGGCCGGCGTACGCGGCGGCGCTGCTGGTCGCCGGCAGCGCCTTCGTGGTGGTCCTCCTCTACCGGTATGTCGACATCCCGGCGATAGGTCCGATCCCGTCCATGTACGAACCCGTATGGTTTTTCGAGAAGACCCTCAGCGCAATCGCCGAGGGACTGGGCGCAGTGCTTGCCGCCGTCGGATTTCTCAGGCAGCGACGCGGCATCCGCAAGCGCCGCCGCTGAAAGGCACGCCGCAGTAGTTGCGCGCCCGCCACGTTCGTTCTGATGTCTGGACATGTTCCAAACTGCACCCTCAAATGCCCAAAAACGCCCAGCTTTATCACCCTTGACCAGCGCACCCCTCCTGCTATCATCAGTAAAGCAGTATGTCCTATCAAGCGAACATGAAAGGACATGCTGCCACGTCCGGGACAGTCCCGGGACACGAGGGAGCATGCAATGGCGAACCAACTTGGCCTCACAATCGACCGTTCTTCCCCTGTGCCCTTGTACCACCAGGTGGTCCAGGGCATCGAGGCCGCCATCCACAACGGAGTGCTGGAGCCCGGCAGCCGCTTGGACAACGAAATCGATCTCGCCGCCCAGCTCAACTTGTCCAGGCCCACCATGCGCAAGGCTATGGATGAACTGGTGCGTTCGGGCCTGCTGGTCCGCAAGCGGGGCGTCGGCACACAGGTGGTATCGAGCCAGGTCCGCCGGCCCCTTGAGCTCTCCAGCCTCTATGACGACCTGACCAACAACGGCAAGAAGCCCACAACGCAGGTCCTCAGCTTCTCGCACATGGAGGCCGACGCAGCCACGCTGACCGCCCTCCAATTGCCGGCCGGTTCGAAGGTCTACCACTTCACCCGCCTGCGCAAAGTGGGCGGCAAGCCCCTGGCGCTCATGGAGAACTGGGTCCGGGACGACATCGCCACCATGGACGAGTCCGCGCTCGCTTCGGAGGGCCTCTATGCCATCCTGCGCCGCGGAGGGGTCAACTTCCGCCTCGCCTCGCAGCGGATCGGGGCCATGATCGCCAACGACTACCAGGCGCCCTTGCTCGAAGCTGAAGTCGGCTCGGCCTTGGTCACCATGGAACGCACCGCCGTCGACGACACGGGCCGCATGGTCGAAACCGGCCACCACGTCTACCGCGCCGATTCCTACAGCTTTGAAATGACACTCGTACAGCGCTAACGCAAGGACACCACTTCATGGCCAACTGGGTCTATCCACTGGGAACCGCCAACGACGGCGATTGGGACATTTCGCTCGGAACCTCCGATTCCGCCTTGGCTGTGGACGGTTGGGCCCACACGGGGCTGAAGGTCGCCACGCTCGCCGCGGGCACCGCCGTCGAGCTCCCCTCTGCGGCAGAGGAACGGATCATTGTGCCGCTCAGCGGCTCCTTCACGGTGACGGTCGACGACGTCGAGCATCACCTGGCCGGTAGGGCGTCGGTTTTCCATGGCCCCAGCGATGTCCTGTATTCCGGCACGAATGCCGCCGTCACCATCAGTTCGCACGACGGCGGCCGCGTCGCCGTCGCGACGGCCCCGGCCAACACCTCGTATCCCACCAGGCTGGTGACCGCTGCGGAAACCCCCGTTGAGCTACGCGGAGCAGGCAATTGCTCTCGCCAGGTCCACAACTTCGGCACGCCTGCCGCCCTCGAGGCGGACCGTTTCATTGTCTGCGAAGTGATCACTCCCGCGGGCAATTGGTCCTCCTACCCCCCGCATAAGCACGACGAGGAAAAGGACGGCGAGACCCAGCTCGAGGAGATCTACTACTTCGAGACGCGGGTTGCTGACGGTTCCGGAGCCCCCGCCGATGCAGATGCGATCGGCTATCAGCGCGTCTACGCTTCCGACAGCCGCCCGATCGATGTGGCCGCAGAGGTGCGCACGGGCGATGTCGTGCTGGTTCCCTACGGCTGGCACGGCCCCGCCATGGCTGCCCCCGGCTACGACATGTACTACCTGAACGTCATGGCCGGCCCGGGGCCCGTACGCGAATGGCTCATCAGCGACGATCCCCACCACGGCTGGGTGCGGCAAAGCTGGGACGGACAGGATATCGACCCGCGGCTGCCGTTCGGCGGCTAACAAGGCTAGAATCCCGCAACGCTCGCTCACAAAATCGGAGCGAGCGTTGCGGGAAAACGGCTCATGAGTGAGCGAGCGTCGCTTGGCTCGCTTAACTGGCCTCGGCCGTGGCAAGCGCCACCTTGACCGGGACCCCGCTTACCAGGGACTCCTGCGCGGCATCGGCCACACGGGAGGCCGCGACGGCGTCGTCCGGGGTGCACGGGTTATCCCTGAGTCCCAGGACCAGCTCGACGAAGGCCGCCATTTCGGAGCGGTACGCCTGGTCGAAGCGTTCGGCGAAGGTCTTGTGGGGTTCGCCGGAGGGGAAGGCGATTCCGGCCTCGGCTGATTCCATGGCGGTCTTTTCGTCCAGGCCGACCATGAGGGATCGATTGGAACCTTGGATTTCGAGGCGGACATCGTGCCCGGCGCCGTTGTAGCGGGTTGCTGACACTGTGCCAACCGTCCCGTCGTCGAAGGTGATCAACGCCAGCGCGGTGTCCACATCGCCCACTTCGCCGATGGCAGGATCTCCGTTGTTGGAACCCTTTGCATAGACCTCCACAATTTCGCGGCCGGTCAGCCAACGCAGGATGTCGAAATCGTGAACCGAACAATCCCGGAACAGCCCGCCGGAGGTCGCCAGGAATTCCACGGGAGGCGGCGCCATATCGCAGGTCACGGCGCGAAGCGAGTGGATCCAACCGAGCTCCCCGGTCTGGTAGGCGCGCTTGGCCTCGAGATAGCCGGCATCGAAGCGGCGCTGGTGGCCGATCTGCACCACTCCGCCCTTGGCGCGGATATGGTCAAGGACGGGCAGCGAATCCGGCACATTCATCGCCACCGGCTTCTCGCAGAAAACCGGAATCCCGGCGTCGACACCCGCGCGGATCAGCTCCGGGTGCGTGCCCGTGCCGGTCGCAATGACCAGCCCATCCACGCCGGAGGCGATCAGTGCTTCCACGGACGGCAGGAATTCCGCGCCGAGGCCTTCCGCCACCCGGCGCGCGTGTTCCTCTGCGACGTCCGTGAGCCGCAGCGTCACGTTGATGCCCTGGGCGTTGAGTTCCCCGTTGAGCGCTGCGATGTTGTTGGCGTGCATGACGCCGATCCGCCCCACTCCAACCAATCCGAGAACGACGTCCTTCATAGTGCTACCTCCGTTGAAAGTACTTTGTTGTCTTGGGGAGCGAACGCACTCCGGAAGGCCTCAAGCGCGGCCATGTCGTCGCCACTGGCCCACGCCTCCATGCCCACGGTTCCCTCGTAGCCGGCAGCCGCGAGCGCACGGGCCACCGCCGAGTAGTTGATTTCGCCGGTCCCGGGCTCGCAGCGGCCGGGCACGTCCGCCACCTGGATTTCGCCGATATGCGGCAAGGCGGTGCGGACCAACTCGATGAGGTTCCCCTCGCCGAGCTGGGCGTGGTACAGGTCAAGCATGAGTTTCACGTTGGGGTGTCCCACCGCTTCCACCAACGCCAAGGTGTCCTTGGCACGGGCCAGGGGAATGCCGGGGTGATCCAATATTGTGTTGAGGTTTTCGAGGCAGAACGTCAAGCCATGCTTCTCGCCAAGCGAACCAAGTCGCTCCAGGGTGCGCACACCCGTGAGCCACATGCCCCCGTTGGGGCGGTACACCGGGCGGGCAGCTTGCCCGTCGATAAGCTCCGCCGAGTGCACCACCATGCGGCTGACGCCGAGTTCGAGCGCGGTCGGAATCAGGGTTTCAGCTGTCCTCACCACGTCATCGGCGGTGTCCGGGTCCACGAGGCTTCCGGAGGTGTATCCGGTCATCGAGGAAAAGACTGCGCCGCTCGCCTTGAGCGCCACAATGTCCTTGGTCCGTGAGTCCCAGAGTTCGACGTCGAATCCGGCCTCATGGATCCGCCGCACCCGTTCGGTGAACGGCAACTCCGTGAAGACCATTTCCGCGCAAACGGCCAAGCGCATCAGACACCGGCCTTGCTGTTGCTCGAGACAGCCGTAACTGCCACCGGGCGGCCTTGCTGGACCGATTCGATGCAGGCCAACGCCATCGCCAGGGCGCGCCGCGCGTCCGCGGCCCCCGGCGTGAGGGTGAAAGCGCCCGACGGCGGCTGCGTGCCATCGCGGCGAGCGCGGACTGCCGCCGTGAAATCCACTAGTTCGTCGGTGTAGGCCTCGCGGAAAAGCTCAACGTTGAGCCGAGGAGTATCCGCGGAAAGACCATCAGCGGTGTACCGCAGGGCTGCGGTTTCAGTGGTCCGTCCGGCCTGGACCATGCCCTTGGAGCCGAACACTTCACCCCTGACGTCATAGCCGTAGAGTGCGCTGAAATTCGCTTCGGCCACCGCCAACGCACCGTTGCTGTAGCGGATAGTGACTACGGCGGTGTCCAGGAATCCTTGATCGCGCAGGCTCGGTTCCACGAGCGCGTCCGCCGCAGCGTAGACTTCCACGGGTTCGGCGCCTTCGTTGAACCAGTTCAGGGTGTCGAAGTCATGGATGAGGGTTTCCAGCGAAAATCGTCCATGCCGGAATCCTGGCCGCGTGTCCAATGCTCCCGGTGCCAGGGTCGCGGGTCAGTGAGCGCAGGAGCTGCGGTTCGCCGGCAACGCCGTTAGCCAGGTCCTTCTTGGCGGCCTGGAAGTCGGTGGCGTAGCGGCGATTGAAACCGATCTGGAAATGCACTCCGGCCGCATCGACGGCGAGCAGGGCGGCGTCGAGCTCTTCGAGGCTCTGCCCAGCGGGCTTCTCGCAGAACACATGCTTGCCGGCCGCGGCGGCTTGGGCGATGAGGGATGCGTGGAACCGGGCCGGGCTGGCGATGATCACGGCGTCGATGTCCGGATCGGCCAGGATGTCCGCTGCATCCGCAGTGACTTTCGCCGTACCAAGCTGGGCAGCCACGGAAGCCGCGGAGTCAACGTTGGGATCGGCGACGGCCGCCAGGACCGCACCAGGGATCCGTCGGGCTACACTCTCTGCGTGGAACGCTCCCATCCAGCCGGAGCCTATGAGGCCCAGCCGCACGGGCGTGGGAAGTCCGGCGGAATGCTGTTCGATGTAGGCCATGGGCCCGTCCTTTCGATAGTCAGTACAACAATTGCTCAGGCGGGCGCGTTGCCTTCGCCCGGGAATTCAAGGCCCGCTTGGCGGCGGATTTCGTCGGCAACTTCCATGGTCCGGATGGAGGAAGCCAACGTGCGCTGCGGGGTTTCAGTCTCCCCGGCCGCGATGGCGCGGGCTACCGCTGCGGCCTCGTAGTGCAAGCCTTCGAAGTGCGCCCCGGCAGGTTCGGAATAGCGAAGCCGCGTCCCGTCCGGGAACCGGACCTCAAACCCGCCGGGCATGTTGAAGGGGCCGTCGATGGTCAACGTGGCCTCGGAGCCAACGATCGTTGCCGCGGTGGGGGTGAAATTGTGCAGGTGCGTATTCATCACGGCCTGGCTTTCCGCCGGGGAATTGCATGATGGCGGAAAGCTGGGCGTTGACGCCGGATTCGTGCCGCTGGCCGAAAGCGCTCAAGCGTTCCGGCGCGCCCAGGACCTCGGTGATGAGGGCCAGCGGGTAGGTGCCCAGATCCAGCAGAGGCCCACCAGCCAGTGCGGGGTCGAAGATTCGGTGGCTCCGCTCGAAGTGCTCGCCGTATTCCGCAAGGACGGTGGTCACGGTACCCAGCGTCCCGGCGTCGAGCACTTGCCGGATCACGTCGAACTTCGGCAGGAAGAAGCTCCACATGGCTTCGGCGGCGAAAACGCCGGCTGCTTTGGCTCGCGCGGCGATATCCCGCGCCTGAGCAGCATTCAGGCCGATCGGTTTCTCGATGAGGACGTGTTTGCCGGCGTCGATGGCGAGCACGGCAGCCGCGTGGTGGAAGTTGTGCGGCGTGCACACATACACGATGTCGATCTCCGGAGCCTCGGCGAGCTCTTCATAGCTCCCGTAGGTGGTCGGCACGCCGAAAGCGTCCGCGAACGCCTTGGACCGGGCCAAAGAACGGGATCCGACGGCGGCGATCACCTGCCGCGAATGCGCCTGGACCGATTCAGTGAAGCGTTCGGCGATCCATCCCGGGCCCATGATTCCCCAGCGCAGCGCGGGGGCGTCAAAGGAATCCGGCACCCGGGAAACAGGAAGACCGGACGAAACCATCAGTACACCACTTTCGTAAAGGCGCCGTCGCTGTGGAGCGAACGGATCATGGCCTGGGCAAGCTGCGATGCCCGCAAGCCATCCTCACCTGTGGCCAAGGGAGCCGGTTCGCCCCGTTCGAGGGCTGAGATCCAGGCCTGGAGCTGCAAGCGGTATGCGTCTGCGAAGCGCGGGCGCCAGTCAGCAGGGATTTCGGCGCGCCGCTGTCCGTCCTGGTTCACGGCCAGCGCGGCGGGTTCCGGCAGGGCCGCAGTGCCGAGCTCCGATACGACCTCACACCGGGTGGTATAGCCGTACTGCGCGTTGAGGAAGAGCTCGAGGGTGGCCAGGGTGCCGTCAGCCGCGCGCAGGAGCATGAAGGCTGGATCCTTCAGATCACCAGTAGTGTGCCGGGACCTCCGCCCAGCTTGCCACGACACTTCAGTGATGGGCGAGCCGAGCAGCCAGGGGATGATGTCGAGCTCGTGGATCGCCGAATTGGTGATGGCGGATTCCGAACTCGTCCCCGGTCCCGCGGCCGCCGTCCTGCTGATGCAGTGAACCATCAGGGGCTCGCCTTGGATGCGTGCCTGGGTGGATTCCCGCAGGGCGACATAACCGGGATCGAACCGCCTCATGAAACCCATGGAAAGCAGCCGGGCACCCGTTGCAGCCAAGATGTCGGCTTCTGCCTCCACCACTTCCCGGCTTTCCAGGAGCGTAGGAGCCAGCGGCTTCTCGCACAGCACAGGGGTCATCGCTTCGAAGCATTCCAGCACTAGTCCGGCGTGGGTGGAGTCATGCGAAGCGACCACGACGGCGTCGACCTCGCTGGAGTTGATCAGCTCGGAAGGATCTGTGGTGATCCGTGCGGATGGCGGCGCCGCGGCCGCCGCACGTCCGGCGTCGAGGTCTGCCACAAAAGTGACTTCGGCCCCGCTGATAGTGCTGGAGAGGTTCTTGATGTGGTCTGCGCCCATGACACCGGCGCCAATAACGCCAACCCGGATCGGCATGCTGTCTTCCCGTCTGCTACGTCGTGCATCTTCCCGCGATGGCATGGCGAGCGGGGGCCCATCCGGTCTTCCGTGGGACCCCCGTCTCCGTCTGCCTGTTTCCCTGACCGCTGTGTCCCTGACCGCTAAGCGTGCCGGGGGCTGTTTTCCGTTGAGGTGTCAGCGACTTCGGTCACACCGGCAACTTCGGCCTGGACTGCTTTGAGTGCTTCGGTGTGGCCGCCGAGTTGTTCGAGTTCGTGCGCGAGTTCGGCTAGTTCGGCGCCCCCGGCCATCTGGGCCGTCAACTCGTCCAGGGTGATGTCCTTCTTGTCGTAGTAGCCGATCGATTTGCCACGCTTGAGCAGCAGGAACCGGTCACCGACAGGGAAGGCGTGGTGCGGGTTGTGGGTGATGAAGATGACGCCCAGTCCGCGGTCGCGGGCCTGCAGGATGTAGCGGAGCACGACGCCGGACTGCTTGACGCCCAGCGCGGCCGTCGGTTCGTCAAGAATCAGGACCTTCGCGCCGAAATACACAGCCCGGGCGATCGCCACGCACTGGCGCTCACCGCCGGAGAGCTGGCCGATGGGCTGTTCCACGTCGCGCAGGTCGATCCCCATCTCTGCCAGTTCCTTGAGCGTGATGTCCTTCATTTTCTGGACATCCATGCTCTTGAACGGGCCGAAGCCGCTGGTCAGCTCCGAGCCGAGGAAGAAGTTCCGCCAGATCGGCATCAACGGGACCACGGCCAGGCCCTGGTACACCGTGGCGATACCGGCGTCGAGCGCGTCCCTGGGTGAGTTGAACTTCCGGACATCGCCCAAGATGTGCAGCGTGCCTTCGTCGTGCTGGTGCAGGCCGGCGATGATCTTGATCAGCGTGGACTTGCCGGCACCGTTGTCGCCCAGGACGCAGGTGACACGGCCGTTGTCCACGGCCATGGTGACATCGCGGAGGGCGATGATGTTGCCGTAATGCTTGCCCACCCCGTCCAGGGAGAGCAGGTGAACGGGAGTGTGGGTCAGCGGATCCTTCTCATCCTTGAGCAGGGTCTGTTGGTCGATCTGTTTCGCATTCATTGATCCGTCCCTTTACTTGAGATCCGCGCGGCGTTTGACGATCAAGTTCACAATGGTGGCCAGCAGCAGCATCAGGCCGAGGAAGAACTTGAACCAGTCCGGGTTCCACTGTGCGTAGACGATGCCCTTGTTGGCCATACCGAAGATGAAGGCACCGATCGCGCCGCCCACCGCCGAGCCGTAACCGCCGGTCAGGAGGCAGCCACCGATCACTGCGGCGATGATGTAGAGGAATTCGTTGCCCACACCTTCACCGGACTGCACGGCGTCGAACGCGAAGAGGTTGTGCATGCCCAGGATCCAGCCGCAGAAGCCGACTGCCATGAACAGGCCGATCTTGGTCTTCGTCACTGGAACACCCACGGCACGGGCGGCGTTGGCGTCACCGCCGACCGCGAAGATCCAGTTGCCCACCTTCGTGCGCAGCAGCACCCAGGACGCGATGGCCACCAGGATGATCCAGAAGAACACCGTGATCTTGATTTCGACCCCGCCGATGCTGATCGAGGAGGCGAACACCGCGTGGGCAGAATCGAAACCGTCAAGCTTGGAGATGGACGGCGAGGACACGGACCCACCGATGAGGCGCGTCAGGGCCAGGTTCAGGCCGGTGAGCATCAGGAAGGTGGCGAGGGTGACGATGAAGCTGGGAAGTTTCGTCTTGACCAGGATCCAGCCGTTGATGAAACCGATTCCCAACGAGACCACCAGGGCCAGTGCGACGCCGACCCACGCGTTCAGCGAGAAGTTCCAGCTGAACAGGGAGGCCGTCAGGGCCGAGGAGATCACTGCGACACCGGTGGAGAGGTCGAACTCGCCGCCGATCATCAACAGCGATACCCCTACCGCCATGATCCCGATGGTCGAGGAACCATACAGCACGGTAGCGAGGGCGTTCGGTTGCGTGAACGTCGGGGACACCGACGCGAAGAAAATGAAAAGGACGACGGCTCCTACCAGGGCGCCGACTTCGGGCCTCGCCAGGAATTTCTGGACGGGGCTGCGGCGCCCGATCCGTTCATCGCCGGGGGCCGAAGCCGGCGCCGGCGGCAGGGTTGCTGTGTTTGCCATGGGAAGAACTCCTTGTTAGTCAGGCCGCGCGACGGTCACCCGCCGCGCGGCCGGAATTCTGGATCTAGCGGACGCCCTGCTGGGCGAATTTGAGGACATCGGCGGCGTTGGACTTGTCCACGATGGTGGGACCGGTCAGGACAGGCTGGCCGCCGCCGAGCTTGAAGCCGCCGCGCTTTGCCTGCCAGAGGGAGTCAACGGACATGTAGCCCTGGAGCCACGGCTGCTGGTCCACGGTGAAGATCACTGCACCATCGACGATCTTCTGCGCGAGGTCCGCGTTAAGGTCGAAGCTGGCCACCTTGGCGGAACTGCTGGCGTCCGTGACGGACTTGAGCAGGGTCAGGGTGATCGGAGCACCAAGGCCGATAATGACGTCAGCGTCCTTGGCTGCCTGGAGCTTCGCGGTGGCGGTGGACTGGACAGCGGTCATGTCCTTGCCGTCAACGTAGAGGATTTCGGTTCCGGGGACCTTCGCTTTGACGCCGGCGCACCGGGCTTCGAGGCCGACGTGGCCCTGCTGCTGGATCACGCAGACCGGGTGCTTGTAACCCTGCGACGCGAGCCTGGTACCCACGGCCTCGCCGGCGAGCTTCTCGTTCGAGCCGAAGTGCGTGAAAGCGCCGAGCTGGGCCGAAACGCTCTCTCCGGCGTTGAGGCTCACCACGGGGATGCCGGCGTCGGTGGCTTTCTTGAGGACATCCTTGAGTGCGTCCGGAGTGGCGAGGGTGACGGCGATGCCGTCAACCTTCTGATCGATGGCCTGCTGGACAAGCTGGGCCTGGCGCCCGGCTTCGGGGTCGCTGGTGTACAGCAGGTCAACGTTGTCCTTCGCGGAGGCTTCCTCCGCACCCTTGCGGACGATGTCCCAGAAGGTATCGCCTGCTGCGGCATGGGTGATCAGTGCCACCTTCATTCGGGGAGTGCTGACGGCTTGTCCGCCGCCGGCCGCGTTCGCGCTGTCCGCGGGCTTGCCGCCGGTGCTGGAGCATGCACTTAGGGCCATCATCGGAACAACGGCCGCCACAAGCGCCGCCTTCCGCCAGGAAAACTTCTTCACGATTTATCTCCTTTGATAAGGGTTGCGGCCCTGCCACTCTGCAGGAGCTCGAGGCCCTCTACAACAGATCATGGTGACTTACCTCACCCTTTGTCAAGACTTTGTCCTGACATTAGGATGTTTTTACGTGAAAGGATCGTTTGATGACATGGGCCCACCCCGCCAAGGTTCCCTGGCCGAGCGTGCGAGGCGAGGGTGGCGGTGGGGATCAGGATGCGCCGTGCGACACCCTCGCCGTGGTGTTGCGGACAACCAGGACAGGATCAATCAGCGTGCGCTCCGGCCTGAGGGCAGGGTCCTCGATCCTCGCGAGGAGCCTGTGCGCAGCGTCGATCCCGACCACATCACTGCGATTGTCTACCGACGTGATGTCCAGGTACCTCGACTTGGCCAGCGGGGAATTGTCGTAGCCGATCACCGAGACGTCGCCGGGCACATCGAGTCCGCGCGCCCTAAGGGCAGCGAATGCGCCCAGAGCCATGGTGTCGTTGGCGGCAAAGATCGCCGTCGTCTCCGGATGGTTGTCCAGGAGCCAAGACGCGGAGCTGTAGCCGTCCTCCTCCGAGGTACCTTGCGACTCGGCAATCAAGAGTTCGACGCCGGCCGCCTCGATCCGGCGTCGGAAACCGGCGCGCCGGTGGGCTGACGCGCCGTCGCACCCCGAGAGGTGGCCGATGCGGGTATGACCGAGCCCCAGCAGGTGGCTAGCAGCCATGCCGCCCCCGCCGTCGTCGTCGTTCGTGATGAGGTCGGCGCCGGCTGGCACCCCGCGGCGCCACCCGGCAACCACTGTGGGAACCCACGTTCCGGCGAGCATGGACTCGCTAGGTTCCGCGGCAATCACCAAGGCGTCAACATGCATTGCGAGAAGTCCGTCCGAGGCCTCCTTGATGCGGTTTTCGCCGGGCTGGGAGTCGGCCAGCATGACGTGGTACCCGAGGTCCGAGAGAACAGACTCCATCCCCCTGAGCAGGTCAACGAACCACGGGTTCCGGTAGTCGTCGATCACCAGGCCGAACACTCTTTGTCCGGTTGCTCGCCAGCGTGGTAGCGGCCCGGCTGGGGCGGTAGCCGAGCTCCGACATTGCTGCCCGAACGGCTTCGCGACGCTTGTCACTGACCCTCTCCGGCGACTGGAGGACCAAAGACACCAACGACGGCGAGACGCCGGCATGTTTGGCAACGTCATAGATCGTAGGGCGGCGGGTTTTGGGGCTTGCCGGACTCATGCTTCAGGGGCCTTTCTTCTGTTCTATAGAGGATAGTCGCGAAACATTGACAGGACATACTCACATGATTAGGCTTTGAGTCCAGTGCTAAATTGTAGCGCTCCAAAAAGCCGAAAAGGGTGTTCGACACCCGGGCTGAATTTCGAAGGAGAAATCAATGGCTGAGAGCCTAGGAGTCGCCGTCATCGGCGCGGGAATGGCCGGCAAAGCACACGCGGCGGCCTACCGCACTGCTTCCGCCCTTTACAGCCCGGTGCTTCCGCCGGTGCGCCTCGTGTCGATCGGCGACGTGAACGCGGAGTTCGGCTCCCTCGCTGCCCGGCGGTTTGGCTACGAACGCCATGACACCTCGTGGCAGGCGATCGCAGAGGCGGACGACATCGACGTCGTCAGCGTGGTCATCGCGAATTCCCTCCACCGCGAAGTGGTCGAGGGGCTCCTGCCTGCGGGCAAGCACGTCCTCTGCGAGAAGCCGCTGAGCGACTCCCTCGAGGATGCCCGCGCCATGGCGGAAGCGGCCCGCAACGCTTCGAGCATCGCTCGCATCGGCTTCACGTTCCGCCGCACACCGGGCATCGCCTACATCCGCGACTTGATCCGCACCGGGGTCCTTGGCAAGGTGCTGCACTTCAGCGGCCGCTACTGGACCGACTACGGCTTCAGCCCGTCAGCCCCCATGAGCTGGCGCTACAAAGGCGGCCCCGGTTCAGGGGCGTTGGCCGACGTCGGAAGCCACCTCACGTACGTCTCCGAGTTTCTGTGCGGCGACATCAAATCCATTAGTGGCGGACGCCTCAGCACCGTGATCAACAAGCGCCCCCTGCCCCTCGCCGCCGTGATGGGCCACGACCACGTCGCGGTCAGCGACACCTTTGAAGCCGTGGAGAACGACGACTACGCCGCCTTCAACGCAGCGTTCGAAAGCGGTGCGGGCAGCTTTGAAGTCTCCCGCGTTGCCGCCGGCCATGCCAACAGCCTCAACTTCGAAGTGTTCTGCGAGAACGGTGCGGCAAAGTTCGACCAGCGCCGCCCCTCCGAAATCCAGCTCTTCCTTAACGACGGCTCCGGCAACGAGAACGGGTACCGCCAGGTGCATCCTGGGCCCGGCCACCCGTACATCGCCGGTGGCCTCGCCATGGACGCCCCCGAAGTGGGATTCGGCCAGAACGACGCGTTCGGCTACCAGGCGCGCGCGTTCCTCGAAGAGGTCGCCGGCCTTCCCGAGGCCGAGTCCCTCCCCCGCTGCGCCACGTTCGACGAAGGCGTCCGCAACATGGAACTGCTCGGTGCTGTCACGGAATCCGCGCTCAACAACGGAAAGATGGTCACGCTATGAAACTCGGCGTCTACAACGCAATCCTCCACGACCGCTCCCTTCCCGAAGCCTTGAAGGTCATCGCTGACCTCGGGCTGACCGGCATCGAAATCAACACCGGCGGGTTCCTGCCCGCAGTCCACGTCCCCACCATGGACGACATCCTGGTATCGGATGCCGCGCGGGACGATTACCTCGGCATCTTCGAGGGGACAGGCGTCGCAATCGCAGGCCTGAACTGCAACGGCAACCCCCTGCACCCCAAGCGTGAGATCGGCGAGAAGCACGCCGAGGACATCCGCCGCTCCATCCGGCTGGCACAACGGCTGGGCCAGGACCGGGTGGTCACCATGTCCGGGCTGCCCGGGGGCGAGCCTGGAGCCACCACGGTCAACTGGGTGGTCAACGCCTGGAACTCGGCAGCCCTGGACGTGCTGGATTACCAATGGGATATCGCGGCGAAGTTCTGGCGCGAGACGGACCGTCTGGCCGCTGACCACGGCGTGAAGGTCGCCCTCGAACTGCACCCTCAGAACATCGTGTTCAACACCGCCGACGTGCGCAAGCTCATCGAACTCACGGGCGCCACGCACGTCGGCGTCGAGTTGGACGCCTCGCACCTGTTCTGGCAGCAAATGGACCCGGTCGCCGTGGTCCGCGAACTCGGGCCCTTGATCTTCCAGGCCGCCGCCAAAGACGTCCGCGTCAACACCGGCAATGCTGCCCTCTACGGCGTCCTCGACAACAGCTTCCGCAGGCTCTCCCCCGACGAAGAACGCACCAACCTCGGTGGCGACGAGTGGGCCAATGAGTGGCCGAAGGACTCTGCGTGGGACTTCGTGGCCCTCGGCCGCGGACACGACACGGCGTTCTGGACCGAATTCCTGCGTGCCCTGCACGAGGTTGATCCGGGCATGCTGGTCAACATCGAGCACGAAGACACCTCCCTCGGCCGGATCGAAGGACTCGAGGTGGCGGCCAAGGTCCTGCGGGACGCCGACGCTGCTCTCGCCGCATAGCAAGCCTCGAGTTTGTGTACAGATCAGGTCCCCTAAGAACGTTCTTAGGGGACCTGATCTGTACACAAACTCGGGTGTTTCCTCAGACCTTGGCGATGTATTTGCCCATGGTCTCCAGCTGGTAGCGGGAGACCTCGTTGGCGTTGTCGTCCTCGGCGAAGACGCTGGACACCATGACGGTGTTGTCCCTGTCCAGGAAGCCGATTTCCTTGAGTCCGCCAAAGAACTCATCCCAGTTCACGTCGCCGTCGCCGATTTTGAGGTGCTGGTGCACGCGCACTGCATTGCCGGGCGGGTTGGTGATGTACCGCAGCCCGTGGGAGGCATGGTGGTCCATGGTGTCGGACACGTGGACGAGGCGCAGCTTGTCCCCCGCGGCCCGCATGATGTCGAGCGGCTTGTTGCCCATGTGGAACGTGTGGGAGGCAACGTAGACCATGCCGATGTTGGGCGAATTCACACCCCGGATGACGCGCAAGGCGGCGAGCCCGTCCTCCACGAAGTCGTCCGGGTGGGGGTCGATCAGCACATCCAGGCCCTCGCGCTCGATGATCGGAAGAAGTTCTTCCATGGAGCGGTAGAAGGCCCTTTCGGATTCCTCGGCCTTTTCCGGGCGGCCGCTGAATTCGGTGTTCATGGTCTGCACGCCAAGGTCCACGGTGATCTGGATGGCACGCTTCCAATAACGGACAGCGGCCTCGCGGGCGTCTTCGTCCGGGCCGGACCAACGCAGCACGGGAAGCACCGAGGCTACCCTGACGTCGGCATCCTTGCAGGCCTTCTTCAACTGGCCAACCAGCTCGTCGTCGGCCTTCGGGTGGTTGAAGAACGGGATGAAGTCAGCGTGCGGGGTCAGCTGGAGGTATTTGTAGCCGAGATCGGCGGCCAGCCTCGGAAACTCCAGCAGGCTGTGGCTGTGGTGGAACGGGGTGGGATCGAGGGCAATCTTCATGGCCACTCCTACTTGTACAGCTCGGGCTTGGTGTTGAGCTGTACCGTGACCTTTTCGCCCGACTTCTGGGCCTCAACGCCGGCTTCGCAGCAAGCAGCGGTGGCGTAGCCATCCCAGGCGGTGGGTCCGCCGATTTCGCCGCGCCGGGCTGCGTCGACCCAAGCCTGGACCTCGACGTCGTACGCGGCACCGAAGCGCTCTTCGAAACCTGGCGTGACCTTGCCGCCCCAGCGGCCGGCGCTGCGGAAGTAAGGACCGCTGTCGCTACCGATGCTCACGATGCCGTCCTCGAAGGATGCCTGGGTGGCAACTTCGTAGCCGAACTTCGCGTTCACATAGATTTCGACGTCGGCCAGGACACCGGACTCGGTCTCGATCAGGACGTGCTGGGGGTCGTGCTGGCCGTTCGGGGCGTTGCGCGTGGCCTTGCCCAGGCGGACCTGCACGGAGGTGATTTCCTCGCCGGTGAAGAAACGGATGGCATCGAACTCGTGGACCACGGAGTCATTGATGAGCATCTCGTTGGTGAAGCCCTCGGGGGTGTTCGGGTTGCGGTGCTGGTGGTGCAGCATGAGCAGCTCGCCGAGTTCATGATCGCGGATTACCGAACCCAAGGCGGCGTATTCGGCGTCGAAACGTCGCATGAAGCCCACTTGGATGCGCTTGTGGCCGAGTGCCGTTTCGGCCTGGACAACCTTCCAAGCGCTCTCGGCGTCCGGGGTGAGCGGCTTTTCGCAGAGGATCGGGAAGTCCTTCTCCAGCGCCTTGTAGAGGATTTCCTCGTGCAGGAACCCCGGAGTGGCAATGAGCACTGCATTGACGTCGCCGTTGTTGAGGGCCTCTTCGGCGCTGGCGAGGGCGACGGCGCCGTCGATCCCTGCGATGGCGGCCTGCGCACGGGCGAGGTCGACATCGACGACGGCGGCTACTTCGGCGCCGTGGATGCGGGTACTGAGCCGCTTGATGTGGTCGGCGCCCATGCGGCCTGCGCCGATGACGGCCACGCGGAGAATGTCAGTCATTGTTTCTGTCCTTAGGTATCTGAGCTTGCGAGGCTAGTTGACAGCCGTGCGGGAGCCGCACGAGAGCAAGTAGTTGCGGGTGCGCTTGGCGATGGGCATCGGAACGTCGAAGGCCACGGGGTACATGTCCTGTTCCACAATGCCAAAGATCGGGCGGTCAAGTCCTTCAACGGCTTCGATGACTGCACGCAAGTCCGGAAGGCCGTTCGGCGGTTCGGTCATGACGCCGGCCAGGTTGGCGGCCGCCCAGGTCATGTTTTCCTCGTTGACGGTCTTCAGGACCTCCGGGTTGATCTGCTTCAAGTGCAGGTAGCCGATGCGGTCCGGGTAGTTTTTGATCAGCTCCAGGCTGGAGGCTCCGCAATATTCCGCATGTCCGGTGTCCAGGCACAGGTTGAGGTACTGGGGATCCGTCTCGGCGAGCAGGTGTTCGATATCCGCCTGGGCGCCGACGTGGGAATCTGCGTGGGAGTGGAATTGCTGCTTGAGGCCGAAGTCTTCCAGCAACACCTTGCCCATGCGGTTGTGGCCGGCAAACAGATCATTCCACTGTTCCTGCGACAGTTCACCGCTCTCCACGGCCTCGCCGGTGACGTCGTCGCGCCACATGGCCGGAATGACCACGATGTGTTCGCCGCCCATGGCAGCCGTCAGTTCGGCAACCTTGCGTGCGGGCTCCCAGGCTTCCTCGTACTGCGCGGCCCCGCGGTGGAAGGCCGTGAAGACCGTTCCAGCCGTGACTTTGAGGTCGCGCTGCTTGAGTTCCTCGGCGAGGCGGGTGGGGTCATTCGGCAAGTAGCCGTAGGGGCCCAGTTCGATCCACTTGTAGCCGGACTCAGCCACTTCGTCCAGGAAGCGTTCCCAGGAGGTCTGCTTAGGGTCATCCGCGAACCAGACTCCCCAGGAGTCCGGCGCCGTACCGATGATGAGTTTGTTCTCTGTCATTGCTCAATCCTTACCGGAGTTTGTGTACAGCTCGTGCCCCTAAAGCGGCCGTTTAAGGGACACGATCTGTACACAAACTCGGAGCTAGTTGGAGGGGAAGTTGTAGGAGGCGCCGGAGGCGTGGGTGGGTTCGGGCCAGCGGGAGGTGACCACTTTGCCACGGGTGTAGAAGGACACGCCTTCGGGACCATAGACGTGCTTGTCACCGAAGAGCGAGGCCTTCCGGCCGCCGAAGGAGTGGTAGGCCACCGGCACGGGCAGGGGCACGTTGATACCCACCATGCCCACAGTGACGGAGCGCTGGAACTTGCGGGCGTTCGCCCCGGACGAGGTGAAGATGGCCGTGCCGTTGCCGTAGGGGTTGGAGTTGATGAGCTTGATGCCCTCGTCCAGGTCCCCCACACGGACCACCACGAGCACAGGTCCGAAGATTTCCTCGGTGTAAGCTGTCATTTCGGTCTTGACGTGGTCGATCACGGTGGGGCCAACCCAGAAGCCCTCTTCGTGGCCCGGGACCACGAGGTCGCGGCCGTCCACGACCATCGCCGCTCCCGCGGCTTCGGCTTCGGTGACGATCCGCACGATGCGTTCCTTGGAGGCCGGGGTGATGACCGGGCCCATTTCGGCGTCGGGCTCGGTGCCGTTCTTGACCTTCACGGCCAGGGCACGTTCTTCGACCTTCTTGACCAGCAGCTCTGCGGCGTCCCCGACGGCAACCGCGACCGAGATGGCCATGCAGCGCTCGCCTGCGGAACCGAACGCGGCAGCGGCCAGGTGGTCGGCGGCGTTGTCCAGGTCGGCGTCGGGCATGATGATCGCGTGGTTCTTTGCCCCGCCGAGCGCTTGCACGCGCTTGCCGTGCTTGGTTGCCGTCTCGTGGACGTACTGGGCGATGGGGGTGGAGCCGACAAAGGAGATGCCGTCCACGTCCGGGTGGGTCAACAGGCCGTCGACGGTTTCCTTGTCGCCGTGGAGGACCTGGAACACGCCGTCGGGCAGGCCGGCGTCCTTCCAGAGCTTGGCGAGCAGCATAGACGCGGAGGGGTCGCGTTCGGAGGGCTTGAGGATGAAGGCGTTGCCGGTGGCGATCGCCATCGGCGCCATCCAGAGCGGCACCATGACCGGGAAGTTGAACGGGGTGATACCGGCGACCACGCCGAGGGGCTCCCGGAAGGAGAAAACGTCGATGCCGGTGGAAACCTGGTCCGAATAGTCGCCCTTGAGCAACTGCGGGATGCCGCAGGCGAATTCGATGACCTCCAGGCCGCGGCCGATCTCGCCCTTGGCATCGGAGATGACCTTGCCGTGCTCGGCCGTGATCAGGGCCGCGAGTTCATCCACGTGCGAGGCGACGAGTTCACGGAACTTGAACAGCACCGCTGTGCGCCTGGCCAGGGAGAAATCGCCCCACTTTTCCGCCGCGGCCTTCGCAGCGGCCACTGTGGCGTCCAGATCGGCCCGGTTCGCCAAGCGAAGCTGAGCGGACACGGCACCGGTGGCCGGGTTGTAGACCGGCTGGCTGCGATCGCCTGCGCCGGCAGTTTCAACACCGTTGATGAAATGCTTGATGGTGGTCAGGGTGGTCGTCGTCGACATGTGCGGACTTCCTTGTCTGTAGCTTGAAAGGGTCTAGCCGAGCAGTTTGCGCTGGCGGTTCTTGTGGTCGGTGTAGGTCTGGTAGGCCTGTTGGGTGGATTCGAGTTCGGAGACCTGCGAGACGGGCACGTCCCACCAGGATTCGGAGCTCGGGGCGTCCAGCAGGGGGTCCGATTCGACATGGATGACGATCGGTCCGGTGTCTTCCGGGGCGGCCTTCGCGTCGCGGATGGCCTGTTCGAGTTCTGCGATGACCTTCTCGCCCGGTTCGATCCTGATCACCTTCGCGCCGAGGGATTCGGCGTTGAGGGCAAGGTCGATGGGCAGGTTCTCGCCGGCGTCGAAGGAGTGCTGTTGCTTGTCCAGGACCCGGTACTGGGTGCCGAAGCGCTGCGAACCCAGCGACTCGGAGAGCGAGCCGATGGAGGCGTAGCCGTGGTTCTGGATCAAGACCACGATCAATTTGATACGTTCGGCGACGGCGGTGACCAGTTCGGTGTGCATCATCAGGTAGGAGCCGTCCCCCACCATGACCACGACGTCGCGGTCTGCGCCGCCCGCGGCGGCTTCCGCCAGAGCGGCGCGCTTGACGCCCAGGCCACCGGGGATCTCATAGCCCATGCACGAGTAGGCATATTCCACGTGATAGCCGAAGGGATCCCGGACGCGCCACATTTTGTGGAGATCGCCCGGCAGCGAACCGGCGGCGCAGATCACGACGTCGGCCGCGTCCATGGCCCGGTTGGTGGCACCGATGATCTCGTTCTGCGCCGGCAGCGGCGTGAAGCGGGTGTCGAAGGCCGCATCCACGATGCCGTCCCAGCGCTGCTTCTCGGCCGCGATCTTCTGTTCGAGGTCCGCGCCGACGCGGTAGCCGCCCAAGGCCCGGTTCAGCTTGACCAACGCCTTGCGGGCATCGGCGACGATCGGCAGCGTGGTGCCGTGCTTGTAAGCATCGATCGCGGCCACGTTGATGTTGATGAAGCGCACGTCGGGGTTCTGGAATGCCGTGCGCGACGCCGTCGTGAAGTCCTCGTAACGGGTACCGATGCCGATGATGAGGTCAGCCTCGGCGGCGATGGCGTTCGCCGCCGTCGTGCCCGTGGAGCCGATGGCTCCGAGCGAGAACTTGTGGTCCCACGGCAGGACGCCGACGCCGGCCTGGGTGTTGCCTACCGGGATGCCGGTCAGCTCGGCGAACTTCGCGAGTTCTTCGTTGGCGAAGGCGTAGAGGACGCCACCGCCGGCGATGATGAGCGGACGCTTGGCGGCACGGATGGCCTCGGCTGCGCGGCGGATGTCGTCGTCGTCGGCTTCCGGGCGACGGATCCGCCACTCACGCTCGGCGAGGAACTCCTCCGGCACGTCGAGTGCTTCGGCCTGGACATCCTGCGGCAGCGAAATGGTCACCGCTCCGGTCTCGGCCGGGTCCGTCAGGACGCGCAGACCATGGTGGAACGCGGAGAACAGCTGCTCAGGGCGGGAGACCCGGTCGAAGAACTTCGAGAGCGGACGGAAAGCGTCGTTGACTGTGATGTCGTAGGCGTAGGGCAGCTCGAGTTGCTGCAGCACCGGGTCAGCGGCGCGGGTGGCGAAAGTATCGCTCGGCAGCAGCAGGACCGGGAGCCGGTTGGTGGTGGCCAGGGCCGCTCCGGTCAGCAGGTTGCTCGAGCCGGGGCCGATCGAGGTGCTGATTGCGAACGTCTGGCGACGACGGGTGTGCCGGGCATAGCCGACAGCCTGGTGCGCCTGTGCCTGCTCGTTGCGGCCCTGGTAGTACGGCATGATTGCCGGATCAAGCTGCTGGTACTGCTTGAGGGCCTGGCCCACACCGGCTACGTTGCCGTGTCCGAAGATTCCGAAGGTGCCCGGGATGAGGCGCTCCCGGTACTCGCTCCCGCCCACGGTGTCCACGGTGTACTGCTTGGACAGGAACTCGACAACCGCCTGGGCGACCGTCATTCTGCGCGTTGACATTACTCTTACTCCGATACTTTCGCAGGTGTCTTCAGCAGCTCTGGCGTCTTCAAGAGCGAGGCGGCGGTGGCAACGGCCCCGGCCACATCTCCGTCGGCCGGATACAAAAGGGTGCGTCCCACAGTCAGCCCCTGGACTCCAGGCAAGGCAAGCGCGGCCTGCCAGCTGGCGAACACTTCGTCCTGGCCTGCGTCAGGATCCCCGCCCAGAAGGACCGTGGGCAGCGTCGTGGCGGCCATGACGCGTTCCATCTCGGCAACCACCGGCAGCTTCATCCAGGTGTAAGCGCTCGTGGAACCGAGGCCCTGTGCGATCGCTACGGACTTGATGACGGCGTCGGCGGAGAGGTCATTGCGGACCTTGCCGTTTGCCTCGCGAACGGACAGGAACGGTTCCACCATGGCGATGAGCTTGCGCGCCGCGAGGGAGTCCACCGCCTTGGCCGTGGCGTCCAGGATCGACGCCGTATCCGGGTCCCCGAGGCAGATCCGGGTGAGCATCTTCCCGCCATCGGCGCCCAGTGCGTCCAGGGCTGCTGCGGTGTGCCCCGTGAAGCGGTCGTCGATTTCGTTGACCAGCCCTGCGAGCCCTCCGCGGTTCATGGAACCGAAGACGAGCTTGCCCTCCAGGGCTCCGAGGAGCAGCAGGTCATCCATGATGTCCGGCGAGGCCAGAACGCCGTCGACGGCGGGATTCGCCAAGGCGATCTGCAACCGGTCCAGCAGGGTCCGGCGGTCCGCCATGGCCGTCGGATCATTGCCCACCGACAGGGCGCCGCGGGCCGGATGGTCAGCCGCGACGATGAAGTTCTGGACCCCGTACTTCAGGCCCGGGTGGCGACGGCGGGCGGCTGCGGCGCGGGCCACGGCGTCGGGATCCTCAAGCCGAATGGCACTCAGGTGCTCGTACCGGCGGGGGTCATCATTGAAGCTCAACGTGTTGCTCCTTCGGAAACAGCAGAGTCGGTGGTCAGGCGGCCGCGTTCGGTCAGCAACGAGGTGACTTCCTCCGGCGTCGGCATGGCATCGGCGCAGGAGAGCCGGGAGGCGACAATCGCCCCGGCCGCGTTGGCGTAATCCAAGACCCGGGCCAGCGGCCAGCCGGACAGGAGTCCGTGGCAGAACGCCCCGCCGAAAGAGTCACCGGCACCCAGGCCGTTGACGGTCTCAACCGGGACCGGAGCGGAGACAACGCGTTCGGTGCGGGTCTTGGCCATGACGCCTTCGGGGCCGAGCTTGACCACGGCGATCTCGACGCCGGCAGCCAGCAGGCGGTCAGCCTGCTCATCCGGCGTCCCCTCGCCCACAGCGACCGCGCATTCCTTGTCGTTGCCAATGGCGACGGTCACATGGGGCAGAATCTTCGCAACCTCGGCGCGGGCCTCTTCCTCGGAACCCCAGAACATGGGCCGGTAATCCAGGTACAGGATGGTGTACTGGCCGTTTTTGAGGCCGGTGCGGGGACGGGCTTCGTGGGCTGCGAGGTGGGCCGAGCGGCTGGGCTCCTGGCAGAGACCCGTGACGGTGGACCAGAAGATCCCGGCGTTCTCGATTGCCTCCAGGTCCAGTTCTTCGGCCCTGATCTGAAGGTCAGGCGCTGTGGGGAAACGTCCGTAGAAGTACAACGGGAAATCGTGCGGAGGCTGGATCGCGCAGAAGGTAACGGCGGTTTGAAGGCCCGGCACCGGGGTGACAAATGCGTCGTCGACGTTGAACTTGTGCAGCTCGCGGTGCAGGTAGATGCCAAACGGATCATCGCCCGTCCGCGTAATGACCCCGGCGCGGCGGCCATGGCGGGCGGCCGCTACCGCGACGTTGGACGGCGAGCCACCAAGGTACTTCCCGAAAGACTGCACGTCCTCCAGTCCGACCCCAATGTCGTTCGGGTAGATATCAACGCTGATGCGCCCGATCGTGAGCAGTTCGTGGGTCACGGTGATCGCGGACCTTTCTGTTGTGAACTCTTGTTGCGGGACGGTGAGAGCTCCGGTGCTTTGGCCGGCCCGCACGTGAGCGGGGCCACAAGCACTACTTTGCACCAGAATTCATGTCCTGTCAAAGGTTTGTACTGACATATTTACAACGAAACGTAATAGCCTCAACTGATGCTTGAATTCGCACCAAACAGCGGGAGTTACCTCGCTGGAACGGTGAGTTCACCAGTGACATATTGGGCGCGACCAAAGCCGAAGGACCAATCATCAGCCGTGTTTTCCACATAGCCCAGGAAGACGTCCTCACCAGCAATGCCAATCTCGCCGAGCTCTGCGGCGATGGCAGCAAACAAGGACTGCTTGGCTTCGCGGCTCCGTCCGCCCTGCGTGAAAATCTGGATCATGACAACGCCGGAAGTGCGCTCAAAACCAAGACCGGCATCCTGCGCGACGACTTGGCCCTGACCGTGCTCGGTCAGGATGTGGAAATAGTCCCGCTCAGGAATGCCGTACTCGGCGAGGATGGCGCCATGGATGCGCCCGCTGAGGTCCCCGAGCTGCTCGGGAGTGCGGCCTTCGTTGACGTCGATGCGAACGAGCGGCATGGATTCTCCTTCAATAGTTTGTCCTGACATGCTAACAAACTATTTTGAGTGCGCACAAGCTCGCCCGGATGTCCAACAGTTTAAACGACGACGGCGCCCGTCACCTTCGCGTGGAAGGTGACGGGCGCCGTCGGGGGTGTCGCTTAGAGCGTTGCGAAGACCTCGCGGAGCAGCTTGGCGGTCTCGGACGGCGTCTTGCCGACCTTCACGCCTGCTGCTTCGAGAGCTTCCTTCTTGGCCTGTGCGGTACCTGCAGAGCCGGAGACGATGGCGCCTGCGTGGCCCATCGTCTTGCCCTCGGGGGCCGTGAAGCCAGCAACGTAGCCGACAACCGGCTTGGTGACGTTGGCCTTGATGAAGTCGGCTGCGCGCTCTTCAGCGTCGCCACCGATTTCGCCGATCATGACGATTGCCTTGGTCTCCGGGTCAGCCTCGAATGCAGCCAGGGCGTCGATGTGCGTGGTGCCGATGACGGGGTCGCCACCGA
The DNA here is from genome assembly GCF_043952055.1 of Arthrobacter sp. NA-172. Classification (NCBI taxonomy): domain Bacteria; kingdom Bacillati; phylum Actinomycetota; class Actinomycetes; order Micrococcales; family Micrococcaceae; genus Arthrobacter; species Arthrobacter sp. NA-172. Next base: position 688,784 of record NZ_JBINOT010000003.1, on the reverse strand, counting down.
TGCCGATCGCAGTGGAGAAGCCGAGGTCGCGCAGCTCGTACATCATCTGGTAGGTCAAGGTACCGGACTTGGAAACCAAGCCGATGGGGCCCTTGCCCGTGATGTTTGCCGGGGTGATGCCAACCAGGGCTTCGCCAGGGGTGATGATGCCAGGGCAGTTCGGGCCGATGATCCGGGTGATCTGCTTGCCGTCGGCGTCCACCGTCGCCTGGGCGAGTGCCCAGAATTCGGCGGAATCCTGAACCGGCACGCCTTCGGTGATGACAACAACCAGGCCGATGCCTGCTTCGATGGCTTCAACGACGGCGGCCTTGGTGAATGCGGGCGGAACGAAGACGATCGAGACGTCGGCGCCGGTCTCCGCGATGGCTTCCTTGACGGTGCCGAAAACGGTGATTTCCTTGTCGCCGTGCAGCACCGTGGTGCCAGCCTTACGGGCGTTGACGCCGCCCACAATGTTGGTGCCGGCCTTGAGCATCAGGGCGGTGTGCTTGGTACCTTCGCCACCGGTGATGCCCTGGACGATGACCTTGGAGTCCTTGTTCAGGTAAATGCTCATGTTCGCGTCCCTTACTTCGCTGCGTTGGCGAGCTCGGCGGCCTTTTCGGCGCCCTCGTCCATGGTGGCTGCCAGGGTAACCAGCGGGTGGTTGGCCTCGGCCAGGATGCGGCGGCCCTCTTCGACGTTGTTGCCATCTAGACGGACAACCAGCGGCTTGTTGGCGTTGGTGCCAAGCTCGGCCAGTGCGCCGACGATGCCCTTTGCCACGGCGTCACAAGCGGTGATGCCACCGAAGACGTTCACGAAAACGCTCTTGACCTGCTCGTCACCGAGGATGACATCCAGGCCGGCGGCCATGACCTCGGCGGAAGCTCCACCACCGATGTCCAGGAAGTTGGCCGGCTTGACGTTGCCGTGGTTTTCGCCGGCGTAAGCAACGACGTCGAGGGTGGACATGACAAGACCGGCGCCATTGCCGATGATGCCCACTTCGCCGTCGAGCTTCACGTAGTTGAGGTCCTGCGCCTTGGCCTTGGCCTCGAGCGGGTCAGCGGCGTCCTTGTCCTCGAGTTCCGAGTGGTGGACGTGGCGGAAACTGGCGTTCTCGTCGAGGGAGACCTTGCCGTCGAGGGCAACGATGTCGCCAGCGCCGGTCTTGACCAGCGGGTTAACCTCAACGAGGGTTGCGTCTTCCTTCTTGAAGACATCCCAGAGCTTGAGGATGACGCCGGCAACCTTTCCGCGCAGTTCCTCGGAGAAACCAGCGGCGGCAACGATTTCGTCGGCCTTGGCCTGGTCGATTCCGACGGCGGGATCGATGGCGATCTTGGCGAGTGCGTCCGGGCGCTCTACGGCAAGCTGCTCGATTTCCATGCCGCCTTCAACCGAGCACATGGCCAGGTAGTTGCGGTTTGCCCGGTCCAGCAGGACGGAGAAGTAGTATTCCTCAGCAATGTCGGCGCCCTGGGCGATCATGACCTTGTTGACGGTGTGGCCCTTGATGTCCATACCAAGGATGTTGGTGGCGTGCTCAAGCGCTTCGTCAGCAGACTTTGCGACCTTGACACCGCCAGCCTTGCCACGGCCACCGACCTTTACCTGCGCCTTGACGACGGTGACGCCGCCGATGTTCTCGGCTGCAGCCTTTGCTTCTTCAGGAGTGTGCGCCACGATGCCAGCGAGCACGGGTACACCGTGCGCCTCGAACATATCGCGCGCCTGATATTCAAACAGGTCCACGGTTTAGTGTCCTTCTACGTCGAAGTAGTTTCTGTACAGCCGGAACCACGGTGACCGCGAAAACCGGCTGCGGATAGGTGCGCATCGAACGGCCGCCAGGCAGCCGGTCACATTGCGCAAGTTCCTCTCGAACTTTAGCCCCCTGGGGAGGCCAGCCGGTTCTACAGTACCCGTTAAGTGAGTAACCACACACTTCTATCACGCGTAGAAAAACCGCTATATGACGCGGTTTTCCGGCGCGTCCGGCCCCCGTTGTGCTAGCACAAGACGCTTAGGAATCCAGTTTGGTCAGCGGTGCGTAACGCAACAGCAATCGCTTTTCGCCGACGTCGAACTTGACCTTCGCCACGGTCTTGTCACCGGCGCCTTCAACGCCGATCACCGTGCCGTTGCCGAAGCTGGTGTGGTTGACCTTGTCGCCTACAACAACCGCGACCACTTCCTTTTGCGGCTGAACACGATTGCGTACGACGGCGGCCGGCACGTCGGCGTCGAACCCTGCGGTAGCGCTGGGAGCGGCACCCCGGGAGGTTCCCGCGCCCCAGAAGGATCCGCCGTAACGACCGGAGCCGATGGGGGCGCTCCCCCAGCCCGACTGCCGGGAGGTGCCTTCGCGCTTCCACTCCACGAGATCGGTGGGGATCTCCTCGAGGAATTGGCTGGCAGGGTTGTACTGGCTCTGTCCCCACATGCTGCGGACTTCCGAGCGGGTCACATAGAGGCGCTTTCGCGCCCGTGTGAGGCCCACATAGGCCAGGCGACGCTCTTCCGCCAGCTCCTTGGGATCGGTCGCGGAGCGCTGATGAGGGAAAAGGCCGTGTTCCATGCCGGTCAGGAAGACCACGGGGAATTCCAGCCCCTTGGCCGTGTGGAGGGTCATGAGAGTCACCACGCCCATGCGTTTGGCCTCCTCGACGGCGGCGGCGGCGTCCTCGGAACCCTCCGGCGCATCCGGGATCTGGTCGGCATCGGCCACGAGGGAGACCTGCTCAAGGAACTCGCCCAGCGTGCCCTCAGGGTTGTCACGCTCGTATTCCCGGACCACAGCCACCAATTCGGCGAGGTTCTCGACGCGGGATTCGTCTTGGGGATCGGTGCTGGCACGAAGCCCGGCGAGGTATCCGGTCTGTTCCAAGACCGCTTCGAGGGCAGCCGCAGCGCCCGAGCCGGAAGCCACCTCGGCCAGGTCATCCAGGAGCTTCACGAAACCCAGGACCGCATTCACGGAACGGGTGGCCATACCGGGAGCTTGGTCCGCCTTGCGTGCCGCTGCCATGAAGGAACTGCGTTCACGCTCGGCCAAGGCTGCCACCGCGCCTTCGGCACGATCGCCGATTCCGCGCTTGGGTTCGTTGAGGACGCGGCGCAAATTGACGTCGTCGTCCGGGTTTACCAGGACCCGGAGGTACGCGAGGGCGTCCTTGATTTCCTTGCGCTCGTAGAACCGGGTACCGCCAACCACCTTGTACGGCAGGCCCACGCGGACCAGGACATCTTCGATGGAGCGGGACTGGGCGTTGGTGCGGTAAAAGATGGCTACGTCGCCGGGACGCAGGCCGTCCTCATCCTGGAGTCGGTCGATTTCCTTGGCGATGAACTGCGCTTCGTCGTGCTCGTTTTCACCCACGTAGCCGATGATCTTTTCGCCGTCGCCCTCGGCTGTCCAGAGTTTCTTGTCCGGCCTGTTCGGATTGCGGGAAATGACTGAGTTGGCAGCGCTGAGGATGTTCTGCGTGGAGCGGTAGTTCTGCTCCAACTTGATGGTGCGGGCTTCCGGATAGTCCTTCTCGAACTCGACGATGTTCCGGATGTCCGCGCCGCGGAAGGCGTAGATGGATTGGTCGGAATCACCGACGACGGTCAGCTCGCTCGCTTGCTGGCCCTCGCCGACGATTTCCCGGACCAGGGCGTACTGGGCGTGGTTGGTGTCCTGGTATTCATCCACGAGCACATGCCGGAAACGACGGCGATAAGACTCTGCGAGCGCCGGGAAAGCCCGGAACATGTAGACGGTCTGCGCAATGAGATCGTCGAAGTCCATGGCGTTGGCCTGGCGCAGCCGCTGGGTGTAGCCCTTGAAGACCTCAGCGACGGCTTGCTCGAAAGGTTCGTTGTGGTTGGCGCTGGAAGCGAAGGCGTCGTCGTCAATGAGCTCGTTCTTGAGGGCCGAAATCTTGTGCTGGATGGCTTTGGGCGCGAAGCGCTTGGGGTCCAGGGCCGGGCTTCTGGCCACGAGAGTGATGAGGCGCAGGGAGTCCGCGGAGTCGTAGATCGAGAAGTTCGAGTTCAGCCCCACATTGGCGGCCTCGCGGCGCAGGATACGCACGCAGGAGGAGTGGAAGGTGGAGATCCACATGGTCTTGGCACGGTTGCCCACCAAGGCCTCGATGCGTTCCCGCATTTCCGCAGCAGCTTTGTTGGTGAACGTGATGGCAAGGATCTCGCCGTGGTGGGCGCGACCGGTGGCGATCAGGTAGGCGATGCGGTTGGAGAGCACGCGGGTCTTGCCCGAACCTGCGCCAGCCACAATCAGCAATGGGCTGCCGGCATGTTTGACGGCTTCCTCTTGCTCCGGGTTCAATCCCTCAAGCAGTGCCTCCGCAGACGGCAGCCCGGAGTGGCCCCGGCCCGCCCCGCTGCCGGGCGCGACATCTCCGCCAGCGCCGAAGCTGCCTTCCTGCGCAAGGCGGCGGCCGGCGTCGGGCATGCCGCTTCCCCAGCCCGGCAGGCCGCTTCCGGCGTGCGAGAGCATGGCGGGAGCGTCCTTGGTGGTGGCTCGGCTGGCGGCTTTGAAAGGGCCATCTGCGTATGGGTCAAACAACATATCCATGGTGTTTACCAGTCTAGGCGGTGGCCCTGACACAAAGGGCCGCCCAGCGCCACAGGGGGACATGCCCATTTTTCGCCCACCCCCACTCGCGAGGGACATGCGCAGCCCTGGCCAGCACCACTGGACATAAACGCACTATGTCCACCTCTAGTAACCAGAGGAGAGCATGCTCAGGTAAATTGCGGGACCGAGGTGAGCGCAGCACGGAGCTCGCGGACCGCCGTTGGACCTCCCGCGATGAACCAGTCCAGGCCGTTGACACGCACGACGTCGGTGTCCCCACCTGCCGCGCGGACGATCGCCTTGCCAGGGAGCCAGTCCCACTCGGGGCAGCTGTGCTGGAACCAGCAACCCAGCTCGCCGTCGGCCACCCGGCCGAGATCACAGGAGCCGGATCCGAACATGCGCAGCGAAGCGACCGACACGGCCGCCGCGTGCCACGGCATCGCGGCCCGGGGATCGGCAAGCCAGGTGGGGTGGATGTATGTTGCGGCGCCAAGCTCGCTAATGGCCTTGCTTGACGGGCCGGAGATTCGTTCCTCGTTGAGCGTCGCGGGGTGGCCTTCGCCGCCGGTCCACAGCTTGTCCAGCTCCGGCTGGTAGATCGCACCGAGGATGACCTCGGGATCAGAGGCGATACCGTGTGATGCCGGCAAATCGCGCCTCAAGGCAATCGCCGAGCACCAATACGTGGAGCCATGCAGGAAATTGTAGGTGCCATCCACGGGGTCGATCACCCAAGTGCGGCCGCTGCTTCCCGCCACTGAGCTTCCTTCTTCGCCCAGGATGCCGTCATCCGGGCGGCAGCGGCGCAATTGCTCGAGGACATACGCCTCGGCCGCGTGGTCCGCGGCCGTCACAACGTCCGAAACCGAAGTCTTGCGTTCTCCCTGCAAACCGCCCATCCGCATCAGCAGGGCAAGCTGCCCGGCTTCCCGGACAGGGCCGCAGCCAGTTCGTAGTCGTCAAGCGAAGGGTCAAGTTCTGTAGCGGAATGCCTGCCGGTGGTCATGAGTCCAGCTTATGTGCCGGGATAATGAATGACATGGCCAAGACCCCAGCCCAACGCATCAAGAAGCACGGCGCCAATGCCGCCGTCCCGCAGCACCAGTTGCCGTCGGTGATCAACCCCACCACGCAGCGATCACCGCAGCAGGCACAGAGCAACGCGAGGCTCGTGGTGATTGCCGGAGTGGTGGCCAGCCTCTTCCTGTTTTGGTACGTGCATCTCCTGACCCTGAACCAGATGACGCAATTGTCCGGCGGCATGGCCATGCCCGATTCCCTCATTGGCGGATTCTCCACGGACTACGTCCACCAATTGCACGGCGCCATGACCGACGACGCCCGCGGCCAACTCAGCTACATCCACAAAACCGCCGGAACGCTGTTTCCGCTGATCTTCGGTTTCACGTGGCTTCTGCTGGTCGGCACCAATGTGGCTGGCAAGGCTCTGCGTTGGGCGCTGTGGGCGGCTCCCTTGCTGTTCGCCGTAGTCCGCTTGTGGAGCAACATAGCGGTCGACGCCGCGCTGGGATCCGTAGTGCCCGACGCCGGCCAGGTGGCTTTGGCGTCAACGCTCACCGTTGTGGGCTGGGTGCTGTTCCTGCTGAGCCTTTTGGCCGGCGGTGCGGCCTTGGTACTGGGGCGGCGGCGTTCAAAAACTGCCTAAGCGGCTGACTGGCGCTCTGCGCCGCGCTACTCCTGTTGAGAACGCAGGCTCCGGAGAGAGCATCTCCCGGGCCTGGAGTGCACGCTGATGGGCGCCGGCTTTGTCGAAGCGATCAGCCGCTTCTATAAGGCTTTCCTTCGCCTCTTGCTCACGCCCGGTATCGGCTTGGGCGCGCGCCATCAGGAGGAATATTTCCCCTGCGATCTGCGATGGCAGCTGATCGGCGGAGCCACTGATTTCCTCCAGTAGCTCAAGCGCCGCTCCGGCATCTCCCGCCAAATAGTTCCAATGTGCGCGGTTAAGTCGAAGCAGGAGAATTTCCTCTTCGCTGCCTCCCACGACATCCGTGGCAAGTTCCGCCCGTTCAATGCACCGGAGGGTCGCCGCATCCGCCACTTCTGCAGCCAGCCTCATCGCGGCGGATGCTTTGTTGAACTTGGCCCACACATCGAGGTTCCGGGACGGCGAGAAAGTTTCGGCAGCAAGCTCGTGGTACTGGAGCCCTTCCTCGACTTTGTCGCAAAGGAACGCAACATTGCCGATCACCCAGTACGCCTTGCCCGCCAACTGGTCATCCATCTCATCGGAGATTCTTGCCGAGAGAGACAAGCATTCCTTCCAAGCCTCTTCAAGCTTGCCGGACTCACCAAACGCAGCGATTAGCGCCTGCCGTGCGTGAACGTCGATTTCCATGTCCTCGTCGTCGTCGACTAGTCCAACTGCCGACGCCGCGGCCCGGGTGGCCATCTCCAAGAGCCCTTCGCTCCGAAGGGAGTTCGCCATCAAGGTCAACGCCCGGGCACGATGTTGGGGCGAAGCGATAGCCAGTGAGGCCTCCGAGAGGGCCTGGGCCAACGTGGTGCACTCGGCGAAATCGCCGGCGTCCAGAAGATTCTCTGCTTGAAGGAAAGTCATGTTCCACCACCCCGCGGAATCGCCTTCGTCCCGCGCCATGCCGGCAGCTGAGCGCGCCCCATCGGCGGCCTTGGTGAAGTCATGGCTGGCCCGGTGACCCCTTGCCTCAAGTTCCACTTCGGCGTACGAGGGCGCGACTTTCTTTTCTCGCATGGTTCCATTATGTCCCGAGGCGCCCGGTCAATGGCGCGGGCACGTATTTAGCATCTTTCCGGGCGAGGTGACTTAGCACTCGTGACACGGCGTGTCGTTACTCTTATAATGAGCGTGCTTCACTTCGTTCACTTCAGTCTCAGCAGTCACATAAATCAGGAGCTTCCGCATGAAAAGAACCATCGCCGCTCTCGTTGCTGCCACAGCAATCCTGTTCGCCGGAATCACCGGCTCGGCAGCATTGTCCGCCAGCAGCCAGAGCCCCTCGCAGGACTCGTCGTCGGTAGCCATTGGCTGGTGGCCGAACGTCGCCAAGAACTCAGCCCATGCAATTGGCTGGTGGCCCAACGCAACCACCCAGGTCACGCCGCAGGCAATTGGCTGGTGGCCCAACGCAACCACCCAGGTCACGCCGCAGGCAATTGGCTGGTGGCCCAACGCAACCACCCAGGTCACGCCGCAGGCAATTGGCTGGTGGCCCAACGCAACCACCCAGGTCACGCCGCAGGCAATTGGCTGGTGGCCCAACTCCACCCCCGCCAACTAGTAGCAACTACTGACTAGTAGCGGCAACAAGTAGCGGCAACAGAAGGGCACCGGACCTCGGTCCGGTGCCCTTTCTGCTGCTCGCACATTCGTTGAGGATCAGGTTCGCTCAAGTGCCCCGCAGTAGTTCCGCGAATTTTTCCGGCGCCATGGGTCGGCCAAAGTAATATCCCTGACCACTGGCGCAGCCAAGCCGGGCAAGCTCTGCCGCCTGCTCCGCCGTTTCGATGCCTTCGGCGACGGCCTGCATCCCACACGCGTGGATGAGTTGGAGAACTGCCGCCACAAAGTCCCGCTCTTTGTCATCCGTCCCCAGGCCTTGGATCAGGGAGCGGTCGATCTTGACCACATTGACGGGCAGGCTGCGTAGATAGCTGATGGACGAATACCCGGTGCCGAAGTCGTCGATCTCCAAGCGGATCCCCAAGCGCCGGAGGCCAGTCAGCGAGTATCTGTCGATGTCGCTTCCGTTGACTGCCATCGACTCCGTGAGTTCGATGACCAGCCTTGATGCCTCCACCCCGGTTTCGGCAAGTACTTCCCGCACATGCTCGATCAATTCCAGGCTTTGCAGTTCGGTTGTCGAAATATTGACCCGCATGCTGAAGTCATGGTCGACCCCTGGACCATCCTGCCACTCGCGCAGTTGCCGCATGGCGTGGCGGAGGACCCAATAGCCGAGATCGATGATGATGCCTGTTTCCTCGGCCAGGGGAATGAACGCATCCGGCATCAGCAACCCCCTGGCGGGGTGGTTCCACCGCACCAGGGCTTCGGCGCCCTCTATCCGGCCCGAGCCCAACTCGACCACCGGCTGGTAGTGGAGAACTAGCTGATCAGTCCGGATGGCTTCACGCAGCTCCGAGATCATGAGGCCTTGAAGCCGGCGCGCATACAAAAGAGCCGGCTCGAAAACCTTGACGCTGCTCCGCTGCTCAGCTTTTGCGGCATACATGGCCGTATCGGCTTCCATGACGAGATCGTCCACTGACTGCCCCGCCTCGGCAACCCGGAGCCCCACACTCGTTCCACAGACGATCCGGACTTCGCCAATGTCGATGCCCTCGCCCACGGCCCGGAGGATGCGTTTAGCGACCCCGCGAGCGTGTGCTGCATTGGATTTGGGCAGCATGACGGCGAATTCATCACCGCCGAGCCTTGGCCACCATGTCGGTATCGCGGACCGCGGCGAGCAGGCGCCGGGCAGTGACTTTCAAGACGGTGTCCCCTGCGCTGTGCCCCAACGTGTCGTTGACCCCCTTGAAGGAGTTCAAGTCCAAAACGAGCAACGCGGGAGGCAGTTCGCCGCGCTCCGCTTCGAGGAGCTCGTAACTCAATGCCCTGTCGAGCGCCGTGCGGTTGGCCAGCTGGGTCAGCGGATCAGTGAGCGCCATGCGTTCGAGTTCGATCTGAGCCTCGCGCAACATGGCGGTGCGGTTCTCGACCCGTTCCTCGAGCTCCTGGTAAATAGCTTGAAGATCGTCAGCCATGAGGTTGATCCCGGTGATGACGGCAGCCACTTCATCGCGCGGACCGGAAACCGGGATCCTCGTGCTGAGGTCGCCGTCCGCGATCCGGACTACCCCTTCAACGAGGGCAAGGAGCCGAGGGTCCTGAGGCTCAGGATTCACGGTGGTGCTCTCTCAACCAGTCACGCGCTTCTGCCTCGGAAGTGAAGAACCGACCTGGTACGGCACCGGGCTTCGCACGCAAGAGGAAGTGCGCAATCACCCTGTCCACCGGGCTCTCCCCCAGCAAGGCGCATGCCGATACAACCACGGAGTTCGTGTAGGCCAAGCGCGCGTCGTCCGTGACGGATAGCACTCCGGTCACGGTCATCAGTACGGGCAGCTTATGCCCGTCCGCGATCGCGCGGACGGCGGCCGCGGCCGCGCGGGCTTCCGGTGAGCGGACAACCGCGTTGGGCGGCAGGATGACGTCCACGATGCCATCTTCCGCCAAGCTGACTTTGATTGAAGCAGCATCAGCGAAGCCCTCTTCCGGCTGAGCATCCAACGCGTCGTCGGGAAGCCGTGAATCGTGGACGGGGAGTGCCTGGGCGGTCATGGGTCCTATGTTCTGCCGTGTCGATCAATCAAGTCTGCGCCAAAACTGCGTGGAACCCTCAGCCCGGCGCCATTCCGGTGAGTGCACTCATGATAATGCACACACTCACTCACATGAGGCTACCCGGGAGACATCAGTGTTTCGCGAACCGCGCCGTCCGCCGCACTTCCCGGACCCTTTGCGCTACCACTAGCCCGGCAGCGCAAAATCCGATGGTGATCGGATAGCCCATCAGCCGTTCCAAGGTTCCAGGCTCCGGGACATCCATCCGGGTCAGGCCACCCACCACGAGCGCGCCAAATGACACCGTTCCGCACACCAGAATGAACCAACTCATCCGCGTGTGCGGCAGCCACAGCAGTCCGAGCCCCACCAACGCCAGTGCCCCGCCCCCGAAGAACATGAGCGCGCCGGTGAGATGCCAGGGGGACCTGAGGTCCTCCGGCACAAAACCCACAATGACAGTCCCCAGCCCGGAGACACCTGTCAGGGCGCGGATCGCGACGGCGGTGGCCCACGCCTTGCGGTACGCGGCACCTTGCTGGATGCGGAGACCGGGACGGGCAGCTATGCACAGGAGCGCGGAACTGAGCAGGAGTGCCCCGAACAGCATTCCAAGGCCCTGCACCACGAAGGACGTATTCATCAGCACATGCAGTGGAGAACATACGTTGCGCTGTTCGTAAACGCCGCAGTTGATCGCGCCAAGATCGCTGATGAAGCCGGTCCGGCGGTGGTACGCCTCGGGTCCACGCCAGGCCTCGATCACCGCCGATTCAGCCACGAAATACTGCACCACGCTCAACTGTGCCCAGCCGCCGATGTTCGAGCGGACGGTGGCGAGGTCCGGGAGGTAGCCGCCGGGCGCTTCGGGCACGGTCATCTGCTCTCTCATCCGGCCAGCCTAGCGCCGGATGCCGCAGTGGTGCCTGATGCCAATGTTCCGGGGCCCGCCCGGCAGCTTGTATGCTTGTATGCGTGCCCGGCCAGCGGCCCCCAGGGGCTTCCTAGCAGGCGCACAAGCCCTCGTAGCTCAGTGGATAGAGCACGGCTCTCCTAAAGCCGGTGTCGTTGGTTCGATTCCAATCGAGGGCACTTGAAAGACCAACTGCGCGAATCGTCACCGACGCAAGACCTGCGGGCATACCTGCAAGGCTCCTGGACCGTGGATCGGTCCCTCTGGGACCGGGCGAGCGGCACCCGCGGCACCTTTACCGGCGTCGTGCGCTATTCCGAAACGCCCGACGGCGGCCTCCTCCTTCGTGAGGACGGCACCATGTCCTGGCCTACGCACACCGGGCCGGCCTTCCGCGAATATCTCCTGCGGCCCGCGGAATCGCCTGCGGCCCTGGACGTCTACTTCCCGGATGGCAAACCCTTCCACCGCATGAGCTTTACTGGCAGCGCGAATGAGGACCGGCACTGGTGCGATCCCGATGACTACCGGGTAAACTACCGCTGGGATGGGCCGGATGCTTTCAGCTACGCCTGGGACGTCCACGGGCCGGCCAAGGACCTGCTGCTGGAATCCCGGCTCAGGAGAGAGCAATGACCCAGGACAGCCCGGCCAAGGACCTGATCGTCGTCAGCGCGGTCTGCGTATACGACGACGCCGGGCGTCTGCTCACGGTGCGCAAACGCGGGACTAACAAGTTCATGCACCCGGGAGGCAAGCCCGAACCTGGTGAAACCGCGGCGGAAGCAGCATCCCGCGAGCTGGCCGAGGAAGTCGGAATCGACGTCGGTCCCGCGGACCTGGAGCCCTTGGGTGTCTGGCTCGCCGTCGCCGCCAACGAGGCAGCTACGGATATCGAGGCCACCGTGTTCACCGCCCCGGGCACGTGGGACGCCCATCCCTCGGCCGAGATCGCAGAGATCCGCTGGCTGGACCTCAGCGCTGAACTTCCGGACGATCTGGCCCCGCTCCTGACGGACCACGTCCTGCCCCTGCTTGCGCAAAAGTAGGAGCCTCCGGCCGCGGCAATTCGGGGCCGGACAGGGCGCCGGACAGGGCGCCGGATAATTTGCGTGGCGAGAATACTTAATATTCCCCGTATTGCCTCCCATAACCAGTGGAGCTTTTAAGCTGGTGGTGGCAAGGTTTGTCTTAACTTAATCCAGGTCTGCACTTAATTCAGGTCTGCATTGTCAGGTCCAGCTGGGGGATCGCATGCAATCTCTTGACGAGCGCCGCGACGCTTTGTCTTTCTCCATGAGCGGGCAACGCAGGTCAAGGCCCGCTCTCGTGTGGACGGCTGTTGCCGCAGGGGCGGCATTGATTGTCCTGGCCCTTGTCCTCGGGGCGAACCAAGGCACCTCGGCAGCGCAGTCAACCGGGGATCTCGCCATCCTGGCGGCCGTGCTGCTCGCCACTGTCAGTTGCGCCCGGGCAGCACGGCGCAAAGACGAAAGCTCCCGCGCGTGGTGGGTCATGGCACTCGCCACCCTTGTCTGGGCCATAGCTCAATCGATCTGGACCTTCTTCGGGCTCACGAGGGATCACAACTACCCCTATCCCTCGCTGGCCGACGCGGGCTTCGTCGGATACGCGGTCCCCGCCGCGATCGCCGTCTATCTGTTCCCGCGTCCCCGGGTTTCCAAGGTTGCTTTCTTGCGGACACTCCTGGACGCTGCTGTGATCGCCTCGGCGGTGCTTTTCATGAGCTGGGCCACTGTGCTCGGATCAATGGTCAAGGCTGAAGGGCAGGAGCCCCTAGTCCGCATCACAGGCCTTGCCTATCCGGTTGCGGATATCATCATGGTCTCCATCGTCCTGGTGCTCACCATGCGGAGGGCCCCGGGCGAACGTCTCAGGTGGGTCTGCCTGGGTGGCGGGCTCCTCATCTTGGCGATCACTGACAGCACCTACGTGGACCTGACTTCCGACGGCGTCACCGGGGTGACCGGGACACCGCTGGCCTTGGGCTGGATCGCAGCCTTCCTGCTGATCGCCGTCGCTCCGCTTGTCCCCTATGGCCGACGTCCGCGGCAGGACCGACGCATCTACACGCTTGCCTTGGAACTCCTCCCCTATGTCCCCGTCTTCGGCGCAGTCATGGTGGCTCCCATACGCGTCGGGCGTCCCAGCGATCCCTTCCTTCAGGCCGTCGGACTTACCGTCCTTGCCCTGGCCGTTACCCGCCAGGTACTCATGATCCTGGAAAACATCAGCCTCACTCGGGATCTCGAATCCAAGGTTGCTCAGCGCACGGCGGAACTTGAAGGCCTGGGCGCGATCGTCAACTCCTCAGCAGATGCAATCGTCGGCAAGACCGTGGACGGCGTCATCACCAGTTGGAACCCCGGGGCCGAACGAATCTACGGGTACAGCGCCGCCGAGGCCATTGGACGGCATGTTTCAATCATCATTCCGGAGCACCTCCGCGCGGAGGAAGAAGAGCTCTTGGCAGCGATCGGAGCCGGGAAGGAAACCCACAGCTTCGAAACAGAACGGGTCCGGAGCGACGGCTCCATCGTGCCCGTCTCCCTGACGTTGTCTCCGATCCGCGGCACTAGCGGCGTCCATGGAGTCGCAGCGATAGCCCAGGACATCACAGAGCGCCGGATCGCACAGGCAGAACTGGTGACTGCCCGTGAAGCCGCCGAAGAATCCAGCCGCTTGAAATCGGAGTTCCTGGCGACCATGAGCCATGAAATCCGCACCCCGATGAACGGCGTGATTGGACTGACCGGATTGCTGCTGGACACTCCTTTGGAAGATAGCCAGCGCCAATATGCCGAGGGAGTCAAGGGTGCGGGCGAAGCCCTCCTGACCCTGATCAACGACATTCTGGACTTCTCGAAACTCGAAGCGGGCAAGGTCGACCTGGACCCCGCTCCGTTCAATCCACGCACCCTCGTGGAGGAGCTCGCAGCCCTCCTGGCTGAGTCCGCACAGGCCAGAGGCCTGGAACTGATCGCGTACTGCCGGCCGGAAGTTCCGGCGATGCTGGTGGGCGACGCCGGGCGCATCAGGCAGATTTTGCTCAACCTCGCGTCAAACGCAGTGAAGTTCACACCCGCGGGGGAAGTCGTCATCAGCGTGCGGGTGGTGGAAAACGGTGCCAGGAATGTTCGGGTGCGCTTCGAAGTCCGGGACACCGGGATCGGAATCGATCCCGGTGATCATCTCAGGCTCTTCGAATCGTTCTCACAGGCAGACGCCTCGACCACCCGGCGATACGGCGGAACAGGCCTGGGACTGGCGATCTCACGGAGGCTGACCGAGGTAATGGGCGGCGAGATCGGGGTGGACAGCACCTTGGGAAACGGCAGCACTTTCTGGGCCACCCTTCCTTTGGAAGTGTCGAGTCCTGCCACGGTTCCGCCGTCGGTCTCTCCGGATCAGCTGACGGGCCTCCGGGTCCTGGTGGTGGATGACAACGCGACCAACCGGCTGGTACTCGAGACGCAATTAGCCGCCTGGCGGATGAATCCGGAGGCGGTGGGCGACGCCCAACAGGGGTTGGAACGCTGCCGCGAGGAGGCTGCGGCCGGACGGCCGTTCGACATTGCCGTGCTCGACATGATGATGCCCCACATGAACGGGCTCGAACTCGCCCACATACTCAGCGCCGACGTCGCGCTGGAATCGACCCGGATCATCATGCTGACCTCCACCATGAATGTGGACAAGTCCGAACTCGCGGCCGCCGGGGTCCAGCAGTGGCTGACGAAGCCCGTGCGCAGTTCCGAATTCTACGATCGGCTGATGCGTCTTGTGGCGACCCGTCCGGTTGCTGCTCCGGTTAATTCCCCGGTGGCGACGGTGGTGCCGGTAAGTATTAGCCAGCCTTCGCGCGGGCTGATCCTGGTTGTTGAGGACAATGAGGTCAATCAGCTCGTGGCCCGGAGCATGGTCGCGAAGCTTGGGTACGAAGCCGACGTTGTAGCTGACGGAAGCGAAGCAGTTGCCGCCACTGCAGCCACCGAGTACGCAGCCGTCCTCATGGACTGCCACATGCCCGTCATGGACGGTTTCGAGGCCACCAAGGCCATCCGCGCGCGGCAAAATGGCCGCAGGAAGCTCCCGGTCATCGCCATGACAGCCGGCGCCCTGGATGAGGACCGCGAGCGTTGCCTCGCCGCTGGCATGAACGACTATCTCACCAAACCCGTGGACGTGGACAAGCTCGAACAGGTCCTCGCCAGGTGGATACCTGCACCCTCGATAAAGGCAAACACCGAGCCCGCCCTCGATCCCGCGCGGCTGGAAACATTGCGTGACCTCGGACCGGCGGATGGGCTGGGGCTGCTGCCTGCCGCGGCCCACGCTTTCCGGGAGGACATCCAGCCCAGCCTGGAAGCCCTCCGCCAAGCCTTGGACAACGGAGGCGGCGAGGCCTTCAGGCAGATAGTCCATAAGCTGAAGGGCGCAGCAGCCAACATTGGAGCCACCCGCGCAGCGAGAATGTGCGAGGAAATGGAACGCAGATCACTCAAGGCGGAGAGCGTTGATCCCGCACTTCTCGCCGAACTTGAAGCCGAGCTGACCCTGGTTGACGCAGGCATTGGACCGTGCCCTCTCGGTGTCCCCATGAAAGTGCTGGTGGCAGACGACGACTTCGGTTCGCGTTTGGTCGCGAAGGCCGCCGTGGAGCGGTCAGGACATGAGTGCATCGTGGCCGCGGACGGAAATTCCGCCTGGGAGCTGTACAAGCAACACCGGCCGCAGGTTGTCGTGACGGACCTGATGATGCCCGGACTCGATGGACTCGAGCTCTGCCGGGCCATCCGCTCCGTGGAAGAGGATTCCTACACGTATCTCGTCCTTGTCACTTCGAAGGATTCACGGGACGACGTCGTCGCAGGCATGCATGCGGGTGCCGACGACTACGTTGCGAAGCCACTTGACCCTTTCGCGCTGCATACCCGGCTTCTGGTGGCGCAAAGGGTGACGTCGCTGCACACGGACCTTGCCCGCTACCGCGCCGCCCTCGCGGAACAAGCCCGGACCGATCCCCTGACGAAGCTCCATAACCGCCTGAGGCTCTCGGAAGGACCTGGATCAGCTGCACCATCAGAGTGAGCGCTACGGAACCGACTACAGCCTGGCCATCTGCGACGTGGACAATTTCAAGAAGTACAACGACATTTATGGCCACCCGGCGGGCGATTCCGCGCTGCAGGCAGTTGCGGACTCGTTGGCCAGCCATGGGCGGGAAAGCGACGGAATCTACCGCTTCGGCGGTGAAGAATTCATCTTCCTCCTGCCGGGCCAGACGCCATCCGGGGCGGAAACAAGGCTGGTCCGTGCGCTGGAGGCGGTACGGAACCTAGGCATTGCGCATTCCGGGAACCCCTCGGGCACGCTGACTCTCAGCGCGGGGCTTTCGGCCTATCTGCCGGGCCACCGGGTCAGCAGTGAACGGCTCCTCAAAGAGGCCGACATGGCTTTGTATTCGGCCAAAGCCGCAGGGCGGAACCGCTTGGAAGTTGCTCCGGAAGTTCGCCACATCGTCCGGAGCTGAACCTCACAGCACGCTTTACAGCTCCGGAACAGCCTCCTGGGCCACAGCCGTGGCCTCGGCAAACTGCGTGTTGTACAGCTCCGCGTAGCGGCCGTCCGCGGCGAGGAGCTCGGCATGGGTTCCGCGCTCCACGATGTAACCGTCCTCGACCACCAGGATCGCGTCTGCGGCGCGGATAGTGGACAACCGGTGGGCAATCACGACGGCGGTGCGCCCCTCGAGCGCTTCGCCCAAGGCTGCCTGCACGGCAGCTTCGTTCGTGGAGTCCAGTGCGGCGGTGGCTTCGTCGAGGATGACAACTTTCGGCTGCTTGATGAGGAGCCGGGCAATGGTGAGCCGTTGACGCTCACCTCCCGAAAGCCGGTAGCCACGCTCCCCCACCACGGTCTCAAGGCCATCGGGCAGGGACCGCACCATGTCTTCGAGCCTGGCCCGCCGCAGTACATCCCACATTTCCTCGTCGCTCGCGCCCGGCCGGGCCAGGCGCAGATTGGAGGCAATGCTTTCGTGGAACAGGTGGCCGTCCTGCGTGACCATTCCCAAAGTGTCCCGGAGGGAATCGAACGTGGCGTCGCGAACGTCCAGCCCGGTCCCCGGCCCAAAGCCGCCCAAGCGGACGGCGCCGGAATCGACGTCGTACAAGCGCGACAACAGTTGCGCCACAGTGGACTTGCCGGCACCTGATGAACCAACCAACGCCACGGTCTGCCCAGGCTCTACCCGGAAACTGATTCCATGCAGGACTTCCTCGCCGCCGCGGGTGTCCAGGGTGGCCACGTCCTCCAGCGACGCGAGGGACACCTTGTCCGCGGAAGGGTAGGCGAAGCGGACGTTGTCGAATTCCACCGCAACCGGCCCCGGCGGCACTGCTACGGCGTCGGGCTTTTCCTTGATGAGGGGATCAAGATCCAGGATCTCGAAGACTCGCTCGAAGCTGACCAAAGCGCTCATGATCTCCACGCGGGCGTTGGATAACCCCGTAAGCGGCGCGTAGAGGCGGGTGAGCAACAGTGCCAGGACGACGACGTCGCCGGCTGCTAGCTGCCCGCTGAGCGCGAGCCAGCCACCCAGGCCGTAGACGAGCGCGAGGGCCAAGGCCGAAACGAGGGTGAGCGCGGTGATGAAGGTGAACTGCAGCATGGCTGTGCGGACGCCGATGTCCCGCACCCGGCCGGCACGGGCTGCGAACTCGGCGGATTCCTCGTCCGGGCGGCCGAACAGTTTGACCAGCGTGGCGCCGGGCGCGGAAAAGCGCTCGGTCATCTGGGTTCCCATAGCCGCGTTGTGGGACGCGGCTTCTCGGCGCAGGTCGGCCAGCTTGGAACCCATGCGCCGGGCGGGAATGAGGAAGATCGGCAGCAGCACCATAGCCAGGACGGTGACCAGCCACGAGCGGTTGAGCATGACCACGAGAGTCAAGGCCAGGGAGACGACGTTGCTGACCAGCCCGGACAGGGTTCCCGCGAACGCCGATTGAGCGCCGATGACGTCGTTGTTGAGGCGGCTGACGAGGGCTCCGGTGCGGGTACGGGTGAAGAACGCGATGGGCATGCGCTGCACATGGTCGAACACCCGTGTCCGCAAATCAACGATCACGCCTTCGCCGATCACCGAGGACAACCAGCGGGTCACGAGGCCCAGCCCCGCGTCAGCCACCGCCACTGCGGCGATGAGCGCGGCGAGTCCTATCACCACATCCACCCCGGAGCGGGCAATGATCGCGTCCACCACTTGGCCTGCCAGCACCGGTGTGGCCACAGCCAGGAAAGGCACCCACGATGGAGGTCGCCACGAAGGCGATCAACCGCTTGCGGTGCGGTTTCGCGAACCCCATGACCCGCTTGAGGGTCTCCTTGGAGAACGGCTGGGAACCGCTCTTGGCGCTGGTGATGTTGTAGAGCGAGCGCCAGGCGACGCCATCCATGCTCATGGCTTGTGATGCCCCATTCCGGAAGTGCGTTGCAGTTCGGTCACAGTGCCGTTGTCAAGGTGCCAGCGGGAATCGAGCCTGACGTTTTCGAGCAGGCGGCGATCGTGCGTGACGAGGAGGAGTGCGCCATCGTAGCTATCCAGTGCATCCTCAAGCTGCTCGATGGCAGGCAAGTCGAGGTGGTTGGTGGGTTCGTCCAGGACCAACAGGTTGACGCCGCGGGCCTGGAGCAGCGCGAGCGCCGCACGGGTGCGTTCGCCCGGAGACAGGGAATCCACGGTCCGGGCGGTGTGGTCCGCTTTGAGGCCGAACTTGGCCAGGAGTGTCCGGACCTCGGCGGAGTTCCAGTCAGCAAGGACAGCTTCGACCGCGTCGGCCAGCGTGAGGTGTCCGGCCAGCAAACCCCTGGCTTGGTCGATCTCGCCGATCGCCACGGAGACACCCATGGAGGCGTCGCCGGCGTCGGGCCGTTGAAGCCCCAGCAGGAGGCGCAGGAGAGTGGACTTACCAGCGCCGTTGGGTCCTGTGATGCCAATGCGTTCGCCGGCGTTGAGCTGGAGATTGACGGGCCCCAGCGTGAAATCGCCTTGATGGGCCACGACGTCCCGCAACGTCGCGACGACGGAGCTGGAGCGTGGAGCCTGGCCGATGCTGAACTGCAACTGCCACTCCTTTCGGGGCTCTTCCACCTCGTCAAGCCGGGCGATCCGCGATTCCATCTGCCGGACCTTCTGGGCCTGCTTTTCCGAAGACTCAACGCTCGCGGCCCTGCGGATCTTGTCGTTATCCGGGCTTTTCTTCATGGCGTTGCGGACACCTTGCGAGCTCCATTCGCGCTGCGTCCGGGCCCGGGACACCAGGTCGGCTTTGGTGTTGGCGAACTCTTCGTACCGTTCGCGGGCGTGGCGTTTTGCTACCGCCCGTTCTTCGAGGAAGGAATCGTAACCGCCGTCGTAGACCGCCACGCTGTTCTGGGCAAGGTCCAGTTCCAGCACCCTGGTGACGCAACGGGCCAGGAACTCGCGGTCATGCGAGACCAGCACCGCGCCGCCGCGCAGGCCCTGGACGAACGATTCAAGCCGGGCGAGTCCGTCAAGGTCCAGGTCATTGGTGGGTTCGTCGAGGAGCACGACGTCGAATCGGCTCAGCAGGAGCGCGGCCAATGCGACGCGCGCGGCCTGCCCGCCGGACAGTCCCGTCATGAGCGCATCGGGCCCGGCTTCGAGCCCGAGATCCGCCAGCACAGCGGGGATCCTGTCCTCAAGGTCCGCCGCTCCCGATGCCATCCAGCGATCGAAAGCGAGAGCGTAGGCGTCATCGGCGTCCGTCGTCCCGGCGGCGAGGCCCTCGGCCCCGGCTTCCATGTCTGCCGTGGCTTGGGCGCAACCCGTGCGCCGGGCAATGTAGGCGGCCACCGTTTCGCCGGGGGTGCGTTCGTGTTCCTGGGGCAGCCACCCCACAAAGGCGTCGCTGGGGGCAAGGCTGACTGTGCCCTCCTGGGGGCGGTCAGCTCCGGCAAGAATGCGCAAGAGCGTGGACTTCCCGGCACCGTTGGCGCCGACAACACCCACGACGTCTCCAGGCGCAACTGTGAGGGAGAGCTTCGAGAACAAGGTGCGGTGACCGTGGCCGCCGGAGAGCTCTTTGGCGACAAGCGTTGCAGTCATTGGTCTATCCTCTCACTGCTCCGCTCGCGAGCGGAAAGGCCGGCTTTATGGAGTGGCTGGCCATGCAATAATGCCGGGGCATGGAAGAACCCGCCGGTCCGTACTTGGGGGGTGTGCGGACCAGCGGGTTCGAGAATCAAGCATAATTCAATGTGCCCGCATCGTAAAATCGATCCCAGCAGCCCTTGCATCCGCGGTTCCGTCCTTGCTCACCCAAACAGGCGGGGCACATCTCTACAGAAAGTGGCTCATGTCCCTCCCTTCCAAGGCGTTCCAACGCTGGCTGCACGGGATCGCCCCGGACGCCAGCACTGCCGATGTCTGCCGCTTTTCGGGAGTGAAGCGCACAACGCTGGCCCAACAGTTGGTCCGGGGCAAGGTGGCAGAGAGCTCCCTGGTGAGCATCAGCCGGGCTTTCGATGTGAATCCCTTCGACGCCCTGGCCCAATTCGAGGCCTACGCGTCGCTTCGCGGGACTCCGGTTCCGCCCACGGACGCCGAGCTCGTCAGCCAGATCTCCACCCCGGATTTGCTGCGGACCGTCGTGGAGCGTTCCGAGCACCTGGACGGCGTCCCGGGGTTCGTGCTCGCGGTCACGCCGCACTCGACTTCCGTCAGGAACTGGGTGGACGCGATCGACGACGGCGAGCTGCGCCACCGGGTCAGCGACGCCACCGGAATCGCACCGCAAAATTTTTCCGCGCATCTCACGGCCAACCGGCTACCGCCGGAACTGGCCTTGGCAACGTCCCGGGCCGCCGGCGTCGGACCGGCCGGAGGCCTTGTGGCCAGCGGCCTTGTCACGGAGGCTGAAGCCGGCTGGTCCCCTGAGGCCAGGCGGGAGGCGCTTGACCGGATGACCGAAGGCGAACTGGCGCTGCTGGCCGGAGAACGTCTGCACGCCCTGGGCAAGACCTTGCGTCGCCAAGAACAGGAACTCGACCGCTCCAACAGAATCTGGGAGAACCTGGGATGACCGCCGTTCTGCCTTGGGCCACACTGTTCGTCTGCCTCGCGTTGACAGCCATCCGCATTCCGAGCGCCGTACGAGGCGAGAACCGGATGATGTTTGTCCTGTTCGCGTCGATTTCCCTTGACATCCTGCTCAGTATCGAGGGCCCTTACCTTTTCATTGACGGACTGCTTGGCGGCTTCAACCTCTGCAACCTCTTGCTCCGGTTCTTTCTCTGCGGAACGTTCCTGCTGATGGGCGTCAAGGTGGCCCGCGCGTTCGATTCACCTAGCGGAGAGCGTGCTATCTGGGGGCCGTTGGGTTTGGCCGTTTTGACGATCACTGCGGTCCTGACGGCTTGCTTCTTTTTCGTCTCGGACACCAGAGGCTCTACTGTCGGCCTGACGGGGTTGACCTGGGGGCCGTCGCTTGAGATTTACGCGGCTTTAGGAAGGTTCTACCCTGGCTTCGTTGCCGCATCGCCTGGTCCCGGGAATATGGCGATCGGTGCGAAGCTCCGGTCCGGTCCTGCTGCGGCTCTCTTCCGCGATGCTGCTCCTGGGCCTTGGATTGCTGATTGTTTCGCAGCTTTTTCCGCTCATCCCGGAATCGAACACCTGGCTCCGGCCGCTCATCAACTATTCGGCTGCTTTGGCGAGTGCCCTTGGTTTGGGGGGCATCTGGCTGTCCAAGGCCGTTGCACGCCGCAGTACCCGAGCGGTAACGTCATCGAAACGGTAGAAACAAACCGGACATCCTCTTTCACAAAACCATTATGTCGTGGCATAATCATGAATGTGTGAAGGCGATGCAGCCTGACCTTTGAATCAATGAACGGGTTTCCAGGGTCTGTGGCGCGTGCAAGATCACAATTGGGGGGATGAGTGGTGGCGGGCTGTTGGGGACCGCCCCCACTCAGCCTTTTTAAGCGTCCTTCTGCGACGGCCGCCCGGCAGCCGCAGCGGACCCGTGACTAAGATGGCATTCATGAAGAGCTTGCCTACCCGCCGCACAGCACTGTCCATAACCCTTGCCGCCGTCGCGCTGGCCCTTACCGCGTGCGGCGGGGGTTCCTCGCCGTCGTCGACGTCGGGTGGAGACACCTCGCTGTCTGCCGTCAAGTCCAAGGGCGAGATCGTCATCGCCACCGAAGGCACCTACCGGCCGTTCAGCTTCCACGAGAACGGGGCCGGTCCCCTCACGGGATTCGACGTCGAGATCGCCCAGGCCGTGGCCAGCAAGCTCGGCGTGAAGGCAACCTTCCAGGAGACCCAGTTCGACGGCATCTTCGCCGGCCTCGAATCCAAGCGCTTCGACACCATCGCCAACCAGATCTCCATCAATTCCACGCGCACCGCAAAATACGACTTCTCCGAGCCTTACACTGTCTCCACCGGCGTTGTGGTGACCAAATCGGACAACTCGTCCATCAAGAGCTTCGCCGATCTCAAGGGCAAGACAACCGCCCAGTCCCTGACCAGCAACTTCTACAAGATGGCAGTCGACGCAGGCGCCAACGTCCAGTCGGTCGAGGGCTGGGCGCAGGCCGCTACCCTCGTCCGCCAAGGCCGCGTGGACGCAACGGTGAACGACAAACTGACCTACCTCGACTACGCCAAGACCACCCCGGACTCGGGCTTGAAGATCGCAGCAGAAACCACTGACAAGACCCAAAGCGCCATGGTCTTCCGCAAGGGATCCACCGAACTCAAGGCCGCGGTCGACAAAGCGCTCACGGACCTTCGAACCGACGGCACCCTGGCTAAGATCTCCGAGAAGTACTTCGGCACAGACGTTACCAAGTAGCCGGGTGCCGGACTGATGACCTTCGACTGGGACCTCGTCTGGAGTTCCTTCGGCCCAATCATCGGAGGTGCCGTCACAGGCACCATTCCGCTGACTTTGGCATCGTTCGCCTTTGGACTGGCGTTGGCGCTGCTCGTTGCCCTCTTGCGCCTGAGCCCCAACAGGCTGCTCTCCGGCGTCGCGCGCTTCTATGTCTCCGTGATCCGCGGAACTCCCCTGCTGGTGCAATTGTTCGTGATCTTCTATGGCCTCCCGAGCCTCGGGGTGAAGCTGGAACCGTGGCCGAGCGCCATCATCGCGTTTTCGCTCAATGTGGGAGGTTACGCGGCCGAGGTCATCCGCGCCGCGATCCTGTCCGTGCCGAAGGGCCAATGGGAGGCTGGGCACACCATCGGCATGTCGCGGCCACAGACGCTCGTGCGGATCATCCTCCCGCAAGCGGCCATAGGGTCTCGGTGCCTCCGCTGTCCAATACCTTCATTTCCCTCGTGAAGGACACCTCGCTGGCTTCACTCATGCTGGTCACCGAGCTTTTCCGCAACGCCCAGCAGATCGCCGCGTTCAGCAGGAATTCATGATCCTGTATCTCGAAGCCGCGCTGGTCTACTGGGTCATTTGCCTCGTCCTCTCCACGGGCCAGTCCGCCCTGGAGCGCAGATTGGACCGTTATGTCGCCCACTGAGCCTCCTCTCCTGCCGAGCAACGGACTTGTCCTGTCCGCCCGCGACCTCGCCAAAGCCTTCGGCAGCAACGTGGTGTTGCGCGGCATCGACATCGACGTGCGCCGCGGCCAAGTGGTTGCCCTGATCGGGCCCTCCGGTTCGGGGAAAACCACCGTTTTGCGATCGCTTAACGGCCTTGAAGTGCCCGACGCCGGCACGGTCACCTTCGGGGACGCCGATGCCGGCACCGTGCGCGGCTCCGGAGCGGGACTGACCCTCGATTTCGCCGGCACCGTGGGCAAGCGCGAGATCGCCGCCCTTCGGGACCGCAGCGCCATGGTGTTCCAGCACTACAACCTGTTCCCGCACATGACGGTACTCAAAAACATCATCGAGGGACCGCTGCAAGTCCAGAAGCGGCCCCGGGCGGAAGTAGTGGCCGAGGCCGAACGGCTCCTGGCGCGGGTGGGTCTCGCGGACAAACGCGATGCCTACCCTTTCGAGCTGTCAGGCGGCCAGCAACAACGGGTGGGAATTGTGCGGGCCCTTGCCCTCAAGCCCCAACTGCTGCTTTTCGACGAACCAACTTCGGCCCTGGATCCTGAGCTCGTGAGCGAAGTGCTGGGCGTCATCAAGGAACTCGCCGACGAGGGGTGGACCATGGTGATCGTGACCCACGAGCTCGCCTTCGCCCGGCAGGTTGCCGACGAAGTCATCTTCATGGACGCCGGCGTAGTGGTCGAGCGAGGACCAGCTGCGGAAGTCTTGCGGGAGCCGCGTCAGGAACGCACCAAGCAATTCGTCAAGCGCCTGCAACACGACGTCTGACCCAACTAACTAGCAGTTGGGTGAGCTGAAGCGCAGGGTGACCAACTGGAACGGACGCAGGGTTAGCTCGGCGGCGTCCGTCCCCGGCACCACGCCGGGAGCCTCGACAGGACGCTCCAAGAGATCCACGGATCGCACCTCCCGTGAGTCAAAGTTGGCTGTGATGAGGCCTGTGGAACGTTCTCCCAGAGATTCATAGAGCCGCACAATGACGTCTCCGGAACCGTCCTCAGCGAGCTTGACGGCTTCGATCACCAGCGCTTGGTTGAACACTGTGAAGAGCGGTTCCACGGGCTTTCCGCCAGCCACCAGCCGCGGCTTCAGGTTGCTCCGGTAGCCCTCCTCCACGGCATCGCCAATGGTGGCGCCAGGCCGGATGCTCAGCTCCAGGACGTGCAAACCGAGGTCTGCCTTCGGGTCCGGGAACTTGGGGGCGCGCAGCAGGGACGCACGGACGTTGGTGGTGGTTCCGCCGTCGTCGCGGATGGCCCTGGTGACATCATGCCCGTAGCTCGACGCATTGGAAATGGCCACGCCGTAACCGGGCTCTGCGACATGGATCCAGCGGTGGGCGCAGAATTCGAACTTGGCTGCTTCCCAGGAGGTATTGGTGTGGGTGGCCCGGAAAACGTGCCCGAATTGCGTTTCCGAGGCGGAACGGTCCGCCCGGACATCCAGCGGGAACCCGATCTTCAGTAGCTTCTCGTGTTCTTGCCAGTCCACCGTGGTGGAAATTCCGAGGGTCTCCGCGCCGGCCTCAAGGGAAATTCGCTGGGTGATGGTGGAGGATCCTACTGTCCGTTCCACGACGACGACGGCGTCCCACCCACCGCGCTCCAGCGTCACCGATCGCGCATCGACCACCGAGACGACGTTCCGGCGATAGAACTCATCGATGTCCCAGGCATCCCACTCATTGGGCGTGTCCCGGTGAAGTTCAAGATGGTTGCCAAACTGCCCCGGCGCAATCGCCTCGCGACCGGTTGAGTAGTCAGAGAGGGAAGTCAGCAATCCGTTGGCGTCGAGCACGGCACGGATGAAGCCGTTATCCAGGACGTAGCCGCCGGCCCTCTCTGTGACGGTCACGGGGCTGTCCGGGTGAACCGGCTCGGCAGCGGCGAGCGCGGGAACCCCGCTGCGTTCATGCGGGGACGCGTTGAGGAGGAACATCGTGTTTCCCTCGCCGAGAAGGGCCGCGGCGGCGTTCGCGATGATGGCCTCCAGCTCCCGGGCGATTGCTGCGTAGTTCCGCTCGGCATCCTGATGGACCCATGCGATCGAGCTGCCCGGCAGGATGTCGTGGAACTGCTGCAACAGCACAAGGCGCCACAAGCGCTTCAGGTCAGCTGCCGGGTAGGTGAACGAACCGGCAGTCCGGACTGCCGCCGTCGAGCACCACAGTTCGGCCTCGCGCAGCAGGTGCTCCGAGCGGCGGTTCCCCTGCTTCGTGTTGGCCTGGCTCGTGTAGGTGCCCCGGTGCAGCTCAAGGTACATCTCCCCCACCCAGACCGGTAGGTTATGGTACTCGGCCTCGGCCTGCGTGAAGAATTCCTTCGAGGTTCCCATGCGCACCTTCGGGGAGCCTTCGAGATCCGCCGTTCGGTGGGCTGCCGCAACCATTTCGCGGGTGGGGCCTCCACCGCCGTCGCCATAGCCGAAGGGGACCAGCGAAATGGTGCCCCGGCCGTGTTCCCGGTAGTTGCGCTGGGCGTGGGCGAGTTCGCGGCCGTGGAGTTCGGCGTTGTAGGTGTCCACGGGCGGGAAGTGAGTGAAAAGCCGCGTGCCGTCGATGCCCTCCCAATTGAACGTGTGGTGCGGCATCTTGTTGGCCTGGTTCCAGGAGATCTTCTGGGTCAGGAACCAGCGCGAGCCCGCAGATTTCACGATCTGTGGCAGGGCCCCGGAATATCCGAAGGAATCCGGCAGCCAAGCTTCCTGGCAGTCAACACCGAATTCCTGCAGGAAGAAGCTCTTGCCCTCCACGAATTGGCGGGCCATGGCCTCGCCGCCGGGCATGTTGGTGTCTGACTCCACCCACATGCCGCCTACCGGTATGAATTGACCGGCTTTGACTTTTTCCCTGATCCGGACGAACAGCTCAGGATAGAACTCCTTCATCCAGGCCAATTGCTGCGCCGAGGAGCAGGAAAAAACGAAGTCGGGGTTCTCATCCATGAGGGCAACGACGTTCGAGAACGTGCGGGCACACTTACGGATGGTTTCGCGGACCGGCCAAAGCCACGCCGAGTCAATGTGGGCATGGCCGGTGGCAAGCAGCTCATGGGCCGAGGCGTACGCCGGACGGCTCAAGACATCGGCCAGTGTTTCCCTGCCGGCGGCTGCGGTGCCCGCGATGTCGTCCGGGTCCATGACGTCCAGCATGCGCTCAAAGGCGCGGAGGATCTCGTGGCGCCGGGGAAGCTCGAACGGCAACTCGTGCATGAGCCCGCTGAGCGTCCAGATGTCGCTGGTGGAGCTCCCACACCATCTCGTTGAGCTCGGCTATGGCTATGCGTCCGAGCCGGTAGCGGGGCTCGTCTCCGGAGGTGGACTTGTCCCAGGGGAGTTGCCGCGAAGGTCCAGCCCTGGCTGAGATCCGGATTGGCCGCGGCTTCGACGTAGAAGTCCACCGAGAGGCCGCCACCCAAAAGCTTCAGCGGGACGTGCTGGTTGCGCGGGGAAATGGCCTTGATGATGGTGCCGTCCGGGCGCCAGGCAATGCCTTCACACTGGAATCCGGGAGCGTCGTTGCTGAAGCCAAGATCGACGACGATCTCCACCGTGGTGCCATCGGCAGCTCCCCACCCCTCGGGTACCTCGCCCCGGAGCCGCAGCCACTTGGTGCTCCATGCCTTGCCCCACGCGGCTCCGTGCTCCTGGGGTTCAAAGACCTGGTGGAGCGCTTCCGAGACCGGAACCGGCTCCCCGGTAACCTCCCACGTACTGAGTTCCAGGGGCAGCACGCGGCCATAGATCGCGGGGGCTATCCGCTCCCGGACAAAACGTTCGAGCCGCTTCTCAGTGATCCGGCGGTCGTCGTGCAATGTGAAGTCCCCTTTGGCGGTGGGCTGGGTGGAGGTGCTTCCTTACCGCTATGGGCAGGCTAAATCGGCAAGGTCCCTGGTCGGGGGAAACAACGATTCCATTCGATGGATAAAAATCTACGTGGTTCCGGACCAATAGCCAAGCGATTGAGGGCCATCCACGGAAATCCCTATTTGTTCGCTGGGACCCCCACCCGGCCACTGCCCGCGTAGATATTCAGACTGGACCCCCGGCTGAACCCCACCAAAGTCAGGCCGGTTTCCTCGGCGAGTTCCACGGCGAGGCTCGAGGGCGCACTGACGGCTGCCAGAACCGGGATTCCGGCCAGCGCCGCCTTTTGGACGAGTTCGAATGATGCTCTTCCGGAGACCTGCAGGACAGTGCCGCTCAAGGGCAGCAACCCTTCGCGCAATGCCCAGCCCACCACCTTGTCCACGGCGTTGTGCCGGCCCACGTCTTCCCTGAGGCACAACAGCTCGGCCCCGCCGTCGTCGTGGATTTTGAAGAGTCCGGCTGCATGCACTCCACCGGTCTTGTCAAAGACCGCCTGCGCCTCGCGGAGCCTGTCTGGAAGGGAAGCGATAACTTGCACCCGCACCTCCAGGGGATCCTGCGCTGGGCTGAAATGCGAGGATTTGCGCACAGCTTCGATGGAGTCGGTCCCGCAAATCCCGCATGAACTGGAGGTGTAGACGTTGCGCCCTGTGTCCGGAAGGACGACGTCGGGACGCAACTGCGCTTCCACCACATTGAAGGTCTGCACGCCATTCTCATCTTCGCCGGCGCAGAAGCGCAGCGAGATGAGCTGGGCCGGGTCCCAAATGACGCCCTCGGAGACCAGGAAACCCGCCACAAGATCAAAGTCGTCCCCGGGAGTGCGCATTGTCACCGAGAAGGACATGTGGCCCAGGCGCACCTCGAGCGGCTCTTCGACGGCCAGGAAGTCCTCGCGGTAACGGACCGGGTGCTCCAACGCCTCGGCCGAGCCGTCCAGGACAAAGCGGTGCACCCTGCGGCGCTCGGTCACACGTCCCATTTCAGATTCCTGCCGTCTCGGAAACGGCTTCGCCATGCCTAACCGCTTCGCCGTGCTTAACCGCTTCGCCATGCTTGACGAACCGCACCGTCATGGCCTTGTAGCCGGGAGTGTTGGAAATGCGGGCCACGAGCTCCCGGTGGACCAAGGCGTTGGCCTCCGGGAAATACGCGGCAGCGCACCCCTTGGCCGTGGGGTATGCAACCAGCCGGAACTTGTCCGCCCGGCGCTCCGTTCCAGCGAAGGTGGAGATGACGTCCACCATGTCCCGGTCCGCGAAGCCCAACTCGCTGAGATCGTCCTCGTGGACCAGGATGACCCTCCGGCCATCGGAAATGCCCCGGTAGCGGTCGTCGAGCCCATAGAACGTGGTGTTGTACTGGTCGTGGCTACGGACTGTCTGCAGGATCAGATGGCCGGCCGGGGCCTCAAGGTACTCCAACGGGCTCACCGTGAAGCGCGCTTTGCCGATGTCCGTGGCAAACGTCCGGGTGTCCCGTGGCGGATTGGGCAGCACAAAACCGTTCTTGGTCCGGACCCTTGCATTGAAGTCCTCGAAGCCCGGGATCACGCGGGAGATGTGGTCCCGGACGACGTCGTAGTCTTCAGCCATGGCACGCCAGTCCACCGGGTGGCCATCGCCGAGGACGGCTTGCGCCATGCGTGCGACGATGACGGGTTCGCTGAGCAGGTGCTCCGAGACCGGGGTCAGGCGGCCCTGGGTGGAGTGGATAACGGACATGGAGTCCTCCACGGAGAGGATTTGCCGGCCGCCTGGGTGTTTGTCGTCTGTGTCCGTTCGGCCCAGGGTGGGCAGGATCAGCGACGTCTTGCCGTGGACCACGTGGGCGCGGTTGGGCTTGGTGGAGATGTGCACCGTCAGCCCGGCACGCTTGAGCCCTTCCTCCAGCGCGACGGTGTCCGAGCCCGCCGCCGCGAAGTTGCCGCCCATCGAAACGAACACATCCACGTCACCCTTTTCCAGGGCATGCTGGGTTTCCACGGAGTCGTAGCCGTGTTCCCGGGGCGTCGTGAACCCGAACTCCTTATCCAGGGCCGCCAGGAAACCCTCCGAAGGCTTCTCCCAGATGCCCATGGTGCGGTCGCCCTGGACGTTGGAGTGGCCACGGACCGGGCACGCCCCAGCCCCGCGCTTGCCGAAGTTTCCTTGCAGGAGCAGCAGATTGATGATTTCGCGCAACGTATCCACGGAGTGCGGCTGCTGGGTCAGGCCCAGCGCCCAGCAAATGATCGTGCCCTTCGAAGCGGCCAGCATTCCGGCCACTTTGGTGATTTCAATGCGACTCAGGCCCGTAGCCCGTTCCGTTTCCGCCCAGTCCAGGGTTGCCCTTGCCTCGGCGTAGGCTTCGAAGCCGTCGGTCTGCGCCTCGAGGAAAGCTCGATCAACCACGGTGCCCGGCTGCCGCTTCTCCTCCTCCAGCAGGAGGTGGCCCAGGGCCTGGAACAGTGCGAGGTCGCCGCCGACTTTGATCTGCAGGAATTCATCGGCGATGTCCGTGCCGCCACCGACCACACCACTAAGGGACTGCGGATCCTTGAAGTTCAGGAGTCCTGCTTCCGGCAAGGGATTGACCGCCACAACCTTGCCGCCGTTGTTCTTGCAGTCACGCAGTGCAGAGAGCATGCGCGGATGGTTCGTGCCTGGGTTCTGTCCCACCACCAGAACCAGCTGCGCCTCGTGGATGTCCTCGAGGGAGACTGTGCCCTTGCCGATCCCGATGGTCGGGTTGAGCGCGCTGCCGGAAGACTCATGGCACATATTCGAGCAGTCGGGCAGGTTGTTTGTTCCCAGGCTGCGGGCGAACAGCTGGTACATGAAAGCCGTCTCGTTCGCCGTACGGCCTGAGGTGTAGAACACGCAGCGATCCGGAGTGGTGGCATTCACGTGCTCGCCGATCAGGGCGAAAGCATCCACCCAACTGATCGGCGAATAGTGTGTTTCGCCGGGGCGGATGACAACCGGCTCGGCGATGCGACCTTGGCTGCCAAGCCAGTATTCGGTCTTGCTGTCCAGCTCGGCCAAGGAGTGCTCCGCCCAAAACGCGGCATCTACCACGCGCGTGGTGCTCTCCTCGGCGATGGCTTTAGCCCCATTTTCGCAGAACTCTGCGGGACTGCGCTTACCCGTGATGGACTCAGGCCACGCGCATCCTGGACAGTCGAAGCCGTGGTGCTGGTTGACGCGGAGCATGGACTTGACGGTCCGGCTCACACCGGCCTGGGACCAGCCCCGCTCCAATGCCACAGTGACTGCCTTGACGCCGGCGGCGGAGCGCTTGGGCGGGTGAATCTGGAGGTCATCTTCATTGATGTCCTGCTCGGGAGCATGCCTGTTCATTACCCCATCATTGCAAGGCCTGACCCGCTAATCCACCCGCGTCCATTCGGAGCCGGAAGTCCTCAGCCGGTCAGGGCGCTCCAGTCCACAGGTTCTGACGAAACCTTGCGGGCGGGCTTGGCGGGAGGTTTCTTCGCCTTGTCCTGCGTGGGCTTCGGCCGGGGAAGCGGCGGCCCCCACGGCAACGGGAAAGCAGGCACAGCCTCGCCCATTTGGACGCCGTGGGGCGGTACCACCATGACTCCGTCCGCGCTGGCGAGGCCGCGCATCATCCCTGGCCCCGCATGTTGTGTCGGCGATGCCAAGCCGTACACGAACCTGAACGGAAGCAAGCGGGTGCGTCCGGGGTCGGCGTCGAGCATTGCGCCGCAAGGCACTTCTCCCACCGCGGGCAGCTTGCCGTGTCCCAGCCCCGCGAGCAACGGCGTGCCGATCGTGAAAAGGACCATCATGGCCGCCAGCGGATTCCCGGGAAGCCCCAGCACAAAGCGCCCGTCCGGCAGCTCAGCGAGAACGGCGGGATGCCCCGGCCGCATCGCAATTCCATCAATCAGCAAGCGGCCGCCAAGTTCCGCAATGGCCCGCCGGAAGTGGTCCGTTCCTGAACGGCCCGTTCCCCCGGTGGTAATGACGACGTCGGCCGGTGGCGTTTCAGGCGACAACTCGCCCTCCTCGAGGGCCGTCAACCATTCCTCGTAGGAGTCCCCCACTTTGATTTGCTCGCCGCGGATTCCGCCGAGAAGTTCGACGACGGCGCCAAGCTGGGGACCGAAGGTATCCCGCACGCTCCCGGGCGCGGGGACGCCTTCGCTCACCACTTCTGAGCCTGTCAGGAGCAACTTCACGAGGGGTTTGCCGAGGACTTCCAGCTCATCTCGGCCAGCCAGGGCAGCGAGGGCGAGGTGGGCCGGGTTCAGGAGAACGCCGGATTTGATCAGGAGTTCGCCCTCTTTGGCTTCTTCTCCGGCGATGCGGATGTGTTGTCCATTGCGCGGCTCCCCAGGCTTCGCGTTCCCGCCAAGCGCGAGGACCGGCAAACCGTCCTCGTCGGTGGTCAAGGCACCGCTTTCACTCCGGAGTACCGCCTTGGCCCCGGGCGGAATCAGGCCACCCGTGACGATCGGACTCGCCTGGTGCGGGGCCAAACGGTGGCCGGGCTCAGCCAAAATCCACGGTCCGCTGCTATTCACGGCCCAGCCATCCATGGCAGACGAGGCATAGTGCGGGAGGTCCTGCAAGGCGTGGACATCCAAGGCCAGGACCCTGCCGAGGGCGTCCTTCAGGGCCACGGGCGCCGCAGGAATAGGTGTCGCGGAGTCGAAGGCAAGTTGCCGGGCCTCCGCCCAAAGGTGGTCGGCGTGCGGAACATGCTCAACGTTCTCGGAACCCGGCTTCTCAGAACGCGGCGTCTCGGAACCCGGTCTCTCGGAACCCGGTGTCACGGCATGCTGTTCAGGGGCAGCCGTCATCCGGCGTCGGTTCCGGGGTCCGTGGTTCCGGGGTTCGTGGTTCCGGGGTCCGTATAGTCACTGGCGAGCGTGCGTGCCAGTCCCATCGCGGTCTCCATGGAGGCGGTTTCAGTCGCCTGTCCCGAGCCTGCGGCGAGTCCCGCTGCGAAACCGGCAATAAAAGTGGTCAAGGGAGCTGCCGGCCTAACCACTGAATGGGCTGCGACGCCCGCCAAGGACAGGATCTTGTTGATGTCGATTTCGACGTCTTCAAGCTCATACGCTTGCAGCAGGCTCCTGCACCATTCCTCCAGCGTTTCTTCCTGGCTCTTCACGATCCGCCTCCACAGTCCGGTACAGCCTTTGTCACGGCAAGCCGCCGTCCACTCCAAGCGCCGCGGCATCGTCCCAGGTATCCACGTCATCGGTGGAGCCGGCAGGGACGGGTACGGCCAGCAGATCAAGCCTAGCAAGCAGGCGGAATACTGAAGCGTTGGCCAAGCCACCCTGTTGGGCCGAAGCCAGCACTTCCCGTTGTAACGCCGAAGATCGGTAGATCCCGAGTAAAGGTTGTTTCCGGCCATCGGCGGAGACGGACATGGCCCCTTCAGCCTCCGGGTGTCCGGCAAGTTCCTTGAGTAAAACCGGAACCGCGGCGCCGGCGAGGGGCATGTCGCAGGCCATGACTAGTACCCAAGGCGCGGGGTTCTCCCTGGGTGGCTCCGTCGAGGGGGCGTGGGATTCAAGGGCAAGGAGTCCTGCTTCGATCGCCGCGGCGGGTCCCGCGAACGGCGGGGACTCACGGGCCGTCAACGTGCCGTCGGGCAATGTTCCAGGATCCGGCCCGACGACGACGACACTCCCGGCACCGTTCGCGGCGGCGAGGGCGCGCTGAAGGAGCGAGGCGTCGCCGTGCCTGAGCTGGGCTTTGGGCACGCCTCCGAGGCGGGAGGACTTACCACCCGCCAAGATCACCGCATCAAAGTCCACCCGCCCAGATTACCCGGGAAGCAGGCTCAGCTTCGGTTCAAGCCGCCGATTCGGGCAGGAGGAAGGGATCCCATGCTGGCGCAGGTTTCTCGAGCTCCTTGATCTGCCAGATAGTCCCGGTGGGCGCCGCAGGAACGAACCCCAGTTTCCAGCCCATCTCGGCCGGTGTGTGGTTGCTCTTGGCGTTGTTGCAGCGCAGGCACGCTGCTACCAGGTTTTCCCAGGAATCCGCGCCGCCCCTGGATTTGGGGTGGACGTGGTCAATGGTGTGGGCTGCTTTACCGCAGTAGGCGCAACGATGACCGTCGCGGCGCAAAACGCCGCGGCGTGTAACCGCCGTGATCGTGTTGTATCTCGGCCGGATGTAGCGATTGAGCAGAATCACGGAGGGACGTCCGAGAATCTCCTGTGGCCCGACGACAGGCTCGTCGCCTTCGGCCACTACGCTCGCTTTTCCGGTGAGCACAAGGACCAGCGCCCGGCGGAAGGTTACTACCGCCAGCGGTTCATATCCAGCATTCAGAACGAGTGTGCGCATGCACGTACCTCTTCACGGCCGCACCCGTCAGGGGCGCGAGGGCCGGCTGCCCTCTGCATGTACGGGCTGTGGATCGACACCATAAGAGTAAACACGCGGATGCCAGATCACCGAATCCGTGCATCGGTTCGGTGGCTGTGTCGGGCAAAGTTCATGTGCCGGACATGTGGCGGGAACCTTCCGACGGCCAGAGGGATCTGCGGGTTATAGGACAAAACGTGTGTATGGGAGGAGCGTGCTTCCCGGTCGGGTGAACGCCCCGACGTGATCCGGAGGGCTGAATTGGACGCGTTCCTGGGATGGCTGCTGCTCCCACCCGGCCTGTAACCCCGCGCAAGCGCTGAGCGACACGGCAAATGGATTTCGACGCGTGAATTCCAGTGGCGACAGGGATTTAGCGCCCCCGCAAGTATTTTGCGCGTCGCGAGGCACTGGGTGCGTCGATTTGGCGCACTCCGGTTAAAACAGAACATCCCCGCGGCCAAAGCCAGCGGGGATGTTCCGGCAAATCTATTTAGCCACCAACGTGGATGAAGACCGGGCCGGAGCCGATGTTGACGCTGTACAGGGCGGTGGTTCCACCGTTCCAGCCGCCGTGGACTGCCATGCCGTTGCCGACGTAAACGGCGATGTGGGCCTTGCCCATGCCACCGTTCTGGTAGTAGACCAAGTCTCCAGGCTGAGCTTCAGCAGCGCTGACCGTACGGCCGAGGGAGAGGTAGTCTGCCGGCCAGCCGTGGAAGTTGATGCCCACAGCGGCCAGGGAGTTCGAAGCCAGGGCGGTGCAGATCCTGGGCAACGCCAAGCTGGGCGTAAGCTGCGGCAGCAATCGCTGCGCCCTTGCCGCTGGCAACCTTGGTGACGGGTGAAACAGCAGCGGTCACAGAAAGCGTTGAGGAGCCGGCAGCGGCACCCGTTGCAGCCTGCGGAGCCGGAGCAGCTTCCTGGGTGGCAACCGGAGCTGCGACAACCGGAGCCGCGACCACCGGAGCAGCTTCGGTGGAGACCGCGGGGCGCTCGTATTTGATGGCCACGGAGGAGTCTGCCGAAATGCTGGCTTGGGCGATGGACTGGACTTCCAGGGCGGAGGTCGACGTCGATTCGCGGGGGACGTTGGTTTCTGCAGCGTTGGCTGCGATACCGCTAGTGAGCACCAGGCCGGAAGCAGCCGCGATGACGGCTGCCTGACGGCCTACGCCACCGGCGTTGCTGCCGACAGACTTGGCGATAACGGCAAGTGAGTTGGTCTTGGTGACCGCGGCACGGTGGCGCGCGACAGTAGAGCGTGAAGACACGTTAAGAGGCCTCTCCCTATGCCCGCGAGGTAAGCTGTCGGATTCGGATGGGAGTCATCCGGCCACACTTCTCCCTCTCGGAAGTCGTGCGACTTAACCCCAAGGCCATCGGTGAAGATGACCAAAAGTGGGTCCCCCGCCTCTGCCAGACGATGTTTTGCGAACGGAACCTCGGGCAGTGGCAGAGCTAGGCAATCCACCCGAGTGCAACAACTCTCTAAAAGTTGATGCGTGTAAGACGGTACATGAGTTTTAACTAAAAGTCACATTCAGGTCACGGCGTGTGACAAGCATGCGAGAGACTTCCATCGGATTGGCTACAGCCAGCCCAAAGGGTCAACGACGTCGCCGTTGACCATGACTTCAAAGTGGAGGTGGCAGCCGGTAGAGGCGCCGGTGGTGCCGCTCAATGCGATGACATCGCCGCGGCTGACCGTTTGGCCCACCTGGACGTTAAACGAAGACAAATGGTTGTACGTGGTTTCCAGGCCGTTGCCATGGTCCACCACAATGCGGTTTCCGCCGCCATACGGATGCCAGCCGGCAAAAGTGACCTTGCCGGCCGCGGCCGCATGAACCTGGGTGCCGCACTGGGCCACGAAGTCCTGGCCCCGGTGGAACTCCCCCAAACCGCCCGTGATGGGATTCACCCGGTAACCGAAAGGCGAGGCCGTGGTCAGGGTGTCCAGCGGCGCCCCCAGGGCGCCCTTGGAGGACGACGTCTTGATGGTGCCGACGGACTGCGCGCTCAAGAGCTGCTTGAGCCTGGTGTCCGGATCCGCCGTGGTGGAGACCGCAGCACGGCTGAAGTCGATCGTGGCGCTTGCCGCGGCGGGAATCTCGGGCTGGGTGCCCACGGCCGAGGCGGCGTGGTTCGATTCGGCCGCGGCCGTCATGGCGCCGGTGCCCGGCATGGCGACCGTCAGGATGAGGCCCGTAGTAGCAAGGGCCACTCCGGCCTTCTGTCCTGCTCCGCTCGCGGCGGCGAATTCGGCCATCTGCCGCAAGGGACCTTTGCGCCGGCGAAGTTCGCGATGGGGATCGCGGGGCCGGCCCTGGGCAACGTCGTGCGTGCTCCGCAGCTCAGCAGTAGGACCGGACGCGCGCCTGCGGCCCCTGGTGTTCTGCGTGGTCAAAGTGTTCCTCTCTGGCAAGCCTGCGAAGTTAGCTGTCGGATTCGGGCCAGAGAGATCGTGGACCCGGTCCGCGCGAAGGGCGCGAAGCGCAAGCTACCCGGAGGGGCCTTGCGCTGGTTGCACTTCCGCTGCGGACTTCACCCCAAGGCCGTCTTTCGACCGCCGATGGTGGTTCCTCCGCTTCTGCCAGTGAATGGACTAATCCACCTGATCCACTGGCAGAACTCGGCTTCGGATCAGGTAACGCTTTGGTATCGGCGCCGGTATTTAACTCTAGGGGATTAAGCCCCGTGGTAATAATTTCGTTATCTTTGCCGCTCGCATCGCCGGGCCGGCTAGGCGACCGTGACGAATACGTGCGACGCAACCTCAGGCGGCAGCTCCAGCGCGCCGTCGATATTGGGCACACGAACCGAGATGTACTCCCCTACGCGTTCCAGGGAAACCCTGGCACCGGGGCGGATTCCGCCCTCGTCGAGCTGCACCAGAAGTTCCGGTTCCACCTGGATCGGTTCAGCCAGACGGCTGACGGTGACCCGGTTTTCAGGTGAGTATTCATTCATCGCGTCAAGAAGGTTGACCACGCCATCCGTAAAGGCGTGGGACGCGGCTCCACCCAGCGCTTCGAGTCCGGGGATGGGGTTGCCGTAGGGCGAATCCGTGGGGTGGTCCAGCAGCTCATAAATCCGCCGTTCCACGCGCTCACTCATGACATGCTCCCAGCGGCACGCTTCATCGTGGACATAGGCCCAGTCCAGGCCGATGACGTCCGCCAGGAGCCGTTCGGCGAGCCGGTGCTTGCGCATGACCTCGGTGGCGCGTTTCCGGCCCGCTTCAGTCAGCTCAAGGTGCCGATCATTGGACACAATCACCAGACCGTCACGCTCCATCCGTCCGATCGTCTGCGAAACGGTGGGACCGGAGTGCCGCAGGCGCTCCGCGATGCGTGCGCGAAGAGCCACGATGTTCTCTTCTTCAAGCTCCAAAATGGTCCGAAGATACATCTCAGTGGTATCGATCAGATCCGTCATCCAGCTCAGCTCCTCGAGCACAGTATCTTGCGTATTTTCTACCGTACCGCAGCCGCCTTAGTGGTCGATCAGGTGGCCGGACCGCCGGCGGTCCCGGTCCGGGCGCCAGCTCCAAGCTTAGCTTATTTGGAATTACTCCGGATAATTTCCGCGCCTGTCGAGCGCCCGGTACGCCGTGCCATCCTGTGCCCGGCGAAACAATTGCTTTCCACGTGGTGGACTATGACAGCTTCGTTTCTGCCCGGGCGTGCAGGGTCAGGCAGAATTGGGAAGTCGAAGGGGGCAGCTTGCCACCTGCCACGACCCATCTAGGCCGCTACTTCACCATTGGAGCATCCCGTGAGCGACAACAGCATCACTATCCCTGCCGATTTGCTGCCCAAGGACGGCCGCTTCGGCGCCGGCCCCTCCAAGGTCCGCCCGGAGCAGATCGAGGCCCTCTCCGCGGCCTCGGCAACGATCCTCGGTACCTCTCACCGCCAGGCACCGGTCAAGAACCTGGTGGGGTCCGTCCGCGAAGGCCTGAGCCAGTTCTTCCGTGCACCCGAGGGCTACGAGGTGATTCTCGGTGTCGGCGGCTCCACCGCGTTCTGGGACATCGCCAGCTTCGGCTTGGTGGAAAAGAAGGCCCAGCACCTCTCCTTTGGCGAGTTCGGCTCCAAGTTCGCCTCAGCCACCAACAAGGCCCCCTTCCTCGAGGCCTCGTCCATCATCAAATCGGAACCCGGAACGCGTCCGGTTTCCCAGGCCGAGGCAGGCGTGGACGTGTACGCATGGCCGCAGAACGAAACGTCCACGGGCGTGGCCGCCCCGGTCAAGCGGGTCCAGGGCGGCGACGACGGCGCGCTGATCCTGGTGGACGCGACCTCTGCAGCCGGCGGCCTGGATGTCGATGTTGCTGAAGCCGACGTGTACTACTTCGCACCGCAAAAGAACTTCGCCTCCGACGGCGGCCTGTGGCTCGGCCTCTTCTCCCCCGCAGCCCTCGAGCGAGCCGCCCGCATCAAGGCAAGTGGCCGCTGGATCCCCGATTTCCTGGATCTCCAGACGGCCATCGACAACTCGAAGCTCAACCAGACCTACAACACGCCGTCCCTGTCCACTCTAGTGACTCTGGACGCGCAGGTTCAGTGGCTCAACAGCAATGGCGGCCTGGACTTCGCTTCCGGACGCACGGGAGACTCCGCGAGCCGCATCTACAACTGGGCCGAGGCCTCCGAGTACGCCACCCCGTTCGTGGCCAAGGCCGAGGACCGCTCCAACGTCATTGCCACGATCGACTTCGATGATTCGATCGACGCCGCGGCCATCGCCAAGGTGCTGCGCGCCAACGGAATCGTTGACACGGAGCCGTACCGCAAGCTGGGCCGCAACCAACTGCGCATCGCCACCTTCGTGGCCATCGACCCGGACGATGTTTCGGCGCTGCTCGCCAGCATCGACTTCGTGGTAGGCGAACTGAAGAAGTAACGGGCCGACCTACGCCTGAAGCGCCGACGGGAACCTTCCCGCCGGCGCTTTTGGCTAATAGGCGCTGTTCGATTGAAGGGCGCAGCCCGTTACGTGAACTGCGGGTCGCCGTCGTCGTCCCCGCCTTGGACTGGCCGGCTCTCCAGACGGAAGAACCGCAATCCGCGGGCGCTTCGATCGAAGCGGAGCCTCAGTTGCCGGGCGCGGACGATCCAAATGATGCCGACGACGGCGGTGCTGGCGCCGGCGGCTGCAGCGACGCCGACAGCCCAGCGGGGCCCGGCCACGTTGGACACCCAGCCGACAAAGGGCGCCCCGATGGGGGTTCCACCCATGAAGATGGCCATGTAGAGCGCCATGACCCTGCCGCGCATGACAGGTTCCGTTGTTGACTGCACATAGCCGTTGGCGCTCGTGATCATGGTCAAGGCGAACAGCCCGCACGGAATCAGGGCCAAGGCAAACATGGTGTAATTCGGGGCCAAGGCAGCGCAGCCACTCGCGATGCCGAACCCGCCGGATGCCGCGAAGATGAGCCGCATCCGCGGCCGGCCACGCCGGGCGGCCAGCAGCGCGCCCGCGACCGAGCCGATTGCCATGATGGAGTTGAGCAGCCCGAAGGCGCCCGCGTCCATGCCGAATTCCGTCCCGACCATGGCCGCAATGAAGAGGACGAAGTTCAAGCCGAAGGTGCCCATGATGAAGATCGCGACCAGGACCACCATGATGTCCGGCCGGTTGCGCACGTAGCGGAGTCCTTCACGGATGCGGCCTTTGCCAGCGGCCGCCCGCGGCTGGACGCGCAGGGTTGCGAGGGGGATGGCCCGGATTGCGCCAAGCATCGCTAGGAACGTCAGGGTGTTGATCATGAACACCCAGCCCGGACCCACGGCAACTGTCAAAATGCCGGCCACGGCCGGACCGATCATGCGGGCCACGTTGAAGGAGGCGCTATTCAGGGCCACGGCATTGGCGAGGTAGTCATCCGTGACCAGCTCCGAGACGAAGGTCTGGCGAACGGGAGCGTCAAGGGCCGAGACAATGCCGAGCAACAGTGCGAATACATAGACATGCCACAACTGCGCGGCGCCGCTGAGCACCAGGATTCCTAATCCAGCGCTCAGCAGAGCCATGGCCGACTGTGTCATGACCAAGAGCCTGCGCCGGCTGTAGCGGTCGGCGAGCAGTCCGGCCAGTGGGGCCAGGAACAGCTGCGGACCCAATTGGAGGGCCAAGGTAACGCCCATGGCGCCGGCATCGTGGTTGCTCAGATGGGCAAAAACCAGCCAGTCCTGAGCTGTCCGCTGCATCCACGTGCCGATGTTGGAAACAAGGGCGCCGAGGAACCAAATGCGGTAGTTAAGGACACCCAGCGACTTGAAGGTGGACATTAGGTTCCACCTTCAAAGAATTGACTCGCTGGGTCCCTCAACGGCTAGTCAGCCTCGATTTCGTCGTCGTCCGCTTCTTCGGCGTCAGCGTCGCTGTCCCCATTGCCGGAGCTGTCCCCATCAACAGAGCTGCCTTCAGCAAGGGCGTCCTCGCCCTGCTCCTCAGCCGCTTCGTCCTCAGGACGGACGCGCTTTGCCCAAGGAACCCATTCCGGCGCGAGGATCGAGTCCTCCGACGGCAGCAGGCCGAGCTCACTGACCGTGACAACTTTTGAACGCGAGTTGCGGGTCACGACGGCGTACCACTGCCAACCGCCGTAACCGGCGAGTTGCGATTCGAACAGGTGCGTGACGAGGCGTTCACCTTCAGAGCGCGCAGCAATGGGCGGCCCTACTTCACCCGGATTTGCGATGGATTCCACGGCATTGCGGGCGACGTCGACGGCGGCCGCCAGGAAGGCATCCGGCTTGCCGACCCGCCACACAGGGATGCCGGTGCGAGGTTTCGCCGCGGCCGGCTTCCGCTCAGCGGGGCCAGCCGTTCTTGCCGTTCCTGCCGCTCCAGCAACGGCATCAAATCCGGCCACTTCAGGAACGGCTTCTGCGGATTCCGATGTCATGGCAGTTTTAGGCTTCCAGCTCGTCGGCAACCTTGCGGAGGGCTGCGGCGATGGCCTTCCCCTTGGCACCCTCGGGGTACTTGCCGGCGGACAACGTGCCCGAAAGGTTGTCGAGGACGGA
The DNA here is from genome assembly GCF_043952055.1 of Arthrobacter sp. NA-172. NCBI lineage: Bacteria > Bacillati > Actinomycetota > Actinomycetes > Micrococcales > Micrococcaceae > Arthrobacter > Arthrobacter sp. NA-172. Next base: position 648,066 of record NZ_JBINOT010000003.1, on the reverse strand, counting down.
AACGAGATCCTGCACCACTGGCGCGAGCTCACGGGCGTTCATGCGCTTGGCCTTGGCGATGGACGGCAACTTGTCCAGCACGCGCAAGCCCAGCGCCTGGGCTCCCCTGCGGCCGTCGGCAACGCCGAACTCAACACGGGTCCCTGCCTTGAGCTCCGCTACGCCCTCGGGCAGCGCGGATTTGGGGAGGAATACTTCCTGGCCATCCTCTGCAGCGAGGAATCCGAAGCCTTTGTCCTTGTCATACCACTTGACCTTGCCGGTGGGCACGTAATCAACCTTCTTCGTTCTTACTTTGGGAGACACGTCCGGCACGTCACCGCATCCGCAGGATACTGCGGGAATAGGGGTAACTGCCTGGTCCGTGTTGGTCTATTGCTTCAAGGTTATCCTGCCCGGCCACGGATTCGCGCTTTGGGTCCGCGAACGAACATCCCGCCGCCCTTGTTCACCCCGGACACAGAGGACCGGATGGGGTGCGGGACTGTTAGCGTTGCTTACATGATTCCCCACGGCTACCGCCGCCCGCTCGTGATCGTTGCCGCCGTCGTCGCGGTCTTGTCCTTGGCAGCCGTGGCCGCTGTGATGGCGATCGCTTTGGGCAACAACGTGGCGCCGGTCTGGGTGACATCCACCGCTCTGTACGGGCTGCCGGTCGCCTTTATTTTGATGGCAGCGTTGGTGCTCGACTCGGTGTGGGCACGGCGTCGGCAATGAGCCGCCGGAAAGCCCGACGGCGGGCCCGGCTGGCGGTAACGTTGAACTGATGTCCCTCATTCGCGCGCTCAGCAAGGAACTGGAAGCGCGCAGCGACGATTCGCTGCGGGCCTTGTTTGCCGCGCGGCCGGACCTCATCTCCCCCATCGCCCCGGACTTCGCGGCACTCGCAGCGAGGGCGAGCGCACGGGTCAGCGTGCAACGGGCCCTCGAACGGCTCAACAAGCCGGAAATGCAGGTACTGGAGACCCTGCACCTCTGCACCAACGCCGACACGGGCCACAGCGCCTCCGCGGCGGGATTGAAAAAGTGCATCAACGGCAGCACGCTTGCCGCCCTTGAACCGATTTTGAACAAACTCCAGGATCTGGCACTCATCCACCGCGCCGATCCGCCAGCCACAGTGCACAATCCCGGACGGCAACGCTTCTACCTACCCGTGGGCAGCCTCAAGGACGTCATCGGGATCTACCCTGCCGGTTTGGGCCGCAGCTACACCGAGCTGGTCCGGCTGCAACCGGCCTTCGCCCAGCGCATAGTTCAGCTCGTTTCCGAGCTTCACCAGAGTGGGGCTAACGTCCTGGCTGCCACAACCCCGATGGACGCGGCACTGGCATTGCAGCGCTGGACGTCGACGCCGGAGAATCTCGAGCACATCCTCTCCGAAGCCCCGCTGCGCACCCGTCCTCTTCTCAACAAGTTCGGCGGCTGGGCCATGGGTGCCGTACCGCAGGCGCAGCGGAAGGCCTCGGTGCTGCATGAAGGCCGCGACGTCGGACCCGTGGACTGGCTCTTGGCCCGCGGCCTGCTTGTCCCCTTGGACGCCAGCCATGTCGAGCTGCCGCACAGCGTCGGTTTATCCCTGCGCGGCGGCGCAATCGTTGACCATTTCACCCTGAAACCCCCCGTGCCGGAACTGGGCCAGACAAGCGCCGCCCTGCGCCGGAACGCCGCCATGGGTGCCATCGCCGAGATACTCCGGCTGGTGGGCGAACTCCTGCATGCGGTCCGGGAGCAGCCCGTGGTTACCCTGCGCAGCGGCGGGGTAGGAATCCGTGAGCTCAGGCGCCTGGCCGACGGCCTCCGCCTGGAAATGTCCGAGACTGCCCTGATCCTGGAGCTTTGCGCCCTCTCCGGCTTGCTGCGCCTCGACGTGGACAGCTCCACCTGGGTCCAGCCGCCGTCATTGGAATGGCTCACGCTCCCCCGCCAAGAACAGTGGCTCTGGCTGGTCAACGCCTGGCTTGCGAGCGAGCGCGCTCCGTCGCTTGTGGGGCAGACACTCCCCGTCCCGGCGCCCACAGGATCGCGTTCGGGCTCCGCAGGAAACGCCATCAACGCATTGTCCGCCGAGGCCCAACGCCCCGATGCTCCCTGGTCCGCAAGCGGATCCTCGAGATCCTCGACGAGCTCACCCGGGAGGTCGTGGCACCGGACGGCAAGGCCCCGGTGCTCGACGCCGAAGCCGTCATGGAACGTGCCGAATGGAGCCAGCCCAGGATGTCGCGGCGGTTCAGCTCCCTGGTCCGGGGCATCCTCCACGAGGCGGAAATCCTGGGGCTTATGGGTTCGGGAGCCCTCACCCAGCTAGGTTCCGCGATTGCCGCCGAAGAGCCAGAGCTGGCGCTCAGCATCCTTGGCGAACACTTGCCTGCTGCGGTCAACCACGTCTTGCTCCAGGCAGACCTGACCGCCGTCGCCCCGGGATACCTGGCGCCTGAATTGAGCGAAAAACTGCTCCTCATGGCAGAGGCCGAAGGCAAAGGACCGGCCACCATCTTCCGTTTCTCCGGAGATTCGATCCGGCGGGCGCTCGATGCCGGCCAGGATGCCGAGACCATCCTCGCGTTCCTGCGCGCCCACTCCGCCACCGACGTTCCACAACCGCTCCAATACCTGATCAAGGACATCGCCTCGCGGCACGGCAGGCTTCGCGTCGCCAGTAGCCCTAGCTTCATCCAGAGCGATGACGAGGCCGCGATTGCCGAACTCGTCCACGAGCCGGGTGCCGCAAGCCTGGGCCTTGTCCGGATCGCCCCCACCGTGCTGACCTCCTCGGCGAGCCCGCGGGAAACCGCGAGGGTGCTGCGCGAGCTGGGACTGTCGCCTGCCGTGCAAGAGGCCGAGTCCGCCGTCGTGCGCTACAAGAGGACGACGGCGGTGGCGGGCAGCGTCCGCCCCGTTTACACGGCGCCGAGGATTGCACCACCGGCCGACGACGTCGACGCCCAACTTGCCGTGCTCAGGCACCATCGCGGGGTCCAGAGCGAGTCGACGGGTGAGGCGGCAACGCAACTGGGACTCGAAACGTTGCAGAGGGCCATCCGCCTCAAGCAAGCGGTCACGATGAATGTGGTTGACGGCTTGGGGAATTCCAACACCGAGACAGTTGTTCCCGTATCTGTGTCCGGCGGGCGCGTCCGGGTGTTCGACGCCGCGAGGGACACAGAAAAAGTCTTGTCCATCCACCGCATTATCGACGTGGAACCGGTGGGCGATCCGCACAAGTGAGGAACAGATAGTGAGCGACGGTCCGCTGATCGTACAGAGCGACAAAACCATCCTGCTGGAAGTCGACCACGAGCTCGCCACCGAGGCCCGGCACGCGATTGCGGCGTTCGCCGAACTGGAACGCGCCCCCGAACACGTCCATAGCTACCGGCTCACCCCGTTGGGCCTATGGAATGCACGCGCCGCGGGGCTCGACGCCGAGAAAGTTCTCGACACACTGCTGCGCTACTCCCGTTTCCCGGTTCCGCACTCGCTGTTGATTGATATCGAAGAGACGATGTCCCGCTATGGCCGGTTGCGCCTGGAGAAGGACCCACAGCACGGATTGGTCATGCGGACCAACGACTACCCGGTGCTCGAGGAAGTCATCCGGGCCAAGAAAATCGCACCGCTGCTGGGGCCAAGGATCGACGGCGAAACGGTGGTGGTGCATTCTTCCCAGCGTGGGCAGCTCAAGCAGTTGTTGCTCAAGCTCGGGTGGCCGGCCGAGGACCTCGCTGGCTACGTGGACGGTACCCCGCATCTGATCGCTTTGAACGAGGACGGCTGGCACCTGCGGCCCTATCAGAAACTTGCCACGGAGAACTTCTGGGCGGGCGGCAGCGGCGTGGTGGTCCTGCCTTGCGGCGCGGGCAAGACACTGGTGGGCGCGGCCGCCATGGCCACGAGTTCCACCACCACGCTGATCCTGGTGACCAACACGGTCGCGGCCCGGCAATGGAAGGACGAGCTCCTCAAACGGACCTCCTTGACGGAGGAGGAGATTGGCGAGTATTCCGGCGCGGTCAAGGAAGTCCGGCCTGTCACGATCGCCACTTACCAGGTCCTGACCACGAAGCGCGGAGGCCTCTACCCGCACCTGGAGCTCGTCGACGGGCACGACTGGGGACTCATCATCTATGACGAGGTCCATCTCCTGCCAGCCCCGATTTTCCGGATGACCGCGGACCTGCAGGCTCGGCGGAGGCTCGGTTTGACCGCTACCCTTGTGCGCGAGGACGGGCGGGAGGGCGAAGTTTTCAGCCTGATCGGCCCCAAGCGCTACGACGCTCCGTGGAAGGACATCGAGGCCCAGGGCTACATTGCTCCAGCTGACTGCGTGGAGGTCCGCGTGGACCTTCCCCGGGATGAGCGCGTGGCCTACGCGATGGCGGAGGATGCGGACAAGTACCGTTTGTGCGCGACGTCGGAAACCAAGACGCAGCTGGTGGAGCAGTTGGTGGCTCTGCGCCAGGATGAGCAGTTACTGGTGATCGGCCAATACATCGACCAACTGGACGAGATCGGCGAGCGCCTGAATGCGCCGGTGATCAAAGGCGAGACCACCGTGAAGGTGCGGCAGAAACTGTTTGATGCTTTCCGCGCGGGCGAGATCAAGACCCTCGTGGTGTCTAAAGTGGCCAACTTCTCGATCGACCTTCCCGAGGCATCGGTGGCCATCCAGGTGTCGGGTTCTTTCGGTTCCCGGCAGGAAGAGGCGCAAAGATTGGGACGCTTGCTCCGCCCGAAGCAGGACGGGCGTGCGGCACGCTTCTACTCGTTGGTTGCCAGGGACACCCTGGACCAGGACTTTGCGGCGAGGCGGCAACGTTTCCTCGCCGAGCAGGGCTACGCGTACCGGATCATGGACGCCAAGGACGTAGCCGCCGGGTAGGCCTGTTCCAGCTATGCGACCAGTTGTTGCGCGCGCTCCTGGGTGGCCAACACGGCGTCGACGACGGCCCACGCTTCTTCATCCGCGAGCTGAGCGTTGGCAAACCTTTCGGCGGCGGTCTGGTCGTTGAATGCCTCGCACTCAACGCGGCCGGAGAGCGTGTCCAGATAGGTGACGTGGAACTCGGTGGCTTGAATGTTTTCCATGGCTCCAGTGTGAAACCGGCCTGCGACAATTTAGGCCTGTGCCCGCGGCGTGTTGGCTTTTGGCCGCCAGATCTGCAGGAGCGTTCCCTGCAGATCCCTGCCCAACGGCTCAGGCCGGGCGCAGCACTTCCGCCGCGGTGCTGCGTACAGCGTCCGTCACGGCGTCCAGTATCCGCGACGGCGTCCGCCACCGTTGCCAGTACAAGGGCACGTCCAACGGCCGCTCGGGCGCGAGTTCCACCAGGTATCCATCGGCGATGTCCCGGCCGCATTGGGCTTCAGGCAGCAGTCCCCACCCGAGCCCCAGGCGGATGGCTTCGGCAAACTCCTGGCTTGACGGAACGTAATGGCGCGGTCCTGCCGGCTCCATCCCCCGCCCGGCGCCGCCCATGCGTTCCAGGAAACGGTGCTGGTACTCATCTTTGCGGTCAAAGTCCACGGCAGGAGCTGCACTCAGGCTGGCGGCATTGACCCCGTCGGGAAGCCACCGGGCCCGGAATCCTTGGGTGGTGACGGCAAGGTAGCGCATGCTTCCCAACGGCTCCACCCGGCAGCCTTGTACCGGCTCGGGAGTCGCGGTCACGGCGGCCATCACCGTTCCGGCGCGCAGCATGGACGTTGAATACTGTTCGTCGTCCCGGTGAAGATCGAAGACAGCATTCAGCTCCGAAGGTACCCGCGTCAGGGCTTTGAGGAACCAGACAGACAGGGAATCCGCATTGACCACGATGGGCACCGAGACCATCGGCGACTCGCCAGGCATGCCCAGTTCCAGCTCGGCGTCGACCTCCAATTGGGCGAGTTGCCGCGCGAGCCGGAGTACCACTTGTCCGGACTCCGTGGCCTGGACCGGATTGCTGCGCTGCAGCAGCACGCGCCCGGACGCCTGCTCCAGCGCCTTGAGGCGTTGAGAGACGGCCGACGGCGTGATGTTCAGCGATCGGGCGGCCGCGTCAAGAGTGCCCTCGGTAAGCACGGCGGCGAAGGTATGCAGCTGTTCAGAAGAGAATCTGGCCATAAGCTGATCTTACGATGCCTAAGAATGTTTAGCTGGACTAATGCTGAAGGTGAAACTTAGCCTCGAAGTATGAACTCCCCCGACATCTTCCACGCCGCCGGCCTTGGCCTCGGTACTGGCCTTGCCCTCATTGTCGCCATTGGCGCGCAGAACGCTTTCGTCCTGCGGCAGGGAATCCGCGGCGAGCATGTCTGGCAAATCGTTGCCGTATGCGCAGTCTCCGACGCCGTGCTCATCGCGGCGGGGGTACTCGGCACAGGTGCCCTGCTCACCGCGGCGCCTGCCGCCGTCGTCGTTCTCCGTTTTGTGGGTGCGGCATTCCTTGTCACCTACGGAGTGATGGCGGCGCGGCGGATCCTCAGGCCGCAAGCGCTCGTGACCACGGGGGCCGGGTCATCGGTGCCCGAGCCCACAGCAGCCGGCCGTAAGGGGCTGGGGGCCGCGCTGGCGACCGTCCTGGCACTCACGTGGCTCAACCCCCACGTCTACCTGGATACCGTGGTGCTGTTGGGATCCGTCGCCAACGCGCAAGGGGCCGGGCTGCAATGGTGGTTCGGCGCCGGAGCCATGGCGGGCAGCGTTTTGTGGTTCAGTTCGCTCGGCTTCGGGGCGAAACTGCTGCGCGGATTCTTTGCCCGCCCGGCGTCGTGGCGGATACTCGACGGCACCATTGCTGTGACCATGGTGGGGCTCGGCGTCGGACTGGCCATGGGCACCTGAGTGCCAAGCCAGATAACCACGGCACCCCGATAATTCTCCCAACAAGCTTCCAGTCAACTCCCAGAAACTGGGAGCATCATGAATGTATGAAAAAGAACGGCCCCGAAGCCAAGCTGCTCGTCGTAGACGACGAACCCAACATCCGTGAGCTGCTCTCCACCTCGCTGCGCTTTGCTGGCTTTGAGGTCGTTGCGGCGTCGAACGGCCGCGAAGCCCTCGCTGCCGCCGATCTCCACGCGCCCGATCTTGCGGTGCTGGACGTCATGCTGCCCGACATGGACGGGTTCACCGTTACCCGCCGCCTTCGGGCCGCCGGAAAGCATTTCCCTGTCCTGTTCCTGACCGCCAAGGACGACACGGAAGACAAAGTCACGGGCCTGACCGTGGGCGGCGACGACTACGTCACGAAGCCATTCAGTCTGGACGAAGTGGTGGCGCGGATCCGCGCCGTCCTGCGCCGGACCCAGCCCATGGAAGACGACGACGCCGTCATCCGCGTGGATGACCTGAAGCTCGACGACGACGCCCACGAGGTCCGCCGCGGCGGCACCATCATCGAGCTGTCCCCCACCGAGTTCAAACTCCTGCGCTACCTCATGCTGAACCCCAACCGGGTGCTCTCCAAGGCGCAGATCCTGGACCACGTCTGGGAGTACGACTTCAACGGCGACGCCTCGATCGTGGAGTCCTACATTTCCTACCTCCGGCGCAAGGTGGACATTGATCCGGACGCCGCTGCCTTGATCCAGACCAAACGTGGCGTTGGCTACGTGCTGCGGACGGCCGAGAAGCGCTGACCTTGTTGAACCGTTGGAAATCTGCGTCACTGAGGACACAGCTGGTCGCCATCATCATGGGCCTGCTGCTCCTCGCCCTGGCCGCGACAGGCGCCGGAACACTGACGCTGGTCAAGAGCTACCTTCAAGGGCAAGTGGACGACAAGCTCAAGGCCGCGGTCCAGCTCGCCCAACAGCAGCAGTCTTTCGCCAACCTGTCTGAGCCCAACCCCGCCGTGCCCACGGACTACTCCCTGACGCTATATGTCCAGGGCCAGCAGCCCTACTCGTTCGGCGGCAGCAAGACCGATCGGCCGAGCATCGCCAACATCAGTCCCACTGAGGCCAAGAACCGCAACTACGCACCGTTCCAGGTAAGCGGCACAACGGGCGGCGACTGGCGCGTCGTCGCGGTCAACGTGGTAGACAATCGGACCGGACAAAACGCCGTAGTGATTGTCGGGCTCCCCCTGTCCCCCGTTGACAAGGTCATGGAACACGCCACGCTGGTGGTGGTCGGCGTGGGGCTCCTCACCCTGGTGCTCGCCTTCTTTATCGCCACCTGGACGGTGGCCCGCTCCTTCCGTCCGCTCTCCCGCGTGGAAAAGACCGCAGCCGACATCGCCGCAGGCGATCTTTCGCGTCGCGTCGAGATCGAAAACCCCGTCACCGAGGTCGGCCGCCTAGGCGGCTCCCTCAACGCGATGCTCGCGCACATCGAAGCGTCCTTCGCCGCACGCGCAGCGTCCGAAGCCAGCGACTGCGGCGCTTCGCTGCCGATGCGTCCCACGAGCTGCGTACCCCTTTGGTGACTATCCGCGGTTTCTCCGAGCTCTACCGCCACGGGGCCCTGACTACGCCTGAAGATGTAGGCACGGCCATGGGCAGGATCGAGAGCGAAGCCAAACGCATGGGATCCATGGTGGAAGACCTGCTTCTGCTCGCCCGCCTGGATGAACAAAGGCCCCTGCAGCTCAAACCTGTGGACCTGCAATTGCTCGCGAACGACGCGGTAGTGGACTCCCACGCGACGTCCGGCGAGCGAAAGATTTCACTGACAGGGCTCGACGGCGGGGCGGCGGCGCCTGCCCCGGTCCAAGGTGACGAGGCCAAGCTCCGGCAGGTCTTGGGAAATCTGGTGGGGAACGCCCTGCGTTACACCCCCGAAGGAACGCCGATCGAGCTCGCGGTGGGGGTGCGGAACACTCCGTCCGGCATGTTGTCCGTCCTCGAAGTGCGGGACCACGGCAGCGGCATCCCGGCCGAGGAATTGCCCCGGATTTTCGAGCGCTTCTACCGGGCGGATACTTCCCGTACGCGGGAGACCGGTGGCAGCGGCCTCGGGCTCGCCATCGTGGCGGCCATCGTGGGCTCGCATAGCGGTACGGTCAGGGTCGAAGAGACCGACGGCGGCGGGGCAACCCTGTCTGTCAGCCTCCCTTTCCAGTGACGAGATGTCCGAGATGCCTGAAGACGTGAGTATTGCTGAAGGCGTTGCCGAGGCGGAGGTCTCTGACTAGCGCGAGTTATCCACATAGGAAGGTTCGGCTCTGGCAAGGTCTTTAGACGGCTTTTAGGCTCGTTTTGTGGACCACACGCCAGCCGCACCTGCGGACACCTTTAGTTGAAAGGCAACGCCCCTATGAGCGTTATCTCCGTCGATACAGAACTGCTCCAACTCAAGTCAGCCAACGTCAAGGCCACGGTGGATCGCATCAGCTCCGACGTGCAGGCCATGAAACGTGGTTTGGACGAGCTTCAGGCCACGTGGAAGGGATCGGCCGCCAACAATTTTCAGGCCCTCGTCTCAGAATGGACGCTGACCCAAAACAAGGTCGAGGCATCGCTGGCATCGATCAATCTGGCACTGTCCTCCGCCGCGGCAAGTTACCTGCAGACCGAGCAGGGCAACACGCAGCGGTTCAGCTACTAGCCGCTGCGGCAGGGAACCCACGGGATGAACGCTTCCTGCGGGTTCCAGACGCCTGGCCGCTACGGCGTGCCGTGTCTACTGCTTCCCCGAAACTACTTCTCCGGCGTCGACTGGTGGAAGCGCAAGCGCCACCGGCCGTCGTCCAGCAACCAGATCGAGCTCCGAAGTGCCGAGCCGGCTCGCCCATAACTTCTGTAGCTGAGCAGCACGGTGTTGTTGGAGATGCGGTCAGCCGAGATGACCTCAATCTCCTCAGCTTGCCTCGGGTCTTCCTCCATCGCCATCATGAGCTCATCGCGGGACCAGAACCGTCCCGAGCTGCCGATTTCAGTGAAGTCCGGGTGAAGCAGGATCCCCGTACGTCCGAGGTCTTCCCTGACTTCCGGCCTCAGGAGTTCCCTCTCCAGAAGGATGACGGTTTCTTCGTCAGAGCGACCGCCATTCTGGCCGAGCGCCGCAACGTCTTCATATTCAGCGAACAGAGTGGGCTCGGTGAACACCTCTTGCCCAGCTTTCAGCTCCGACTCGATGGAAAGGTCCTGACCGCCAAACAATGTGAGGTCTTCCTCGGGGCCGTCGGCATCTTCATCGGCATCGTCGAAAAGGGAAGGCGCTTCCACGGGTACACCCTGGGGCGCTGAGACACCGGGCTGAGACCCACCGGAGGAGGATCGTGGAGCATCACCTGCTCCCGGATAGCCCGGCCCGCTCGGAACTGAGGTGCCCTGCTGAAATGCAGTGGCGACGGCCCGGGCCCGCTCATCGGCGGCCTCGTTGAGGTCGTGGCCGGCGTGCCCCTTGACCCACTCGAACGTGTATTTGCGGCCCACAATGGCCTTGTCGATGTCCTTGAGCAGATCGACGTTCAAGACGGGCTTTCCGTCAGCTTTGCGCCAGCCCTTGCGCTTCCATCCTGGCATCCATTTGGTGATGCAATTGATGACGTACTGGCTGTCGCAGAGAATCCTGAGCTCTTCATTTGGAACATGTGCCGTGGCCCGGAAGAGATCCAGCACCGCCATGAGCTCGCCTTGGTTGTTGGTTCCGTGCGGCCACCCGCCGGCCCTCCAGCAAGAGTCGTCCACGTACCAGGCCCAACCGGCAGGCCCGGGATTGCCGAGGGCAGAACCATCGGCTGCAGCAATAATCGTCATGGTTTCCATCCTGCCAGACCGCCCCGACACTTCCGCCCTCCCCCACAAAGGTGAGCGAGCGTCCGTTAACGGCGACGGCGGCCCCCACCTGAGGTGGGAACCGCCGTCGTGCGTGTGGCTAGTAGGCCAGCGCGGGGGCTTAGAAGCCGCCCATGCCGCCCATGTCGTCGCCGCCACCCATGGCCGGAGCGTTCTTCTCCGGCTTGTCGGCAACAACGGCCTCGGTGGTCAGGAACAGACCAGCGATGGAGGCAGCGTTCTGGAGGGCCGAGCGGGTGACCTTTACGGGGTCGTTGACGCCGGCAGCCAGCAGGTCCTCGTAAACGCCGGTTGCAGCGTTCAGACCGTGGCCCGACGGCAGGCCGCGGACCTTGTCGATAACAACGCCCGGCTCGAGGCCAGCGTTGTAGGCGATCTGCTTGAGCGGAGCGTCAATGGCAACGCGGACGATGTTGGCGCCCGTTGCTTCGTCGCCTTCGAGCTGCAGGTTGGCGAACGCCTTGGCACCGGCCTGGATGAGGGCAACGCCACCACCGGCGACGATGCCTTCTTCAACGGCAGCCTTCGCGTTGCGGACTGCGTCCTCGATGCGGTGCTTGCGTTCCTTGAGCTCGACCTCGGTTGCGGCACCGGCCTTGATGACTGCAACGCCGCCGGCCAGCTTGGCCAGACGTTCCTGCAGCTTCTCGCGGTCGTAGTCGGAGTCGGAGTTCTCGATCTCGGCACGGATCTGAGCCACGCGACCGGCGATGGCGTCAGCGTCGCCGGCACCTTCGACGATGGTGGTCTCGTCCTTGGTGACAACTACCTTGCGGGCGTTGCCAAGCAGTTCGAGGGTTGCGTTCTCAAGGGACAGGCCGACCTCGGAGGAGATGACCTGGCCACCGGTGAGGATGGCGATGTCGGCGAGCTGTGCCTTGCGGCGGTCACCGAAGCCCGGAGCCTTGACGGCGACGGACTTGAAGGTGCCACGGATCTTGTTGACGATCAGGGTGGCCAGGGCCTCCCCCTCGATGTCTTCGGCGATGATCAGCAGCGGCTTGTTGGACTGCATGACCTTCTCCAGGACCGCAACGAGTTCCTTCACGTTGGAGATCTTGGAGTTGACGATCAGGATGTACGGGTCTTCGAGGACCGTTTCCTGGCGCTCAGCGTCGGTGACGAAGTAGGCGGAGATGTAACCCTTATCGAAGCGCATGCCTTCGGTGAGCTCAAGCTCCAGGCCGAAGGTGTTGGACTCCTCGACCGTGATGACGCCTTCCTTGCCGACCTTGTCCAGGGCTTCAGCAATGAGGTTACCGATTTCGGTATCGCCGGCAGAGATGGAAGCCGTGGCGGCGATCTCTTCCTTGGTCTCGATTTCCTTGGCGGACGTGAGCAGCTCGCGAATGACGGCTTCAACAGCCTTCTCGATGCCACGCTTCAGGGACAGCGGGTCGGCGCCGGCAGCTACGTTGCGCAGGCCTTCCTTGACCAGGGCCTGGGCCAGAACGGTTGCGGTGGTGGTACCGTCGCCAGCGACGTCATCCGTCTTCTTGGCAACTTCCTTGACCAGCTCCGCGCCGATCTTCTCGAACGGGTCGTCCAGTTCGATCTCCTTGGCGATGGAAACACCATCGTTGGTGATCGTGGGGGCGCCCCACTTCTTTTCGAGGACGACGTTGCGTCCACGCGGGCCGAGGGTGACCTTGACGGCGTCGGCGAGGATGTTCAGACCCCGCTCGAGACCGCGGCGTGCCTCTTCATCAAATGCAATGATCTTGGCCATAACGGCGGTAGTCCTTTCGGGACAGTCGTTACAGAAGGTGCCTTTACTGCGGTGCCCGCGACGGACGATCCTTCGCATTCGGCCTCTGTACGCCGCGTGGTCCGGATCTCACCCCAGCAAGGTGTTCTTTGTTCCCCCATGCACCGCCACCATCTTCCGAGCGGCCGGAGCCGCACGAAGCATTAGCAGTCAGTGCTTGAGAGTGCTAATCAATAATTAGCACTCACCCGAGGAGAGTGCAAGCAGAAAGTGCTGGAAACCATTCGCCACGCCAAGGGAGTTCGCTACCAGCAAAGCCATCACGGGGTCCGCGAGGCCGTCTCCTTGCCACTCACCCGCGCAGTGTTGTCAGCGCCGTAGGTGAAAACCATGTAATTGGACGATGTGACGTCGCCGTTGGAGTCGAATCCTATGGTGCCGGATTCGCCGTCGTAATCCGGCAGTTTGGCCGCCTTCAGCACCTCGACGCAGTCCTTGTATGACGTGCAAGACGCGCGCTCTTTTGATGCCGCGGCGCCCGACGTCGGACGCGTCCCGCCGGCCACGGTGGTGAGCCAAGCAGCGATCGATGCCCCGGCGTCGTCGTCCGCAGCCGCAGCAGCAAGCGCCGCGAGGGTGACGGCGTCGTACGTTTCAGCGGCGTACGTCGTGTCCTTGAGTTTGGGATCGATCCCCGTCAGTCCGGCCTGAAAGTCCACGCCCGGGAACACGCCCGGAAGAATCCCCCGCGCACCGTCGAGGCCGCCGGCACCGAGGGCGGATCCGTACTGGCGTATAGCGCCGTCGCTCAGGATCAGTTTCTTGCCGCTCAGCCCCGCGTTCATCAGCTCGGCCAGGGCGCCTTGGGCACCATCGCGGGCAACCACGACGACGGCGTCCGGCGTCCCGGATTTGATGCTCGCCGCTGCCGGAGCTGCTTTGCCGGACGCGAATTCCACGTTGGACACAGCGTTCATGCCGAGGCTGCGTGCAGCATCCATGACCGCCGCGGAGACGCGCGTACCGTAGTCCCCGGCTTCGTGCAGAACGGAGAGTGTCTTAGCACCGGAATCGTGCGCCAGCTTCGCCAGGACGCTGCCTTGGGCGGCGTCGGCGGCCGAGGTTCGGAAGTAGAAACCGCCGCTCTTGTAGCTGCTGAGCCCCGACGCGGTGTTTGCGGGTGAGATGAGCGGAATACGGGCAGGCGAAAGAATATCGATCGCGGCGGGCGCATGGCTCGAATCCGTTGGCCCCACCACGACGTCGGCGTGGGCCGCAAGCAACGCCTTGGCTTGTGACGCAGTGTCGGCAGTGAAGGCCGCAGCGCTGCTGCCGTCACTGGCCGCCGATGCCGGGAGTAACTCCACAGGATGGCCTTTGTAACCGCCGGCGTCGTTGATCTGCTTGACGGCCAGCTTGGCTGCTGCAAGTTCGGACTCGTTAAGGAACGCGGAACTGCCGGTATTGTCCAGGATCATCCCGATGTGCAGGACGCCGTCTCCACTGGGGGTGACGGCGTCGAGCCGCGCGTTTCCCACCTGGGCGGAGCACCCGGCCAATCCGACGGCCAACGCTGCACAGCCTGCGAGGAGGGGTGCTACCAGCGAAAATGTCCGGGACCGGCGCCCTCCGGATGGCTGTGCATCCAAGAGCCGTGTCCGCCGCGCCCCTAGGTGCCTGAAATGCCTCGTTGCCGCAACACCCACTAGATAAGCCGCACGCTCTCTGCCTGCGGGCCCTTCTGGCCCTCACCGAGTTCGAAGTCGACCCGCTGTCCTTCTTCGAGCGCACGGAAGCCATCCATCTGGATGGCGGACCAATGTACAAAAATGTCGTCACCGGACTCATCCACGGTGATGAATCCGTAGCCCTTTTCGGCATTGAACCATTTGACGGTTCCCAAAGCCATGATCCCCACACTTTCAACTAGCAGTGGCCAGCTTCCGGGATCTCCGGGCCAGCTCACAACTACTGTAACCACAGTCACGTTGCAGTAGCGCAACCTTGGGTGAGGGTGGCCGCAATGTTATTGAGGCGTAACCGAGTTACTTGTAGCCGGGCCCCAGAATGACGACCACCGGCTGCTGGAATTCGGCACTGTCCACCAGGTTGGCGATCCCCAGCAGCTTGCCGAGCGCTTCCGCATTGCCCTTCTGGGCGGCGCCGTTGTAGAAGACGGAAGAGGTCTGCTGGGGCATGCCGCCCCAGTTTGCGACCGTGGACAGCGGCCAGCCGCCGCCTTGCACTACGCCGGCAACACGGGCAGCCAGGCCACCGGTGGTGGTGCCGTTGTAGACCGCGACTGCCGCGGTCTTGTCCAGCGGCGCCGTGCTAGGCGCGGTGCTAGCCGTGGGCGTGCTGGAAGTTGCGCTCGGGCTCGGCTGGCTGGACGGCTGGACTGAGCCATTTGCAGAAGCCGGGCCGCTGGCAGTCGGCGAAGCTGTGGGACTCTTGGAGGCGCCCGCCGCGATGGCAGCCTGCGGCGTGGTCGAGGAGGTTAACCCAAGCTTCGGAAGGACGAGGAAGGCAACGAGGCCCACGGCCAACGCAAGACCGCCCAGGACCAGCACGGGCCAGAGCGCGGGCCGGGAGGCCGACGCGACGAGCCGGTGGACACCTTGGCGCGACGAGCTTTGCGGGACACGGTCGAATTCATCCCGGGCAAATTTGGTCATGGTGAAGCCTTGTCCTTGCTGCTTGCTTGCTGGGTGATCAGCGGGTGCTCTATGCGTCGGAACCGAGACGGCGCGCAGTGCGGGCCCTCTGACGTGACATACGTAGTCTACGCAATCTCTTGACCAGCATAGGATCATGCGCGAGAGCATCCTCGGTGTCGATGAGGGCGTTGAGGAGCTGGTAATAGTGCGTCGCAGAGAGATCGAACAGCTCCCTGACCGCCTGCTCCTTGGCGCCGGCATACTTCCACCACTGCCGCTCCAAGGCGAGCATCTGCTGCTCACGCTCGCCCAGCGGCGAATCGCTGCGGAGCTCGGCGGACAAGTCCGCAAGCACCAATCCAGTTGCTTCGGACGCCATGGGTTCCCGTGCGGGTTCTGCCACGACACACTCCTTTGACGCATTGACTGAATATTGTCCCCCGCCCATGGTAACGGGCGAATAACAAGGATGTCATTTGCCCCGCCGGACCGCGGCGCCGCTTTCCACCTCGGCACTTTCCCCCACCGCCCAAGTACAGGGACAATGGCTGGGTGGTAGGCAAAGAAGCATTGTTTGAGTTCGGGTTCGAGGATCACTCCCCCGAATTCGAGGCACTCCCGGGAATGGCCTTGGAGGATTTGATGGCCCCGGACTGGGCGGAGGCACTGTCCGGCGTCGAGGATGAATTGCGCTCAGTGCTCGCGTTCGTGGCCAGCGAGGCAACCCGGGGAACCCAAGTGCTGCCGGCGGCGTCGAACATCCTGCGTGCCTTCCGGCAGCCGCTGGCCGACGTCAAGGTGCTGATCCTCGGCCAAGACCCCTACCCGACGCCGGGACACGCCGTCGGGCTTTCCTTCGCGGTTTCGGGGCACACCCGGCCCATTCCCCGCAGTCTCGCAAACATCTACCGGGAGATGGAAGCGGATCTCGGCCTGCCACCGAGGGTCCACGGCGATCTCTCCGCCTGGACAGGCCAAGGCGTCCTCCTGTTGAACAGGGTCCTGAGCGTCGCGGCAGGTGCCGCCGGCTCGCATCGGGGCAAGGGCTGGGAGGCCATCACGACGGCGGCAGTCACCGCCGTCGCCCGGCGCCGCGCCGCTGTGGGACAGCAGAGTCCGCTCGTCGCCATGCTGTGGGGCAGGGACGCCGAAGCGGTGCAGCCTTTGTTGGAAGGCGCGCCCGCGATCATCTCCGCTCATCCCAGTCCGCTGTCCGCGTCCCGGGGTTTCTTCGGTTCGCGCCCGTTCAGCCGGGCCAATTCCTCGCTGGTTGATCAAGGCGCAGATCCCGTCATCTGGGAACTCCCACCGTTGCCTTAGCTTAGGCTTGCCTACATGACATCTCTGCCCGCTACGTCGTCGGCATCCCGCAATACCCGCCCCCAGGTGAGCCTGACTGTGCTGCGCACGGAACAGCTTTCACCCCACATGGTGCGCATCATTGCAGGCGGACCCGGTTTTGCCGGTTACGTGAACAACGCTTTTGTGGACCGCTACGTGAAGATCGTGTTCCCGCAGCCCGGCGTCGACTACGAGCTGCCCCTGGATCTGTGGTCCATCCGCGAGACCATGCCCCGCGATCAGTGGCCATACACCCGCACTTATACGGTCCGCTGGGTGGACGAGGCAGCCCGGGAACTGGCAATCGACTTTGTGGTGCACGGCGACGAAGGCCTGGCAGGGCCTTGGGCCCTGGCTGCCCAGCCGGGCGATGCACTGGTCTTCACAGGTCCGGGCGGCGCCTACAATCCAGCGCCCGACGCCGACTGGTACCTTTTCGCGGGCGACGACGCCGCGCTCCCGGCGATTGCCGCCGTGATTGAATCCCTGCCAGCAGATGCCAAGGGCATTGCTTTCCTTGAAGTCGACAGCGACGCCGACATCCTGGACATCGCGGCACCCTTGGGCCTCGAGCTGCGCTGGCTCTTCCGTGCCGGCATTCCGGCTGGATCGAGCCCGATCCTCCTTGATGCGTTGAACGAAGCAGAGTGGCTGACCGGCCGGGTGGACGTGTTTGCACACGGTGAACGCGGCTACATGAAGGGCCTGCGGGACATCTTCTTCAAGCAGCGTGGGCTGGAGCGTTCCCAAGTATCCCTCTCCGGATACTGGGCCCAAGGCCGCGTGGAGGACGATTTCCAGGCAGAGAAGAAACTCCCGATCGGGCAGATCTAGCGCCGGCGGACGATCCGAGCTTTCCCCAACGGGCAACTGTGACTACATTGTCGTATTAAATTGGATATGATTACGAAAAGGTAATCAAATTGCCTCTATTACGAAAAGCTCATCAGGAGGTCCGGTGCACGGCGTCATGAAGTCGGTCTCAGACCTCGGCCTGGTGGTTTACGGCATCCGCCAGCGCGCCCGCCTCTCCCAACGCGAGCTCGCCGACCGCCTCGGCGTGAGTCAGCGGTACCTGTCCGAACTTGAGACCGGAAAGCCAAAGGTGCTCAACGGGCAGTTCTTCACCGTCATGGAAAAGCTTGGCATTGAACTGTCCTTCCGGGAAGGGGCGGACCGTGGCTGAGGCGCAGGAGGTCCACCTGTACGGCACGGTCATCGGCCATCTGGTCCGGGCAGGTCCTGACACGGTCGTCTTCGAATCCTCAGATGCCGGAATGGACAGGTTCGGTGTCGGCTCACGTATCCTCTCCGCCAACCTCCCTCTTGGCCCTCGCAAGTCCTCACCAGCGGCCGCCACTGCATTCTTCGGCGGACTGTTACCGGAAGGCTCCGGACGGTCCAACCTGGCGCGGCAGGCGAATGCCAACCGTGATGACGTATATGCGCTCGTTTCCTACGCGGGCCGGGACGTTGCCGGTGCCATCCGAATCGGCGGGGACCCCGGGGAGCCTGAAGAGTCTTACGAGCCCGTTACCGCCGAACAGATCGCGGAGCGCCTGACTCTCATCAACGACTATGCCTTGGGCGCGGTCGGCGGAGGCGGCTCCTTGGCCGGGTACCAGCCCAAGACCACCTTGGCCCTGCTGGACGGGCTGTGGCACGCGGGAGTCGATGGCGCCGCGTCCACCCACATCATCAAGCCGGTGGCGGCGGGGAACGAGCTCGCCCTGCACACCGAGTCCTACTGCCTGGATCTCTCCAGGAGGGTCGGGCTGACCAACTACGCCAGCGGAGTGCAAACCTTCGCCGGCCGCACTGTCCTCGTCCTGGAGCGTTATGACCGCAGGATCGCCGGCCGGAGCGTTGAACGCATCCACCAGGAGGATGGCGCCCAAGCCCTTGGCCTCCCTTGGGACACAGACAGCAAATTCGAAGGTGTCAATCCGGGCGCCAACCTGCGGAATCTTGCCGGACTGCTCCAACGCCGTCGGGATATCCTCGGGGGCGGCTCCGACGACCGAGAGAAGCTGCTCGCCCATACGGCCTTCAATACCGCGGTCGGCAACACCGACGCCCACGCCAAAAACTTCTCGATCCTTCGCAGCGCCGACGGCTCGGTCACGCTGGCGCCGCTTTACGACGTATCGTCCCATGCCCTCGCACCCAACGGCCAGTTGAACATGTCCCTGCGAATCAACTCGCGCGCCTATCAGCCGTCACTAACGGTCGAAGACCTTGTTGCAGAAGGGGTCTCTTGGGGAATCGACGAGCGGCACGCGAAAGCGGCCGTTACCGATACGCTCGAACAACTTGACGAGGCCGTCGGAGGGACGGACCCGTCTGCCGTCGGAGAGAAGGTGCGCTGGTACATCGCCCACGGCACCCGCAACCTTCTCAACGGTAAGCCCGCGGGCGTTGGCGCCGCCCACCCGTCGCTGCTCACCCTGGGACCGGTACCATCAGTTCCGCGCGCTGAGCATGGGTGAACTCCGCGCGCACCCTAGACTCCATTACCGCCGGCGCACGCGGCGGCGTTCGTTGCTCGCCAGTCCCTTGGTCAGCGGCCGGGCAAGGTTGTCGCCCAGCACGATTCCTGCGGCCACGCCTAGCACGATTGCTCCGGCGTTGAGCATGCCACCCGAACCCAGCAAGACGTCCGCTTCCTGCACCGTCAACACATACATTGAACGGAATATCTTCAGCCCAGGCAACAGGATGAGGGCTGCCGGGACGGCCACCACCAACTGCGGCGCCCCGAGCTTGAGCGCCACCATGCGGGCGAGCAGGCCGATGATCACGGCGGAAATCGCCGGCGAGAGCCGGTCTCCGAAGCCCAGGTTGGAAGCCCCCCACAAGACGAAGTAGCCAACCAAACCCACTGCCGCCGTCGGGAGTAGAAGTTTGAGCAGGGTCTGCTCGGTGATGCCGATGGCAATCACGGCGATGGCGATCAGGATCGTCTGGCCCCACAATGGATACGCCTCGGGGAATGTTTGCGTGACGTCGATCGCGGCGCTGCCGATGAGGTCACCCACAACCACCGCGACGGCGATACCCGCGACGATCGCGCCAAAGGTCAGGATGGTGGACAGGAAACGTCCGGCCGCAGTCACGGGGAATCCATTGATGGCGTCTTGCACGGAAGAGACGAGCCGCCCTGTTGGCAACAGCAGGAGAATGCCGCCCGCCACGACGATGGACGGCGGGATGTTCGCCCCGGTCCAGTGGAGCATGAGTGCGATGAACGTGACCAGGAAGGAACAGGCCGCTGTCACGAAGAAATCGGGCGTGCGCCACTTGCCCAATTGCCGGGCCACGAGATTGACAAGCATGTTCGAGACGAAAGCCAAAGCGGATGCCCCAAGTCCCCCGCCCAGGACCCCGACGAAAACAGCGGAGAAGACGCCGAATGCCATAGTGACCATCCACCGTGGGTATGGCTTGCTGCTCCGGATGATGTCATCCAGCCGGCGCACGGCTTCCACCCTGCCCACCCCGCCGGCCACGATGTCGGTGACGAGCTGGTGAGACCTGGGCCAGACCTGCGTAGTTGTTGGTCCAGGAACGGACCACACGCAGCAGGGTCAGAGGGGTCTGGTCTTTGGGCGCGTAGTTGATCTGGACCGACTGGTTGGTGATGTCGACTTCGATGTTCTTCAGGCCGAGCGCAGCCGTGACCGCGATGATGCTGGTCTCGACTTCCAAGGCGCCCGCGCCGTAACGAAACATGGACTCGGCCATGTGCAGCGCGAAGTCGATGGTCTTGCGGGCCGATTCATCAACACCACCCACATGGATGATGGGGTTCGCGTAGGGACTTCCCGCTAAGCGATCCACGATGCTCATGGGCGCAGTGGGAGGATTCTCACCCTGCACGAGCTTGCGGAGCATCCGTTTGGCGTTGGCGTTCTGGGCGCACCTGGGATGGATTGAGCGGCTGCGTCTTGGGCAAGCCGTCCGTGGTGGGCCTGTTGTCGGGGCGGTCAGTCACGCGGGTGTTTCCTCTAGTAGAACTGCTGGCCCGTACGGCGGGTGTAGATCTGCCGGGCGATGCGCTCTCCGGCTGCCGTCCAGAGCTTGTACTTCAGCGGGTTGATGACTTGGTCATAGCAACCCACGAAGTCTGTGACGGTCTTGCTGAAGCTGGTCTTGAAGAGCCCGAGTCCATGGAATGGGTGCGAGGTGTCCTTGAGCCGGTCTGCGGGCGGCGTGCCGCAGAAATCGTACTCAGTGCAGCCCAGTTCCTTGACCTGGTTAATGGCCGTCCATTGGACCAAGTGCGAATCGCCGTACTGTGAACGCTTCTGCAGGGAGCCGCCGTCCTTGTACGTGCCTTTCCGGCCGTAGTTGATAACGAACGCACCAACCGATGGAACACCGTTTTCGAAGACAAACAGAAGCCTGCCCTGGCCACGCTCGATGAAATTGGTCCAAAACTGGCGATAATACCCGAATTCGCGGACCCGCACTTGGGACTTCGCTTCCACGGTGTTGGTCATCAGCGCATACATGGAACGGAAGTTCTCCTCCGTGGGTTCCATGTCCTGGACCTCGACGCCTTCGCGGATGGCCCGGCGAACCGCGTTGCGGCCACGGGAATGGAGGTTGCGCAGGAGCTGGTTCTCTTCCGGGGAAATGTCCAGCAGGGCTGTGGAGTCGTTCGGCTGCAAGTTGGGAGTCTTGACCACTCCGGTGGCCTCAATCGCGGCGCGCGCGCCATCAGTCAGGACAATGTCCGGCTCGATCTTGATGGCAAACACCCCGAGTTTGCTCCGCTTCACGAATTCCTGGTTAGCCCTGATGATCCCGGGAATGTCCTCGACGCCGGCCACGTCCGGGCCCTTGATGAGGTACCACAGCTTGCCAAGCAGCGGAAACGACTTCTCCAAGACCAGGTTGTAGCTGCTGTAGTCCGGGGATTCGTAAACGAGGTGCAGGGGCTTCCACCCGAAGTGCTGTTTCACGTCCGCGAACGCCTCGGACTGGAGGAGGTTGCCGCCGTTGGGGTTGGCCGTGACGTGCTTGTCCCAGTGTTCGATTTCCTCGGCGGTGGCAAAGCGTGCGGTAAATTCTCGCAAGGGGGCCGTGTCCAATCAGTTGCGTACTTGAGGCAGCAGGCGCCGGTGTGCGGCGCAGGCGTTCAGCCTCAAGTCTATCGGCCCTCACGGAGAGCTACCGCCTGGCCCGTTCCGACGCCTTCACATGGATGCCGTTCGTTTTTCTCACAGGCAGGGCAAAGGTTCCCCAAAGTCCACAACTATTCCGGAGGCGGAAAGTGGTATCAACACACCATCCGAACCAGGAGGATCCGATGATCGTCTACCGCCCCATTCCGCCACTCTCGACCGGCCGCAGCAGCAGCCTGTGGTCGGCCTTCGCAGCCATGGCCTCCGCGGCGTTGCTAGGCCAACCTGGCCAACCGGCGGACGCCACCTCGCTCACCAGGAGATGGGTGTCAGCATTCGACGACGTTGACGGCCAGGCCTCCCATGGCAGTTTCCTTGTATTTGGAGGACATGTCCTTGCCGGTTTCGCGCATGGTCACGATGACTTCATCGAGCGAAACACGGTGGGTGCCGTCGCCCCAGAGCGCCATCTTCGCGGCGTTGATTGCCTTGGCTGCCGCGATCGCGTTGCGTTCGATGCAAGGGATCTGCACGAGCCCGCCAATCGGATCGCAGGTCAGACCCAAGTTGTGTTCCATCGCGATTTCCGCGGCGTTCTCCACCTGTCCTGAAGAGCCGCCCATGACTTCCGCCAGGCCAGCGGCGGCCATCGAGGACGCGGAGCCGACCTCGCCCTGGCAGCCGACCTCGGCACCCGAAATCGAGGCCTGTTCCTTGTAAAGCACCCCGACGGCCCCCGCGGCCAGCAGGAACTTCACCACGACGTCGTCGCGGTCCTGCTGCGTGGCCTTGTCCATCCCGGGAGCGAAATGCAGGGCGTAGTACAGCACCGCGGGGATGATCCCGGCGGCGCCGTTCGTGGGAGCGGTGACCACCCGACCACCCGAGGCGTTTTCCTCGTTCACCGCCAGGGCGATCAGGTTCACCCATTCCTGCCAGTACTTCGGGTCCCGGTAATCAGGGTCCTGGTCTTTGGTTTCCTTCAAGAGCCGCTCGTGCCAGTCGGGGGCCCGACGGCGGACCTTCAGTCCGCCGGGCAGCACACCTTCACGCTTCAGGGACGTCTCGACGCAGGCTTCCATGACGGACCAGATGTGCAGCAGGCCCTCACGAATTTCCTCTTCGCTCCGTGAGGCGCGCTCGTTGATGAACATGATGTCGCTGATGCCCAGGCCCTTGGACGCGCAACGGCCCATCAATTCCGCGGCGGTGCGGAAGGGCAGCGGGAGTTCCTTCTTGGATTCCTCCAACTCCTTCCGGGCAGCGTCTTCCTCGCCCTCCCGGACGATGAATCCCCCGCCTACGGAGAAGAACGTCGCCTCGTGGAGGGTCTCGCCGTCGGCGTCTGCAACCTGGAATTTCATACCGTTCGTGTGCCGGGGCAGAACCGTGAGCGGGTGCAGGATCATGTCCGCTTCGCCGTACGGCAGGGATACTTCCCCAGCCAGGTTCAGCTGACCGGTCTCCGCGATCGACGCAAGCCGTTCCTCCACTTCCTCAGGGAGGATCTCCTCGGGGTGGTACCCCTCCAGGCCCAGCAGCACCGCGGTCATGGTCCCGTGCCCCCGGCCCGTGGCAGCCAGGGAACCGTACAGGTCAACGCGCAGGGATGCCACGCGTTCCACGACGCCGGAGTCCTTCAACTCGCCCGCGAACACGGCGGCAGCCCGCATCGGCCCCACAGTGTGCGAACTCGAAGGACCAATCCCAATAGAGAAAAGATCGAAGACGCCAACAGCCATGTCGGTTTCCTTAATTACGTAAGTGGGTGGTCGGGTTGGGGGCGGCCGGACCCCTCCGAGTTTGTGTACAGATCGTGCCCGTTATCACGCCCCTAAAGGGCAATACGTGTACACAAACTCAAAGGGGTCGGCCCCTGAGGCAGCTAGCTGAGGTTCGCAACGCCCGGGTAGAGCGGGTGCGCGGCGGCCAAAGCCTCCACGCGGTGACGCAGACCCGAGAGATCAGCGTCGGCGTCGGCGATCAGTGCTTCGGCGATGATGTCCGCAACTTCACGGAACGCCGCCTCGCCGAAACCGCGGGTGGCCAGGGCCGGGGTGCCGATCCGCAGACCCGAGGTGACCATCGGCGGGCGCGGGTCGAACGGAACCGCGTTGCGGTTCACCGTGATGTCAATCGCGGCGAGCCTGTCTTCGGCCTGCTGGCCGTCGAGTTCGCAGTTGCGCAGGTCCACGAGCACCAGGTGCACGTCGGTGCCACCGGAAATCACGGAGATCCCCTTCACGGTGACGTCTTCCTGGACGAGGCGTTCGGCCAGGATCCGGGCACCGGAAAGCACACGCTCCTGGCGCTCCTTGAACTCCGGCGTGCCGGCGATCTTGAACGCGACCGCCTTGCCCGCGATGACATGCTCCAACGGGCCGCCTTGCTGACCCGGGAAGACTGCAGAGTTGATCTTCTTGGCGATGTCGGCGTCGTTGGAGAGGATGATCCCGCCGCGCGGACCGGCGAGAGTCTTGTGCGTGGTGGACGTCGTGACGTGGGCATGCGGGACCGGGGACGGGTGCAGGCCCGCGGCCACGAGGCCCGCGAAGTGCGCCATGTCCACCATCAAGTACGCGCCCACCAGATCGGCGATCCGGCGGAACTCCGCGAAGTCCAGCTGGCGCGCATAGGCGGACCATCCGGCCACGATCAGTGCCGGCTTGTGCTCCAGTGCCAAGGCCTCCACCTCGGCCATGTCCACCGTGTGGGAGTCCTCGCGAACCCCGTACGGGACCACGTTGTAGAGCTTTCCGGAGAAGTTGATCCGCATGCCGTGGGTCAGGTGTCCGCCGTGGGCCAGGCTCAGGCCCATGATCGTGTCGCCCGGCTTGATGAGGGCGTGCATCACGGACGCGTTCGCCTGGGCGCCGGAGTGCGGCTGCACGTTCGCGTATTCGGCACCGAACAGGGCCTTCACGCGATCGATGGCCAGCTGCTCCACCACGTCTACGTGCTCGCAGCCACCGTAGTAGCGCTTGCCCGGGTAGCCCTCGGCATACTTGTTGGTCAGCACCGAACCCTGCGCCTGCATGACAGCCACGGCAGTGTGGTTCTCCGAGGCGATCATTTCCAGGCCATTGCGCTGGCGGGTGAGTTCGTCGTCGATCTTGCCCGCGATCTCCGGATCCAGATCAGAGAGCAGCGCGTCCAGGGAAGGCGAAACAACCTGCTCGAAAGCGGTTGCGGAAGCCGCGCTCACAGCTCGCCACCGTTCTTGGAAGCGTATTCCTCAGCGGAGAGAAGCGGACCGTCGGATTCGGCGGCCACCTTGAACAGCCAGCCCGCACCGTACGGATCGTTGTTGATCAGGGCAGGATCGTCGACGACGGCGGAGTTCACTTCCGTGACCTCGCCCGTCACCGGGGAGTACAGGTCCGACACGGACTTGGTGGACTCAACCTCGCCGCAGGTCTCCCCCGCAGTCACATCCGCGCCGACCTCGGGCAAGTCAACGTACACAATGTCGCCGAGGGCATCAGTGGCCACGGCGGAGATACCAACGGACACAAGATTGCCCGCTTCCCGAGCGACCCATTCGTGTTCGTCGGAGTACTGCAGTTCAGGTGCAACTTTTGCCATGTGCTTTTCCTTTGCTTTGGTCTAAAACAGTTTGGTCGGTTGGGTGGCGGGTGAGCGAATCCCTCCGCGTGCTCGGTCGCGAAGACGCCCGCTGGGCGGACGTAACGCTCCCTTAGACGCACGCTTCCGGAATCCACTCACCTGCCCATGCCAAGTTCAGTTTTCGGGGCCAACAGTTCCGGAAAAGAACAGTGGCCCTTTCAGGTTTAGTCGGTGGCCCGTGGTTCCCGTGGGCCGATCCAGTTTCAGTGGGCGGCACCGAAGGTGAGGTACCGAGCCCCTTCGGGCCCGGCATCCGGCAGCATGCGTCTAAGGGAGCGTCACGTCCGCTCAGCGGGCGTCTACGCGACCGAGCATGCAGAGGATGTCGGGTCCGACGGGCTTGAAGCGAGGCGAACTACTTCGCCCGCTTGTAGAACGGCAAGGCGACAACCTCGAAGGGCTCGGACTTGCCGCGCAAGTCTACGTCCACAGCCGTGCCTGCTTCAGCGTGTTCGACGTCGACATACGCCAACGCTACCGGGTAACCGAGCGTCGGGCTCGGCTGGCCGGAAGTGACTTCGCCGACCACTACGCCATCTTTGAGGACCGAGTAGTGGCTGCGTCCGGCACGGCGGCCGAGGCCCTTGAGTCCAACCAGCTTGCGGCCGCTGGTGGTGCCGACGCCGTCGGCCTTCAATGCTTCGAGTGCTGTGCGGCCAATGAAGTCGCTTTCCTTGGCGAGCGAGACGACCGGACCCAAGCCTGCCGCGAAGGGGTTTCCTTCGCGGGAGAGCTCGTTGCCGTAGAGCGGCATGCCGGCTTCAAGGCGCAACGAGTCACGCGAGGCCAGGCCTGCAGGGACCAATTCGCCATCTTCGGCAACGGCTGCGATGGCCTGCCACAGGGCGGCAGCGGAATCGTTGTCTACGAAGATTTCGAAGCCGTCCTCGCCGGTGTAGCCGGTGCGGGCGAGCAGCAGTTCGGACGAGGCACCGGCCACAAGGAAAGGCACCTCGACGGCGGCGTAGTACTTCAGCTCCGTCACGAGGCTGTGCTGGGCGGCAGGGACCAGGCGGAGCAGGATGCTCTCGGCTTTGGGACCCTGGACGGCGATCAACGAGGTGGCTGCGGAAGCATCCTCCACGACGACGTCGAAGCCTGAAGCACGTTCGGCCAGAGCCTCAGCAACAACCTTGGCGTTGCCGGCGTTGGGCACCACGAGGAACTTGTCGGAGCCCTCAACGGACGACGGGCGGCGGTATGTGATGAGGTCATCGATGATGCCGCCGTCTTCCTGGCAGATCAACGAGTACTTGGCCTTCCCCACGGACATGGCGGAGATCTTGCCTACCAGCGCGTAGTCCAGGAACGCGGAAGCCTGCGGGCCCGTGACCCAGACTTCGCCCATGTGGGAGAGGTCGAAAAGGCCTGCGGACTGGCGGACGGCGTGGTGCTCGGCCAATTCGGAGGAGTACTTCAAAGGCATCTGCCAACCACCGAAATCGGTGAAGGAAGCGCCGAGCTTCTTGTGCTCTTCGTAAAGCGCAGTGTAATTCTCAGTCATGTTGGTCGATCCTTAGTTCTCGAAGGCTTCGATCGGAGGGCAAGAGCAGACCAGGTGACGGTCGCCCGCGGCGCCGTCGATGCGGCCTACCGGCGGGAAGTACTTGTCCTGCTTGAGGTGGTGGACCGGGAAGACGGCCTGCTCGCGGGAGTACACACGGTTCCAGTCGGAGCTCACGACGGCGGCAGCCGTGTGCGGCGCGTGCCGCAGCGGGCTGTTCTCCACGGTGAACTCGCCGTGGGCAGCACCTGGTCGATCTCCTTGCGGATGGTGATCATGGCCTCGATGAAACGGTCGATCTCGCCGAGGTCCTCGGACTCGGTGGGCTCCACCATGAGGGTGCCCGCAACGGGGAACGCCAGGGTGGGAGCGTGGAAACCATAGTCGATGAGGCGTTTGGCCACGTCCTCGGCGGTGACGCCGGTCTTGGCCGTCAGTTCGCGCAGGTCCAGGATGCACTCGTGGGCAACGAGTCCGCCTTCGCCGGTGTAGAGCACGGGGAAGTGCTCGTTGAGGCGGGAGGCAATGTAGTTCGCGGCAAGGAGCGCGGACTTCGTGGCTTCGGTGAGGCCTTCGCCGCCCATGAGCTTCACGTACGCCCAGGAAATCGGCAGCACACCGGCGGAACCGAAGCGGGAAGCTGAGATGGGAGTGCCCTGCGAAGAAACGCCGCCCTCGGACGATGCCGCGGCGTTGCCGGGCATGAACAGCGCCAGGTGGGCCTTGGCTGCGACCGGGCCAACGCCGGGTCCGCCGCCGCCATGCGGGATGCAGAAGGTCTTGTGCAGGTTCAGGTGGGACACGTCGCCGCCGAACTTGCCCGGCTGCGCCAAGCCTACGAGGGCGTTCAGGTTGGCGCCGTCGATGTACACCTGGCCACCGGCTGCGTGGACGGAATCGCACACTTCCCGTACGTCGGCGTCGTACACGCCGTGCGTGGACGGGTAGGTGATCATGATGGCCGAGAGCACGTCCCTGTTGGCTTCGATCTTTGCCTGCAGGTCCGCGTGGTCGATGGTGCCGTCAGCGGCCGTGGCGACAACAACAACCTTCATACCGGCCAGGACTGCGGAGGCGGCGTTGGTGCCGTGCGCCGACGCCGGGATCAGGCAGACGTTGCGCTGCTCATCGCCGCGGGAGTGGTGGTAGCCACGGATCGCAAGCAGGCCCGCGAGCTCACCCTGGGATCCGGCGTTCGGCTGGATGGACAGACCTGGTCGTAACCGGTGATTTCAGTCAGCTGGGACTCCAGGTCCGTGATCAATTCACGCCAGCCCTCGGTCTGGGAATCCGGAGCGAAGGGGTGGATCGAGGCGAACTCCGGCCAGGAAATGGCTTCCATCTCGGCCGTGGCGTTCAGCTTCATGGTGCACGAACCCAAGGGGATCATGGTGCGGTCCAGCGCGAGGTCGCGGTCCGAAAGCCTGCGGATGTAGCGCAGCAGCTGGGTCTCGGAACGGTGCGTGTTGAACACCGGGTGCTGGAGGTAGTCGGAAGTACGTTCGACGGCGGCATCCAGCGCGAAGCCCTCTACCGAGCCGGCGGGCGAGGCACCGAACACGCTGACGACGTCGGCGAGGACCGTCGTCGTCGTGGTCTCGTCAACCGAGATGCCCACAGTGTCGGCGTCGATGCCGCGCAGGTTGATGCCCTTGGCCTCGGCAGCTGCAACGATCTCGGCAGCCTTGCCCGGCACGCGGACGGTAACGGTGTCGAAGAAGCTGCCGTGCAGGACCTCGAGGTCCGCTGCCTTCAGCGCGGCCGCCAGGGTCCGGGCGTGGTTGTGGGCGGTCTCGGCGATCGCCTTCAGGCCCTCGGGTCCGTGGTAGACGGCGTACATCGAGGAGACGATGGCCAACAAAGCCTGAGCGGTGCAGATGTTGGACGTGGCCTTCTCGCGGCGGATGTGCTGCTCGCGCGTCTGCAGGGCGAGACGGTAGGCGGGAGTACCGGCGTCGTCCTTGGAAACGCCCACCAAGCGGCCCGGCATGGAGCGCTCGAGGCCCTTCTGGACAGCCATGTACGCGGCGTGCGGACCGCCGAAGAACAGCGGAACGCCGAATCGCTGGGTGGAGCCGACGGCGATGTCGGCACCCTGCTCGCCCGGAGGCGTGATGAGGGTGAGGGCGAGAAGGTCTGCGGCGACCGTGACCAGGGCACCGCGTTCCTTGGCGGCGGCGATCACGGCGGCGTGGTCGAACACCCGGCCGGAAACGCCCGGCTGCTGCAGGACGATACCGTTGATGTCGCCGTCGGGCAGGCCCTGGGACAGATCAGCGATCTCGACCTCGAAGCCCAGCGCCTCGGCGCGGCCCCTGACGATCGCGATGGTCTGCGGGAGGCAGTCGGCGTCAAGGACAGTCTTGCCGTCGTGCGCCGTCTTGTTCTTGTTCGCGCGGCGCATCATGAGGACTGCTTCGGCGACCGCCGTGGCTTCGTCCAGCAAGGAGGCGTTGGCGATGGGCAGGCCGACGAGGTCCTGGACCATGGTCTGGAAGTTCAGCAGGGCTTCGAGGCGGCCCTGGGAGATTTCCGGCTGGTACGGGGTGTAGGCGGTGTACCAGGCCGGAGATTCGAGGATATTGCGGCGGATCACCGGTGGCGTGACCGTGTCGTAGTAGCCCTGGCCGATCATCTGCACAGCCGTCTTGTTCTTGGAGGCCAACTTGCGCAGCTCAGCAAGTACTTCCACCTCGCTCAGGGCGTTTTGCAGAGTCAGTGCCACGTCCTGGCGAATGTCGTTGGGAACCGCGGTGTCCACGAGCGAATCGACGCTGTCGTAGCCAACAGACTTGAGCATGATGTCAATGTCGGCCTGGCGTTGGGCACCGATGTGCCGGTCAACGAACGTGGTGGAGGTTGAATTAACCGTCACGAAGGAACTCCATTACTAAGGGGCGCAGGGTACGCCATAGCTAATCGGGTTCCTCCCCGCTCTGTATTGGACCTGAGAGTTTCCGCGAAACGTGCTTGTGGCACTGCTTCGCTTGCACCGTCGGTGAGCACAGCATGTTCGGGTGTCCAGGACACCGGTAAACAGCTTGCTGCTTTCCAGAGTTGCCTTGCCGCGGCGGTACATGGGCCTGAGAGATTCCTGGGGAGGGTTTGCTCCTACGGCGCCTGCATCACTTGCTTGCAGGACTCTCCCGCCGCAGGTCAAAGGCGTATTCAGTTATGTGAATCAGATCGTGGTTGCCGGTGACGGCTGCCACAAGTGTCAATTGTCCTACGGACTGCCCGCGTCCGCAAATAAAGTCACCGCGCTCAGTCACGGAGGCGTTCGACGGCGGCGAGCAGCGCGACGACGTCGGCATTCCTTTCGCTTGCGTTACCTTCTGTATCGCCGGCTCCGCCTTCAAGCATGGCGTTGAAGTACAGCCCATCGCCCATATAACGGACAGCCTTCGCCATCTCCGGCCCTACTTCATCGGCAAGGACATCCAGCCATTGTTGCTGGATTCCGGCGAAGCGCCTGCGGGTTTCTTCATGGGCTACTTCCGCGAGCCGCGTAGCGGCCACAAACACGCGGTCCATCGGGGTATCGGCCCAGAGGGAGGACTTGATGAAGAAAGCGGAGGCACCCTCGGGGGCCGCTTTCATCGCCTCGATGTCCAGCTTGGCCAAAGCGTCCATGCGTTCCAGCAAGGAACTGATCATGGCTTCCTTGTTGGGGAAATGGTAGAGCAAGCCGCCCTTGGAAACGCCCGCACGTTTGGCGACGGCGTCGAGCGTAGCGGCACGCTCCCCCACCTCGATCAACAGGGCTTCAAAGGCATCCAGGACAGCGTCCCGGGCAATAGGTTTTCGCGGCATGGTGTCCATCATCCCTTAGTTCGATACAACAGTTAGATAGGTGAGATTGAAACTATACCGTCCAGACGGTATAGTTATCTTCATGTTCAGCCCATCCACAACCCAGCACCCCCGCACCCCTTCGACCCAATCCGCCCAGTGGCGCGATTGGACTGCCCTGGCACTCTTGATGTTCCCCGTACTGCTGGTGGCTGTGGACAATACCGCGCTGACATTTGCCCTGCCGGAAATCGCGCGGACGCTGGACGTGGGGGGCGTGCAGCTGCTGTGGATCGTGGATGCCTATGCGTTGGTGCTGGCCGCCTTGCTGGTATCCATGGGCAATCTGGGCGACAGGATCGGCCGGCGTCGTTTGCTGTTGATCGGCGGCACCGGCTTCGCCGCCGTTTCCGCAGCCACAGCCTTTGCGCCGTCGGCCGAATGGCTCATCGCGGGACGCGCCGGGCTGGGCATCTTCGGCGCCATGCTGATGCCGTCCACGCTGTCCCTGATCCGCAACATCTTCCCGGATCCGAACCGCCGCCGGCTTGCCATCGCCGTGTGGGCAGCCGGGTTCTCCGGCGGCGCCGCTTTGGGGCCGATCTTCGGTGGCTGGCTCGTGGAGCACTTCTGGTGGGGAGCCGTCTTCCTGGTGGCCGTCCCCCTGCTGTTGCCCCTGATCGCTTTCGGCCCGTTTCTCATTCCCGAGTCCAAGGATCGCAACCCAGGCAAGCCGGACGTCCCCAGCATTGTGCTGTCCATCCTGACCATGGCGCCGGTTGTCTATGGCATCAAGGAGATCGCAGTTCACGGCTTCGGTCCGGGCCCCGCAGCTTTCGTGGCGTTCGGCCTGGCCATGGGAATCGTCTTTGTCCGCAGACAGCGGGCATTGACGTCCCCCATGTTGGACGTGCGGCTTTTTGGCAACAAGGTGTTCAGCACGGCCATTACGGCCAACATCCTGTCCCTGTTCTCCATGACAGGGTTCATCTACTTCTTCGCGCAGCATCTGCAGCTTGTGGAGGGACGGTCCCCCATGGAGGCTGGAATTACCATGGTTCCGGCACTGCTCGCCACCATCGTGGCAGGCCTCGTGGTGGTTCCCTTGGTCAAGCGGATCCGTCCGGGACTGGTGGTGGCGTTCGGCCTGACCCTGAGCGCGGCGGGATATCTCGTGGCAGCAGTCGGAAACCACGGCCAAGGGCCCGGCTATCTCTTGACGGCACTCTTGCTTCTGGCCGTGGGAGTTGGTTCGGCTGAGACCATCTCGAACGATCTCATCCTGGGCGCAGTCCCTGCCGACAAGGCGGGCGCAGCCTCGGCGATTTCCGAGACCGGCTACGAGCTCGGTTCATTACTGGGTACGGCCGTGCTTGGTTCCATCCTGACCGCGTCCTACCAGCAGCACTTGGTGCTTCCGGTTGAACTGGCAGGCCATGCGGCCGATCGCTCGCGGGAGACGCTTGCCGGAGCCATGGACACCGCCGCGACGCTGCCGCAGCCTTTGGCCGGGGCCCTGACCGCCGCGGCGCGTGCAGCCTTTGAATCGGGCGTCCACATCACCGCGGCGATCGGGCTGGTACTGATGGCCGGAGCGGCAGTCCTTGCCGCCGTCGTGCTCCGCCGCGTGCCGACCGCAAAGTAGGGCCGTCAGTTGCCTTCCACGAAGGCCTTGAGGGCATCGAGGAGTCCCTCGGCGCCCTCCTTGCGGCCCTCCACATGGTCTTCCGAGGTGAAGTAGGCACCTTGTTCGGTCAAGGTAAGGCGGGTTCCGTCGCCGTCGGACTCCATTTCGATGGTGGACAGCGAAACTGACATCCTCTCGCCGTTGAGATACATCTCGTAGCTGTAGACGATCCGCTGGTTCTCGACGATGTCGTGGTAGACCGACTTCATGCTCGACACGAAGCCGCCTTCGGGGCCACCGGTGTCCGTCTCGGATCCACCTTCGCGGAAGTCGAGGCTCGATTCACCCTGCGTCCACTCTTCCGGGCCGACAAACCACTTCTTCTTGTTGCCATAATCCGAAAATGCTGACCAGACGCGCGACACCGGGGCGTCGAGTTTGCGTTCGAGGGTAAAGCTTGCGTGAGTGATGGGGGTGCTCATGGCTACTCCTTGATTGATTGGCTGGTGGTCTTGGTTTATTGGGTGGTTTGGTTGAGAAAACTTTCCAGACGGTCCAGCCGGCGCTCGGCCGAGGTCCGGCGCAAGCCAAGCCAGGCCTCCGCCTCCCGAACCGTTTCGGGGATGATGCTGCAGCTGCGGACCCGCCCGATTTTCTCGCTGCGCACCAGTCCGCTTTGTTCCAGGCCCTGGAGGTGCTGGACAATCGCCGGAAGGCTCATGGCGAAGGGCTTCGCCAATTCCGAGACCGACGCTGGCCCTTCGCACAACCGGGCCACGATGGCCCTTCGCGTGGGGTCGGCAAGGGCGTGGAAGACGGAATCGAGATCCGCGGCGCCTTGATTGTTAAGCACATGCTTAAGTATTCGCTTAAGCATGTGAAAGTCAAGGGGTTGAATTTCATCAGGGGTGCTGAGTCACCGTCTGATATCTCTCGGTCAAACTAGATGGCGCGGTTGAATGCCACCTCGGGGGAACTGAAACCACGGGTAATTCCGCCCAAAGTAGCGGTGGCGAGCGTCGAGAGGTAGTCGTGCCGGCGTCGGGCGGTAATCCGTGATTGGGGCTCATAGCTTTGCTCGGGGTCGTCAGCATAGTGCGCCGAAAGGCCATCCCGCATGAGCCGGATGCCCTCGGCGCGCTGTTGAGACACCGCAGCGTGGGTGGAACCGAGTTCCTCGGCGAGTTCCTTGACGGTTCTTCCGGCGAAGTAAATCTCTTCGACCACGTAGCGCATCTTTTCCGGCAGGGCCTCGACGGCGGCACGAAGATACTTGAGGCGCTCATCGGCCAGGACTGAATGCTCAGGGGAAATAGTGTCCGCGGCAACGGTGTCTACCACCACGTCGTCCAGCGGGGAAAGAGTCCTGGCTGCGTCGGCGAGGGCTGCTTCAACCACGCTGCGTTCGACGCCCAAGGCTGAAGCCGTTTCGGCCACTGTCGGGGTACGGCCAAGGACACCCGACAGGGTTTCCTGGACAGACATGGTTTCCTTGATGCGTTTGCGTGCAGAACGTGTAGCCCAGTCACTGGACCGCATCTCATCTGCAAAGGCTCCGACGATCCTACGGCGCGCAAAAGCGCCGAAGGGGACTCCGAGGTTCGGATCGAAAGAATCGGCGGACGTTATCAGCGCCACGGACCCAACCGACGCGAAATCGTCGCGCGACAAATGAGAAGCTCTGGCGCAGAGCTCGGACACCAAGTAGCCAACGAGCGGCAGATGCTGCAGCACCAACTCGTTGCGTTCTTCGCGATTCAAGAGTAGTCCCCCCATGAGACCGGATTATTGAGTTGCAAAAGCCTGATTCCAGCGATCCCGGAGCCAGCTGCTGAGACGGTGCAGCGGATCAAAGAATACTCGGAACAGACATCTATTCAGCGAACATATCATCTGATTAATAACAACGCGTGTACGCTCATGAAAAAGATGCTAAACGGTCCTCGGAACCACGTTCTGCAGGCCAAAACCGGGGAATGGGGAACCGTGGGGGCAGATGAGTTATCGGCGACGCTGTGGCGTGAGCGGAAACGATTGGAACTGTTGTTGTTCCGGCTGGAATCACAGCTGTTCCACGTCCGGGCCGGCAACTGGCGGTGGCTGAACTTCACAGCCTCTGACGTAGAGAACGTCCTGGAAAACCTGCGGTTCGACACCCTCGCCCGGAACATTGAATCTTCGGCCGTGGCCATCCAATGGGGCGCCCCTGCGAACGCGACTTTGCCGACCATCGCATCCGTCGCGCCGCCGGGAATCTGGCCGGAACTGCTTCAGGAACACCATCACGCCATGGTGCTCCTGCTGAACCAGGTCGGGGCTACCGCTGCAGCCAACGTCGAGGCCCTCCAGCTGGGATCCCGCGCGCCCGGCACCACGGCTGATCCGGATGCCGCAGCTGATCCGGATGCCGCGGCTGACGTCATGCTGTTAGCGGTGACTGCCAATATTCAGCGCGCGTTGGCTGTGACGAAGGATTGTTCCCTGCCGCTCCTCGAGGAATTCCTGAAACCTGGCTAATCCCTGGCTCAGTCCTTGGTCTGGTCCTTGGCCGGTTTCGGGGCGGGCGGACGCAGCCCCGCGAGGAGTTCCTCGGCCTCGGGCCCTGCCTGGGCTGCCGCGAGGTTGGCAGCAGCGATCGCCTCAACCACTTCGCGGCGCTGGATGGATACGCCGCGGGGCGCCTGGATTCCGATCCGCACACCGTCGCCGCGGCCCTCCATGACGGTGATGACAATGTCATCACCGATCATGATCTGTTCGCCCGGCTTGCGTGTCAGTACCAGCATGCTCTCAATCTACCTTTCCGAGCACCGCAACGCGGGCTGCCTTGCCGTCCACCCAGCCGACCGGGAGGCCAAGGCCGTTGACGGTTTCCGGGCTCCCGGTTTCCGCCGCACCGAAGACCGCGAGCGCGTCGAGCGAAGCCCGCCCGGCGGCCAGGCCGGCGGAGAGTGCCAGCACCCAGGCCTTGGTGTCTTCCGCTTTCCGCCCCGCGTCGGCAACCAGCCACAGTTGGTCTGCCGCGAGGCTGGCGATGCGTGCGGCATGCGTCACGGCCTCGCCCGACTTCCCCAGGCCATACGCCACCAGTGACGGTTTGGCCGGTGAGCACCGCCTGGGCGCGGGCCGCAGTCGCACCCTGACGCCCCGTCACATGGAGGTGCCCGAAAGCGGTCAACGCTCCGGCTGTCCGGACGTCGGCGCCGCCCTCCGCGATGGACATTTCCAGTGCGGCTCCCAAGGCGTCGTCACCGAGGCCCAAAAGGACGATGAGGTTTCCACTGCCGCAGAGTGGAACCGGTGGCAGGGCAGGGACAGGCAGCACAGTGGAAACGGCGTGCTCGACGACGGCGGCGGCCGGCAGGGCGGCGAGCGTCGCTTGCGTTGGCGGTTCGGCGGAACGCGCCTGAAATTCTTTGCCGAGCTGATCCAACAATCCCGCGAAGTCCGGCGAGGCAGTGGATACGGCGGCAGTGGATACGGATGCGGAGGATACCGCTGCGGACGGACGGTGAAGGTCCAACTCAGCCGCGTCCGCTTGCTCCAGCAGAGCGGCAATGGCGGGCCCCTGCAACGCGTGTGCCGCCACGCCAAGCCGTGCCTCCGCCGTCGGGCCCTCCTCGCCATCATTCACCATTGCACCCGCAACAACCACCGGATCTCCCGGCGGAACCTCGATAGTCGCTTCGTAGCGGTTGGCAGCGAAGAGCCCGACGATCCCGGGATTGGTGACCTTCTCGGCTGCGACGATCCGCGCCCCCGGGCCGTACAGTTGCTCGGCTTTCTCCCGGATGGCATCCAGGGATGCGCCTTTCAGGCGGTATCTAGGACTGGATTGCTTCGGCATGGCGGACCACCCCCACGGTTTCGATCTGAAGGTTGACTGATGTCACTTCACGGTAGGACAACACGGGAACACCGCCGTCGGGAGCCGCCACGAGCCGCCGGACGGCCGGCCGCAACGCCGGGGCGCAGACCAACACGGCTTGCCTTCCCGCAGCGGCCGCTGATTCCACGGACGCCTTGACGGACGTCAGGACGGCGTCCAGGCGCGCCTGGCTCATGACGATCTGCGTGCCACCTTCGCCGGGGCGCATGTCCTCGAGCATGGACTGTTCCAGGAGCGGATCGATCATGATCACGTTGAGGACCGTGCCGTCCAGGAACTTGGCAGCGAGCGCCGGCCCGAGGGACTGCCTGGCGGTTTCGATCAGCGCCTCGGGCTCTGTGGAAACCTTGGCGCGAAGGGCCAGTGCCTCGTAAATGCGCGGGAGATCGTTGATGGGAACTTGTTCCTCGAGCAGTCCCTGCAGGACCCGCTGGACCTCGGCAAGGGACATTAGGCCCGGAATGAGTTCTTCGACGGCGGCAGGGCTCTGCTTCCGCACGCCTTCCGTCAAGACCCGGACGTCTTCGCGGGTGAGGAGCCGCGCGGCATTGGCCGAGACGATCGAGGACAGGTGCGTCACGAGCACGGACACCCGGTCAATCACAGTTGCCCCGGTCATTTCTGCACTGTGCCGCATTTCAGTGGGGATCCATTTTCCGGCCAGCCCGAAGACCGGTTCCACAGTGGAGGTGCCGGGCAAGGCGTCCAGGAAGTCGCCCAGCGCCAGCAACTTGCCCGATGGCGCCGTGCCACGTCCGGCTTCCACCCCGGCAATGCGGATGGCATAGCTGGCAGGCGGCAGCTCCATGTTGTCGCGCGTGCGGACCGGCGGGATGACGATCCCCAGCTCCATGGCGATCTTGTGGCGCAGGGAGCGCACCCGGGCCAGGAGATCGTCCGAGGCGCCGGAGACCATGTCCACCAGGTCCGGAGCCAATAGGATCTCCACGGGATGGACGCGCATGTCCTGCATGAGCCGCTCGTTGGGATCTTCTTCGGACCTCTGGGTGGCTGCTTCCTCGGCGTCGTCAACCTCGAGCTGCTTCTTCTGCTGCGTCGCCAGTCGCCTGGAAGCGAACAGCAGGAAGGCACCTACCAGCAGGAACGGCAGGATGGGCATGCCGGGGATGAGGGCCATGGCTACCGCGGCGACTCCCGCGATGAGCATCGCGTTGGGCGATTGCATGAGCTGCGAGGAAGCCGTGCGGCCCATGTCTTCCTCGGCATTGGACCGGGTGACGATCATGCCTGTTGACACGGCCATGAGGAGCGCCGGGATCTGGGTCACGAGCCCGTCGCCCATCGTCAGCAGGCCAAAGGAGTTCAGGGCGTCGCCAACATTCATGCCACGCTGCAGCACGCCGATGGCAATGCCGCCCACGAAGTTGATGATGATAATGATGATGCCGGCAATGGCATCGCCCTTGACGAACTTCGAGGCACCGTCCATGGCACCGTAGAAGTCGGCTTCGGCGGACACGTCGGCTCGGCGCTTGCGCGCCTGGGCATCGGTGATGAGGCCGGCATTGAGGTCGGCGTCGATGGCCATTTGCTTACCGGGCATGGCATCCAGGGTGAATCGGGCGCCCACCTCCGCCACGCGTTCGGCACCCTTGGTGACCACCACGAACTGGATGACCACCAGGATCAGGAACACGACGGCGCCGATGATCATGGATCCGCCCACGGTGACTTTGCCGAAGGCGTCGATCACTTGTCCGGCGAAGCCCTGCCCCAGAACCAGCCGGGTGGAGGCGACGTTGAGCCCAAGACGGAACAGCGTGGCCACGAGCAGCAAGGACGGGAACACCGAGAAGTCCAGCGGCTTCTTGACGAACATGCTGGTGAGCAGGATCAGCAGTGCCAACAAGATATTGCAGACGATCAGGAAGTCCAGCAAGGGCGCTGGAACAGGAACCACCAGCAGCAGCACAATGCCCACGATTCCCACCGGCACGGTGAGCCTGGCGAATCTGTTGTTCATTGCTGTGTCCTGTTCGGGGAAGATTGTGGCTTGGCTTTGGCTTGGGAACTGCTGCGTTTCACGCGGGGGCTCCTGCTGTGGCTCCGCTGGCTCCTGCGGCTCCGCCGGTTCCGGCGAAGGCTGATGCGACACCGGGCATATGGTGCATTCCGCGTACCGCTCCCCTGGCCTTGAGCGACATCACGAACGCCAGGACTCCTGCCACGGCCCGGTAAAGCTCCACCGGAATTTCCTGTCCCAGCTCACAGGCCGAGTGAAGCGCCCTTGCCAACGGGATGTCCTGGACCATCGGAACCGATTTCGCCTCTGCCTCTTGCCTGATACGGGCAGCGATGACCCCCGCCCCTTTGGCCACAACGCGCGGTGCCGCTTTGCCGGCGTCGTACTTGAGCGCGACGGCTACGTGCGTCGGGTTAACGATCACGACGTCGGCGTCCGCGATGGCGCCGATCATGCGGTTCCGGCTCATGCTCAACTGGCGGGAGCGGCGCTGGGACCTGATGAGCGGATCGCCTTCGCTGTTCTTGTTTTCGTCCTGGATTTCCTTCTTGGACATCCGCGTCTTCTTGCGGTTGCGGCGCATGACCACGAAGATGTCCGCGCCGGCCAGGGCCACACCCGCCAGCACGGCGAACTGGATCAATGCGCTGATACCGCCGGATGCGGCGGAAATGATGCCGGACACCGGCAGGCCCCCGGCGGTGAGCAGCACCGGGATGAGGCCCTGTACCACCGCATACAGGACGAGCCCGACGACGGCGGTCTTCAGGAGCGCTTTGACGCCACCCCACAGTGCCTGCGCGCCGAAGATCCGCTTGAGTCCGCTGAGCAGGTTGAAGTGTTCAAATTCGGCCCGGAACTTCTTGAAATGAATGCCGCCCTGCAGCGCTGAGCCCGCCAGGACCACCACCATGACCACGATGAACAGGGGACCCAAAACCCCGGCCAAGGAACCGAACCCGGATTCAAGGGCCGCAATGGCCTTGGCGGGCTCAGGGTGGGCAATCACGCTGCGGACGCTGAACAACTGGTCCGCGGCGGCATTCGAAGCCCGCTCGATGGTGGCAGGGATCATCGCGGCCGCGGAACCGACGGCGAGCCACGCGGTAAGGTCCTGCGAGCGGGAAAGTTGTCCTTTGGAACGGACTTCCCGCATCCGTTTGTCGGTGGCTTTCTCGGTTTTTTCCTGTGAATCCGACATCAGCCCACCCCCATCAAGGTGTTTGCCGCTTGTTCAGCGAGCATGGCCACGAGCCGTGGCAGGGCCAAAAAGAGGAATCCTGCCAGCGCCAAGGTGATGAAGACCTTGAGCGGGAAGCCCATTGCGAAAGCATTGAGGGCGGGCGCCACACGGGTGAGGAGCCCCAACCCGATATCGGCGAGCATCAGCACTACCAGCAACGGTCCGGCGATCTGCACGGCGGAAAGGAACATTCCAGTGACCGCCGAGACCATCGCGTCAACCGGCTTGGCCAGTTGCCCAATCCCCCGGCCAGCGGCAACGCCGTGAAACTGCCGGTCAGGCCGGCGATCACCAATTGGTAGCCGTCCGAGGCGAAAAGCAGGGCGAGGGCGGCCATTTGCATCAAGCGGGTGAATTGGGCTCCGTTGACCATCATCTGGGGATCGAAGGCCTGGGCCATCTGGAAGCCGCTGAAGAGGTCCATCAGGCTGCCCGCAGACTGGATGGCTGAAAAGACCAGCAAAACAAGGAAGCCCAACGCCAGTCCCGTCACGAGCTCCAGCGACCACGGCCGTGATGAATCCCGCCGTATCCTTCGGGGCGTACCCCACGGAGAGCCGCTGGGTGACGGCCAAGCCGAGGCCCAAGCCCAGCATCGCCTTGATGCGGGCCGGGATGGAGTTGTGCGAGAAGGGAGGAGCCACCAGTAGGAAGGCCGTCATCCGGATGGAGGCCAGCAACAGGACCTCCAGCCAGGACTGGGTGATGGGGAGCTGCACGTCACGCTCCGCCGATGAGCCCGGGAATCCGGGCAAAGAGCTCGTTGGTGAAGGAGACCATCTCCGTGATCATCCAGTGTCCGCACACCACCAGGGCCACCGCCACCGCTACAGCTTTGGGCACGAAGGAGAGCGTGGCCTCCTGCAGCTGGGTGATGGACTGCAGCAGGGAGATAGCGAGGCCCACCACCAGGGCGGTAATCAAAGCCGGGGCCGCAAGCTTCGCGGCGATGATGAGGGCCTGGAGGCAGATGTCCAGGACTGCGTTGGTATTCATCAGCCGCTCGAATAACTCTGGATCAGTGCAGTGATCACCAATCCCCAACCGTCCACCAGGATGAACAGGAGGATCTTGAAAGGCAAGGAAATCATCACCGGCGGGAGCATCATCATGCCCATGGACATCAGCGCGGCCGAGACCACGATGTCGATCACGAGGAACGGAATGAAGATCACGAAGCCGATGATGAAGGCGGCCCGGAGCTCAGAGATCATGAACGCCGGGATCAGCGTCTGCAGCGGAACCGATTGCGGGTTGGCGGGATTGTCCATCTTGGCCGCGCGGGTCATGAGGGCAATGTCCTCTTGGCGGGTGTGAGCCACCATGAAGTGCTGAAGTGGTGCGGATCCGGCCGAGACAGCGCCGTTGAAGTCCAGCGTACCGTTCAGGTAGGGCTGGATGCCCACGGTGTTGATCTCGGATATCACGGGCCACATGACAAACAGCGAGAGGAACAATGCCAGCCCGGCCAGCACCTGGTTGGGCGGGACGGACGGCAGGGACAAGGCATTCCGGGTCATGGCCAGCACCACGAAGATCTTGGTGAACGAGGTCATCATGAGCAGGAGTGCCGGGGCCACGGAAAGCAGCGTGATCCCGATCAGGGTCACAACGGCGGTGGAAGGCTTGCCGTCCAGTCCGTTGATGTCGATGCTGACGTTGCCGCTCGACGGCGACGCCGGTGCGCTCGGGACCGCGGGGGCAGTGGGTAGCGTGGGGGCGATCGGTGCCGCATGCCCGGAGGACATGCCCAGCCACAAGAAAAGGGCCGTCAGCAGCAGCACGCCGAACACGGCAAACCACATGCGGCCCGGACGCGGGGCATCGACAGCCCCAGAATTCAGGATCAATTCCGACGTCCCCTGATGGCCTCGGCGGCCTGCCGCCACGTTGAACCGGCAAGGATGGAGCCGTGCAGGGGCTGCGCCTGCTTGTCCAGCTCGCCGCGGCGATGGACC
This sequence comes from Arthrobacter sp. NA-172, assembly GCF_043952055.1. Lineage (NCBI taxonomy): Bacteria > Bacillati > Actinomycetota > Actinomycetes > Micrococcales > Micrococcaceae > Arthrobacter > Arthrobacter sp. NA-172. The sequence continues at coordinate 606,879 of NZ_JBINOT010000003.1, read as the reverse complement.
TCGCTGCGGCGCCTGAGTTCAGTAGCTTGGGGCCCTGCACTCGTGAACTCCGGAGCCGGTCCGTTGCCGGCCTCGCGGAAAATGTCCGCGAAACTTTCCGTCCGCACGTCTTGGGGTTCGGCCGGGATCCGGGCCTCCGCCGTCGTGGTTTCCGGCAGCTCGAGCGGAACGTCACCGCTGTGCAGGACGTTGATGGCATGTTCGGTGACGCCCAAAAGGAACCGCTTGTCTCCGGCGTCGACCACCACCACCGAAGCCTTTTGGCCGACAGTCTGCCGGCTGACTACCGCCAGGGTGGTGTTGGCCCGGCGTCGGCCTTTGCCTTTGCCTCTGCCTTTGAGCACGCGGCGCTGCAGGAACCAAATGAGCCCCAGCACCGCACCCAGGGCGACGAGCACACGCAGCCCGAGGATGATCGAATCCATCTAGTAGATTCCCTCGGCGACGTCGAGGATACGGGTGATGCGCACTGCGTAGTCCTGGTCCACCACAACAACTTCACCGTGGGCGATCAAGCGCCCGTTGAGCAGGACGTCCGCGGGGGCACCGGCCGAGCGGTCCAGCTCGATCACTTTGCCCGGTTCCAGGGCGAGGGCGTCGCGCACGGACATGCGGGTACGGCCGATCTCCACGGTCAGGGCCATTTCGACGTTGCTGATCAGTCCGAGGCGTGACGAAACCGCACCGGACTGGGCGTTCCGTGCGGCAGCGGCGTCCTGCACGGTTCCGTGTTCGCGCACGCGGACGGCCAACCAGCCAAATGATTGCCCGCCGTCGCCCGCCGGAGACTGGCGCAATTCAAAAACGGCCGTTTCGGGGTCGGACAGCAGGGCCGTGGCGTCTTCTTCGCGCAACTCCCCCAGCACTCCGGCGTCGAACGTTGAAGCTGCCTGTTCCATCGCCGGACGCAGCACGTCGACGGCGGACACCACACCGCTACCGCTTAGCCCGCCACCCGCGGCGGCCAGGAATGAACGGTCTGTGAGGACGAGCGCGAAGTCCGCTGTCACTGCCCCCACAAAAGTGGCCGTGACGGCGAGAGGCGCATACGGCGCGGCTGCCTGGGGCGGGACAATACCGGAAACATGCAGCGCGGCAGGAGTCGGCAACTGCACTGCCAGGCGCTCGGCCGCGGACTCGTGCAGGGTCAGGGTGATGCTCATCGCTGGTTCTCCTCGATTTTGACGATGACTGCGGCTGCACGTGAGCCGTTGCGGGCAGGCGCGGCAGTTGCAAGCCGGGTGCCGTTGATGGTGACGTTGAACGGCCGGTTCTCCAGATGCGGCAGCGCAATGACATCCCCGACGGCGAGGCCCAGGACTCTGCGCGGGCGTCACCGGAGTGGGGCTCAGCTGGATGGCCACGTCAACCGGGACCTGGGTGACCTGGGCACGGACAAGGGCCTCGGCGTCACCGCTGTGGACTGTGGGATTCACGTCGCCGAGCCCGGAAAGGAGGACGTCGGCGGGAATCGCGAGGCTCGCTGCGGCCACACTGTCGCCCACCTTCACAGTGAAGGAGGCCACGATCATAAGCTCGGCAGGAGCCGCGGCCTGGGCAAACTGGGAGTTGTACTGGATGACATCCATGCGCGCCGGAGTGGTCAGAAGGGCGCCCAATGAATAGCTCAGGTCCTCCAGCCCGTCTTCCACCATGCGGCTGATGAGTGCCTGTTCGATCTGGGTGAATTTTCGGTCCGGGACGGCCATCTCGGTGCCTCCGCCCAACATGCGGGTGACCCAGGAGAGGGCGGCCGTGGCGGGAAATTGCATGACCAGCCGCGATTCGCTGCCCTCGATGCGGCACAACACCATGGAGGTGACCGAAGGAAGGGACGCGGCGTATTCGTCATAGCTCTGCATGATGAGCTGTTCCAAGGTCGCGGTGGATTTCACGCGGACCTTGGCGGTGAGCTGGGTTCCCCATTGCCGGGCAAAAGTCTCGAAGGCCACTTCCAGGACCCGGCTGTGCTGGCGAGGCAAGGTGGTAGGCCTACGGAAGTCGTAGACGTCCACGGTGCGCTGCCGTGACGCCGATTGATCTTCCTGTTCACTCACGGTTGCCACTATCGGCAAGGAAAGCGTGGGCGTAAGGCGACTCGGATTCTAGGTGGGGACGCGGTTGATCCCTGGCGACGCGGATTTTAGGTGGCGACGCGGATGCTCCCTGACGCACATGGAATTCCAGTGGCGCCAGGGAATACGCGTAGCGCAGAACCGTTTGCGCGTCACCAGGATTGCTTAGGCGGCCGGTGCCCTGGTTGATCCTGACCATGTTGCCGGACGGATCGCGGAACGCGCAGTCGCGGGGACCCCACGGCTGGTCGATGGGCTCCTGCATGACCTCCGCGCCGGAAGCCCTGACTTTCTCAAAAAGCGTGTCGAGATCGTCGGAGCGGAACACGATGGGTCCCAGGGCGCCCTTGGTGAGCAACTCCTGGAGGGAATCGCCGTCGGCCTTGGAACGGCCGGCGTGGGGTTCCGAAAGCACGATCTCCACACCGGGCTGGGCCGTGCTGCCGAGGGTGACCCAACGGAACTTGCCTTGGGCCACGTCGTTGAGTACCTCAAGGCCGAGAGCCCCTTGATAGAAACCGAGGGCTTCGTCGACGTCGTTGACAGTGATGTGTGAGTACTGCAGTGAAATAGTCATGGAAATGACGTTAGTCCGCCGCTACGACCAGCGCTTCTCGAATCCTGCTCGGTTCGTTTTGGCCGGGTTTTTCGGGGGCTGGCTGTCCTTTTCGGCTGGGACGGGTGCGGATCTTAGCCACGCAGGCAGGCATAGCGGCTACGGCCAAGTGTTCCCGTGCGCGGTACGTGCTGGGTGTCAATCCCACCAGCTCGGTGAATCGCGAGCTGAAGGACCCAAGAGACGTACAACCGACTTCCATGCACGCATCGGTGACGCTCATTCCGCCGCGGAGGAGCGCCATCGCCCGCTCGATCCGGCGCGTCATGAGGTAGTTGTAGGGGGTCTCGCCGTAGACGGCCCGGAACTGCCGCGAGAAGTGCGCCGGCGACATGAAAGCATGGTTCGCCATGGTTGGTACGTCCAGGGGCTTTGCGTACTCGCGGTCGATCAGATCACGCGCGCGGCGCAAATAAGTGAGCCTGGCGATATCTTCCGGGGTCATGACCTGAGCGTACCCCGGCGCGCCGGCCATTTCCACGGAATCCGGCCGCCTGGGGCCTAGCCAATTGCGGGCCTACTGCCCCGCCCTCGCCTTGAGTGCCTCCGGGATCAGGGCGCGGACCACTTCGGGTTTGTCTGAAAGAACGACGACGTCCACCCTGCGGTTGAGTTCCATCAGCGCTTCCGTGGAATCGTCGTTGACCTGCCGGGCCGAGCCGAATGCGACAGCACCAATGTGGCCCGCAGGAATGCCTCCACGGTCAACGAAGTACCTGAGGACATTCACGGAACGCGCAGAGGAGAGCTCCCAGGTGGAAGGGTAGGAGGTGACCCCGTTGGCGGCATGGCCTTCCACCATGATTTCGAGTCCGACGCTGGCCAAGGCGGGAGAAATCGTCCCCAGGACCTGGCTGGCGCGGGCCGTGAGCTCCGGCCTGTCGGGTTCAAAAAAAGTCTGCGAGCCCACGAGTTTCACCGTGAGGCCGCGTTCGTTGATCTGGAACTGCACATTGGCGCCCAGCCCTGCGGCGTCGAGCTTCGACTTCATCTCATCGCGCAAGGCGTTGAGCCGATCGACTTCCTTGAGGGCGAGGTCCATCGAGGAGAATCCCTGTGCATCGGATTTGGCGTACTCCGGCGGAACCACCGTGCCTGTGGCCGTGTCGACTTTCTGGCTCACCACCGTGCCGAAGCCGGTGGCCAGGGAGTTGCGCAGTTTGTCGAATTTGGTCTGGTCCACGGTGGACATGGCGAACAACACGATGAACATGCACATCAGCACGGTGACCATGTCCATATAGGAGGCCATCCAGCGTTCGTCGACGTGTTCCTCCGCCGGAGCTGAACCGCGACGGCGTCGGGACCTCATGCTGCCTTGGACGAAGCGAACTTGCCGGGGCGGCCGTCGTCGTCGTTGCTCTTCTTCGCGGATTTGTTCTTGCCGAGACGGTCTGCGGGAACCATGGCGCGGAGCCGTTCGGCCAGCAGCAGCGGCTGGGTTCCGTTCTGAACCGCGAGCATGCCTTCCATGAGGAGGGTCATGCGTTCAATTTCCAGCTCGGACAGGCGCTTGAGGCGCGAGCTGAACGGCAGCCAGATGAAGTTCGCAGACAGCAAACCCCACAAGGTGGCCACGAACGCCGAGGCGATCATGGGACCCAGATGGTCTGGCGAGGAGAGGTTTTCAAGCACGTGGGTCAGTGAAACCACCGTGCCGATAATGCCGATGGTGGGTGCGTAGCCACCCAGGCTCGCGAAAAATTTTGCGGCGACGTGGTCGCTGCGCATCTTGGTGTCGATCTCGTCTTCCATGAGGATACGCAGCTCTTCGGTATCCGTACCGTCGGCTATGTTCTGCAGGGCTCGCGCAAGGAACGGATCCGTCTCCTGGGCAGCTGCCTCTTCGAGGGAAAGGAGGCCTTCGCTGCGGGCCTTCTCAGCAAAACCGATCAGCTGGTCGATGCTGTCTTGTGGCTTGTCCGTTTTTCCCTTGAAAGCCTTGGGCAGGTCCTTGAACGCACGGATGGTGTCGCGGAAGGTGTTTCCGGCCAGGCCCACCGCAAGGGTGGCACCGAAGACCAAGACCATGGGCGCGGGAATGAGGAGCGCAGAGAGGTTGGCGCCCTCGAGGGTCACCATGGCAACCACTGAGCCGAAGGCCAAGAGCAGGCCAATGATTGTTGAGGGATCCATGGATTTACTTTCCGTCCGGTTCCGGGGTGCGGACCAGGCTGAAGGGATAACCCGTCACGGTGGGGAGATCCTGTGCCCGCCGAAGGATGTAGGACCGGTAGTTCGCAATCAGTTCCACCACCTCGACAAGGGTTTCCCGCACCACGTAAGTAGCGCCGTCGAGGGTCACCAAATGGGTGTCCGGACTTTCGTGGATCCGTTCAATAATGTCCGGATTCACGGCAAAGCGGGTGCCGTTCAGGCGGGTGACAACGATCATGGGCCGTTTCTGCTTTAGGTAGGAAGACGCTGGATGGCGATTCACTTCCTACTGTCGGCCGGAGGCCCGCCCCCGTTAGGAACGGCGGCGCCGACCCCGAGGCACGCCGGGGCGGGATCCGCGGTCAGGACCTCCGGACCAGTCGGGAAAGTGCCAGGGGAAGCGTGAGTACGGCAACGACCGGAACGATCCACCAGATGCCGCCAACACCTGCAGTGCTCAGCAAAGCGGTGACTGCGAAGGACGCGGCAATAGCAAGGGCTACCCTCCAGTCGTCTCCAATAATGAAGTCGTACCAGAAAAGGCCGAACTGCTTGAGGGAGGTCGCCACCGAGGTCCTGCGCGGCAGGTCGTGTGGGGTCGCACCGGGGGCCACGCCGGGGGTCGCGCCGGGGGTCGTCGCCACGGCTTGCGCCGCGGGCGCGCTTCCGGAGTCCCCTGCTGCGAGGGATCCTTCAGCCCGGATGCCACCAGCGAATCCCGGGGAGGACATGCTTGGCGCGGGCACAGTAGCGAGAGCGGGAGCTGCCGCGGATTTGGAAGGACGCCGGCGGAGTATCACCACGATGGCTAAGGCAACCACGGCCAAAGCCGGGATGATGATCAGCAGGGAAAGGTCCGCCACCGGCCAAACCGCCCCGGCACCTTCGGCTCCCCAGAAGATTCCGAAGCTTGTCAGCATGATGCCGACGATGAATTTCATGGTGTTTTCAGGTACCCGGGAGAGCGGGCCGCGCACGATGATCGCCGCAACGGCCACCAGAACGACTGCGGCCACCGCAGCCCACGCGGCCAACCCAAGTTGACCCTGGATGTTCCCGAAGGTGACCACGATGAAGGCGACCTCCAGCCCTTCAAGCAGGACGCCCTTGAAGGCGAGCGTGAACGCGTACCAGTCGCTCACTCCGAAGCGCGAAATTCCTGACGCGGACCTGGCCGCGGCGAGTTCACGCTGGTAAATCGCGTCCTCATCGTGAAGGGCCTTGTGGCCGCTGGCGCGAAGGATGGCCTTGCGCATCCACTGGAGGCCGAAGACAAGCAGGAGTCCCCCGATCATGACACGCAAAACATCGAGGGGGATCAAAGCGATCGCGGGTCCGAAGACGATGACAACGGCGGCCAGGACCAGCAGCCCGGCGCCCATGCCGGAAAGGGCCGAACGCCAGTCGCGCGCAGTACCTGCCGCCAGAACGATAGTGGCGGCTTCTACTGCTTCGACCAGGCAGGCCACGGAAGACGGACAGGAGTAACGCGGTGGTATTCACGGGTGTCGCTCTCTCTCGGAGGCGTAAAAGTAACGGCGGTTAGCTTATGAACCTATTGATCGTGACTCTGCATACATAACAGATTCTACGGTAAAATCCCATCATGAGCCCTGCCGATTCGCCCGACAGTCCGGACGCGAGCGTCACAGCCGAATGGCTGATCCTCGTCTACCGCATTCCTTCCGAACCCACGAGGCTGCGCGCTGCGGTGTGGCGGCGGCTCAAAGGGCTGGGCGCGGTCTACCTGCAAAACTCGATCGCCGCATTGCCGAAGGCGCCCGCAGCGGAGCGGGCGCTCCAGAAACTGCGCCACGAGATCCTGGAAATGCCCGGAACGGCCATCCTCATGTCCTCCACCGTCTTGGCCGGCGATTCCCACATCCTGAACCTCTACCAATCGGCCCGCACCGATGAGTACGAAGAGATCGTTGACCGCTGCACGGACTTCCTCGCCGGAATCGAGAAGGAGTACCAGGCCAACCACTTCACCTACGCCGAACTCGAAGAAAACGAGGTCGACTGCACAAAGCTCGTCAATTGGCTCGCCAAAATCCGGACGCGGGATACGTTCGGCGCACCTGGTTCAAAGGAAGCGGACGCCGCCCTCGCCCAATGCGCACAAGCCCTGGAAGACTACGCAAGCAGGGTCTACGCAGAAGAATCCGAGGCCCACTGAGCGGCGCCGGACCCCCTTTCGCATTAGGTCATGCAAACCTTGCGTAATACATGTGATTCCGGTCACGATCGAGCATTCTGGATGGCAATTTAGGTATGGCTAACCTAAAGTTTCAATCTGTGAGCCTGACCCTCATCCCCCGGGCTCCCGAAGATTTGCTCGCAGAAAGAAGCCCTCATGAAGATTCGCGCAAATGCGCTGGCCGGCATCGCACTCGCCGCCACCGCAGCCCTCACCCTCGCCGCCTGCGGCAACGGCACTGCATCCTCCGCAGCCACCGACAACGCCTCGGCGAGCGCCAAGGTGACAGGTGAAATCACGGTCTACAACGCCCAGCACGACACCCTCACCAAGGAATGGGTGGACGCATTCACCAAGGAAACCGGCGTCAAGGTCACCGTTCGCCAGGGTTCCGATACCGAACTGTCCAACCAGATCATCCAGGAAGGCGCGGCGTCCCCGGCCGACGTCTTCCTCACCGAGAACTCCCCGGCGATGGCTCAGGTTGAGAACGCCGGCCTCTTCGCCGATATCGACAAGGCCACCGTGGACCAGGTTCCGGCAGAGTACCGTCCTTCCACCAACAAGTGGACGGGCATCGCCGCCCGCTCCACCGTCCTGGTGTACGACAAGAACAAGATCAGCGACGACAAGCTGCCGAAGTCCATGTTGGATCTGGCCAAGCCGGAGTGGAAGGGCCGGTGGGCAGCGTCGCCGTCGGGCGCCGACTTCCAAGCCATCGTTGCCGCCCTCCTGGAACAAAAGGGCGAGGCCGCCACTACTGAATGGCTCAAGGGCATGAAGGACAACTTCAAGGCCTACAAGGGCAACAGCACCGCCATGAAGGCAGTCAACGCCGGCGAGGTCGATGCCGCGTTGATCTACCACTACTACTACTACGGCGATCAGGCCAAGACCGGCGAGAACTCCAACAAGGTCACCCCGTACTTCTTCAAGAACCAGGATCCGGGCGCCTTCCTGTCCGTCTCTGGCGGCGGTGTGCTGAAGTCTTCCAAGAACTCAGCGGCTGCGCAGGCCTTCATCAAGTTCATCACCGGCAAGCAGGGCCAGGAAGTCCTCAAGAACGGAACCTCCTACGAGTACGCCATCGCGTCCAAAGTAGACTCCAACGCTAAACTCGTTCCCATCAAGGATCTTCAGGCTCCCACTGTGGACCCGGCCAAATTGAACTCCACGAAGGTCACCGACCTGATGACCAAGGCAGGACTGCTGTAATTCTGTGACCACTGATCTATCGGCTCCCGTCCGTTCAAAGACGTCGGGCAGCACGACGACGGCGGGCAGGGGCAAGCGCCCCCGCCCGCCTTTCGGCGTTTCCGCACTGTCCCTCCTGGCAGTGCTGATCGCACTGTTTTCGCTCATCCCGCTCGGGTACGTCATTTACATGACGGCGGCGACCGGCTGGAACACGGCCGCCGGGCTGATCTTCCGGCCGCGCGTTGGCGAGCTGCTGCTGAACACGGTGATGCTTGTGGTCTTCACTGTGCCTCTGTGCCTGGTGTTGGGAGTCGGCGGAGCGTGGCTTGTGGAACGCACCAAACTTCGCGGGCACCGCTGGTGGGCCGTGGGCCTGGCAGCACCGTTGGCCATCCCCGCGTTCGTCAACAGCTATGCGTGGGTATCCGCAGTCCCCTCCCTCGAGGGCATCTGGTCCGGCGTGCTCATTGCCACCCTGTCTTACTTCCCCCTCGTCTACATTCCCGCTGCGGCCACGCTGGGACGCCTTGACCCAGCGATCGAACAGTCCGCGGCATCCCTTCGGCCTGGGGCCGTGGGCGGTCTTCTTCCGCGTCGTCCTGCCACAGCTGCGGATCGCGATGACGGGCGGCGCACTCCTGGTTTCATTGCACCTGCTGGCCGAATACGGCGCGTTCGCGATGATCCGTTTCGACACGTTCACCACGGCGATCATGACCCAGTTCCAATCCACGTTCAACGGCACCGCCGGCAACATGTTGGCAAGCGTCCTGGTGTTCTTCTGCCTCATCCTGCTCCTCGCGGAAGTCAGGAGCCGCGGCACTGCGCGCTACGCCCGCATCGGGTCCGGCGCCCAGTCGAAGCCGACGAGGCTGCCACTTGGCCACTACCAGGTTCCCCTCCCAGCTCGCCTTGCTGGCGCTCACGGCACTGGCCTTCGGATTGCCGATTTGGTTTGTCCTGCGCTGGGTGGTGGCGGGAGGCGCCGGTGTCTGGTCGGCCGAGGAATTCCTCCCGGCGTTACTCCAGACCCTCGCTTATGGCTCCCTGGGCGCCGCGGCGACTATCGTCGTCGGCTTCCCCATGGCCTATCTGGCCGTGCGGCACCCCAGCTGGTTCAGCAAGATGCTGGAACTCTCCAACTACGTGACCAGTTCCTTGCCCGGAATCGTGGTGGGCCTCGCGTTCGTGACCGTGAGCATCCGAATGGTCCCGGGTGTCTACCAGACGTCCGGAGTCCTGGTGGCCGCCTACGTGCTGTTGTTCCTGCCACGGGCTTTGGTCAACATCCGCTCCGGACTGTCCCAGGCACCTAAAGAACTCGACGAAGCCGCGCAGTCCCTCGGGAAGGCCCCGCTGGTGTCCTTCTTGAAGGTAACCCTGCGGTTGACCGCTCCCGCCGCAGCCGGCGGGGCCGCGCTGGTCTTCCTCGCCATCGTCAATGAGCTGACGGCAACACTGCTGCTGTCCCCCAATGGCACGCACACCCTGGCCACCGAGTTCTGGAGCAAGAGCAGCGAGATCGATTACTCGGGCGCTGCGCCTTACGCCCTCCTGATGATCCTGTTGTCAGCCCCTATGACGTACCTGCTTTTCCAACAGTCCAAGAAAGTAGCCGGACAGTGACCGAACAACCCCCCTCAAGCCTTCCGTCACCCCGCATCGCGGCATCCGTGGCGCCCACCACCAACAGCCACCTGGACATCGCCGAGGTCACCAAGAACTTCGGACCCCAGGCGGTGCTCAAGGGCGTGAATCTTTCCGTGGCCAAGGGCGGGACCACCGCCATCGTAGGACCCTCCGGCTCCGGCAAGACCACCTTGCTGCGACTGATCGCCGGTTTCGAACACCCGGATACCGGGTCCATCAGCCTCAATGACAAGGTGGTGGCCGGGAACGGCGTCTGGCTACCGGCGCATAGGCGCCAAGTAGGCTACGTCGCCCAGGACGGAGCCCTTTTCCCGCACCTTACGGTGGGACAAAACATCGCGTTCGGGCTGGACAGATCAACGCTCGACGGCGGCCGCCGAGCCGTGAAGACGCGGGTCCAGGAAGCTCCTCGACATGGTGTCGCTCGATGCGGACATGGCGAAGCGCCGGCCTCACCAACTCTCCGGTGGCCAGCAGCAGCGGGTGGCGCTTGCCCGCGCCCTGGCCCGCGAACCGGAGCTGATGCTGCTCGACGAGCCGTTCTCGGCCCTCGACGCCGGCCTTCGCGTCGCCACGCGACGCGCCGTCGCAAAGGTCCTGAGCGACGCCGGCGTTACCACCATCCTGGTGATGCACGATCAAGCCGAGGCCCTTTCCTTCGCGGACCAAGTAGCGATCATGCGCGGCGGGAAGCTGGCACAGATCGGTAACCCGTTCGTGGTGTACACCCGTCCCGCAGACCGCGCCACGGCCGAATTCCTCGGCGACGCCGTCAGTCCTGGACGCCTGGATGGAGGGATCCTTGGCTACGTGTTCGCTGGGCGGAATTCCGGTTCGCCGTCCCCCGGCACAGGGCCTTGTGCAGTTGATGCTGCGCCCGGAGCAGATCCGGATCGCCCCCGACGGCCCCATCCGCGGCGTCGTGGTCGATACCGACTACTTCGGACCCGAGACCACCGTCCGGATCAAGCTCGCGCCGCGCACTTCCAGCGACGGTGCTGCCACCGAGGGCGCCCCCCGGCCGGTCCCAGGGGGCGGCGAAATCATCACCATCCGCCACTGGAACGCATCCATCACCAAACCCGGGACGGAATTGTGCCTCCGCGTGGTGGGCGAAGGCGTGGCCTTCCCGGCAGAGGGCTGACGGTTCCTTGCTCTACGGCTGCGCGAGGGCAAGCGGCAGCGTGATCTTCATGACCGTTCCGCGCGGGCCACTGCGCTCGACCCCCACAGAGCCTCCGGCCGCTGTGATGATTTCCCGGACCAGCGACAAGCCGATCCCGAAGCTGCGCGGCCCTGTCGTGCCTTCCGGGCTGCGTGTCTTCACGAAGCGATCAAAGATCCTGCTTGGTCCACGCCCATGATCCCGGCTCCGGAGTCCGAGACGGTGACCACTGCCCGGTTGCCGAGCACCGCCGTCGTGATTTCCACCTGGCCACCCGCGGGAGTGTGTTCCAATGCGTTGTCTGCCAATGCCAGGACAGCACGACGGAACCCGTTGCTGTCGATGAGTGCGTAGGGGCGGCCGTTCTCAGTGAAGGTGACGCGGACGTCCTTCTCCCCGGCGAGCTGTTGCAAACTCTCGACGACGGCGGCGGCGACCTTGGCGAGGTCGCTTGGCTCCGAGTCGGCATCGGGCGGCGAGCCGGTGGCAGCCACAAGCAATTCGTTGACAATGCCGGTGAGGGTCGCCGTGTCATTGCGGATCCGGGCGAGCGCCTGGCCTGTCTTCGAGTCCTGGGCCGCATCGCGTTGGGCAAGCTGGACGCGGGCATCCAGGATGGCGCAGGGGTGTGCGCAATTCATGGCTGGCATCTTGCACGAAGCGTCGTTGCAAAGCCAGGGCTTCGCTCAATGGCCTGATGGCGCTCCGCGCACTGAGCCAGCCGATGCCGCCAGCAAGGAGGATCCCGCCAACTCCGGCGACGATCATGGCCTTGAGGAAATCCTTGGTATCCACGAACGCGTAGACCGAATCGGATTCACTCGATCCAGGCAATCCGGACTGCTGCGCCTGGTTGAAAAGATAGATCGCGGCGGCGGCCAGGAGGCAGAGCACCAAGACCGCGCAGGCCGCACTGATACGCAGGGCGATCTTGAGCGAGGCTTTGCGCAGCGTCGCCTGGTCCGGCTTGTCAGTCATATCGCGGGTCCTCAGTCATGGGGGTTGCCGATCTGGTATCCGAGGCCGTGGACTGTCCGGATCGCCGTTTTGGAGATCTTGCGGCGCAAGTGGTGGACGTAGGTATCAATCACGCCGGGCTGGTCCGTAGGGTTGAACAGGGCGTTGATGAGGTCTTCACGGGTGAAAACCCGTTCGGGTTCGCTGGCCAGGGTTTCGAGTAGCCCGGCTTCTTTCGGTGTCAGGGTAACCACGTCACCGTACACGGAACGCACGGCGCGGGCACCGGCGTCGAGCTCCCAATCCCCGATCCCCAAGGTCCTGGGCGGCAGCTCGTACGTCCTGGTGAGGGCCCGCAGTCGGGCGGCCAGTTCCATTGCATCGAACGGTTTGCTCATGTAGTCATTCGCGCCGGCGTCGAGGCCCCGAACCTTCTCATCAGTGGCGCCGAGCGCCGTCAGGATGAGGATCGGGGTGGCGATTCCCTTGGCGCGAAGGGCTTCGATCAGGGAAATGCCGTCCATAACGGGCAGCCCGCGATCAATGACCATCGCGTCCCAGCTTTGCGTGAGGCCGAGGTGGAGGCCATCGCGACCGTTGACGGCCAGGCGGACGGAGAAGTCCTGCTCGAGCAGCTCACTGATGAGCGGCCCGAGGGCGGCGTCATCCTCGATCAGAAGGATGGACGGCCGCTCAGCTGTTGTCATGCTGCCATTCTTCCGTCAAACGCCTCTTACTCGTCAGCCTGCCCGTTCGTGGCGCCAACTTTGGCTTTCCGGCGTTGCTTCAGGAATTCGACTCCCCACGGCAGGACCGAGACCGCGACCATGATGACGGCAATGACGTCGATGTTCTTTGCCACGAAGTCAAAGTGTCCCAACCATGATCCCAGGAGGGTGACCGACGATCCCCAGATGAGGGCGCCCGCGATGTTCCAGAGGGTGAAGGATTTGTAGTCATAACGGGCAATTCCTGCGCTCAGTGGTGCAAATGTCCGCACCACCGGAACGAAGCGGGCCAGGACAATCGCCGGTCCACCACGGCGTTTGAAGAATTCCTCGGCCTTGTCCAAATGTGCGGTTTTCAGGATGCGGGCATCGTCCTTGAACCAGCGCCGGCCGAACTTCCGGCCAAGCATGTAGCCGATCTGGTCTCCGGCGATGGCGGCAACCGTCACGATGCCGATCAATACGGGCAGTCCTACTTGCAGTTGCTGGTGGAGCAAACCTGCGGTGAACAGCAATGAATCACCGGGCAGAAAGGGGAAAAGCAGCCCGGATTCGATGAACACCATGAGCGCCACCACGCCCAGCGCGGCCGGGCCCAAGCCTTGGAGAAGGCTGGCGGGGTCAAGGAATGCCGGCATGGCAGACAGTGCGTGCATTGGTCCTCCTCAGGATCCGTTGGAGTTTGATGGGGCTTCTTCTGGGGCTTCGTCTGGGGCAGCTCCCAAGAACCGCGGCGCGTATCGGTTCCAGAGACCGGACAACGCTATGACAGCGGCGGTGGCTGCCAGGAAGGATGCCACCACATCGCTGGGGTAATGCACCCCGATGTATATCCGGGACCATGCCACCACGACGGCCACGACGGCTCCGGCCCAAGCGGTGATAACGCCCCACCGGGTGCCCCGCACCAGGAAGTACAGGGCAAAGGCGAGGGCTACGGCGAAGGCGGTGTGGCCGCTGGGAAAGCTGTTGGACCCGGTTTCCGGGGCCAGCGGATCGAAAAGAAGCGCAGGATTGGGCCGGTAGCGGGCAACGATGAGCTTGAAAACTTCGCTGGCCGCCCATCCCGAACACGCCACCAGGACAAACATGACGGCCCGCACGAAGGACTTGCGCACCAGGAAGAGGTACAAACCGATAGCCAGGATAATGCAGGCTCCCGCCACCGGGGCGAAGAGGGTGTTCAGGGCCATGGCCAGCGTCGTCAGCGCAGCCACGTGGTGGCGGCTGAGTTCCTGGTCAACGCCCAGTTCTCCAGCGGTCACGCCCGCAGCCATCTGCACAGTGAAGCCGATGGCGAGGACTGCTGCAGACAGGGCAATCGCCCACAATAGCCAATACCTGGGCTGCGGAAGCAGGGGCACCCTGTTGCGGACGACGGCGCACGCGCCGGCTCCAGCGGCGTTCCGGCTGGCGAATTGTGACATGGGATTCTCCGGTTCAAGTTGGCGGCCGTTGCGCGGCCTGTTTCCACTCTGCCTGAGGGTATTTAAGAAGCTCTTAAGAACTCCCCCACACCGGGCACCCTCCTCATGACCTGTTCTCTTGACCTGTTCTCTTGACTGCGCTCTCTTGACCGCGCGACGTGCCGGGCACAGAGTTGAGGAACGCTTGCCCTCTACTTCGAAGGATTTGGGATGTCCGAATTTGCGATCTCGAAAGACGGTACCCGCATCGGGTATGAGCAGCACGGCGACGGCCCGGCGGTGGTCCTGGTCGCTGGTGCTATGCAATTCAGGGGTTTCGACCCCACCACGACGGAGATGGGAAAGCTCCTCGCGGCGAATGGGTTCACGGTCTTCAACTACGACAGGCGCGGGCGCGGCGAAAGCGCGGACGCTTCGTCCTTCACATTGAAGGACGATATCGACGATCTGGCGGCGCTCATCGAGATCGCAGGCGGCTCGGCGGCCCTCTTCGGAAGCTCTTCCGGTGGTGCAATTTCCCTGGCCGCCGCGGCAGCGGGCCTACCTGTCACGAAGCTCGCGCTGTGGGAAGTCCCCCTGAGCGATGAACTCGGCACTGGCGGGGCTGAGTTCTTCGCCGGGCTCCAGGAACGGATCGCCTCCGGCGACAAGGCCGGCACCATCGAGTACTACATGAAGGACATGCCGCCGGAGTGGCTGGCTGGCGCCAAGAACAGTCCAGGATGGCCCATCATGCTCGAATTGGGCCCCAGCCTTTTGGCCGACGCCGAATCCCTCGCGTGGTCCCAGTCGGCGCCTCGCGCCGAATTGTGGTCCGGGGTCACCCAGCCCACGCTCGCGATCGTCGGCGAGCAAACCATTCCGATCATGCCCAAAGCAGCCGACTCCATCGTGGCCAACATCCCGAGTGCACGCAAGGCCACCATTCCAGGCGCCAACCATGGATGGGAGCCGGAGGTCATGGCAGGCGCGCTCGCTCAATTCCTCGCCGATTAGCCGGGCTCTGGCTGCCACCGTGGAGCTGACCGCGACCGCCGTCGAACTTTACACTTTGGTTCCTTCCGCGTTCACGGCGGTCCGCAGTGCCCGGGCAAAGGAGGCGAAGTCCGGCGGGAATGCGGAGCTGGCGAAGCAGATCTCCCAGTTGCCCAAGCCTTCGACGCCGGCGTGGGCGGTCAACATGCTGGTCCGGCACGGCGCCAAGGAATTCGCCGTGGTCCTGGAGCTTGGAGCCTCCCTCGGCAAGGCCCAGGAAGAGCAGGACCCCAGCCGCCTGCGATCGCTGGGACAGCAGCGCCCGCGGGTCTTGGCGGCCGCCGTCGAGCGGGCCCGCGCCATAGCCGAAGGCCTGGGCGTCAAGGTGAGCGGCGCCGCAGCGGTGGAAATCGAGGCCACCTTGCGGGCCGCCATGACGGATCCCGGCGCCGCCGTGGCGCTCCGCAGCGGGATGCTGGTGCGCACACTTTCCACGAACGGTTTGGAAGCTGTGGACCTTCTCGGGGCGGTGGCGTTGCCCGACTTTGCGACCATTGCGGCGGCGCCTCCCGCCGGGGAAGTGCCCGACGACGGCGGCCGGCAGCGCGCAGGCGCCGACTCAAAGCGCGAACGCGAGAAGGCGAAAGTCGCGTTGGCCGAGGCAGAGCACAATGCGGTCAAGGCCGACCTGGAACTGGCCCGGGCCGAGCGTGAAAAGTCGGAGGCCGTGGACCGCGGTGAGCGGCTCGCCGTCGAGGTCAAAGCCACGAAGGACAAGCTGGTTGCGTTGCAACAAGAGCTTGCCGCCACGGAATGGACCATCACCCGTGCAGAGCGGGACCGCAAGGTGGCAGACCGGGCCGCCAGCCGGGAACGACTCGCTGTTGAGGTGGCACGGAGGCGGCTGCCAGACCCATGAACATGGTCTTGTGCAACACGTCGACGTGCCGCCACGACACCTCGACGGCGCCGCGACCGTCACCGGCCCGCAATGCATCCACAAGTGCAATGTGATCCCGGTTGGATTCGTGGAGAAGCTCTATGGGGTACGGGATGAAGTACGCATACAGTTCCGCCAAGGCCTCGTTGTAGACATCGACGGCCGGGCCTAAAGCAGAGGACGCCGCGACTAGCCGGTGAAACCGCTCATCGGTCTGGTGGTACTCCGACCAGTTGCTCGATGCGGCCATTTCCTGGGTGAGCCGCTCCAGTTCGTCGAGTTGCTCACCCGTGGCATTGACCGCGGCGAAATGCGTTACGGCACATTCGAAAAGCAGGCGCCGGTCCACCAATCGGTTCACCGCATGTGATTCGGCGGGGGACGCGGCAAGCTGCTCCAAGACGCTCCGCGGCGGCTCGTCAGCGACAAACGTTCCGCCGCCGCGTCCACGACGGCGCACCACGATGCCCTGGTCGGCCAGGCTTGCCAAGGCCCTGCGCGCGGTGATCGGACTCACCGACAGGCCGAGCGCGACGTCCTGTTGGTCCGGCAACCTCTCGCCCGGCTGCAGCAGCCCCAAGGAGATGGCCATCCCGATCCGCAGCCGCACGGCGTCGATCGCGCTCCTGCGGTCGATGCCAAGCAGAGGGGCAGCTTCGATGGGCGAGTCGCCGGTGGTGTCTTCAAGCTGACGGGTCATGTTCGCTACTTTACGGGGCAAAATCCACCTTCCCTTTATTAGATCATTATGATCTAATATGAGACGAGTCACAACGACAACGTGGAGAAAACCGTGCAACGCATCCTTCCCCTCATCGCCGCCCAAGCGCCGCCCCGGCTGATCGGCGAGCCGCTCCAGGCCTTCGCAGACGAGGTCGCCGCCGCCGTCGCGATCCAACCGCATAGCAAGCTCGTGGTTTTCCCGGAGCTGCACCTCTTCGGGGATTCCAACCCGGACCTGCAACGTACCGAAGTGCTGCAGGACTCGGCCGAGCCGCTGGACGGCCCGCGCGTCAACGAGCTGCGGCAGCTCGCAGCGGACCTGGGCATCTGGCTGGTTCCGGGCAGCGTCTGCGAACGCGGCCCTGAGGGTCAATTGTTCAATACCCAGTTGGTCCTTTCCCCGGATGGCGATCTTGCCGGCTACTACCGCAAGGTCTTCCCTTGGCGCCCCTTTGAGCCCTACGACCCCGGCGACCGATTCACCACCGTTGACCTGGAAGGGATCGGCAGGGTGGGCCTGAACATTTGCTACGACGCGTGGTTCCCTGAGGTAACCCGCCAGCTGGCGTGGATGGGCGCCGAAGTCATCCTCAACGTCGTGAAAACCACGACGCCGGACCGCAAGCAAGAACTCGTCCTCGCCAAGGCAAACGCCATTGTGAACCAGGTCTTCATGGTCAGCGTCAACTGCGCGGGCCCGACTGGCAAGGGGCTGAGCTTGATCGTCGACCCTGAGGGAAACACCATTGCCGAGGCCGACGACGACGCCCCGACCCTTCTCGCTGCGGAACTGGACCTTTCCGCCGTCGAACATGTCCGCACGCACGGAACCGAAAACCTCAACCGTCCCTGGTCCCAATTCCGCGCCGGCGAACCGGCCATCGAGCTGCCGGTCTACCAAGGCCGCTTCGACCCGACCACGTGGACCCCGCGGTCCTCCAACTCCTAAGGAACCACCGGTGACAACGCAACCGAGCCTCACGCGCGCCCTAAAACTGCCCTCGCTGGTCCTCTTCGGGCTGGCTTATCTGACCCCGTTGATCGTGCTGGCGATATTCGGAGTGATCGCAGAGACCACCGGCGGCGCATCGCCGTCGGCCTATCTGGTGGCCATGGTCGCCATGCTCTTCACCGCCCAGAGCTACGGACGCATGGCTGTTGCGTATCCCGTGGCGGGCTCCGCGTACACCTACATCAGGCGATCCATCGATTCCCGGATCGGGTTCCTGGCTGGTTGGGCCGTCCTGCTGGACTACCTGTTCCTGCCGATGGTCATCTGGCTGATCGGCGGCTCTTACCTGACAGCCCAGTTCCCTGATATTCCCATCGGCGTCTGGATTCTGGCGTTCATTGCCATCACCACGCTGCTGAATGTGGTTGGCGTCAAAGTCGCGGACAAGGCCAACTATCTACTGATGGCTTTTCAGCTTCTGGTGATTGTCCTGTTCGTTGCCCTGTCCGTGGGAACCTTGGTCTCAACCTCCGGCGCGAGCGCCTTGGTCAGCACCGCTCCCTTCTTCAACGACACGTCGAGCTTCGACAAGATCACCGCCGGAGCCGCAATCGCCGCATACTCGTTCCTGGGCTTCGACGCCGTATCCACCCTCACCGAGGAAACCATCGAGCCAAAAAAGACGGTCCCGAAGGCGATCATGCTCGTGGCACTCATTGGCGGCGCGATCTTCGTCGTCGTCTCCTACACCACCCAACTAATCCACCCAGGCGGGACCTTCGACGATTCAGCGTCAGCGGCATCGGACATTGCCCTGAAGATCGGTGGACAATTCTTCGGCGCCATTTTCCTGGCTGGACTCGTCGTGTCCCAGTTTGCCTCCGGGCTCGCGGCACAGGCCAGCGCTTCACGCCTGCTTTACGCCATGGGCCGGGATTCGGTCCTGCCGAAGAAAGTGTTCGGGACGCTGAACAAGTCGTTCAACACACCTGTTTTCAACTTGGTCATTACCGGCGCGGTGGGAATCATCGCCATGTTCCTGGACGTTGCCACGTCCACATCGTTCATCAACTTCGGCGCCTTTACGGCTTTCACTCTCGTCAACGTTTCCGTCATTGCCTACTATCTGAGGCAGCGACGCTCGGGCCACCGCCTCAGCGTCCTGTTCTACGTTGTTCTGCCGGCGGCGGGAGCCATCATCGACGGCTTCCTGCTCTCCCAGCTGGATTCGAACGCCATTACGCTTGGGCTAATCTGGCTCTGCGTCGGCATCGTTGTCCTGGGCATCATCACCAAAGGCTTCCGGAAAGCACCCCCGGAAATGGTGATGGAGGAAAAAGAAACTGCCCTTGTATGAAGACAGATCAGAGTGTGATGCCGGATCACTGAGAGACGAGGACAGTTGTGCGCATCACCCTAGCCCAGATCGATTCCGGCACCGACGTTGAGCGAAACCTCGAGCTGATGGAAAACTACTGTGCCCGGGCCGTCCAGGAGGGGTCTGACCTCATTGTGTTTCCGGAGTACGCAACGTATGAGAAGAGCCGGGTGGACCGGAGTTTCGTGGACATGGCCGAACCCCTTGACGGACCGGTCGCAGCGAGGCTGTCCGCCATGGCGGGACGTCACGGCATCACGGTAGTCGCCGGTCTACTCGAAGCGTCCGGAGAACGGGAAGGATCCGGAGAACGGGACCGGGCCTTCAACACACTGGTGGTCTTCGGTCCGGACGGTTCCCGCCTTGCCAGCTACAGGAAGATACACCTCTTCGACTGCCAGGGCTTCCGCGAGTCGGAGTACATCAAGCCGGCCCCGGAGCCCCTACCCGTCACCTTTTCATGCGGCGGCACAACCTTCGGCTTGATGACCTGCTACGACTTGCGTTTCCCCGAACTGGCGCGCATCTTGGCCGATGCAGGGGCCCAGGTTCTCCTTGTCTGTTCTTCCTGGGTTCCCGGCACGGCCAAGACCGAGCAATGGGCCACCTTGGCCAAGGCCCGGGCAATAGAAAACGGGGTGTTCGTGGCGGCTGTCTCGCAAACTCCGCCGGTGTCCATCGGCTACAGCATGCTCATTGATCCGATGGGGACCGTCCTGCATTGCCCTGGGTACGGAGCCGGACACCGCAACCCTGGACATTTCAACAGACGCTGTTCAGGCGGCCCGGGACCAATTTCCCATGTGGAAGCACCACCGGCTCCTCTGAAGTCAGCCCGCTCCCGGGAGCGGGCTCCACGGTCCCTCCATCAGGAATCTCACGATCCCTTCTAGGCAGGGCCACTCTGTGCTAAACCAAAGTCAAGACGGACCGACGTGTCGAAGGAGAAACGCCATGAGCACTACGACGGACAAAGGATCAGGCCGCGGGCTGGAAGTCCGGTCGATCGACTATGTTCCACTGAACGAGCGGCACGGCAAGGTCTCGCACATCGGACCGCTATGGTTCGTCAGCAATGCCCAGATTGCCACCCTGGCAGTGGGGTTGATCAGCATCACTACCGGCGGCAACCTGATCTGGTCGCTGCTCGCGATCGCCATCGGAGTGCTCGTCGGCACGCTGTTCATGGCCGCGCACTCCTCGCAGGGCCCTCAACTCGGACTGCCGCAGATGATCCAGTCCCGGCCGCAGTTCGGCTACATCGGCGCCCTGCTGGTGTGGCTCTTCGCCTATCTCCAGTACGCGGGCTTCAACATCTTCAACACCATCCTGGCCGGCCAGGCAATCTCGGAGTCGGTGAACTTCGGGTCCCAAAACCTGTGGTTCTGGGTGGTCACCGTTGTCGCCGTCGTCATCGCCTTGTTCGGCTACGACCTCATCCATGCCTTTGAGCGCTACCTGACTTACCTGACCATCATCATGCTGGCTCTGCTCACCATTGCGGCCGTGAAACTGGCCATTCCCGCCGGCGCATACAATCTGGCCGACTTCCATCTGGTGCCGTTCCTGGGCCAGCTGGGGGTCGCGGCCGGCTACCAGATCTCCTGGGCCATTTACGTCTCGGACTACTCCCGCTACCTTCCGCCGACCAGCGGACGGGGAACCTTCCGGTGGACGTTCTGGGGCAGCGCACTCGGCGGTATTTGGGTGATGTTCCTGGGCGCGTACATTGGCGCTGCGGCCGGCGAGAACTTCGAAACCATCGGCTCGATCAAGTCCACGGCCGATCAGCTCTTCGGCGGATTCGGTGGCATCGCCTTGTTCGTCGCCGCATTGGGATTGCTTTCCGTGACTGCCCTCAACATGTATGGCGGTTCGCTGACCCTCATATCGTCCATCGACAGCGTGCGGCAGATCCGGCCGACGCTAAGGCTCCGGATCATCACCATCGCCATCACTGCCCTCATTTCCGTGGTGCTGGCGAACCTTGCCTCGGCCGACTTCCTGGCCAACTTCAACGACTTCCTGCTCCTGGTGCTGTACTTCTTCATTCCGTGGACGGCGGTCAACCTCACCGACTACTTCATCGTCCGGAAGGGCCACTACGCCATCGCCGAGATCTTCAAGCCGGACGGGATCTACGGACGCTGGGGCTGGCCCGGCATCATCTCCTACGTGGTCGGCTTTGTGGTGATGATTCCCTTCTTCTCGGCCGGTAAGCTCTTCGTCGGGTTCATAGCCCACGCCCTCGACGGCGCCGACATCTCGCTGTTTATCGGACTCCCCGTCTCCGCCGGGCTGTATTGGTTGATGACCCGGCGTATCGACGTCGAGGCAGAGACTCGCTTGGCCAGGGAAGAGGCCGAGGCCTTGGAGGCAGCCGCGCGCGAACACATATTGCCGTAACGCGGTCAGACAAGACTCAGGCGGTGGCGATGACCGTGGATGTCGCCAAAACGTTGCCGGACTTGTCCAAAGCCTCGACGGCGGCCTTCGGCGCAACGGCCACCGCCGTCGAGGTCTCAAAGCCGCGCCGCGGAAGCGTCACTGCTTCGGACATGGACCCGGGACCGGTTCCGGTGAGGAATCTCCACTTGGCAACCTCGGTTGCGCCGTTCCAGCTGGCGTAAAGCTGCATTGTGGACCCGTTACCCGGAACCGCGGCCAGATCGGGGACAGTGTCCGGGTGTCCGGTCCACGCAGACCGGTAGGCGCGGTAGGACGCGTCCCCCAAGCCGGTCGCCTCGAATACCGCTTTCCCGTCAGGAGTGAATTCGGTGGCGGCAGGGTCCGCGCCCCAGCCCACCAAGACGTGCCCGTTGTCCAGGAACTGAAGGTTCCCTTCGGCGTCGCCCCGGTGGCCGCCCCTGCTGAACTCCTGCTTGACGACGGCGGTGCGCGCCTTTTCGTCGACGGCCAGCAGCAGGCCGCGGGATGTCCCGGTGGTGCCTTGGTTGTAGTGGTTGTCGAACATACTGATGGTGCCGTTGGGCCGGCGCCGAACATCGTGCTGCCAAGCGAAGACAGATTCCGGAGTCATCGAGAAGTCGCTGCGTTTCCCGCCCAGGCGCCAGCGGATCTTCCCATCCGAACGGCCAATCAAATAGGCGGTGTGCGTGTGGCGGGACGAAACAAGGAGTGCGTCCCCGCTCTCGTCCACGGAGTTGAGGTGAAACGGATCGAACGCTTTCGTTGCGTCGGAGCCGTCGGCCTTGGGGTTATCGGACGGGCGTAGATAGGACTCAGTCAGGTCGACATGGTCCGAGGCCGTCCAGTCGAAGAGGACCTTGCCGGAGCGGATGCCGATTTCTTGGACATGGCAATCAAACATGTAGCCCTGCGCAGGTCCGCCCACCGACGTCAGGTCGTGCTGGACTGTGGGATAGGAGATCATCAAGGCCGTTCCGGCGGGGGTGATGGTGAACTCGTGCAGATCCGCTTGCAGCCCGTTGCTTGTGTTGACTTCGGCCACGGTGCGGTAGTGGACATCCATGATGATGCCTTTTCCGGCGCCGTGTCCGCCCGTCCCGATTCCAGTCCAATAAGTCAACACCGCTTGGCCTTCGAAGGCTTGTACCCGAAGGTCGGTCACGCCGGCACCGGTCGGTTCCATCCACACCGGTTCGCCCCGGTTGTCCATGATCAACCCGTTAGTGCCGTGGCCCATCGGCCCGATGAACAGCAGGCCCGCACCGGTAGGGCCCGTGGACCAGCTGGTGACGTGCGGTGCCGTCAAGGCGGTGGAGAGGAAGCTGCGGACCGCAGGGGCGGAAGCGGTGCTGCTCGCCGACGGCGAGGGCGACGCTGCCGCCATCGGTGTAGCCGCGCTGACTGGAGCCGTTCCTCCGGGCAACACACCTGTCCTGGCGATGCCGAGCCCGGCTGCCAATCCCGCGCCTGCCATCCCCGCACCGGTAAGGAACCCCCGCCGGCTCAACTTGAAGCGGGACTCACGGTCTTTCCGCGAGGCTTCCCGATCGCCACTCCCGGACTCCGCACTCTGCTCCACCCCCTCAGGATAGAACCGGAACACAGTGCGGGAACCGGGCAGGAGCTGCAAGTTTGCTGGGTACTGCCAGTGCCTGTTTCAGTTGCCTTGGGCTTCCTGGATGGTGATCGCGATTTTTCCCCGCACTCTGCCGGCGTCGAAATAGCGCATGGCGTCCGGAACCTGCTCCAGCGGATAGCTGCGGTCGATGATCGGGGTAAGGGTTCCGGCGTCGAGCAGCCCGGCAAGGTATTCGAGGTCTGCAACGCCTTGCGTGCCCATAACCATGGTGAGCTTCTGGCTGATGAACGGGGACAGCGCCAGGGCCCGGAATTGCCTGTCGATACTGCCGGTCCAGGAAGCCGCCTTCTTCGCCGCCGGTGATAACGGCCGCGCCGCTAGGGGTGAGCGCCCTGCGGAGGCGTGCCAGCGTGGGGTTCCCGGCGATATCAAGGATCAGATCGTAATGTTCAGTGCCGTCGGCGAAGTCCTGCTTCGTGTAGTCGACGACGTGATCAGCGCCAAGCGAGCGCACCAAGTCCATTTTCGCTGTGCTGCAAACGCCGGTGACCTCGGCCCCGGCTGCTTTGGCGAGCTGAACAGCGTAACTGCCCACTCCGCCGGAGGCGCCAAGGACCAGCGCCTTCCGGCCCGGCGTTATCTGGCCCGCAGCGCGAAGGGCCTGCAGCGCAGTGCAAGCGGAAACCGAGACCACGGAGGCCTGTTGAAAACTGATGTTCGCCGGTTTGAGCGCAAGCTGGCTTTCGCGGGCCGTCGCGTACTCGGCGAAAGTGCCCTTCCCGACCCCGAAGACTTCGTCCCCGACGGCGAACCGGGTCACTGCCGCTCCCACCGCAACGACCGTGCCGGCCAGGTCCAGCCCGGGGACCGGGTTTTTGGGGGCCCGGATGCCGAAGGCCAGACGCAGCGCGTATGGCAGGCCCCGGGTTACATGCCAGGGCCCCGGTCCAGGCCTGCAGCATGGACCCGAACCAGCACCTCGTTCCCGGCAATATTCGGTTTGGGGATCTGCGCCATGTGCAGAACGTCGGCTGAACCGTAGGCCTCCTGCACGATGGCCCGCATAGTGCCGGGAGCGTGCGGCTGCGCCGCGGGTGGGCCGCTCGAAATCGGAGTCTCCGCAGCATGCTGAGCAGAGGTCATGGCCGTTCCTTTCCAGACAATGGCAGTTTGCAGCCACTTTTTCGTACGCTGTACCAAAAAGATTATCGTACAATGTACTAAATCGCTAGAGCACTGCACTAATCACCAAAAGTCCGAGGAGTCCCGATGCCGGATACTGCACAGCACCTCCCCCCGCGGCGCCTTGCGCTGAGCCGCGAGAGGGTGCTCGGTTGCGCTGTGGAGCTCGCTGACGAGTCGGGAATCGCCGCGCTGACCATCCGCTCGCTCGCCCAGAGCATGGGAACGAAACCCATGTCGCTTTACTACTACGTGGCGAATAAGGATGAGATCCTAGACGGCATCGTTGACATGGTCTTCAGCGAAATCGCAATACCTTCCCCCTCGGGCGGCTGGCGGGAGGAAATGTACCGACGGGCGCACGCGGTGCGCAGCGCGCTGAAACGCCACCCGTGGGCGATCGGGCTGCTGGAAAGCCGTTCTTCCCCTGGCGAAGCCAACCTACGCCACCACGAAGCGACGCTGGGTACCTTGAGGGCGGCGGGCTTTTCGGTTCAGATGACAGCCCACGCCTATGCCCTGCTCGACAGTTACATCTACGGATTCGCGCTCCAGGAAGCCGCACTCCCCTTCGATGGCCGGGACACCGCCTCCGCGATCACAGCGCCGATCGTCGAACGTTTCTCGACTGGGCAATACCCCCACATGATGGAAATTGCCACCGAACACGTCCTCAAACCCGGCTACGACTTCGGAGACGAGTTCGACTTCGGGCTAAACCTCATCCTTGACGGCCTCAGCCGGTTGATGAAGTGAGCTAGCCATCTCCAGCGAGCCCGAAACCATGCCTGCCTGTCTGCGGCCCGAGGACAGCGCGTGTGCCAGATCATCACGAACCCTCGTCGTGGGCAAATGGGACATATCTGGCACAAATGAAGATTAGGCCCGTACGATCAATATATGTCACAAACGCCGTTCTACCGGGCTGTCGACGCCGTCTCCCTGGGGCAGGCCATCAGCGATGCCCGAAAGGAAGCGTCCCTGACCCAACAGGACCTGGCGGACCGGCTCGGCATCGCACGACGGACCATCGTGAGGCTCGAGCACGGCGAAGCAGTCTCCGTAGTCGTCGCCATGCACGCCATACGGGTGCTAGGCCGCGATGTCGCCTTGGTCCCGCGGTTCGCGAAGCTGCAGGTCAAGGCATGAGCCCGCGGAACAAGAGCCTGGAAGTATTCCTGCACGGGGTGCACGTCGGCGTCCTGGCCGGGTCTGGCCTGAGGATGTCGTTCCAGTACGACCCGGACGTCGTCGGCGAGTACGGCGTCTCCTCCGTTCTGCTGTCCCTGTCGCTGCCGGTGAACCGGAAGAAGATCGACGGGCCCGCGGTGTACAACTACTTTGACGGGCTCCTGCCGGAGGGCCAAGTTCGTTCGCATCTCGCTTCAGAGAACGGGCTCTCGACCCCTGACGCCCTGGGGCTGCTCTCCATCCTTGGCGCCGACTGTGCCGGCGCCGTCCAGGCGCTCCCGACAGGTACGTCCCCTAATGGACCGGTCGAATCCCAGCCGATGACTTTCGATGAGGTCGTCGGCGTCGTCGAGGCACTGCCGGCCTGGGAACTGCCCGATGACTTCGCGGTTACCGCTTCGCTGAGCGGGATTCAGTCAAAGGTGCTGCTAAGCCGGCACGATGACGGCTGGGCCTGGCCGGGCCGCGGGGCAGTGTCCACGCACATCATCAAACCGGAGCCGCTCGATTCGCCGGTGCCGCACCTGCTCGCCTCTGAAGACTGGGCGCTGAAGGTGGCCGCTGCCGCCGGACTGCCCGCCGCACAAGCGCATCTGGAGACGTTCGGGTCCCGCCAAGCAATCGTCGTGACCCGGTACGACCGGACTCCGGACGGTAGCCGGCTTCACCAGGAAGACTTCACCCAGGCCCTGGCGCTGGCCAGCACCTCCAAGTACGAACCTTCCACCGCCCCGCCGTCCCGCCTGACCCAGCTCGCGCGAGCCGCGGCACCGCATACCCGGGACGACCGGGAATTCCGGCGCGCGCTGCTGCGGGCCATCACTTTCAACCTCGTGATCGGCAACGGTGATGCGCACTCGAAAAACTATTCGATGCTGCTTCGGGACGGAGGCGAAGTGTTGCTCGCCCCGCTCTACGACATCGCCCCCACCCTGCTGCTGTACGCCCCGAGCAACAACGCCGGCCATGTCGTGGGCGGTCAATCAAGGCTGAACTACCTCACCCTGGATCACGTCATCCGGGAAGGTGAATCGTGGGGCATGGATGCCGGGGATGCGCGGGCGACGGCGGTTACCGTGCTGGAGTCGGCGGCCGCGGCGGCGGCCAAGGTGCCCGCACCTGAGGAGATTGGCTTCCTGGGCGAACTCGTCGCAGCGCGGGCCGGCGAACTGCTTGCGGGCGGGACGGCCCGCCGCGCCCTCGCCGGTCAGACGCCGCCGGCCACCTGACATTTCGGACGCGGACCGTGCGCTGAGGGCCGCCGCCGGGACCCGCCGTCACCCTTCGGCGCGGCAGCTACTGAGATGGTCGGGGCCTCAGGCCGTCCCACCTAAGCGACGATCGCCGACGGGTCCACGACCTCGGACTAGGGCCTCGAGGTTGTTCGGGGCCGCGCCCGTGCGGGAGTGGAGTCTGGTGATGATCTGATGCTCCAGGGACAGCCACCGACCACCCATGCTTCACTGCTCGTGATGTATGCCATCTGCGGAGTTCCTGGTCATCGAGCTTGTTGAGCACCGCAACGTTGTGACTCCATCTCAATTGTCCAGATGGTGTCTGGACAATTGGTTCGACACCAGACCGAATTGTCCAGACGACGTCGGGACAATTCCGCCGCCGACGGAGGGACGAGCTGAGCGAGGATTTCGCTAGAGCCTGCGACGATTGGTGCACTCTCGAGGAGGTTTCGGCACCGCCCTTATCGAGGTGTTCCGCGAGTCGCAGGAGAACCAGTCACGAAACCCGTAAGCATAGAACCATCTTGTCGATCTGACCCTTAGCGAACCGCTATCGCACCCGTTTGATCGGGATGATCGCGACCGCCGAGATGAGCACAAGCACCGTTGCAGCGATCCAGACCGGGCCGTAGGCGCCAGCGGAGATGGCGACGACCACGCCAGCGACGATCGGGGCGATCGTCTGACCGAGGTTGGTACCGAGCTGGGATAGACCGAGATCCCGCCCGGCGGCAGCCCTGTCGGGGAGCACTTCGATGATGAAGAGAGCCTGGTCGACCACGATGAACATTCCGAAGCCGAAACTAGGAGACAACCATGTTCTCCGGGGATTTAGTGCTTCAGGTTGGTCAGCTCCTGCAGGACTTCGTCCGACGTCGTGATGATGCGGGCGTTGGCCTGGAAGCCACGCTGGGCCACGATCAGGTTGGTGAATTCCTGGGACAAGTCCACGTTGGACATTTCCAAGGAACCGGCAGTCACGGTACCAAGTCCGGCGTCGCCCGGGGCGCCCAACTGTGGCGTCCCGGAGTTGGCGGTTGCCACGTAGGTGGAGCTGCCGGCTTTCTCGAGACCTCCCGGGTTGGTGAAGTGGGCCAGAGCTACGCGCGCGAGTACCTGCTTGCTGCCGTTGCTGAACGAACCGATTAGCGAGCCGTCACCGCCCAGGGTGAATGATTCCAGCTTGCCGGCCGCAGAGCCGTCCTCGCTGGCGACGGTCAGGGTATCCATGGCCGCGAAGCCGGTAACGGTGGACATGTCCACCGTTGTCCCGCCGACGGTCATGCTGCCGCCGGATGTCAGGGCACCGTTCGCGAACGCAAGTGTCGAGTTGGCCGTGGCACCGTTGGCGTCTGCCCCGGCCACATTCCAACCGGCCGCAATACGGCTGAAGGTCAGGGTCAGGCTGCGGGAAGCTCCGGCGGCGTCGTACACCTTGACCTGGCGCTCAACGCTGGTGCCCAGGGCTGCGTCGGACGGGAGGTTGCCGTTCAGCGAGGCCTTGGTGGTGGCGACTGCGGCCGACGTGGTGTTCGGCGAGAGCGCGATGGGGCCAGTAGGGCCGCCAAGGTTCACCGTTCCATTGGTGGCAGACCAGCCTTGCAGAATGCCGCCGTCGGGGCTCACGAGCCGGCCTGCGGCGTCCATGTCGAAGGCGCCGGCACGCGTGTAGAGCTGCTGTCCGGCCTTGCTGGTAATGAAGAAACCGTCGCCGGAGATCATCATGTCCGTGGCTCGCCCGGTGTTCTGGGATGAACCCTGGCTGAAGTTGGTGCTGACCGCTGCCACGCGCACTCCCAGACCGATCTGGGCCGGGTTGGTGCCGCCGATTTCGGCTTGCGGTGCGCCGGCGCCCTGCGTCATCTGGGAGAGCGTGTCCTGGAATTGGGTGGAGGAGGCCTTGAAGCCGGCCGTGTTCACGTTGGCAATGTTGTTGCCCGTGACGTCCAGCATGGTCTGGTGGGCTCGGAGGCCGGAGATTCCGGAGTACAGCGAACGAAGCATGGTGTTGCCTTTCTTCGGGTGGTTCGTGGCAGAGGTTTGTGGAACGTCAGGCAGTGGGGGTGGCGGCTGGGGGCGCGGCTGCGTCCGTGATCCCGCTGACGGAATCGAGCGGAACGTTCACTCCCCCGATCACCACCGCCGGAACGCTCCCGGAGAAGGACACCGAGCTCGCGACGCCGGATCCCTTGGTGCCGTCCGCCAGCGCGTAGCTGACGTTGTGGCCGATGATCTGCGCTGCGGCAGTGCGCATCTGGAGCGAAAAGCTCTCCTTGGAACCGGAGGTGAGCTCGGTCATTTTTTCCATCATGGAGAGCTGGACTGTCTGGCTCATCATCTGGTTTGTGTCCATGGGGGCACTAGGGTCCTGGGACTTCAGCTGCGTCACCAGAAGTTTCATGAAGGTGTTCGAGTCCAGGGTCTGCGCCGGTTTGGGCACAGTGGTTCCAGACTGGACTCCGCTGCTTGCCGCGATGGGCTGGATGCTCACTATTGGTTCTCCTTCATCAGACGAGAATGTCCAGGCCTGCTGGTACTGCTTCGGGGAAGTACGACGGCGGTCCGCGCCATGCGAACCGGCTCACTGTCGCTGCCGCGTGGGAACGCCGGGCTTTCCGCCGGGCGCCGGTCCCGCGGGTCCGAACCGCCCGCGCCGCCCGCGCCGGCATCGGCCGGAGCGCTGTGTTCGGACAGGTCCAGGCTGGCCCCGAAACCGGATTCCCCGAGTCCGCGCCGCAGTTCCGGCAGGATGCTGCGGACTGCCTCGCGGCCCGCTTCTCCTGGGGCGAACAATTCGATCCGCACGCCGTTGCCGTCGATATGGGCCCGGACAGTCAGCGGGCCAAGGTCCTCCGGCGACATCTTCAGCGTCATCACGTGGCTCCCCGGGGCCGCCGAGGCAAGGGAGAACAGGGGGCCGGTTACTTGCGGCAGCAGCTTCGCGGGATCTGCTTGCGGCACGGGCGTGGCCAGAACGGGGGCAGGCGTCGAATTGAGCTGCTGCGGCTGTGGCGGTTGCACAGCCGCAGGAATACCAGCGGGAATTCCTGCTCCCGTAGCAGCGGGAGCGTCCGTTCCGGGCACACTTTGAGGGTCCTGTTGCGTCCCTGGTTTTCCGGCAGGAAGTACGACGGCGGCGCCAAGCTCCCCTGCCAGGGTTGCGGTGACGCTGTCCGCGGCTTCGAGACCGGTCGCGCTTGCTGCCTGGATTGGTCCGGGCTGGATTGGTCCGGACTGGGTTGGTCCGGGCTGGGTTGGTCCAGGCTGGGCTGGGCTGGCTTTGACTGTGCCGGCCCGAACCGGATTGTTCTGGATTGGAAGTGTCAATAGACCCGCTTGCCGGGAGCCGGACGTCACGGGCTCAGACGGCGTCGCGCCTGAAGCGCTGGCAGACGCAGGGGAAGCGTCCGGAGGGACGGCGGTCCCGGAAGCGGCAACCATGGCTGTGCCAGCCAGCGTAGCCGGGGCCTTACCCGAAGCCATTGCAGCACCACCCTCGCCCGAAAGAGCGGTTGCGTTTTCCCTCTGCGGGACCGTGGCCGTTGTTACGGCGCCTGGTCCGCCAGGCGTCGAACCGGCGGCCATTGATGCCGCTCCGGACATCGAAAAGCCTGGGCGCCGCAGGCGTGCCTGCAAGCGCCTCGAGCTGGGCTGTACCCCTTGCCAGCCCGTCCTTGCCCGCGCCAAGACTCGAACTTTGATCCGAGCCGAGACCCAGCGCAGTTGCCTGCGCAGCGACGGCCGCCGTCGCTGTTCCGGCAGCGGCGGCAGCACTTCCAGCTGCATTCGCAGCATTCGCCGTGTCGGCCATGTTGGCCGCATCTTTGGCGTCCTTTGCCATTCGGTGTTCACCGGCTCGGACGGCCGTCCCGGAGTCCGCGGAGTCAGGCTTTCCTCGGCCGCCGTCGTCGGACGTTTGCTTTTCCTGAGCGCCGGATATTTGAGCGCCCGGCATCTGAGCGCCGGATGCCTGAGCGCCGGACGCCAGCACGCCGCCCATCACGGCATCAAAGCCAGCGGCCGCCCCAGACTTCGTGCCGGAAGCGGTACCGGATTGCGGAGACGCCGAGCGGGGGGCAGGGGCACCTGCGGGGGGCAACTGCATCACGAGCCTCCCGCGGGGACGATGCGGCGGATCGCAGTCAGATTGGACTGCTGCTCCCACGCATCGCGGATTTGGATGGTCTGGCCGGGCACGGGCGCGTCGATTGCCTTGCCGTTGCCGAGATAGATCGAGATATGGTTGCCGCCGAAGCTCACCAAGAGATCGCCGGGCTTGGCCTGCGCCAGGGACGCCACTGGCGTGCCTTTCTGCATCTGATCGCTGACCACGCGGGGCAGGTCGACGCCGAGGTCCTTGAAGACGCGCTGCACGAAGCCTGAGCAATCCATGCCCGTCGCCGGGTTTGTGCCGCCCCATACGTACGGCACGCCAATGTACTTCTTGGCGTCGGCCACCACGGCATCGCCCGTAACGCCACCCGCAGCCCCGGTGCTGACACCGGAAAGCGCGCCCGTGCTCGTGGCTCCGTTGAGGCCGGTGAGGGCCCCGGCGCCGGTGAGGGCAGAGCTGTCAAGCCCCAAGGCGGAGGCTAGCTGGCTCATGCCCGACGCCTGGGAGCCGCCCACGGCGGTGCCGGACGACTGCGAACCCCCGACGGCGGTGCTCAACGCTTGCGCGAAGGAGGCCGCATCCGCTGAAGTGGCCGCCGTTCCGCCGGTGGTGGCAGTGGCTTGCGGGAGAACGCCTTGGCTCAGTTGCTGCAGCATCGATTGGATGCTCTGGATGTGCCCGATGGCCTCGGTCATAGTCATGAGTTGGCCTTCCGCCCACTCGGTGCTGCAGGTGCTGCCGCTGCCGCCGGGTAGACAGGGGCTGGCTGCGCGGCACTTCTGTGCCACGCGGACGAAGCAATCTCGTCCAGCATCCCCTGCTCGGCGTGCAAAGCGGATGCCTCGAAGGCGGCAGTGTGCCGGATTTCGAGCTTCTCAAGTCCCACCGCCCGGCGCTTGGCTTCGGTGTATTCCGCGCGGGCCTCGGCGGCTTCGGCCTCCGCGCTGGCAGCCAAGGCGTCAAGTTCGGACAACATGCTCTGCGCCGACGCCCGGGATGCGGCAATCGCCAGCAGCGAGGCCGAGGTCCCCGCGGTTCCAGCAGACTCTGCCAGCTCCTCGCGGGCAGCGGCCCGGCGGTCCCGCATGGATGCGGACCGGGAGTTGGCCCGGGCCAATCCGCTGGCGGCGGCATCCTGTTGGGTCTGGCGCAGACGCAGCAGCCCGGCCAGGGAGAATTGACGGTTCACGCTGCTCCTTCGAGGCTTGCCGCGAGCCGGAAGAGCTCCGGCCATGACTCGCTGTACGGGGTCGATTCGTCCATGCTTTGCTGAAGGAAGCCGTTGATCGCTGACTCGTTGTCCAGTGCCGCGTCAACCAACGGGTTGCTGCCCCGGTGGTATGCGCCGACGTCGATCAGGTCCTGGGCGTTGCGACGCGCAGCAAGTACCCGGCGCAACGATGCCGCGAGCGCCGTGCGATCGCCAGTGTTGACCTTTGAGGCCACGCGGGACACTGAACCAAGCACGTCCACCGACGGAAAGTGCCCCGTGACAGCGAGCTTTCTATCCAGCACGACGTGTCCATCCAGGATCGAGCGGGCGGCGTCGGCGATCGGTTCGTTGTGGTCGTCACCGTCCACCAGCACCGTGTAGATCCCGGTCACGGAGCCGGTTTCGGCAGTTCCGGCACGTTCCAGCAACCGGGCGAGGACGGAAAAGGTCGACGGCGGGTAGCCGCGGGTAGCGGGCGGCTCGCCGGCCGAAAGGCCGATCTCGCGCTGGGCCATGGCAACGCGGGTGAGCGAATCCATCATGAGCACCACGTCTTTGCCCGCTTCGCGGAACGATTCGGCAATGCGGGTGGCCGTCACTGCCGCGCGAAGGCGCATCAGCGCAGGTTCATCGGACGTGGCCACTACAACCACGGAACGTGCCAGGCCTTCGGGGCCAAGGTCGTCTTCCAGGAACTCGCGCACCTCACGGCCGCGCTCCCCCACCAGGGCAATCACGGACACTTCGGCATCGGTCCCACGCGCAATCATGGATAGCAGCGAGGACTTGCCGACGCCGGAGCCCGCAAAGAGCCCCATGCGCTGGCCGCGGCCAAGGGTGGTCATGGTGTCCAGGACGCGGACGCCGGTCTGCAGCGGAGTGTCTACCCGGGCACGGTGCATGGCCGACGGCGCTTCGTTATCCACGGGGACCATGGGACTGGCGGGCAGTGGGCCTTTCCCGTCGATCGGGCGCCCGAGCCCATCGAGCACGCGCCCGAAAAGTCCACGACCGGTAGGGACAAGGATCGGAGTGCCCTTGGAGCGTGCCGGGTCCCCGGCGGCCACTCCGGTCAACCGTCCAAGTGGCATGCAACGCACGGCGCCGCTGACCGAGGCGACCACTTCGGCGTCGAGCCCGGGTGCGTCGCCCACCGTCACGAGATCTCCGACGGCGCAATCCAGACCAGCGATTTCAAGGCCAAGGCCGAGCACGGACGTCACGGTGCCCACACGCTGCGGGGCCGCGGAAGCGAGGGCGGCTGCGAAACGGTCCGCGTGCGGCCGGTAGTCGGTGACGCTCATGCGTCGTTCCCGAGAAGGGCCTGCTTGGCCCTGTCCAAAGCGGTACTTAGCCGGGCGTCCAGCCAGCCCTGTGGATGCTCAGCGATCGCGTCCCCCGGGTTGAGTGCCGGATCTGCCTTGAGCTCGACGCCGGCAGGGTTCCCGGCGTCGACGGCGGCCAGTGCCGCGACGTCTGCGGGGTTGAGCCGGACTGAGGTCACGGTCTCGACGCCGGACGCCGCCCCCAGCGCGCGGGCCAAGGCGGCGCGGGCAGTGTTCTTCCCCTGAGTGAGTTCGTAGCCCAGGATGGCTTCTGCAAGCTCGATCGCGCTTGCCGCCAAGACCTCCTGGGCTTCCTCCAACGCAAGGCCCTGGCGTTGCTGGGACGCGGCGGCCGCGGCTTCGAGCGCACGGACAGCGTGCGCCACAGCCGAGCGACCGGCGTCGAGTACTGCGTGGTGTTCAGTTCGGAGCTGTTCGCGGAGACGCTGCTCTTGAACGGCCGCAGCCCGGATCCCGGCGGCGTACCCCGCCGCGTGGCCTTGGGTGTAGCCCCGGTCTTCCCTGCCGGACCGGGCAGCCGGCTGGACATCGGGGAAGACCACCCGCGCGAACTCCATGGCTGTCACGGTGGCGGCCTCAGTAGACAAAGTCGTCCTCCTCGCCGCGCCGGACAACGATGGCCCCTTCAGCTTCGAGTTCACGGATGGAACGGACAATCTCGGCCCGGGCCTCTTCAACCTGGGAGGCACGCACCGGCCCGGCAGAAGCCATCTCGGACTCCAGGATCTCCAGGCTTGCGGCCGGAAACGTTGGTGCGCACGGCCTCGAGCACTACGGCGGGCGCTCCCTTCATGGCAACTGCAAGCACTTCGGGGCTGACGCCGCGCAGGATCTGCTGGATATCGCGGCGTTCCAACTTCACGATGTCCACGAAGGTCAGCATCCGGGCGCGAACTTCCGTGGCGAGGTCCGGGTCAAGGGATTCCAAGCCGTCCAGCACGGAGCGTTCAGTGTTGACGTCGGATCGGTTGATGATGTCCACCAGTGGTTGGATGCCACCGACAATCTCGCTCGACTTCCTTTGCGACATGACCGCACCGGCACGCACTTTGAGGGTCTCGGCCACGATTCCCACGGCTTCGGGGGAAGCCATCCCCATCGTGGCGATGCAACGGGCCACTTCGCTCCGTTGGATGTCGCCCAGTCCGGCCATGACCGCAGAAGCCTTGCCCGGCCGCAAATGCGCCAGAATCAAACCAATGGTCTGCGGCATCTCGCTGTCGATCAGGGCCAGGATCTGCCCGGAGTCGATCATCTCCAGGAATTCGAAGGACTTCCCGGCCATGGTGGAAGCGAGACGGTCCATGAATCCGGCGGCTTTGTCCGCGCCGAAGGACGCTTCCAGGAGCCCGACGGCGAATTCCTGGCCGCCGCGGGCCGTGCGGCGCCCGCTGACCGCAAGGTCGTGGAACTCGGTCAAGACGTGGTCTGCCACAGCAGAGGAAACACGGCGCAAGCGCACGATCTCCGCGGCGATGTCCTCGGCTTCCGACTCCGAGAACTGGGTCATGACGGAGGCTGCGCTGCCCGGACTCATCTGCATCAGCACCACGGCCACCTTTTGGGCACCGGTCAAGGCGTTCATCTCGAAACCGAGTTCCCCGGCCCTCATACCGGCTGCTTTTCGTCCATAAGTCCGCGCAGGTAGTCCGCGGTCCGGGCGGGGTTCTCGGCAACCATGGCTTCAATCTGGGCGCGCCGCCGCTCGCCGTCGAGCGCTTCTGCTCCCTGCATCGGCAAGGCGGGAAGGGGCTGCGGCATCTCAATCGCCGAGGTGGCGGGCGGCCCTTCGAGTACGGGCGTGACGACGTGCGGAAGCATCTCGTAGTCAACCCGTTCGCCGAGGTCAACCGGCTCTCTTTGCTGCCGGCGCCGCAGGAGGATCATCACCAGGACTATCAGCGCAACCACTGCCAGCAGGATGCTGCCCGCCAGGATGAGCGTATTCATCAAATCGGACTGTTGCTTGGCATCCGTCTGGGCTTTGGCCGCGTTTAGCGCCTGTGTCGCTGCGTCGGCAGCCGTGGTGCTGAAGGGGAGCACCTCAACAGTGACGACGTCTCCGCGGGTCGGATCGACGCCGGCGGCCGAAGTCACGAGCGCCTTGACCGAGTTGACATTGAGTCCGCCGGCCGCTGACTGGTTGATGGCGACGGAAATGGTCTGCCGCTTCACCGCGCCCTGCGGAATGGTCCGGTCTTCGGTGACCTTGTTGACCGCGTTGTTCTTGGTTGTATCGGTGGAGTCGAAGGTTCCGTTGCCATTCGTGCCGCCAGGCGACGGCAATATTGTCCGGACCCAAGACGCCTGAAGCGCCGCTTCCGGTTCCTGTGTACTTCTCCGTCTTGGTGGTTTCACTCAGCGGAGCCGCATCCTTGGAGGTGGAAAACGTCTCGCTGCGCTGCTGCGCGGATTCCGCCGTCACGTCGGCAGCGACTGCCACCGTGGCGTTGCCCGGGCCTACCACCTTGTCCAGGACGGCCTTCACCGAATCGGAGGTGCGCTGCTGATAGTCGGCCGCCTGTTTCGACGACGATCCGGTAGCGCCGGTTCCCACGGCGGAGAGGACATTGCCCTGGGAATCCACCACCGAGACATTTGTTGGCTTCAGGTTTTCGATCGACGCGGACGTCAAGTGCACAATCGCCTGGACCTTGTCTGCGGACAGCGTGATGCCAGGCTGTGTTTCGACGAACACCGATGCCGTGGCGTCCGGGGTCGTGGCAGTGAAGACCGTTTTTGCCGGAATGGCGAGTTGCACGGCGGCAGTCTTGACGCCGTCCATGGCTTGGATGGTGGTGGCGAGTTCGCCTTCGAGCGCGCGCTTGTAGGTAACGGACTGCTGGAATTCAGAGGAAGTCACTCCAAGTTTGTCCAACAGCGAATACCCCGTGGCTGCGGCTGCCGGGAGGCCCGCTGCGGCCGCTTTCAGCCGTTCATCGTTGACCTTGTCGTCCGGAACCAGGATGGTGGCGCCGCCGTTGCTGAGCTCGTACGGAACATTGTCCTTACGCAGCTGCTCCACGATGCTGTTGGCGTCGGTGTCCTTCAAACCGGAGAAAAGTGGGGAGTACGACGGTTTGCCGAGCCATGCTGACAAGGCCACCCCGCCGAGGACCAAGACGGCGATACCGATGATGGCGATGGTGCGCTGCCCTGTGGTGAACCCTTTGATTCCTTCCCCGAACTTGCGAAAGAAAGCGGCAATCTGTGGGGGCATCAGGCCTGCATCCTCATGATCTCGTTGAACGCGTCAACGCCCTTGTTCCTTATCGTGGCCGCGAATTCCAGGGTGATCTGGGCGCGCGTGGCGGCGATGGTCGCCTTGTGGATGTCATCCAGGTTGCCCGTCACTGCGGACACAGCAAGCTGGTTCGACGTCGATTGCAGTGACTGGAGGTTGTCCATGGCACCCGTGAGCGTGGTAGCAAACCCGTTGCCGCCCGACGCTCCGGTGACCCCTGACACTCCGGTGGCTCCGGTGGCTCCGCCGGTGCTACTTGTGCTGTCTGCATAGCCGGTGCCGCTGACGCCCTGCACTCCGAGCCCACCTCCGGCGCCTTGAATCGCACCGATCGGGTTCAATGCCATCAGGGTTTTCCTATCTCAAGCGCTGCAAGGTAAGTATCACGGGCACGGTCCACCACTTGCGCGTTGGCCTGGTATCCGCGTTGGGCCACGATCAGGGAACCCATCTGTTCGGCGAGGTCGATGTCGGGATAACGCACATAGCCTTGGGCGTCGGCCAAGGGGTGGTCTGGCTGGTAAACGAGCCTGCCTGTCGGGCTGCCTTGAGGTGTGCTTTTGACGTAGACGCCGGTTCCGTTGCTGCCCTCGGCCGCTTCGACGTAGCGGGCCTGGAAGGCCTTGCCGCTGGTGCGGCTCACGGTATTCATATTGGCCAGGTTGTCCGAAACGGCATCGAGCCACTTACGGTGCACTGTCAGGGCGGAGCTGGCGATCCCGATCGCATCGAATGTCATGAGCTTGTCCTCATGGCCGTGCGGAGGGCCGTGGCTTCGCCGCCGATGGCCCGGGACGCAAATTGGTAGCGCAGGACGGTGTCCACGTTGGAAAGTGTTTCGGTGTCCAGGTTCACGTTATTGCCGTTGAGCTGCGTGGGCTCTTGGGATGTGGAGACCGTTGCCGTGGCGGACCCGTCACCGGAGGCCACCGATGCGGCGAGGGCGTCTTCGAATTGCACCCGCTTGGCGTGATAGTTCGGGGTATTGATGTTCGCGATGTTGTTGGCGATGGTGTTCTGGCGCAGGGTCAGCCCGTCAAGGGCGCTACCAAGGGCAACAGAAGTCACTGAATCGAACACGAGACGGCCTGCCTTCGCGAATAGAAGTGAAGAGGCCGATCCATGGCCGTGCATCGAGCGATCCCTGCTCGATTTCCACTATCGGCACGCGGGGGCGATCCGTTAACCGATTTGGGGATTGTTTTCTGAACCTGATCAGCCTTGAACGTCGAGGATCAACGGACGGGAGGGATTCCGGCTACCCGGGACTGTGCTGAGGGCGTCCAAGTGGGCAAGGGCGTCGCCCCGAATCTTGTCGAGGATGGTCATCGATTCCAGCTGCGCGTCGAGGAGGCGCTGCGCCCTGTCCGCCAGCTCCAGCGGCAGCGGCCCGGCATCGGCGGGAGGACTCCATGGCACAAACTCACCGTCGGAAAAGGCGGCGGCAATGTCGGTTTCCAGGCGGTTCAGGATCTCCGACCATTGCCGAATCGAATCAGCCGACACCGAGCGTGCCGTTCATCCTTGCGGTCCCGGTTGCTGCGCCCTGAACCGGCAGCTGCGAAGCTGCGTCATGCCAGCCTTGCCGAAGTGGCTCCAGGAGCACGATGCATTCCTTGGTCCGGTTGACGTCGCGGTAGATGTTGGCTCCGATCATGGCTTCCATCGCGTACTGGTAGATGCTCAGCAAGCCCGAGGCACCGTCCCACACATCGGTCTTCAGGGTGGAGGACAACTCGGTGACGATTGCCTGCGCATGCAGCAGGTTTTCGCTCGCGACACCCCAATTGGCGTTTTCCTGGGCAAATTCGGGCCCGGCCCAGATCCAGGAGGAGACGGTCGTACAGCATGGTCAGGAGCCGTGCGGGAGGGGCCGAGAGGATCGCGTCGGTGTTGTACTGGTTGAGCTGGCTGGCACGGAGGGCGGTAGCGGTCACGGTTTACTTTCCTGACGACGAGGATGAGGAAGAGGAGAGGGCGGAGATCTGGCCGGAGAGCCAGGAAGACTGTGACTTCAGGTTCCCCAGCAGGACCTCCATGTTGGTGTAGACGGCTTTGAGGGCGGTGCGGCGGTCCGCGAGCCGGGTGTCCCAGTCGGCGATCTGGGACGTCAGGTCCGACACTTCGGACTGCTGTCCCTTGATCAGCTGCGGTATGGAGCCGTTCACCGGGTCCGAGGCGTTCGTCGTGGCCGCGGCAACCCTTGTGGCGATCTGCGAAAGAGCCGATTGGGTACCGGCTGGGTCGGCCGCCATCGCCGAGGCAAACTTGGTGCTGTCGAAAGTAAATGTGCCGTCCTGTTGGATGACGACGCCGTACTCGGAGGGCGACTTACCATTCACCGGGGCTACCACCGCTTCGGTGACGGCATCGCTGGCAGCCCGGACGGAGCTGTTTCCGGTGAAGATACCGCCCTTGGCGCTGGCGACACCGGCGGCGCTTGTAGTGGTGCTCACCGCGCTGCTGGTTGCGATGTAGCCCAAGAGATCGTTCACCGAGGAGACCAGGTCGCTGGCCTTCTTTGAGATCCCGGCAGTGTCGCTTGCAACAGTGACGGTGACCGGCGAGGAGCTCACGGCAGTCGCGGTCACTGCGACTCCCGTGAGGACCTCACTGAACGTATTGCTGGACGAGGTGATGGTCTGCTGCGCGGGGGTTCCCGCATACAGGATGGCCTGTGCATCCGCCGCTGGCTTGACGATGGCAGCTGTCGGTTGTGCGAACAAGTCCGTTGCGGTCCCTGCCGTGATGTCGGCGGCGGTGCCCTGATAAGCCCGGAAGTCGCCGGACGCGCCACTCATGCTGGAGGTCAATTGCAGGCGATAGGTACCATTTCCGGCCGGGACCTTCACCGCGGTCGCCCCCCCGCCGGCGGCATTCACGGCTTTGACTACATCGTCAAGGCTCGTGGAAGCCGGAGTGATTTCGGTGGCTTTGCCGGTCTTGCCAACCAGGGTCAGGTGTGCCGGGTTGCCGGACGCGTCGGTGGGCCAGGTGGTAAAGGCCTGAGTCACACCGATCTTCGTGGAGGACAGCTGGGTCACGGTCACATCGATCGAGCCTGCGGCAGCCATAGTGGAGGCCGTGGCAGTGACGGCCGGGCTGTTTGTGGTGGCCGTGAACAGATTAGTCGCGCCGGACGCCGAGGCGGCCGAGGCCAGAGAGCCCAACACAGTCAGACGGGTGTTGAGGCTTCCCAGAGCGTTGATCATCGATTGGTCGGTGGCGACCTTGGACTGAAGTTGTTGCTGTGGCAACGCCTCAACGGCCATCAGCGAATCGATGATCGAAGTAGTGTTCAGGCCGCTGGCGAGGCCGTCAATAGATGTACCCACCGAGGGTTCCTTCCAAAGTTATGCTGCTGCGTCAACGGCCAATGGCGGCCAGACGGGTATAGGGACCCGAGCTGACCGCCACCGGCGACGATGGATCCGCGTCCGGGTTTAGCCGAGGAGCTTGAGGACGCCCTGGCCGGACTGGTTGGCCTGGGCCAACATGGCGGTGCCTGCCCTGGGCGATGATGTTGTTCTTGGTGAACTTCACCATTTCGGCGGCCATGTCGGTGTCGGCGATGTGGGACTGTGCGGCCTGGAGGTTCTCACCGGAAACGTTCAGGATGTTGATCGCGTGCGTGAGGCGGTTCTGGCTTGCACCCAGGCCGGCACGGGCGGACGAGATGCTCGCGATCTGCGTGTCCAGGCTGGCGAGCGTGGTCGTCACCGTACCGGCGTCCTTGAAGCCGTCGTTGGCGCCGCCTGCGGCGCCGGTGATGGCGGTCAGTGCCGTGTTGACAGCGGCGAGGTTGGCCGGGTTGAAATCAACGCCCACCTTGTCGTTGGCGGTCGAACCCGCGCCAATCTGCAGCGACATGACGCCGGCGGTACCGGCGGTACCGTCGAGCAGCTTGATGCCGTTGAAGTTGGTGGACGAACCGATCCGGGCCACTTCATCGGACAAGCTCTTGGCCTCGGCGTTGATCGCCCCGCGGGACGCGGCGTTGTTCGAGTCGTTACCGGCCTGGACAGCGAGGTCACGCACGCGGGCCAGGATGGAACCGACTTCGCCGAGGGCGCCTTCAGCGGTCTGGATGACCGAGATGCCGTCCTGTGCGTTACGGGCTGCGATCGCAGAACCGCTCACCTGGGACTTGAGACCCTCGGAGATGGTCAGACCGGCAGCGTCGTCCGCGGCGCGGTTGATGCGCAGGCCGCTGGAGAGCTTCTCCATCGAGCTGGACACTGCGTTCTGGGTGTTGCTGAGGTTGCGGTATGCGTTGTTAGCCATCAGGTTGTTGTTGATTGCCATGCCCATGGTGTATTCCTCCGTGATTGGGTCCGGTACTGCTCCCAGGCCATCCGTGGCCTGTCACTTTTGATTATCGGAACCGGGAAGCCGGTGGTTAGGAAAACGCGGAGGCTAATTTTGAGCCGTACTCGACGCATGGCCTCACCTCGCTTGACTGGACAAAGTTCATTGAACGTGTATTGAGAGTTACTAACGCGCAGGCGAAGGTGGTCGATAGTTGCCTTCAACGCGGTGAAGCACAGGGGAAGTGCCGAATCCGCGCGATCGCACCCATGAAACACCCGGAACTGGAGTTGACCCGACATGGCCATCCATGAACTGTCGGCCCTGCTGTGGCGAGAACGCGAGCTGCTGGATCTGCTGACGTTCAAGCTTGAGGAGGAGCAATTGCTACTCACAGCGGGCAAATCCCGCTGGTTACCGCACGGCACACGGGAAGTCGAGCAGGTACTGGAACACTTGTCCAAAGCTGGGCTTGCCCGGACAGTGGAAGTGGCGGCAGTGGCGGCGCAATGGGGTTTGCCTGCCGAATCGTCGCTTAGCGCGCTGGCTTCGGCTGCCCCTGACGAGGCCTGGGCAGACGTTCTGTCCTCGCACCTGAACGCCATGCAGCAACAGACTGCCACCATCAAGGAACTGCGTGACTCCAACGATCAGTTCTTGCGCGCGGCCGTCCGTTCCACTCAGGAAACCATGGCGGACCTGAAGCCGGCGGCCGGAACCTACGATGCCCACGGCCGGACAGGCTCCCATGGCAGCACCGGGGAATCGGCCCGATCCCGTTTTTTCGACCAGCAATTCTGAGCGAAACCCACCGGACGTAGACCGGACCACCAAAGGACAAAGCAGTGAGCACATTCGGCGGACTCAACACGGCCTACTTGGGCCTCACCGCAGCGCAGCAGGGCATCAACGTGGCCGGGCAGAACATCGCCAACGCCGGCACGGACGGTTACACGAGGCAACGCATTGAGCAATCGGCCGTCAGCGCCCCCGCCCGCACGGGACTTGTCGCGACGGGAGTCCAGGCAGGCCAAGGCGTGTCTGTCGATGGAATCGCCCGTTTGGGCAACAGCTTTCTCGACGCCGGGGTCCGTTCCACTGCTGCACAGGCCGGCTACGCCGGATACCGGTCCACCGAGCTCCAAAGCATTGAGGGGACCCTCCAGGAACCTGGTTCCGCCGGGATATCCACGGCCCTGCATACTTTCTGGTCCTCGTGGCAGGGAGTCTCCAACAACCCTGGAGCGCCTGCGCCCGCCGGCTTGCTGCTTCAGGCGGGTGCAGCGCTCGCCAATACTGTTTCGACAGGCTACAGGGCCTTGGACGCGCAGTGGACCCGCGTCCGCGGCGAAGCCCAAAGCACCGTTGCCACCCTGAACGATGCCGCAGCCCAGGTCGCCAACTTCAACGCGACCATCCGCTCCGTGACCGCTTCGGGCGGGTCCGCCAACGAGCTCATCGATGCCCGCAACAAGGTGGCTGAGACTATCTCGTCCTTGGCTGGTGGATCTGTCCGGGACAACGCCGATGGCACCGTGGATGTATTCGTCGGCGGGAATGCAATCGTCTCCGGCAGTTCGCACCGCAACCTCGCCTTGACTGGCCAAGCAACCATGGGCGCGGCCGGCTCACCAGTCCAGCTGGAGTGGGCGGACCGCCCCGGTGTGGCGGTACCGCTCGACGGCGGCAAGCTCGCCGGCGCGGTTTCCCTCCTCGCCCCGGCCGCAGCGGGAGGCGCCGGCGGGGCCATCGCCGAGGCCGCCGCGTCGTACAACGCGTTCGCTACCAAGCTCATGACTGACGTCAACGCAGTGCACCGCACCGGTCATTCCACCACCGGCGCCACCAACCTCGATTTCTTCGCGACCAGCCCCGGCACTCCCGCTGCGTTGTCCCTCAGCGTCGTCCCGACGAGTGCCGCAGGAATCGCCACCGGAGCTCCGGGCTCCGGCGCCCTCGACGGCAGCATTGCGGACTCCCTCTCCCAAATCGGCGTCGGGCCCGGTTCCCCGGACTCCATGTGGTCCGGGATCGTCACCGGGATCGGCACGGCGTCGCGCTCGGCACAGCAGCACCAGCAGCTAGCCGACGCGGCGAGCACGGCCGCCGTCGGGCAGCGTTCCTCAGGATCCTCCGTCAGCCTCGACGAGGAGAACATCAGCCTCCTCACCAACCAACACGCCTACCAGGCGGCCGCCCGGGCAATGACCGCCGTGGACGAGACCCTCGATGTCCTGATCAATCACACCGGATTGGTGGGAAGGTAACCCATGCTGAACCGAGTCACCACGCAGACAATGGCTGCTACCGCGCAACTGAATCTTCAGGCGGGTCAGGCGAAGCTCGCTGCCCTGCAAGAGAAGGCCAGCAACCTCACGAACATCACCCGGCCGTCCGACGATCCGGCCGGGCTGGCGAATGCCTTGGCCGTGCGGGGACAGATCAGCGCCGCCGGGCAGTATTCGAATAACATCAATGGCGGCAATGGCTGGCTGACCACGGCGGACGCTGCCCTGGGCCAGGCGACCAACGTCCTCAACCGCATCCGCGACCTCACCGTGCAGGCCTCCAACGGCACGCTCAACGACACCGCCAAGGAGGCGATCGCCGTCGAAATCGAAGGGCTCAACAAGGATCTCCTGAGTAGCGCGAACACGCAGTACCTCGGCCGCAACGTTTTTGCGGGAAACTCGGATTCAGCTGGAGCATTCAGCAACGCCACTCCCCCAGTGTTCAACGGAACGCCCGGAGGGGGCGTTCAACGGCGGATTGACGCGACGCAGACCGTGCGGGTAGACGCCGACGGCGGCGCGATCTTCGGTGACGGCGCCTCCTCGGTTTTCGCTTTGGTGAGCAACGTCGTCGCGGATATCCGCTCCGGGGCGGATGTCAGCAGCCGTTTGACGGCAATCGGTGACAAGATCAAGTCCGTGATCAACGGTCGCGCGGACGTCGGAGCACGGCAGACCAAGCTGATGAGCGCCCAGAACTCCGTGGACGGGCTGAAGGCCTCGCTTGAGGTACAGCGTTCGAATATCGAAGACGCTGACATGGGAAAGGTTGTCATGGACTTGAAACTGCAGGAAACCAATTACCAGGTTGCCCTGGCGGTCACCGCCAAGACGCTCCAACCGACGCTGATGGACTTCCTGAAATGAGTACTGCGCAAGCAGCCCGCGAGCTGAGCTTCACCGCGCCGATGCCGGGCCTGGAAACCGCGGAGGGATTCGCCTTGCGGGGAATCGATGGCGCCCCGGGACTCTACGCGCTGGAGTCCGCCAGCCCCCGCATCCGGATGTTCCTGGCAGATGCCGCCGTCTATGTTCCGGACTACGCCCCGGCCATTCCCGGCTCGACGCTGGAGGATCTCGGCCTGGAGGCGACTGAATTGGCAACCACGCTGGTGGTGGTCAACCCGACCCTTGAAAAGACCACGGTCAACCTCGCGGCGCCCATCGTCTTGAACCCGGAAACCGGGCGTTGCACCCAGCTTGTCCTGGACGGCAGGGAG
Source organism: Arthrobacter sp. NA-172 (assembly GCF_043952055.1). Lineage (NCBI taxonomy): Bacteria > Bacillati > Actinomycetota > Actinomycetes > Micrococcales > Micrococcaceae > Arthrobacter > Arthrobacter sp. NA-172. The sequence goes on along the minus strand of NZ_JBINOT010000003.1, from coordinate 562,383 downwards.
TACTCCCTGCGGGCCGAGCTCAGTGCCTGAGTAGCCCACTCCCCCTTTGCTTGCACCCGGTGCTCGCTCGCTTTGAGGCCGTTTCCGGCAGACGCTCGCTCGGATAATCCGCCACAAACCAAAATTTTTTGGCCAAACCACTTGTGTCGGGGCTTCTCCACGTCCATACTAAATGAACGTCATTCATTTAGTGACTCCTGTCTCACCGGAGAGCAAGCCACCATGAACTACCCCACCGGCCCGGGCGCCCCCACCGTCGCCGCCCGCCACCAGTTTTCGATGACCCCATTGCCGGCTTCCAGTGCAGCATCCAGCAATAACTTTCGGTCCATCTAGAAAGAGCCAAGCACATGACTCAAGTAATCCGCCCAAGCGCTACCGCGGGGGCCAACGATCCAGCCGGCACCGAACACGGCATCAGCGGCAAAGGACTCAAGACAGGGCAGCTGGGGCTCCTCGCCGTCGTCGTCCTTGGCGTTTCCTCGGTTGCGCCCGCCTACAGCCTGACCAGCTCCCTGGGTCCGGCAGTGAACGCGGTGGGCCTGCAGTTGCCCGCAATCTTCATCGTGGCGTTCATCCCGATGATCCTCGTGGCATTCGCCTACCGGGAGCTCAACGCAGACTCACCTGACAGCGGCACCACCTTCACCTGGGCCACCAAGGCGTTCGGCCCCTTCATCGGCTGGATGGGCGGCTGGGGCCTCCTAGCGGCAAACATCATTGTCCTGTCCAACCTGGCAGGGGTCGCGGTGGACTTCTTCTACCTCTTCCTCGCCCAGGTTTTCGGCAATCCCGATCTTGCCGACCTCACCTCCAACAAGGCATTGAACATCGCCACCTGTCTGGCCTTCGTGGCCTTGGCCGTCTGGGTCAGCTACCGGGGCCTGCACGCCACCAAACTGGTGCAGTACGCCATGGTGGGGTTCCAGGTAGTGGTCTTGGGCGTCTTCGTCATCATGGCGCTCACCCACGCAGCTTCGGGTGACACCCCCACTGCGCTGGCGTTCAGCTGGGACTGGTTCAACCCCACGAAGATCAGCAGTTTCGAGCAATTCGCCGCCGGAATGTCCCTGGCAGTCTTTGTCTACTGGGGCTGGGATGTCTGCCTGACGGTCAACGAAGAGACCAAAGGTGGAAAGGGCACAGCTGGCAAGGCAGGCACGACGACGGCGATTGCCGTGCTGGGGCTCTACATTGCGGTGATCGTGGCCACCATGATGGTCGCTGGGATCGGCGGCGACGGGATCGGGCTCAACAACCCGGACAACCAGTCCAACATCTTTGCCGCCCTTGCCTCGCCTGTCATGGGTCCGCTGGCCATCCTGATGTCGTTGGCCGTACTCTCGGGCACCGCTTCTTCGCTGCAGTCCACCATGGCCTCCCCTGCCCGCAGCCTTCTGGCCATGGGTCACTACGGCGCACTGCCGCACCGTTTCTCCACCGTGAGCAAGCGCTTCGGTTCCCCGGGGTTCGCCACCATCGTGGCCGGCGCAATCTCCGGCGGGTTTTACGCCATCATGAAGGTGGTCAGCGAAAACGTCCTGAACGACACCATCCTGGCGCTGGGCTTGATGATCTGCTTCTACTACGGGATGACTGCGTTTGCCTGCGCATGGTACTTCCGGCACAGCGTGTTCAGCAGCGTGCGCAACTTCTTCATGCGTCTGCTCTTCCCGGTGGTTGGCGGGGTGGTTCTCACGCTGGTCTTCATCCAAACGGCAGTGGACAGCTGGTCCCCGAACTTTGGCAGCGGTTCTGAAATCTTTGGCGTCGGCTTGGTGTTCATCATCGGCATCGGCATTCTCGCCCTCGGCGCGGTGGTCATGGTCATCATGGCCCGCGTCCGGCCCGGGTTCTTCCGCGGCGAAACTCTTCGCAAGGACACCCCGGCCCTCGTGGTACCTGAGTAGCACCGACCACACGCACAGAAGCCCTGTTCCGGGAATTTCCCGGTGCAGGGCTTCTGCGTGTGTTCGAGCCGCCAGCCGCGCCTCACCACATATGGGCGACATCGATCACCAGGCGCGATCCTGTTCCGGGGCCAGCCAGCGCGAAGACCCTGAAGGGGAGCCTGGCACGGACACCGAGGCCAAGGCTGGTGTAGCCCTCGAAGCTGCCGGCGTACGCCACTTCCCGGAAGGTTTTGTACCCCGCGACGTTTGTCAGTTCACTCTTGTCGGCCGGGTTGTACGTGGCGTTCCCGGCGGAGTTGTAGGCCGGAGCATTGACCGTGAGCTGGAGGAACGCGTTGCCACTGAGCGCAACAGGAAGTCCCGAGCCGTCCTGCAGTACTTGCGGAACGTACCGGATTGAATAGCCGCCAACGGTGCCGTTCAAGTCAATCACCAGACGGTCAAAACAGGGTTGCTGGCCGGTCCGGACGTTGACAATTTGCGCCTGGGTCAGGGCGGGGGCGGACTTTGCCAACGATCCCCAGAGGATTCCGCAATACGGGGCTGCCGAGGCAGTCCCTGGTGCCACGAGACCAAGCCCGGCAGCCACTAGCAAGGCTGCCAACCACACGTGAAACTTTCTCACTTGGGCCACTCCCCTTGAGTGTTCGAGCGAATCGATACCTCAAGCGTAGGAGCGTCGGGGTCCTTTCGGGGACTCCGTATCCGCTTCGGCGCCCAACTGTTAGGGGATCGAGTTATGGGTCACGGAGTCGCCATCGAGCGGCCCGATTTCAGCGGTTTTCCGAGGTCCCGGCGCTGCTCCGCGCCTCCGTTTGTTATTCCGGATAACGACGCCGGAGGCCGCCGTGCGCAGCCACCTGACGATCAGCGCGCCGTCCTGACCCTCTTTGGATTCGGAAAGCGCTTACGACACGGCGCGCCGCGTCCACGCGCCACCAATTGGGGGCAAAGAGGGTCGTAAAGGACTGGGACTTCGCGATGCCAAGTACGCAAAAGCCCCACCCGACTGGTTTTGGTGTTGCTGGTTCCCAGTCTGGCGGGGCTGCTTTGCGCGCGGGTCTAGCCTTCGCAGTCGCGGCAGTACTTCAGGCCGTTCTTTTCCAGTGCAATCTGCGATCGGTGACGGACCAAGAAACACGATGAACACGTAAATTCATCGGACTGCTCCGGGACAACGATGACGGTCAGTTCTTCGCCGGACAAATCGGCGCCGGGAAGGTCAATGCCCTCGGCTGTATCGTTCTCGTCGACGTCGATGACGGCAGTCTGGGCACCGGAGCCGCGCGACGCCTGCAGGGCCTCGAGCGATTCGGCGGGAGACTCTTCTTCGGTCTTGCGTGGGGCGTCGTAATCGGTAGCCATTGATGTGTTCACTTTCGTTGCTGCATAGTGCCATTTCAGGCACCTCAGTGAAGCAGTTTAGGGCATAGTACACGCCATCAACGAATAGTGTGTCCAACAAGACATTTAGCTACCCGGGACCCCCGGAATCTCAAGGGTTCCGGCTACTCGTCACGCCTGATTTTCCGGGCTTGTGCATCGGCAATGGCCATACCGCTGAGAGCCGGAAGCCAGCCGTACCGGGTGGCTTCAGTGGCCCCGGAGGCCCCCAGTTCAGCCGCCTCATAGAAGTAGGCGGCCTCGAGCCAGGCACTGACCTTGGACATGATGGATACGATCATGCGGCCACGCTATCCGCGCCCAGTTCTCGACCCGTTTCCGGACTGTCACAGCAGTGTTAAAATGATTCGGTAACTCAGTATCCGGGTTCCGCCGGCGTCGTCGCCGTCGTCGGGCGCCGCGTGAAGCAGGAGCCCGGATGAACTTGCGGTGACGGTAACCGGGTTGCGGGTGATGACATGGCCGGCCTTGCTGAACACGCTGACGGGGACGTCCCGCGTGATTCGTTGCCGCAATGGCTCCATGAGGGCCAGTCCCCCGAGTTCAAGGAACGTGCCATCAGACCGGGGCAGTAACGAAATCCCGCTGCACAACAAGAGGCCCGGACCAAGAAGCTGGGCATCCTGATAATCGACGAAGTGGCCGGGGTTCTCCCACGTGTCCACCAGGCGGCCCTCGGTGTCCCAGGTGTAGAACTGCCGGGAACCCCAGCTTCCGCCGAAGACGAAGTCCAGCCAGGGATCGCGGAGAATCCATCCGATGTGATCATCCACCCGGAACCGCTCCCGCACCTCGAAGCTGTCCGGATCGATCGTATAGACGATGCTACTGCTCTCGGCCCGGTATTCCGCCACCGAAACCCACACCTGGGAGCCGTCGTAATCGATTCCACCCGGGTGGTACACGGCGTCCTCGCCAAGCAGGATATCGCGGAGCAACTCACCGCCGCCCCCGAGGACAAACACGTGGCCGCTCCCCTGCCCGGGGCTGCGCAAGGCCGGGTCCGCGGCGGGCCTCGGGCGGATCGAGGATCTCCACGGACGACAGGAACGTCAGTCCCTTCGCGAACGCCATGCCTTGCGGGTGGTAAGTCGGAAAGTCGAGGTGGACTTCCCGAAGCAATTCGAAGCGGCTTCGCCGGTCAAGGGTGGAAACGGCGTCGGCAAGCGAACCCAGCCCCTCATTCGCCGGCATCTGCACGTGCCTGAATCCAGAGTTCATGGAGTTCGCCAGAATGCTCCGGACGGGCGGCCAGCACACCGCCTTGTTCGGGGAACATGTCCATCTCACCGGCGGAGTTGAGGACAACGCCGCCGGCCTCGTGAACAATGAGGGTCGCCGCGAGGTGGTCGATCGGGCTGAAGCCGCCGATGACGGCTCCGGCGCCGCGTCCGGCGGCAATGCCCACCACCGTCATGGTCGCCGATCCCATGATCCGCATGATGCTATGCCTCTTACCGAGCGCATCCAAGAGTTCCAGCATTCCGGGCCACGGCAGATGTCCGGCAAGTTCCGTTGCCACCACCGTTCCAGCCAAGAGAGCTTCCGCAGGGGCCCCATCAGAAGCAAGAGACAGCTTCCGGCCGTTCAGGCGCGCTCCCCAGCCAACCACAGCTTCGAAAATCTCGCCTCGCCAAGGATCTGCGACAACAGCCACTGCCGGATTGCGGTCCACGGCCAGGGCTAACGAGAACGCCGTCCAGGGAATCTGGTTTACATAGTTCGTGGTTCCGTCGACCGGGTCGAGGTACCAGCACGGCGCGCCGGGCACCGCGACGCCACCCATTTCTTCGCCCACCACCGTGTGGCCCGGGAGCCGTGCCGCGATCACTTCGCGGACATAACGCTCGACGGCGACATCGACTTCCGTGACCAGGTCGGCGGGGTGAGCCTTGACCGAAACCTCCCCGCGTTCGGCGTCGCGCATGTACCCGATGACCCATTCGGCGAGTTCAAGCGCGACCTTGCGGGATTCGAGAATCTCATCCCCGGCCAACGTCCTTGGCCCTTGGGCCGATTTCCACGTTTCGGAATCTTCGGCGATGGTGCTTTGAAGGAGATCCAGCTGATTGCTGGTAATCGAATCGACGCCGAGTCCAAGTGCCCACCGCATGGACTCGAGATTGTCCACGGTCCAGCATGCAACCTTGATCCCTGAGGCGTGGATCTGCTTTACCAGATCATTGCTGAGGACCACGTACTCCGAATTGACGAACTCGGGGTTCAACTCAGCCAGCGAGGTCTGCCGGCGGAGCGACCCTCTTGTTCCACGGCAGCCAGATCCGGGCTGCCGGGTCAAGGGTGCGGATGATCCTCATCCCGTCCAGGTTTCCGCACCAGGACACCTCTACACCGCTTGCCCGGACGACGGCGGCAGCCGCTTCTGCGGGGCCCTGTTCCTCCATGTCGATAAGCAGGGTGGACCGGCCATCGCGGAAGAGCTCGAGCACATCCGAGAGCAGTGGGACGCGTTCTTCCCCCGCACCCAACTGGCTGATCCGCTCATAGTCGATGTCTCCGGCGTCGGAGTCCAGGCCCCAGATCCTGAGCAGGGAAGCGTCGTGCAGCAGGATTACCTGCCCGTCCTTCGTGACGCGGACATCCACTTCCACGAGGTCCGCCCCGGCCTCGATGGCCGAGCTGATGGCTGGGAGCGTGTTTTCCAGAAAGTTGCTCGAGTCCCCGCGGTGAGCCGTCGCGCGGGTCTTTTCCGTCGAGGCGATGCGGCTCAACGTGCCGCTCCCGCCTCGGCTACCAGCCGTCCGTCCCTGAAAGTCATGGCCTTGCGTATTGCCGCGTATGTTTGCTGGCCCGGCCGCATGATCTCACCGGTGACAAAACTGCGAAGCTGGGCGTCGGCGCGACGCAAGTACACCTCCTGGAAATGTCCGCGCGGGACCACCCTCTCGACAGTCGCCGGGAGCGCACCGGCGAAGGGCGAATCACCCAGGATGACGTCCTCGGGTCGGATCCCGAGAATGTCCGGGCCCGCGGTGATGACACCGTCGTGAAAGCGGCCTTCCACCCGGTTCATGCTGCCGATGAAGGTGGCAACAAACTCCGTTTCCGGCCGGGCATAGAGCGCTTCCGGGGTGCTGTACTGTTCGATCCTGCCCGCATTCATGACGGCGATCCGATCGGACATGGACATCGCTTCTTCCTGGTCATGCGTGACAATGACCGTTGTGATGCCCAACTCCTGTTGGATGTTACGGATGTCTTCGCGCACTTTGACACGCAGTTTCGCATCCAGGTTGCTCAGCGGCTCATCTAGGAGCAAGAGCTTCGGTTCCTGGACCAACGCCCGAGCCAATGCCACGCGCTGCTGCTCGCCACCGGAAATGCGGGCAGGCTTGGAATCTTTGTGGTGCAACAGGCTGACCAACTCCAGCACGGCGTCAACCTTGGCCTGGATGGCCGGCTTGGACATCTTCCGTAACTTCAGCGGGAAGCCGACGTTCTTGGCAACGGTCATATGGGGCCACAGCGCGTAGTTTTGAAACACCATCGCGCTGGGCCGGTTCTCGGCGCCAAGGTGGGAGACTTCCTGGCCTTCCACCTCGATGGAGCCGGAATCGGGTTCCAGGAAACCGGCGATCATGCGAAGGGTAGTTGTCTTGCCGCAACCGGAAGGCCCCAGAAGTGACACTAGTTCCCCTTCTTTGACGGCCAGATCCAGGTTGTCAATGATCGTGCGGCCGCCAAGGACCTTGTGCAGGCCGCGGATGTTGAGGCCTCCGTTGGAGAGTGTCGGACCGTCAGGGGCCGCGGGGGCGTTGTCACTGGCAGCTGGCCGGTCGTGGAGCTCCGCGCTGGTGAGGGATTCATGGGTTGTCATGGGTTCTCTGTCTGACGTTGAGCGCAAGGGCGCTATTTGATCTGGAAGCCTTCGGCGAGCTGGCCACCGAGGATGTGTTTGTGCGCCGCGAGCATGAGGGCGACGGAGGGGATGGCCAGCAGAATGGAGAAGACGGCGGCCACCTGCGTGGGGTAGTTCAGCACCAGGCTGTACATCTGGGTGGGCATGGTCATGAAGGCCGGCGCACCTACCAAATACGTTCCTTGCGCTTCGTCGAAGGACGCCAGGAACGACATCACAGCTGCGACGATAATCCCCGGCAGTGCCATAGGGAGAGTCACTGAAGCGAACACGCGCAATTTGGAGGCTCCGGCGTCGCGCGCTGCTTCTTCCAGGTTGCGCGGCACCGCAGCGAACGCTGCCGCCGGGATCCACGTCATGAAGACCACCGTTCCCAGCACGTGCACCACCAGGATTCCCAGCACGCTGTTCATCAGGTTCAACGCGTAGAAGAGCGCCGCAAGAGTGACAAACAACCCCATCTTGGGGAAGGCATTGGTCGCGAACAGGCTGATCAGGAAGAAACGCCGTCCCGGGAAATCAAAGCGGGCGAACGCGTAGGCCGCCGGCAAGCAAATGATGGCGGAAACGAGCACTGTCAGCGGCGCGAAGAACAAGGAGTTCTGCACTGCGACGCCGAGCGCGCCGTCGTTGATGACAACCTGCCACCAGCGCAGGGTCCAATCATCGGGAAGAAGGTTGGGGAAGGTCCAATTACCGGCGAAGGCACGGACGCCGAGCCAGAGCAAGGGGCCAGGATGAAAACGACCATGAGCGCCACGAACAGGCCCACCAGCGCACTGCGGATGATCGAGTCCAGCGTGAGCGGGCGGCGGTTGCGGTAACCATCCCGTGTGCGGGAAGCAGCTGTGATAGCCATCAGACTTTCCCCTGTTCCTTGGCTGAACGGAAGTTTGCCCACACGTAGAGCGCGGCGATTCCGGAGGCAATCAGGAAGACAGTGAAGGCCATGACCGCCGACTGCTGGGGCTGGTTGAAGGCAGAGAAGTAGTTGGACATGTCCACTCCGAGCATGTTCGGTGAATTGGGCCCAGTGAAGTACGGGACCGTGAACGATCCAACAATTCCAATGGCCGTGAACGTCGTCGCGATGATGATGGGGACTGCCGCCATGGGAACGATCACCGAGACGATCGTGCGCAAGGAGCCGGCACCGGCGTCGCGCGCTGCTTCGATCATGGCGTTCGGCACGGACTGCAGTCCGGAAGAGACCATGAGCACGGCGAAAGGCAGGGACGTCCAGACCGAACCGATGATGACCGTGACCATGGTGAACGCCCACACGGGGAAGTCAAGCCCGACGAGGGCAAAGACGCTTCGCAGGAAGCCCGTCCCTGAGTAGAACGTCAGGATCGCCCACGAGGCGATGACCACCGGGATGAAGAGCGGCACGATCGCCAAGCCAGAGAGAAGACGCGCCATCCGGCCGCCCTTGAGCTTGAGGTAGAGCCCAATGCCCATGGCCAGCGAAGATGACCGTTGCCGTGCTGACCAACGTCACCATGACCGTGACCAGAAGGTCCCCGAGGAAGCGCTTGTTGGTGAACATCTCTTGGTACGCCGCCAAGGTTCCCCACCAGGCGTCTGCCTCGTGCACGTTCTGGCCAATGGTGGCGATGGTGTGGTTCAATCCACCGGTCAGGCCGATGCTGAAGCCGAAGGCGAGCACGATCGGGAAACCGACGAAGAGTGCGATCAACAGGATCGGCGGGAGGGCCATGAAGAAGCCGATGGCGCGCTGGCCCAGGCGCTTGGGGCGCGTGGCACCAGCCGGCGGAACTGTTTGTTGCAGATCCGCCGGCTTTTGAAGCGTGGTTGTCACTGGCCGGGAACCTTCTGGTCCCAGAGGTTGTTCAGGTCCTTGCCCATCTGGTCGAAGTAGCCCTTACGCAGGTTGTTGGTGTCTGCGTCTTTGAACTTGTCCTTCACATCAGCCGGCAGTTTGTCCAGGCTGATGGCAGGGAAACCGGACATTTCCTTGATGATCGTGGTCTGCGCGTCCGGCGAGAGGACGAAGTTGGCAAGCTTCAGCGCCCCCTCCTGGCGGGGCGAGGACTTGGGAATGCCGAGGTAGGCGGCACCGCCCGTGAAGGACGGGTTGCTGATCTGGGTTGCCTTCACGGTGGACGGGATCTGGCCGTTGGTCAGGCCGGTGATGAACTGGTCAGACCAGACCGGGGCCATGGAGATCTGTCCTTTGGCGAGTAGGTCAAGGGTCTGCTGGTTGCCGTTGGGGTAGACACCGCTCTGAAAGACGGACGAGTTGAGATCCTTCAACGTAGCGAAGCCCTGGTCCCAGTACTTCTCGAGGTCCTTCTCGTAGCCCACCGTCATCTTGGCGCGGGCGTCAGCGGGGACGAACTTGTCCAAAACGGTGGCAACGAATGCACCGCCGGACCCGCCCGACTTCGGCGAGTTGTAGGTGAACTTGCCCGGGTTTGCCTTGATCCAAGCGAGCAAATCGTCAAGGGTCTTCGGCGGAGTGGCAACTGTCTTGGTGTCGTATGCCAGGAGAACCGCGGAGCCGCGGTAGGGGATGCCACCGGTGCCACCGGCCTTGATGACATCCTGCGGGACATCGTTCAAAGCCGAAATCGTCTGTGAGCTCACCGAAGTCAGCAGATTGGCTGCGGAGGCCTTGGACACGAACCCGCCGTCCACCAGATCGAAGTCAGGTTCCTTGTTCTGCTCCGTGGCGCTGGTCAGCTTCGCGAGGGTCTGGGCGTCGTGCTCGCCGTGCAGATCCAGCGTGACCTTCACGTGGTAGCCAGGATTGGCCTTTTCGAACGCGGGAACGAGACTCTTTTCCCACAGGTTCTGGACGTTGGTGTCCCCGCTGATGAACACGGTGATCGTCTTGTCAGACGATGCGCCGGCGCCATTATTCTGGGCCGACGCGGTACTGCTTTGCGCGCAGCCGGTCACAGCGGTGGCTGCAACAACGGCGACGGCTGCCGCGACGAGGTAGCGGTTGATCATGGGTGCTTCCTTCAGGTTGTCTGGAAAATTCCCCCAAATGCAGGAACTACCATCCAAGGGCAAGGTGAAGGAGCGGGGCATGCGCTATGAAGCCGGGGTTAACCGGAAACAGAATTAACGCAAATATGTCAGGACATACGAACAACAGTACGAAATATGGGGCGGACCCGGAGTGTCCTAAGCGCGGGTTCGCCGCGAGATCGTCATAAGGGTAACCAGGATGGCTATCCCCACCGCCATGACCAGGCTGACAGGGCCGGTGCCCCAGTTGAGACCACCGCGATCCACGGAAACGGCCGTCCAGTCAGCGAAGGACCCTCCCAGCGGCCGGGTCAGGATGTACGCGAACCAGAAGGCCGGGATCGCAGCAAGCCAGCCACGCCAGCGGGCCAGCGCTGGTACGGCGATAGCAACCGCGAACATGATGCCTGAAGCGAAGTACCCAAGACCCAGCGTGTAGGCGGTCAGGTCTCCGGCGGCTGTGCCCAGCGCAAAGGTCGTGAGTACGGCAGCCCAGTAAAAGAGCTCCCGACGCCGGGTGGTGATGCTGTGGATCGAGAGCGTCTTCTCGCTGCGGTACCACAGTAGGAAAACGGCGGCCAGCGCCACGATGAAGAACACAGTTGATGCCAGGTAGGGGACGCCAAGAACGACGTGAACGGCGTCGGCGGCCATGGTGCCGAACACGCTGACCATCGCGACGGCGGTCCAGTACACCCAGGGGATGTAGCGGCGTACCGAGAACTGCAGGACCAAGGAAATCACCAGTGCCACGAAGCCGAAGGCCAGGGCGACCGCCGGTTCGAACTGGTGGACCAGGAAATCCGACGTCGTTTCGCCCATCCCGGTGGTGAGGATCTTCACCACCCAAAACCAGAGAGTGACTTCTGGTACCTTCGACGCGGCGGTTCGGAAGGCAGTATTTTGGCGCTCTTCACCAATAGCAGCGGTGTCCTTGATCCGCGGTGGCGCGGTGAGTTCTTCGGGCATCATGGCCCCATTGTTCACGACCTTCCCGAACGTTTCCCGAAAATGACGCAGCTGGCCGGGCTCGAAGATGGCAACGGAACCCAAGTTCCGCCGGATTCGCGGGACTCGCGGGATTCGCGGGATAATGGAACCATGACCGAGCAGGATCAGGATCCTTGGAATGAGTTCGACCGGCTCAAGCCCGCGGGACCTGACCGCGTCGCGGGGTACCCCGGAGGAGAACCTCAGGGTTTTGGTTTCCGGACCGGAGTGCGCAGCGCAAGAGTCGCCTTCGGTTTCGCTGTCTACGCGCTGGCTCTCGGCACTATGAGCGTCCTCATCGGGGCAGCCGTTTTCATCGCCAAGGGCGAGCTGCTGTGGCTCGGACCGATGGTGCTGGTGGAGGCCGCATTCATTCTTGGCTTCGTCCAATTGGCCCACCAAGCGCGCAATCGGCGCTCTGCCCACTAACTGCCGTCAAACCTTCCTGGCCAGGTACGTATTCAGCGGACGCCCGGTAGTGCCGTAGGCCAGATGCAGGTCAACGAGGCCTTTGCGTTCGAGTTCGCTCAGGTACCGCTGGGCCGTGGGCCGGCTGATGCCCACACCGGTCGCGATCTCCGACGCACCCAAGGGCTCGGTGGCATGGATGACCATGTCGAGCACTTTTTGCATGGTGGGCGGCAGACGCCGCGAGGCTTGGGCAGGGGCAGCCGTCCGGCGCAGGCTGAAGAGTTGGTCCACGGTCGCCTGATCGGCCATGGTCCGGGACTCCGCCTCCCGCCGCCAGCGCCGATACGCCTCGAGCTGGGTTTGAAGTTGCTCGAAGCCGAACGGTTTGACGAGGTAATACACCGCTCCGCCGCGCATGGCCGCCCTCACGGTCTCAAGGTCCCGGGCGGCAGTGATCATGACGGCGTCGAGCTTTTCTCCCGCTCCCTGCAGCGACCGCAACAGGCTGATGCCGTCTTCATCGGGGAGGTACACGTCGAGGAGCAGCAGATCAGGCTTGAGCCGCTGAACGGCTTCCCTGGCTTCCGCCGCAGTGTGGGCCTCCCCGACGCATTCGTACCCTTCGATTTTTGCGACGCGGCTGGCGTGGATGCGCGCTACGCGGAAGTCGTCGTCGACTACCAATGTGCGGATCATTCGATTGTTATTCCTGTCATGACGTGGTCCTCGGTTTCCGTCTGCGGTTCCGGCAACCAGATTTCAAAGCGGCCCCCGGGGCCAGGGAAAACATCCATAGTGCCGCCTGCGCGGTGAACGATCCGGCTCACCAGCGCAAGGCCTATCCCGCGGCGCATACCCGGCCGGGGTTCCTTGGTGGTAAACCCATCGGCGGTAATCTTGCCTACCAATTCTGCGGGAACACCGGGCCCATTGTCGGTCACGCTGATGAAGACGCCCGAGGAATCGTCCAGCTGGATGGTCACCTCACGGGGTGTGGATTGGTCCGAAAGAATCTCGACGGCGTTGTCCAGGAGGTTCCCGACGATCGTCAGTAGCGCTTGTGTTTCCAGGAACGGCTGGCGCAACTGCGAATCGTCGGTGACCGCTATCTTCACGTCTTGCTCGGCGGCCACGGTGATTTTGGCCAGCAAAAGCGCAGCGAGTTCGGGTGGCTCAATACGCGAGCGCAGGCCCTCTCCGAGCGATCGCGAGGTGTCCGAAATCCGCGATACGAAGTTCCGCGCCTGGTCCACATCCCCGAGTTCCAGGAGTCCGTCCACCACGTGGAGACGGTTGGCGTACTCGTGTTCCTGGGCGCGCAGGGCCTCCATCAGGCCCTCCACCGAGCGAAGGTCGCGCACGAGGCCTTCAACCTCGGTACGGTCGCGAAGTGTGACCACCGAGCCTATGCTTCGTCCGGCCAAGGCAACTGACATCCGGTTCACTACCAGCAACGCGTCTTCGGTGATGACAATCTGGTCAGTTCCGCTGATCTGGCCAGTCAGCAGGGAACGAAGCCGGCCTGTGGGCAGAATGTCCTCGATCTTCTCTCCCAGCACATTTTCTTCCAGATGAAGCAGCGAGCGAGCCTCGGAGTTGATAACGGTGACGCGGCCGTCGTCGTCGAACCCGATCATCGCTTCCCGGATGCCGTGCAGCAGCGCCTCGCGCTCTTGAAGGAGCGACGCGATTTCCACTGGTTCCAGATCGAAAGTGACCCGTTTGATTCTGCGGGCCAGCAGCGCTGAACCAGTGGCGCTGATCAAGAGCACAACCGCCGAATAGCCGGCAATCAGCCAAACCTGCTGGACGAGCTCGCTGCTTTCCTTGGTTTCCAGAATCCCGACCGAGACTTGCCCCACCACGGTTCCGTCCGCCGCGCGTACCGGCGCCTTGGCGTTGACTGAGGCGCCCAGGCTGCCTTTGTCGATGCCGACATGGGTCTGCCCGTCCAGGACGGCGACCGGTTCTTCAAGGGTCCGGCCAATGAGGTCCGGGTTCGGGTGGGAGTACCGCTTCCCGGTGCGGTCGCTCACGACGACGTACGCCGGTTGCGCTTCCGCCTGGACCTTTGTGGCGATCGCCTGAATGGATTGTTGTGGATCTCCGTTGCCCAGCGACGTCACGATTTCCGGCATTTGCGCCACTGTTGTGGCGATCCCCAACGCCCGGAGCCGGTATTGATCCTCAAGGGTCTGGTTACTGATTTGGGTGTAGAGAAGCGCACCCAAGGTGACCGTGACCAACAGGATGCAGAGCAACCACACCAGGATCTGGGAGGCAAGGGGCCTGGCGCCCCAGCGCGAACGCAGAGCCTTCACGGCCTCTGAAAACCTCACCTGGACTCCACCGTGGGTCCGGTCCGAGCAAACGGCTCAGACATGGACGATCGCAGTTGATAATCGCAAGCCACGCAACTCGGGGTGCACTGCCAACCTCTTCCTACTCTCTAACTAGCAGCTTAGGTGACAAAGTTCACGGCCACTATGGGATTTACGGCGTGCAGAAACGCACAAAACCTGCACTTTTGCTGTTAAGGCCCACAAGCTACTGAAGTCTTCTGGCACGAACGATCACTTCCTAAGCTCTACATAGTTTCCGTGATCCACATCACGCGGGAAAGCGACTCCCCAGGTTTCACGATGCCGTTGAACCACAAGACAGAGAGGTCTTAGCACATGGATACTAACCATCACCACGGGCCGCCAACGGCCCCCGAAAGGGCCGACGACGCGGCAGGTATCGACATCGTCGGCCTGACGAAGCGTTACCTCACGCCCAAGAACGAGACGTTCACTGCGATCCGAGATGTGACGCTGAGGGTCGAACCGGGCCAGTTCTGCGCGATCGTCGGACCGACGGGGTGCGGCAAGTCCACCACCCTGGCTCAGGTTTCCGGCCTGGAAGCGGCCAAGCGCCGGCTCAGTGAGGGTCCACGACCAGATCGTTGACGGCATCACCAACGGCGTCAGCTACATGTTCCAAGCGGACGCGCTCTTCCCGTGGAAGACCGTTCTCGGAAACGTCTTGATCGGCCCGGTCCTGCTCGGAACGCCCAAGAAGGAAGCCACCTTGCTCGCGAGGGACTGGCTGCGCCGCGTGGGCCTGGCCGGCTTCGAGGACCGCTTTCCGCACCAGTTGTCCGGCGGCATGCGCAAGCGCGTCGCCATGGCGGCGGCGCTGATCAACAACCCCCGGATCCTGCTGATGGATGAGCCGTTCGGCGCTCTTGACGTGCAGACCAAGGCCATCATGCAGAACGAGCTGTTGCAGCTCTGGGAGGAACTTCGCCCCTCTGTCCTGTTCATCACGCACGACCTCGACGAGGCCGTCGCACTCGCCGACAAGGTGGTCATCATGACCAGCAGCCCCGGCACGATCAAGGATGTCTTCGACATCGATCTGCCCAGGCCGCGTGGAGATGTCCAGAAAATCCGGCACGAGGAGCGCTTCCTGGAGCTGCAGGGCCAGATCTGGGAGTCCCTGAAGGACGAAGTCACCCGCGCCTACAAGCAATCGGCAGGTGCAGCAGCATGACAACCACAATCAGCAGAGGTGCTCCCGTGCAAGAGCAAGAGCAAGCACAAGCGAGAGAGCTTGAAAGTTTCCGCCCGGCGTGCCGTGACGCGCCGCACCACGTGGGTCTGGGCCGGCCGCGCCATCCTCGCGGTCATCGTGATCGGTGGCTGGCAGTGGTTCACGACGGAGGGCTGGGTGGACAAGTTCTTCTTCGGGCAGCCGTCCGAAATCTGGAACAGCCTGGTCGATCTCTTCACCAAGGGCACGGCATTCGGCACCATCTGGGAGAACCTCTGGGTCACCATGCAGGAAGCGATCTACGGCTTCCTGCTCGGAACGCTCGTCGGCGTCGTGCTCGGGATCCTTCTCGGCTCGAACAAGTACCTGTCCGAAGTTGTCGGCCCGTACATCCGGATCGTGAACTCCATCCCCAGAATCGTCCTCGGCTCGATCTTCATCGTGGCGTTCGGCCTCGGCGTCTTCCCAAAGGTGCTGCTCGCAGCCGTACTGGTCTTCTTCGTCGTCTTCTTCAACGCCTTCCAGGGCGTCCGCGAGGTGGATCAGAACCTGGTCGGAAACGTGCGCGTCTTGGGTGCATCGCCGCTCCAGGTAGCGATCCACGTGACCATTCCCTCGGCAATCGACCTGGATCATTGCGAGCTTGCACACGGCGTTCGGTTTCGCGATCATCGGTGCGCTTGTTGCCGAAGTGCTCGGCGCCCAGCAAGGAATCGGCCTGATCATCAGCCAGGCACAAGGGACTTTCGATCCCAATACGGTCTTCGCCTGCATGGTGATCATCGCAGTCATCACGCTCGGAGCGGAATACCTCATCGCACTGCTAGAGCACACGCTGCTCAAATGGCGTCCACCAAACCGGTCCGAAGCCCAGGCGATCTGACGCTCGCCGTCCTCAATCACTTACCCAACGCTCGAATCCTCACAAAAGAAGGAAAAGCACAACCATGATGAAGAACAAGATCTACGCCGTCGGCGCTGCCGGAGTGATCGCCCTGAGCCTCGCGGCTTGCGGCACCAGCGCCGCAAGCAGCAACAGCTCTGCAAGCGGCGGCGCTGCAGCGGACACCGCCTCGATGCCCACCGTGAAGATGATGGTCGGCGGCATCGACAAGCAGATCTACCTGCCGTACCAGCTCGCAGAGCAGCTCGGCTACTACCAGAAGTACGGCGTCAAGATGGAGCTTTCCACCGAGTCCCAGGGTGGCGTTGGCGCCGAAGACGCGATGGCATCCGGGCAGGTGGACATGGCCGGTGCGTGGTACGTCCACACCGTCGATTTCCAGTCCAAGGGCAAGAACGTCATCAACCTCGTGCAGCTCTCGAGCGCCCCGGGTGAACGCATCATGTGCAACCCCAAGGCAAACGTGAAAACGGGTGCAGACCTCAAGGGCAAGACCGTCGGCGTCACCGACCTCGGCTCGGGAACCGATGAACTTACCCAGTTCATCGCTGCGAAGGCCGGCCTCGCGAAGGGCGACTACCACACGATCGCCGTCGGCGCCGGAGCAACCGCAATCGCGGCGATCCAGCGCGGCTCCGCTGACTGCGTCATGACCACCCAGCCCACCGTTGGCGCCCTTGAGAACAAGAACCTCGCCGTTTCTGCGATCGACCTCGCCACCTCCGACGGAGCCAAGGCAGCGCTTGGCGGCACCCTGCCGTCGGCCGGCCTCCTCGCCCAGTCGGACTGGGTCAAGACCCACGAGGACGCAGCCCAGAAGGTGGTCAACGCCCTTGTGGACACGATGCACTGGATCAGCACCCACTCCGCCCAGGAGATCGCCGATAAGCTGCCCCAGTCCTACGTCCAGAACAGCACCATCTCCAAGGACCAGTACGTCGCCGCGCTGAACCAGGACAAGGGTCAGTTCCTCCCGGACGGCATCATGCCTGCAGGTGGCCCCAAGACGATCTTCGACGAGGAGAAGACCATCGGCGTTGACACCTCCAAGGTCAACATCGCCGACACCTTCACCCAGAAGTACGCCCAGGCCGCGCTCAAGCTTGAGGGCTACACCGCCACCAGCACCCCTGCTGACGCCAACGGATAATCTCATCCCCAAACAACCGGCCTAGGCGTTCCATCGCCAGCAGCCAGTGACACCTCGATCGGTCTGCGTGACACCCACGCAGACCGATCGAACCTCTTTCCGCGGCACTAGCCTGCGGTCGCGAAACCCGGCAGACAAGGACACCACCGTGGACGAGACCACACCGTTCCGCCTCGACATCGCCGTCGGCCAGACCCAAAGCAGGGACGACCTGCTCACCGACGCCGTCAACCAGCTGATACCCGCTGCCCTCGAGCACCGGTACGGAATACTTGTCACCCAACACGACACGAGCAAATACACCCTCGAGATACACCCGTCCGTGCCCTGCGGGACGATCCAGGAAAAAGCCACCCAACGTTCCGGGGACTAGAAACCGGTTCATGAACGGACCATCGCGCCGCGTATTCTCGACATGCATCCGGTCTGGCGCCCCGCTAAATCCATTTCGACGCGGGAAATTCCGGTGGCGCCAGTCATTTACTGCGTCGATGAACCAAAAGCAGGTCGCCAGGTCACGACGCCGTCGACGGACCCCCCTCCACGCCCGCTCGACTAGGAACGGAATCGGGGTAGGACCCGGAGTTGGGCCGCTGATCCGCCCTTTCCTGTGAGCTCGCCCGAATTATCACAGTTCAGACACAGGGTAGGTATAGAGCCACCAAAGTGTCGGGTTCGAGGATGGGGATAGCTTCGAAAACGTCGGAGTTGAATCTCTAAGGAGCACCATCGTGAACAAAGTCCGGAAAATCGCTGCGGGAGTTGCCCTAGTGGGCGCCGTCGCTGGCGGCGGGGCTCTCACCGCCATGGCCTTGCCTGCCAACGCCGCAACCACTGACACTTCGACTGCCAGCCCATCCGCTCCCGCCTCGGGCGCGCCCACGCACGGTAACGAAACCGACCTCACGGGTGACACGGCGACCAAGGTCAAGGCCGCTGTGCTGGCAGCCAACTCCGGCGCAACGGTAGATAACATGACCACCGAAGGCGACGGCAGCGCCGCCTACGAAGCCCACATCACCAAGTCGGACGGCACGCACGCCACCGTCAAACTCGATGCGAGCTTCAAGGTCACCGCAACCGAAACCGGCGGCCCGGGCGGCGGGAAGGGCGGCCACCACGGAAACGAAACCGACCTCACCGGTGACACGGCGACCAAGGTCAAAGCTGCTGTACTGGCAGCCAACTCCGGCGCCACGGTGGAGAACATGACCACCGAAGACGACGGCAGCGCCGCCTACGAAGCCCACATCACCAAGTCGGACGGCACGCACGCCACCGTGAAGCTGGATGCGAACTTCAAGGTCACCGCAACCGAAACCGGCGGCCCCGGCGGCGGTCACTAACCCCCAACTCAACCACCTGCGTGGGCGGATACGGCATCAGGCTGTGTCCGCCCACAGCTCTATCACCGGTGTGGTGATTGCTCGGGAATCATCGCAATTCCTCCGCCGGGAGGCCCCTGAACCGTGTGCCCGGCTTCGCCGTGTGCTGAAGTCGCAACCCTCGCTGCGGTCAGCGCGAACGGTTGAAACTGCTCGCGAGTTGGGCGGCAGACCAGGGTAACCGAACTTGCCGTGCCGGCGTCGATCTCCGAATGACTGCGGCAAGCTGACTGCGGGAACTGCTCGCCCCCCGTGCCATTCATTTGGTACTCCCAAATTCAGCGGGAGCCATGGGCCGGGATATCAAGTATCCCTGGGCCGTGTCGCAGCCCAGATCATGCAGGATATCCAGCTGCTCCTGGCGTTCCACTCCTTCGGCCGTCACCCGGACTCCCATGGAGTTAAGCGTTTGGATCAGCCCGCGGACGATCGTCGCTACGTGCGGCTCGACGTCGATATCCCTAATGAAGGCCTTGTCGATTTTTAGCGTGGTCAAGGGCAGGACCCTCAGCATGGCCAGGGACGAATAGGCACTCCCGTAATCGTCCAGTGCGACTCCAAGGCCCATCTCGATCAGTTCACGCAATTGCGATGCCGCGGCGGGAACATCCGCTATGGCAATGCCTTCGGTGATCTCGATTTCCAACATCCCGGCCGGGACTCCGTGACGGCCCAGGGCCGCGCGGATGTCCGATGGAAGCGTTCCGGCAGCGATCTGGACCGGGGAAACGTTCACGGCGATCTTCCGGGGCGTCCCCGCGTCAGTCCAGGCCCGCGACTGGGCACAGGCCTGATCCAGGACCCATGCGCCGATCCTGAGAATCTGGCCGGTATGTTCTGCAACAGGAATGAACTCATCCGGCCCCACCGGACCAATTTCCTGATCGTCCCAGCGAACGAGCGCTTCGACGCCGGCGTCCTCCCCCGTCGCAAGGTCCAGGACCGGCTGGTATTGGAGGCTCAGCGCTGATTCGTCAACGGCCGAGGCCAGCCGACGTCGGATATGTGCCTGCCGGGCCGGTTCCCGGGACGCCCTCATGCGTCCGATGCGCCGTTTGCCTTCCTGTTTTGCCCGGAGCATTGCCCCGTCCGCATGCCGGAGCAGAACCTCGGCGCCCGGGAGCGTGTCCTCTTCGACGACGTCGATTCCCATGGCCAGGCCGATGGTCGCACCCACGTGCAGCTCGCAGCCGTCGTGGGCGAATGGTTCTTCCAAGCTGTCCAGGATTCCTGGCTGCAATCGCAGCGGCGGTGTCTTCGTCGACGTCGGTGAGGAGGACAGCGAACTCGTCACCGCCCAAGCGCACCAGGGAGTCCCGCGACCTGACGCTATGGGCAAGGCGCTTGGCGAACTCGACCAGGACAGCGTCACCGGCGCGATGGCCGTAAGTGTCGTTGACCCCTTTGAAGTCGTCAAGGTCGATGAAGAGGATCCCGACGCCGGGCGCCCCGGCACCCGCACTGATGTCGGGATAATGCTCTTCGAACATCCGCCGGTTGGGCAGCCCCGTCAGGGGGTCGTGGAGTGACGCGTGGCGAAATAGCGCGGAAACGGCCTCGAAGATGTCCGACACCGTGACTATCCGGGGACCCGCGTCACTGAGGACCAGCACATCCTGGTATCGCTGCCATTCGGGCCTTGCCAGAACGGCTTGCGCGGCGGACTGAAGGTCTAGGTCGGCAGCCATGGACCCGGCCCCGGGAGGCAACAATTCCAAGGCTGTCCTTCGGGTGTTCAGCGCGCGCCCGTATCCGAGCCGGCCAGTCAGCATGAATTCCAGTTGGTCCCGGGTCAGGAGCTCAAACGCGCCGCTTTGCTCGACGGCGACGGCCCTGAGGCTACGGTCTTGGCGGAACATGCCATCAATATCCGCAGCCAAAGCAGTGCCGGGTACAACGATTGCCTCCGCCCCAAGGTCCCCTAATGACGACGGAAGTGGACGCAGGAGGGAAGGCATACGGCTACCGCCATCAGGATGCACGAACCACTTCTTATCACCCCGACGTGTACGAAAAGTAAACGGCATGGTCGATCCCTTGCTTAACGACATTCTCCGATATATCGTTAACTATCGCAGGACAACCTGCGAGCCCTGAGGGCAACTTACACAACACGGAAGGACGATGCCGTTATGAAAGGCATTCACGACAACAAACACATGGCTGGCGGACCTGGAATGGACCGCTTCGAGCGTGGCAGGAGCCATCGCGGACCCCACGGGCATGGCGGATTCGGACCTGGACGCGGGTTTGGACCCGGCCGCGGTTTCGGACCGGGCTTCGGCCCGGGGTTTGGACCGGGCTTCGGTCCTGGCGGAGCGCGTCGCGCCAACAAGGGCGACGTTCGCTTTGCGATCCTCTCCTTGCTGGCCGAATCCCCATCCAACGGATACGGCCTGATCAAGACGATCGCCGAGAAGACCTCCGGGTCTTGGCGTCCCAGCCCGGGCTCTGTCTATCCGACGCTGCAACAGCTGGTTGACGAAGATCTCATCGCTCCGGTCGGCGAAGGCCGGCGCACCGAGTTCACTCTCACCGACGCCGGGAAGGCATACGTAGCCGAGCACGCAGAGGAGCTGGAAAATGCGTGGAATACCGATCCAGAGGGATCAGGTCCCGCGTTTCACCAGAGCGTGGCAAAGCTCATGGGTGTTATTCACCAGTTCCGCTTCGCTGCGAACGACGAACAGCGCACCGCCGCAATGGAAAAGATCGACGAAACACGGCGAGCGCTTTACCAAATCCTCGCTGATTAGTGCGGCGTTTCCGGGGCCGCGATGCGGAATGGATCCCGTTCCCCTCGCGGCCTCGGAAGCTCTGCTGTCAGGCGCTAAAGGGTCCTGTCGTATTGGACGCTGCGGTTACGTCCGGCGCGTTTGGCCGCATACAGCGCACGGTCGGCGCAGTCCAACAACTGCGAGGAACCGGCAATTGACAGGTCGCACACACCCGAGGAAATGGTGACTTGGCCGGCAACGTCGAAAAGAGTTCCCGCTATGTCCCGCCCGATGCGTTCGGCGGCTGCGGCCGCTTCCACGGCAGGCACCCCGGGCAGGAGCCAGACGAATTCCTCACCACCCAATCGGGCAATCATTTCGCCTTTTCGTGCCGAGCGACGGAGCCTGCTGCCCAACGCGGTGAGGACGGAATCTCCGACGGCGTGCCCGTGGCTGTCGTTGATGTCCTTGAAGCGATCCACGTCTATGACCACGACGCTTAGCTGCCCGCCGGTGTCCTCTGCTTTTTCGATCTCACGCTCCATCCGGGTCTGGAAGCTCCTACGGTTCGGCAGGCCGGTCAGAACATCGGTTGCAGCCTGCTTTTCGAGGCTCGTCCAGGCCTCGGTGTTGCCGATGGCTATTTCGACGAGTTCGGCGAATTCCGTGAGCCTTTCCAGCATTTCCTGCCCGACGCCGTCGCGCGACCGGGAGGTTAGCACCACAGCTCCCCACACGAGCCCCTGGACCTTGATCGGTGCTGCCGCCGAGGCTTCGAAGCCTCCGGAGATCATCTGCTCGCCCCCGCGTCCGCCTTCCGTGCTGTAGACCACGAGGGCCGGCTGTCCGGTCGCCGCGACCTTGGCGGAGGCCATTTCGTCGTCGGGCGCGAAGTGGTGCACCCTATCGATCCCGGCGGGCAGCCCTGGCGACATGGAAACGATCTCGGCCGTTCTCAGGCCGGAAAACCGGACGACGGCGGCTGAGTCCACCGCGAAGAGGCGCCGAAGGATGCTCGAAACCATTTCCGTGATGTCGGACGGCTCAGCGCTGCGTGCCACTGCGGTGGCAATTTCGTGCAGTGCCGCCCACGTCTGTTCCCTCTGGAGCCTCTCCGTGACGTCCACGGCGATCACCATACCCGCCTGCCCCCCGGCCCCGCCGGGGACCGGACCGGCTTTGAGGCTGAATGCACGGGATTCAAGAACGCGTGTCCAGGTCACCTCCTGGCCCGCGAGCGCCGCTCGGTAACGTGGCTCCAGTTCGGCGGCGAGTGCCGGAGGGAAAACTTCATGGATGGTGCGGCCTTCCACGCTTCCGCTGGTGTGACCGAAGGTTTCCAGAGCCTGCCCTTCGGCCACCAGGTAGCGCAAATCGGAGTCGAAAAGGAGCACAAAGACGCCAGGGATGCTCCTTGCGAGCGTCCGGTAGCGTGCGGCGTCGGCTTCCGCGCGGCGCTCAGCATCAGCCTGTTCGGTGATGTCAGTGACGAGAGCGTAAAACCCGGCAACCTTGCCCCCGGATGCATCGGGGATATACGAGAGCTGCACGTCGCGGCTCTGTCCGGATGAATTGATGATTGACTTGCGCCATTGCTGCGGCTGCCCTTCGAGCACACCCTGGACGTACGGGAGGTTCGCTCCGAACGCGGCTTCGCCGACCACATCCTTCATGTGCATGCCCCGAATTCGTTCCGGACTCATACCGACCCACTCGATATACGCATCGTTGGCCATCCGGTTGCGCAGTTCATGGTCCCAATAGCCGACCATCGATGGAAGCGCGTTCAAGGCGGCCATGGCTCCAGTAGCCGCCGCATCGGGCCCGCCATGGGAATATTCTTTCGACGGGGTACCCATGGCGTCCATGCTTGCAGACGCGGTGGGTTCCTCAAAACCCACCGCGTCGCCAGCCCTGCAGCCGTCGTTACCTCAGCCGCGGTGGAAGCAGGAGGTCAGATCGCCGATCCGTTCGATACCGTCCCGGGGTGCGGCACGGGGGCCGGCCAACTTGCCGTTGGCTGCCGCGTTGTTCGCTGCCGGCGTGGAAAGGTCGAACCCAGTCCGTAGGCGTCCAGCTGCGGCGGGGCGACCCCTCCGGCCCTGTTCGGTTTAGTGTCAGCCATAGAGCAGAGCGTCCAACTTTCGGGGCCCTTCTTTTCTGCGCACGTCAAAATGTTTTGGTCACTTTGCTGAGTCCGGTCGGCTGATCCGGGTTCTTCCCCCTTTTCAATGCGAGTTCCAGCGCGAGAAATTGGATAGGGATGATCTCAAGAAGTGGAATCAATCCGGCGTCGACCGCTTCCCAGTTGATGTTGGCCAACAGCGCACTGCCTGCAAATTCCGCGTTCGGGACCCCGATGGTGATCGTGCGGCCCCCCAAAGCCTCGGCAGCAGCGCCGAACGTCTCAACAGACTCGCGGCCGGCGCGACTTGCGGTGAGCAGTATGACTGGGGTTCCCGGAATGACTTGACCAAGCGGCCCGTGTGTTGCATCTGCCGCGCTCCATCCCGAGGCCGCCAGGGCATTTGTTTCCATGAGTTTCAAGGCGCCCTCCTTTGCCGAGGACATTGAGTATCCCCGACCGACAACAAGTACTCGATCGGACCCGTTGATGGTTTCTGTGAGATGCGACACCTCCGGACCCATGTCAGCCACGATCGACGTCGCGACCTTTACGGCCAGCGCCAGCCTGTCCTCGATAGCCTCCCAAGAGACCCCTGACGCGAGCGAGAACAGAGCATAAAGACCCAGGAGTTCCGCAGTGTACGTTTTGGTCGCTGCAACGGAGATCTCCTCCCCCGCTGAGAGCATCACGTGGATGTCGCTGATCCCGGCAAGCGTACTCGAGTCGTTGTTCGTCAAGGCGATGATTGGCAGGTCGCCGCGCTTTCCTGAGACGACCGTATCGAGCAAGTCCGGCGATTCGCCCGACTGGGAAACCGCAATCATCACCGATCGTGGGTAGCGCAGTGCGGTGCCGAACGCCGTGACCGTGCTGGGGGTTGATAGAAGCGCGGGTATCTGTAGAAGGTTGTGCGCCAGATACTGGCCGTACATGGCGGCATGGTCGCTGGACCCCCGCGCAACAAAAACCAGCAGCTCTGGTTGCGTCGAGGTGAGCAGTGCTGCCGCGGCCGTAATATCTGCGCGCTGGCTTCGGATCAGATCGGTCCACCTGGAGGGCTGCTCGGCAATCTCTGAGCGCATGAATTGGCCGGGCATCGCTGGCATGCTCATAGGACAGACCTGGTGAGCGGCACGATCTTGCTTCGAAACTTTTTTGCGGGTCTCACCGCGTCAATTTCCGTTTCGGTGAGGTTCATGACTGCCTTCCGTCTTCCATTGACGCTTTCGGTTTGGTTGTCGAAACAGCGGAAGTTGCCTTCGAGGGCTCGGGAGCGGAGCTGCCGTCGGGGGATTCACCAGGGGAGGGGTCTTCTTCGAAGACCCGGCCCATTGCGGTCACCAGCTCGGGCTTCTTCCGCTTGAGATACATCAGATAGCCGACGCCGATCAGGATCCATATCGCGATGATGTAAGGAGCAAGGTTGTTGGGAAAGGCCGGCACCGGGCTGATCTGGCCCCAAAGCGGCAGCAGCATCATCAGTGCGGTGGCAACGGGGATGATTCCGTGCCGCCAGATCCCGAACTCCGTTGGATGCTCCTTGCGGTAGAAGCGGATGACAGAGATGCTCAGCAAAATGTAAATCACGACCATTCCGAGGCCGAGAATGGTACCGGCGAACCCGTACAAGGTCAGAGGGTCGGTGAGAGATCCGAGGACGAGCACGAACACCAGCCCAAAAGCGAGGTAGCAGGTCAGGGCGAACTGAGGCACCTGGCGTTTGCTGGTGCGGCCGAGAATTCTGGGCAGGATTCCCTCGCGGCCCATCGAGAAGATGACCCGGACAACGGCGTTGGTTCCGCTGATGAAGTTCGCGAATTGGCTCGCCAACACGGTGAGGACGAGCGCCCAGCTGGCCCCCCAGAACTTGTTCGCCAGCGTTGTCCACGGGGACTGATCGGCGGCGAATGCGTCCGCCCCGGACTGGCCGAATCCGACAGCGGCCGCATACGAGGTCAGGACATAGAAAACACCGATAACGATGACAGCGCTGAACAACGCGATGGGAATGTTGCGTTTGGGCGATTTCGCTTCTTCACCCAAGGTGGAGACAGATTCGAAGCCGATGAACATGAGAATGCCCCAAAGCATTCCCGTGCCCAAACCACCGATACCTGTGATTGAGTTCGTGGGGTTGAACGGGCCGAAGGAGAGCCCTTCGGCCCCACCGTGTCCAAGGATCGTCCCGACCAGGCCGAGGACGACGCCGACCTCGATGACCAGGAAACGCAGGGCGGCTTTCGCTGATTCTGATACGCCGGAGGCGTTGATGGCCCACACGATGACGGCGAAGATTACGGTCATCAGCTGCCAAGGGACGGTTAGCGGAATTGGTCTTGCAGGAATTGGGAACTGTAAGAACCGATCGCGGAAAGGAGCATGGGTGCGAGCATTCCGTAGCTGAGCAGGAGCAACCAGCCGGACAGGAAACCACCGGACGGGCCGAAGCCGTGGGTGTTGTACGTATAGGCGAATCCTGATGCCGGAAGCTTCTTCGCAAAAGCGGCCAGGGTGCTGGCCATGAACAGGCAGGCGATGAGGGCGAGCACGATCGAGAGGGGCAGCGCAAAGCCGGCCCCGGCAGCAGCCGGTGCGGTGTTGAATGCAACGCTGGTCGCTGGCCCCATGAAGGCCATGCACATGGCGACAGAGCCGACAACGGTCAGGCTGTTTCGTCTGAGGGACTGCGACCGCGATGGCCTTGGTAAAGAGGTTTGCGAGGTGGACATGGTGGATTCTTTCCTTTTGGGGTGGCAGTTAGTACGGCCATGTTGTCGGGGAGCCGTCGGAGGACCAGATGCCCTCGACGCGGGGGTTTCCGGTAGATAGCCCGGAAATGGCTGCGGTGTAAGCGCGGGTAACGAATGCCTGAGCCCGGAAGCCGAAGACGACGCTCTCTCCGACACTGAGCTTGTTGTCCTTTTCCGGGAACAGCTGTGCGTAGTAATCGATCGCTTCCGCGGGTGGGAGCTTCGCGTCAACAATGCGGGCCGACTCCGGGCTCCGGCCCACGATTGCCTTTACTTGGTACTTGGGAAAGACCGGGTCGACGTAGGTTCCGCCGCCGAAGCAATAGGCGCGGCCGCCGTAGAGATGGCTGACCTCGCTCAGATAGCAGGTCGCGGGACGTTCGGGAAGGTCTTCGAGCGCATGCAAGGGTGTTGTCCCGCTCAGCGCGTGTCCGGGTTCGACTTGGGTTGCGCCGGCGTCGGCCAATGCCTGGAGCATCACGGTCGAGGTGGTGCCGGGCGCATTGATCTCAATGTGTTCCCGGCCCGAACCACGCAGCAGCGAGGCCGTGGCTTCAAGGGTGGCCAGGTTCCGGGTCGGGCGGATCCGGCGAGCCGCCGGGTCGAACAGGAGCGCGGGAAAGGTAGTGATTCCGCCGAAGTGTGCTGATTCCAGGCTGTCGAGGAGGTCGGCCGTTTTGAGGATCGCGGTTGCCGGGAACCCGCCTTCGTGGCCGGTGTAGAACTCGTCATCGTCAGCGTATATCCGGGCCAGAAGCCTCTGATTGCGCCCGGTCGCAGCGGACGCGGCTGCCGCCTCGCGTGCCTTCTCGAGGTTGAACACGGTCCAGTTCTCCGGTGCCATGGCGGCTGCCGCACCCGCCTCGGCTTTGGGGACCTGTACAAGATGCCCGATGTGGCCAAGAGACATTCCTGCCGAGACGGTGGCGCGGGCACAGTGCATGTCGACGGCGACGCTGGCCGGAAGTCCCGCAGCAGCCAGGACTTTGGAGATGTCGGGATTGCGGCCGATCTGTTTGGTCATCGCAAATACGGTCAGACCGAGCCGCTTGGCCTCGTCGGTGATGATTGCGGCGTTGTGGGCTATCGCGTCTGCATCGAGGACGTAGGTGTTGGCTGGGAGGTGCCCGGCCTGATGGAATCTGATTGCGGCGTCAATCAGTTCCTGGTTGCGACGACGCAGGAGATCGAGGAACATGTGATTTTCTTTTCTGTCGGTTGGATATGACTTGGCTTCGAATGGGTCAGATCGATCTGCTGCTGGGCATCATCGAAGCACTAGTAGCGGAGAGGGTCGTGGGTGATGGTGGCTCGTGCCAGTTCAAGTGCGCCGTAAACGGTCGAACTGTTGCCGAGTAAGCTCGTGCGCACGTCCAGGTCCGGTGTTCCAAACTTCCCGAGCCACGGAAGAAGCCGGCTCAGGAAGTCTCCGCGTGATCCGATGCTGCCACCAAGGACGACGAGGCTCGGGTCCAGGACCGCGTTCACGCTCACGATCGCTCGCGCTATCAGCTGTGCTTCGGCGTCAATGACTGCCTGTGCGGCGGCGTCTCCGAGCGTCGCACGGTCGAACACCTCACGCGTGTTGACGGCGCTGTTCGTGACTGCGTTATAACGCGCTGCAAT
This sequence comes from Arthrobacter sp. NA-172, assembly GCF_043952055.1. NCBI lineage: Bacteria > Bacillati > Actinomycetota > Actinomycetes > Micrococcales > Micrococcaceae > Arthrobacter > Arthrobacter sp. NA-172. The sequence continues at coordinate 534,588 of NZ_JBINOT010000003.1, read as the reverse complement.
AGTGTCGCCGGCGACCGCTTCCTCAAGTGGACCGCGACGATGATTTGCTGGGTCAAGCGGGTCCGCGCCGAAGGGGAAGAATCCGATTTCGCCGGCGGCATTGTGCGAGCCGCGCACGATGTTGCCGTTGGCGATGATCCCCATTCCGAGGCCGGTACCGACCGCGATGAACACGAATTGCTCGAATCCGACAGCATGACCGTGCTTCCATTCGCCCAGAGCTGCCAGGTTCACGTCGTTATCCACACCCACTGGACAACCGAATGCGTCTTCGAGCCGTGCAACAAAGTCGGTTCCGGCGAGGTCGCCGAGATTTGACGTGAGGTTGAAACCGCCGCTGGAAGCATCGAATGCGCCCGCGGCCCCGACCCCTACCGCGCCGATACCCACGCCATTGGACTCCACAAGTTCGTTGACGGCGGTCGCTATGTGATCGACCAGGTAGGCACCCCGTCGCTCTCCTGTGGGTACAACGGCTTCCCTGATGATCTCGCCATCTGCTCCGGCAAGTGCGACATGGAGTTTCGTACCACCCAGATCGACCCCGATCACATGGGGAGTGAGCAGTCGAGCGGTTTGGTTTGACATGTGCGTTCCTGTGTACTTCGGGGATGTTTTTGTTTTCGTGTGAGCGACAATTCGGTTCACTTCGTGTGTGGGATCCAAGGTCTACCTATTTAATTTCAATGTGAAGATAAATATAGAGCATTGTGGGCAGGCGTCAAGGGTTCGAGTCATATTTTGCCGCCGTCTATCGAGAGGAAGGCCCAATCTGCCCTTGATCCAGCGGACGAGCAGGTATATTTAGTCTCACGGTGCACCAATATGGGAGGTGAAGCGCCGATGGTTCAACACACTCGCCATATCAATCGCGCCGCCGTGCTGACGGAACTCTTCCGCGCGCATCCGACCACCCGGGGGCAGATTGTTGACGCAACGGGCATCTCTGCCGCCACCGTCTCTCGAACCATCGAGCAGCTACTGGACGAAGGTCTCGTCTTCGAGGTCCCGGGCGCACCGGCCGAAGGGCGGGGGCGGCCCTCCATCCTTATCGACGTGGTCGCCCAACGCTCCTATGTGCTGGGGATAGATCTCGGAGCCTCCACAACCCGTTTCGTGGTCGTAAGCCTGGTTGCCCAGCCCGTGGCAAGATCGCAAGTTAGGACACCGCAGCTACTTGACGGCGGTGCTCTGGCTCTCTGGCTTAATGATCAAGCGAGAATCGCGGCCGGTGATTTCTGGCCAGATACTCGGCAGATTGCGCTCGGGTTGCCCGGTGCGGTAAGCGGAACCGACCGGTCCGTTTCGAATGCACCGAATCTGCCGCAGGTTGAAGACAAAGAGTTCCTCGCCACGTTCGAGTCCGCTGTTGGCCGCCAAGTCCTACTGGATAATGATGCGAACTTCGCACTCCTTGGTGAGCAAAAATTTGGTGCCGCTCGGGACTCCCCTACCGCGGCAATGCTCACGATCGGAGCCGGTCTGGGTGTAGGACTTGCCCTCGAGGGGCATATTATCCGCGGGCCCCGGGGGATGGTGGGAGAATTTGGCCATCTTCCCGTCGGGCCCCTTGGCACACGTCTGGAACAGATGCTCACGGGTCCGCGCCTGCTTCTGCGTGCCCAGGACCTTGGGATTGAGTTGGAGAGCCCGGCCGATCTTTTCAACGATTCTGATAACAGCCAGATCCGGGCTCTCAGGGCCCAATTCGATCAGGCACTCCTGATCGCGCTGACCGCTGTTATCGTCAGCTGCGAACCCTCAATCGTCGTCTTAGGTGGTGGCATTGCGAAATCGCTGGGCCCCCATTTGCCCAGGTACGAAGAGGCAATCGTGCAGAACCTTCAATTCCATACCCGTTTGACAATCACCTCGCTGGGCGACTTCGCCGGGGCGTTGGGTGCGGCTGTTGCCGCTTTGCAGAAGGTTTACCAGGAGCTCGGCGTCATGCCCGACGGGCTGCCCTCGCTGCCTCCAGCTCAGGAGATCACCGCGGATCTGAGATAACGCCCCCGATGGGCCTGAGCGGCAGAGCTGTCCCTTCCGCCGGCGTCCGGTCAACCAACAGCTTAGAAGGTAAGCTTACTGATCAAATCCATCCACGATCTGAGGCGGAAGACCATGGGCATTCAAACCAAAGGCACGTCGGACGACGAGTCGGCCGGGGACAAAGCCGAACTCACTGACGACCGGTTCCTCGGTGACGCTGATCTGGCGCGGTGGAAGACCCCCGCGGGAAGGTGGCTCGCCACCAGCGCACAACGCCTCAGCGCCCATCTCGGCCCGTACGGTGCGCTGATCTTGGTCCTCGCCGCCGGAGCAGTAGTCGCATCATTGCTGGCCTTCGCGACCGGCGGGGTGTACGAGGCAGTGACAGAAGCAGATGGCGTGGCTGCCCTGGACCACCCGGTCTTGGAGGCAGCGAAGACCCTGCGCAGCCCCGCGCTGGACGCCGCGGCCACCGCCTATACCGATTTGGGCGGAGGAATCGGAATGCCGATCCTGGCCGCGATCGCCACCACAGTTCTGGTCCTCCGGCGCCGCTCCTGGACCCCCGCAATCCTCATTGTGACCGCGGCGGCGGGCTCCCTCCTCATGACAATTGCCGGCAAGCAGCTCATCGGCCGCGCCCGTCCCCCGCTCAGCGACGCCGTGCCGCCTTATGAGTATTCCCCCTCGTTTCCCAGCGGGCATTCGCTGAACTCGTTCGTGATCGCCGGAATCATCGCCTACCTGGTCATCCTGCGTTGCCGCTCCCGCCGGGCCCGTGCCTGGACAGTGACCGCTGCGGCCCTTTTTGCCCTGACCATCGGCCTGAGCCGTGTATTCCTAGGCCACCACTGGCTCACCGACGTCTTGGCGGCCTGGACCCTCGGTGCCGCCTGGCTGGTCCTGGTCATCACCGCCCACCGCCTTTACCTCACCGCCCGAAAGTCCGAGAAGCCCGGCCACTCCCGAGGCGAGACTCAAAGCGGGTGAACACTGGCTCCGGCGAGGCGGCCACATGTTGCCCCAAAATTTGCCTTTCCTGCACTTGGCCTTTGCTTGGTGCTGGAAAAGTCGTTCGGGGGTCTTCATCGGTTAAGCCAAGCACTGGGAGCAGCTCATGTCAGATCTGAACCGTCGGCGTTTTCTTCAACTATCCGGAGCCACCGCGGCCAGCACGGCCATCTCGGAGATGCTCGGCGAGAGCATTGCGCGCGCCGCGACCATCTCGGCCAACCGTGCCACCGGCTCGATCAAGGATGTCGAGCACGTGATCGTCTTCATGCAGGAGAACCGCGCTTTCGACCATTACTTCGGCACGCTCAAGGGCGTGCGCGGGTTCGGCGACCCGCATCCGGCCATCCTTCCGAGCGGGAAGGATGCGTTCGCGCAGAACAACGGAACGCGGGACGTCCTCCCCTACCACCCAACCGCGCCGAATCTCGGCACGCAGTTCATGGAAGACCTCGACCACTCGTGGAAGCTCACCCACGAGGCCTTCAACGTGGGCAAGTATGACAAGTGGCTCCCCGCCAAGTCCGAGGCCACCATGGCGTTCTACGAGCGTGGCGACGTCCCGTTCCACTTCGGCCTCGCGGACGCGTTCACGATCTGCGATCAGTACCACTGCTCGCTCCTTGGCCCCACCGACCCCAACCGCTACTACATGTTCACCGGCTGGGACGGCAACGACTACAAGGCCGGCGGCCCCGACCTGTGGAATGCAGAGGTCGGCTACTCGTGGAGCTCTTACCCCGAGGAACTCGAGAAGGCGGGCGTGAGCTGGAAGGTGTATCAGGACGTTGGAGACGGTCTCACCGCCGGGGGTTACTGGGGTTGGACCAGCGACGCGTTCATCGGCAACTACGGCGACAACTCGCTGCTCTACCTCACCCAGTACCAGAACTCGAAGCCCGGCAGCCCGCTCTACGAGAAGGCGCTGACCGGCACGAAAGCGAAGGCCGGCGACGACCTGTTCCGGATCTTCCGTGACGACGTCGCAAGCGGGAATCTCCCGCAGGTCTCGTACATCGTGGGTCCTGAGGCCTACACGGAGCACTCAAACTGGCCGCCGAACTTCGGCGCCTGGTACACGGCGAATATCCTGAACATCCTCACGTCCAACCCGGATGTCTGGAGCAAGACGGCCGTGTTCTTCATGTACGACGAGAACGACGGCTTCTACGACCACGTGGTGCCGCCGCACCCCAACACCGCGCAGATCCCCGGCGCGTCCACCGTTTCGACCGACGGCGAGTGGTACGACGGCCGGATGACCTTCTCGGGAAAGTCCGACGTCCCGGGCCACTACGGCCTCGGCGTGCGCGTGCCGATGCTGGTCGTCTCGCCGTGGAGCATGGGCGGGTGGGTCTGCTCGGAGACGTTCGACCACACGTCGATCGTGCGCTTCCTCGAGTCCCGCTTCGGCGTGAAGTCCCCGAACATTTCGGCGTGGCGCCGCGCCGTGTGCGGCGACCTCACGAGCGCGTTCGACTTCTCCAGGAATGGCGGCGCTGCCCCTGCCCTGCCGGACACCTCGGCCTTCAAGCCCGCGGACCACAACCGGCACCCGAGCTATGTGCCGACGCCTCCCGCGGTCAACTCGATGCCGGCCCAGGAGAAGGGCACGCGCCCCTCGCGCCCGCTCGGCTACGAGCTCGGCGTCGAGGCCGCTGTTGCGGGCGGCAAGCTCTCGGCTCGCTGGTCGAACCAGGGCGAGCTGGGTGCCCACGTCCAGGTCCGCTCGAATCTCCTTCCGGCGGGACCGTACTCGTACACGATCGGTGCGGGCGCGGCCCTCGACGCGTCGTGGGCGCTTGGCACCGAATACGACGTGCAGATGCACGGCCCGGCGGGCTGGTACCGCCGTTACGCCGGCACGACGGCGGCCGCGGACATCCGCGCGACCGTCACCCGCGACGGCAAGTCCGGCCACGCGCATTTCCTGATCGAGAACGCTGGCCCGGCCGCGGCCTCGCTCACTCTCACGGACGCGTATGGCGCCGGATCGCAGGTACTCGCTCTCAACCCGGGCCAGGCCAAAACCGTCATTATCCCGACTCACGGCGGTTGGTACGACCTCAAGATCACCGCCGCGTCAGATCCAAAGCTCGTGCGCAACCTTGCAGGGCGCCTCGACGACGGCCGGGCGCTCACGTCCGACCCCCAGCTGGGCCGATGACCGGGCCGTCGCCCGCCGTTGCCCTCGGATAGGTTCGAGCAACTCTTCTGACCCTGACGGTTCAAGCGTTCAAGAGCTGACGGCCTGCCCGCGCACCCCGTGCGGGCAGGCCGTCCGGTCTCCTTCCTAAGCTCTCCCCCGCTGCAGCCCCCTGACAAGTGCCGTCCCGGCATCGCGCCAGATGCCTTTCCAAGCCGACTCCCGTCCAGCTCCGGGCTCAGTGTCTGCCGCCGGCGCGGAACCGAAGCTGGCCGCTGGCGCGGCTAACCAGTCCCCAAAGTGCGTAATGTCCTCACCTTGGGACGCCGCGACCGCATCGCACGCAAAGCCCACTGCCCTCGAACCATCGCTCAGCAGCACAGAGCCCAACAGCATGGGTTCGGGCAGCTCTGAGAGGAAGGAGCCCAGGGCCGCCTCGGAGAGCAACCATCGCTCAGCGGCGAGTTCGGCGCCATCCTCGGAGCGGACCACACCGGGTTTGGGCGGTCGGGTGTCCAGCGAGACCATCCGGTAGCGGGGCGCAGTCCTGACCGGGCCGTCCCAGAAGGCGCCGCGCGATTCCAGCTCTGTCACGAGCGGCTGGCCCTTCCGGTGGGCGCCCACCACCACCAAGGGTACGACGGCGGCCCCCGCCCCTGCGGGCCACGGCGCCGAGGATACGCGCGCCACCGCGGCGCCGGCCGCGAAGAGCTCTGGCCTCGCCGGACTGCGCTCGATGCGGCGAGCAACGTCGGCGACAACGGCGTCGTCGAATGCCCGGCCGACCACCGTCAGGCCGAACTGAGACGACGACGGCGCTCCGCCGTCGTCGTCGCTGCCGCTTTCCGCCACAACGCCCGCCGGGACAGCTACTGCACATAGATCGAACAGGTTACAAAAGTTCGTGTACGTCCCCATGCGGGAATTAACGCCTATCGGATCCGCGGCGACCTCCCCAAGCGTCGGATGGAAGGGTGCCGTCGGCACGATCAAAGCATCGAAGCCTTCAAGCCGGGACAGCGCCGCACGCTTCAGTTCGTCCAGCGCCGCGGTGTCCGCAACATACTGGTGGGCGGGCAGACGGCCAGCCGCCCGGACGATGCCCGCTACCGTCGGATCCAGCACGGCGGCGGCCGCCTCGCCAGAGAGTGCGCCGCCGGAGAGTTGCCCGTCAATGAAGCTCCCGACCGCGGCATAACGCTCGGCCACCAGCGCGCCGTCGTAAAGCAGTCGTGCCGCCTCCAGGAAAACGTCCAGTTCGATCGGCTCGGCCTCCACGCCGGCTGATCGCAACCGTTCGATCTGGGTGCCGAATTCGGCGGCCCAGGCCGGGGGCAGCGCCGGGAGTGATGACGGGTAGGCGATCCGGGGCCGCGCCGGCGCGGCAAATCGGATGTCTGTGGGCCACGTCCGGGATTCGCCGGCCATGATGCCCATGGCCAGTTCGGCGGTGCCCAGGTCGCGGGCGAGGATGGTAACGGCGTCCCACGATCGGCATGCCGGGACAACACCGGCGGTGGAGACCACGTTCAGGGTGGGTTTGATACCCACGATTCCCTGTAGTCCGGCCGGGACACGTCCGGAGCCGGCGGTGTCTGTGCCGATGGCGATGTCCACGAGTCCCAGCGCCACGGCCACGGCCGAACCTGAACTTGATCCCCCGGAGATCCGATCAGGCCGCCGCGAATCCCGGACTGCCCCATACGGGCTCCGGGTACCGACCAACCCTGTTGCGAACTGGTCAAGGTTCGTCGCGCCGAGCACCAGCGCACCCGCATCGCGCAGCCGGGCCACGGCTACCGCGTCTTCCGCCGGCTCATACCCGAACCCGGGGCAGGCCGCGGTCGTCGTGATACCGGCGACGTCCACGTTGTTCTTGACTGCCAGCAGGAGCCCCGCCAGAGGCAGTTCGGAGCCGGATGCCACCGCGGCGTCGATCCGGGACGCCTCGGCCAGCAACTCTTCCTCTCCGCGGATTTCGATCCAGATCTCGGGCCGGCCCACGGCGTCAATCGCGGCCAACGCGTCCTTGACGCGTTTGGCGGTGGCTGTACCGGTCTTTGTCCCGTGGGTGGTCATGCTGCCGCCTCTTCCAGTTCAGGTTCGCTCAGTTCATCCGCGCCCACGAGCACCACCATGGCCTCACCGGCCACCACTTGGGAGCCGGCGGTCGGGAGCACTTGGTGCACCACGCCGTCGCACGGTGCGGACAGGACGGTTTCCATCTTCATAGCCTCAAGGGAGACCAGCGGCTGTCCCTGGATCACGCGGTCTCCAGGTGCGACGTCCACCTTCCACACGCTGGCGGCGAACGGCGCAGAAACGAGCGTTCCGCCGTCGGGCACTACTACCTCGCCGACGTCGGGAACGGCGACGGCGGCTGCGACTTCCGCGCGGTCAAACTCGCCGGCGTCCTCCCAGGCCTTGCGTTCCACTGAGAATGCCACCGCCTGCCGATCCCTGAAGACACCGATCGATTCGCTGTTCTCCTCCAGGAATGCCTCGTGTTCGGCAAGGGAGAAGGTACCTTCCTCGATCTCTACACCCCGGCCACGGCCGGCGGCCATGTCGGCACGCAGGTCAAGCAGCTCTTCGGGGCTGACGGGGTACCAGGAAATGCGGTCGAAGAAGCGCAGGAGCCACGGCGATCCCGGTTCGAAGGGTTCAGAGTCCGCATAGCGCGACCACACCTGGGTGGTGCGTCCGACAAACTGGTAGCCGCCGGGCCCCTCCATGCCATAGATGCACATGTAGGCCCCGCCGATGCCTACCGCGTTCTCCGGCGTCCACGTCCTGGCGGGGTTGTACTTGGTGGTGACCAGCCTGTGCCGCGGGTCAAGCGGCGTGGCCACAGGAGCGCCAAGGTACACATCGCCAAGGCCCAGGACCAGGTACTCGGCGTTGAAGACGGTATCGAAAACGTCATTCACCGAGTCCAGGCCGTTGATGCGGCGAATGAACTCGATGTTCCAAGGGCACCACGGAGCGTCGTCCCGGACGCCGGTTATGTAGCGTTGGATCGCTTCGCGCGTGGCCGGATCGTCCAGGAGAGGGGTAGCCGGACAGTGCGGCTCGGCACCACGAGCTCCGAACTCGCGGGCAGCGCGGACACGATCTCCTGGACGAAGCCCAACAGCAGCCGGGTGGACAGAACCGACGGATCCACCTTGATCTGCAATGAACGGATCCCGGGCGTAAGGTCCACCACTCCGGGGATCCGGAGCTCCTCGATGTGCTGGTGCAGGGCATGGACCCGCGCGCGGAGGCCGAGGTCCAGGACCATGTCGCCAAATTCGACCAGAAGGTTGTCGTCACCGGAACGGCGGTACGTGACCGCGGGCCGCATCTCACTTCCGGGCATGCGTCCCAGCACGCCGTCGTCGCCGTCGCCCTTTGGCGTGCCGGCGCGCACGACGGCGGCCAGGCCGTCTGTGCGGGTGGCAGCACCATCGGGCAGGATCAGCTGCCGTCCCGGTTCGAGGCTTTTCGCCGACGGGGCCTGCGCATGCGTCACCGGGACGAAGCGGACTGTGTCGCCGGGACGCAGCTGGCCGAGCTTCCAGCGTTCTCCGGTCACCACCGTGACCGGGCAGACGAAGCCGCCAAGGCTCGGGCCATCGGGGCCGAGCAGGATGGGGGTATCGCCGGTGAAGTCGAGCGCGCCCACGGAATAGGGGGTGTCGTGGATGTTGGAGGGGTGCAGTCCTGCCTCGCCGCCGTCGGTGCGTGCCCAGCGCGGCTTGGGGCCCATCAGCCGCACACCTGTGCGTGCCGAGTTGAAGTGCACCTCGTAGTCGGCCGCGAAGAGTTCGTCGATGTCCTCGCGCCGGAAGAATTCAGGGGCGCCGTGCGGACCTTCGACCACCTGCAATTCCCAGTGGGACGTGAGCGCCGGGCGGCTTTCGACGGGAACCGGCTGCGAAGGGGTATCCGCCGGCAGCCGGTCAGCTGTGCGCAGCACGTCGCCGGCGCGGAGCACGCGGCCGCCGTGGCCGCCAAACTGACCGAGGGCGAAAGTGGAGGCGCTACCGAGGTAGTGAGGGACGTCGAGTCCGCCTTGAAACAGGACATAGCCGCGCAAACCGGCCGCGTCGGCCGAGCCAATGTCCAGAAGGCCACCGGCTGGTACCGTGATAGGTTCCCAGGCTGGGATAGATTCGCCGTTAAGCGTGACGATGACGTCGGCTCCGGTCACGCACACGGTGGTGGCGTGGGTGAACCGCAGAGCGGGCCCGGCCATGGTGAATTCCAAGCCTGGCGCACCCTCCGCGTTCCCCAGGGCCTTATTCCCCAGCCGGAAGGACAGATCGTCCATCGGCCCGCTGGGCGGCACCCCCACCTTCCAGAGCCCGGTTCTGCCCGGCCAGTCTTGCACGCTTGTCTGGAGGCCCGGGCGCTCGACCGTAATGCGGGGTTCGGGATCGCCCACGGAGTCCAGGGTGCTTGTGGAATGGTTCGCAGCCCGAACCACATCTAGCCCAGTCACTGCGCGCAACATGCCCAGGTTGGTCTCGATGCCGTCGATGCGGGTCTGAGCAAGAGCCTTAGAGAGGGCGTCAAACGCCGCATCCCGGGTGTCGCCGAAGGTGATGAGTTTGCCCAACAGGGGGTCGTAGTTGGTGGTCACCTCGCTGCCGGTCTCCACCCACGCGTCAATACGCACGACGTCGGTGCTCGGGTACTGCGCATTGGTGACGGTCCCGGCGCTGGGTTGGAAGTTACGGGCTGGGTCCTCGGCATAGATACGGGCTTCGACCGAGTGGCCCGTCACCGGAACGCTTTCGGGGATACCCGCGAGGACGGGCCATGCTTGGGCCAGGTCGAGCATCCACTCCACGAGGTCGACGCCGGTGATCGCCTCGGTTACCGGATGCTCCACCTGGAGCCGTGCGTTGACCTCAAGGAACGATGCCTCCTGCCGGAGGGGATCGTAGACGAACTCCACGGTCCCCGCCGAGCGGTACCCCACCGAGGCACACAGGGCACGGGAGCTGCGGTGGAGCTCTTCCCGGAGTGCTGCCGGCAGGTCCGGCGCGGGTGCTTCTTCCAACACCTTCTGATGCCGGCGTTGCAGGGAACAGTCGCGGTCTCCAGGCTCACCACGCGGCCTTCGCCGTCGCCGAAGATCTGCACCTCCACGTGGCGGGCGTGCTCGATGTAACGTTCGGCGAACACTCCTGCGGTGCCGAAACTGGAGCTGGCGAGCCTTGCTACGCGGGCGTAGCTCTCTGTCAGATCTGCTTCGTTCCGGCACACGGCCATTCCGATGCCGCCGCCGCCACCGGTGGCCTTCAGCATCAGCGGGAACCCGATCCGCGCGGCGGCTTCGATGGCCGCGTCGAGGTCTTCCAGCAGGCCGGAACCGGCGATCATGGGCACGCCGGCCCGCTGCGCCGCATCCCGGGCGGTGTGCTTGGTCCCGAAGATCCGCAACTGTTCGGGGGTCGGGCCGACGAACACCAGCCCCGCGGCTTCCACGGCCTCGGCGAACCCGGCATCTTCGGAGAGGAAACCGTAGCCGGGGTGGACGGCGCCGGCACCGGTTGCGGCGGCGGCCGCAATGATGGCGTCGACCCGCAGGTAGGAATCCTTCGCCGGCGCCGGTCCGAGCAGCACGGCTTCGTCTGCGAGGCGAACGTGCTTCGCGCCGCGGTCCGCTTCGGAGAATACTGCGACGGTCCGCAACCCGGCCTTTCGGGCGGACTCGATGATTCGGCAGGCGATCTCGCCGCGGTTGGCGACGAGCAGGGTATCGAAACGGTTCATGGTCATGCCTCCGGGCTCGTGACGATCATGCGCACGGGCGTGGGGTTGAAGCCGTTGCAGGGGTTGTTGATCTGGGGGCAGTTGGAGACCAGGACCAGCACGTCCGTTTCCGCGCGGAGCGCGATGCGCTTGCCGGGAGCGGACAGCCCATCCACGATACCGAGGGCGCCATCGGGATCGACCGGTACGTTCATGAACCAGTTGATGTTCGAGACCAGGTCCGGCTTCCCCAGGCCCCATCTGGATCCTTCGATCAGGAAGTTCTCCACGCAGGCATGCTGTTCGTGCGTGTGGTGGCCGTAGCGTAGCGTGTTGGACTCTTGGGAGCAGGCTCCGCCGATAGTGTCGTGGACACCCACCTCGTCGGCCACCACGGTCATCAGGGCATCGCCGTCGTCCGAGCGGAGGACGGACCCCGTGGTGAGAATGATGGACCGCTGGGCGGCAATGGTGGCGGCGGCAGAGTAGCGGGTGGCGGCGTCGGAGGCCGAGTAGAGGAGGCAATCCACGGCTTGGTTTCCTTCGAGGTCCACGATGGTCAGCACATCCCCGGCTGAGACTACTGCCGACCAAGGCCCTCGGGCTTCGACATATTCGTCAAGGATGACCTGTCCGGAACCCAGCGCAACGGACTGGGCATCTGGCCGGCGCTGGGCATCTCGCTGGGGAACTGCGGCAGTGATGGCATTCATGCGGAGGTCCTCGCTTTGTGGTCGTGTTCGGTGTTCTGCAGCGCCAGGAGGTGCTCCGGCCCCGGATCGAGCCCAAGTTCTCCAGCGGCGAGGGCCCGGAGGTCCTGCGGGGCCTGCCAGGCGACGATGTCCACTGCACTGCCCGTGAAGGTAGGGCGGGGGTCGAGGGGATGGGCGGTGTTGGCGAGCACCAGCACCAAGTCCATGTGGAGCAAGAGTTCGACGGCGGCTCCCGCTCCGGCGCTGCCGCTGAACCGGATGCCGCCGTCGGAGTCCACACTGATGCCTTTGAAGAAGGACAGCGACGGCGGGAGCTCCCGCTGGCTGATCCCATGCTTGAGTGCGCCGAGACTCAGCAGTTCGCGGCCGGCCGGTGACGCGCTGTGGGCGCTGCCCGCGCCGTACTTGACCTCGTTGCCGGCCCTATGTGTGGTGCCGGTGAGGGCGTCGTGGCGCCCCGAGGAATCGGCGACGACCGTGGCCATTAGCCGTCCGGCGTCGGATAGCAGCGGGTGGCCGTGCCCGAGGTAAGCCTGCCACGGCACCTTGACGGTATCCGCGACATTGAGTCGCTCGTGGTGCGCCCCGCCGCGGAAGAGAACCGCATGGACGCAAGCGTCGCCGTCGGGGTCGGTCAGCCGGAGCCGTGTCCCTCTCGCAAGTTCCATGTGCGCGTAGCGGCCGAAGGCCAGCGATTCGGCCCACGTCACTGCTTCGCGTGCCCGGGCGTCCAACCCGGCCGTCAGGCGTTCCGGGGCCGTGGTGGCGGCCACGTGGATCATTGTCTCGGAGGTCCGGCCGTGCTGCGAGCGCGCATGGGCGCGGGCCCCTGCTGTTATCGCCGTCCCCACGGCAGTTTCACTGGGTTCGAGGGTCTGTGTCATGTCGGTCATTTCTCTCTGGCAGTTTCCGTTGGGTGGCGGCGTCATCCGGCCGGAGGGAGGTCAGCGGTCTTCCGCTTCCGCACCCAGATGCCCAGGACCAACACCGCTCCCACCATCAGGGGTGCAGAGAACAGCAGGAGTCCGTTGTCGCCGGTTGGGTCGTAGACCTCGGGCCGCGGCCAGGGCGAGGTTCACCACCATCAAGGCGCCATAGAGGACTGCGAGGATGTTGATCGGAAGCCCCCACCGTCCGAGCGAGAACAGCCCATCGGGCATCGTCTTGCCCGTGCGATGCCAGTCTCCGCGCAGCCGGTTGATCAGCAGCGGCACTGTGACCAGCAGGTAGGCGAGGTAGAGCATCACGATGCAGACGCTGCAGAGCGTGGTGAACAAGGCGGCGTTACCGATGTTGATGGCCAGGACGGCGATCGCGAGAAGGCCCACCATCACCGAAGGCCACAGCGGTGTGCCGCTCCGCGGGTTGACCGCGGACAGTGCCGCCGCGGCGGGGAGCTGGCGGTCGCGGGCCATGGAGAAGACCAGGCGCGAGCCGGCGGTCTGGATGGCGAGGGTGCAGACGAAGATGGCAATCGCGACATCGACCAACAGGATCTTGCCCCAGAAGGTCCCAAGGACTGCGGTCAGCACGTAGGGCAGGCCTTGACTGGCCAAGTTGCCGTCGTCGAGGCTCGGGGCAGCCATCAGGGCGCCGATGATCATCAGCCCGCCGCCGAGTCCGGAGATCAGCAGCGCGGAGATGATGGTGCGCGGCGTGGTGCGGCGCGGGTTCTTGGTCTCCTCGGACAGTTCACCGGCGGAATCGAACCCGACCATCACGTACGCGGCCATCAAGCCGGAGACGAGGAACGCGCCCACCGGTCCGAGATCCGAACCACTGACGAGCTGCGTGTTCTGGACAACGTCGGGGCCGCGTTGCGCCACGGAAACGAGCGCCAGGATCACGGCGGCGACCCCGACCAGTTCGCAGGTGACGCCGATCGAATTGATGTGAGACATGAGCTTCACACCGACGGCGTTGATCGCTGTAGTGGCGACCAGCAGCACAGCGCCGAGAATAACGGCATTGCTCGCCCCGGTGACGGTAGTCAACGCGGGGTCACCACCGACCAGCTGGAATCCGTCCCAAAGCTGGGGCAGGACCACCTGCAGGGCGATGGCCGCAGCGGCGGCAGTTATCACTTGGGCGATGGACATGAACCAGCCGGCAAACCAACCAACGGTTTCGCCGCCAACCCGCCGCGACCACTGATAAACGGCACCGGAAATCGGGTACCGCGAAGCCAGTTCGGCGAAGTTCAGCGCTACAAGCAGTTGGCCGACCAGAACGATCGGCCAGGTCCAAAAGAACGCCGGCCCGGCAAAGGAGTAGCCGAAACCGAACAACTGGAAGATGGTGGTCAGGATGGAGACGAACGAAAAACCTGCGGCGAAGGAAGCATAGCGGCCAAGTTTGCGATGCAACGTCGGCTGATAGCCAAGCGACGTCAGGTCTGCATCGTCGGCGTGGGCGGGAGCCGTCGAAAGGGTGGAAGTCATCGGTTTCTCCGAGTCTGGAACGGGGGATGGTGACCTCGCAAGCGGTAGTCTCTGACAGTCGCCCGCAATACCGGTCAATTGATAGTTTTCCAGCCGGATGTCGCGTTACCGTTTCGCCGATGTAAAAGGTGGATGACCGCGCGTTTCCGGCATGTGAACTTAAAATCACCTGAGACTGGACCGGGCCGACGATCGCGGAATCGGGCACGAAGGCGACTCTGGCGATGTAAGAATGTGGGGTGACCTCAGCCGGACCGGGCAGACCCCGCAAACAGCAACCCGTGCGCCCTGGCGCAACAGCCCGGGACGAGATCCTCGATGCCGCCTCCGAACTCTTCACAAGCCAAGGATTCGCCAACACCTCCACCAGGGCGATCGCAGACGCCGTCGGGATCCGCCAGTCATCGCTGTACCACCACTTCGGCACCAAGGACGACATTCTGGCGGAACTCCTCGACGGCACCGTGGCGGGAGGCCTGGCGTTCGCGAGCGCTGTACATGGCGGCCCGCCGCCGTCCGATCCCCGGACCGCTGCAGCCCGCTTGCACGCGGTGGCACTCTACGACGGAACCCAGTTGTGCAACGCCCGCTGGAACCTTGGCGTCCTCTACCACCTGCCGGAAGCCCGCGCCCCCAGATTCCGACGCTTCATGGATGACCGGCGGCAACTCCGGCAGTTATACCGGGAGCTGGGCCAAACCGTGGAGGAATTCGCCCCGGCTGGCCCGCAAGGCGCATCATCGTGTGGGGATCTCCTTTTTCGCCTGGTCGAATCCCTGATCAACCTCCGTGCCGATGGCCTCGTGGGCGCCGATTCAGCCCTGGAGACGGCGGACGCGGGCCTTGTCCTTGCCGGGATGGCCGCGGAACTGGATGAAGTACGGGCCATGAGCGCAGGACTGATCCGCAAGTTCGGGTAGGGGTGCTACTGGGCCACTCCCCGTCCCGGGCGCGTAACCTTGTCGCTCACGGCGCCATCAAGGCGGAGCGCGTCGGAAACCACTGGGTCGTCGATGAATCCGACGCGGCCAGGGTACCAGCCGTGCGCCGTCCAAACGGAAGGCGCGCCAGCTAATCGTTGTGCAGACTTTGCGTCCGCTTCGCGGTCGACTGAAAAACGGCCGTAGCTTGCTTGGCCGCCGGGCTGAGTCTCCGGTTGGCGAGGTGGGCTAGAAGGATTCTGCGCTGAGGGGCGCCAGCGAGCGGAACGGCGATGACGTCGGGACGGAGCGCGCTCAGGGCCAGTTGCGGGGCTAAGGCGATGCCGATGCCAGCCGCGACCATGCCCTGTGTCTCTTGGTAGTCGTTGGCGGCAAAGGCGATTCGGGGCTCGAACCCGGCATCGCGGCACACCCGGCGGAGCACGTCGGCGACGGGATGTTCATCGCGGACGATCCACTCCTGGTCCTTCAAGGTGTCGATCCGTACTGAGCCGCGCTTCGCGAGGGGGTGGTCGCGCTGTACGAGGAGCATCGTGGGGTCGTTCGTGAGCCTAACCAGGGTCAGATCATCGTCGTCAATCCGTTGCCAGGGATAGTCCCACAGGAGGGTGAGTTCAATGTCCCGCCGGCGCAACCGTTCCAGCAGGCCGTCCCGGCGGAGGCTGATGACCGTCACGGCGACATCCGGATAGCGGGCGCGGAACGCGAGCACCACATCCGGCATGAGGGAAGCACCCACGGTCGGGAACGCCCCCATCCGCAGCTGGCCCCGCCGCAGCCCAGCGAACTCTTCCATCTCGGCCCGGGCGGCTTCAATCGTTCTGTCGATGTCGTCGGCGTATCCCAGGAGGGCATGACCGGCTTCTGTGAGCTCCACACCCCTTGGGTGTCGCTCGACCAGCGCGACACCCACTTCGTGTTCGAGCTTCGCTATTTGCTGCGATACGGCCGAAGTCGTAAAAGAGAGGGCTGTCGCCGCAGATGTCAGTGAGCCGGAACGGCCCACCTGGCGGAGCAGATGAAGCCTGTGCAGGTCGAGGTCGGGCATGGAATGAGTTTAGCAAAACTATAGGGCTATTGATTTTCTTGTGATTGTGCTGAAGTGTCCCGTCGCGGATCGTAGAAGGACGATGCGCTGTGAAGCGCGAAACTACGACACCTAAGGGAGACGATAATGGGACTCCTCCGAGGCCACTGGTACCGGGGTGGCACAAGTAAGTGCTGGCTCTTCTCAGCCGACGACATGGCGGCTCACGCGGGAAGCCGAGAGGAGATCCGCACACTGCTGGCAGATGCCTTCGGGGCAGCAGATGCCCGGCAGCTTGACGGCGTTGGCGGCGGGACCTCCACGACGTCGAAAGCCGCTGTCATCTGGCCCACACCTGGCGGGGAGGCCGATCTTGACTATCTCTTCGCTCAGGTCGGGATTGGAGATCCATCCGTGGAACTGGGCTCCAATTGCGGTAACTGCGCCACTGCCATCGCCTTGTACGCGGTCCAGTCCGGCATCGTTCCCCCGGCCGAGGGCATCACGCGGGTCAGGATGCGTAACCTGAACACCGGGGCAGTGCTCAGCGGAACGATCACCACCCCGGGGGGCAGCATCCCGACGTCGGGCCTTGCCCGGGTCTCGGGCAGCTCCGCGCCTGGCGTTCCCGTCAGACTGTCCTTCCACGCCCCGTGGGGCGGTAGCACCGGGGCGGTGCTACCAACGGGGAGCGTCACGAACGAGATTGCGGCCGCGGGGGCCATGCTCACGGCAACACTGGTCGACGCCGGGGCACCTGCAGCGCTCATTCCGGCCGATGAGGCAGGGATCGACCTGTCGTCGATGGCCGGCAACCTCTCCGGACACTTGCCAACACTGGTTGAGGCCCGCGCGTCGGCTGGTCTGATGATGGGGCTGAGGAAGCCGGAGGATCCGCCGCAGAACGCCGTGCCGAAGGTTGGTGTCATCGCTTCGCCTGGGAACTACATCGCGGCCGATGGCAGGCCGATCGCGGCGGACAGCCACGACCTGCGTGTGCGGATGCTGTCGATGCTCACGCCCCATCCGGCCATCGGACTCACCTCAGCAGTCGCTCTCACTCTCGCAGCCGCACTGCCGGGATCGGTCGTGGCCAAGGCGCTGGCCCCCGCCCACGCCCCGGGGCCGGGAGTTCCACGATTGCTGCGCATCGGCACACCTGCCGGCGTCATCACCACAGAAGTGATGACGGACGAGAACGGGCAGGTCACCGAGGTTGCCCTGCACCGGGCCGCCAGACACCTTGCCACCGCCGACATCGCCGTCGCTCAAACGGCCGAATTGCCGGCCTAGCCCACACAGCCCAGTCCCTGTCATCATTCTTGATGGGGCCGTTCATCCAGGAAGTTGTTCAATGAAGATCAAACCCATCCTCGGACACCTCTACGTCCAGGTACTCATCGGCGTCGCCCTAGGCATCCTTGTCGGAGCACTATGGCCCGATCTTGGCTCATCCCTCAAACCCGTTGGGGACGGCTTCGTCAAACTCGTAAAATTCATGATCGCGCCCATCGTGTTCTGCACCATCGTCGGTGGCATCACCTCGCTGACCGACACGAAAAAGGTCGGCCCCACCCTGGCCCGCTCCCTCGGCCTCTTCTACGTGCTCACCGCCCTGGCACTGGCCCTCGGCCTCGGCTCGGTCCTGCTGTTCCAACCCGGCGCCGGAATGCACATCGACCCGACCCACCTGGACCCCTCGGTCGCCTCCACTTACACGAAGCAGCTGCCCAGCAGCAACCCCGTGGACTTCATTCTCAGCATCATCCCCGCAACCTTCGTCGGAGCTTTTTCCAACGGTGACGTCCTGCCCGTGCTCGTCATTGCCCTGCTGTGCGGTTTCGGTTTCAGCAAGCTGGGCGCACCCGGCGTCCTGGCCCTGAACGTCGTGAACAGCTTCAACAAGCTGCTGTTCGTCATGTTCGGCTACATCATGAAGGTCGCTCCGCTCGGAGCTTTCGGCGCCATGGCCTTCACTGTGGGCAAGTACGGAGCCCACTCCATCGGCAACCTCGGCATGCTGATTCTCGCGTTCTACGCCGCGTGCATCGTCTTCGTAGTCGTCGGGCTGGGCATCCTCTCAAAGCTCACAGGCTTTAGCCTGTGGCGGATCCTGCGCTACTTCAAGGACGAAATACTCATCGTCCTCGCAACATCCTCAAGCGAACCTGTCCTTCCCCGACTGCTCACCAAGCTCGAGCGCATCGGCTGCGACCGCGGCGTCGTCGGACTCGTCGTCCCCACCGGTTACTCCTTCAATCTCACCGGGACGGCCGTCTACCTCACACTCGCCTCCATGTTCATCGCCCAGGCCTGCGACATCCAACTCAGCTGGGGCCAGATCCTCCTCATGCTCGGCATGATGCTCCTGACCTCCAAGGGCGCGGCCGGCGTGACCGGCAGCGGCTTCGTGGCCCTCGTCGCAACCCTGACGGTCCTACCCACACTGCCTGTCGCCGGTGTAGCCCTCATCGTAGGTATCGACCGCTTCATGAGCGAAGCCCGCGCCCTCACCAGCACGCTCTGCAACATCGTCTCCTGCGTCGCCGTCGCCAAATGGCAAGGCGCCCTGGACATCGAGAAACTCCGCTCCGAACTTCAAGCAGGATATGTGCCCACCGAGGCAGAGCCCGTGCAATTGACCGAGCCCGCCCTGGCCCACTGACCTCCAGACACGGTCTCGACTGTCCCCTCGTTCGGGGCGCCCGCGCCGAACACCGCAGGGACTTGGCCCGATCCGCGGCGGCACCGCCCGCACAAGCCCCATCGGGCCCCACCAGCTGCCGTCAATACCGGCAGGCATGAGCCCTCCACCCATTTCAATCGCAACAGAAAACCCGACCGACGGGCGCGGCGGAGGGACACAAACAGAAGGAGGCAGGCTGGCCCGATGGCCACCTGCCTCCTTCACCATTCCGCCACGACTGCTGCCATGTTCACCAGCATTCTTACGGCGAGGCTCGAAACTAATTTTCGGACATATGATCCGGTATCGGCGTTCGCTCCGCGATCTCATTTGCTGTCAGGCCTTGTCCCTGCCATCCTTTGGCGTGATTTTCCGATTGGCCGTCAACGTGAGATTTATGACAGTGATATCACGCAAGCGGAATTTCCCGTTTGAATTACGTCCTGGATTGTTGGCGGAATTTCTTCCATCCCGAGCCGCTCTGACATGGCTCGAGCTCTCCCGGCAAGACGGGGAAGGGACCTAACGACGTGGCTGCGTCCTTCGCCTTCGCGGGCCCGGGGCCGACACGCATCTCCTATTCCTGGAGGTCGCGCGAGCTCCGTCGCAGAGAATCGTGTACTCAGCGATGTATCTTTCGGCACCGGACACCATAAATGTCGTTCCGCTGCGTCCGATCACGGCGGCGACCTCGAGTTCGAATTCGAACTGACGGGTTACCGGTGCAGTCATTTTCGTGGCATCGCCACATACCACTTCGCGGCATCGCCGCCACAAAATCACGATGGCACACGTCGAGCGACGTGTGCCATCGTGTGCTGACGATGCCTTGCATCGCCTTTTCAGATGCGCTGTGGTGCTACGGCATCACGTTCTCATGCGCTGCGATGTCGAGCTCTGCCTCCTCAGCTTCTGCAACCGCGGTCTCGGCCGCGACGTTTGTCCTACGCGCGAGAAGCCAGTAGAGCACGGCGGCTACGGGCAGCCCGATAAACAGGGAGATGTCTGCACCGCTCATCGCCTGGGCCGAGGGACCGATGAAAAGCTTTCCCGCGGAGAAGAAGGGAATCATCACCGCGAAGCCGACGAGGTAGGAGATGATGCCGGGCCAGCCCCAGCGTCCGTAGATGCCGTCGGGCTTGAAGATCTCGGCGATGGCGTAGTGGCCCTTCCTGACGACGAAATAGTCCATGAGGTTCACTGCGGTCCAAGGGATGAAGAAGTACAGCACCAGCAGCAGGAAGTCGTTGAAGTTGGCCAGGAAGTCGTCGGAGGCGACGTTGGCGAGTACCACGGAGATGACGGCAGTGATCGCTATGGTGACGATCCGCAGCTTGAGGGTCGGCTTGATCTTCCGGAGGCTGTCGATTGAGGAGATGAGGGTCAGCGAGCCGCCGTACATGTTCAGCGCCGTGACGGAGACAAGGCCGAGGGCAGCGATGAAGAGAGCGATGGAGCCGAAGCCGCCAAAGAGCTTGTCCGCCGTCGCCCGGATCGACCCTATGGTGTCGAAGTCCTTGCCCGCGGAAGAAGCGATGAACGCCCCGAGGAACATCACCCAGATTCCGCCGAGCGCGCTGCCCCAGAAGGTGTAGCTGAAGGTTCGGCGCGCGGCGCTCGGGGGCAGGTACCGCGAATAGTCAGAAACGTAGATCGCCCAGGAAATCTGGTATCCCGCGGCAACACCCAGCTGGGCGAGGAAAGGCACAGGCTGGAAGTCGCCGAGGTTTAGCGCATTTGCAGGGAGGTCGAGTTTGGTGAGCGCCGCTATGGTCAGCAACGCTAGCATCGCGATCGTGAGATAGGTCAGGTAGCGCTCGAAGCGGTGGATCAGGTCGTATCCGAAAAGGGCGACAACGACGGCGACGACCGTCACGACCCAGAACCAAAGGTTGTCCGAGCCTACGTGAACGGAGCCTGCGATGGCCTGCCCGGCGAGCACCGTGTTGAAGATGTTGAAGCCGGCGTACTGGAGGTAGGCGAAAAGCCAGACCAAAAGGGCGCCGATGTATCCGAACTGCGGGCGCGACTGGATCATTTGAGGCAGGCCCAGTTGAGGCCCCTGCGAGGAATGGGCCGCCATGAAGAGCGTCCCGACGAGCACACCGACGGCAATCGCGATCAGGGACCAGACCAAGTTGCCGCCAGTGGTGACGCCGATCAGTCCCACTGCCAGTGTGGCAATCTGCGCGTTGCTCATGAACCACAGTGGCCCGATACTGGACACTTTTCCGTGGCGCTCGCCCAATGGGACGTAGTCGATAGAGCGGACTTCAAGTCCGCCGCTTTGGGCTTGGCCCGTTGTTGAGGTGGTCAAAATCCATCTTTCCTTGAACTCGAGTCGGCCCCTCTGGGAACCGACCGCCGCCGACGATGGCGGCCGCGCATATTGTGATCTGCACAACAGCCGAATAGAGACTAGGGGCAACACGATCACCTGAGTATGTGCACTTGCACGTTCGAGGTACGCGGTATCTAGGCAGGAGCACCATTTGTAGCCGCTGTGTGCAACTTCTGTTTATCTCTGATAAACACGGGCTAACGCCGTGAATTTAAATAGGCTGAGTGTTTTCGTACGAGTGACCGGCAGGAATCACGTACCGGGCACCCCGGTGCCACGACGCACCCCTGACTGCTGACCCCGCGTTTTGCGGGCTTTCGGGCTGCAACCTGAAGCTTAGGCCACGGACGCGCCGGGCGGGTTCCCTGGTCTCGGTCGGCGCTGAGTCGTGACTGCCCGGCTTCGCGGTCGGCAGTGCCTTCAAGGCTGGCGGCAAGCACTTTGGCCCGGGTCCAATCGGATACGCCTAGGTGACTTTCAAAACGGTCCGCAAGTCCAGCGCGACACTTATTGCGCGGAAGATGGGCCCACAAATGGAGCCCCCTGTCGGATTCGAACCGACGACCCCCGCTTTACAAGAGCGGTGCTCTGGCCAACTGAGCTAAGGAGGCGCACCCCGGCGGACCGGAGCGGGTTGCCCCGGCGGACCGGAGCGGGTTGCCCCGGCAAGCCGGAGCGGGTTACCCCGGCGGACCGGAGTTGGTGCGCAAGAGCGCTAGATAAGGGTAGCCCAGGACCTCCCGCCCACGGAAATTCCGCGGACTCCCGCCGAGCCGGCGCCCGCCGCTGTGCGGCAGCGGGCGCGGACCGGCAGGTTGCAGGACCAGGCCTCAGGCCTCAGGCCTCAGGCCTGCAAGAGCTACTTCTTCGCTGCGACAGCCGCATTCAGCACTGTCATGAAGTCCGCCTTGTTGTCCCACTGCTGACCGTCGATGAAGACCGTCGGCGTGCCGGAGATCCCGATATTCTTCGCCTCTTGGGTGACTACCTTGACGAACGGGCGGTACGTCTTGTTGTCGATGCAAGAGTCAATGTTGGCCGATCCCGCCTGGGTGGCCAGCTTCTTGAGGTCGTTGTCCGAAATACCTGCGCTGCCCTCGGCAGGCTGCTGTGCGTACAGCAGGTCAACGAGTGCCGAGTACTTGTCCGGCGACGTGTTGGCCACGCACGCCGCGGCGTTGGCGGCGCGAGAGGAGTAGTTGGTGCTGGAGCTGGCGTCAAGGAAGCCGAACGGACGGTACTCCAAGGTGATCTTGCCGTCGTTGCGCAACTGAGTCAGTTGCTGGCTGTACGTGGTCTCGAAGTTCTTGCAGATAGGGCAGATGAAGTCGATGTAGGCCACCACCTTGACCGGTTTTCCGGCTTCAGCTTCGGCGCCGGGAGCGGTCACGGTGGCGGGCTTGGTCGCCGGAGCTGCCGGCAGGTCCGCCAGGTTTACCGTGCCGGCGGCCACCTTCGTCACATCGGTGCCCTTCAGCAGCGTCACGCCGCCGTGCACGTTCACGTTGGCCGGCGTCGGGCCTTGGTCCGCAATCGGAGCGTTGTTCGCAATGTTCTGAGTAACCACGAGGGCAATGACCGCGAGGATCGCGACGACGGCAACCACGATGCCCCAGCCAACCAGCAACTTGTTGCGCTTGTCCTTCTTCACCTGAGCCTCACGGATCTGGCGGGCCTTTTCGCGGGCCTGGGCGGTGCGCTCTGCCTTGGACAGGCGTGGTTCGTTTGCGGGGCTCATCAGTTCCTCGGGTTAATCGACGGCGTTGGTCTAGTTGTTCTAGCTATGGCAACGGGGCCAGTTTACGGGAGAAGACTGACAGCCAAGCTGAGGTCATTGACTCCAGTCTGAGGAACGAGCAGGTGTCCCGGATGATTCCCGCCGGTAGGGTAGGAGTTGGGCCAAAAGCAATTCCAGGGGCATCAATGCAAGAAACGTCAAGCGAAAAACTCGATTCCACACCCAAGACCACGCCGGCGTCAAAGTCAGCGAAATACGATTTCATGGTGGTCTCGAACCGCCTTCCCGTGGACCGCTGCACCAGCGAGGACGGGGATAACAACGACGACGGGTGGCGCCGTTCGCCCGGCGGTTTGGTGACAGCCCTCGCGCCGATGATGACCAAGACCGATGGCGCGTGGGTTGGTTGGCACGGCGCCCCGGACGAGGCGTTGGAGCCTTTCAACCACGGCGGCATGGACTTGGTTCCCGTGGACCTCAGCACCGACGATGTTGAGCTGTATTACGAAGGCTTCTCCAACGCCACGCTGTGGCCGCTCTACCACGACGTCATCGCCCCGCCGGAATTCCACCGCACTTGGTGGGACAGTTACCGTCAGGTCAATCAGAGGTTCGCCGACGCCGTCGTCGAACACGCTGCCGAAGGCGCCACCGTGTGGGTGCAGGACTACCAGCTCCAGCTGGTGCCGAGCATGCTCCGTCAGGCACGCCCGGACCTGCGCATCGGTTTCTTCAACCACATCCCGTTCCCGCCGCCGGAGATCTTCGCCCAATTGCCGTGGCGCCAGGCCATTATCGAAGGCCTGCTCGGCGCTGACCTGGTGGGTTTCCAACGCCCAAGTGACGCGGCAAACTTCATGCGCTCGGCACGCCGCTTCATTGGCGCAAGCGTCAAACAGCAACAGATCCACGTCAAGGGACCGGGTGGCCGGATCACGCATATTGCCCGTGCACAGGCCTTCCCGATCTCCATCGCCGTAGACCAAATCAGCGAACTCGCGGAGCGCCCGGACATCATCGAACGTGCCCGGCAGATCCGCCTGGACCTCGGCAACCCCAAAACCATCCTCCTGGGCGTGGACCGCCTCGACTACACCAAGGGCATCCCCCACCGCTTGAAGGCCTTTGAGGAACTCCTCAAGGAAGGACGGCTCACTGTGGAGGACGCCACACTCATCCAGGTGGCGAGCCCCAGCCGCGAGCGCGTACGGCAATACAGGCTCCTGCGCGAGGATATTGAAGGCACCGTGGGCCACATCAACGGCAGCTACGACACGATGCAGAACACGGCCGTCCGCTACCTCCACCACAGCTACCCGGTCGAGGAGATGGTGGCCCTGTATCTCGCGGCCGACGTCATGCTGGTGACGGCGTTGCGCGACGGCATGAACCTTGTGGCCAAGGAATATGTCACAGCCCGGACCAACAACACGGGCGCCTTGGTCCTTAGTGAGTTCACCGGCGCGGCCGATCAACTCAAGCAAGCACTCCTCATGAATCCGCACGACATCGACGGACTCAAGAACACCATCATGAGGGCCGTCCACCTGCCTCCGAACGAATCCCGTCGCCGGATGAAGTCCATGCGCAAGCAAATCCTCGACCACAACGTCGATCACTGGTCCGCCGAGTTCCTCGCGGCCCTGGCCGAAACCGTGGTGCGCGATGACTCCTGAAACTCCCCCGCTGAGCTTGTCCCCGGAACTGCTCGACGCCGTCCGCCGGATCGCGGGAACAGACCAGCTTTTGGTGGCGATGGACTTTGACGGCACCATCTCGCCCCTGGTGGATCGTGCCGACGACGCCCGGCCACTTGAACGGTCAGCCACCGCTTTCGCTGAACTCGCCAAACTTCCACGGACGACGACGGCGCTCATCTCCGGGCGGGCACTGGCAAGTCTGCGGGCGGTCGCCTCTCCCCCGGAGGCAACGCTTCTGATCGGCAGCCATGGCGCTGAGGCATGGCTGGGCGCAGGCTCGGCGGAGCTCCAGCTCGACGACACCCAACGTGAGCTCCTCGCCGAAGTCCGCGAGGTCTTGGCTGGAATCTCGCAGGAAGCTCCGGGGACCGTGCTCGAGGACAAGCCTGCCGGCGTCGTACTCCATACGCGCCTTGCAGCCGACGACGTGGCGGAGGACGCCGTCGCCGCCGCGCGGGCGGTTCTTGAGGGCCGCCCCGGAGTCTTCCTCAAGGACGGCAAGCGCGTGCTTGAGACATCGGTGGTGCACTCTTCCAAAGGCGAGGCCGTCGAGTTCCTGCGCCAGGCCACGGGAGCCACGGGGATCATCTTCGCCGGCGACGACGTTACCGATGAAGACGCGATTGCCAGGTTGGGTGCGGGCGACCTCGGAGTGAAGGTCGGGCTGGGGTTCACCCAGGCTGAATTCCGGGTCGAAGCGCCCGTCCATGTGGCGGAACTCTTGGAAACGGTCCTGCGGGAGCGGCGCCGCGAACTCGCAGGAGACTGAACTCACATGTGACCTTCGTAACATTTTCGCGAATAGCGGAGAGTGCTGCCATACTCTGGGGTGTGATGTGACGCACAACTACCGTGCGGCGTCACACGAACTCCCCTGCCTGGGCTTCAGCTCAGGGCGGGGAGTCCAACTGAATAAACATGAACCATTCACAACGGATCGTCCGGCACGTACCTGCCGGTGAAGGGATTGATAACTGTGGCAACAGTTACTTTTGATAACGCTACGCGTCTGTACCCGGGCACAGAAAAGCCCGCCGTCGATAAGCTCAACATCGACATCGCCGATGGCGAATTCCTGGTCCTCGTTGGACCCTCCGGTTGCGGTAAGTCCACCTCCCTGCGCATGCTCGCAGGTCTTGAGGATGTGAACTCGGGCCGCATTCTGATCGGCGACCGCGATGTCACGGACGTTCCGCCGAAGGACCGCGACATCGCCATGGTCTTCCAGAACTACGCGCTGTACCCGCACATGACCGTTGCGGACAACATGGGCTTCGCACTCAAGATCGCCGGAGTCTCCAAGGAAGAGCGCGCCGAGCGCGTCCGCGAAGCCGCGAAGCTTCTTGACCTCGAGCCGTACCTGAACCGCAAGCCGAAGGCACTCTCCGGTGGCCAGCGTCAGCGTGTTGCCATGGGCCGTGCAATTGTCCGTAACCCGCAGGTCTTCCTCATGGATGAGCCGCTTTCCAACCTGGACGCCAAGCTCCGTGTCCAGACCCGCACCCAGATCGCGTCCCTGACCCGCCGCCTCGGCGTCACCACGGTCTACGTGACCCACGACCAGGCCGCAGGCCATGACCATGGGCGACCGCGTGGCTGTGCTGAAGGACGGTCTGCTGATGCAGGTCGACACCCCGCGCAACCTCTACGACAAGCCGAAGAACGTCTTCGTGGCCGGCTTCATCGGCTCCCCCGCTATGAACCTGCTGGAACTTCCGGTCGTCGACGGCGGTGTGCAGTTCGGTGGAACGGTCTACCCGGTACCGCACGACGTCCTCGAAGAGGCACACGGCAAGACCGTCACGCTCGGTTCCCGTCCGGAAGACCTCGAGACCGTTGGTGCAGGCGAAGGCCTCCTGGTCGAGGTCGACGTCGTCGAAGAGCTCGGTGCCGACGCTTACGTTTACGGCCACACCACGCTTGACGGCAAGAGCCACGACATCGTGGCCCGCGTCGATGGCCGCCGTCCCCCGATGAAGGGCGAGACTATCTCAGTACGCCCGCAGTCCGGTCACGTGCACCTGTTCGACACCAAGACGGGCCTGCGCCTGGGCGACTAACCCGCAATAACGACGGCGGCCCTTCCGAGTGGACGGGCCGCCGTCGTCGTTAACAGCAGCCCCCATACGGAAGAATTGACCCATGAGCGAGCAAAGCGGTGCCCAGTGGCATGACGAACCTACCGACTACGCGCAGGTCGGCAAACTCCCGCGCACTGAGGCCGCCAGCGCCAATGACACCGCCCCGCCGGCGAGCGTGATCGGATCCCTCAACATCACGGCCGCCGCAGCGGATCCCGAGCTCCTCGACTTGCCCTGGCACGTTGCCCTCGAGGACTGGCCTGCCGCGAACCTGGCCGCACTGCCGCGCGGCATTTCCCGTCACATCGTGCGGTTCGCCCATCTGGCCGGTTCCGTCATCGCCATCAAGGAAACGTCGGAGCACATCGCCCGGCATGAATACCACATGCTCCGTAAGCTGGCCCGGCTGGACGTTCCCTGCGTCGAGCCGGTTGCCGTCATTACCGGCCGCTCCACCATTGACGGCAAGCCGCTGAACCCCGTGTTGGTCACCCGGCACCTCAAGTTCTCTATGCCCTACCGCGCGCTTTTTTCGCAGATGCTGCGCCGCGACACCCTGACCAGGCTCATCGACGCCCAAGCCCTGCTGCTGGTGCGCCTGCACCTGATCGGCTTCTACTGGGGCGATGTTTCGCTCTCCAACACCCTGTTCCGTCGCGACGCCGGCGCGTTCGCCGCCTACCTCGTCGATGCCGAAACCGGCGAGCTTTATCCTGACCTTTCCGTGGGCCAGCGCGAGTACGATCTCGAGATCGCCCGTGTCAACATCGCCGGGGAACTCATGGACTTGCTCGAAGGCGGCCTGATCGAGGAGGTGGACCCGGTGGCGACGTCGGAGCTCATCATGGACTCGTACCGCCGGCTTTGGGCTGAACTCACCGAAAAGGAATCGTTCGAACTCGGTGAGCGCTGGCGAGTGGGCGCGCGCATCCGCCGCCTCAACGAACTCGGCTTCGACGTCGAGGAATACGCCATCAAAACCACCGCGGATGGCTCCACCATCCAGCTCCAGCCGAAAGTGGTGGACGCAGGCCACTACCAACGCCGTTTGCTCCGCCTCACCGGTTTGGATGCCCAACAGAACCAAGCCCGCCGCCTGCTCAACGACATGGATTCGTTCCGGGCGGACAACAACCCGGACCTTGACGAGGAAATCAGCGCGCACGTTTGGGTCAGCCAGATCTTCGAGCCGATTGTCCGGTCCATCCCGCGCGACCTCGCCGGCAAGCTTGAGCCAGCAGAAGTGGTCCACGAAGTCCTCGAACACCGCTGGTACATGAGCCAGAAGCAGGACCGGCACATCCCCTTGGCTGAGGCCGTCCAGTCGTATCTGGACACCGTGCTGCGCCACCGGCGCGACGAGGCAGCGATCATGCTCAATCCGGACACTGCGTTGCTCAAGATCCTGGAAGTCGAAAACGAAGAGTCCCGGTACGACGACGACGAATACCCGGATTCGGACGACTAGCGAGTTTGTGTACAGATGATGCCCCTTAAGAGCCGCCTTAAGGGGCCCGACCTGTACACAAACTCCGGGGTTTAGCTATATAGCCTTACCGGGGTTGAAGATCCCAGCTGGATCAAATAGCACCTTGATGCGTTGCTGCAACTCGCGGAGAGGTTCGGGCTGCTCAAGGCCTAGCCAGCGCAGCTTGTACTGCCCCACCCCGTGCTCGCCGGTGATGGTTCCACCCATCTCCAGTGCGGTATCTATGGAGTCGTCAAGGGCCTTGTTGAGGCTGGCCATCGCGTCCTCGTCGACGTTCATGTCCACGCGGTCCACCCAGAAGGTGGGATGCAGGTTGCCGTCGCCCGCATGGGCCACGACCTTGAGCCGGACATTGTGGGTGGCGGCCATCGCCTCGAGCGCGGCCACGTAGTCCACCAACCGTGACCTCGGAACGGCGACGTCCTCGCCTACCCGGTATTCGTTGTCCGCTTCGTCCCCTCGGCTTGAGCGCCGCATCTCGATGAGGCGCTCGGCTTCCGCATCCGACTCGGTCGTGACCGTGCCGCCGCCGGCCGCCAGGACGTCCCGCACCAGCGCGGCTTCCGCGGCCGCCCCGAATCCGTCGGTCTGAATCAACAGCAAGGCCTGCCCGCGTTCACGGAGGTCCGAGCCGTACAGCTCGTCGAGCTGCGCGAGCGTTCCGGCGTCGAGCATCTCCATGATGGCGGGCTGGATACGCGCCCTTCCAACCGCCATGGACGCCCGCGGCGGCACCACGGAAGTCCGGGTAGAAGGCGGCAACAGTCTGGACATCGCGGGGCAGGTAACGCAGGCGCACCGTCACGCCCACAACGATCCCCAGAGTGCCCTCGGAGCCTACAAACAGGGCCGTGAGATCGTAACCGGCCACCCCTTTGAAGGTCTGGTGCCCGGTGTGGATGAGAGACCCGTCGGCCAGGACGACGTCGAGCGCCAGCACCGAGTCGCGGGTCACGCCGTACTTGGCGCACCGAAGGCCGCCGGCGTTCGTGGCCACATTGCCGCCGATCGTGGACACCTTGTAGCTTGCGGGGTCCGGCGCATACATCAGCCCGTGTTCTGCCGCCGCAGCGTTCAGATCAGCGTTCACCACACCAGGCTCGACGACGGCGGTCTCGTCGTCCGGGTTGAGCTGCAGAATGCGATTCATCCGTTCCAGGCTGAGCACGATGCACCCCTCGCTGGCATGGGCACCACCAGAAACACCGGTTCCGGCGCCGCGCGCAACAATCGGAACCCCGTGCTGGGCGCAGCTACGCACCACGTGCTGGACATCTTCCCTGGATTCGGCAAACACCACGGCCACAGGCAACTGAAAGTCCAAGACAGGGCCTTGGTCCACAGAGTAGATTCTGCGGGTGGGTTCGTCGACGGCGATTTGCCCGGGAGTGAGCGCGGCGGCAAGCCCCTCCACGAATCGGCCGGCTTCGCTTGCGCCGTCGTTGGCTTTTCCTGCTGTGTAGTCCACCGAGAGCGGCGGAAGCCTGCGGGCCATAACGATTTCGCGCTTGGCGTGGTCCTTCGGGTAGGGGCGGGAGGCTCCAGTAGCTTCGAATCCATGCCTAGCATAAAAACCTTTGGCGCGGGCGTTGTCTTCGTGGACGCCAAGCTCGATCACACCGGCGCCAAGTTCAGCGCCTGCTACAGCACAAGCCTCATCAAGCAACCGGCCCGCCAGGCCCAAACCGCGGTGCTCTGGCGCAACATACACGCTGATGAGCATGGCCTGCCGCGGCCGGGACGCATCCTGTGGCTGTTTGATCACTACGCGCATGAGTCCGCGGATCCTGCTCCCGTCGGTACCGTCGTCCGCCACCAGAGTGACGCTTGAGTCGTCCGACATAGTGGCAGCGCGCTCTTGCCATTGCGTGTCAGTCTGGCGTCGCGCCGCAGCGAGGCTCTCCACGTAGGCCATGGGAGTGTCCGAGAGCATTTCGAGCCGCACGTCGCGCAGCAACCGCCAATCGGCCGCTTGAAGGCGACGGATTCTACTCACTTCCGCCGCCCATGAACCGGACATAACGCTCAAGAACTCCTGGCCAGTCAGCCGCGTAGTTTGCACGGGTGCCGACGGGATCCTCGGCACCTTCCCAGCCGTCGTGGACCAGGCGCACCTCAGTACCCCCGTCAACCGCCCGGAAAGCCACGCGAACCTCAGTGGACCACATCGCAGTACTGCCCGGATACCAGCTCGCATGGAAGGACAACGGCGGCTGCCAATCATCGATCGTTCCCCATACCGAGGTGCGGCCGTCGTCCGCCGTCTCGAGGATCAGGTTCTCCTCAAATTCAACATGCGAGCCCGATCCATAGACACTGTGGTCCTCCATGGGCCACCACAAATGCGGGTGGTCGGTAAAGCCCATGAACGCATGCGCCACAGGTGAGGGCACGACGACGGTGCACACCACGGGCTCCAACTCACCGGACTGGTCTGGCTGGGATTCCGAGTCCGACGCGGCGTGACTGAAAAGGCTCTCCATGTGCATCAACACTACCGCCCTCCCTTCCGGCGCACGCTCACTTATGTGGGCCCACGGGGGTGCCGCCAGCTCGCCAATAGGCCCTGATGGCCGGACGCTCCTGCCGTGTTCGACGGCGGGTGTCTGGTTTGGGGTCGACGGCGGGTGGCCAGGCCGGCAGGCTGGGGGGCTTGCAGCTGGGCGATACGGTAAATGGGTTTCGACGCGTGAATTCCGGTGTCGACAGGGATTGAGCGCACCCGCAAGAATTTTGTGCGTCGCGAGGTTCCGGGGGTTGCAGGGACGAGGGCTTCCGGCGCCGTACAGGCTGGGCCGGACCGCGCATGACCCGCCCGGGATTTACCCACGTTTTTTCCCATGACCCCGGGCCGGCCAGCCGGGGCCGGGTTTGGTTTGGGTGGTGTGGTTTGGGGGGTTAATGAGGGAGACCCCCCGACCTGGTGGTTGGGGGGTCTCGACCTGTACTGGTTGTCCGGCGGTGTCCTACTCTCCCACACCCTCCCGGGTGCAGTACCATCGGCGCTGTGGGTCTTAGCTTCCGGGTTCGGAATGGGACCGGGCGTTTCCCCCACGCTATGACCGCCGTAACCTTTTCACCCGTCACCAACCCTTGGGGGGGTGGTGTGGGAAGTGTTGTGGTTGCGGCTGTTGTGTTGTGACAGTCGTGTTATTCAGTTGTGGTTTTTTGTCCCCGTGCAACAGTGTTGTTGTCTGGGAACCACATAGTGGACGCAAGCAGTTTTGTTGGTGTGATGTAAGTTATCGGCCTATTAGTACCGGTCAGCTTCAACAGTCTTTAGTCCTGTCTTCCACATCCGGCCTATCAACCCAGTGGTCTGGCTGGGGGCCTCTCACACACGAGGTGTTTGGAAATCTCATCTTGAAGCGAGCTTCCCGCTTAGATGCTTTCAGCGGTTATCCCATCCGAACGTAGCTAATCAGCGGTGCACTTGGCAGTACAACTGACACACCAGAGGTTCGTCCGTCCCGGTCCTCTCGTACTAAGGACAGCCCTTCTCAAATTTCCTGCGCGCGCAGCGGATAGGGACCGAACTGTCTCACGACGTTCTAAACCCAGCTCGCGTACCGCTTTAATGGGCGAACAGCCCAACCCTTGGGACCTACTCCAGCCCCAGGATGCGACGAGCCGACATCGAGGTGCCAAACCATGCCGTCGATATGGACTCTTGGGCAAGATCAGCCTGTTATCCCCGAGGTACCTTTTATCCGTTGAGCGACGGCCATTCCACAATGTACCGCCGGATCACTAGTCCCGACTTTCGTCCCTGCTTGAGATGTCTCTCTCACAGTCAAGCTCCCTTGTGCACTTACACTCGACACCTGATTGCCAACCAGGCTGAGGGAACCTTTGGGCGCCTCCGTTACTTTTTAGGAGGCAACCGCCCCAGTTAAACTACCCATCAGGCACTGTCCCTGACCCGGATCACGGGCCGAAGTTAGATGTCCAAAGTGACCAGAGTGGTATTTCAACGATGACTCCACCCGAACTGGCGTCCGGGCTTCAACGTCTCCCACCTATCCTACACAAGCCACTCCGAACACCAATACCAAACTATAGTAAAGGTCTCGGGGTCTTTCCGTCCTGCTGCGCGTAACGAGCATCTTTACTCGTACTGCAATTTCGCCGAGTTTATGGTTGAGACAGCGGGGAAGTCGTTACTCCATTCGTGCAGGTCGGAACTTACCCGACAAGGAATTTCGCTACCTTAGGATGGTTATAGTTACCACCGCCGTTTACTGGGGCTTAAATTCTCAGCTTCGCCTTGCGGCTAACCGGTCCTCTTTAACCTTCCAGCACCGGGCAGGAGTCAGTCCGTATACATCGTCTTGCGACTTCGCACGGACCTGTGTTTTTAGTAAACAGTCGCTTCCCCCT
Organism: Arthrobacter sp. NA-172; assembly: GCF_043952055.1. Classification (NCBI taxonomy): domain Bacteria; kingdom Bacillati; phylum Actinomycetota; class Actinomycetes; order Micrococcales; family Micrococcaceae; genus Arthrobacter; species Arthrobacter sp. NA-172. Next base: position 502,160 of record NZ_JBINOT010000003.1, on the reverse strand, counting down.
GGTCTCTGCGGCCCCGATCCCCTCCCGGTCGCTAGTACCGTTCAAGGTTGGGGCCCCCCTTCTCCCGAAGTTACGGGGGCATTTTGCCGAGTTCCTTAACCATAATTCTCTCGATCGCCTTGGTATTCTCTACCTGATCACCTGTGTCGGTTTGGGGTACGGGCAGCTCGAACCTCGCGTCGATGCTTTTCTAGGCAGCATAGGATCACCGGATCCCCCCTTGCGGGAGTCCCGTCAGATCTCAGGCACGTCATCCAAGACACAGCGACGGATTTGCCTATCGCTGACCCTACATCCTTAGACCGGGGCAACCATCGCCCGGCCCGGCTACCTTCCTGCGTCACACCTGTTAATACGCTTACCTCCCGGGATCAGATCCCGCGCTCGGCCAAAACCCGCACACCACAAGGGTGATTGGGCAGGCTCCGGGCGGTTAGTATCCCCCGATCAGCATGGGCGGTCCTTCGCCGGTACGGGAATATCAACCCGTTGTCCATCGACTACGCCTGTCGGCCTCGCCTTAGGTCCCGACTTACCCAGGGCAGATTAGCTTGACCCTGGAACCCTTGATCATTCGGCGGACGGGTTTCTCACCCGTCTTTCGCTACTCATGCCTGCATTCTCACTCGTGTAGGCTCCACCGCTGGTTTCCACCGCGACTTCACCGCCCACACGACGCTCCCCTACCACTCCAGAGGACTGAACCACGAAGGCTTGTCTATACTCTGAAATCCACAACTTCGGCGGTGTACTTGAGCCCCGCTACATTGTCGGCGCGGAATCACTTGACCAGTGAGCTATTACGCACTCTTTCAAGGATGGCTGCTTCTAAGCCAACCTCCTGGTTGTCTTCGCAACTCCACATCCTTTCCCACTTAGCACACGCTTAGGGGCCTTAGTTGGTGGTCTGGGCTGTTTCCCTCTCGACTATGAAGCTTATCCCCCACAGTCTCACTGCTGCGCTCTCACTTACCGGCATTCGGAGTTTGGCTGACGTCAGTAACCTTGTAGGGCCCATCGGCCATCCAGTAGCTCTACCTCCGGCAAGAAACACGCAACGCTGCACCTAAATGCATTTCGGGGAGAACCAGCTATCACGGAGTTTGATTGGCCTTTCACCCCTACCCACAGCTCATCCCCTCCATTTTCAACTGAAGTGGGTTCGGTCCTCCACGACGTCTTACCGTCGCTTCAACCTGGCCATGGGTAGATCACTCCGCTTCGGGTCTAGATCACGCCACTACACTCGCCCTGTTCAGACTCGCTTTCGCTACGGCTACCCCACACGGGTTAACCTCGCGACGTAACACTAACTCGCAGGCTCATTCTTCAAAAGGCACGCCGTCACACCCATACAGACAAGCTGCAGATGCTCCGACGGATTGTAAGCACACGGTTTCAGGTACTGTTTCACTCCCCTCCCGGGGTACTTTTCACCTTTCCCTCACGGTACTGGTCCGCTATCGGTCATTAGGAAGTATTTAGGCTTATCAGGTGGTCCTGACAGATTCGCACGGGATTTCTCGGGCCCCGTGCTACTTGGGATCCTCTCAGGCGGTGCACGACATTACGGTTACGGGGCTCACACCCTCTACGGCCGGCCTTTCAAGACCGTTCACCTATGCCCACACTCTCACCCCACCGGTCCGGCAGAACCAGTACGGAAAGTCCCACAACCCCGCCCATGCAACACCCGCCGGCTATCACACATGGAACGGTTTAGCCTCATCCGCGTTCGCTCGCCACTACTAACGGAATCACTCTTGTTTTCTCTTCCTGCGGGTACTGAGATGTTTCACTTCCCCGCGTTCCCCCCACGCACCCTATGTGTTCAGATGCGGGTCACCAGATCACGCAAAACGCGTCTGGCGGGGTTTCCCCATTCGGACATCCTGGGATCACCGTTCGGTTATCAACTCCCCCAGGCTTATCGCAGATTCCTACGTCCTTCTTCGGCTCCTAATGCCAAGGCATCCACCGTGTGCCCTTAAAAACTTGACCACACAAAAACAACACAAATTTCGAGAGAACCACAGACACCGACACACACCCCCGAAGGAGCGCACACCGGCACCAGGTTCATAAAAAGAAATTGCTGTAGACACGGAACAAACCCCAAAAGGCCTGCCCATGTCAGATGCTCGCGTCCACTATGTAGTTCTCAAACAACAACCCCGTACCACACACCCCCCACACCAAACAGCGTGAAAAGCCATGCAGCCAGGAAACCAGAAACACCCAAAACCACCACCAACCCCACCCCAGCACCCCACCCCCAAAACAGGGAAGGACACACAAAGGTGACACCAGCGACGGGCCTGTTGCCTCAGGACCCAACAGTGCGCCAAACACAACCCCCGCAACCCACACCCCGGCACGTTCCCAACACCCCGCACCCGCACCCCCCAAAAGGGACACAGGACACACAGGACGCCGTACTGGCACCAGGACACAACCACGGAAAAGGCCATGCCAAAAAAATTTGATTCGTTGATATTCCACCCATGAGCACCCACCGCAGAACAGACGCCTGCGCAATGGGCTTTGCTTCCAATACACCCCCCACCCACCATGCGGCAGGAAAAGGGCGATAAAGGCGCTCCTTAGAAAGGAGGTGATCCAGCCGCACCTTCCGGTACGGCTACCTTGTTACGACTTAGTCCCAATCGCCGGTCCCACCTTCGACGGCTCCCCCCACAAGGGTTAGGCCACCGGCTTCGGGTGTTACCAACTTTCGTGACTTGACGGGCGGTGTGTACAAGGCCCGGGAACGTATTCACCGCAGCGTTGCTGATCTGCGATTACTAGCGACTCCGACTTCATGGGGTCGAGTTGCAGACCCCAATCCGAACTGAGACCGGCTTTTTGGGATTAGCTCCACCTCACAGTATCGCAACCCTTTGTACCGGCCATTGTAGCATGCGTGAAGCCCAAGACATAAGGGGCATGATGATTTGACGTCGTCCCCACCTTCCTCCGAGTTGACCCCGGCAGTCTCCTATGAGTCCCCGCCATCACGCGCTGGCAACATAGAACGAGGGTTGCGCTCGTTGCGGGACTTAACCCAACATCTCACGACACGAGCTGACGACAACCATGCACCACCTGTGAACCAGCCTCAAGAGGGGAACGCATCTCTGCGCTTTACTAGTCCATGTCAAGCCTTGGTAAGGTTCTTCGCGTTGCATCGAATTAATCCGCATGCTCCGCCGCTTGTGCGGGCCCCCGTCAATTCCTTTGAGTTTTAGCCTTGCGGCCGTACTCCCCAGGCGGGGCACTTAATGCGTTAGCTACGGCGCGGAAAACGTGGAATGTCCCCCACACCTAGTGCCCAACGTTTACGGCATGGACTACCAGGGTATCTAATCCTGTTCGCTCCCCATGCTTTCGCTCCTCAGCGTCAGTTAATGCCCAGAGACCTGCCTTCGCCATCGGTGTTCCTCCTGATATCTGCGCATTTCACCGCTACACCAGGAATTCCAGTCTCCCCTACATCACTCTAGTCTGCCCGTACCCACTGCAGAACCGGAGTTGAGCCCCGGTCTTTCACAGCAGACGCGACAAACCGCCTACGAGCTCTTTACGCCCAATAATTCCGGATAACGCTTGCGCCCTACGTATTACCGCGGCTGCTGGCACGTAGTTAGCCGGCGCTTCTTCTGCAGGTACCGTCACTTTCGCTTCTTCCCTACTGAAAGAGGTTTACAACCCGAAGGCCGTCATCCCTCACGCGGCGTCGCTGCATCAGGCTTGCGCCCATTGTGCAATATTCCCCACTGCTGCCTCCCGTAGGAGTCTGGGCCGTGTCTCAGTCCCAGTGTGGCCGGTCACCCTCTCAGGCCGGCTACCCGTCATCGCCTTGGTAGGCCATTACCCCACCAACAAGCTGATAGGCCGCGAGTCCATCCAAAACCACAAAAGCTTTCCACCAACCTGACCATGCGGTCAGACTAGTCGTATCCGGTATTAGACCCAGTTTCCCAGGCTTATCCCAGAGTCAAGGGCAGGTTACTCACGTGTTACTCACCCGTTCGCCACTAATCCACCCAGCAAGCTGGGCATCATCGTTCGACTTGCATGTGTTAAGCACGCCGCCAGCGTTCATCCTGAGCCAGGATCAAACTCTCCGTTGAAGTAAAACAAAAACAGACACAACCACAACCACCGGAAATAACGGCAGAAACAGCTGCACAAAATTTGAAACCAGCCAAAAAACCAGACCACCACACACGGGGGTGCGGGCAGCCCGGCAAATCAACCAATTCATATAAAATAAACCGGTATCAACAAACTTGGCACACTATTGAGTTCTCAAACAACAGACACACCCGACACCACCCAAACCACACGGTCCAAGATCGCTCCGGAGCAACTTTCCAAACTTACCGGCTGCTTGCCTCCTAGTCAAATCGGCGTTCTTGACTGATTCTTCACGAGAAATTTCTTCACAACGAATCTTGCCTGTTTTACGAGGACTTCAGTCAGCTTCACCGATCTCCACTGGGGAGCAGCGCGGGTATTAACTCTACCACCACTTTTCCGGGGTGGCAAAACACGCTGGGGGCGGCTTCCTCCACCTCACCAATGACATGCGAAGGGCCCGGAAACTCAGGGCTTCCGGGCCCTTCGAGCTCAGCCGGTGCTACGCGGCCAAGCAAAGACAACTACCCCGCGGGCGTGAACCAGGACGCCCCGAGCGGCGGCAAGGTGACCGTCAATGCCGCCGGCTGGCCTTCAGCCCCCGGTGCGGCAGCAATCAGTTCGCCGCTGTTGATGACTCCCGAGCCGCCGTACACCTCGGCGTCGGTGTTGAGCACTTCTTGCCAGACGCCAGCTGACGGCACCCCGAGCACGTAGTCCTGGTGCGGGCCTCCGGAGAAGTTCATGGCACACACAAGGGGCTTCCCCTCATGATCCCAACGGATGAAGGTCAGCACGTTGCGGTCCGCGTCTGCACCGTTGATCCACTGGAAGCCGCCGGGCTCGTTGTCCCGGACGTGGAGTGCCGGCGTCGAGCTATACAGCGAGTTCATCTCACGGATGAGCAACTGCAAACCGCGGTGCGCGGGGATGTCGGCAAGGAACCAGTCAAGTCCGTGCTGTTCTGACCATTCGGCCTCCTGGCCGAATTCGGTGCCCATGAAGATGAGCTGCTTGCCCGGGTGCGCCCACTGGTAGGCCAGGAAAACGCGTAAATTGGCGAGCTGCTGCCAACGGTCCCCCGGCATCTTGCGCAGCATGGATCCCTTGCCGTGCACTACCTCATCGTGGCTGATGGGCAGAAGGAAGTTCTCCGTGAAGGCGTAGACCATTGAAAACGTCACCGTGCCGTGGTGCCAGCGACGGTTCACCGGGTTTTCGGCGATGTACTTGAGGGAGTCGTGCATCCAGCCCATGTTCCATTTGATGCCGAATCCCAGGCCGCCGCCGCTTGTCGGGGCAGTGACACCGGGAAACGCCGTGGATTCCTCGGCAATGGTGACGACGCCTGGATGCGTCTTGTACACCGTGGCGTTGACTTCCTGGAGGAACGAAATGGCCTCAAGGTTTTCGCGTCCACCGTGGACATTGGGGAACCACTCCCCTTCCTCGCGCGAATAGTCCCGGTAGAGCATGGAGGCCACGGCGTCCACACGGAGGCCGTCGATGTGGAATTCCTCGAGCCAGTACAAGGCGTTGGCAACCAGGAAGTTGCGAACCTCAGTGCGGCCGAAGTCGAAGATGAGAGTGCCCCAGTCCGGGTGCTCGCCGAGGCGAGGATCGGAGTGCTCGTACAGGGCTTCGCCGTCGAATCGGGCAAGCGCCCAAGCATCCTTCGGGAAGTGCGCCGGAACCCAGTCCAAGATGACGCCGATGCCCGCCTGGTGCAGGGAATCGACCAGGAACCGGAACTCGTCCGGGTGTCCGAAGCGGGAGGTCGGAGCGAAATAGGAGGTGACTTGATAACCCCACGAACCACCAAAGGGGTGCTCGGCAACGGGCATGAACTCGACGTGGGTGAAGCCAAGCCACTTGACGTATTCCACCAGGTCCTTGGCCAGTTCCTTGTACCCGAGCCCAAGGCGCCAGGACCCGAGGTGGACTTCGTAGACGCTCATGGGCGAGTTGTGGGGATCTCTGTTGGCGCGTGCCGTCATCCAGGCATCGTCCTTGAAGCGGTAGCTGGACTCCACTACGCGTGACGCGGTCAAGGGCGGAACTTCGGTGCCGAAGGCGAGCGGGTCGGCTTTCTCTATCCAATGGCCGGCCTTAGTGAGCAACTCGAATTTGTAGCACGCCCCTGCTACAACGCCCGGGATGAAGACCTCCCAGACGCCTGAAGACCCGAGGGAGCGCAGCGCGTGCTCGCGACCGTCCCAGGAGTTGAAATCGCCTTTGACCCGGACCGCCTGCGCGTTGGGCGCCCAGACAGCGAAGGAAACGCCGTCCACATCGCCCAGCGGTGAGCTGTAGTGCTGGACATGTGAACCCAGCGTGTCCCAAAGCCGTTCGTGCCGTCCCTCGCCGATCAGGTGCAGGTCCACCTCGCCCACGGTGGGAAGGTAGTGGTAAGGATCATTCACGGTCTTCGGTGCGGAATCGCCGTAAACCACTTCCAGGCGGTAGTCCGGCACATGGCCAGGCTGCAGCGGTTCGAGAACCGCCACCCAGACGCCGTCGGTCTCGTGGGTCATCGGCATGGAACCGGCTTCGGTGACCACAGCGACCGACTCCGCCATGTGCTTGACTGTGCGGATGGTGACGTGACCGTGATCGTCAAGGTGTGCGCCCAGCACCGAGTGCGGGGCGTGGTGCGCACCAGCGGCCACCCGGCCCAGGGTAGCGGCGTCCACATACAGCGGGACTCGGGGCCGTTCGGTACGTGCAGAGCCTGTCATTTCCTTACCTTCCGATGTCGCCGCGGCATCCGTGCCGGGGCTCGTATTTCCGAGGAGCTGCCGCGAAGCATTGACCGGAATGGGCAACCAGTCCGGCCTGTTCCGCAGCTCGTAAATCACCTCGTATAAGGCCTTGTCCAGCCACAATGCCACAAAGAGCGGCGAGCGGCGGTCAATCGTTCCAGGGGTGATGTCGCTATAGCCGGCCAGAAACGCCTCGGCGCAGTCGTCAACCCACGTGGCGGGAATCCGGGCGCCGGGGTTCTCGCGGATGGCCGCACCGGCCGCATAGTCGAACGACCGGAGCATCCCGACGACGTCACGCAGGGGAACGTCGGGAATATTACGGTGCTCGATCGGCCTCAGGGGTTCGCCCTCAAAGTCCAGGATCGCCCACCGGGCCGGTTCTCCCACGGCGCCAGGCACCAAGAGGATCTGGCCCAGGTGCAGGTCCCCGTGGATGCGCTGCAACGTCCCGGCTTCCTTGCCCGACAGTTGCGTCAGGAGTGCCTCGAGCTGCTGCTCATGGGGCCCGACGGCGGTGCCCGCCTCAGCCCACGACTGACGGACGCGCCGGGCTACTTCGGGCGTGATGTCCTGGCCCGGAACGCGTTCCCGGGCGGTCCCGAGGGTTTCCGCGAGCCGCAGGTGCACGGTGGCGGTCGCCTGGCCCAGCTGCCGGGCTTCAGCTGCAAAGTCCCTGGCTGATGCCGCAGCGTCGACGGCGAGGCGCCAAGCGTCCTGCCCGCCGGCAAGGAATTCGTGGGCAACGGCGAAATCCGCCGAAGCCGTGCCGTGGCGGCCCAGGGGTGTCCGTACCTCCCATGTTCCGGTAATCCATCCAAGGGTGGACGGCACTTCCTTCGTACCCGCCGAGGTCAAGGCCGCTCCCACCTCCACCTCGGGGTTCTTTCCGACCGACACGACGCGGAAGATCTTCACGATCGCCGCGGAGACGCCGTCGTCGACGATCACCGAAGTGTTGGACTGCTCACCGGAAGAAACACGCACGGATCCTGAGGCAGTGGGCAGCCGCAGGCTGCCCGGCACGGTATGTCCGATCGCGGTGCACTCCCCCTCCCTGGTTCGGCCGAGGCTTGATTCCGGATGAGTTCAAGCCAAGCGGTCACGAAAACTGGATCATGGGGTGCGTCGTACACCCAGACCGACGGGCCGCCGTCGCCCGCTCCGTCGAGTTGGCCCACCAGGGCAGTCGCCAAATCGGCCGCTGGAGCCGAGTGGTAGCTCAGCGGGCCCTGGACGATGTCAGTCTGCCGGCCGCCGTCGGCCGTCGCGTAAGAGACGGACAGTAGCTGAACTCCCAAACCGATGCCGCCGGCTGGCTCGTGGAGCGCAAAGGAGCCGACGAAGTCGAGGTCGAATGGCCCTGCCTTGACCGGAAACCAGCGCTGCCGGGGCAGCCATTCCTTGAGCAGGGGTGCTAGGTCAGTAATGGGCGCCAAGAGACTCATGTCAGCCTTCGATGGAGAGCACTGGAATAGCTTGGGTATAGGGAGCGGATCCGGTGGAACCCGCCTTCCGTATCCGGAGCCAGAAGAAGTCGTGGCTGCCGAGCGTGAGGGTCAACGAACCGTCGGCGCCGATGCCCGGGAACGGCTGGCCTCCGAACACATCCCGCAAGCCCCTTCCGGCGTATTCCGGGATATCCAAAGTGGTAGCCACCGGATGCTGGGAGAGGTTGAAAACGCACAGGATGGATTCTGCGTCCTCGCCCTCCGGATTGTCCTCGCCGAGTTCCCGCAGATAAGCAAGGACCACCTCGTGGTCTGCCGGAACGTGCCGGAATTCCCCCAACCCAAAAGCCGCGTGGTTCTTCCGGACGCTGAGGATCTGCCGGGTCCAGCGCAGGAGCGAGCCGGAGTGGGCCGCTTCGGCCTCGACGTTCGCCATGCTGTAGTTGTAGACCAGCGACTGGATGACCGGCAGGTAGAGCTTCCCGGGATCGGCGTCGGAAAAGCCTGCGTTCCGGTCCGGATTCCATTGCATTGGCGTGCGCACGGCATCGCGATCGTCGAGCCAAATGTTGTCCCCCATGCCGATTTCGTCCCCGTAGTACAGAAAGGGGCTACCGGGCAAGGACAGCAACAACGCGTTGATGAGCTCGATCTCGGATCGGGAGTTATCCAGCAGCGACGCAAGCCTGCGCCGGATGCCGATGTTGGCGCGCATCCGTGGGTCCGGCGCGTACCAGCCCAGCATGGCAGCACGTTCGTCGGCCGTGACCATTTCCAGGGTCAGCTCGTCATGGTTGCGCAGGAAGGTTCCCCATTGCGCCCCGGCCGGGATTCCCGGGGTATCGCGCAAAGTCTCGATAATCGGTGCGGCCTTCTGGTCGCGGAGCGCGTAGTACAGGCGCGGCATGATGGGAAAGTGGAAGGCCATGTGGCACTCCGGTTCTTCCTCCGTGCCAAAGTACTCCACGACGTCGTGCGGCGGCTGGTTCGCTTCGGCGATGATCACACGGCCCGGGTAGTTCTCGTCCACCATCTTCCGGAGGTCCCGCAGGAAGCCATGGGTGGCCGGCAGGTTCTCGCAATTGGTGCCCTCTTCTTCAAAGAGGTATGGGATGGCGTCGGCCCGGAACCCATCGATGCCTTGGTCAAGCCAAAACCGGACCACATCATGGAGCGCCTCGACCACCTTGGGGTTTTCGAAGTTTAGGTCGGGCTGGTGGCTGAAGAAACGGTGCCAAAAGAACTGCCGCCGGATGGGATCGAACGTCCAGTTCGATTCTTCCGTGTCCACGAAGATGATGCGCGCGTCGCTGGTACTTTTCGTCGGTGTCGCTCCACACGTAGAAGTCCCCGAACGGGCCATCCGGGTTCTTGCGTGACTCCTGAAACCAAGGGTGTTGGTCCGAGGTGTGGTTCAGCGGGAGGTCGATGATGACCCTGACGCCCCTGGCATGGGCTTCGGCCACGAGTCGCTTGAAGTCGCTGATGGTGCCGAACTCGTCCAAAACGGACGTGTAATCGGAAATGTCGTAACCACCGTCACGCAAAGGCGAATCGAAGAACGGCGGCAGCCACAGACAATCCACCCCGAGCCACTGCAGGTAATCCAACTTGTCGATCAGACCGTGGAAGTCACCGGAACCGTCGCCGTTCGCATCCGCGAAGGCCCTTACCAGCACTTCGTAGAAGACAGCCTTCCGATACCAATGAGGGTCATGTTGAAGGCCTGGGGCGTTCAGCTCGAAAGTGTTCTTCGGCGTGAAGTACTGACTCTGACCCTGCGGATTGAAGCTCACTAAGGCTACCTCCGGATGTTGAGAATGTGTGCCGGTTCTACATGGGCGTCCAGCCGGACGTAGTTGTACTCGCCCCACTCCCAGCTTTCGCCGCTGACCAAATCATCCACCCAGAAGCGTCCATTGGAGGTGAAGTCGGCAGAGTCCAGCGAAAGGGCGGAGAGATCCAAGGTCACGGTGCTCTCCCTGGTGCTGTGAGGATCGACGTTGACCACGATGATCAAGGTGTCCTTGCGGCCGTCGGGCAGGGTCTTGTGCTTTGAGAACACCACCGTGGCGTCATCCGTGCTGTGGTGCACAGTCAGATTCTGCAGATCGCCCAAGGCCGGGTGGGCCTTCCGGATGGCGTTGAGCCGGGTGATGTAAGGGGCCAGGCTGTGCCCGGAGGCCGCCGCGGCATCCCAGTTGCGGTCCTTGAACTCGTATTTCTCGTTGTCGATGTACTCCTCGGCACCCGGACGTGCCACGTGCTCGTACAGCTCGAATCCGGCGTACACGCCCCAGAGGGGGCTGGCCGTGGCTGCCAGTGCGGCGCGGATGCGGAACGCTGCCGGGCCGCCGTATTGGAGGTATTCGGTGAGGATATCCGGGGTGTTGACGAAGAAATTGGGCCTGAAGTAAGCCGGGGATTCGTGGCTGACCTCCTGGAAATACGATTCCAATTCGGTTTTGGTGTTCCGCCAGGTGAAGTACGTGTAGGACTGCTGGAAGCCGGCCCGGCCCAGTGCGTGCATCATCGCCGGGCGGGTGAACGCCTCGGCGAGGAAAACGACGTCGGGGAATTTCTTGTTGACCTTGCCGATCAGCCACTCCCAGAACCACACCGGTTTGGTGTGGGGGTTATCCACGCGGAAAATCTTCACGCCGTGGCTCACCCACAGGAAGACGATCCGCAGGATTTCCTTGGACAGCCCGGCGGGATCGTTGTCGAAGTTCAGCGGGTAGATGTCCTGATACTTCTTGGGCGGGTTTTCGGCATACGCGATACTGCCGTCCACGCGGGTGGTAAACCATTCCGGGTTGGTCTTCACCCAAGGATGGTCCGGAGCGGCCTGCAACGCCAGGCCCAGCGCCACCTCGAGTCCCAGCTCATTGGCTCGCGCCACAAACGCGTCGAAATCCTCGAACGTTCCCAGTTCCGGATGGATGGCGTCGTGGCCGCCTGCTTCAGAGCCGATGGCCCACGGCGAGCCCGGATCCTGCGGACCCGGAGTCAGGGTGTTGTTGCGGCCCTTGCGGTGCTGGAAACCAATCGGGTGGATGGGGGGCAGGTAGATGACGTCGAAGCCCATGTCCGCGACGGCGTCGAGCCGCTTGGCCGCCGTCGTGAAGTTGCCGGAGGTCCACGTTCCGTTGACAGGATCGAAAACGGCACCCTCGGAACGGGGGAAGAATTCGTACCAGGCGCCGCGGCCGGCGAGGTCACGCTCAACGAGGAGCGGGTATTGTTCCGAGACGGTCACCATTTCGCGGATCGGCTGGCGCTCGACGACGGCCGCAACCTCCGCGCTGAAGCCGGCGGCAAGGCGCTCTTCGGCAGTCTTCGAAGTATCGGCAAGTCCTTCAGAGGCGGCACGAAGGGTACGCTTGTCCGCCACACTTCGTGTGCTCTCTCCGGATGCCTCCGCGAGCAAGGCCACACCTTCGGCGAGCATGAGTTCGACGTCGATATCCGCTTCGACTTTCACTTCGGCGTTGTGGTGCCACGTGCCGTAGCGGTCGTGCCAGGCTTCGATCGCGAAACTCCAGGCTCCCGGCGCAGTCGGGGTCAGCAGCCCCTCCCAACGGTCGGTTCCCTTGCCACGCTCGCCCGGCGCCGGTGCGAGCCGCACGCGCTGGCGTTCCTTGCCTTTGGGATCGAGCAGGACGGCGCTCACTCCAAGCTGGTCGTGGCCCTCACGGAAGACCGTGGCACCTATCACCAGGTGGCCTTCGCCCGGCAGGGCCTTGGCCGGGAACCGGCCTTCCTCGATCACAGGCTGGACGGCCGTGATGGGGAACCTGCCGAATCTGAGACCCTCGGTAATACCGGGCTTCTGTTTGGACTTGGATGCTGAGCTGGATCGCGGTGTCGCAGTAGTCGTCACAACCTCGACGTTAGCGAGAAAAGTCACATTTTGCGAAGGGGGGGCCTAAGACGCTCCGGCGCAATGTGTCATTTACCTAAAAGAAACCGAAAGCTGTTCCTGCTGTCCGCTGAGTCGATTAGTGTGGCGCTCGTGAAGGCAATCCGAAGGTTTACAGTCCGAACCGTGCTCCCCGAACCGATCCAGCCGTTGGCGCGTCTCGCGACCAACCTGCGCTGGTCGTGGCACCGGCCCACCCGAGAGCTCTTCGCGGGCCTCGACCAAGAATTGTGGGAGGAGAGCAGTCACGATCCCATCAGCCTTCTCGGATCAATCAGCCGTGAGCAGTTGGAACAACTTGCTTCCAACCATGAGCTTGTTGAGCGGGTGCAACACGCTGCGGCGGACCTCGACCGCTACCTCAGTGAGCCGCGCTGGTACCAAGGCTTGGGCCCCGATGCCCCGGCATGCATCGCCTACTTCTCCCCTGAGTTCGGCATCACGGAAGTGCTTCCGCAGTACTCGGGTGGCCTCGGTATCCTGGCCGGCGACCACCTCAAAGCGGCTTCGGACCTGGGCGTGCCGCTGATAGGCGTCGGACTGCTCTACCAAGCGGGCTATTTCAAGCAGTCGCTTTCCCGGGACGCATGGCAGCAGGAAACATACCCGGTGCTGGATCCTGACGGCCTCCCGCTCACGCTGCTCCGCGAACCGTCCGAGGACGGCACCGGCAAGCCGGTGATGATTTCGCTGCCGCTCCCCAACGGACGCAAGCTCAACGCGCACATCTGGCGGGCCGACGTCGGACGCGTTCCCCTCCTCTTGCTCGATTCCAACGTGCCCGGCAATGACGACGCCGCACGCGGCATCACGGACCGCCTTTACGGCGGGGGTGGCGATCACCGCTTGCAGCAGGAACTCCTGCTCGGCATGGGCGGCGTGAAGGCGCTGCGCGTCTACCAGCGGCTCACGGGCACCCCGGCTCCCGAGGTTTTCCACACCAACGAGGGGCACGCCGGCTTCCTGGGCATCGAACGCATCCAGGAGCTCATGTCTTCGGATTCACCGCTCACGTGGTCGGAGGCGCTGGCCGCCGGACGTGCGTCCACCGTGTTCACCACGCACACGCCCGTCCCGGCCGGTATCGACCGCTTCGAGACCGTGCAGATCAGGCACTTCTTCGAAGCCGGGCTGGCGCCCGATGTGCCGGTGGACAATGTCCTGGAACTCGGCCGTGAAAACTACGACGGCGGCAACCCGGCGGTCTTCAACATGGCCGTCATGGGCCTGCGCCTGGCGCAGCGGGCCAACGGCGTGGCCAAGCTGCACGGCGTCGTATCCCGTGAGATGTTCTCCGGGCTGTGGCCGGGCTTCGACCACTCGGAAATCCCTATCACCTCGGTAACCAACGGCGTGCACGTGCCTTCGTGGGTGGATCCGCGCATCTCTGAGTTGGCCCGCCACCAGTTTGGAACCGAGGCCGAGGCTTTGGGCCGTTGGGACCTGGCCTACAACGTCAGCGACGAGGACGTGTGGAAACTTCGCCGCGAACTTCGCGTGTCCCTCGTGGATGACGTTCGACGCCGGCTCCGCGCCGCGTGGAAGAAGCGCGGCGCCGCCGATGCCGAACTGCGTTGGACCGACACCGTGCTTGACCCCGACGTCCTGACGATCGGATTCGCCCGGCGCGTCCCGACCTACAAGCGCCTGACGCTGATGTTGCGCGACCCTGCCCGCCTGAAGGCACTGCTGCTGGATCCCAAGCACCCCATCCAGCTGGTCATTGCCGGCAAGTCGCACCCCGCAGACGACGCAGGCAAGAAAATGATCCAGGATCTGGTTAAGTTCACAGACGACCCCGCCGTGCGGCACAGGATCGTGTTCCTGCCGAACTACGACATCGCCATGGCCCGCACCCTCTTCCCGGGCTGTGACGTGTGGCTGAACAACCCCCTGCGTCCGTTGGAGGCTTGCGGGACGTCCGGCATGAAAGCAGCCATCAACGGCTCGTTGAACCTGTCCGTCCTGGACGGCTGGTGGGACGAAATGTACGACGGCGAAAACGGCTGGGCGATCCCCACTGCCAACAACGACGCGTCGCCCTCCGAACGGGACGACATTGAAGCCTCGGCCCTCTACGAACTCCTGGAGAACCAAGTTGCCCCGCGCTTCTACGGTTCAACGGTGTCCGAGGGCGCCGGCGCTGCCGGTCCATCCCAGTCCAGTCCGGAAGCGGTGCCGACGCACTGGGTTTCCATGATCAAGCACACCCTGGCGCACCTGGGCCCGGCAGTTTCGGCCGATCGCATGCTCCACGACTACGTGAACATGCTGTACCGCCCGGCCGCGGAATCGGGGCGCCGTGCCGTGGCCGGTTCCTTCAAGGAAGCGAAGGAACTGGCAGCCTGGACCACCAAGATCCGTGACGCTTGGCCGCAGCTGATCGTGGAACACGTTGACTCAGTCGGCGTCTCCGAGGAGCCGCAGATTGGCGACACCCTCCAGGTCAACGCCTACATCGCGTTGCACACCCTGACGCCGGACGACGTCAGCGTCGAAGTGGCGTACGGGCGGGCCGAAGAAAGCGATGAGCTGGAGGACATCACCGTGGCCGAGCTGAGCTCGTTCGAGGATCTCGGCAACGGGCGCCACCTCTTCACGGGCACCGTCCAGATCAACCGCTCGGGATCCTTCGGTTACACCGTCCGCGTCTTCCCGAAGCACGCCTCACTGGCCTCGAAGGCCGAGCTTGGGCTTATCGTCAACGCGTAACGCTGGATAGAACCGGCAGGGTGGGCACAGGCCCACCCTGCCGGTTCTTTAAACAGCGCCAGCCGGCTTCTAGGTGCGGTAGATGTTGATCGTGTTGCCTTGGACGACTTCCCGCTCGCCTGCCGCAACCAACGCGCCTTGCCTGCGGTCATTGAGCTCGGACGTGGTCATGCGGAGCTCGAACATTCGGCTTCCCGCGCCGGATTCCGCAACCACCTTCGGCAGGACGATCTTCTGGTCATCCTTATTCCCATTAATCACGATCAGGCCGCGGTACGCACCGCCCTCAGAACTGACCAGGAGCTGCACAACCCGCAGGGAGGGATCGTGCCAGCGCGCCGCCGTCATGGGCTGGCCTTTTTCATCAAACCAATCCATGCCCGTCTCGCCTTCCGGGAAGCTGGCGTCCTGGGCTTTCAGGAACTCCTTGCGGAGCCGTATTACGCGTTTGGTGCTCCGCAGCATCTCATGGGACTCGGGGGTCTGGATCCAGTCGATCCAGGTGAGGGGATTGTCCTGGCAGTAGGCGTTGTTGTTGCCCTGCTGCGTGCGCCCGAGCTCGTCGCCGGCAGTGATCATGGGTACGCCCATGGAGGCCATCAGCGTGGTCATGAGGTTCCGCTTGGAAAGGGCACGTGCCGCGAGGATCGCCTCGTTTTCCGTGCGGCCCTCGAATCCGTGGTTGTAACTGCGGTTGTCGCCGTGGCCGTCGCGGTTTTGCTCGCCGTTGGCCTCGTTATGCTTACGGTCGTAGGACACCAGGTCGGCCAGGTAAAGCCATCGTGGGCCGTGATGAAGTTGAGTGAGGCCAGCCTGGAGCGTCCCGAAGGTTCAAAGACCCGGGTGGACCCCGTCAAGGCGTCGGCGAGCACGCCCACATTGCCTCCGGACATTCCGGCTTCGGCAGCGCCCCGATCCGAGAGCCAGAAGCGGCGGACACCGTCCCGGAAGTGGTCGTTCCAGTCAACCCACCCTTTCGGGAACCGTCCGGTCTGCCATCCGCCGTAGCCCACATCCCATGGTTCGGAAATGAGTTTGGCTTTGGAGAGGGCCGGGTCCTCCTCGATACGCTTCAAGAACGGGTGAGCCGGATCGAACTCATTGCCCGCATTGCGGCACAGCGTCACGGCGAGGTCGAAACGGAAACCGTCGATATGGAATTCCTCCACCCAATAGCGGAGAGAATCAATCGCCAAATCCACTACCCTGGGTTCGGCGAAATTGAGCGTGTTCCCGCAGCCGGTGGTGTCAAGGTAACGGCCGTGCGCATCGTGCCGGTAGTACTGCTGCTCACCCAAACCCCTGAAACTGAAGGTATCGCCGTCGGGTCCGCCTTCGGCCGTGTGGTTGTAGACGACGTCGAGGATCACTTCGATCCCCGCGGCATGGAGGAGCTTCACCATGCCTTTGAATTCGTCCTGGACGGCGTGGGGACCGGCCTGCTGGGCGGCTTGCGTGGCGTAGTCAGCGTGGGGGGCGAAGAAGGCGGCAGTGTTGTATCCCCAGTAGTTGGTCAGGCCCAAGTACTGGAGGTGCTGCTCGTCCATATGGAAATGGATGGGCAGCAGTTGGACGGCCGTCACCCCAAGCGACTGGAAATGCTCGATCATGGCCGGGTGGGCCATACCTGCGTATGTTCCGCGGAGGTGCTCGGGGATATCCGGATGAAGCATGCTTTGGCCACGGACATGGGCCTCGTAGACAATGGTTTCCCGCCACGGCGTACGAAGGGGCTGGTCGTCACCCCAGTCAAAGACCGACTCCATGCGCACCGAACTCAGCTGCTCTCCGCGCTGATGCACCGCTTGGCCGTAAGGATCCAACAGCAGTTGCTCGGCGTCGTCGGCGTCGAAGTCCGGCGCTGGCACGGAGAGCGGCAGGGTTTCCCCGGGGCCCGCGGCACGGAAGCCGTATCGGGTGCCGAACGGCAATCCGTCCACGATCCCGTGGTGCACGCCGTCCTCGAGTTTGGGCAGGAGGTGGACCTTCCAGTGAATCTCCCGGGGTCTTGTAGGCGATCTCCACCCGGGCCAGTCCGGGCGCCCAAACTGCGACGTTGACGCGGTCCTGCGGGGGCGTCCCGCCGTCGGACGTTCCAGGCCGCAGAGCACTCAGCCCGAGCGGCGAAGGCCGTGGGGCGTCAATTGTAGATGCGGTGTCAAAAATCGGCATAACCATTGATTGAGAGTTTAGTCTCCGTCGCCAAATCTCCCGTGCCTGCTGCTCATATGACAGTGCGCGTGAGAGTGCGCGGGCGCAGTGATCGCGCAGGCGCGGTGCTGCCCCATGGCCTTCCGCACACCCGAATGGGCCGTTCACCTGCTGAAACGCTTCTCTAGCCGATGGGAGCCGCCATTTCCCGGACGCGGTACCCTGCACCGATTGTTTCACCCGTAACGGGATCGCCGAGCTCCACCCGCCACTGCGGCGCAAACTGATCCACTCCCTGGACCATGGCCACGGTACCGGACAGCAGGACGGTGCCGGGTTCGTTGAGGCCTCGTTCCTGCAAGACATCAATCCAGTAATCAGGAGTGAGCAGAGCGCCCATTGTGCTGTCCTGAATGAGGGTCTCCTGCCCTTCGGCGTCGGTGACCCAGCCCCGGATGGTTATAGCGTCGAGGTGCTCCCGGACGTCGTCGAGCTTCCAGGCTTTGCGGCCCAGGATGTCGGGACTGGCGTTTTTGCTCCACGCGACTCCGTGGATCTCGAGTGCGCGGTCAGTGTGGTCGCAGGCCACGGTGAGCAGCGCTCCCTCATCGCTTATGATCATCGCCCATTCTGCTTCACCGGACGTCCGGCCATGCTGGACGTCGACGACGTCGGGCTGGCCGGCGAGGTACGGGGAGACCGGGTAGAGAGCAGGCGTGACGCTGGGACCAGGGACACCGAGTTCAGCGAGTTCGGCGATGTGCGCCTGGACCTCGTCTTGCTCCCTGCCCGCATAACCGGCGTTCAACAGGTTCTTCACGGGGACGGCAACGGAGGTGCCGTTGGGGAGTTCGAATGTCAGCTCAGTCATGGTGTAGTCCTTAGTTCCTGTGAGGGGGATGGGTGAATTTACGCGCTGTTTACGAAAATCGCTCGCTTTTCGAAGATCGTATGCCTAATGTATACAACATGCATCACCGGTGATGCCAGTCACAAGAAAGAAAGGACGCCTGATGGCCCCCAACAATTCCGCTGAGGTACCGCCCGCACTTCAGGGCTCCGTGGACCGCAAGAGTCTGATCAGGGCTTTTGCTGCCAGCCTGACCGGCACCTCTCTGGAGTGGTACGACTTCGCCGTGTACTCAGCCGCGGCCGCAATCGTGTTTCCAGCCATCTTCTTCCCTGCAAGCGACCCCCTGACCGGAACCATGCTTGCGTTCTCTACATACGCCGTCGGTTACGTCTCGAGGCCAATCGGTGGCGTCATCTTCGGCCGGCTCGGTGACCGGATCGGTCGCAAGAAAGTACTGGTCACCACGCTGGTGCTGATCGGCGCCGCCACCTTCCTCATCGGTTTGCTGCCCACCTACGGCAACGTGGGCATATGGGCTGGCGCCTTCCTGGTGGCCCTACGGTTCGCCCAGGGCGTGGGCGTCGGAGGCGAGTGGGGATCTGCTGTCCTCTTGTCCAGCGAGTTCGGCGACCCGCGCCGGCGAGGTTTCTGGTCATCTGCCGCCCAAGTTGGACCGCCCGCAGGCAACCTGCTGGCCAACGGCGTACTGGCGCTGCTCACCACGGTGCTCCCGGAGCAGGGCTTCCTTGACTACGGCTGGCGCATCGCGTTCCTTGTTTCCGCCGTGCTGGTCGGTTTCGGCCTGTGGATACGCCTGAAGCTGGAAGACACGCCCGTGTTCAAGGCCATCGAAGCCCGCGGAGATGCTCCCAACGCACCTATCACCGAAGTCTTCAAACATGAGCTCCGGCCGCTCATCGCTGCGATCCTCAGCCGCGTAGGACCGGACGTCCTCTATGCCATGTTCACGGTATTCACCCTCACCTACGGAACAACTGCCCTGGGCCTTCCGCGCAACCAGCTACTGGTGGCTGTCATGATCGGATCCGCTTTCCAGCTCGTGTCCATCCCACTGGCCGGCGCACTCTCCGACCGGATCAACCGCCGTCTTCTCTACGGGGCCGCAGCGGTGGCCGGGGCGGTGTGGGTATTCGTATTCTTCGTACTCCTTGAGGGAAAGTCGCCGGTCATCCTCATCGTCGGCATCGTCCTGGGTCTGTTGGCCCACTCGTTCATGTACGGCCCGCAGGCGGCTTTCGTCGTGGAACAGTTCTCCCCGCGGCTGCGATCAACAGGATCCTCGCTGGCCTACACCTTTGCAGGCGTGATCGGTGGGGCAATCGCGCCGTTGATGTTCACCTGGGTGCTGGCAGCTTTCGGCAGCTGGATTCCGGTGGCGATTTACGTGGCGGTAGCTTGCGGATTGACTGTGGTCGGGCTCGCCTTGGGACGGGACTCGAATGTCGCCGAGGACGAGGACTACCTGCATGCCTTGGTCGACAGTGAGCCCGTTATCCACAAGGGTTGAGACGCTAAGCGCGCAGGACCACGTCCAGAGTGACGGCAAGGTGGCGGTCGATGGCGGTCTGGGCGGCCTCGACGTCACCTCGCCTGAGCGCGTCAATGATAATCTCGTGCTCGTCGCAGACCAGGCTCTGCCGGTCCTGCGTCCGGAAAAGCGCTTCGACGCCGATGAACACCTGACGGGCGCGAAGCTTATTGTAGGTCTGGGAAATGAGCTCGTTCTCCGCTGCATCGATAAGGAGCTGATGGAAATGCTGGTCCAGCCGGATGAACTCCGTGGCACGTCCGCGCACGTTGTCAGCGGTTCCGCCGAAATTGCTGATCAACTCCCGCTGCTCCTTGAGGGTCAGTTCCATCAGCTCATGGGGAACCGAGCCCGCGCGAATGGTGGAAGCCGCAGCATGCCGTTCAAGAACGCCGCGCAACTCAAAGAGCTCCGCAATCTGCCTCCCCGAAATCACGGGGATCAGCGCACCCCTGTTCGGAATGAGTTCGATCAGGCCGTCCGACACCAACAGAAGGAGTGCCTCGCGGACCGGCGTACGCGAAACACCAATGTCATGAGCGAGTTCCTGTTCGTTGACAAACTTTCCCTGCATGCCAGGGTCCACAAGGATCTGGTCGCGCAAGTACTCGTAGGCTTTTTGCCGGCCTGTCGCCGCGTCACCTGATCTCCGTTGCATACTTTACGTATACACCAATTTGGAGGTAACTGTGCGAATCGCACTTGCACAACTCATCAGCGGCCGCGAGCTGGCAGACAACCTGCTCCTGTTGGAAGCCTACGCCCGCCGGGCCAAGGAGGGCGGCGCCGAGCTGGTGGTCTTCCCGGAGGCGACCATGCGGGCATTCGGGAATTCCCTGATCGACATTGCCGAGCCCCTGGATGGTCCGTGGGCCAGCCGGGTGCGCGAGATTGCCAAGGAACTTGAGATCGTCATCGTTGCCGGCATGTTCACCCCCGGGCTGGGATCCGACGGCAGCGGGAACGGCAAGGTCCGGAACACCCTGATCGCAACCGGCCCCGGGGTGGAGGCCAGCTACGACAAGATCCACCTTTTCGACGCCTTCGGTTTTGCCGAGTCGGACACCGTTGATGCTGGCACCGAACCCGTGACGTTCGACGCCGGCGGCCTGACTTTTGGCCTAGCCACTTGCTACGACATTCGTTTCCCGGCGCTCTTTACCGCCAACGCCGTCCGCGGCGCCGCGGTGAACATCGTGTCCGCGTCTTGGGGATCCGGGCCCGGCAAGGCTGAACAATGGAAGCTGCTTGCGCGCGCCCGGGCCATCGACACCACAACCTTTGTGCTCGCCTGCGGCCAGGGCGACCCTGCGACAGCGGGGATTGAACCCAAGGGTGCCGCTCCCACCGGAGTGGGGCACTCCGTCGTCGTGTCCCCGTTGGGAACGGTCTTGGAAGAGCTCGACGCCGAAGCCGGGCTCTTGTTCGCGGAACTGGACCCCGCCGTCGTCGACGACGCTCGGCTCAAGCTCCCCGTACTGGCTAACCGCCGCGAGATCTAAAGGAACAGCAACGCTCGCTCACCAAAGAAGTAAGCGAGCGTTGCTGTTTGTAGCGCCGTAAGTGAGCGAGCGTTGGTGGGAGTTACTTAGCGGCGCGCTGCCTTGAGACTTCGTACAGGGAGATGCCAACGGCCATGGACGCGTTGAGCGATTCCATGGCGGAGTCGATCGGGATGGAGATGATCTGGTCGCAGTTTTCGCGGACCAAGCGGCTGAGGCCCTTGCCCTCGGAACCCACCACGATGCACACGGGATCGGTGGCCAAAGACAGATCCGGCAGCGAGACGTCGCCGTCGCCGTCCAGGCCCAGCACGAAGATACCCATGTCCTTGAACTGCTTGAGGGCGTTGTTCAAGTTGGACGCCCGGGCCACAGGGACGCGCACCGCAGCACCGGCACTGGTCTTCCAGGCGGAGGCAGTGACGCCGACCGAGCGGCGCTCGGGCACAATCACGCCGTGACCGCTGAAGGCGGAAACCGAGCGAATAATGGCGCCGAGGTTGCGGGGATCGGTGATGCCATCGAGCGCAACGAAGAGGGGCGCGTTGGGGATGTACCCCTTCTTCCACTTCGCGACCGTCTCCTCGGCGAGGTCGTAGGCGTCCTGGTATTCGTACGGCGGGATCTGCAGCACGAGGCCCTGGTGGACGGCGTCGTCGGTCATGCGGTCCAGCTCGGGCTTGCCTGTTTCCAGCAGCGGGATGCCACGTTCGGCCGCGAGCTTGAGGGACTCCTTGACGCGATCGTCCATTTCGATCCGGATGGCCACGTGGAGTGCCTTCGCGGGGATTCCGGCGCGCAGCGCCTCCACTACAGAGTTGCGTCCGGTAACTACTTCTTCGGTAGCGCGGCCCTTCGGGCCCGAGCGTGCGCCCGGGTTGGAGCGGGTGCTGCCCCCGGCTGCGCGCTTGGCCGCCGAGCGCTCGGACAGCTGCTTGCTCTTGAACGCCTTGTGGTATTCACGGTCCTCGGCTTTAGGGGTTGGACCCCTGCCCTCCAGGGCCTTCCGACCGTGGCCCCCGGTTCCAGTGGTGGGGCCCTTCTTCTTTTTGACAGCCCGGTGACCGTTGTTGGCCATGAATTCCACCCTTGATTGTGTTGAGTACGTCTGCAATCAAGTCTACTGAATCAACCTAAATCGAAACTACGGGCACCTTTTGCCGCTGGAATCAGTCCCGTTTCAGGGTCCAGCTGGCACCATCGGCGCCATCCTCGACGGCGATTCCGGCCGCCGCGAGTGTGTCGCGGATCGCGTCGGAAGCCGCCCAATCTTTGTTGGCCCGGGCCTCGGCACGCGCCTTCAGCTGGGCTTCTACGAGAACATCAAGAGCCTGGACGGTTTCGGAGTTTTCCTGGACTTCGCCGCGGACATCGTTGAGTCCGAGAACAGTGGTCATCGCCATGACGGCTTGGAGCGCCTGCTGCGCCCCGACCTCGTCCCCGGATGCCAGAGCGGTGTTCCCGGCCCGGACGGTTTCGTGCAGTACGCCCAGGCCCTGTGGCACATTGAGATCGTCGTCCATGGCGGCAGCGAAGGCTTCGGGCACGGGACTGGACTCAGGGTGGGCCTCGAAGTCGCCACCGAACTTCTTGGAAGCCTTCGCCACGAATCCGTAGATGCGTTCAACGGCAGCCGCAGCCTCCTGCAGTGAAGTGGGCCGATAGTCCAGGACGGAGCGGTACTGAGCCTGACCGAGGTAATAACGGACAACGCGGGGGCTCGCGAGTTCCAGCATCTCGGCTGGGCTTACGGTATTTCCCACCGATTTGGACATTTTTCCACCCTCGTAGGTGACCATGCCGTTGTGCAGCCAGAAGTTGGCGAAGCCGTCTCCGGCGGCCTGGGACTGCGCCATCTCGTTCTCGTGGTGCGGAAAGCGCAAGTCCAGTCCGCCGCCGTGGATGTCGAACTGCTGACCCAGGTACTTCGTAGCCATGGCGGAGCATTCAAGGTGCCAGCCCGGGCGGCCGGCTCCCCACGGCGAAACCCAGCTCGCCGTCGTCGGCTCGCCGTCCTTGAAGCCTTTCCACAGCGCAAAGTCGCGGGGGTCGCGCTTCCTGTTGCTGAACTGGGGCTCGACATCTTGCGCGCCCTGCATGTCGTCGATGTTCTGGCGCGTCAGTGAGCCGTATTTGCTCCAAGAGCGGACGTCGAAGTAGACATCACCGGAGTCGTCGAGGGCCGGGTAGGCGTGGCCTCGGTCGATGAGCCTTTGGATGAGTGCGTGCATCTCCGGGATGTGGCCTGTGGCGCGGGGTTCGTACGTGGGGCGGGAAACGCCGAGGACATCGTAGGCCTGCTCGAATTCCTGCTCGTAGCGGTAGGCAAGGGCCCACCATTCTTCTTCAGGCTTGGCGCTGGACTCCTCGGCCCAATCCGGCCCGAAGGACTGGGCCGACTTGGCGAGGATCTTGTCGTCGATATCCGTGACGTTGCGGACAACGGTCACGCGCAACCCGCGGTATTCGAGCCAACGGGTCAGTTGGTCGAAGGCGATCGCGGACCGGACATGTCCCACATGCGGCATGCCCTGCACTGTGGCTCCGCAGTAGTAGACGCTGGCTTTGCCGGCTTCAAGGGGAACGAAGTCGCGGACTTCGGCGGATGCGGTGTCGTAAAAGCGCAGGGTCACCGCTCCAGATTAGCCGATGTGCGGCAGCGGCCTTCGCTCAGTCGCTATCGCCTTGCGCTGCCGCCGGCACGGCGTAGACAAGGGCTGTGGCGACGGCGGAGATACCCTCGCCGCGCCCCGTGAACCCGAGCCCGTCGCTGGTGGTTGCCGTGACGCTGACGGGAGCTCCTGCGGCGATGCTCAGGACTCGCTGCGATTCTTCGCGTCGCGGACCGAATTTTGGCCTGTTGGCGACGAACTGCACCGCCACGTTTCCGATCTCGAAACCCGCAGAACGGACAATCCTCGCCGCTTCTCCGAGCAGCTTCGCCCCGGACGCGCCGGCGAATTCGGGCCGATCGGTGCCGAAATGCGTGCCCAGATCACCGATGCCGCAAGCAGAGAAGAGGGCATCGGCAGCAGCGTGGGCAACGCAGTCGCCGTCGGAATGACCGGACAAACCACGCTCCCCTTCCCAAAACAACCCGCCCAGCCAGAGCGGCTGCGGCTCGTCTTCAGGAGCGTAAGCGTGCACGTCGACGCCGATGCCCGTGCGCGGCAACAGCATGGCGGGGTTCCCGGATTGAACGTCCATCAGCCTTCCACCCACCGGACTCCGAGCGGACCTTCCAGGAGGCCTTCGGCGATGATGAGATCCAACGGTGTGGTGATCTTCAGCGACTGGCTGGCGCCGCGGACCGCGTGGACGGGCACGCCAAGAAGCTCGACCAGCATGGCATCGTCCGTGACTGCCGCGGACTGGGCATCGTCGAATTCGGCGGCCGCCGCGTGGGCACGCAGCAAAGTCTCATAGTCGAACCCTTGAGGCGTCTGCACGGCCCGCAGCTGCTCCCGGGGGGCGGTGCCTGTGACAATCTCAGGTGCGATTCCGGCGTCGTCCCCTTCCGTTACCGCCACCGTCTTGACCGTGTCCACCACGGGCATGGCCGGGATAACGGCCTTCGCGCCGGCAGAGAGCGCAACGGCGACGCGATGAAAGACCCTGTCCGGGGTCAGCGCGCGTGCCGCGTCGTGAACGAGCACGGCGCGCGTTCCCTCGAGGACCGCCTCCAGGGCGGCCCGGACCGAAGCGGCACGGGTGGCCCCGCCGTCGACCACTGTCACCAGCGGCCCGTCAGCACCCAACTCCTGCCGAAATTCCTCGCACAGCGCGTGCAACTCCACGTCCCCTGCGGGGATGGCCACGCAGATCTGGCGGGCGACATCCGCCGTCGCGACGCCGCGAAGGGCATGGGTGAGAATGGTCTCGCCGCCCAGCGGCACCTTTGCCTTGGGCATGCCGTAGCCAAGCCGCTCGCCCGAGCCGGCCGCAACAACGACGACGGCGGTGGCCTCGCGCTGGGATGGTGTAGTCATGCGCTCAAGCCTACGTGGTGCCCACCCGCCCGCGGGGCGGGCAAAAGGAAACCCCGGCAGCTGTTGCTGCCGGGGCTCAAATCTTTGAATCTTTTAGTTAGGAAGCCAGAACTTCGTCGAGAACGCTTGCGGCCTTCTCTTCGTCGGTCTTCTCAGCCAGCGCCAGTTCTGAAATCAGAATCTGCCGGGCCTTGGCCAGCATCCGCTTCTCACCTGCGGAAAGGCCGCGATCGTGATCCCGGCGCCAAAGATCGCGAACGACCTCAGCAACCTTGATGACGTCACCGGAAGCAAGCTTCTCCAGGTTTGCCTTGTAGCGACGGGACCAGTTGGTGGGCTCTTCAGTGAACTCGGCACGGAGAACGTCGAATACGTGCTCCAGGCCTTCCTTGCCCACTACGTCGCGAACCCCAACAAGGTCTACGTTTTCTGCTGGAACTTCAATGGTCAGATCACCCTGAGCCACCTTGAGCTTGAGATACATTTTCTCTTCGCCCTTGATGGTGCGCATCTTGATTTCTTCAATTTTTGCTGCACCGTGGTGAGGGTAAACTACTGTCTCGCCGACCTCAAAAACCATGTGGACTTTCCCCTTTCCCGCAGACCAGTTTATCACGCTTAAGGCATACGATTGGCACGGAGAGGGGTCCTGAACCCTGTAAATACGCGGAAAATGGCCTTTTCAGCCCTCCGGCACCCTCTTGACGGGAGGGCATAAAAGTGCATAGGACGCAATGCTCCGGAACACGATACGCCTTGGGACGGCCCGCCACAATGGTGATCGGAATCCTTGTTTCAGCGGGTTTGCCGATAGGCTATGCCTGAAAAGTGTTCCAATGACTCTAAGAGGAGTACGTGTCGTGCGCATTACTGCGATGAACCGTGTCCAGCGCGGCAAGCTGGCGATGACGGCGGCCGCCGTCGGTATCGGTCTCTTGTCCGTGGCCGGCTGTGGTTACATCAATCCCCAGCAGACCAACCAGCAGTATGCACCGTCGGACGGCGTCAGGGAAGACCTCGGTTCGCTGCAGCTGCGCAACATGCTCATTGTGTCCACGGACGCCAACAAGCCGGGCCGCGTGGTGGGTGCGGTGTTCAACACCTCTTCGACTGATGCCACACTGACCATCAGTGGCGCCGGCGGATCGCAAGCGACGATTCCGGTCAAGGCCAAGTCCGAGACCTACCTCACCGACACCACCGAAGCCGTCATCCTGAGCACCACCGGAGGGCAGCCGGGATCTATGGCCCCCGTGACCATCAAGGCCGGCTCCGATTCCCGTATGGTGCAGTTCCCCGTCCTGGATGGTTCATTGAAGGAATACGCCAAGTACATTCCGGCCACGGCCACTCCGAGCCCCTCGGTCACGGGTTCGGCAACGAGCTCAGCCACCAGCACCGCGACCCCGACGCCGAGCGCGAGCAGCACCGGCCACTAGGCCTGCTAGACCCCGAAGACACAAAGGAAGGGCTCCCACTGGACCAGTTCAGTGGGAGCCCTTCCTTTTGCTATTCGCCCTGTAAGGCGGCTGCAAGCCATTCCGGGCCTGCGGGTGGTTAGGGTTCGAACTTGTAGCCCAAGCCGCGCACCGTCACCAGGTAGCGGGGAACCGAGGGGTCGGGCTCGATCTTGCTGCGCAGACGCTTCACGTGGACGTCGAGGGTCTTGGTGTCCCCCACGTAATCGGAACCCCAGACGCGATCGATCAGTTGCCCGCGGGTCAGCACCCTGCCGGAGTTGCGAAGCAGCATCTCCAGCAGTTCGAATTCCTTCAGCGGAAGCGCTACACCTTCACCGTTGACGCTGACCACGTGCCGTTCGATGTCCATCCGGACCGGACCGGCCTGCACAGTCGAGGTGATGAGTTCCTCAGGCTCGCCCTGGCGACGCAGCACGGCACGCACGCGCGCCACGAGTTCCCTCGAAGAGTACGGCTTGGTGACGTAGTCGTCCGCGCCGAGTTCCAGGCCAACTACCTTGTCGATTTCCGAGTCCTTGGCGGTCAGCATGATGACCGGGACGCTGGAACGCTGCCGCAGCTGCCGGCACACCTCAGTGCCCGGGGTACCAGGGAGCTGGAGGTCCAGCAGCAC
This sequence comes from Arthrobacter sp. NA-172, assembly GCF_043952055.1. Classification (NCBI taxonomy): domain Bacteria; kingdom Bacillati; phylum Actinomycetota; class Actinomycetes; order Micrococcales; family Micrococcaceae; genus Arthrobacter; species Arthrobacter sp. NA-172. The sequence continues at coordinate 475,035 of NZ_JBINOT010000003.1, read as the reverse complement.
CAGATCGGCACCGTTGCGGTCGAACTCCACCAAGGCATCGCTGCCATTGTCCACGACCTGGACATCGAAGCCTTCTTTGCCCAAAAGGTAGGACAAGGGGTCGCTGAAGGACTCCTCGTCCTCCACGATCAGAATCCTGCTCAAGCGCCAGCTCCTTGCTCAAGGGCGCGTACGGCGCCCGTGGTTTGAATCGCGTTTCGGGGCTTCGCCCCGGCGTCGTTGTTCTCCTGGCCTTCCATCTCCGGAAGGCGGAGGGTGAAAGTGGAACCCTGCCCGGACTGGGACCAGACTGTGACCTCGCCGCCGTGGTTGGACACCACATGCTTGACGATACTCAGTCCCAAGCCCGTTCCGCCGGTCTGCCGGGATCTTGCCGCATCCACACGGTAGAAACGTTCGAAGATGCGTTCCTGGTCCTCGGGGCTAAGTCCCTCGCCCTGGTCAGTGACGGAAATGGCCACCACGCCTTCTTTGGCGCGGACACCGACTCCCACACGGGTATTCTCCGGCGAGTAGCGGATGGCGTTGTCGATCAGGTTCCGCAAAGCGGTCACCAACAAGTCCTGGTCGCCGAAAACCATGGTTTCCGTGCGGCCCCCGACCACGATTTTGATGTTCTTGAGCTCGGCCGGAAGTTGCGAGCGATCCACTGCCTCGGCGATCACCGTGTTGATGTCCACCGGGTGCCCACGCTGCGCCACATTGGCGCCCTGCAGGCGGGACAGCTCAATGATGTCCTGGACCAGGGCAGCGAGCCGCGTCGATTCCTTGTGCATGCGCTTGGCGAAGCGACGGACGGCTTCTTCGTCGTCCGGGCTTGCCTCAAGTGCCTCGGCCAGCAGGGAAATGGCACCCACCGGCGTCTTGAGTTCGTGTGAGACGTTCGCAACGAAGTCGTTGCGGATCTCCTCAGTGCGGGTAATTTCGGTACGGTCATCGGCCAGAAGCACGATATATTCCCATCCGAGCATGGCTGCGCGGACCTGTACCACGATGGTGCCCTTGCCCAGCGGACCACGGGGCAACTCGAAAGTCTTCTCCAGCGATCACGCCGTCGCGCCGAACCTTTGCGGTCATATCCAGCAGCTGCTTGTGAACCACGGTGTGGCCTCTGACAAGGCCGTAAGCGTAGGCCGCGGGACTGGCCCGGACGACGCCGTCGATCGCGTCCACCACCACAAAAGCGCGCCCGACGACGGACAGCACCTCGGCGGCACCCTCCGGAAGCAGCGGTTCGGTGACGTCCAAGTCCACGATTTTCCGCTGCCGCTCGCTGAGCCTGAATGCGAGCACGCCAAAGACGCCGCACGACAGGCCGGCAAGACCTGCGATGACACCGATGAGCACTGGATCCACGGATCTAGCTTATGCGCTGAAAACACCGCAAAATATGGAACAGTCACCAAACGGCCCCGATTCAGCTAACGTTCACCTAAAGATGCGCAGCCGTTAACGGACCGCTGCCACTCTTACTAGTTGGATCATAGATAGCTGTGTTGATTTTCCGCGCCGTCCGAGGGGGTGCGGAGGAGATTGCCAAGGAGAGGACGCCACCGTGCGCAAGGTTTTTCAGGAGGAGCTCATCCAGGCCGGTGAAGATCTCATAGAGATCTCAAAGCTGGTCACTGAGGCAATCCAGAACGCGACCACCGCTTTCGAAGGGGCAGACGTCGATCTCGCCCAGGATGTCATTGCGGCTGACGCCAGGATCGACTTCCTGCAGAACGGCCTCGACGAGCGGGCCATCGATATCCTGGCACTCCAAGGCCCTGTGGCCAGCGACCTCCGGATGATCGTCGGGTCCCTGCGGATGAGTGCTTCGCTGGAACGCATGGGTGACCTCGCCCGGCACGTTGCCCAGCTGGCCCGCCTGCGATTCCCGGCCACGGTCATCCCCGAGCAACTGACGGCAACGTTCAAGGACATGGCCCGGCTCGACCTCGAAATCAGCCAGAAGGTCACCCTCCTGCTGGAGTCGCGGGACCTCGAAGTTGCCCGCGACATCCTCAAGCTCAACATCAGTGTGGACGATCTGCACTTGAGCGTCTTCAGGGCGATCGCAAATCCCGCTTGGGGCGAGACTGCAGCCACCACAGTGGACGTCGCCCTCGCCAGCCGCTACTTCGAGCGCTTCGCGGACCACGGCGTCTCGGTTGCCCGCAAGGTGACGTACCTGGTCACTGGCGAATGGGCGCCGGAAGGCTTCTAGCCCCGCTTAACTAGATAACGACGCCGGCCGGCCCACCTTGCGAGGTGGGCCGGCCGGCGTTCGTTATTCCAGAAACTTATTTCTTGCCCTGCGCTGCTACAGCCTTGATGGACTCCGCTGCAGCCTCGGGATCGAGGTAGGTTCCGCCCGGGTTGAGCGGCTGGAAGTCCTCATCCAGCTCGTAGACCAACGGGATGCCCGTGGGGATGTTCAGGCCGGCGATGTCCCCGTCGCTGATTCCATCAAGGTGCTTGACCAAGGCGCGCAAGGAGTTGCCGTGCGCGGTGACCAAGACGGTCTTGCCGGCCTTGAGGTCTTCCTTGATGTCCGATTCCCAGTACGGAAGGAGGCGCACCAGGACGTCCTTGAGGCATTCGGTGCGCGGGAGGGCGTCGCCGAGGTCTGCGTAACGGGGATCGTGGGCCTGGGAGAATTCGCTGTCATCGGAGAGGGCCGGCGGCGGGGTGTCGTAGCTGCGGCGCCATTCCATGAACTGCTCTTCACCGAATTCGGCGAGGGTCTGTGCCTTGTCCTTGCCCTGCAGTGCACCATAGTGGCGTTCGTTGAGGCGCCAGTCACGCTTGACATCGATCCAACCGCGATCGGCCTTGTCCAAGGCGATGTTGGCCGTGTTGATGGCGCGCTTGAGACGCGAGGTGTAGAGGATGTCCGGGAGGATATCGTTTTCGACCAGGAGTTCCCCGCCGCGGGCTGCTTCCTCGCGCCCTTGGTCATTCAGGTCGACGTCCACCCAACCGGTGAACAGGTTTTTGGCGTTCCAGTCGCTGTGGCCGTGGCGCAGCAGAATCAGCTTGTAAGTCATGCTTTTCATCCTAGCCGAGCGTCCCGATGCCACGCCGGGCGTTACGAACGGCAACGCGGGGTCACTTAGCGCCGGTGTTTGGGCGCTGGATGGGCCGTAAGTGAACCCGCGTTGGAGGATAAAGTGGGACGGTGGTGCAGAAGGCGGAGCGGGTGCAGGGCAGGCGCGGCAAACCCGTCGGCAACGTCACAAGGGGCACCACGAATCCCAACCGCATGCGCCGCCTGGACCGCTGGCTGGTGGGCCCGCAGGCGTGGCGGCTGCGCTCCGCCGTCGACCCTTTGGTGGTGGACCTCGGCTACGGCGCCTCCCCGGCTACCGCCGTCGAACTCTTCGAAAGGCTCCAGACAGTCCGCCCCGACGTGCGCGTGTGCGGGATCGAGATCGAACCTGAACGCGTCCGGACCGCCAGGGCCCTGGAACGGCCCGGGTTGAGCTTCCACGTGGGTGGCTTCGAGCTTCCGGTTCCAGGCAAACCGGTCCTGGTGCGGGCGTTCAACGTGTTGCGGCAATACGAGGAATCGGATGTGGCCGGGATCTGGGGTTTGGTGCAGTCGCGCCTGGCACCGGAAGGATTGTTCATTGACGGCACGTGCGATGAAATCGGCCGCCGGGTGACCTGGGTGGCGCTGGGCGCGGACGGACCGGTGAGCCTGAGCTTGTCCATGCGGTTCGGCGGCTTCGCACTGCCCTCCGACGTGGCCGAACGCCTCCCTAAGGCGCTCATCCACCGAAACGTTCCCGGCGAACGGATCCATACTTTCCTGCAAGCGATGGACCAGGCATGGCTGGAGGCGGCGCCGCTTGCCTCGTTCGGCAACAAGCAGCGGTGGACCGCCATGTGCCGGTCAATGCGCGACGCCGGCTGGCCGCTTCAGGACGGGATGTCGCGTTGGCGCTTGGGGGAACTTACGGTCGATTGGGCAGCGGTAGTCCCGGCTTAAGCTTGCGGTGGCTGGGAGCCGGCTACGGTCACCAGGGGCCGTACGGGCCCTGGCTGCGGCCGCTGTTGCCGATTTCCTTGACCGCGGGACGGACATCAGCCAAGTAGACGCACGACGCCGTGACAGCAGCGATCCCGAAGATACTCAGGCCTCCGCCGCCGGTGAGGACGGAAAAGCCACCGATGACGGCCGCGACGCCGGTCAGGGCGAGCCAGAAGGTCTTGGTGCGCTTGGACGCTGCTTCAAAGGATGAGGGTTTGTGGCGCAGACAATCCACCAGCGCCCACAGCTCCAAGGCAAAGGCAACCAGTCCCAGAATGAACCAAATCCCACTCTGGATGTATGAAATCAAGATTTTTCCGTCCACGTCCTCAAGCCTAGCGGTCAAGCGACTTAAGCGCTTGCTCCAAATCCGCCCAGAGGTCTTCGACGTTCTCGATCCCGACGCTCATCCGGACCAAGTTGTCAGGCACGCTCAGCGGTTCGGCCGTGTGCCGGCGTCGGCGTTCGATGAGGGACTCGACGCCACCCAGCGACGTCGCCGGGAGCCACAGCTCCAACGCACGAACCAGTTGATCAGCGGCGTCGGCTCCGCTGCGCGTCCCGTCGCCGGCGAGCTGGATGCACAGGATGGAACCGAAGCCCTTCATCTGGGACTTCGCGCGTTCGTGGCCGGGATCGCTGGGCAGCCCCGGGAAACGGATGGACTCGACCCGCGGGTGGGTACTCAGCCGCGCGGCCAGGGTCGCTGCGGAGGCCTGCGAGCGCTCGATCCTCAGCGCCAGCGTGCGGAGGCCTCGGAGGGCGAGCCAGGCCTCGAAGGGACCGGCGATGCCACCGTGGATGATGCGGTGGTGCAGGAGTTCCGCGCGCAGGTCCGGATTTGAGGTCACCAAGGCGCCGAGCACGACGTCGGAGTGGCCGGCAAGGTATTTGGTCACCGAATGGAGGACGACGTCGGAGCCCAGGCTGAGGGGCTGCTGCACCAGCGGTGTGGAGAAGGTGTTGTCCGTGACTACGATGGCGCCGGCCTCATGGGCTGCGGTGGCCAGGGCGCGAACATCGGCGATGCCGAGCATCGGGTTGGTGGGGCTTTCAATCCAGAGCATGCTGGCTGGCTTGCCGCCGAGCGGGGCGAGCTGCTCCTTCACGGCGTCGGTGTCCGCGATGTCGACGGTCCGCAGTTCCAGGAGACCCTTGGCAGCGAGCTCGGTTGCCATGACCAGCGATCCCGCGTAGCTGTGGGAGGGCATGACCAGGACCCCGCCGGCGGGCACCAGCGACAACGCAGAGCTGACCGCAGCCAGGCCCGAGGCGTAAAGGAGGGCCGGCAGTTCGGCGCCTTCAAGCTGCGCGAGTGCTTCCTCGAAGGGATCCCAGGTGGGGTTGGCATAGCGTCCGTAGCCACGATCGCCGTCGCTGAGTGCTCCCGTGCCGAAGTACGTGGAGGACAGAACGATGGGCGGGTTGACGGGTTGGTCGTGGCTCCGTTCGGGCCGGCCTGCGGCCACCACCACAGTGTCAGGGGACAGATCCGCGGCATGTTCTCGGGAAAGACTCATTGGCCCAGCCTACGGCCGGAGGGGTGAGTGCTGGAAAGGTGTTACGGGCGGGCCGCGCGCGGGCGGCAGGACGCCGTCGTCCGGTGATGTCAGTGTTCCTCTGTACGCTTAGATCCGTGACTACGCAGCGCCTTGAGCAGGACCAGAGCCCCATGCCGGACCAGCGCCCTGGGCTCTTCATCGCCTTCGAGGGCGGCGACGGGGCAGGCAAGTCCACGCAAGCCGCCCGTCTGGCCGCGGCCCTTGAGTCCCTCGGCTTTCCCGTGCTGCGCACCCGCGAGCCCGGAGGTACGCCTATTGGCGAGAAGCTAAGGTCCCTGGTGCTTGACCACGGTCATGGCACCATCGACCCTCGGACCGAAGCCCTTATGTTCGCTGCCTCCCGGGCCGCCCATGCAAGCCAAGTCATTCGTCCTGCCTTGGCGCAGGGTTCGGTGGTCATCACGGACCGCTACATCGACTCTTCCGTCGCTTACCAGGGTGCCGGTCGTGACCTCGGAACCATCGACGTCAGGCGCCTCAACGAATGGGCAACCGAAGGCCTCGAACCGGACTTGACGGTCCTTTTGGATGTCCATCCGGGTGATGGCCGGGACCGCAGAACTGCGGGGGACGCCACCGAGGACCGGCTCGAGTCAGAGCCCGACGCCTTCCACGCCCGCATCCGTGCGGCGTTCCTGGAATTGGCAACGGCCCGCCCGGAAACCTATCTCGTGCTGCCCGCCAACGATGCCATCGAGGACCTCGCCACCCGGATCCTCTCGCGTGTTCAGGACTTGCTCCGGAGCCGCGCATGACAGTCTGGGATGAACTCCAGGGCCAAGCGCCCGTCGTCGCGCAATTGCGCTCCGCGGCCCAAGGTGAAGGGCTCACGCACGCCTGGCTGTTCACCGGGCCGCCGGGCTCGGGCCGCTCCAATGCGGCCAAGGCGTTTGCCGCGGCGCTGAATTGCGAACAGGATGACGGTGCCCTTCGCGGCTGCGGCGAGTGTGCCTCGTGCCGGACCATCCTTGGCGAGACTCACTCAGACGTGACCTTTGTCCGCACGGAGAAGGTCACCATCACCATCGACGAAGCCCGCCAGTTGGTCTCCAAGGCCGGCGACCGGCCGGCGACCGGCCGTTGGCGCATCATTGTGGTGGAGGACGCGGACCGGATGGCCGAGCGCACCACCAACGTGCTCCTCAAGGCCATCGAGGAGCCCACGCCGCGGACCATTTGGATGCTGTGTGCGCCGTCGCCCGCGGATGTGCTGGTCACCATCCGTTCGCGCTGCCGCCCTGTAAGCCTCAGGCTCCCGCCCGCGTCGGACGTCGCCGCGCTGCTGGTGAGGCGCGACGGCGTCGACCCCGCCATTGCGGACCGGGCCGCCCGCGCAGCCCAAAGCCACATCGGAATTGCGCGACGGCTGGCCCGCGATCCGGAAGCACGCGAGCGCCGGCTGGAGACCGTCCGTTTCCCGCTGGGCCTTCACGGTGTCACCGCAGCCGTGATGATGGCGGAAAAACTGGTCAAGATTGCTACGGATGAAGCCAACAGCTCCAACGACGAACGTGATGCCGCTGAGAAGATCTCCCTCCTGGCGAGCCTGGGCGCTCCGGAGTCGGGCACACTGCCGCCGTCCATGCGGAGCCAGGTGAAGCAACTTGAAGACGACCAGAAGCGGCGGGCCAAGCGCTCCATCACTGATTCCCTGGACCGCACCCTGACCGATCTGCTGTCCTTCTACCGGGACGTCCTGGTGATCCAGATGGGCAACGCCGTAGAACTGGTCAACGTTGAACTCAGGCGTGAATTGGAAGCGTATGCCGCGGGCTCCACGCCGGAGATCACCCTGGCGCGCATGGATGCCATCAACAAGGCGCGCGTGCGGATCACCACCACCAACGTGGCCCCCTTGCTTGCCGTCGAGTCCATGGCGAGCAGCCTGATTCAGCAATAGCCCGATAGTTTAGAACTACAGCACGCTTCCCCAGCACGAGGAGTAACGCATGACGCCCGCACGACGCCGGCCCTCCGGGTCCCCTTCCCGGACACGGTTCCCCTCGCTGCGGCGGGCGGCGGCGGCAGTCGCCGCCACTGTTTCCGCGAGCCTGCTGCTCAGCGGCTGCGTGTTCTCCATGCCGGCACCCAACGACGGGTCCAGCAATGGGTCCACCAGCGTCAGCACGCCAGATCCGTCCATCGCGGCCGCCGCACCTGCGGGCTTGGAGAGTTTCTACTCTCAAAAGGTGACCTGGACGTCCTGCGAGCAGGGATTCCAGTGCGCCAACTTCAAGGTGCCGGTGGACTACGCCAAGCCCGATGGCGGCACCATCTCCATCGCCGCGATCCGACTCCAGAGCCAAGGCACAAAGAAGGGCTCACTGCTGGTGAACCCGGGTGGCCCCGGGGCCTCGGGCTACGACTTTGTCAGAGACGCCGCCAAAACCCACTTCACCAGCAAGCTGCGGTCCAGCTTCGATCTGGTGGGCTTCGATCCCCGCGGAGTGAAGCGCTCGGCGCCGGTGACATGCCTCAGCGATTCCGAGCGCGACGCTTCCCGCGAGCAAGTGTACCGCTTAGACACGGACCAGGGCATCGCGGCGGATTTGGCAGATAACAAAGCCATCATCGCCAAATGCGTGGAAAAGTCCGGCCCAGCCCTGGCACACATTGACACCGAGAGTTCCGCCAAGGACATGGACATCCTCCGCGCTGCGCTAAACGACGCGAAGCTCAACTACCTTGGCTTCTCCTACGGAACCTCACTGGGCTCCACGTATGCCTCGGAGTTCCCGGACAACGTCGGCAAGCTCGTGCTGGATGGCGCGGTCGATCCTGCCCTCAACAACGAGGACCTCACGGCCGGCCAGGCGGAGGCATTCGAAAAAGAACTCCACACTTATGTAGCGGATTGCCAGGCGCACTCCGGATGCCCCATGTCCGGAAGCGCCGACGACGGCGTGCAACAGATCCGCAACCTCATCGCTGACGTCGAACAGACTCCAAAGCGCGCCAAGGACGGGCGTTTGGTGAATGGCTCGACTTTTGTCAGCGGCTTGTTCACGCCGCTCTACAGCAACGAATCGTGGCCTGTCCTGACGCAGGCCTTGGATGCCGCGTTCAAGGGCGACGTCTCGCTCATGCTGCGGATTGCCGACCTGGGCGCGGACCGCGAACCGAACGGGACCTACAGCTCGAATACCGCGTTCGCTTTCAACGCCATCAACTGCCTTGACTACCCCATGGTCACGGACACTGCGGGAATGCGGGCCGAGGAAGCCCGGCTCAAGCAGGTCTCCCCCACGTTCGGGTACTACTTCGCCTACGGCGGCGTCAACTGCAAGGACTGGCCATACAAACCGGTGCACACGCCGGCTCCCGTCAAATACTCGGGCAAGGCACCCATTGTGGTTGTCGGCACCACCGGAGACCCGGCCACTCCTGTGGCCTGGGCAGGTTCATTGCGGAAACAGCTCGGCAACGCCTCGCTGGTCACATGGCACGGCGAAGGCCACACCGCCTACGGCCGCTCCAACCAGTGCGTTTCCGACGCCGTGGACAACTACTTCGTGGACGGGAAGGTACCTTCCGACGGCACTATGTGCTGACACTGGCTAGAGCCGTGCGGCGCGGGGCTCCAGCAGGGCGGGCAAGGACTTCACTGAGGGCACGACGGCGGTGGCGCCGGCCGCGCGCAGGGCAGCCTCTGAGTGGAAACCAGTAAGGACGCCCACTACCGCGGAGGCACCGGAGCGAACACCTGACAGCATGTCCGAGCTTGTGTCCCCTACTACGGCGACTTCGCGGACATCATCCAGGTCAAGAGCCAGCACGGCGGTGAGGATCATGTCCGGGTAAGGGCGTCCGCGGCCGGCATCGGCAGGACACAGGCTGAGATCGGCTTTCCCCATCCAGCCCAGCGATTCCAGCACCATGTTCTGGGTGTGGCGTCCGAAGCCCGTGGCCAGGCAGACCTTCATGCCGGAGTCCCGCATCCAGTCGATGGTTTCCTCGGCTCCGGGGATTGCGCGGACGCCGCCGTCTGCAATCAGATCATCGTAGGCACGCTCGAAAGCCTTGTTGGCGCTCCCTGCCCGTGCCGCATCCTCGAAAAGGTGGCTGAATACGGTCAGCTTCGAAAAGCCCATGGTGTCCAGGGCATAGCCGAGCATACTTTCGAATCGGGGCGAGCCGGGCTCGACGCCGGTCTCCTGCAGCGCCCGGGACATCGCACGTTCCGTACGTCCATCGTCGGTGATGGTGGTGCCCACCATGTCCAGCACAGCAAGCCGGAGCCGCTGCGCACGGTGTGCTCCGGCGTCGTCCGTGTCGATCCTGTTGCTGCTGTCCATGCTCATGGGTCCCCTTCGCTGGTCGATGGCCGAAATCGTGCGGCCACATTAGTCCGCCCAGCTTGCCCCCGGTCCGCGAAGACGGCCTGAACCGGGCGCGACGGGCGAGTGAATTCCGCAACAACGGCACCGCGGGGGCCGGATCCGGCGCTGTTTTGACCCGGACGAGGTGACTCTATTACAGTTGTATCTTGCGTGATTCAGCCGGTGTCCGGACGATAACGCGGTGCTTCCTTAGCTCAGTCGGTAGAGCGTTTCACTCGTAATGAAAAGGTCATCAGTTCGATTCTGATAGGAAGCTCGAAGAAATCCTCTAGAACTCAACGGTTCTAGGGGATTTTTCTTTGCCGGGAATCGCTCAGGTGTACTCCACGGTGTACGCACGGTCCGTCAGCGAGCATATCCGGAACTGACCGCGCATGAGTGCGAACGAGCCACGAAAGGGCCCCCACCCTCTATCTATGAGGGTGGGGGCCCTTGTCGTGCCCGGATACGGTGGCTCCGTGGCCGTCTTCACCCTCGACGCCACTACCTGCTAATACCCGCGCCCGGGCCCCGGGGAAGGGGTCCGGAGCTAGAGGCTAGCCCAGTATGGCGCGGCCAAGAACTGGCGCCAGCTTCGCAGAGAAGGCCGGCGTTAGGTGCTCCCCCTCGACAGAGACCGGAGTGTTGCCAACGAATGAGGGGCAGACGCCCTCCTGTGTGCAGAACCAGGAATGAGGTCGATACATAGCGCACTCCGGGCACCGCCGCCGCCGCATCCTTATTAGCCTGAAGTACGATTTTGAACGGCCCGCCATCAGACACGCAATCGGACGGTTTGCTGATCTTGGTAGCACACACCTCAAGGTTCTTGCCATTAGGCGGCGGGGACAAAAGCACTACCTGCGCTTTGGATAGCCCCCGAATCTTGGTGAGCGTCTTCGTGCTCGCGTCACGCCAAGTGTTGAACACATTGGGATCCCCCTTCGCCCCCACCATTCGGGCTGGTGTCGCGAGGGTACTTGATGCGATGACCATTTGCGGCTGAATCTGGCGTACCTTCTCGAAGGCCCACTGCTGGTGAGCGCTGCAAGTCTCTGCGAAGGTCGGGTCATTGGGCCGGGTCATCGGTACTTCGATCGCGGGGCACTGGCCCAGCGTCAGAGCCTGAATCTTCCACCCCTGCTTACCGAGGGACTCACGCAGGCCTGGCATCCAGCTGATGGCGGCAGAGTCGCCCAGCAGGACGGCCGTTTTGGTGGCTGTGGCGTCCCCATACACGCACCTCGCGACATTCTGGTCGTTCGTGTCCAGGCACTTGTCATCCTTCCACTCAGGAACGAAGTTGCCATTGAGGGAGTCAGCGCTTGGCTGCAACTCGGGCCAAACATCGGCATCCACGGCCGCTTTCACTTGGGCAGCCAACGCTTGCTCCGGGGTGACCGAAGCATCAGCAGGCTGTGCCGAGGCGCTGGCCGCAGATGGCGTATTCGGAACAGCAAGAGCCATAGCCGTGGTGGCAAAGATCAGTAGAGCGAGCATGCCGACCGCGACCAACTTAAACCTGTTGCCTACGGGCTGGGGCCGGCCGCTTTTCCCGCCTGGTTCAAGCCACGATGATTTCCGTACCTTGTCTTCCACTAGATGGTAGGAGGCAGCCGAAACCGCGAACATAGCGGCAAGGAAGAGCAGGTCAACGGCGGCACGGGTGCGGGGCAAGAGCGCCGCACCGACGATGATGATCGGAAAGTGCCAGAGGTACAGGGAATAAGAAATGTCTCCGACGTAGACAGCCACCCGATTCGTGAGCGGGTACAGGAAGTTGCTGCCGCCAGTGCCAGAAGCGATAACCATTGCCGTGGCAATTACCGGCAGCGCCGCTCCGGGTGCCGGGAACGGGGTCTCCGATGTGATGACGAAAAGGCTGGCAATGATTCCGCCGAGTCCGACATAGCCAAGCGCTGGCCGGGCCGCGGCTGGTATTCGCTGGAGCACCGGGACCATCAGAGCCAGTAGCGCGCCGATGCCCAGCTCCCACACGCGGGACGTTGTTGAGAAATAGGCGATCGTGGGAGCGTTGGCGGTTTGGGCCACCGAGATCAGGAAGCTGCCGGCGACGATGATGACCATTGACAACGTCAGAACCCGTCGTGCCCTGGCGAAATCCCAGCCCATGCGATGTACGAGTAATCCGAGGACTCCCACGATAATGAGCGGCCAGGCCACGTAGAACTGTTCCTCGACCGCCAATGACCAGAAGTGCTGGAGCGGCGATACTGGGCCAGCGGCCTGCATGTAGTCAGTACCGGCGATAACGAACCGCCAGTTCGCTCCGAATACCAGGGCGAACAGGCCGTCCCAAGTTACCTCTTTTGCGCGCCCACTGGGGAATAAAGCCCAGACAGCAGCGATCGTCACCGCTAGAACCAGCAGCGCGGCGGGGAGGATCCTACGGGCACGCTTCCGGTAAAAATCCGCAAAGGAAATTCGCCCCTGCTTTTCGTAGGACCGCAAGAGAATGCCCGAGATCAGGAAGCCTGAGATGACGAAGAATACGTCCACGCCAACGAACCCACCGGTCGGCCACTTGAAGAAGTGATCTGCGACGACGGAAAGAACGGCCAGTGCGCGAAGGCCCTGGATGTCGAGACGGATTTTGCTTCTGTTTTGTGCCTTGGCCACTGCGGGATTTGTGGCATGACGAGGTGCCGTTTGAATCGACATGGAATTCCCCCAACTTGAGACCTGCAAAAGATTCTATCCGATGCCGCCATATGCCCCGTCCATTTCGGTGGGCAGGTCCCCTTTCAGTGCCCGCTACGATTACGCCATGGCATCATTCACCCTTGACGGGTCACGTACGCGCACGCCGAACGCTGGAACCAGACCCACGTACAAGCACGCCGAACGCTGGAACCAGACCCACGCACAAGCACGCTGGCAGGACGACGACCGCCGGCCGCAATGAGCATGGATACCCGCCAGCAATGTCCGCCGCGTTCCCGATTCCGAAGAGGACATCTGGGAGTATCACCGATGCCCGGAGAAATTGCGCGGCGTCCGCTCTACCCCACCGTTTCACTCGTAATGAAAAGGTCATCAGTTCGATTCTGATAGGAAGCTCGAAAAAGCCCCGCCCATTCCGTGGAATGAGCGGGGCTTCCTTTTTGCCTGCAGAGGCGCTTTTCAAAGGCGCTTTCAAAGACGCCGCAAGGGCGACTTGGGCCGACTACGCGAAGTCGGAAACCGCGGGGTCCGGTCCGATGCGGCCTTCGGCGCCTCGGTCCAGGCCGTTGATGGCCTCGATGTCGGCCTCGTCCAGGGTGACGCCAAGTGCTGCGAAGTTCTCCTGGATCCGGGACTCGGTCACGGACTTGGGGATCACTACGTTGCCAATGGCCATGTGCCAGGCGATAACCACCTGTGCCGGGGTGGCGCCGTGCTTGGCAGAGATCTGCGCGATGGTGGCGTTCTCGAGGAGCTCGCCGCCCTGGCCCAAAGGCGGCCAGGCCTGGGTCAAAATGCCCCGGGCCTCGGCGAACTCACGGAGTTCGGACTGGTTGAAGAACGGGTGCAGCTCGATCTGGTGGATCGCAGGAACCACACCAGTCTCGTCGATGATGCGCTGCAGGCCTTCCTTGCTGAAGTTTGAGACACCGATGGACTTGACGCGTCCGCGCTTCTGGAGCTCGATGAGCGCCTTCCAGGTGTCCACGAACTTGTCCTGCTTGGGCTGCATCCAGTGGATCAGGTACAGGTCAAGGGTTTCCAGGCCGAGGCGGTTCATGGACTCCTCGAAAGCCGTGAGGGTGGACTCGTAGCCCTGGTCCGCGTTCCACAGCTTGGTGGTGATGAAGATTTCCTCGGGAGTGAGGCCGGAGGAAGCGATGGCGCGTCCCACACCTGCCTCGTTGCCGTAGATCTTGGCGGTATCGATGTGGCGGAAGCCGGCGTCGAAGGCCTGACGCACTACCTTTTCAGCTACATCGTCCTCAACCTGCCACACCCCGTAGCCGAGCTGGGGAATGGAGTTGCCGTCGTTAAAAGTAAGGTTCGGTGACGAAGTCATGGCCTCCATCCTGCCAGCCACGCGCGCCGGGTGGCTACGCATTGCGGCCCGTCTAAGCTAGGCGCTTAATAGTTGCCATGTGGGAATAGACGCGCCTGCACCTATCTGGGAACCCTATGGACCGGTCTGCTTTCTCAACTGGCGTTCCGCTTCCTCCACGTGCTCATAAACGGCTTCGGCGCGTCGTCGCACCGACAGCGCGCCCACAGGAACCGGCCCGACGGCGAGACGCAGCATCGCGGCGGCCTCCGCCGTCGTGGCAAGAGAGTTCCCCGCTTTGGACAGCGCACGATGGACACCCGCAAGCGATCCGGGAATATCCAACCCATCACTGGGCGAACGGAGCTGCGCCTCCACACAGATGGCACGCACCCTGGACGACAACTCCGCCAATTCGTTGGCAATGGCTACGAGTTCGCCATAGAGCTCTTCGTCTTCCACGCCCTCAAGGACCTGGTGATACCGGTCAAGGCCGCGGTGAAAGCGATCGTGGGCACGCCTCCACAATCCTCTGCCGAGTTCAGCATCATCCTTCCGCCCCTGCCGGACGGTCGCAAAGAATCCCAACCCCATGCTCAGAGGTATTGGCCCGGACCGTGGTCCGGATCTTCAACGCGAGGCGGTTTGCCAGGGCCCGGTTCCGAACCCGGGAGGTGGGCACGTTGCGGCTCACCATTCTCGCCAATAACGACGCCCGGGGCGATCAAAGTTCCGGGCGGGAGCTGGCGAAGCTGCAGCTGGGCAACAGCATGCTCCCGGGCAGCCTGCTGGGCGGCAATAGCAGTCTGGATTCCGTGGAACAGCCCTTCGAGCCAACCGACCAACTGGGCCTGGGCAATCCTGAGTTCGGCATCCGACGGAGTGGAGTTTCCGGGAAACGGAAGGCTGAGGCGTTCCAGCTCTTCCACGAGTTCCGGAGCGAGGCCCTCCTCGAGCTCTTTAATGGAGCGTTCGTGGATTTCCGCCAGGCGCCCCCGGGCTGCATCATCCAAGGGAGCGCTCTTCACTTCTTCGAGGAGCTGCCGGATCATAGTGCCGATCCGCATCACTTTGGCAGGTTCGTCTACGAGGTCCTGCAGTGTGCTCCCCTTTTTGGCACCAGGCTTGCCGCCGTCCTTCGGACCGGCTTCCGATGTGCTCTGCGCGGTGCCGGCGTCCAAGGTTGTGCCCTCCACCGGGATGTCGTCAAAGCTCTTGCCATGAGGTTGAGTGCCGTCCTGATCGCTCATGCGTTCATACTCTCACGGGCCGCAACTCAGCCCAGAGCCTTGACGAGTATTTCGCCTTCGTCCTGAGCGAAACCACATTTTTCGTAGAAGCCAGTGGCGTAGACGTTGGCCGGGACCCAGACTTCGGTTATTTCCTGCGCCCGCATCCATTCCTCCATGACGGCCAGGAGGGACCGGCCGATCCCGCGATGGCGCCAATCCACATGGGTCCCCATTTCCAGGAGAAGCAGCTCCGCCCATGGCCCGGGAATGCGCCGGCGCTGAATGCAACAGTGGAGGAACCCAACAGTCTCCCCTCCCGACTCAGCCAGCCAGAACAGCACGGAAGGGTCGCCCAAAAAGGAACGGGCGGCGTCGTACGTCAACGTGCCTGAAGGCTCGACTGAAGGATCCTCGTCGAAGAGGTTGTCGGTCGCCGCGAGGCGGATCAACGCGTCGGCGTCGTCGGGGCCCAATAGCCGAATCCTGACATCAGCGTTCGTTGCCATGGAACTTACCGGGAACCGTTGGCTTGCTGGACCAGCCTGGCCTCGCAAAGATCCAGCCAGCGGGCCTCAGCCTCGGCATGGAAGATCAGGGAATCCAGGACGAGAAGCCTGGCCGTATCCGTCACTCTCTGGTTGGCGGCCACGTCCTTGCGGGCCTGGGTGTGCACTTGCAGTTCCTGCAAGGAAATCTCCCTTTGGGCCTGGATGAGCGCGGTGACATCGGTGCCCGCGGTCGTGACCGCAAGCGCGAGTTTGATGGCCAATTCATTCCGCGGCGGAACTCCCCGGTCCACCGCAGTTGCGAACCATCGGCGGATCTCTGCGGTCCCGGCGTCGGTGATGCTGTAGAGCACGTGGCCGTGGCCGTCGTCGCCGTTCCTACGGACCAAAGTATCTCGCTCCAAGCGGTTCAGCGTCGTATACACCTGACCGATGTTCAGCGGCCAGACGGCACCCGTCCGTTCCTCGAAGGCCGTGCGCAGCTCGTAACCGTAGCGGTCTCGCTCCTGAAGCAGGGCCAGGATGCTGTACCGGATGGACATTCGCTCTCCTTGGTGCGGCAGGACGCTTTCAAAGCAACAGCAGGACTTTGCCCATGTGCTCGCCGGAATCGAAGTACTCGTGGGCTTCGCGGACCTGCTCCAACGGGAACGACTTGGCCACGAACGGCTTGATCCGGCCGTCGGACAGCATCGGCCAAACCGACTCGCGCACGGCGTTCATGATGACGCCCTTCTCGGCGACCGGCCGCGGACGTAGCGCTGTGCCGATGATCGCGGCGCGTTTGCTGACCAACTGGCCGAGGTTGAGTTCGCCCTTGACGCCACCCTGCAGCCCGATCACCACCAACCGGCCGTAGTCCGCGAGTGCTTCCACGTTCTGCTGCAAGTATTTGGCACCCACGACGTCGAGAATCACGTCCGCGCCTTTGCCGCCGTTTTGTGCCTTGAGGCTGACGGCGAAATCTTCCTCCGCATAGTTGATGGCAATGTCCGCTCCGAGATAGGCCTTCGCTGTGCCGACCTTTTCGGCCGTTCCGGCCGTGGTCGCAACCGTTGCGCCATACGCCTTGGCGAGTTGGATGGCCATAGTGCCAATGCCGCCGGTTGCCCCATGGATAAGGACCGTCTCACCCGCCTGCAGCTGGGCAGTCATGATGAGGTTCGAGTACACAGTGGCAGCCACTTCAGGCAAGGCCGCGGCAGTGACCAGATCCACGCCGTCGGGCAATCGCAAAACCTGCTCGGCCGGGACCGCAACTTGCTGCGCGTAGCCGCCTCCTGAAAGCAGCGCCACCACCTTGTCACCCACCGAAAACGGCTTGCTCACTCCGGGGCCGAACGCGGCAATCCTGCCGGAGACCTCAAGGCCGGGAATGTCGGATGCCCCCGGTGGCGGCGGGTAGAAACCGCGGCGCTGCTGCACATCGGCCCTGTTAAGGCCGGCGGCGACGACGTCGATGAGAACCTCGCCGGGGCCGGGAACCGGCGCAGGGACGTCACGGATTTCCAGGACCTCGGGCCCGCCCGGTTCGGAGATGAAGACGGCTTTCATAGAGTGCTCCCGATTCCTTACTCAGCGCAGTTGTCCTTTCGGACACCTTAACCGCGTTCATCGCGGCGGCAGGTTTTTGGCACAGCCAACTCCCTATGAAACACTACTAGGCAGGGAAGGTTGTCCGAGCGGCCTAAGGAGCTGGTCTTGAAAACCAGTGTGCGGTAACCCCGCACCAAGGGTTCAAATCCCTTACCTTCCGCGTGGCGCCTTTTAGGGCGCGAACTGGCAGCAGATGCCCACAGAATCGCATTCTGTGGGCATCTGCTGCTTTCTCGGTTTGTTCGGCGGCGCCGGCGGCCTTCAGTAAGTGCGGTCCCCCAGACGGCGCTCAAGCAGCCCGACGCCGGGTACCAGATTCCTAGTCCGCCGTTCCTGTTGCGGGTGGAGCCTGCACTTCGGCACTTTGCCCCGTGCCGCCGTCGGACGCTTCCAGCAGGGTGGTGAGCCGTTCGACCTGCTCGGCCAGCCGCCGGATCTCCCGCTTCATGGGTTCCTCGGCAACGGTCGCCGCGGCCGCGGCCCCCGACGAGACTTGCTCCACCAGCCACGACGCCACTGACGCGGTCACGACACCCAGTGACGGCGATCCCGCAGATCATCAGCCCGCCGGCAACGCACCGGCCCACGATTGTCACCGGGTAGTGGTCTCCATAGCCCACTGTGGTGATGGTGACCATTGCCCACCAGATGGCGTCGCCGAAGTTGGTGATGTTGGCGCCCGGCGCGTTCTCCTCCGTGTCAAGCACGGCGAGCGCGCCGCAGTAGGTCAACAAAGCTGCGGATCCCAGGACAAAGGTGAGAATGCGGCCACGCATGGCATTCCCCGCGGTTCGATGGAGCAGCTTCAGGAGTGTGACAAGCCGCAACAGCCTGAGGGGCCGCAGAACGGGAAGCGCCAGTATCAGCAACTCGTGAAGGTTCCGCACGAACCAGTGGGCCCGGCGGCGCGCCAGCACGAGGCACATGGCGTAGTCCAGGGCAAAAACCAGCCAGGTTCCCCAGATAATGGTGTCGACAATGAATGATTGGGACTCGTTGAGGTTGGCGATAACTTGGAAGGAGTAGGCAACCAGGAACAGCACTGCTGCCGCTACCATGGGCCATTCGGAAACCCGCCGCCATCGTTCTTGCGTCATTGGACGATATTAGTCGCGAGTCGGGCGAGATTAGCCCCGAATCCTGGGGGCGGCGCGGCCTCCTCCCAGCAAACGTTCACCTCCCAGTAACCGATGCTGACTAGGATCAACTGCATGATTAATATGATCCAGGCCGTCATCATGGGCCTGCTGCAGGGAATTACGGAGCTCTTCCCGATTTCCAGCCTCGGCCACAGCGTTATTTTGCCCAAACTATTCGGTTGGGGCCTGGACCAGAAGGCGCCACATTTCCTGAACTTCCTGATCGCTACCCACCTGGCAACAGCGATCGTGCTGTTTTTCTTTTTCCTGCGCGACTGGATTGAAATCGTCAAGGGACTTGGACGTTCCATCAGGGACCGGAAGATCTCGCCGTCAGATACCTACGCGAAGCTAGGCTGGTTGCTGGTGATCGGCACGGTGCCGGCAGGAATCATCGGACTCGCCTTGGAAAAGCCCATCCGGGAGCTCCTTGGTTCCCCGCTGATCGCAGCGGCGTTCCTGGTGGTCAACGGACTTATCCTGTTCGCCGCCGAACGCCTGCGGTCAAGGGAACGGCAGCAGCCGGTAGCCCGGCACGCGAGCGCAACCGCTTCCGACGCCGAAATCGCCACACTCTCGTGGAAACGCGCCTTGGGAATCGGAACGGCCCAGGCAGCCGCCCTGATCCCGGGAATCTCCCGTTCCGGCTCGTCCATGGCGGGCGGTTTGCTGTCCGGCCTGAACAACGAGAACGCCGCCCGGTTCAGTTTCCTGCTTGCGACGCCGATCATCGGTGCGGCCGCTGTGCTCAAGCTACCTGCACTTTTCAGCCCGGACATGGCCGACGAGCGCGGCGTTTTCCTGGTCGGCGCGCTCTGCGCTGGCGTCGCCGCATGGTTCGCGACCAAGTTCCTGCTGCGTTTCTTCGAAACCCGGACCCTGACCCCGTTCGCTATTTATTCAGTAGTCGGCGGCGCGATTTACTTCGTCCTGATGCTCGTCATGGGCTAAGGCATTGAAACTGTCGGAGGCCACGCATAGGGTTTTGTCTGTCTCCACCAACCACTCAGAATGACCGTGGCTTCGGCCTCGGCTCGACACAGGAGCAAACATGCCTAAGCCTGATATCACCCCCGGTGCACCGTGCTGGATCGACCTGATGACCTCGGACCCGGAGAAGGCCAAGTCCTTCTACAACTCGCTCTTCGGCTGGACCTACGAGACGGGGGACCAGGAAGTGTATGGCGGCTACATCACCGCGTCGAAGGACGGCAAGATGGTGGCCGGAATCATGCAGAAGCAAGAGGACATGGGCCAGATGCCGGACGTCTGGTCCACGTATTTGCGCACTGACGACATCAAAGCCACCACCGAAGCAGCCACAGCCAACGGCGGTCAGGTGTACATGGAGCCGATGGATGTTCCGGAACAGGGAACCATGGCGATGTACGCGGACTCCTCCGGCGCGGCAATCGGCGCCTGGCAGTTCGGTGCGATGAAGGGCTACGAGGTCGCGGCGGAAACGGGTACCCCTGCTTGGCACGAGCTCCTGACCAAGGACTACACCTCGGCCGTGTCCTTCTACCAGAACGTCTTCGGTTGGGAAACAACGGTCATGGGAGACACTCCTGAATTCCGTTACTCCACCCTCGGCGCCGGTGACGACGCCAAGGCCGGCATCATGGATGCTTCCGGTTTCCTGCCTGCCGAAGTGCCGTCCAACTGGGGCGTTTACTTCGCCGTGGACAAGGTCGATGCAAGCATCGAGCAGGCCGTGTCACTGGGCGCCAACGTGATTCAGCCGGCCGAGGACACTCCGTACGGCCGGATGGCCACGCTGACTGACCCGACTGGGGCCGTCTTCAAGCTCATCGAGAACCAGGCTTCATAAGCCCACAACATCGCGGACCCTGTCTGCGGGAGTTGGCCAGCAACGGCCAACACCGCAGCAGGGTCCTTTTTTGTGCCCCGGATTTTGCGCCCCTGATTCCCCCCGAGCATGCGCTTGGGTTGGCTGGTTCTGTCACCGCGCGGCCACTCTGCATTCACCCTGCGCTGATGTGATGCTCGGACATGAGGCTTAACCGGAGTGACTCCGGGTAAGCCTCATGCGCCCCCGCACCTGCGACGGGCATCATCCCCAGCGCCCCACGGGGCCCTCATGAAAGTTCGAACGTGCAATCTAAAAATGGGAAATTCTTAGTCGGAATGGTCCTTTCAGCGGGGTTGCTTGCAGCCCCGCTGATGACCGTTCCGGAACAAGTTCGTGGAGCTATACAACAACTCCGATACCGCTGTTAGCCTGAACGGCTGGTCGCTCCAGTATCGCGCAGCAAGCAACGCCAATCCGCCCACCTTCATCACTCCCCTGAGCGGCAATATTCCGGCTAAGGGATACTTCCTTATCAAGGGCGCCAGCAACAGCGCGGCTTCGACGGCGGCAGAATTGCCAGCCGCCGACGTCGACGGTTCCGGCACGCTCAACCCAAGCGGAAGTGCCGGAACGATCGTCCTTGCGAAGCAAAGCACCGCAGTGAACCCGCTCCCCACGGGTTCACTAGTGGACAATGCCGCTGTGGCCGATCTTCTCGGCTATGGCAATTCCAATACCTTTGAGACCGCAGCTGCCCTCGCACCGGCAAGCAACACGGACATCAAGAGCCTGAACCGGACTAACGGAGCCGACGCCAACAACAATGCGGCCGATCTGAGCCTTAGTGCCTCGATCACCCCGACGGCGGCGGGTGCCGTCATTCCGCCCGATACCGATCCGGCGGCCAAGACGATCGCGGAAATTCAAGGCACAGGCGCGGCCAGCCCGTTCGTCGGCGCCACAGTCACCACCCGCGGCAAAGTCACTGCCGTTTACGCCGCCGGCGGATTCAACGGCTACTACGTGCAGACGCCCGGTAGTGGCGGCGACACCGATCCGGCGGCCAGGACGGCGTCGGACGCCTTGTTCGTCTACTCACCGTCAACCGTTGGCAACACCCGGATCGGTGACTTCCTCGAGCTCACCGGTGTGGTGAGCGAGTTCTCCAACCAGACCCAGCTCACCGCTGATGCGGCCGGAGTCAAGAAGCTCACCGAGGCCGCTCCCGAGGTCAAGCCGAGCAACTTCTCCCTCCCTGCCGACGAGGCAACCCGCGAGCGCTACGAAGGCATGCTGATAGCGCCGCAGGGCGCCTTCACCGTGACGGACAACTACTCGCTCAACCAGTACGGCGAGATCGGTCTGGCCGCCGGGACGTCTCCGCTGGTCCAGCCCACTGCCGTAGCGACTTACGGCTCGCCCGAGTACAACGCGGTGGTTGCGGACAACGCCCTACGCGGCATCAAGCTCGACGACGGCGCGTCCACCAACTTCCTCAAGGACGCGTCCACGAAGGCGCAGGAACTCCCCTACCTGACCACGAGCGATCCCGTCCGGGTCGGATCGGCAGCGACCTTCCGTACCAACGTGATCCTCGGATACGGGAACAACTCCTGGAAATTCCAGCCCCTCTCCCAGCTGACCCCGGCCACCGCAGACTCCGTGCAGCCCGTCAGCTTCACAGGTAGCCGGCCCCAGGCCCCGGCCAACGTGGGCGGCAACCTGAAAATCGCCTCCTTCAATGTGTTGAACTTCTTCCCCACCACCGGTGACCAGCTCACCGGCTGCAACTACTACACGGACCGGGACGGCAATCCAATCACGGTCAAGGACGGTTGCAACGCCCGCGGTGCGGCGAATGCCGAGAGCCTCCAGCGCCAGCAGGCAAAGATCGTCTCCGCCGTCACCAAGTCGGGCGCCGACGTCGTCTCCTTGGAGGAGATCGAGAACTCGGCGCAATTCGGCAAGAACCGCGACGATGCCCTCGCCAAGTTGGTAGATTCCCTCAACGTTGAAACCCCGGGAATCTGGGACTACGTCCGCACGCCTGCCAACGCTCCCCCGCTGAGCGATGAGGACATGATCCGGACGGCTTTCATTTTCAAGAAGGCCACAGCAGAACCCCTGGGTGAGTCGATCATCCACAACGACACCGTCGCTTTCGCCAGCGCACGCAAGCCCCTCGGCCAGGTATTCAAGCCTGTGGGGGCCAGCGATGACAAGAAATTCATCGCCATCGTGAACCATTTCAAATCCAAGGGCTCAGCAGTCACTCCTGACGACACGGACAAGGGCCAAGGCGCCTCCAATGTTGCCCGGACAAAGCAGGCGCAGTCGCTCCTGAGCTTTGCCGATCAGTTGAAGTCCTCCAAGGGCACGGACAAGGTTTTCTTGATCGGTGACTTCAACGCTTATTCCAAAGAAGACCCGATCAACGTCCTCACGGGCGCCGGCTACGCGGATCTGGAAACCAGCACTGGCAAGCACTCGTATTTGGGCGGTGGCATGGTGGGCTCGCTCGATCACATTCTGGCTTCCCCGGCCGCTCACGATGTAGTCACGGGAACCGATATCTGGAACATCAACTCGGTGGAGTCAGTCGCATTCGAGTACAGCAGGTACAACAACAACGTGGGCAACTACTACGCCGCGGACCAGTTCCGGGCCAGCGACCACGATCCCGTGGGGTGGTTGGCTTGAACCTGCCGGCCACCCCGGCCAGCGTTGACCTGCAGCTCCTGGGGATCAACGACTTCCATGGACGGATCGACAGCAACACTGTCCTGTTCGCCAGCACCCTCGAACAGCTCCGTGCGGCGGTGGCGCCTGGCGCCACCGCCTTCATCTCCGCGGGAGACAACATCGGCGCTTCCCTCTTCGCTTCCGCGGTGGCCAAGGACCAGCCGACTATCGATGTTTTGAACGCCCTTGACCTCAAGGCCTCCGCGGTGGGGAACCACGAGTTCGACGGCGGATGGGCGGACCTGCGCGACCGCGTCATCGCCGGCGGCAACAACGCGAAGTTCCCGCTTCTGGGAGCCAACGTCTACCAGAAGGGCACCACCACGCCGGTGCTGCCTGAGTACACGGTGGTTGACATGAACGGCATCAAGGTGGCCGTCATCGGCACCGTGACCCAGGAAACCCTGTCATTGGTCAGCCCGGCCGGCATTGCGGACCTTGAATTCGGCGACCCGGTGGATGCGGTCAACCGGGTGGCTGCCAAGATCAAGGCCGGCAAGCTGGCCGATGTGATCGTCGCGGAAATCCACGACGGCGCAGGATCGGGCACGCCCGAAGGCGTCACGATCGAGCAGGAAGTCGCTGCGGGCGGCCCGTTCGCCAAGCTCGTGAAGCAAACCTCGCCCGATGTAGCGGCCATCTTCACCGGCCACACGCACAAGGAATACGCCTGGGACGCCCCGATCCTCGACGCCAACGGCCAGCCGACCGGCAAGACCCGCCCGATTGTCCAGACCGGCAATTACGGCGAAAACATCGGACGAATCACCCTGACCGTGGACACCAAAAGCATGGCCGTCACGGCTTACACAGCGGGCAACGTCAAGCGCGCAACAACGGACATGTCCGTAACGTATCCGCGGGTTGCACAGGTCAAGGCCATCGTGGACAAGGCGCTGGCCGAGGCTGCCGCCGTCGGAAATCAGCCCATTGGTGCCGTTACTGCAGATATCACCACGGCATTCACGCCGGACCCCGCCGGCGGGGCTCCCAAGCGTGATGATCGCGCCAGCGAATCCACGCTGGGCAATCTCGTGGCGGACTCCTTGGTGGACACGCTCAAGGCAACAGAACTTGGCGGGGCGGATATCGGCGTCGTGAACCCCGGCGGCTTGCGTAACGAGCTCTACTACGCGCCCGACGGCACCATCACGTACGCGGAAGCCAACGCGGTGCTGCCCTTCGTGAACAACCTCTGGACCACGTCCTTGAGCGGCAAGCAGTTCAAGACGCTTCTCGAGCAGCAATGGCAGACCAACGCGGACGGCACCGTGCCGAGCCGGCCATACCTGCAGCTGGGCGTGTCCAAGAACGTGAACTACACGTTCGACGCCGCCCGTGCGGCGGGTGATCGCGTCACCGCTATTTGGGTGAACGGCGCGCTCATCGATCCCGCGAAGTCCTACCGGATCGGCACCTTCAGCTTCTTGGCCGCAGGTGGCGACAACTTCCGGGTCTTCACGGAGGCCAGCAACACCAAGGACTCCGGACTGGTGGACCGTGACGCGTGGATCAAGTATTTGAAGGCGCACAATCCTGTGTCGCCGGACTTCGCGCGCCGTTCCGTTTCGGTCGTGAACACCACGGCGGTGGGGGTAAAGAGCGGGGACGCCATGACCTTGGCCGTCTCCAAACTGAACCTGACCTCGCTCGGCAGTCCGCAGAACGCCTCCCTCAAGGCCGTTTTCACGGATGCGAAGGGGATCGTTACGCAGTTGGGAACGGTCGCTGTAACGTCCGGAGCAGCAACGGCAAACCTCAAGGTGCCCGGCGGAGCGTCCGCCGGAACAGGCACCTTGGCGCTGACCGCCGTCGAGTCCGGGACTGTGGTGAAGGCTGCCGTCACGGTTGCCGCTCCGCTGCCCCCGAAGTGCACGGCGCCGGTCCTGCCAAGCAAGTGGTACGACGTCCTGGGCTGGATCAAGTATGCCTTCGCCTGGCTCGAGTACCAGAAGTGCCTTAGGGGCTAAGCGCAGCACCTACCCCCGATGAGCATGCTCTCCCTGGGCCTGACGAGTGGACATATCAGGATTATGTCCACTCGCAGGAACGGGCGGGGAGCATGCTCATTTTTTGATGGGTAGGCCGAGCATGTCCCTGGCTATTTCGTCTGCGTCGCGGAGGGTCCGTTGGCCGCTTCGGTAGGCCGGGCCGTCGGAAGGCCGGGCTTCGGCGGCAATGGCCGTTCCCCATTGGGCGGAGGAAAGCTGCAGGCCAAGGGCGTACATGCCGGGAGTCACGGAGCCGTTGGCACCCACCAGACGGTAAGGGTGGGCCTGGACATCCAATCCCGAGGTCTGCACCGGCATTCCTTCTGCGGTCATCATCACCTTTGGCCGCACCAAACCGTCGTCGAGCAGTTGCCGCAGGAGCGGGGACATGCTCACCCCCACCCTGTTGGCCGGAGACATGGCCTCAATCAGCGTCCTGGCCTCAACTGCGTCGTCGTGTACCCAGGCGGACACCGCGCGGAAGACACCCCGGGCCCGTTCAACGTAGAACCGCGGATCCGGACCCACGAAGCTCACGACGCCGGCACGCGCCAAAGCTGCCAACTGTTCGGCCCGCACAGCGGGAGGCCCGCTCGCGAGTCCCTCAACGAAAGTCTCGAACCAGCCCCGAAGCTCGCCCACCCACGATTCGTCGGTGATGCCGCCGTCGGCCACGGCACTCTTCAGAATTGCCCGTCCCGTGTGCAGAGCGCCGATGGCCATTTTCACTGGATCGGACTCACCCAGCGCTGAGCGCCGGGCGTCGTCGTCCAGGTAGTCCACGACGGCGGCGTCGAGTTCCTTCCTGGACGCGAAGGAACGGCCAGCCAACGGCGCTGCGAGGCCTGGAAGATCCAGGCGGCGCGATGCTGCAACGTGGGCGGTAACCAACTCTGCGACCTGGTTTTCCCATCGCACGGTGGCATGCGCGTGTGGCTTCAGAAGATCTTCGAGCGCAGCTAGGAATTCCGTCGCATGAGACACAGCCATCGGCTCTGCAACGGCCAACGTGGAGTAGTAGGCCCACAGAGTGTCCCGCTGCAGGAGGGGCCAGAGGTCGTGGTCGAATCCCGGCTGGATGCCCGCGATGGCGAACCGCTCCAGTGCGCCCTCCGTCAGGTACCGCAAGCGCACGGACTTCGGGTAGTAACCGTCCAGCCCGGCTTTGGCCCGGTAGGGAGTACCGCGCCTGGACGCCGCGATGATTTTTGGTTCACGACCCGAGGGCAAGTACTTAAGCTTTCCCGGGAGCCTGGCGTCGCCCGCCACGAATTGTCCGCCGCGGCCTTCCGTCAGCTGGCCCATCACGTCGAAGAAGTTCAGGCCCATGCCCCGCACCAGGACCGTCTCCCTGTCGGGAACAACAGACCAGTCGACGTCGGCAGGCGCAGCCGGTGGAACGTACAGCAACCCGAGCTCTCCCGCAGCTTCGCTGAACGAACGCTGCTCCGGGTTGAGCCGGGACTCAAGATGGCCAAGCGCAAGGACGAGGGCATCCACGGTGAGGTGGCCGCCGTCGTCGAGTTCGACGTCGAACCCTCCGCCCGCAGTACCCGCCGGCAAGGCGCCTGCCGGTCCATCCGTCGGTCCATCCGTCGGCTCAGGCGTCGGCCCGGGCGTCAAGGGATGCGCGGAGACGGCGCGGCACCGATGGAAGGCGATCTCGACGCCGGGCGGGAGCCGATCCAGCAATTCCTCGAGCGTAGAGCGCAGATACCGGCCATAGAGGGCGCGGCTGGGAAAGTCGTGGGCGGCAAGGGCGCCAAGCTCGGCCCGTTCCTCGGTGCTCAGGCCCGGACAGCCCGCGGAGCGTTGCCAAGCCCGCCATTTATCGAAAGAACCCCCGGCCAGGGTGGTGCTAGACGCTCGTCCTCGGGAATCAGGGTGGGGTAGAACGACTGCGTGTTCATGAGGTACAGCCGGGACTGTTCTGGCTGCCAGACGTGTCCGGGACCGGCCGGATAGGGGTCGACGACGTCGATGTGCAGGGAGCGCGAACCCGTTTCCATCGCGGCCCAATTGGCCAGTAGACGCTCCAACATGCTGGTGCCACGGGGACCCGCCCCGATCAGTCCCACCCTCATGTTCTGCGATTTATCCACGCCCAAGCCTAACTTCTTGTGACTTGCATCCTTCTCAGACAGTGACTCTAGGATGAAGGATGACCACCACAGCAGCTGATCAAGCGCCCGCGCCCGGCAAAGAAACTGCCCAGGGAACCGCAACCGCCCCCGAACCTGTCGACGAGAATATCTGGCTCGAGAACATCCACGGCGAGGAACAGCTTGCCTGGGTGCGGGAGCAAAACGCCCGCACCGAAGACCTGCTCGACGACGCAGACTACCCCGCCTTGGAAGCCGGAATCCTCGAAGTTCTGGACTCCACGGACCGGATCGCCATGGTCAACAAGCGCGGCGAGCATTACTACAACTTCTGGAAGGACCAGCAGAACCCCAAAGGTCTCTGGCGCCGCACCACGTGGGAAAGTTACCTCGGTGACGCCCCGGAATGGGATGTGCTCCTGGACATCGATGCCTTGGCCGCCGCTGAAGGCGAAGAATGGGTCTTCCACGGCGCCAACTTCCTGCGCCCGGCTGAAGGCGAACCACATCGTTTCGCCGTCATCGCCCTGTCCCCCGACGGCGGCGACGCCAACCGCCACCGCGAGTTCGACGTCGAGACCCGCAGTTTCGTCGACCCTGCCGCCGGCGGTTTCGACCTTCCGACGGCGAAGGGCAACGTGAGCTGGCTCGACGCCGATACCCTGCTTGTTGCCACAACCGCTGACGGCCTCCCGAAAACCAGCTCGTCCTACGCGCGCACCGGGGTGAAGCTCCGGCGCGGCCAGACATTGATCGAAGCCGAGCGGGTTTTCGAGATCCCCGAAGACCACATGATGGCCCTTGTTGCCCACGACTCAACGCCGGGATTCGAACGCACCTTCGCCGTGGACTGGATCGATTTCTTCAACCGGACCACCTCCGTGCTGCGCAACGACGCGTGGCTTGCCATCGATGTCCCCACGGACGTCAACCTCAGTTCCCACCGCGGATGGCTCATGTTCCGTCCGCGGCAGGACTGGACGGTTGGCGACGCCACCTACCCGGCCGGATCGCTGCTGGCAGCCGACTTCGAGGGCTATCTGTCCGGGGACCGCGACTTCACTGTGCTGTTCACCCCGGATGAGCACACTTCCCTGCAGTCCTGGAGCTGGACGAGGGATTATCTCCTCTTAACCTTCTGCATGACGTGTCATCTGAGATCAGGGTGCTCGATCCCGGCCATAAAGACACCGCCGGCGGTTGGGCCGTGACCCTGCTGGACGCGTGCCCGCCGCTGCACGACGTGAACGCCTACGCTGTGGACGACGAGGACGAAGAAGAAGGCGACGACGCCGGCAATGACTACTGGCTCGTGGCAACCGGCTTCACCACACCCACCACTCTCATGCGCGGCACACTCTCCCCGGGCGTCGCCACTTATACCCTCGACGCCGGCCACGACGGCGGGGTGTCCAGCCAGCACGCCGTGGTGAAGTCCTCGCCGTCGTTCTTCAACGAGGCGGACTACGAGGTCCAACAACACTTCGCCACCTCGGCAGACGGCACCCGCGTGCCCTACTTCCAAGTGGCTTCCAAGGATCTGGACCTCGACGGCGAGAACCCTACGCAGCTTTCGGGCTACGGCGGATTCGAGATCTCCAGGACCCCGGCCTACAGCGGAGCGATCGGTCGCGCTTGGCTGGAACGCCGGAGCGAGAGCATCCAGTCTGAAGACGGCTCCGCAACCCATTCCCGGGGCGGCGTGTACGTGGTGGCCAACATCCGCGGTGGCGGCGAGTACGGACCGGCTTGGCACCGCGCAGCCTTGCAGTCCAATCGACACCGCGCGTTCGAGGACTTCGCGGCCGTTGCACGGGACCTTATCTCCCGAGGCGTCACCAGCCCACGCCGCCTCGGCTGCGTTGGCGGCTCCAACGGCGGATTGTTGGTAGGCAATATGCTCACGCAGTATCCGGAGCTGTTCGGAGCGATCTCCTGCGGCGTCCCGCTGTTGGACATGCGCCGCTACACCAAACTTTTGGCAGGCTACTCCTGGATTGCGGAATACGGCGATCCGGACGTCCCGGAACAGTGGGAATTCATCCGCACCTTCTCGCCTTATCACTTGCTGCGGGACGGAGTGGACTACCCCGAGACGTTCATCTGGACTGCCACCTCCGACGACCGTGTGGGGCCCGTCCAAGCCCGGAAGATGGCGGCCCGGATGCAGGCAATGGGCATCCCCAACGTGTGGTTCCACGAAGCACTTGAAGGCGGCCACGCCGGTGCCTCGGACAACCGCCAGGCCGCCTCGCTCCAGGCCCGCAGCCAGCATTTCTTGTGGCGGGCACTCGCGGGCAAGGAAGGCGCTGGGCACTAGCGCCCTCGACGATTGAGCGCCCGACGGCGGCCCGCGCCCCCGTTTTGCGCTGGATGCCCAGTTCTGCGTATCCTTGGTTGGCTAGCAATAGCAACTGGAGACGTGCCAGAGCGGCCGAATGGGCTTCACTGCTAATGAAGTGTGGGGCACAACTCCACCGGGGGTTCAAATCCCCCCGTCTCCGCGTTTTGGCCCCGGTCTTCGGACCGGGGCCTTTTTGCGTTCTTTGAGCTTTTTGCGGGGCATCCATGCGTGAGGTCTTGGCTCTTTGAGCGCGTGAAAGGGGCTGTGGAGTCTCATGACTTAATGGACACTTCTGTCTCAGGACATCGTGGACAGTGTGTCTCAGGACTTCGTGGACACTATGGCGGGATTTGCTCTGGTCATGAGCAATTTCACTCCGGATATCAAGATCCGGCTTTTGGTGGCGACATGGCCCGAGGACGCTCCGAGGGGTGCAGTGGCGCGGTTCTGCCGGCAGCACAAAGTGTCCCGGTCTTGGTTCTATAAAGTCAGGGCCGCGGCCGAGGCTTCCGGATCGATCAGGGCCATGGAATTGGGGTCCACGAAACCGAAAAGCAGCCCGGCGCAAATCGGCTCGGGAATGGTTGAAGTGGCGCTGTTGACGAGGGATTCCCTGGAGCAGGCCGGTTATGACCACGGGCCTTTGAGTGTGGCCGCGAAAATGCGCCGGCAAGGCTTCGAGCCGCCCTCCCGCGCGACTCTGGCCCGGATCTTCACCAGGGCCGGGGTCGTGGTCCCGGAACCACGGAAGAAGCCCCGCAGCGCTCTTCGCAGGTTCGTTTATCCGGAGCCCAACGGGTGCTGGCAGATCGACTCGACCGAGTGGATGCTTGCCAAGGGAACGAAGGTTGCAATCTTTCAGATCGTCGATGACCACTCCCGTTTGGCGCTGGCCTCGCTCGTGGCGAGCGGAGAGACCAGCGAAGCGGCCATCCGGGTCGTAAAAACAGCGATCGAACGCCACGGAGTACCGCGGAAGTTCCTCTCGGACAACGGATCCGCGTTCAACCCCACCCGGATGGGACGGACCGGGGCCCTGGTGGACTACCTGAAATCCCTAGGCGTGGAACCGATCACCGGCAAACCATACAAACCCACCACACAGGGCAAGAACGAACGCTTCCACCGGACGCTGCACAGATTCCTGAACAAGCAACCGCCGGCTGCCACGATGGAAGAGCTCCAGGCCCACATCGACACGTTCGACCAGTACTACAACACCGAGCGCGAACACCAGTCGCTCCCGCCCGGAACAACGCCGATCGAGGCATGGAACACCACCCCGAAGGCCATGCCCCCGCAGCCGCCCACCCCGGAAACCACCAAAGCGAACGCACGCCGCAGCGTCCGGCGAACCGCCAATCTACACGGCGAGGCCACCGTCGTCGGCACCCGCTTCAAACTCGGCAAGGAATACATCGGCCACGAAATTCACGTCCTCTACGACGATGAAACGATCATGTTTTTCGACACCCGCGGAACGGAAATCATCAGCCACCAGCGCCCTCCGAAAGGCACGAACTACGTCGGCAACAACAAACCCCGCGGATTTATGGCCAACCAACTGTCCACAATGTCCTGAGACATGAACCGTCCACGATGTCCCGAGACATGAAGTGTCCACGATGTGCCGAGACATCACAGCGCGTGAAAGGGGCGGGATCTCACGTCTGAATCGCGGGAGAGCCAAAAGTCGCTGAAGTCGCCGTGACGGAGGTTCCGGCGATTGGCGCCCCAGGGACCTCTAGCCGCGCCGTTTCTCGGGTTTGCTCACAACACCGCGGCTCACCTCGGCTCCGGCATGCCGGTGCAGGGTGAGGCTGTCCGCCGTGCTCAAGAGCATCGCGGCGGCCATGGCGAGGAAAGCGCCACGGTAGGCCGAGGACGGACCGTCGCCGAAGAGGGAAACATGATCGAACAGGCGTAAGAACAGTGCGCCGACTGCGATGCCCGCCCCCGCTGCCAGTTGTACAAGAGTGGCCGAAACTGCGTTGGCCGAGGGAAGCTCCCCTGGAACGATGTCCGCATATTGCACGGATGCGTAGGCCGAGAAACCAATAGACCGAAAGGCGCCACTGGCTAGCAGTAACGCGAAAATCAGGGGCTCCGGGGTTCCTGCGGTGAGCATGGCACACATGGCAAAGGTGACGGCCGAGGCGAAAGAGGCGAAAACCAGCACGGGTTTGAAGCCAAACCGCCGGATGATGGGGGTGGTGGCGGGCTTGATGCTGACGTTGCCGACGAAGACAGCCGCCACCATGGCGCCGGATTTGAGCGGATCCCAGCCAAAGCCGTCCTGGAATAACAGCGGTAGTAAAAAGGGCACCGAGCTGATGGTCAGCCGGTAGACGAACCCTCCGGTAGAGGTGGCGCGGAAGGTGCGCGTAGCGAAAACCCGGAGGTCGAAAAGTGGGGCCTTGGCCTTGAGCATCCACCAGCTCGCGCCGGCCAAAGCCGACGCTCCGGCCAACAGCACGACGGCCGGGACCAGGCCGGCGCCATGACCACCAATGCCTTCCAGGCCCACTACAAGGGATCCGACGCCGAAGGTGGTCAACGCGAGGCCCAGCCAGTCGAGCCGCCGGCCCGTGTCGCCCGCCGCCCGCGGAACCAGCTTCAAAGCCGCAATGAACGCAGCAAGTCCCAGGGCACATCGATCAGGAAGATCCAGTGCCAGGAAAGATACGTGGTGAAAGCTCCGCCGACGAGTGGAGCCAAGACAGGAGCAAGAAGTCCCGGCCAGATCAGGAACGCTGTGGCCCGGAGGAGTTCCGGCTTCGGAGTACCACGGAGCACCACGAGGGTTCCAACAGGCACCATCATGGCCCCTCCTGCTCCCTGCGCTACCCGGCTCAATGTCAGCCACGTCAGATCCTGGCTCACCGCGCACAGCAGCGACGCCGTCGTGAATACCGCGATCGCCAGGCAGAAGATTCTCCTCGCCCCGAAGCGTTCCGCGAGCCAGCTGCTGAGCGGAATTCCCATGGCCACGGTCACCAAGTAGGCCGTCATTGTGACGTTGACGTCTGCTGAGACCACCTTGAAATCGGCTGCGATGCTCGGCATCGCCGTGGTGAGGACTGTCCCGTCCAGGAATTCCATGAAGAACGTGGCAGCAACCAGTAAGGCGAGGCGCGGCTGCCACTTGGATTCGGGCTCGATGTCCGCTGCTGGGCCGTTCAAGCTGCTAGGCCCGTTCAACTTGCTTGGCCAAGGACGAGGGGTAAGACCGAACCCGCTCCGGCCTGCCTGAGGACGCGGCCGGCGACGGTAATGGTCCAGCGGCTGTCCGCCAAGTCATCGACCAGGAGGATGCCCTGACCGTCCAGCGATTCGAGGCTCTGTCCGAGTTCCGGTCCCACCACGAGGCGGTCCCAGACACCGGCCAGCCGGTAGGCACTGTTGCCGCCTCTTCCGCCCGTCGGTCCACCGTGTTGAAGCTGGAGGGAACCCAGATACGGCATCTGGCCGATCCCGGCGATGCCCCGTGCCAAGGATTCGACCAGTGACGGCTTTTTTCTGGAGGGAATGCTCACGACAGCTGCTGGACGCCCTTGACCGCTCCACCCGGCGGACCGGCCATCTCCGGCCGACCATTCGCGCAAAACCTGTACGCAGGCTTGCAACATGGCAGGATCGACTTCGCGGTCAGCCGCGCCCGCCGCAAAGAATTCGCGAAGGGCTCCGCCCCAGCCAAGATCGGTCAGGCGGGCCAGTACTCGGCCTTCAGCCAACAACTCCTCCTGCTTGATCTTTCCCTTCACGGCCACGCCCAGTCGATCCATGCCGCTGGGCCACTGCAGCCGCGGTTCGAGGACGATACCCGCACGTCGAAGAGTCTGCCCTGCGGCGTCGGCAGCCGCTGCTGCGACGTCTGCCGGGAACCACTTTCCTGCGCAGTTGTCACAGCGACCGCATGCACGTGCGGACTCGTCGTCAAGGACGGCGGTGATGTATTCCATGCGGCATCCTGCAGTGTCCTGGTAAATCACCATCGAATCTTGCTCGTCCACGCGGGCCTCGGCTATGCGGGCGTAGCGCTCGGCGTCGTAGATCCAAGGACGTCCCGTTGACCTCCAGCCCCCACCTACCCGCTCCACTGCGCCATCCACCGCGAGGACCTTCAGCAGGAGTTCCAGCGGGGTCCGACGCAAGTCCACCCGTGCCTCAAGGGCCACAGTGGATAAGGCGGAACCGGACTCGGCCAGCGACTGTGAGGACTGCGGCGGCCTTTTCCTCCGACGGCATGGATGCCGTGGCAAAGTACTGCCAGATCTCGCGATCCTCGGATCCAGGCAAGAGGAGCACATCTGCATTGGCAGCGCCACGGCCGGCGCGGCCCACTTGTTGGTAGTAGGCCACGGGCGATGACGGGGCACCAAGGTGGATGACGAAACCGAGATCCGGCTTGTCGAACCCCATGCCAAGCGCCGAGGTGGCCACGAGCGCTTTCACTTGGTTGTCCTTGAGGAGTTGCTCGGCCCGTTCACGGTCTGCAGGGTCCGTGCGTCCGGTATAGGACAAGACATTGTGGCCTGCCTCGGCGAGCAACCGGGCGGTGTCCTCTGCGGCGGAAACAGTCAGCGTGTAGATGATTCCGCTTCCAGGCATGTCTGCCAGATGCGTCAACAACCAGCCGAGGCGATCCCTCGAGTCAGCAAGCTTCAAAACGCCGAGCCGCAGGGACTCCCGGCCAAGTTCGCCGCGGATAGTGAGCACACCCGCGCCGAGCTGCTCCTCAATGTCATGGACCACCCGGGAGTTGGCCGTGGCGGTAGTCGCCAGAACCGGGACTGATGCCGGCAGTTGCGCGATGAGATCGGAGATGCGCCGGTAGTCCGGACGGAAATCGTGGCCCCAGTCCGAAATGCAGTGCGCTTCGTCAATCACCAAGAGGCCCGTTCGGCGAATGAGCTCAGGAAGCTGGTTTTCCCGGAAGGACGGATTCGTGAGCCGCTCCGGCGAAACCAGCGAGTAGGTCCACCTCGTCTGCAGCCAGCTGCTCGCGAACGGTGTCCCACTCAAGCTGGTTGGCGGAGTTGATCGCCACGGCGCGCACCCCGGCACGTGCTGCCGCCGCCACTTGGTCCCGCATGAGTGCGAGCAGAGGCGAGACGATGAGCGTGGGCCCGGCGCCTCGCCGCCTGAGCAAGAGGGACGAGACGAAGTACACGGCCGATTTGCCCCAACCAGTCCGCTGGACCACCAAGGCGCGACGACCGGCGTCGACAAGGGCTTCTATCGCCTCGTATTGGCCGTCGTGGAATTGCGCATCCGTACTTCCCACAAGTTCCCTCAGCACCTCAAGGGCTTGGAGGCGGGTGGTGGACTGTTCGGCTGCAAGAAGAGCAGCATCCGGATTGTTGGGCATGGGTTCAGTATTCCAGCACCCGCAGACAGCCAGAACCTGAAACTTCATCTATGTGGATAAACGTCTCTGGGAGAGCTGGAAGCCTGAGTTTTCCACATACGCGGGTACAAGCGTGATGCCGGCCGTGCTCCACAGTAAGATTGAGCGCGTGACTAGCGAGCAGAACAACACATTTGACCTCTCGGCTTCCTTCAAGGCCTATGACGTCCGGGGAATCGTCGGCGAATCCATCACCTCCCACATCGTGGAGTCGGTTGGCGCGGCGTTCGTAGACACCTTGGGCCTGGCTGGCGAGACAGTGTTGGTGGGCGGCGACATGCGCCCGTCCTCCCCCGAATTCATCAAGGCATTCGCCGACGGCGCTGCTCGCCGCGGTGCTAACGTCCAGCTCCTGGACCTCATCTCCACGGACGAGCTCTACTACGCCTGCGGTGCCCTCAATGCGGCTGGGGCCACGTTCACTGCGAGCCACAACCCTGCCGAATACAACGGCATCAAGATGTCCAAAGCCGGTGCACAGCCGATCTCGTCCGAAACGGGCCTCAAGGAGATCCAAGCGCTGGCAGAGAAGTACCTCAACGACGGCAACATCCCGGCAGCAGATGAGCAAGGAAAGGTCAGTGCCCGCGATGTCTTGAAGGACTACTCCGAGTACCTGCGCGGCCTGGTTGACCTCACCGACTCACGTCCGTTGAAGATCGTCGTCGACGCAGGCAACGGCATGGCCGGACTGACCACTCCCGCAGTGCTCGGTGACGAACTGCTTCCCGCACTGCCATTCGATATCGTTCCCCTGTACTTTGAGCTGGATGGCTCCTTCCCGAACCACCCGGCCAACCCGCTTGAACCCGAAAACCTGCGCGACCTGCAGGCCGCGGTTATCGAACACGGTGCGGATATCGGATTGGCGTTCGACGGCGACGCCGACCGTTGCTTCGTCATCGACGAAAAGGGCGAACCGGTATCTCCCTCTGCCATTACGGGCATGGTTGCGCGTCGGGAGATCGCCCGCGCGCAGGCTGCTGGTGAAGAAACCCCTGTGATCATCCACAATCTGCTGACCTCGCGGGCTGTCCCGGAGCTCGTAGCCAAGGATGGCGGCAAGGCGGTCCGCACCCGCGTGGGACACTCGTTCATCAAGGCTGTCATGGCTGAAGAGGGTGCCGTTTTCGGCGGCGAACACTCAGCGCACTTCTATTTCCGCGATTTTTGGAA
Source organism: Arthrobacter sp. NA-172 (assembly GCF_043952055.1). NCBI lineage: Bacteria > Bacillati > Actinomycetota > Actinomycetes > Micrococcales > Micrococcaceae > Arthrobacter > Arthrobacter sp. NA-172. The sequence goes on along the minus strand of NZ_JBINOT010000003.1, from coordinate 439,079 downwards.
CGCAGACACCGGCATGCTCGCAGCCATGCACGTGCTGGCGGCACTCGGCGAGCAGGACGGCCCGCTATCGGAACTCGGACGCCAGTACGAACCTTACGTGTCCTCCGGCGAAATCAATTCCGAAATCGATGACAAAACTGGCGCCATTGAGCGTGTTCGCGCAGACTTCGCTGGCACGGACGTCGATATCGACACCATGGACGGCAGCACCTTCACCGCGAGGGACGGCAGCTGGTGGTTCAACCTTCGCCCGTCCAACACGGAACCGTTCCTGCGCCTGAACGCGGAGGCGAAAGACGTGGCCACCATGGAAAAGGTCCGCGACCGCGTGCTCGCGCTGGTCCGGTCTTAGTCGGCGGCCCGAAGGCGAGCGGCAGCATGAACAACCCGACGAACGGCCTCGAAAATACCGAGGATCGCGAACTCCGCGACGTCCGTGAGGCTTTGGGAGCCGCCCTGGCAACGGCGCAAGAGCACTTGGAACAGAATGGCGGGTTCCTGCCCTTCGCCGTCACACTCGCCGACGACGACGAACTTCGGCTCGTTTTGGTCACACCCGGAGAGCCGGACCCCGAGGGAAACGTCGACACGGAGGCGATGCTCGCGGACATCCTCGAGTTGCTGCGCCAAGGCCGTGAAGGGTACCGGGCCGTGGCGATCGCCAGCGACGTCACCCTTCCGGAACACGGCTCAGATGGCATTCATGCGGCAGCCGAACATCGTAGCGGCGGCCTGATGGCGGCCGTCATCCCCTACGCCCAGACCGACCACGGCTTCACGTTTGGCGACGCCGAAGCCGACACCAACGAGCCGATCGTCTGGGTGGACTAGACCTTAATCCGTATGCTGAGGGCATGAAGATCAACGCCTTCGCTGATGTGAGCCTGCGCGCGCTCCTGGTTTTGTCGTCCGCGCCCGCAGGTGTACTTCTGACGACCCAGAACATCGCAGACGCGGTGGGGACCCCATACCACCATGTCAGCAAAGCCATTGTGCGGCTGCGGGAGCTCGGCCTGATCGACGTTGAACGCGGTCGCAAGGGCGGTTCCAGGCGCAGCGCTGCCGGACAGTATGCCACCGTGGGGCAACTCCTGCGGGAGTTGGATACCAGGCTGGACCCCGCAGAATGCCAGTCCGTCAACGGCGACTGCCCCCTCATCACCGAATGCGGCTTACGAAGAGCCCTGGCCCGGGCCCGTGAGGCCTTCTACCGTGAGCTGGACGACGTCGTCGTTTCTTCCCTGCCGCATCTGCGGCAAATGGCGCCGGCTTTCCTATCACTCGGCGTGCGCCCCGCACTCTAGTTCCCGCTGGCAGTTCAAGGACTGCCGACTGGCCAAAATCTCCTACAGAGTGTAGAAATTAGGCAACTTTGTCGGGTCTCAGCCGACTGGTCCACGGCCCCGAGGAAACGACGACAGCGGTCCCGCACCTTGAGCGCAAGGTGCGGGACCGCCGTCGGTACTAAATGGTCTAGGCCAGGCGGGACTTCAGGCCCTCGAGTTCGGAAAGCAGCGCAGCCGGCAGGGAGCCGCCGAACTTTGCGTACCATTCCTCGATCGATGCCAGCTCGGTATCCCACTCGGCGGCGTCAACGCGGACTGCGGCTTCGACGTCGGCGGGGGTCATGTCCAGGCCTTCAAGGTCGATGGACTCGCCGGTCGGAACGAAACCGATGGGAGTTTCGACGGCGTCGGCCTTGCCTTCGAGGCGTTCGATGGCCCACTTGAGAACGCGGGCGTTGTCACCGAAGCCAGGCCAGGCGAAGCCACCCGTGGCCGTGCGTCGGAACCAGTTGACCAGGAAGATCTTGGGCAGCCGGTTCTGCCCAAGTGAGTTGGCCTTCGCGGACAGGTTGACCCAGTGGTTCAGGTAATCGCCTGCATCGTAGCCAATGAACGGCAGCATGGCCATGGGGTCGCGACGCACGACGCCGACGGCACCGGCCGCTGCAGCCGTGGTCTCGGAGGAAAGCGTTGAACCCATGAAGATGCCGTTGGTCCAGTCGCGGGCTTCGGTGACCAGCGGGATGGTGGTCTTCCGGCGGCCGCCGAAGAGGATCGCGGACAGTTCCACGCCTTCGGGGCTGAAGTATTCCTCGGCGAGCATGTCAATCTGGTCGATCGGCGTGCAGAAGCGGGAGTTCGGGTGCGCCGCGGGCTTTTCGGAGCCAGGAGTTCAGGAGTTACCCTGCCAGTCAGTCAGGTGCGCCGGAGTTTCCTCGGTCATACCCTCCCACCACACGCCGCCGTCGTCGGTCATGGCAACGTTGGTGAAGATGCTGTTGCCCTTGGCGATGGCGCGCATGGCGTTGGGGTTGGTGCCCCAACCGGTGCCGGGAGCGACGCCGAAAAGGCCGGCCTCGGGGTTGACGGCCCGGAGCTCGCCTTCCTTCCCGAAGCGCATCCAGGTGATGTCGTCACCGAGGGTCTCCACCTTCCAGCCCTTGATGGTGGGATCCAGGAGGGCGAGATTGGTCTTGCCGCAGGCCGACGGGAACGCAGCCGAAATGTAGTAGGTCTTCTGCTCAGGCGAAGTCAGCTTCAGGATGAGCATGTGCTCTGCCAGCCAACCTTCGTCGCGGGCCATGACAGATGCGATGCGCAGGGCGTAGCACTTCTTGCCGAGGAGGGCGTTGCCGCCGTAGCCAGAGCCAAAGGACCAGATGGAACGCTCTTCAGGGAAGTGCACAATCCACTTGTCCGGGTTGCAAGGCCATGCAACGTCTGCCTGGCCGGCTTCCAGCGGAGCACCCAGCGAGTGCAGCGCGGGGACGAAGAACGCGTCAGTCTGCGTAATGCGCTCCAGCACGTCTGTGCCAATGCGGGCCATGATGCGCATCGAAGCGACCACATAGGCGGAGTCTGTGATCTCGACGCCGAACTTCGGGTCCTCGGCATCCAGGTGGCCCATGACAAACGGGATCACGTACATGGTGCGGCCGCGCATGGAACCGGCGAACAGGCTGCGCAGCTTCTGCTTCATCTCGGCCGGAGCCATCCAGTTGTTCGTGAAGCCTGCATCGCGCTCGTTTTCGGAGCAGATGAAGGTCTGCTCTTCCACACGGGCGACGTCGGCAGGATCGGAAAACGCCGCGAAAGAGTTCGGAAACGTCTCCGGATTAAGCCTCTTCAGCGTGCCGGCCTCGACCAGCTCGTCAGTCAGCTTCTTGTTTTCTGCTTCACTGCCATCAACCCAGTGGATGCGGTCCGGCTGTGTCAGCTCGGCTACTTCCTCGACCCAGGCCAACAGGCGTGCATGCGTAGTAGGTGCCTTCTCAAGCAACGGCAGTCGCGCCAGATCGCCCATCGTAGTTCCCTTCCTCGGGTTCAGTGGTGTGTCCTAAATGCTAGGGTGCGCGGAGTAGACCAATCTGGGTTCGGACGTGGGATCTCTTGACGATCTCGAAGCAGAACCCCTAAAAATCACGGATCTTGATCGAGGAGGTTGCAAAATTAGTGACCAACGTCACGTAGACCGGTCTAGTTAGACAGATTACACCTCGTCAATTTGGCACCGACGGGGATCTCGCGTAAAGTTTATTGAGGTTCGAGGGGGGAACGAGTTTGAAAACTCCCTGGAATCACCAAGATGCGCCCATAGCTCAGCTGGATAGAGCGTCTGTCTACGGAACAGAAGGCCGGGGGTTCGAATCCCTCTGGGCGCACAAACGAAGATCCGCACCGGCCCCGGTGCGGGTCTTTTTTCGTTAAATTCCGGGCACGGGCTTGGTTGGCGTCCGTCCTCCAGGGAGGCGAAGTGCTCCCTTCACCACTCCAAGCAGACCTCACTCAGGCGGCCGGACGTGCGCGTACGATTCTGCTGGATCATCGGCACTGCCCGAGGCCGTCACCCCTCGAATCACGCGGCCAGAGACCTTCGACAAGGGGGATGATCCAGCAGAATCCGACGCCGACCCAGGGCTTAAGGCTGCTGGCAAACCGACGTCGTCCCCTTCACCTGCGTTCCGCGCGCCTTCCTGCCCCTCTTTGGCACGCCAAAGCCGCGGAATGACGAGACTCGCCGTGTCGTAAGCGCCTTCTCAAACCAAACAAGGTCAGGAAGGGCAGCCCAGGGAACGGACCGCGGGCGCAAAAGCAAAGGGCCGCCGTCGTACTTCGTGAAAAAGTACGACGGCGGCCCTTGCCTGTGGTCCTCGGCCTTACGCGGCGACGGCCTCGCCGATGCGGCGTCGGATTCCGTCGAAGTGGCGATTGAGCAACTCGGCGGCAGCGGGTTTATCGCCTGTGGCGACGGCAGTGTAGATGCTTCGGTGCATCGCAGCGGTGGCCACGAGGTCCTCATTGGCGGATCCGATTTCCACGTGGATCTTCCGGTAAACCTTCCAGAAAACCCCCATGAGATTGATGAGGAGTTCGTTGTTCAGGGGTTCGAACAGCCGACGGTGGAACTCGGCGTCGGCGGCAACGAAGTTCTCGCCGGACTGGGCGAGCTCTTCCATCTGCTTGACAGCCTGTTCGATCAAAGCGAGCTGTTCGGTGGTCATGACATCCATCGATGAGCCGATCAGCCCCGATTCGAGGGCCTGGCGAACATCCACGAGCTGGAGAGCCTCGAGCCCCTGATGGCGCAGAGACAAGCGGCCTCGGAAAGTCAGGCCATCAGCGAGCGCCTCGAAGTTGCTGGGTGCCACGAACATACCGAAGCCGTGGCGGATCTCAATCACCCCGAGGGCCTGCAGCACTTTCAGGGATTCGCGCAGGGTGTTGCGCCCCACCCCCAGCGCCACGGAAAGCTCATTTTCGGTGGGCAAAGGATCGCCCGCCTCGAGCTCGCGTTCGAGGATCAATTCCATAATGTCCGCCTGCAGTGCCCTGAGCCGGGCCTGTGCGCTGAACCGCGCCTGCGGAACGACACTGGAAGTGGTCATGGCTCTCCTTGCAAAAGTACTCATCCTTGGCCTGGATCCTTTGAGGACCGGGACAAGGAATCAGTGCAGTGTTAATGTTGAGGTGAGCCTAGCGCCCACCGTGGATATAGTGCTTCGCAACATACAATATCGGATGTCCCATCTCCTTGATAGATGTTCGCCCTTATTTTTGGCCGAATCCCCAGGGTTGACCGCGCAGGTGAACCGCGGCGTAGTGCCCACCGGCAGCCCCCGCCGGTAGCTCCAGAGTCTCCAGCCGGGTCGCCAGTGACCCATATCTCGCTTGACGACTTCGTGTGACCGCCCTTACAGTTTCTTTACGAGCATCGGATGTCCTACATCCGATAACCAGAAAACTTGAATGGTGAGGCATCTTATGAGCAACACGATTAACAACCTGCCGCTGGTCAACGACGCCAGCCGACGCAACTTCCTCCAGCTGACAGGGGCGATTGGAGCCGCGGCAGCGTTCACGGCCACCTTGTCCGCATGTGGCGGCCCTGCCTCCACCACGACGGGCGCAGCAAACAACACCGCTACCGTCAACAAGGACCTCACCATCGAAGCAGGCATCTCCTATGCCCTGTCCACGGGTTTCGACCCACTGACGTCCTCCGGCGCCACGCCGCAGGCCGCCAACCTGCACATCTTCGAAGGCCTCGTGGAACTCCACCCGGCAACCCGCGAGCCATATAACGCGCTGGCCGCGAGCGACCCCAAAAAGGTCAATGACACCACGTACCAGGTGACCATCCGCGACGGTGCCAAGTTCCACAACGGCGCCCCTGTCACCACCGACGACGTTGTCTACTCCTTCACCCGCGTGATGGACCCGGCCAACAAGTCCTTGTTCTCCCAGTTCATCCCGTTCATTAAAGACGTCAAGGCTCTTGACGCCAAGACGGTCGAGTTCTCCCTGAAGTACCCCTTCCCGGGCTTCGGACCGCGAATCTCGGTGGTCAAGGTGGTTCCGAAGGCCCTCGCGTCGGCCGATCAGAAGGGATTCGACGCCAAGCCTGTCGGCTCCGGCCCCTACAAGCTGATCTCGGCCGTCAAGGACGACAAGATCGTCTTCGAAGCATTCGCCGACTACAACGGGCCCAAGCCAGCACTCGCCAAGGGCATGACCTGGCTGTTGCTGTCGGACGCGGCCGCCCGTGTCACCGCAGTACAGTCCGGCCGCGTGCAAGCGATCGAGGACGTCCCCTACCTGGACATGGACGGGCTCAAGTCCAAGTCCCGGGTTGAATCCGTGCAGTCCTTCGGCCTGCTGTTCCTGATGTTCAACTGCGCCAAGGCACCGTTCAACAACAAGTTGGTCCGTCAGGCCCTCCACTATGGCCTGGATAAGGACGCCATCATCAAGAAGGCCTTGTTCGGGAACGCCAAGGCGGCGTCGTCGTACTTCCAGGAGGGCCACCCGGACTACGTCAAGGCCAAGAACGTCTACGGCTACGATCCCCAGAAGGCAGCCGACCTCCTCAAGCAGGCCGGCGTGAGCAACCTCGAGTTCGAGCTGCTCACTACGGATACCGCTTGGGTCAAGGACGTTGCACCGCTGATGTTGGAGTCCTGGAACAAGATCCCGGGCGTCAAGGTCACCGCAAAGAACTTGCAGTCCGGCGCGTTGTACTCAGACAGGGTCGGCAAGGCCGACTTCTCCGTGGTCGCGGCCCCGGGCGACCCCTCAGTCTTCGGCAACGACGCAGACCTGCTCCTGAGCTGGTTCTACTCCGGCGCCACCTGGATGACCAAGCGTGCTTACTGGACCACCCCGGAAAGCGCCGCACTGCAGGATCTGATGGACAAGGGCTCGCAGGCCGCAGCCGCTGATGCCAAGAAGATCACCGGGCAGATCGTGGACCTCGTCTCCGAGGAACTCCCGCTGTACCCGCTCTTCCACCGCCAGCTCCCGAGTGCGTGGGACGAGAAGAAGCTCTCGGGCTTCAAGCCGCTACCCACTACGGGCCTGTCCTTCATCGGCGTCGGGCGTACGTCCTAGCCGCCGCACCTAAGTAACCGGAGAACACATTGGTCATGATATTGCGTCTGCTTGGACGCAGACTCGCAGCGCTGCCCCTGATGATCCTGGGCATCACGTTGTTGGTTTTCCTCGTCCTTCAAGCGGCCCCCGGCGACCAGGCAAGCTCGGCCCTCGGCGAAGCCGCCAGCGAGGAAGCCAAGCAACAGTATCGCCAGGAAAACGGCCTGAACGATCCCCTGTTCGTCCAGTACTTCCGTTTCCTCGGCAGGTTACTGCACCTGGATCTTGGCGTGACCACTCCGCCGTCCAAGTCCGTGGCAAGCATGATCGCTTCGGCCTTCCCGCTGACCCTGCAACTGACCTTCCTCGGCGTGATCATCGCCGTCGTACTGTCCTTGGTGTTCGGCATCATCGGTGCCCTGTACCGCGACAAGTGGCAGGACCAGCTGGTCCGGGTCTTCTCTATCGCCGCGATCGCCACCCCGTCCTTCTGGCTTGGGATCCTGCTCATCCAGTGGTTCGCCCTCGGTGACAATCCCCTGTTCCCGTCGGGTGGAATCGCGACGCCGGAGTCCGGATTTGGCGGCTGGCTCAACTCGATGGCGCTGCCGGCCCTCGCGCTCGGCATCCCAGTCTCCGCTTCCCTGATCCGCGTGGTCCGCACGTCCATGGTCGAGGAACTGGACCGCGACTACGTCCGCACCGCCATCGGCAACGGCGTCCCCTACCGCGAGGTGGTTTCCAAGAACGTCCTCCGCAACGCGTTGGTCACTCCGGTGACCGTGCTGGGACTGCGCGTCGGCTATCTCCTGGGCGGCGCCGTCGTGATTGAAATGATCTTCGCACTTCCCGGGATGGGCCAGCTGATCCTCAACGGCATCACCAACTTGGACGTCAACCTGGTCCAGGGCGTGGTCCTCACCATTTCGGTCACCTTCGTTCTGGTGAACATCGTGGTGGACCTCCTGTACCTGCTCATCAACCCCCGAATCAGGACGGTATAGCCATGCGCAGCAAACTTGCTGAACGGCTCAGCGCCCCGGGCGTCCGCTTCAAGTCCCTGCCTTGGGGATCGCGTTTTGCCCTGTTGTTCCTCGTGGTGATCGCCCTGGCCGCCATCTTCGCGCCTGTGATCGCACCACACGATCCCCTGGAAACGTTCATTCCGGCACAAGCACCGGATGCCGGTCATTTCTTCGGCACAGACCGCCTTGGCCGGGACGTTTTCTCCCGACTGCTCTACGGTTCGCAGTCCTCCCTCATGATCGGCCTCGGAGCGGTGGCCCTGGCACTCGTCTTCGGCGCCCTGCTCGGCTCGCTCGCGGCGACCTCCAGCAAAGCCGTCAACGAGATCATCATGCGTCTCATGGACATCCTGATGGCGTTCCCCGGCATCGCCCTCGCGGCAGTACTCCTCGCCGCATTCGGCAACTCGGTCCCCACCATCATCATCGCGATCGCCATCATCTACACCCCGCAGCTTGCCCGCGTGGTCCGCGCCAACGTGCTCTCCCAATACGGTGAAGACTACGTCCGCGCCGAACGCGTGATGGGCGCCGGCCGCTTCTACATCCTTCTCAAGCACATTGCCCGCAATACCGCCGCCCCGGTGCTGGTGTTCGCCACAGTCATGGTTGCCGACGCCATCATCCTCGAAGCCTCGCTGTCCTTCCTCGGCGCCGGTGTCCAGGATCCCGCACCGTCGTGGGGCAACGTCATCTCCTACGGCCGGAACCTCGTCCTCTCCGGCGGATGGTGGGCCACCACCTTCGCCGGTCTCACCATCTTGCTCACCGTGCTTGCACTGAACATCCTCGCCGAAGGCCTCACCGACGCCATGGTAAATCCGAAGCTGCGCAAGGCTCCCGTTGTGAAAGACGATGACGGGTCCACCGCCGTTGTTGCTGGCGCCGGTGCCGCCATCGACACTGAGATCGCGACGTCGGTTGCCCAGCCTTCCGTCGTTGAAGAGCACGAGCTCGACGGCGTTCGCGGCGCCACCGGCGACCCGCTGGAGGCTTATGCGGCATCGGTCCTGACTGATACACGGCCGGCTGATACAAGGCCCGCTGATACAAGGCCGGCTGCGGAAAACGCCCATGCCCTGCTGGACCCTATGTCGGCGCTGGACAGGGAACTGGAACTACTGGCTTCCATCGAGGCCACCCGCACCGATCGGCTCCCCCAGGTTCCCGCCAGCGCCCGGAACGTGCTCGAAGTCAAGAACTTGTCCATCCGTTTCCCCGGCCGCTTCGGCGCGACCGCGATCGTGGACAACGTCTCCTTCACCGTCCGCGAAGGGGAAACCATGGGCCTGGTGGGCGAATCCGGTTGCGGCAAATCCATCACATCCCTGGCCATCATGGGCCTGCTGCCCAAGACCGCCGAGATCACCGGTTCCATCACCTTCGATGGCAAGGAACTCCTGGATTCCGGCTCGAAGCACAGCAACCCCAAGGCTTACCATGGCCTTCGCGGCGAGCAGATCGCCATGGTCTACCAGGACGCGCTGAGTTCGCTCAATCCGTCCATGAAAATCAAGGAACAGCTGACCCAACTGACCAAACGTGGCGGCCGCAAGACCCCCACCGAGCTGTTGGAAATGGTGAAACTCGATCCCGTCCGCACGCTTGCGAGCTACCCGCACGAGCTCTCCGGCGGCCAGCGCCAGCGCGTGCTGATCGCCATGGCGCTCTCCCGCTCACCGAAAATCGTGGTGGCCGACGAGCCCACCACTGCCCTGGACGTCACCGTCCAGAAGCAGGTAGTCGAGCTGTTGAACGAACTGCGCGAGCAGCTCGGCTTCGCCATGGTCTTCGTCAGCCACGACCTCGCTTTGGTTGCCTCCCTCGCCCACCGCATCACGGTCATGTACGCCGGCCAGGTAGTCGAGTCTGCGCAGGCTTCGGAGCTCCTGCAGAACCCGCAGCACGAATACACGCGGGGCTTGTTGGGCGCAGTGCTTTCAATCGAGGCCGACGCCGTCCGCCTCCACCAGATCCCCGGCACCGTGCCGTCGCCGCGCGACTTCGCTTCGGGCGACCGCTTTGCGGCCCGTTCGTTGAGGCCCGACGCCGATCCGAACCAGCAATTGGTCCTCACCTCTGTGGGTGGCAGCGGGGCAGACAGCGACCACTACTGGGCCAGCCATCTGAAGGAGGACGCACAGTGAGTGACTCTACGCAGGTTGTCCCGGCCACGCCGGTCATCGAGCTCAAAGACGTCAAGGTCCACCACCGGGCCCGCACCGGCGGCCTCTTCCGGCCCAACATCGTCAAGGCCGTCAACGGCGTGGACTTCAGCATCAGCCGGGGAGAAACGGTCGGCATTGTGGGTGAGTCCGGCTGCGGCAAGTCCACTTTGGCGTCGGTCCTCGTGGGACTCCAGACCCCGACGTCGGGCCAGGTGCTCTTCCACGGCAAGCCGGCCATCAAACGCAACGCACGGATGCGCAAGGAATTCGGACGTGCCGTATCCGTGGTCTTCCAGGATCCGGCCACGGCGCTCAATCCGCGCATGACCATCGAGGACATCCTCACCGATCCCCTGCAGGTCCACGGCATCGGCAACGCTACGTCCCGCTCAGCGAAAATCAAGGAACTGCTGGCCCTGGTCGGCTTGCCGCAATCGGCGGCCGAGGTCACGCCGTCGCAGGTTTCCGGCGGCCAGCGCCAGCGCGTGGCGATCGCCCGTGCCCTCGCCTTGGACCCGGACATCATCGTGGCGGACGAGCCGACGTCGGCCCTCGACGTCTCCGTCCGCGCCCAAGTCCTGAACCTGCTGTCCGACCTGAAAACCCAGCTGAACCTCGGCATGGTGTTCATTTCGCACGACATCCAGACCGTCCGCTACGTCTCCGACCGCATCTGCGTCATGTATTTCGGGGAGATCGTGGAGGAAGGCCCGGCCGCCCAAGTGTTCGACAACCCGAGCAACGACTACACCAAGAAGCTGCTCGGCGCCGCTCCCAGCCTGCTCCACACCTAATTTTTTTCCTTTCAGATCCAAACTACGGAGATTTCTGTGTCTACTCAGTTCCAAGGCGTCATTCCCCCGGTCATCACCCCCCGCCACGCTGACGGCCTCGTTGACACCGCGTCCCTGAAGAGCGTCACCAAGCACCTGCTCGACGGCGGCGTGTCCGGCCTCTTCGTGCTCGGTTCCTCAGGTGAAGTCCCCTACATGACCAACGAGGAGCGCGAGCTCGTCGTCTCCACGATCGCCGACGCGAATGCCGGCGCCGTGCCCCTGATCGTGGGCGCCAACGAGCAAACCACCAACCGCGTCATCGAAGAAGCACGCAAAGTTGTGGACCTCGGCGCCGACGCAATCGTGGTCACCTCCATGTACTACGCCATCGGCAACGCCCAGGAGACCGAAACCCACTTCCGCAGCATCCACGCTGCTGTGGACAAGCCGATCTTCGCCTACGACGTCCCCGTCCGCACCCACTTCAAACTGCCCACCGACCTCCTGGTCCGGCTCGGCCGCGACGGCGTCATCGCAGGCGTCAAGGACTCCTCCGGCGACGACGTCTCCTTCCGCCAACTCCTCCTCGCCGCCAAGGACATCCCCAACTTCGACATCTTCACGGGCCACGAAATCGTCGTCGACGGTGCCCTTCTCGGCGGCGCCCAAGGCGTGGTCCCGGGCCTCGGCAACGTCGACCCCGCCGGTTACCGCCGCCTCTTCGACGCCGCGCAAGCCGGAGACTGGACCACCGCCGCAGCCGAACAAGACCGCCTGGCCGACCTCTTCGACATCGTCTACACCCCCAACGGCCGAGTCTCCGGCGGCGCAGCAGGACTCGGCGCCTTCAAGACCGCCCTCCAAATCATGGGCATCATCGATTCGAACACGATGAGCGCGCCGATGCTCTCCCTCAACGCCGAAGAAACCGCCGCAATCCGGGTCATCCTGGAACGCAACGGGCTGGTCTAAAGTCCGCGACCCTGCAGTCACCTTGGATTGGTGCCGTGGTCGGGGCTGTTGGCGAGCGTCGACTCTTGTGCGTGATGGTGGTCGGGTCGTGTCGCAGGTCCAGTTTTGCCGTCCCTTAGACACCTCCCGACGCACTGCTACAGTCGCTGAGCGACTTCCGCAATGCTCTGGTCGGCGATGCGGGACTACACAAAACCGTCCCTCCGCCACTCGAGCGAACATGTCACCTTTGGCTTCGAGAAGGTCAACAACAACCACCCAAAGACTCGGGCAAACATGTCACCTGTGGGGTCGACCCCGTCCGCCGCAGCTACCGCTTAACCACCCAACCGAACGGGCCCTGGATGTCTCCGGCACCGTCTGCTTCGCGCTTGGCGCGAGGTGGTCTTAGCCGGGCGATCGGCGGGACGACCGCCGGACTGATCGATCGGTGAGCCGACAGTGCAAAGCGTGGGCGCATTGTTTCGTGTAGGCGCGCATCGCCGACCAGAGTTCTGCGGAGGTCGCTCAGCGACCGTAGCGGAACGACGGGAGGTGTCTAAGCGCCGGCGAAATGATGGGTCCGCGCTGTCCCAGCCACAACTGACTTGAGCAGAGACGAACTGCACCATAGACGTGACCCAGCAACAATGAACGCAGCAACGGAACGATCCGGAGGACAAACATGACGTACGTGATCGGGGTTGATCTTGGGGGGACCAAGACTGCTGCGGGGGTTGTGTCGGGCGAGGGCGAGGTGTTGTTCGAGGAGCAGATACCTACGCTCAATCGGGACGGGGGCGATGCCATTTTGCGGGCGACGGCCGGGCTCGTGGGGCGGCTCATGCGGCGGGCGGCGGGCGAGGGAATCGACGTCGGGCGTGTTGGCGTGGGTTCGGCCGGCGTTATTGATGCGCTGAATGGTGAAGTGATTTCGGCGACCGACGCGATTCGGGGCTGGGCCGGGACCAGGCTGACAGCCGTGCTGGCGCAACTCCTTGGCTTACCGCGGGTCGCAGTCAGCGCGGTCAACGACGTGCATGCACATGCTCTTGGAGAGGCGTGGCGTGGGGCTGCTGCGGGGTCGTCGAGTTCGCTGATGGTGGCTTTCGGGACGGGGGTTGGCGGCAGCTTCGTGGTGGACGGTACTCCTGTTTTGGGGCATCGTTTTGTAGGCGGGCACGTAGGGCATTTTGCTTCGCCTTACGCCTATCACGACGGCAAGGCGCTGCCCTGTGTTTGCGGCGGTTCGGGCCATGTGGAGGCGATTGCTTCGGGTCCGGCCATCCATGAATCTTTCGTCCGCTTCGGCGGTTCCCCCGAGGTCCCGGATACGCGCGCCGTGTTTGCTTTGGCGCGTGCCGTCTCGGCTGACAGTGCCGCCGACCATGCTGCCGCCATTAAGGCAATCGGCGTCGGTGCTGGTGCCGCCGGCCAGGCCCTCGGCGGACTCGTCAACATCCTTGACCCGGAAATCGTGGTGGTTTCCGGCGGCTTGGCGGATGCCGGAGACTACTGGTGGAAACCCATGGAACGCACCATTCGCAAGGAACTCATGGCCCCGCTCGCCGACATTCCTGTGCTTCGCGCGGCACTGGGCAGTAGCGCGGCCATCGTAGGCGCCGCCAAGCTCGTTCTGAACTGACACTAAAAACCTCTGTAGGGAGACCCCATGATCCTGACCCCCGACGGCCTCGAAGCCCTCCGCTCGCAGCTGATCGTCTCCTGCCAGGCGTACCCGGGTGAGCCCATGCGCGATCCCCGGACCACGGGCCAGGTGGCAGCGTCGGCGGTTATTGGTGGCGCTGCGGCAATCCGTGTCCAGGGCCTCGCGGACGTCCAGTTCACCCGCACGGCTGTCGAGGTCCCGGTGATCGGGCTCTGGAAGGACGGGCACGATGGCGTGTTCATCACCCCCACGCTCCGGCACGCCCTCGCCGTCGCGAATTCCGGTGCCCATGTGGTGGCTATCGACGGAACGCGGCGCCTACGGCCCGACGGCCTGAGCTTCAAGCGCACCGTGGACGGAATCCATGCGGAATCACACGCGTTGGTCATGGCCGACTGCGGCTCCTACGCCGACGCCGTTGCCGCCGTCGAAGCCGGGGCCGACCTCATCGGCACCACGCTGGCCGGTTACACCGGCGAGCGTTCGAAGACTGACGGCCCGGATCTGGAGCTCCTCGCTGAGATCGCCGGGGCCGGGCTCGGCAAGCCGCTGATCGCGGAAGGCCGCATCCACACCCCCGCTCAAGCCCGCCAAGCGCTCGACGCGGGCGCGTTCGCCGTCGTGGTCGGAACCGCCATCACGCATCCGGCCAGCATTACCGGCTGGTTCAAGGGCGCGCTGGACGCCTGAAAGCCGCCGACGGACCCAACCCTGCGTGATTTTGCTGGATCATTCGGGTCGCGTCACAAGAGATCCGCTCAAATACGGGCCCGATGGATTCTGCTCCGAGGAATGATCCAGCAGAATCCGTCGCCGTTCCCCTGATCCGAGCCTGCGTCCGGGCGTAGGCTTCTCCCATGGCTGAGGAGAATGTCCGGGAATTCGATGTCATTGTGATCGGCGCGGGGGCAGTTGGGGAAAACGTTGCCGACAGGGCGGTCCGGGGTGGCCTTACCGTGGCCATTGTGGAAGCAGAACTCGTGGGCGGGGAATGCTCCTATTGGGCGTGCATACCCTCCAAAGCCCTCCTTCGGCCGGGAACCGCATTGCACACCGCCCAATCGGTACCGGGCGCAGCGGATTCCGTTACCAAGGTCCTGGACCCCGCACCGGTCCTGAAGTACCGCGACTACTTCACGAACAAGTGGCAGGACGACGGCGCCGTGCAGTGGCTCGTGGACACGGGAATCGAACTCGTTCGCGGCCGCGCACGCATCACGGGGCCGCGCGAAGTCCAAGTCGATGGCAAGGACGGCAACAGCTATGCCCTCAAGGCCCACCATGCCGTAGTGGTGGCCACCGGCTCCACGCCCGTCATCCCCAGGATTGAAGGCCTGCGCAACGTCCCCTACTGGACCACACGCGGTGCCACTTCCGCGCAGCACATCCCCGAACGGTTCGTGGTGCTGGGCGGCGGAGTTGCCGGCGTCGAACTCGCCCAGGCTTTTGCGAGGCTCGGCTCAAGGGTTTCGCTGGTTGCCCGCAGCCGGTTGCTCAGCACATTTCCCGAGGAAGCGGCCGCGCTGGTCGCGGCGGGGCTCAGGGCCGACGGGGTCGAGCTCCACATCGGGACAGACACCACGCGCGTCGAACACGAGGACCATTCCTTCAGTGTGACGCTGGGCGACGGGACCGTTCTGGTCTGCGACGAACTATTGGTGGCGACGGGTCGGCGCCCTGCCCTGGACAATCTGGGGCTTGAGAACGTGGGGCTCGACGCCGAGGACGGCAAGGCTTTGCGTCTCACCACCGACTCGAGCGGCTTGGTTGAGGGGACGGCCAGCGACGGCACCAGCGGCCTGTGGCTTTACGCCGCTGGTGATGCAGCAGGTTCGGCTTTCCTCACCCACCAAGGCAAGTACGAGGCCCGGGCCACCGGTGACGCTATCGTTGCCCGCGCCAGAGGCACCCTGCACGGCGCCCCGAAGCCTTGGAGCGCCGTCGCAAAGACGGCCGACGAATTTGCGATCCCCAGCGTGGTGTTCACCGACCCGGAGGTGGCATCGGTGGGCCCGAGCCTCAAGCAGGCGCTACAGAAGGGCATCAACGCATCGTCGGTGGAAATCCCCATCAACGTGTCCGGTGCCCAGCTGCATTCGGACAATTACGAAGGCTGGGCGCAACTAGTTGTGGACGAGGACCGGAAAGTGGTGGTGGGCGCGACGTTCGCCGGGCCCGGAGTGGCCGAGCTATTGCACGGCGCCACCATAGCGATTGTGGGCGAAGTCCCGCTGGACAGGCTGTGGCATGCGGTGCCGTCGTTCCCCACGATCAGCGAAGTGTGGCTGCGCCTCCTTGAGAAATACGGACTGTGAGGGAAGGCTATTTGAACTGACCGGTCAGTTCAGTTACGATTGGAGCAGATAACAGGTTCTGCGAAAGGTCCAATTGTGCTGTCCGTACAGCAACTCCAGATCGACGGCCGCCGGGGCGATCTCCTCCCTCCCACTTCCCTCGAAACCAGGCGCGGCGAACTGATCCTCGTCAGCGGTGACGGACAGGACCAGCGCACCGCATTGGCCTTGGCGCTGAGCGGCCGGATGAAACCCAGCAATGGCCTCCTGAGCTGGGACAACTCGGTCAAGACCAAGAAAGTCCGGACCGCGAGCGCGTTGATCGATGCCCCCGGCGTCAACGAGCCCGAGCAGCACTTGAGCGTCCGCGACCTCGTCACCGAAGACCTCGCCCTCATCCCCCGCCACTACCGTGGCGCCCTCCTCAGCAAGCCGTGGCTCAAGGTCAATCGCTTCGAAGACATCGCCGGGCTGTGGATTGAGCAGCTCCCCGCGGACCGCCGCCTGGAACTCCTCACGGCTTTGGCCCTCGCGGACCCCGCGCTCGATCTCCTGGTGCTCGATTCGCCGGACCGGCACAGCGCAGACCCTGCGGACTGGCTCCCCCGGCTGGAGCAATTGGCGTACGACGCCGGGCGGCCGCTCGCCGTCGTCGCGGTGGTCTCTGCCCTCCCGGACAACTGGGACGGCCCGGCCGCCGCGATCGGCAATGCGGTCACGCACACGGCTCCGGCCGAGCCCGCTGAACCCCTCGACGACGCTCAAGAAGATCCCGAAGAAGTACCCGCAACCCTGCAAAGGACCGCAAAGTGACTGTTCTGCGGCTGGCCCGCTCCGAGCTCAAGCGCATGACCGGCGGGCTCCTGCCCAAGCTGACCATCCTCGCGTTGATCATGGTGCCCCTGCTCTACGGAGCCGTATATTTGTACGCGAACTGGGATCCTTACGGCAACCTCAACCAGATCGACGCCGCGCTGGTGGTCGACGACACGGGAGCTAAGCCGGCCGATGGCGCCGAGCTGCAGGCAGGCAAGAAGGTGGCCGACAGCCTCGTCGAGAGCCACGTCTTCAACTGGCAGCGGGTGACCACCGCGGCAGAGGCCGATGCCGGCGTCGAATCAGGTAAATACGCGTTCGCCCTGAAGATCCCCAAGGACTTCTCGGCCAACCTGGCTTCGCCGGGCAGTTTCAATGCAGCCAACCAGGCCATGCTCAACGTCACCACCAACGACGCGAACAACTACCTCCTCAGCACCATCGTGGACAAGCTCACCACCGCGTTGCACTCCACAGTGGCCAAGGAAGTCGGCGAGGAAACCGCCAACCAGTTGCTCACAGGGTTCGGCACCATCCACGCCTCCATCGTCAAGGCATCCGACGGCGCAGCCCAACTGGCGGATGGCGTCGGCAAGCTCAGCGACGGCGCGGCCTCCCTCCACGACGGCACCAGCAAGCTCAGCAGTGGCGCGTCGCAGCTCCTGGCGGGCCAACTCAAACTGCGTGACGGCGCCAATCAGCTGAACGGCGGCGCCGGGCAGCTCAGCGCGGGGCTCACGGAGCTGAAGAACATGACCGCATCCCTTCCGGCCGACTCGCAAAAGCTGGCCGACGGGGCCGCCCAGGTAGCCGCCGGAAACGCGCAGCTGAACGCGAAAGTCCAGGACGTCGTCGGGCAGCTTTCAGCCCTCGACGCCGGAGCGCGCGACCGCGTGTTGGCCTCCAACGCGCGGCTCGTGTCCGCCGGAGTCATCACTCAGGATCAGGCGAACAAGATCCTGGCGGACTTCGATGCCACCGCCGCGTCCGGCCCGGTGACTGATGCCAAGGCCAAGATCTCGGCCGACGCCGCCCAGATCCAGCAGCTCTCCAACGGCTCGGCTGCTGTGAGTGCTGGCGCTGCCAAACTCGCGGGTGCCACGCCTGCACTGACAGGCGCGATCGGCCAGGGCTTCGGCTGGCGCGAACCAGCTCAGCTCCGGGGCTTCCACCTTGGCGGCGGGCGAGCAGTCTGCCGTCGACGGCACGGCGTCCCTTGCCGATGGGGCCTCAAAGCTCGACGACGGCGCCGGGCAACTTGCGAGCGGTGCCGCCACTGCCTCGACCGGCGCCCACACCCTGGCCGACGAACTGGCGAAGGGCGCAGGCAAAGTCCCCAACCCGAACGACGCCCAAAAGAACTCGGTGTCGAAGGTGATCGCGGATCCCGTCGCAGTCAACAACGTCTCCCAGGCCAAGGCGGGATCTTACGGTGCCGGCCTAGCCCCGTTCTTCCTGACGTTGGCCCTCTGGATCGGCGTGTTCATGCTGGTCCAGGCGATGCGTCCCATCACCCAGCGGGCCTTGGCGTCGAACGCCCCGTCGTGGAAAATCGCCGTCGGAGGCTGGCTTCCCTTCTTCGTAGTGTCGGTGCTTCAAGCCAGCATCCTTACCCTCGTGGTGGACCTGGGGCTGGGCCTGAACGCGGCGCATCCCGTGTGGATGTGGTTGTTCATGCTGGCCGCCGTCATGGCGTTCACGGCCCTCATCCAGGGCATCGTGGCGCTGCTGGGGACCCCTGGAAAGTTCGTGGTGCTGATTTTGCTGGTCCTCCAGCTGGTCTCCTCGGGCGGTACGTTCCCGTGGCAAACCACCCCCATGCCGCTCCACGTGGTGCACGAGATCATGCCTATGGGCTACGTGGTGACAGGTATGCGGCATTTGATCTACGGCGGCGACTTGTCCATGATCTGGCCGATTGTCCTGGGCCTGCTTGGCTACACTGTGCTGGGGGCCGCGCTTTCCACGCTGGCCGTCCGTAAGCACAAGTTCTGGACCCTCAAGACCCTGAAGCCGGAGATCGCGGTATGAGCATGCAAGAGCCTGCGGCCACAGAATCCGCGGAGAAAAAGCTGCGCCCGGCCCGCACCAACGCCACCAAGCAGCGCCTCTTCGACGCTTCCATGGAGCTGATCGGCGAGCGCGGCGCGGCGGGGGTCACGGTGGACGAAATCGCGGCCGCGGCCGGGGTGTCCAAGGGAACGGTCTACTACAACTTCGGCAGCAAGGCCGATTTGATCGCACAGTTGCTGCGCCACGGCGTCGACATTATGCTCGGCCGGCTCCAGACGATCGAGGGCCTGCACGCCGATCCGCTCGACGCCATGGAAGCCATGCTGGGCCAAGCCATGGACTTCATGGACGACTACCCCTCTTTCGCACGACTCTGGATCAGCGAGAACTGGCGCACGCCCAGCGAGTGGGGCAAGCTGTTCGTCGAGCTACGCAGCGAATTGCTGGGCGTGATCGGCGCGGCGATCGAGAAAGTCTCCAGCAACTACACCGTGGATACCGGAATTGCCCGCGGCAGCCTTGAAGCGGCCATGTTCGGGGCCATCTTTGTGGTGGGACTCGACCGGCAGACCTACAATCCGGAACGGACCCGGGAGCAGAGCGTTGCGGCCATCATGACCATCATGCGCGGCTACGTGCTGCGGTAACGGTATGGCAACTGCCGCGTCATACAGCGTGGTGACGCGAGCCGGTCAGGGATGATTAGTCCCATGGGGAACAGCGGAAAGCTAGCGATCATCTCGGCCGTGGTGTCCGCCGGCTTGCTGGTGCTGCTTGCCATCACGCTGGAGGAAACGGTGACGTACACCTTCCTCGGGGTGTTGGCGTTGGGCTATCTGGCGTCCGTTGCCGAGGTTTTCGCCCGGCGGAGATATTTCATGCTGGTTCTCGGCTCCATTTCTTCGATCCTGTTCGTCGCCTTTGGAATCGCGTTCCTGCGCATGTGGGGCCTCGCCTTCAACCAGGACGAAAATGCCCTGGGCAGCGCGGTAAGCAGCCAGGATTCGGACATCTACTTCTACCTCGGCGCCGTTGCAGGCTGCAGTTCCCTGTTGCTCCTGTTCGTGGGGGCGGTATGGCCATCGCGCCGGGCCCGAAAGAACCGCGCGAAGGCGACGGCCCGGCCGGCGTCACGTCCGGCGTCCCGTCCCGCCGCCCGGCAGGCACCCCGGGCGGGATCGCGCCCTGCCCCGGCGGCACGGCCCGCCCAGCGGCCCGCTGCCCGTCCGGCGTCGGGGGCTGTGAAACGGCCGACCCCTCGGAAACCAGCTCCGCCAGCCTCCCCCAAGCGTCCGACGTCGGGATCCCCCGCTCAGCGCAAGGCGGCACCCAAGCGCTGAGGCTCTTCGGGCAGCGGTGCCGATGGAACAGCGCGCCGCTGTAGCACGGCGGTCGCCACGCCGCCGAGCAGAAGGAGGCCGCCGGCGAGTTCCGCCGTCGTCGGGACCTCCGCGATGAGCAGCCACGCCGCGGTCATTCCCACCACCGGGACCAAGAGCGTGAACGGCACCACGGCTGAGCTCGGGTACAGGCTGAGCAACCGGTTCCAGATCCCGTAGCCCACCAGCGAGGCGAAAATGGCGGTATACAGGGCGCTCAGGATGGTGGCGGGTTGGAGATTGGCGAGGGTTCCGACCACTGCGGAAGGCCCGTCAACTATCAGCGACAAGCCTGCAAGCGGCAGCGGGACAACAGCCCCGGACCAGACCACCAACCCCAATCCGGACGCGGCCTTGGCCTTCCGCGCGATGATGTTGCCCGCAGCCCAGGACAATGCGGCAGCAAGCACAATCATGAGGGGCACCACGGGAGCCACGAGGCTGCGGCCCACCGCCACGAGGGCGAGCCCTGCAACACCCAGCACCACCCCGGTCAACTGACGCCTGCTGGGCCGCTCCCCCAAGAAACGCGCCGCCAACAGCACTGTCAGGAGCACTTGCGCCTGCAGCACCAGCGAGGCCAGCCCGGCCGGCATGCCGAGAGCCATGCCCAGGGTAAAGGAGGCCAAACTGCCCCGCGCTCATGAAAAGTCCGACGCCGATGATCGCCTTCCAGCTGACGTCCGGCTTGCGGACAAAGAAGATGCAGGGGAAGACCACCAGCACGAAGCGGATGGCCACGAACAGCAGCGGCGGGACGTCTGCGGCTGTACTGTCGCCGCTGAGGCCGCGGCCAGGGTGCAGACCGAAGTCGATCGCGACGAAATTCAGGCCCCATAGGACGGCGACAAGGACGGCGAGTGCTGAGTGGCGGATATTCACGACTCAACTCTGACAGTTGAGTGGATGAAGCACCAGCATTGAATTCTGCATCGAACCATGTATGTTTGCTTCATGATTGAGATTGCGGCGCTGCGGGCCCTCGTAGCCGTGGAACAACAAGGTTCGGTGGTGGCTGCCTCGGAGGCCATGGGCTTCAGCCCCTCCGCGGTCTCCCAACAGATCAAGAAGCTGGAAAAGCAGAGCGGCGTGGCTGTCCTGGAACGCCATGGCCGCGGCGTGCTGCTGACCGACCGGGGCATGGCCTTGGCCGAGTACGGACGGCGCATCATGGGCGAGCTGGAAGAACTGCAGGCCACCCTGCTCGCCGATCCCGCGAAGCCAAGCGGCGTACTGCGGCTCGTCGGATTCTCGACCGCCTGCCGCGGGCTGGTAGGTCCGATGCTGAGGAAACTTGGCACGGCAGTCTCGGGGCCAGGGGCCCCGGGTTCGGACCTCGAGATCCGGGTCCTGGCCGAGGACCCGCGCGAGGCCGTCCAAAGGGTCGCCACCGGGGAAGCCGATCTCGGCGTCGTGCACAACTGGCACTCGGTGCCCCTGGTCATTCCGGAGAACATGGTCCACGAGAACCTGTGCATGGACACCGCGGACGTCCTGCTGAACTCGGCGCACCCGCTCGCGGGGCGGACCGCCGTCGAGCCCTCCGACCTTGTGGACGAAAGGTGGATCAGCACACCGGCAGGCGCCATCTGCAACGAGGCACTGCTGGCGATCCTCGCCGGCTTGGGGCGGGTGCCGGACATCCGGATCTACGACCCCGACTTTTCCACGCATATCGCGATGGTCCAGATGGGCGTGGCGGTGGCATTGGTACCCCGGCTCGGCCGGCCCGATCTCCCCGCCGGCGTGGTGGCGGTGCCCGTGGTCAATCCGATGCAGCAGCGGCAGGTGGGCCTCGTCTACCGGAAAACCATGACGGCAAGCCCCAGCATTCGGCACGTGGTGCGCTTGCTGCAGGACGTGGCCGCCGGCCTCGACGTCGGCTAGCCCGGACCATTCCGCGCGAACTGGCAGCAGATGCCCCCACGCGTCGAATTTGAGGGCATCAGCTGCCAGTTCGCGCCGAGGGTGGGGCTACTTTTTGGGGCGGGGCACGGCGAAGTGGGTCAGGCGGGCGTCTTGCCCATCCAGTTCAGCCCACGGCTTCTCCAGTTCCATCACGGTCATGGCACTGGTCGGATACCGGGTTGCCGCATCCATGTAGGCGTCGTGGTCCGAGTCGCGGGAAGCCAAGTGCATCGCGAGGTCCTGAACGCCGGGCATGTGCGAGAAGATCATGAGCGTGGTGACGGTTTCCGGCACATGGTTGACGACGGTCAACATGCGCTGCGCGGAGGCGGCGTACAGGCCGTCCTCGAGTTTCGGCGTCGGCGCCTTGTCCCCCAGTTCGCTGCAGACCCAAGTGCAGGTCTGCCGGGTCCGCAGCGCGGACGAACAGAGGATGAAGTCCGGAATCACGTGGTGCTTGAGGAGCCATTTCCCGGCAAGGGGAGCCTCCCGGTGGCCACGCTCGGCAAGAGGTCGCTCATGGTCGGGCACCCCGAGGGGCCAGTCCGACTTCGCGTGCCGCATGATCACCAGCCGCTTGATGTGATGCTCGCTCATCCCCCCACCCTACTAGCCCAACTGACTGGCAGCAGATGTCGCTAAGACGCGTCAGAACGACGGCTACTGCGAGCCAGTTGGGTGAGCAGCGAGGTTAGATCGAGTATTCCGGAGCCGCCCAGACGATGACCTCGGGGTGCTCGTAGAAGCGGTAGCCCTGGCCGCGCACGGTGCGGACAGTGTTCGCGAGGCGGCCGAGCTTGGAGCGAAGGCGCCGGATGTGAACGTCGATGGTGCGCTCGTTGGGAACCTCTTCGGCGTTGCGCCACAGTCCCTCGAGAAGTTCGTCACGGCCCACGGTGCGGGTGCCGTTTTCGACGAGGTAGTTGAGGAGCTCGAATTCCTTGAACGTGAGGTTCAGGGACTCGCCGTCGAGGTGGACTTCACGGCGGGCGAGATCGATCAAGACGCCGGACGGGCGGGCTTCCTGCGCAGGCTGCGGGCGGAGCGCCTCGGAACGCTGGCGGCTGCCAACGGTCGGGTCACCGAAAGTCGAGCGGACGACGTCGAGCGCGGAACCTGGCGCACTGGCCGGTGCCACCGCGACGGCGGCATAGCTTTCCGCGTCGGCAACGAGGGACTGGGCGTAGGCCCGGATCTCCTGGGCGAGCTTGGCGATGGAGGTTCCGGCGGCGGCCGCCGTGTCCTCGTCGATGCCCATGTAGAGCACGAAACCGCGGGCCACATTGTCGTTGGCAACGGGCCGGATGGCGCGGTCTGCTGGAGCCAGGACAGGCGTGGGTGCAGTCATCGGCGAGGCCTCGTTGGCAGGAACGGCGCGGAGCTGCCCGTAGGAAGTGGGGTTATAGCCCTGGGGCACGTAACCGGGCGCCTGGCCGCCACCCTGGAGAGCAGGCTGGGCGTAGGCCGGGCGGTTGCCGAAGCCGGGACGAATGCCGGTGTTCGACGCCGCCTTATTGGCGTTACGGACGGAGATGTGGACGTATCCTGATGCAACTGACATGGATTGCTTACCTCAAAGTGAATAGCCGTCATCGCGGCTTCGAATGCTGGTGTTGTCCCCGCAATGAGATGGGGAGTGGCGCCCGACGCTGGGCAGGGGGCGAATGCCTGAAACTTTTTGGGATCGAAAGTTAGGCATGCATTCGACAACAGCTCATCGAAAAACCAGCGGGTGTGCTGGGTTCGATCGCTGCGGCTGCAGATGCTGTTGAGTTCTTGTTCACATTTGAAGTGTGCAACGTAACAAAGGGAACTTGCAAGTAACAAAGGGTCAAACCGTCCACATTCCGAGACGGATCACACTATTGTGCCGCACATCACAATTCAAGCATGTCCTAATGTGACCCATTCTCGTTCGTCACAATGGGCATTATGTATGCAATATTCGAAGATAATTTGATGAGATAGCCATTTCTTGAATCTCAACTGGCGTCACGCGCTTGCCCTAGAATCTCGAGATGTGAAACAAGTCTTGTCCAATCGGGAGTGGAGCTCTCACGAAAATTTTTGGGCTAACCGTCTGCTAGAACCCGGTTTGAGGCTAATGGGAGCGCAAAATGGCGCCTGATTTCACGCCGCTTCGCTTTTTTCATGGGCCGGATCTCGGCGGTCACCGCCCGCCCCACAGCAACCCGACGTGCGAACCGTGGATGCCGGCCCCCACCAAGGGAATGTCCCGGCTACCTAGATGGGGATTCCGGGCTAGTTGGTGGTAGCGGGGCTTGGGGTGCTTGCAGTGCCGGAACCTTGGGTGCCAGAGGTTGTGGCCGTGACGATTTGGATGGCGCTGGGCCGTGTACTTGCCGGACTCCTTGAGCGCCGTAACCCTCACGCTTGAGCCTGCTTTCACATCAGCGAGTGTCAGGGTGGTACCGCTGGAGCTGCTCCCCCGCTGCCTCAGGCCCTGTGCCACCACGACGTCCGATCCAAGGACGTAGGTTTGAGTGAACCCGTCCTCGCTCTTGACGGTCATGGAACTCGCGGAGATGTCAGTAACCGTACCTAGTTGGCCCGCCATGGTGACGTAGCTGCCGTTCTGGAGAACCACGTATTCCGAGTGGACCGCTGCGTTGAGGCCGCCCATGCCGACGCCGAGCCCGCCCGGACCCGCGTTCGTGCCGCCCGGACCACCGAATCCACCCTGGCCGTTAGAGCCGGCCTGGCCGCCCGCGCCCGGACCCTGAGCATTGGTAGTGGTGGCCGCAGTCCCGTTTCCCGCCGCATAGGCACCGGCTCCGGCCGCCGCGGCGACCACCACAGCGGCACCTCCGACAAGGAGGCTCTTCTTCAGGGTCCAATTCTTGAAGAACGAGGGACGGTCCTGCCCGGCGGCATATTGCTGCGGCGCACCCCAACCAGCGCCAGGCTGCTGACCCATAGGCTGCTGACCCATAGGCTGCTGCGGCGCACCCCAACCAGCGGCAGGCTGCCCCGGCTGCTCGCCGGCAGGCTGGCCAGCGGCAGGCTCGGCCATGGGTGCCTGCTCGGCTACCGGCTGCCCAGCCTCATCGAGCGGACGGATCACCGGCTGCGGGTGCCGATTCTCCGGCTCGGAACCAGGTACGGAGGGGTTGTTTTGCTGATCCATGGTGTTCTCCATCGGAAATCGAGACTGTTTGGTCGTGATTGCTCTTGTCCCAAACAGCGTCAGCCGCTTTGCTGTGCGTTGCCTGTGTCAACCTGCAGGCCTTCCTGTGACCTAAGCGCACGTTGAGGTGGATTCTGCTGGATCATCCAAGGCAAACGCGCGGCGACGCCCGTAATCATGCGGATCGCCCCGCTGGACTGAGGAATGATCCAGCAGAATCCCACGCCGCTCCTCCCCGAACCGGCACAACCTCCGGACAGGTGGCTAGGCTGAGACTCACAGCGTGCTCACAGCATCGGCTAAGCACCGGCAAACCGGCAGACTGGAGAGTTGTCCCATGGCATCCTCGCACTCCATGACCAACAACCTTCCGCAGCTCACCCACCCGGACGGATCACCTATCCGCGCCCTTGTAGTGGACGACGAGCCCAGCCTCGCCGAACTCATGAGCATGGGCCTCCGCATGGCGGGCTGGTCCGTAGCTGTGGCGGGCGACGGACCCGCTGCGGTAAAGCTCGCCAAGGACTTCCGGCCCGATGTCCTGGTGCTGGACGTCATGCTTCCAGGGTTCGACGGCGTTGAACTCTTGGGCAGGATCCGCGCCTTTGCGCCTGAGGTACCCGCGCTCTTCCTCACCGCGAAGGACGACGTGCAGGACCGCATCGTGGGTTTGGCCGCCGGCGGGGACGACTACGTCACCAAGCCATTCAGCATGGAAGAAGTCCTGTTGCGCCTGCATCGCCTGGTCCAGCGCTCAGGCGTGGCCGCGATGGACACGGCCGAGCTGGTGGTGGGCGACCTGACTCTGAACGTCGACACCCGCGAAGTCTCTCGCGGAGGCGAAGAAATCCAGCTCACGGCAACCCAGTTCGAGCTCCTGCGCTACCTGATGGAAAACCCCAAGCGCGTGGTCAGCAAGGCCCAGATCCTGGACCGCGTGTGGGACTACGATTTTGGCGGCCAAGCCAACATCGTGGAGCTCTACATCTCCTACCTGCGCAAGAAGATCGAAGCCAATCACCTGCCGATGATCCATACCGTGCGCGGAGCCGGTTACGTCATCAAGCCTGCCGAATAGCCGGGGCGCAGTCATGTCCGCGCTCTCGGGTATCCCCCGCCAGACCGACCATCACTGGTTCAACCCTTCAACCTGGCACTTGCGCACGCGCCTGATCCTGGTCTCCATGGGACTTCCTGGTGGCCATCTGCGGGGCGGTTGGCGTGGTCAGCTACGCCTCCATGGACGTGTTCCTCACGAAGCAGCTCGACGATCAATTGATGCAGGCCTCGCATGGCCGCCCGCCCGTAGGCGATCCCAATGGACGGCCGGATCCGTTGGATGCCCGCGGTCAAAGCGTCGGCACCCTGAATGCGCGTATCCTCGGCGGGCAAGTAAGCAGCAACGATGGATTCTTGTCCTCCGACGCCACCCGCAAGCCCCTTTCGTCCAGCGACGCCGGCATCCTGTTGACGCTGCCCCAAGACGGGCATCCGGTTGATCGGACCCTCTCGAACGGCGGCTACCGGCTGGTGGCCACCAAGACCCCCTACGGCGACGTCATCATCACCGGCCTGCCTCTCGCAACGAAGGAGAACACCGAGGCCTCGCTCGTATGGACCATGGTGCTGGTTTCCTTGGGCGGGCTGGTGCTGATTGGACTCGCGGGAACTGTGCTGATCCGCCGCACCATGCGTCCCCTTGAGGAACTCTCCGACGTCGCCACGAAAGTGTCGAAGCTTCCGCTCGACGCCGGCGAAGTGGCACTCGCGGTGCGCGTTCCGCCGTCGGCGTCCCATCCGGGCACCGAGGTGGGAAGCGTCGGCCATGCTCTGAACCTCATGCTGGACAACGTCTCCAGCGCTTTGGAGGCACGCCAGCAGAGCGAAACCAAGGTACGACAATTCGTGGCCGACGCCTCGCACGAGCTGCGCACTCCGCTGACCGCCATCCGTGGCTACACCGAACTGCTGCGCATGACCGAAACGTTCACGGAAGACGGCCGGAAGTCGCTGGGCCGGGTTCAGAGCCAGTCCGAACGCATGACCACCCTCGTGGAAGACCTCCTTCTGTTGGCCCGGCTGGACGAGGGCAAAGCGCCCGTGTTCGGCGATGTGGACCTCACACAGTTGGTGATCGAAACCGTCAGCGATGAGAAAGTCATGGCACCCGAACACGTCTGGCAGCTCCGGCTTCCGGACGAGCCCCTCACGGTCCGCGGCGACACCACCCAGCTTCACCAGGTCTTGGCCAATCTGCTCTCCAACGCCCGCAAACACACGGAGGCCGGAACCACTGTGGTCACTGGAGTCATGCGCTCGGCCGATGGGAGCGCCGTAGTCACCGTGACGGACAACGGCCCGGGGATTGCGCCTGATTTCCAAGGCAGGATCTTCTCGCGCTTTGCCCGTGCCGACGCCGCCCGCTCCGGTTCCGAGGGAACATCCGGGCTGGGTCTGTCGATTGTGGAATCCATCGTCCAGGCCCACGGCGGCACCGTTGAAGTGGTCTCGCGGACCAGGCCGGACGGAGTTCGCCGTACGGCTTCCTGCACTCGGAGCCGCTTAGACGGATAAGCTACGAGGGCGGTGCGCGGCAAGCGCAAGTCGGCACACCGCCGTCGTGATCTCCGTTACTCAAATGTGACTTAAGCGAAAACCTCCTGTACCGTCGAATGGGTGCGCAGGATCATTCCGGCCACCTCCGGGTAGACGCCGAGCTCTGCCACTCCCCGGTGCCCAACACTCTAGGCAGAGACGGGGGACCCAGGTCTCCGGGCAAGCGCTCATGTTGAGCCGGCCCTAGGGGTGAAGCCGCAGCGCCACGATTCTCCGTGGCCACGGCCGGATGACCTCATCCGAATCCGACAGCTAACTCCGCAGGCGTTGAGAGGCAATCACCATGTCTGGTTCCAAGAATCAGTCGCGCTCTGTTGCGCGCCACCGCGGCGAACCTGCCCGGAAGAATAAGTCACGTTCCGCCCTGACACGGGCTGCCGCAAACCTCGGCACCACCCAACGCATGGCCGTTGTTGCCGGCGTTGTTGCTGTGTTCCTCGGCGCCGGGGCAGCCACCCATGCTGCCGGTCAAGCCATCAATGCCCAGGACATGAGCCGCACGTCCGATTCCGGTGCAGTTGCTCAGCAGAGTGCCGCCCCTTCCGCCGCGGCCACACCGTCGGCGAGCGCGAGCGCCAGTGCCACCCCGAGCGCCACGCCGACTCCGAGCCAGACGGCCACCCCCGCTCCAGCCGCCGTCGCGGCCCAGGCTGCCGCGCCCGTCGCGCCCGTCGCGCCCCCCGCTCCAGCGGCACCGGCCGCACCGGTCGCAGTCGATGATCCCTCCGGCGCCCAGGCCTACGCCGCCAGCATTCTTTCCTCCTACGGTTGGGGTCAGGGCGAGATGTCCGCCCTGACAACCTTGTGGAACAAGGAATCGGATTGGCGCACCACTGCCACCAATGCTTCCAGCGGCGCCTACGGCATTAGCCAGTCGCTGCCGGCCGAAAAGATGGCGTCCGAAGGGGCCGACTGGCAGACCAACTACAAGACTCAGATCCGCTGGGGCCTGAACTACATCAAGGAACGCTACGGATCTCCGTCCGCTGCGTGGTCCTTCCATTTGTCCCACAACTGGTACTAAGCCAAAAACCGCACAAAATACGTCGAGGTCCGTCCTTTCAAGGGCGGACCTCGACGTATTGTGGCCACTCAGTGATTCGCGACGGCGGCCGCACATCCACAGCCAGGTCACAGGTTCCGCCTAAAGCCTTCATATTCGCCAAGGCCACTCTGGATACATGACGCTCATCGAATCCACCTCCGGAACCCTGAAGGACCCCGCGGTGGTGCCGCCGGGCCTTACTACTCATCCCGCGATCCCCCTTCAGCGCAGCAGCGTGCGGCGCGCCCCCGTGGACACCCGCACCACCGTCCCGGTTCTCGATGTCACCATCCCCGTCTTCAACGAGGAACGCGACCTCGAAGAGTGCCTGCGCAGGCTTCACGGCCACTTGCGTGACTCCTTTCCGCACGGCTTTCGCATCACGGTGGCGGACAACGCCAGCACAGACGGCACTTTGAAAATTGCCGAACGAGTGGCCAGGGAATTGCCCGAGCTCGTGGTGGTCCACCTGGAGGAAAAAGGACGCGGGAACGCCCTCCGCAAAGTGTGGCTCGCCTCGCCGTCGCCGGTTCTGGCCTACATGGACGTGGACCTGTCCACGGATCTCGCCGCACTGGCGCCACTCTTGGCCCCGCTGATCTCGGGCCATTCGGACCTTGCCATCGGCACGCGGCTCACGCGCAACTCGCGGGTTGTGCGAGGCCCCAAGCGCGAATTCATTTCACGCAGTTACAACCTGATGCTGCACTCGTTCATGGGTGCACGTTTCAGTGACGCCCAGTGCGGGTTCAAGGCAATCCGGGCCGACGTGGCCCAGCAGATCCTCCCCTACACCATGGACAACTCGTGGTTCTTCGACACGGAGCTTCCTGGTCCTCGCCGAGCGCTGCGGCCTGCGGGTCCACGAAGTACCCGTGGACTGGATCGACGATCCCGATTCCAGCGTCGACGTGGTCCGCACCGCGCTGGCCGACATGCGTGGCATGGCCCGGCTCACCCGGGATCTGGTCTCCGGCCGCATCCCCATCCCGGAGCTGCGCGCCGCGCTCGCCAGGGGCCCGCTCCCGGCGTCGTCCCGCACCGCCGAACAGAGCCGGGGCAGCAGCCTCTTCGGGCAACTGGTCCGGTTCGCAGCGATCGGTGCCGCGTCAACCCTTGCGTATGTGCTGATCTTCCTGTTGTGCCGCGGCTTCATGGACCCGCAGTTAGCCAATTTCCTGGCGCTGCTCGTCACGGCCATCGCCAACACGGGCGCCAACAGGCGCTTCACGTTCGGCATCCAGGGCGGCAACCCTGTCAGGCACCACTTCGAGGGGCTGATCGTCTTCGGTATCGGCCTCGCGCTCACCTCCGGGGCCCTCTCCTTGGTGCATAGTACGACGACGCCGGACCGCTGGGGTGAACTCCTCACGGTGGTCGGAGCGAACCTCGCCGCCACTGCGATCCGCTTCCTCTTATTCCGCCTGTGGGTCTTCCGCCAGCCGACGGCGCAACTTCCACAAACGGGGCAGCTCTCACAAACGGCGCAGCGCCCACAAACGGCGCAGCCAATACAGCAGGCGCAGCCCTCCCAGGCAGAACAGCCGACTGAACCCATCGCAGAAGCCAGCACGCTCACAGAAACGGCAGCATCATGACCTCCACGATCTCTCCCGCGAGCGCAGAAACGGCCGGAACCGACGTTGCCGAGGCGGCCAACGGCCGCCGCTCAACCGGCCCCTCGACTCCCGGCACCACCGGACCCACTCCCCGATGGACCCGATACGCCTTTGGCCACCAGCCCCGCTGGGTACGGCCGTCCGCCGCCGGACTCCTCGTGGCCACCGCGTTCCTGTACCTCTGGAACCTCGCGGCCACCGGCTATGGAAACTCCTTCTACGCCGCAGCCATCCAGGCTGGCACCAAAGACTGGACGGCCTTGCTGTTCGGCTCGCTCGACGCCGGCAATGCCATCACCGTGGACAAGCCGCCGGCGTCGCTATGGATCCCCGCCCTGGTAGGCCGGATCTTCGGTTTCTCGCCGTTGAGCATGCTCGTACCCGAGGCGCTCATGGGCGTGGCCGCCGTCGGCCTCCTGTATTTGACGGTCAAGCGGGTGTCCGGTCCCGGAGCAGGCTTGATGGCCGGCGGCGCGCTGGCGCTGACCCCGGTGGCAGCCCTTATGTTCCGCTTCAACAATCCCGACGCCATGCTCACCTTGTGCTTGGTACTGGCGGCCTACTTCACTACCCGCGCGATCGAACGTGCAGGCTGGAAGTGGCTCGCAGCGGCGGGCGCCGTGGTGGGCCTCGCGTTCCTGAGCAAAATGCTGCAGGGTTTCCTGATTGTTCCGGGCCTTGGACTCGCCTACCTCTGGGCCGCGCCCACCACGCTGCGGCGGAGATTGCTGCACCTGCTCGGCGCAGTGGCCGGCATCGCAGTGATCGCGGGCAGCTACATCGTTCTTTTCCAGCTGACTCCCGTCTCGGCACGCCCTTACATGGCAGGCTCAACCACCAACAGCTTCCTTGAACTGACCTTTGGTTACAACGGGCTGTCCCGTATCACCGGCTCCGGCGGAGGCATGCCCGGTGGAGGAGGCGCTGGCGGCCCCGCCGGCGGCTTCGGTGGTGGCGGTGCGGGTGGCGGCAACACCGGCTTCGGTGGAACTGCCGGGATCACCCGAATGTTCGGGACGAGCTTCGGCGGTGAGGTCTCCTGGCTTCTGCCCACCGCACTGATCCTGCTTGTGGCCGGCCTGTGGTTCACCCGCAGGGAAGTCCGTGCTTCCCGCACCCGGGCCTCACTCATCTTGTGGGGTGGCTGGCTTCTGATCACCGCGGGGGTCTTCAGCTTCATGAGCGGCACTGTCCACCCGTACTACGCGGTAGCACTCGCTCCGGCCATCGCCGCTTTGGTGGGAATCGGCAGCGTGGAGCTCTGGCGTGGCCGCGGATATCTGCCCGCCAGGGATCGTCCTGGCAATAGTGGTCCTCGGCAGTTCCATCTGGTCCGCAGTTCTCCTGGGCCGCGACGCTTCATGGCTTCCGTGGCTTCGCATCGTGATCGTCATCCTCGGTGTGGTGGCGGCAGTGGCGATCCTGCTTCGCCTCGACTCCCTGCGCCCCACCCAGAATTCGGCCGGCCAGAATTCGGCTGCCCAGAATTCGACTGGCCAGAACCCCGCCGGCAGGTTCCGAAGCGCAGCGGCCGCCGCCGTCGTCGTCGTTTCCCTTCTGGCTGGCGGTCTCGGTACCGCAGCGTGGACCATCGCGACGGCGGCTACCGCCCACTCCGGTTCCATCCCGACGTCGGGTCCCGCCAGCGCCGCCTCGGGCGGCTTCGGAAACCGTGCCGGCGGGTTCGGCGCGCCGGGTCAGACAGGCGCACCGGGTCAGACAGGCGCAGCCGGTCAAACGGGCGCGCCCGGTGCCGGCGGCCAGGCCGCAGGGGGCCCCGGCTCCGAAGGAACGGCCGACTCCTCATTGACCGCATTGCTTACCTCAACCACCACCAAGTGGTCCGCGGCTGTTTCGGGGGCTACCCAGGCTGCCAGCCTCGAGCTCGCCACGAACACCAACGTGATCGCACTCGGTGGCTGGAACGGTGGCGATCCCTACCCCACGCTGGCAGAATTCCAGGACATGGTGTCCAAGGGCCAGATCAGCTACTACATCGCAGGCGGCGGCATGGGGGGCGGCGGTGGATTCGGAGGCCAAAGCGGCAGCTCCGAGGTGGCAAGCCTAGGTCCAGGCCAACTTCCAAGCCCAGACGGTTGGCAGCTCCACCGTCTACAAGCTGACAAAGTAGGGTCCGATGACTACTTCCGCTTCCACAGACACCGGTTCCAAGCCGGCGCAACCGGCTCCGCCGTCGGCGTTGGTAGATCCGGCACATCCCGAAGGGGACGCCCCGCGGAACCGGGGCCGGAACCGGGGCCGCGTCCGCCCCGGTTCCACGCGAAGCGGTACCGTCCGCGCCCATGACCCGCATGGTCTCCGGCACCGGCTGGAACTCGCGGGCGTACTCATCGCGACCGCGGTCTTGTATCTCTGGAACCTCGGCGCTTCCGGCTGGGCCAACCCGTTCTATTCCGCGGCAGCCCAAGCCGGTTCTCAGGACTGGACCGCCTGGTTCTTCGGATCGTCCGACGCCGCCAACTCCATCACGGTGGACAAGCCGCCGGCGTCGCTCTGGATCATGGACCTCTCGGTGCGGATCTTCGGGCTCAGCTCTTGGAGCATCCTGGTTCCCGAGGCCCTCATGGGAGTCGCCACGGCATGGATCCTGTACTTGGCGGTCCGGCGAGCCGCGGCCCCGGCCACAGGCGATCCGCGGCTCGCCCACCGGGCCGGGCTGCTGGCCGCCGCTGTCTTGGCCATCACCCCGGTGGCCACGCTCATCTTCCGGTTCAATAATCCGGACGCGCTGCTGGTGCTGCTCATGACCGCCGCAGGCTACGCCACGCTCAGGTCCATCCAAGACAACAAGCTGCGGTGGCTCCTCCTGGCTGGGGTATTCCTGGGCTTCGGATTCCTCACCAAGCAGCTCCAAGTACTGCTGGTGGTACCCGGGTTTGCGGTGGCCTACGTGGTTGCCGCGCAGGGCGGAGTGGGCCGTCGCCTCCTCCGCTTGCTCGGCGCCGGCGCAGCGATGGTGGTCGCGGCCGGTTGGTGGCTCGCCGTCGTCGAACTCATCCCGGCGAACATGCGGCCGTACATCGGCGGTTCCCAGAACAACTCGATCCTGGAACTGACGCTTGGCTACAACGGCCTTGGCCGGCTCAGTGGCCAAGAGACCGGCAGCGTCGGGGGCGGGAACGGCTGGGGGGTTCCCGGTCTCTTCCGGATGTTCAACAGCGAGTTCGGCGGCCAGATCGCATGGTTGCTGCCGTCCGTGTTGGTTCTTGGAGCGGGACTGCTGTGGCTGGGCCGGCGTGCCCCGCGCACGGATCCCGTCCGCGCCTCGGTGATCGTGTGGGGCGGGTGGGTGCTGGTCACCGGGCTTGTCTTCAGCTTCATGGCAGGCATCATCCACCCCTACTACGCAGTAGCGCTGGCTCCTGGGATCGCCGGACTTGCTGGCTTGGGCGGGGTGCTTCTGTGGCAACACCGCGCGCAGCTTGTCGCCGCGATAATGCTCGCCGTGGCAGTGGCCGCAGCCGGACTCACGGCGTTCGATCTCCTGGGCAGCACCGCCGCGTATGGTCCGTGGCTGCGCTGGCTGGTCCTGATGGGCGCCCTCGCAGCCGCAGCCGGCCTGCTGCCCGCGGGACGCTTCACCTCCCATATCCTTCAGCGCACGACGGCGGTGCTCGCCCTGACGGCGTCCCTTGCCGGTCCGCTGGCGTACTCCCTCTCTACCGCATCCGTGGCGCACAGCGGCGCGATCCCCAGCGCCGGTCCAACGACTACGTTCGGCGGTTTCGGTGGTGGTTTCGGCGGCCGGAACGGCTTCGGACAAGCCGGCCAGAACAACACAGGCCAAAACAACACTCCCCCGCAAGCTCTCCAGCAGCCGAGCACGCAGGGCGGCGCCTTTGGCGGTAACCGCCAAGGTGGGGGCATGGGCGGACTGCTCGGTGCCACCACGCCGTCGTCGGAATTGGTTACCGCGCTGAAAACCGGAGCGTCGAAGTACACCTGGGCGGCCGCCGTCGTAGGTTCCAACAACGCCGCCGGCTACCAACTGGCCACCGAACTGCCCGTCATGGCAGTGGGCGGCTTCAACGGCACGGACCCGTCCCCCACGCTCCAGCAGTTCCAGCAACTCGTGGCACATGGCAAGATCCACTACTTCATCGCCAGCGGGATGATGCAGGGCAGCAGTGGATCGGATGCTCCGGCCCAGATCGCACAATGGGTGGCTGCGAATTACCCGGCGCAGACCATCGGCGGAACCACGGTGTACGCACTGGCGGGCTGAGCGGGCTGAGCGGGCTGAGCGGGCTGAGCGGGCTGAGCGGGCTGAGCGGGCTGGGCGGGCTGACGCGGCGCTCTCGCGCCAGCTGAGGAGGACCCGGAAGAAAACTTTCAAAAAGACCCTTGTTTTGCAAACGTTTGCAGAGAAAAGTGGACGCCACTGCAGATCCCGTTTCCAAGCTTTCGTTGCATCAAGGAGGATGTATGAATTTCGCCGACTGGCTCGTTTTAGGGGCCTACTTCGTTGTCATGATTGGGATCGGCTGGTGGGCCAAGAGTCGAGTGAAAAACGCCGCGGACTTCTTCACAGCCGGCGGGAAGATGCCGTGGTGGCTGGCGGGAATCTCCCACCACATGTCCGGCTATTCGGCAGCTGTCTTCGTGGCCTACGCCGCCATCGCCTACACCACCGGTTTCGCACTGTATGTCTGGTGGGCGCTCACCATCACCATCGCCTGCCTTGTTGGCGCTGTCTTCTTCGCCCCGCGCTGGCCGCGCCTGAGGCAGCGTCTGGGAATCATCTCCCCGCTCGAATACCTGGCCACACGCTACAACCTGCCCGCGCAGCAGGTACTGGCTTGGTCCGGTGCCGCATTGAAAATCTTCGATGTTGCGGCAAAGTGGGCGGCCAGTGCGATCCTCCTGAACGTTTTCGCCGGGGTTCCGATCGCCGTCGGCATCCTGATCGTCGGCGGGGTCACGCTCATCTATTCGACCGTTGGCGGTTTGTGGGCGGACGCATTGACGGATATGGGCCAATTCATCATTCAGTCCGTAGCGGGGATCGCGATGCTCATCGTCGCCATGGCCAAACTCGGGGGCGTTTCCTCGATCGCGGGAATCTGGTCCCGCCTGCCAGCCTCCCACTCCCAGCCATTCGCTGGCGACTACACCATCGGGTTCTTCCTTGCCTACTGCTTGATCAGCACGATTTCCTACAACGGCGGAACCTGGAATCTGGCTCAACGCTTCATTGCGGCCCCGTCCGGCTCAGCGGCCCGCAAATCGGTCCTGCTTTCGGGCGCACTCTATCTCGTGTGGCCACTGGTGCTTTTCTTCCCCATGTGGGCGGCACCGCTGATCCTGCCCAATCTGACGCACCCAGATCAGGCTTATGCGCTTCTGACCCAGCAGCTGCTGCCAGCCGGCCTGGTCGGGTTGGTCGTCGCCGGAATGTTCTCACACACGATGGCCATGACCTCTTCGGACGCCAACGCGATTTCCGCCGTCGTCATCCGGGACATCATCCCCGCGTTGCGCGGTTCCAGGCAGCCCCTGACTTCGCGTGCGGAACTACTGGGAGGCCGGATTTCCACGTTCCTGTTCATCGGATTGTCGATGGTCATTGCCCTGAGCGCGGATTCGTTCGGCGGGGTTCTGGGCCTGATCATCCTCTGGTTCGGGGCTTTGGTGGGGCCGATCGCCGTTCCCATGCTGCTGGGGATGTTGCGGCCGTTCCGTCGTTGCGGCCCCTCGGCAGCCTTGTTCTCGTGGGCCACCGGTTTGATCGTCTTCGCACTCGCGAAGTACGCCTTGGCTGCTCCCATCGCGAGCCTGGGCACGGCCAGTGCGCAGACAATCAACGTGGCCGCTCCCGTTCTTGCCTCCGTCATCGTCTATTGCGTCTTCGGCTGGTTGCGCCCCTGGCACAATGAGGCGTCCGACGCCCTTGTCGAGTCCTTGGACCGGGACCTTGAGCCGGCCACGTCGCTTCCCGTCGAAAGCACCGTGGCATGAGCACAACCGCGTCCGAAATACGGGATCAGCTGCTCAAGGGCGTCCTCCCTTGGTGGCTCGAGAACGGAGTCGACAGGAAAGACGGCGGAGTATTCACGTGCTTTTCCAACTCAGGGCGATTGCTTTCGAACGAAAAATACACGTGGTCCCAAGGCCGCTGGGCTTGGCTCTGCTCAAGGATTGCGCTCGAC
This sequence comes from Arthrobacter sp. NA-172, assembly GCF_043952055.1. Taxonomy (NCBI): domain Bacteria; kingdom Bacillati; phylum Actinomycetota; class Actinomycetes; order Micrococcales; family Micrococcaceae; genus Arthrobacter; species Arthrobacter sp. NA-172. Next base: position 402,607 of record NZ_JBINOT010000003.1, on the reverse strand, counting down.
AGCGAGGCCGGAATCATCGCGGAAGATCCCAAATTGTGGGCCACCCTGTCGATTGAAACGGCCAGGTTCATCCAAGCACACGCCATCCTGGACAGCAGTATGACGGCATACCGCACATCGGCTGCGGGGCAGGCGCTACCGTCCGGGCCACACGGGGAGATCGCGGTCAGCGTTCTGGCTGACCTCTTTGCGGCCTTGGGCCTGGCGGGGGCAGCCCGGCTTCCCCAAGCCGCAGGCCGGCAACGTGAAGAGTGGTTGCAATCAGCCCATGCACTTCTCGCCCACGCCGAAAAAAGGATCGAGGCACGGACCGCTCCGTCCGAGCCATACCCCGTCCGGGCCGGATTCAAGGACGCGGCCGGGTTGATGCTGCTGCTGAATGTGGGCGCCCAACTGCATTTGGCCAGCGGCTCTGCTGAAAGCGCCGAAACAGCTGGCGCTGCGCTTTCCCAACTGCTTGGGGACGGAACCTCCGAAGGCATGTGGAAGGCCGGCTCCTGGTGGGAATACCGGCCGGACAGCACCGATGACCTGGACACGCTCCTGGCCCGCCACCGAACCCCCGGTCATCTGTTGGAGATGCTCTGGATGGTCATGGAAGCCGTCGAGATCATCCCCGAACTTGCACCTCGTATTCCGGACTGGCTACCGGACCTTGCCGTCCAGGCCCTGGAAGTCGGCTGGGACGACCGGCACGGGGGCATCTTCCGATACATCGACATCACCGGGGCAGAACCTCGGGGCAGGCTCTTCGGCAACGACCCCTACGAGGCCCTGGTGACCCAAACGTGGGACACCAAGCTGTGGTGGGTCCAGGTTGAAGCTCTCTACGCAAGCAGGCTGCTCGCCGAGCGTTTCGGGCGTCCCGACCTCCTGGACTGGCATGAGCGGATCTGGTCCTACACCCTCGATACCTTTCCGGACCCCTCCGGCCAGGAGTGGCTGCAAATTCGCGACCGTGAGGGCAAACCACTCGACAAGGTCGTGGCGTTGCCAGTCAAGGACCCCTTCCATATAGCCCGATCGCTCCTCCTGACCACTGAACTAGAAACCCGAAGGACTCACACGTGACAGCACTGACCACCTACAGCCCCGCCGTTTCCGCACACCCGGACCGGGTCGACTTGGGAAAACACGCCGGCGCGCACGCAGCGGAAACGCTACGCAGGGCGCTCCGGAACGAACGGGAGGTCCGGCTGATGCTGGCGGCAGCTCCCAGCCAGGAGGCAACGCTTCATGCGCTCGTCCAGGAACCCGGCATCGATTGGAGCCGCATAACGTGTTTCCATATGGACGACTACCTCGCGCTTGAGGCGGACGCACCTCAAGGATTCGGAAACTGGCTGCAACGTAAGTTCTTCAGCCACCTTCCGCCGACCACCTTTCACCGCATCAACCCGGGGAACCCCGCCGAAGAGGAGGCGCAGCGCTATGGCACGCTGATGGGCCAAGATCCCTTTGACCTCGTCCTGCTCGGGCTGGGAGTCAACGGGCATCTTGCCTTCAACGATCCCCCGGCCGACCTCGCGGACCCGCTGCCCGCCCGCGTCATCACCTTGGACCAAGTGAGCCGCCGGCAACAGGTGGACGAAGGGCATTTCGCGAGTTTCGACGACGTTCCCCAGCGCGCCATCACCGTCTCCATTCCGCGGTTGTTGCACGCTTCCGAAATCATCGCTTCCGTGCCCGGTCGTGCCAAAAGGACGGCCGTCCACAACACACTGAGCCAGCCGATCAGTGGAGACCATCCCGGTACTGCGCTGCGCACGCACCCCAACGTCACCATCTACCTCGACGCCGAATCGGATCCCCGATGAACGCAAGCGAACAGCTCTCGGAGGACTACCTCAGGAAAATCACCGAGCTCCTCGGGCGCATCCGCCTGGAAGAAGCCGAAAACATCAGCATCGCCGCGGACATACTCGCGGCCCAAGTGGCCGAGGACCAACTGGTACACATTTACGGCCCGGGCGGTCATTCGAACCTGGCAAGCCAGGAAGTGTTCTTCCGGGCAGGCGGATTGATGCACGTCTCCGCCATTTTGGACGAAGGCACACTGCTCTCCAACGGCGCCCTCCGCTCAATGGCCATGGAACGGACTCCCGGTTACGGCCGGATCGTCATCGAGGACGCCGGCCTCGGACCAGGGGATGTCCTCATCCTGGTCAACGCTTACGGCATCAACAGTGCCCTCATCGACGCGGCCCTGACGGCACGGGAACTCTCGGTCAAGACCATCGGCGTTTCCTCGCGGGAGCACGCAGCGGAAACAGCCAGCGACCACCCTGCACGGCATCCGCAAAAACTGAACCTGCACGACGTCGTCGACCACCACATCGATACGAAGGTTCCCATCGGAGACGCTGTCATGAAGGTGCCGGGGGCCATCGAGGGAACGGCCGCCGTGTCCACGTTCGCCAATGCCTTCACCCTGAACTGGCTCATGATGTCCACCATCAGCAAGCTGAACGACATCGGCATTGAGCCGCCATTGTGGAGATCAGGAAATGCACCTGGCGGGGACGCAGCCAACCAGCAATTCATTTCACGTTTCAAAGGACGGGTACACAAGCTGTGACACACCCCAAAACGATGGTGGGCAAAGACCCCCGCCGGGGGATCAACATAGAAATCGCCTACGACACGACCATTCTTTCGGTGCGGGACACAGATTCTGAGCAGGCGCTGCCTGTCATCGCACCGGGATTTATCGATGGGCAGGTCAACGGTTACGGCGGACTGGACGTCAACGCCGCTGACGTCACAACGCAAACGATCATCGACATGAGCGCAAAGCTGGCGAAGCTGGGCGTCACCACGTGGGTGCCAACCATCGTGACAGCGTCGGAAGAGGCAATCACCGGCGCTCTCGAACAGATCAAGCGGGCTTGCGACATTGATCAAACCACCCGGGCAGCCATCCCCTGCGTCCATATCGAAGGCCCTTTCATCTCGGACCAAGACGGTCCCCGCGGCGTCCACGATGCCCACTTCGTCCGCCCCTTGGACGTCCAGGAGGTCCGGCGCTGGCTTCGCGCAAGCGGAATGGTCGGCATCGTCACGGTCTCTCCGCATACGTCCGACGCGCCGGCCCAGATCACCCAAATCCGCGAACTCGGCGTCGAAGTGGCCATCGGGCACACGCACGCTAGTCCTGAACAAATCACGGCTGCCATCACCGCGGGAGCACGCCTGTCCACCCATCTGGGCAACGGCATCGCCACCACGTTGCCCAGGGCACCCCAATGCCTTGTGGACTCAACTCGCCGACGACCGCCTCACGGCGGGACTCATCGCGGACGGCCACCACTTGCCCAGCGACACGCTGAAAGTCATGATCCGGGCAAAGACCCCCGAACGCGCATATCTGGTCTCGGACAGCACAGCGCTGGCCGGCAGCGAGCCTGGCCGCCACCGTACTTCCGTGGGCGGCCTCGTGGACCTTGCCCCTGGCGGGAGGCTCTCCCACGTGGGCACAGATCTGCTCGCGGGAGCCGCCGCCACCCTCCCGGACGGTTTCCGTAACGTGATCCACAACGTCGGCCTGGATCTACCTGAGGCCCTCAAAATGGTGACGTCCACTCCCGCCCGTGTGATCCCGGGCACCCGGCCGGGGCTAGGCCACCTTCGAGTCGGTTCCCCGGCAGATTTTGTCCTGATCACCGCGGAAGGACCCGAAGCAGGGACGATTACCGAGGTTTTCCAAGCCGGCCGAAAAGTGTCGGGCGGACCGGAATGATTACCATCCATCGCGGTCCGCCCACCCTGCGTGTGGGCGCCGCCGTCGTCGAGATCTTGCCGCCCTCAGGCACGCGGATGGCGGGTTTCGCGGCGAGGACGGAACCGAGCACCGGCGTCCATGACCCCCTGACCGTCCGGGCGTTGGCTGTCGACGACACGTGCTGGATCACCGTGGATGTGTGCGGCCTCCATGAAGACACGTGCACCCGCATCGCGCACGGGTTGCCATTTGCGCCGGAGCGGGTCGCGATCACCGCGACGCATACGCACGCGGGTCCGTGCGTCATGCCGGGCCGACTTGGAGGCCACGACCCGGCTCTCCTGGAGTCGATCGTCTTGGCTTGCCACGAGGCCGCGGAGACCGCCGTGGCCTCCCAGCGGCTTGCCACCCTGAAATACGGCGAATCGCGCGGAGTGGACGTTGCCAGGAATAGACGCCATCCCGAACGTGCCGTGGACCCGCCAGTCCAGGTTGCCACGTTCAGCGACGAAGCCGGAGAAGTGATTGCCTGGCTCGTTCTCTATCCCTGCCACCCGGTAGTCCTGGGTCCGGAAAACCGGCTCATCAGCGGCGATTACCCCGCGTTCACCAGGAGCGTCCTGGAGGAGCGTTCCCCCGGCTCAGTGGCCCTCTTCCTGCCCGGGACCGCCGGGAACATCAACTCGGGCCATCCCGCCGACGCGTCGTACTCGCTTTCCGGCTCAGCCGGCAGGACGATGGAGCAGGCACGAAAGATCGGAGAACATGTGGCGGCATCCGCGTTGGGGACACCGCTCTTACCCCTTTCCGCTTCCGATTCCTATTCCCATTCCGGGGTGACTTCCGCCGCCCGGAGGACCATCGGCGTCGCAATGAATTCGCGTGACGCGGTTTCCCCCGCGGAGTTGCGGCGGCAGTGGGAGGCCGAAGCGATTTCGGCGGATCCGGGCCGGCGATCCCTTCTCAACTCGTGGAAGCAATGGGCCATGGACCGCAGTCCCGACGACGAAATGTCCTGGGACGCACCGGTGACCGTCTTCAACTGGCACGGCTTGACCCTCGTAGGATTACCCGGAGAACCATTCCTGGCCACAACGGAAGCCATCGCTTCCGGGGTCAAGGGGCCCGTATTCGTCACGGGTTACACCAACGGGTGCCCGGGATACTTCCCGACCGCAGACGAATATGACTTCGGAGGATACGAGGTGGAGGACGCGCACCGCTACTACGGCATGCCGGCCCCCTTCGCGCCTGGCAGTGCCGAAGTCCTGATCCATACCGCATTGACACTCGTGGGTGAGCTCCAATGACGGGCCGCCCAACCATCACGCAGTTGGCGGCCGAACTCGGTATCGCCCCCTCAACGGTGTCCAGGGCCTTTACCCGGCCAAACCTACTCAAACCGGAGACGGTGGCACTGGTTCAACAAGCGGCCGAAGCCGCCGGCTACGTGCCGAACCATCACGCGCGCGCCCTCTCGACAGGACGCGCCGGCGCGATCGGACTCATCGTGCCGGACATCGCCAACCCGTTCTTCCCTCCGCTGGTCCGGGCGGCCCAAAACTACGCGAGCGACCTCGGACTATCCGTATTCCTGGCGGACACAGATGAAGATCCCACTCGGGAAGACCGTCTCATCTCACGGATGGCTCCCCAGGTTGAAGGGTTGATCGTCGTATCCTCCCGGCTCGCATCGTCCCGCATCCGGCAAATCGCCGATTCCCAGCGGGTGGCCTTCATCAACCGCGATGTTCCGGAGACCTACCGGGTACTGCTGGACACCACTGCAGCCATCCGCTCCGCGCTGACGCACTTGGCCGAGCTCGGCCACCGTCGCATAGCCTACGTCGGCGGTCCCCCGCAATCATGGGCGAACAAGCAGCGCCACTCGGCTGTGGACAACTTCTCAAAGGTCCACGCCCTCGAGGTCACGCATTTCAGTGCGGATCCGGGCACCTACGAAGCCGCGAAGGCGCTCGGCGATTCAGTGGCAGCGTCAGGAGTCACGGCAGTCATCGCTTTCGACGACGTGATCGCGCATGGCCTGATGGGCGGATTCGCTGCCGCGGGCGTGGACGTCCCGAAGGACTTGAGTGTCATCGGATGCGACGACACCCTTGCGACCACAACGTTTCCTGCCCTTTCGACGATCGCGGTCAATGTCGGTGCAGCAGCCCGGCGAGCCGTCGCCGCCCTCTCCGAGAACCCAGGCTCAACCAGCCTGACCGGAGCGAGGATCATTTTCGAGGGAACCCTCGTCCTCAGGGGAACAACAGGACCGGTCCGCCCTGCATCCAGTCCGTTGACGCTAGAACCGGAGCTCGATCACCCGGCGACCCGAAGCGTCCAGAGTGGCCGTGACAGTGACAGCTGAGTAGTCGGGGATCTGCCACAGTCCCTCTGCGGCTTGGCCACCGGCGTCGCCCACCACCACGGTCCGCATGCCGGCGGCGAGGGCGGCAGCGATGCCCGCCGGGGCATCTTCGAAGACGACGACGTCGGCCGGCTCGACTCCCAGCAGCGCCGCTGCCCTCAGGTAGCCTTCAGGGTCCGGTTTGCCGCGGGTCACGGCCTCGGAGGTGACAGCGGTGGCAGGCGTCTCGAGTCCCGCAGCCTTCATTCGGACCCCGGCGAGAATCCGATCGGCAGAGGTGACCATGGCGACAGCGTCGGCAGGCAAGGACCGAAGCAGATCCGCGGCTCCCGGCAACGCCACGATCCCGTCCGTCCGGGTCCGTTCCATCTGGCCGAGTTCCGCCGCGAGCGCGTCGATGTCGGCCCCAGCCGGGGCGAAGCGACGCACCGTGTCCTTGGCCTGGACTCCATGGGAAGTCCGCAGGATCTCGTCGATGTCCAATCCATACCGGCCGGCGAATTCGCTCCACACTTGCTCCACGATCGCGGTGGAATCCACCAAAGTGCCGTCCATATCGAAAAGGACAGCACGGACGGCCAGGGTTTTCACGGATTCGGCAGGCAGGTTCATTCATCCATGATGCCCGGGCTTCCGCGCTCGCCGCACCACTCTTACGGCGTGAGTCCTAGCCGTTGGGCCGATTGGGGATGTACTGGATGGCCCATTTGTTGCCGTCGGGATCGGCGAAGTAGACGAAGTGGCCCCAGTCTTGAATGTCGATGTCGCTGACGTCCACCCCGTTGGCCTTGAGCTGGCTGTGCGCCTCCTCGATGTTGCCCACCACCATCTGCAGGCTGGGCGCGGTACCTGGGGGGGCATCGTTGAGGCCTTCGCCGATGCAAATGGAGCAGGCCGAGCCTGGTGGCGTCAGCTGGACGAAGCGGATGCCGTCCATGGGCCGCTCATCGTGGTCGGCGTTGAAGCCCACTTTGTTGACGTAGAAATCTTTGGCGCGGTCCACATCGGACACGGGGACAAATACAAGTTCGAGTTTCCAGTCCATGGGCCAAAGGCTATCCGCGGAGCCGGCAAACCGGTAGGGGCCAATCGCTCCAACGCGGGGTCACTTACGGCCCATGGTGCTGCTCGAAATGGGCCGTAAGTGACCCCGCGTTGCCGCGTTCTTGCCTAGGCGGTTTGGAGGGAAGGCTCGGCTGCTGCTTCGGTTTCGGCGTGGCTTGCCGCTTTCTTGGCAAGGCTGCGGGCGCTTGCACGGGATGGAAGGAGCCACGCCACCAGCGTGGCAAGGACCAGAACTGATGCGCCCACGTAGATCGCGGGGATGGCCGCGTCCACGTAGCCCGTGGGAGTCAGTTTGCCGCCAGCTCCCGTGAACACTGCCGTCAGGACCGCGACACCCAGGGCTACACCAATCTCCCGAAGCGTGGAGTTGGTGCCGCTCGCCTTTGCGTGATCCTCGGCGCGCATGTTGGCGAGCACCGCCGTCGACATCGGGGCGAAAACCAGGCCCATACCGATCCCGGCAGCAACAAAGCCCGGCACCAACGTTTCGTAAGGGATGCTCGCCGAGAGTACCCCCGCCAGCCAGAACATGCCTGCCGTGAGCAAGGCGAGGCCAGTCATTATCAAGGTCTTGGTGCCGAGCCTCGGCGCTAGCAGGCCTGCGAGGGGTGCCACAAACATGGGAGCCAGGGTCCAAGGCATGGTCATGACGCCAGCGGCGAGCGGACCGTGGCCCTGTACCACCTGCAGGAACTGGATGAGGATGAAGACGGAGCCGAAGATCCCGAAGCTGAAGGTCAGGCCGATCAGGTTGGCCACGGTGAAGCTGCGGTCGCGGAAGAGCCGAAGGGGAAGCAACGGGGCGGACACCCGGGATTCCCAGAAAACAAAGGCAACCAGCAGGACTCCACCACCGATCAAGGCACTGAGAACCTGGGCACTGGACCAGCCGGCGTCGTTCCCGCGGACGATGCCGAACACGAGCCCGAGGAGCCCCAGGCCGGAAAGCAGGAGGCCCACGACGTCGGCGCGGACGCGGGCGCCGAAGCTGTTCGGAAGTGCCGCGAGGGCGAGCGGGACCGACACGATTCCGATGGGGACGTTGAGCCAGAAAATGGCTTCCCAGTTCCAGCCCTCCACCACGGCACCGCCGATGAGCGGGCCTAGAGCCACGCCCAGGCCGGAGACTCCGCCCCAGATGCCGATGGCGAGCGGACGCAGCTTGTCGCTGACAGAGCCCACCAGCAGGGTGAGCGATAACGGCATGAGCGCAGCGGAACCGACACCCTGTACCGCGCGGGCAGTGATGAGCTGCCACGGTTCCGTGCTGACGGCGGCCGCTGCGGACGCCAGGGTGAAGATGGTGAGGCCCGCGATGAAGACATGGCGGCGGCCGAAGCGGTCCCCCAAGCCGACGGCCAGCAGCATGAACGCCGCGAAGCTCAGGGAGTAGGCGTTGACAATCCACTGGAGCTCTTCAACGCTCGCGCCGAGGGCTTTGTGCATCACGGGCAGTGCATTGGTGACCACAAGGTTGTCCAGTGTGGCCATGAAGACGGGTAGGGAGGCCGCCACTATGGCCAGCCAGAGGGGAATGGTGCGTTTCATGATGACTCCACGGGATCACTGCCGCTTTTGGGGTTGTTGTAATCGAATGATTACTTAAAGGAAAAGTTAGTTATCAACTGATAACATGTCAAGTGTGGTGAACAAAAAAGTGGGCACCGATGCCCCGCAAAAAGGCTCAGGCAGCCAGGCAACTTCCGAACGCATACCTGCGGCTCAACGGCGCGAACTAATCTTGGAAGCTGCTACCGGCGTCTTCGCCGAGCGCGGCTACGCGGGTTCAACCACCGACCAAGTCGCCAAAGCCGCGGGCATCAGCCAGCCGTACGTCGTGCGGATGTTCGGCACCAAGGAGACGCTGTTCCTGGAGGCGCTTGACCGCGCCCAAGACAAGTTGTTGCGTGCGTTCCGCTCTGTGATCGCCGCGTACGACGCCGGGGACTTGGCCGAAGAACTGCACCAGCTCGATCCGGCCCAAGGGAACGGCAGGCCGGAACAGCTCAAGCAGCTCATGGCCATCGCCTATGCGGACCTGGTGGAGGACCGCGGGATCCTCATGATGTTGATGCAGGCATTCGTGGCTGGCCATGAGCCTGCTATTGGAGCCAGGGCCAGGAAGGATTCCTGGACATCTACCGACTGGTCCGCGATGAAGCCGGCCTGCTCCCGGAAACCGCCCGCGACTTCCTGGCGCAGGGCATGCTGATGAACACCCTGATCGGCATCCGCCTCCCGGAGATCTACGAACAGGACGCGACCGCCGAGGAGCTGCTCGAATGCACCCTCCGGGCCAAGCTGCCCATCGTTCTTAAGGCGAGCAGGGCGCAGCCCCAGGCAGGTTGACGCTCGGCTGCGTCCAACGCGGGGTCACTTACGGCCCATTTCGAGCAGCAACATGGGCCGTAAGTGACCCCGCGTTGCCGCCGAACTAGCCAGCCGCGGCGAACTAGCCCGTGACGCCGTAGAGGCGGTCTCCGGCGTCGCCGAGGCCCGGCACAATGTAGGCCTTCTCGTTGAGCCTCTCGTCGATCGAGGCAAGAACGATCTTCACGTTGGCCTCGGAGAGCTCTTCCTCCAGCTTGGCCAGGCCCTCGGGCGCGGCCAGCAGGCAGATGCAGGTGACGTCCGAGGCGCCACGCTTGAAGAGGAACTTGATGGCCTCACGCAGGGTGCCACCGGTGGCGAGCATGGGGTCCAGGACGAAGATCTGGCGGCCGGTGAGGTCCTCGGGGAGGCGCTCGGCGTACGTGATGATGTCCAGGGTTTCTTCATCGCGGGCCATGCCCAGAAAGCCCACTTCGGCGGTGGGGACCAGTTTGGTCATGCCCTCGAGCATGCCGAGGCCTGCGCGGAGGATGGGAACCACCAGGGGCGTCGGCTTGGTGAAGGCGGTACCGATCGCCTTGGTGACAGGGGTTTCGATCTCTACCGGTTGGGTCCTGACCTCGCGGGTGGCCTCGTAGGCCAGGAGCGTGACGAGTTCTTCGGTGAGTTGCCGGAAGACCGGTGAAGGAGTGTTCTTATCCCGCAGAACGGTGAGCTTGTGAGCGACCAGCGGGTGGTCCACGACGAGTGTGCGCATGACTCCAAAACTATCATTGAGGCATGAGCACCAACGAGCCTTATCACGCAGAGCACGTGGCCTGGATGGGTCTTGCCCTCGAGGAGGCCCGCCGGGCGCTGGATACCGAGGACGTGCCGATCGGCGCCGTCGTTCTAGGGCCCGACGGCGGCGTGCTGGGTGCCGGACGGAACGAAAGGGAGGCGCATGGCGACCCGACGGCGCACGCCGAGATTGTCGCCATCCGCGAGGCGGCCGCCGCTCTGCAGCGTCACGCCCTGGAGTTGGGCGAAGGCGGAGACGGCTGGCGGCTTGAGGATTGCACCTTGGTGGTGACGCTGGAGCCGTGCGCGATGTGCGCCGGAGCCATTGTGCTGGCCCGGATTCCGCGGGTGGTCTTCGGCGCGTGGGATGAGAAGGCCGGTGCTGCCGGATCAGTGTTCGACATCCTGCGGGAACGCAGGCTCAACCACTGGGTGGAGGTCTACCCCGGCGTGCTCGAGGACGAATGTTCGGCCCTGCTGCGCAATTTTTTCGCAACCCACCGGAAGTAGCCCGCCCGCTACAGCCGGAGAGCTCTTGAAATGTGCATGGTGTTGGACGTCAGATGGTCTCAGAAAACACACCTGAGGAGAGCGCCATGACGGTTTCTTTCAACCACACGATCGTCTACGCCACGGACAAGCACCGCTCCGCGGAGTTCCTGGCCAACGTGCTTGGACTGCCGAAGCCGCAGCCCACGTGGTCCTTCATGACCGTGTTTGTTGATCAAGGAGTGGCCCTCGATTTCGACGCGGCGGACGGCCCGATCACGCCGCAGCATTATGCCTTCCTCGTCAGCGAGGAGGACTTTGACGGAATATTCGGAAGGATCCAAGCCGGAGGCATCTCCTACTGGGCCGACCCGGCGCGGTCCCGTCCGCAGCAAATCAACCATAACGACGGCGGTCGCGGCGTCTACTTCGCGGATCCGGACGGGCATTTCCTCGAGGCGATCACGCGACCGTATGGATCGGGCGCCACATGAGCTCCGCTGTGCGGATCACGGCCACGGTGACGGGCCGCGTGCAAGGCGTGGGTTTCCGCTACTGGACACTGCACCAAGCCCGGCAGCTGGGACTGACCGGCGAAGCGGCCAACCGGCTAGACGGCTCGGTGCAGGTGATCGCGGAGGGTGATCCGGAGGCCGTCGATTCCTTGCTGGAGTGGCTCAAGTCCCGGGATGCCCTGGCCGCGTGCGCCACGTGGATGCCACATTCACTGCGGCCACCGGGGAGTTCTCCGGGTTCGACGTCGGCTAAGCCGGTCCGTGCGCAGGGGGGGCGCCCTAGTTCTCCGCGTTGGCCTCATCCAGCGCGTCAATGCGTTTCTGCCGCGACGCGGGCGAGTTCCAGGCTGTACGAGCGGAAATCACCGAGGTCCTCGCGGATCCAGCGCTCCACCTCAGCGATCCGCGCCGCGACGGCCGCCGTCGGCTTTGCGAAGGTCCAAGCCGCGATCCGTTCCTTGCCCGGATCGTACTGCCATAGCCCGATAATCCGGCCCCGGTTCAGGATCGGGTGGTCGGACAGATCGGCCTGCAGCGCCAGGGTCGTGTCCAGAACTTTCCTGCCCCGGTCCTCGCCAGCAAGCATGTCCGCGGAATTCCGACGCAACAGCACCAAAGAATCCGTCCCAGCCAACAGCTGGATCTGTTCCTCCTGCGGTGCCTTGAACGCGGAAAGGCGCTCGACGTCGTCGGGCAGCATCCAGAGCCGCTCGCCGGCGGCTGTGGTCACCTCGACGGCGCCCACGGCGGCCAGCGCCGCTTTGCTCTGCGCGACGGTAAATGCGGTGAACCACTGGCTCTGCTTGAACGTCGCTCCCCCGGTCCAACGGAGGTACCGTTCGAGCAGGAGTGCCCGGGCGGCGTCGTGATCGATGGGGCTGGGCGGCAGCACCCAGGACGTGTAGGCGTAGCGCTGCTGGTCGAGGCGGCCGTTGACGGGGACGCGGCGGATGCGGCCGTCGGCCTGCAGGAGTCCCAACGCCGTGGGGAGGGTGGTGGCCGCACCCTTTTTCTTGCCTTCTTCGCCGAGGCTACGGACGGATTCGCCGAGCTCGTCCCTGAGTTGTTTGGGGTCCATGGGGTCGCTGGACTCGGTGAGGGTGTGCAGCACTTGCTCTTCGAGCAGCGTGATCTCGCCGCGTTCGACGCCGAGCCGGGCCAGGACCTTGAACGGCGCCGCTGCGGCGTCCCGGCCAACCTGCAGGCCCCACGCGAAATCGTTCCGGCCAAGGACATAAGTGCAACCGCGGGCTGTGGGGAGTTCGTGGATCCTGAGCTCCGCAACATCCCGGTCCACCTGTTCGCGTCTAATTCCGGCGCGGGCGAAGAGCGTCAGGTAGGGATTGGCGCCGCCCACGGAGCGGGCCCAACCGGCGCGGTCCAGGACTTCCTCGGACGTCTTGCCAATGAGCGAGCCGTCCAGGCCTTGCCTATGCCAGGCCCAAGCGCGGAGCAATTCCGGAGTGAGTGTTTGCGTGGAAAGCACAGCCGACGTCATGGCCCCATTCTGCACCGTTTGCCCGGCATCAGCGGCAGCCCCGGCGTCGGTATTGCCCTGATCTGCTGTCTCGGCGCGGCAAGGAGTGCTTCGAGGACCGTGGATGCTGTTGAATCCCAGCCCGGAAGGACGTCCCGGGCTCTCAATGCTGCCGCCCGCCAAGTCTGTCGCAGCGCGGCGTTCCTTAGCCAGCTTTCGAGAGCCCGTGCCAGAGGTTCCGGGCCGTGGCCAAGTCGAAGGGCCGCCCCGGCGCCCGAGTCCCCGAGCGCTTCCACCGCGCCCGTTCCCTTCCGAACGAGCACTGGAAGGCCGTGGGCCAAGGACTCGGTGACCACCATTCCGAACGTTTCCGACTTCGAAACGAGGACGCTGAGGTCCGCCGCCCGCCATTCCTGCTCGAGGCGGCTGCCGCTGAGTTCTCCTGTGATGGCGATACGCCCTTCCAGGCCCAAGCCGACGACGGCGGCCCTCACCTTGGCCGCGTAGGCGGAATCGGCGTGCATGTTGCCTATCAACGCCGCAGTCCAAGGCAAATCCCGCAGTTCGTTCAGCGCCTCCACGAGCAACATCTGGTCTTTGTTTGGTAAGAGCGCAGCGACGGCGATGATGCGGGGCGGCTGGGATCCCGAGGCGATCTCCACAGGCTCGACGCCGGGCGTGGCCACAAGAATGTCGTCTACCCCGTAGGCGAAGGTCAGCTCCGCGGCGGCATGGGAACTCGTACAAATGATGCCCGCGGCTGCCTTCAAGGCCCGCGTCTCCAAGTCGGGGTGCCCTGTCAGCCTCGCGTGCGAGAGAATCCAAACGCGGGCTGCACCTCGCGTCGCCTCGGCAATTTCGTCAGGTGCTCCGCACGCCACCAGACCGTCGGCAATCACTGTTGTGGCGCCGTCGAGCTCCCCGGCCAACCGGCCTCGGTCCTCCGTCCGCCCGACGGGCCAGCCGCCGTCGACCGTCCGCACCTCTACGTTGGCGCCCAGGGCGGAGAGGTGTTCGGCGAGCTTGGCGTTGTACTTGTTGCCGCCGGAGCTGTGCCTGACGTTCCCGGGAATGAGAAAGCGGATCGCGACCATAAGGCTGGTTACTTGCCCGGGAACTCAAGCGAGTAGCCTGCCCACGCGTCGGGATGCTCGCGAAGAACGATGTCGACGCCGGCGAGCGCACCGCCGTCGTCGCCCTCGCGGACCTTCGCGGCAACCGCCTCAGCGATGACGCGCGCCAGGACCTCCGTCGTCGTGAGCTGGCCGGAAAAGTCGGGGTGCTCGTCAAGGTTCCGGTAGTTCAGGCCGTCCAGCACCCCATCCACGATGGATCCGGCGGCGCCGATGTCCAGCACAATCGCGTCGTCGTTCAGTTCCGCCCGGCGGAAGGTCACCTCGGCCACAAACGTGGCTCCGTGTAGTCCCTGTGCGGGCCCGAAAATCTCCCGTGGGAGGCTGTGCGCAATCATGAAGTGCCGGCGGACGGTGAGGGTGAACATTTTGCCTTATCCCTTTTCTTTGGTCGTCGGGTAGTTGATGACGCGGCATAGATCGTCCAGTTCGCCGCTCTCCAGGCCTTCGAAGACCTCGGGTAGATCCTCGAACTGTGATTCTCCCGTGAGGAAGGTGTCGAACATCGGGTCCCGGAGCGAGGACACTGCCAGGTCCAGGCGCTCGTGGGAGGTCCTGCGGTGCCGGCGCGCACGCGCCACCACCCCCACTTGGCTGGCGCGGATGGAGAGGCGCCGGGCGTGAAAGTCCTCCCCCAGCGGCAGAGAGACAGCCCTGTCCCCGAACCAGTGACATCTCGATAATCGTGCCCTCATCACCCACCAACTGCAGGCTGCGCGCCAATCCTGCATCCGTGGCCGAGCAGTGGAAGACGATGTCGCAGTCCTGCTGCGCATCGTCCGGAAGAACGAATTCCAGGCCAAGGGAGTCCACGAATCCGCGCTTTCTTGGATCCGCTTCCACCAGCTGCAAGCGCTCCAGCGGAAAGCGCCGCAGCAGCGCTGCGGTCATGCCGCCCACCAACCCGGCCCCGACGACGGCGATCCTGTCACCGAGGCGGGGACCGGCCTCCCAAAGGGCGTTGACTGCGATCTCAACGATGCCGGTGAGCACGGCACGCCGGGCCGGAACGTCGCCGGGAATCCGGGTGAGAGAGCTGACCGGCACGATGTAGCGGTCTTGGTGCGGATGCAAGCAGAAAACGTGCTGGCCGGTCCAGTCTCCGGGGCCTTCTTCCACGATGCCAACCGATAGATATCCGAACTTCACGGGGGCCGGAAAGTCACCGGTTTGGTGAGGCGCGCGCATCGCTTCCGCGATCCGAGCGGGGACGTGCGCTTCATGGACGACGAGTTCGGTGCCCCTGCTGATACCGGAGTACAAGGTACGGACCAAAGCTTCGCCCTGCCCTGGTTCCGGAAGTCCTTCACTCCGCAGTTCACCTTGGCACGGGCCCACGGTCCAGTAGGCCAATGCCGTACGTGAGTGCTCAGGTCCATTCGGGTGCTGCGGGAGATTCATTCTTGAGAATCTAGCCGTGCAGCCGCGTTGGGGGAAGAGAAGGTTACTTACTGATTGGACAGCGCTTGGCCGTTTTGGGGAACGGGGCCCAACTCCGGTACCCTATTTCAGTTGGTGACGTGTCCGAGCGGCCGAAGGTGCAACACTCGAAATGTTGTTTGGTGTAAAAGCCAACGTGGGTTCAAATCCCACCGTCACCGCCACGTAGAAGGCCCCTGCTTCCCTTTGCTTACAAGGGTGTGGGGGCCTTTGTTTTGCCCACAGGGTTCAGTGGTAACGCAGCAGTGACAGAACTCTCGTTCACACACTTCCCTCAGGGACGCTGAAAGCAAGGCGCCGTTTGAACTCGGCAGCTCGCCAAGGTGGCTGAGCACCTCCTTGGCCCAGCAGGGCGACAACAAGTCACCCGCAGCGCGTGTTGCGGGCGCCCAGTGCGGAGTGCCTACGGGACGCTGGTAGGCCTTGAACGTACCGACCGCCAACCGACGCAATGGCACCTTTAGAATGGGGTGGCGACTGAAAGGGGTCGCTTGTTTTTCTCAAAAATCAGCCTGCTCCGTCACGAAAAATCCGAGCGCACTCGCGAAGAGGGCCATGGATTTGCAGAGTCCTGGACCATCCTCGGGACGAACGTCACCGTTCGCAATGACTCTGATCTTCCGATCACCCAAGTAATGGTTCAGACATTTCACCGTTCGCAATGGCTGCAACACTCCGATCCGTTTGCGCGGCGAACACGTTATTTGTTCGAGAGAGTCCAATTTCCGCAGTCAGTCTCACAACCGTTCGGGTTGAGCATCCTTCCCGCCGAGGTTTTGATCTATGACGGCGCATACCTGCACTCGTCAGATCTCGTTCTAAATTTTACAGACGGGGCAGGCGTCACCTGGATCAAAACCACTTTCGACGGGCAGCTCTGGCGAGCAAGACCACGACCGGTCACTCTTCGATCCAAGTTGACCCAACGGATCGTGAGGGCGCGGTGGCTTGGGTGGCTTGCATGGATAATACACACAGCTCCTCACAAACACGCCACCCGCCGTTTCAGGCAGACCACATCAGGTATCCCTTGGTCAGCACGCTGGGTGAGGTTTACCTGGGGCTACTGCCCCGTCGGAGAACCCGAGCCGTGGGATTTGCCCATTGGTGCCCCGGCCAACGAGTGGCCGTATGACTTGTGGATCGACATCGCTCGGAGAAACGAGCAGCGCCGTCGCCGAGGTCCATGCGGTATTCGCAGAGCCACCGAAGCATAGACGTACATCTGATGAACGACGAACATAAATCTAAAATTGTCGACCAACACTATATTTCGCGTGTCCTTCTCTCACGCTTCTCAAAAGATCCAAGCCAAAAAAACGCTGGTAGGTCAGTTCGATGTCGTCAACGGGAAAGAACTCCCACCGCGTTCACCCAGGGCACTTCGAGAAATACTTCATCAAATATGACGGTGACCGGCATCCAGCGAATTCGTAATACCCGCGCCAAATGAAAAGCCCCATGCTTCCCTTTGTTTACAAGGGACGGGGGTCTTTGCTTTGTCCGGATTCCCGCCCGGGTCAGCCATCAACCCCGGTGGAGCCGATGCTTCCCGGGAATGTTTAGGGCAAACTGGTGGCGTGAGCGGAATCCGGTGGGTGCTGCACGTCGATCTCGACCAGTTCATCGCGGCGGTCGAAGTGCTCCGACGGCCGGAGCTTGCGGGCAAACCGATCATTGTCGGGGGCCGCGGCGACCCCACCGAACGAGCCGTGGTGTCCACCGCATCCTACGAAGCCAGGGCGTTCGGTGTGGGTTCCGGAATGCCCTTGCGGATTGCGGCCCGGAAAGTGCCCGACGCCGTGATCCTGCCGGTCGATCAAGAAGCCTACCTCGAGGCGTCTGAAGCGGTGATGACTACCCTGCGCGCGCAGCCGGGCGCTACGGTGCAAGTGCTCGGTTGGGATGAAGCCTTCATAGGCATTGAGACAGACAATCCGGAAGCCTACGCACGGCAGGTGCAGGCCGCGGTCCTGGAGCGAACCCAGCTGCATTGCAGCGTGGGCATCGGCGACACCCTGGTCCGCGCCAAGGTCGCCACCGGTTTCGGCAAGCCTGCCGGAGTCTTCCGTCTCACTGCCGGGAACTGGCTCGACGTCATGGGCAGCTGGCCCACCAAGGACCTGTGGGGCGTCGGAACCAGGGTGTCGGGCCGGTTGGCCAAACTCGGTATCAAGACAGTTGCCGAGCTCGCAGCCTCCGACCCTCAGGATTTGGTCCCGGAGTTCGGCCCCAGAATGGGTCCTTGGTACGCGGAGCTCGGCCGCGGGGACGGCGCCAGCGTTGTGGACGACACCCCGTGGGTTGCCCGCGGACACAGCCGGGAAACAACCTTCCAGCACGACCTGACCGAGCCTGCCCAAGTGGACGACGCCGTGCGGGAGCTGGCAGCCCGTGTCCTTGAGGATGTTGTGGCCGAAGGGCGGCCCGTGGTTGGTCTGACCCTCAAGATTCGGTACGCGCCGTTCTTCACCACGACCCACGCGAGGAAGATTCCCGAGACATTCGACCGGAACGAAATCGTCGCGCGGACTCTGGACCTCGCAGCCGCAATCGAAGCTGGCCGCCCGATCCGGCTCCTCGGTCTGCGCGCCGAAATGGCAATGCCTGACGATGCCCGAAAGGGACACACGCCGACGCGCGGCGGGTGGTAAGGGCCTCGATTTAGCAAGGTCTCTCACGGCGCGATCGTTCATGGGCGATCGCGCCGAGCCGGCCTACCCCGCTGCGCGACGGGAGAAGATCAGGTGGAGGACTCCGGACGGAGAGGGAGCCGCTTCGATGTGGAAGCGCTGTTCGAGTCCTTCGAGTCCATCCCAGAGCCGTTCGCCCCGGCCCAGGACGATCGGTACGACGACGATGTGCATGTGGTCGATCAGATCG
This sequence comes from Arthrobacter sp. NA-172, assembly GCF_043952055.1. Lineage (NCBI taxonomy): Bacteria > Bacillati > Actinomycetota > Actinomycetes > Micrococcales > Micrococcaceae > Arthrobacter > Arthrobacter sp. NA-172. Next base: position 384,399 of record NZ_JBINOT010000003.1, on the reverse strand, counting down.
GCCTCGAGGAATTGTCGAATCGTCCTGACGCCGCCACCGATCCGGACGTCGAGGTCCCCGGCCAGGGCGCGAGCCTGCTTGAGCGCCGAGACGGGGTCGGCGTCAACAAAATGAAAGGTTGTTCCGCCTTCCATTTCGAGTACCGGTCGGGGATGGTGTGTCAGAACAACGACGGGCGTGTGGAAGACAGGGTTATCACCCCACCATCCTTTCCACTCCTCGTCCTCCCACGGACCGCGCTGAGGCCCGAACTTGTTGCGCCCCATGATCTCCACGCCGATCCCGGGCCCCCATTTGCTGGCGAACGCCTCGTCGACGCCGAAAGATCCCGCCGACTCCGTGTGGATTCCCATCTCGCGAAACGTGCGCGTCTCGATAGCCCACTCCATTAGCCGTGACCCTGCATGACCGAACGGAGCGTCGAGTTGCTGGCCCTCGCCGGTGCCGAAGCCGTCGAGGGAGACCGAGAAGTTATGCACGCGAACGAGGGACATGTCATCTCCTGAAGTGCTTGCCGTTGGCAATCACTGTAACGCTTCACGTCCCGACGCTGCCTCGTTACTGTCCGGGCGCCCTGTAGGAAGGTGTTTTGCTTGCCGCGGTGTCAAGATCTTCAGGCGTCAAGAGTGGTGTGAGGCGCAGGTTCACGGTTCCGGTGGAGTTGATCAACAGCGAAAGTGCGACGGCGCTTGGCTGATCGGGTATGTCAAAAATCCCCAGGACATCCGTCTCGCCGAACGCATAGTAGATGGAATCCAGTGATCCCCCAACGGACTCCAAGGCCTTGACGACCGCGTCCCGTCGCTTGGATCCGCCTTCCTCCATCAGGCCCTTGATTCCTTGGCCCACGTAGTTTCCTTGGAACAAATATTTGGAAATGATTGATTCCCGTTCTGCTTGAGCCCAGAACACGAACCCGTCCGCACGCCCAGTTCATGCGATGAGGAAGGGTTCTGGAGATTTCCCCGAGAGGGGTGGTAGCCCGATTCTAGGCTCCCCCCTTTGGAACAGACAACGGTCGGGGGCAGCCATTTGAATCACGTCCATGAGGACGGGTACCGGATAAGCCCTCCGGCGCCAAATGGGCCTGGGCGTAGGGTGGAAGCTGGACGAAAGGAGCAAGTCATGAAGAAAATTCTCATGGTATTGACCAGCGTTTCCGAGATCGGCGATACGGGAGAGAAGACGGGTTACAACGTGGCCGAGGCTGCCCATCCCTGGAAGGTCTTCAAAGATTCCGGGCATTTCGTCGACTTCGCGTCGATCCAGGGCGGCCAGCCCCCGCGCGACGAGGTGGACTCAGCAGATCCCATCCAGGTTGCCTTCACGAAGGATGAGGCCACTCGCGCCGGTCTCTACAACACTGCCCGCGTCGACGTCGTCGATCCTGACCAGTACGACGCCGTCTACCTCGTGGGCGGCCACGGCACCATGTGGGACTTCCCGGACAACGAAGGCTTGCAGAACCTCGTGGCCAGCGTCTACAACGCCGGCGGCACTGGTTGGGGCGGTGTGCCACGGTCCGGCCGGCCTGTTGAACGTGGAATTGGACAACGGGCTTCGCCTCGTCGAGGGCCGGAAAGTGGCCGCCTTCACCAACGACGAGGAGGTTGCCGTGGGGAAGGACAAGGTCATCCCGTTCTTTTTGGCAGACCGACTTGAGGAACAAGGAGCCACCCACGTCTTCGCTGATGTCTTTCAGGAGAAGGTGGTGGTTGACGACCGGCTGGTGACCGGCCAGAACCCGGCTTCAGCCGCCGGCGTGGCCAAGGAGATGGAAAAGCTCTTCGCAGAGGTCATCCATAAGGAAAAAGCCGAGGAACAGCACGACACCGAGGCTTTGCGCGCCGAGAAGGACGCAGAGAAAAACGCCAAGAAGGCTGCCGCAGAAGCGGAGCACTAACTCCAATTGCGCATTGGTGCTGACGGGCCGATTCGAGCGTCAGTCTTTCTTCAGTTCCTCGGCGAGCATCACGAGGATCCCGCTGGGACCGCGGAGGTACGTGAGTTTGTAGACGTCGGCGTAGGTCGCCACACCGCGTAACGGATAGCATCCGTGCTTTGCAGCTACCTCGAGGGCCTTATCGATGTCATCTACCGAGAAGGCCACGCGGTGCATGCCAATGTCGTTGGGACGCGTCGGGCTCGACTCGATCGCCTCGGGATGGATGTATTCGAAGAGCTCAAGTCGACCATGACCGTCTGGGGTCTGGAGCATAGCTATCTTTGCGTGGTTTCCATCCAGTCCAACGGCAGTATCGGTCCATTCGCCGCTGACCGTGTCACGGCCGATGACTGTGAGACCGAGATCGGTGAAAAAGGCGATCGCTGCTTCGATGTCGCGAACTGCGATACCCACGTTCTCAAGTTTGATGGCCATGCGTTGAAGCTACCAAGGCGGAGCGATTAGCTCCAGTGGCGAGGCGCCACAGTCTGTTCGCTGGCCGATCCCTCAGCGGACAGTGAGAGGAGTGCTCACGAAAGTGGATCGGCCCGTCGATCGATCCGGCCATCTCGGCTCCCGTCTCTTCGTCGGTGATTAACCGGCCGTCGGCCAGGGTAAACATTGACAGATATGAGCGGTCCCATCGGCCGAAGGCATCGTTGATGGCCTTAGCGAGATCCATGAAGGTGTGCGACGGTCCGACCGCGAAGATGCGCCCGGGCCACGGCCACAGCTCCTCGCGACGACCGCCGAGCAGTTCTACCGTCAGCGACAACCAGGTTCGTGCCATACCTCAAGGACGGCACGCACGAGGTCGGCGCCGTAGTCACGGCCATAGCAATGGATAAGTGAATAAGCATTGATACACGTGATCCATGTCCACGTTTCAGGAGAAGTCCCCCTGTCCGTCGCTTGGCTATGAAGAACGGCCCTGAAAAAGCACCGCACGCCGCTCGAGCAAAGCAACCCCGACGTCGTCGGCCATTGGGCTCGTAGAGTCGTCCCGCGTGAGGATCCCCAAGCGGACACCAAGGAAGGCGACCGCTCGGCGTAGGACTCGGCTGCATAAGCAGCCCTCACTATCCGACTGAGCTCCTCCACTCCCCCTTGTCGCCAAGAATCTACTCGTGTAGATTTAATCAAAATGTTAGCCACCTCACACCCAGGAAGGTTGCTCGAACATTCCTTGGCGCCCGAGAAAAGTGATGACCGGGTCATGAAGACCCCAACGAGCGCCGGAGGCGGTCAGCGCGTGGCCATGCTTGGCGCCCGCACGCTGGGCGGCGCGCTGGGCTCCGGACGAAACTCGCTGAACGCCCTGCGCTTGGTCTTTGCCGCTGCCGTGATTGTCTCCCACTCGTGGTGGCTGGGCGGCTACGGCCCGGAACCCTCGCTTTACGGGATCAAGCTCGGCACCGCAGGGGTCATGGGATTCTTCGCCATCTCCGGCTATCTCATCACCGTCAGCGCGGAACGCTCGGACACAGTGCTGGAGTACGCCGCCGCCCGCCTCACCCGTATCTATCCGGCGCTCGCGATCGCTGCGCTGACGGTTGCCTTCGTGGCAGCACCGGTTGGCGCTCTCCTGACACACGGGACCTACGACCTGCGCGGAGCTCTGGCGTTCCTCGGCGCGGCATTGACGCTCAGCATCGGTGTCATGGACACACCCGCCATCGGGACGTCCCTCTGGGGCAACAACGACGGCGTTGACTGGAACGGTCCCCTGTGGACTCTCGCCTGGGAAGGGCTTTGCTACGTCGTCGTCGCTGCAATCGTGTTCCTGCTCCGCAGGATTCCAGGGAGCAGGCGAGGGACGGCCACTGCAATATTCATGGCCTTTGCAGCATGCACGGGCGCAGTGCTCGGAAAGCTCCTCGCAGGCGGCTTTGGGCCGAACCGAACCGAATTCGTCCTCCCGTTGCTTGCAATCTTCATGGCAGGATCCCTCCTTGCCACCCAGAGGCACAGGATCCGCGTCGGTGCCGTGCCAAGCTTGCTCGCTGCACTGGCCGTCTGGGGCGCTCTCACCACGGGCTACGGTACTGCCCTCGCCCCGCTGCCGTTCGCGTACCTCATCCTGTCGATCGGTACAGTCGGCAGCGCGTCCACCGTCGGGTCTCGCTACGACATCTCCTACGGTATCTACGTCTACGGATGGCCAATCCAACAGCTCCTCGCCGCAGCCCACGTGCCAGCACACGTTCCGGTGCTCGGGTTTGCTGCACTCGCGCTCGCGGCGGCGTGGCCCCTCGGCTTCCTCAGCTGCGCGGCGGTCGAACAGCCAACCCAACGGATCCGGCGGGCTGTCATGAGCCGCCCCACCGTCCCCATCGTCAACCCCCCGTTTGGGTGAAGTGCTCCTGGCTGCAGGGCGGGCTGACAGCAAGGCAAGTGCCGTCCTGACCTTGTTTGACCCATTAATGCTCCTGAATGACGCGACTCGCCGTGTCGCAAGCGCTTTCCAAAACCAAAGAAGGTCACGACGGCGGGCCGCCCCCAGGAGCGAACTGCGAGGGGCAGGGGATCCCCGTTTGCGCCTATGCTGGGCCCATGAGGAGCGATTCATCGACAACGCCGGATGCGCGACGCCTCCTCGCGGCACTAGCAAACGCCCAAGCCCGGAGTGTGTTCGCTGAGATCAGCATTGGCGGAACTCCGGGCAGTTCGCTCGCGCCAGCAAAACTCGCACGGGCGCTCACGCTCCTGAACCAGGCGGGGCTTGTCGAGACAATCGAGACCGCAGGCAGCGTTCGCTACCGCATTCGCGAGAATGTCTTCCGGGACGCGCTGGAGAGCCTATCCTCAGGACCCAGCCCGTCCGGCGTCGAGCGCTTCCTGACCGCGGACGGGCGGATCGATCGCTATCCCGCCCGGGAGACGGAGCGACTCCAGCTGCTCGCTTGGATCGCCGGGCGCATACTGATCGCCAGCGAGCGCGTGGCAGAGCGGGAGCTGAACGACCGCCTCGCCCGGTTTACCGGAGACGTGCCAATGCTCCGGCGGTACCTCGTGGACTCCGGCTTGTTAAGCCGCACGGCGGATGGCTCGGCCTACTGGCTGGAGACGCAGAAATGACAGATGCGGTGACAAGGCGGGACGTCGATTCGAGGGACTGGTGGGACCACCGGCCGGTCTTTTCGGTTGGCGACAAGGGCGCTCGAATCACGGGGCTCGCCCCTAACGAGCCTCCGGGGAGCGTCCCAGCTCGGCTCTTGGCGTCGGCGGTGTTGTGCTTCGCGGTTTGGAGTGCGTTGACCTTGTTCGGCTCCTCCTGGTTGTGCAGCGCCACTGCCGCGTCGTCCTCGAGCTGCATGGTTAATGTCGGCGAAGGATGGTTGACGATTGTCTGTTTCGTCTTGGCCGGCTATGCGGCCCTCCACATCGCGGTGGACCTTTACGAGCGAGCACGGGAGCGGCTCGGACAGTGCCGGGCAGCCTCGTTGTTCTGCTCGGCCCCACTCCTTGCCGGCATCACTGCCGGCAGCGGCATCGCGACCGCTGCCGCCGTGGCCTCCGACCCGCCCAGGGTGATCCGACAGACGATTGACGGCATGGTGGGCACCGAAGCGTTCGCCATTTCGGCGATTGTGGCGTCGCTTGGCGCACTCTGGGCGCTCACCGTGGCAACCCGCCTGCCGGGTGCACTTCGCCACGCGCATGAGCGGCAGTCAACCATCGAACTGCTCCGCCGGGAAGGGCGTCGATACAGCGGGCGGCTCCGTCTCGGCGAGATCTCCTTCTGGCTTGGAAATACCCCTGAGCTTAACGTCACCGTCACTTACGATTCGCCGGCCGGTCAACACAAAGTCAAGGCCAGAATGCGAACCTCCCCGGACCGCGTTCCAGCGGACGGCAGCATTGTCGTCGTGTTTGCCGCCTCAGAAGGGGCTGCCTCAGAAGGGGTCAAATACATCGAGCTCGACGCCGGCGCTGACGCCATCTTTGAGCCAGAGCAGCGGTACACTCCGTCCGAGTAACTCCCGGAAAACAAGGCCACGAATAATCCTCCGCCCCGCTCGCAGGCACGTGCATTGTAAGCGCCGCCGCTGCCCTGGCCCTGATCGCGTGGAAGGTCCGCCGGCACGGAAAAGGCTTCTAGAGATGCTTGCTGCATAACCCACAACATAGGTAGCATCGTTATGGGTTATGCAGCTGGCCCTTGGAACTCTTTCCATGGAGTGACCCCATGATCGGTGCTGTGACTGCAGTTCGCCTAAAGCGCGAGTTGCAAACTCCCTACACGAATTCCTTGTCGGCTGCCGCCAAGCCCGGGGCCGGGCTATGAACGCGCTGCTGGCCTCGTGCTTGGAAGGCGAGATGGATCCAGTCGAAGGGCTCGCAAGGTTGTCGAAAGCCGAGCTCACCTTTTTGGCTGACGCACTCTTCCGGCTTCTCGACGCAGGGAAACCCGGATTCGGCGTCAAGTCCTGGTACGACGCGGTGATGGACGAGCTGGCTGCGCGAGGCGGAGGGACGACCCGCGGCGAGTTGGGCGGTCATGGAGGCTGGGCCGCCGTCGACTTTTCATCTCCGCGCGGCGACTAGTCTTCGCGCCCTGCGGACGCGTAAGTGACTCCCTCGGGCGCTTCTCGGTTTGCCAGCGCCCGCACGAGTACTTTCAATTCCTGACGGAACATCGAGGTATCGATGGACAATTGGGCGAGGACCTCTTGCTCCGATTCGACCGCCAGCTCAAGCGCTTGCCTGCCGGCATCGCTCAGCGAAACGATATGGACCCTGCGGTCCTCTGAACTTCGACGGCGGGTGACGTGGCCGTGGGCTTCGAGCCTGTTGAGAGTCTGGCCCATGGTCTGGGCCTGGACGCGCACGATCTGCGCCAGCGCAGTCTGGGTGATGGGGCCGGTGGCCGCAATGACCTCCAGGGCTATGACACCGGCATGGGTAAGTCCGATCGACCTGAGACTCTCATCCCAAGCATGTTCCACCAGCCGGGCCGCTGTCGACAACAAGCGCCCCGTAGGCCACCGCTCAATGTCCGGCATATTTCCCATTGTAGTTGCGAGCGGATTTTGCGCGAGAGGGTTGTGGGTTGGTTCAGGGTTCACCGTTGTGTTCCCGCCCGAGCAATCTCAGGGGCCTACTCAGATACTGAGGAACCCGCTAACTGCTAGCGGCTCCGCGTTGGACGACGTCGGTACCAGCTGACAAAGCCCCATACCGCAATGATCAGGAAGACGGCTGCGGCGATCCCCCGCCACAACACAAAGGGTTGCCAAAGCCCGAATATCAGGGCCCACACAAGGGAGACACCACTCACGTCCAGCCGTGGGGCTCGGATCTTCATGCGGGTAATCCTTCTTTCGTCACTGAGGCTGCCCGGCACTCAGGGCAGACGGCGATCGTCAGACTGAGGCGAATCCCGAAGATTAACGCAACTGAAGAATACTCCCCGTACCCGAACAGCGGCGCCCGACGGCGTCGGCCGGGAAGGCGCCCGCCGCGCCGACCGAGGGGTCGACCGGGGCGTTCCTAGAAGTCAAACCTCAGTGACACCGCCGCCCCTCGCGCCCATACTGGGATCATGAGCGTCAATACCGGCCGGACGGCGGAGGGCGCCGCCGTTACCACCGCAACCGCACCCGCCACACCGACCACCGGTCCCATCACCCGCGAAGAATTGCAGCTCGCTTCGCGCAACCACGCCATGCCCCTGGAGATGCTTCGATGGCCCATCACACCGCTGGGCATGCACTATCTTCTGGTCCATTTCGACGTCCCCCAAATCGACCCCGTCTCGTGGCGGCTTAATATCGGCGGACTTGTGGACCATCCGCACGAATACACCCTGCATGACCTCCAGCACCGCGAGCGCCGCACCCAGGCCGTCACAATGGAGTGCGCCGGCAACGGCCGCTCGCGGCTGGATCCGAGGCCCGTGAGCCAGCCCTGGGACCAAGGTGGAGTTGGCACTGCCGAGTGGACCGGCACCCCGCTCGCTCCCTTGCTCATCGACGCCGAGGTGTCACCCGACGCCGTCGAGCTCGTCTTCACGGGGGCGGACCGCGGGATTCAGGGCGGCGTAGAGCATCAGTACGCGCGCAGCTTGACGCTGGCAGAAGCAATGTCCGACGACGTCCTGCTCGCCTACGAGGTCAACGGCCAAGCCCTGCCACCGCAGCATGGCTACCCGGTCCGGCTGCTGGTCCCCGGCTGGTACGGCATGACAAGCGTCAAATGGCTGCAATCGATCGAGGCAATCGACCACAGCTTCGACGGTTTCCAGCAGCTCCATTCTTACCGATACAGCCAAGATGCGGACGATCCCGGCGAACCCGTCCAGCGGGTCAAAGTCCGCGCCCTCATGGCTCCTCCCGGCGTTCCCGATTTCTTCACGCGGAACCGCACTGTTGACGCGGGGCCGGTCCAGCTCAGCGGCCGGGCCTGGTCCGGGAACGGAACCGTGGACAGCGTTGAAGTCTGCGTGGACGGTGTGTGGGAGCAGGCCCAACTCCAAGCGCCAGCCAGCCGGCATGCGTGGCGCGGGTGGACGTTCACCTGGATCGCAACGCCCGGATCCCACGAGCTGGCATGCCGTGCCACGGACTCCACCGGCCAGACGCAGCCCGAGGCCCCGGATTGGAATTATCACGGCATGGGAAACAATGACATCCAGCGGCTGACCGTCACGGTCCGGGAGTAAGACGCCCGCGCCGTTGACCGCATGCAACGGCGTGAGTACTGTGAATCCACTATCCATCCGCGCCGTGGAGGCAGCTATGGGCGGCACTTCCAAGAGCACAACCGACTACGAATTCCAGACCGTCTGGCGCGTCGCGGGAACCCCTCATGAGGTCATGGATATTTTGGGCGATGCCGGGACCCTGGCCCGATGGTGGCCCTCCGTATACCTGAGGGTCGTTCCGCTGGATCCCGGCACCCCGGACGGCACCGGAAAGGCGTTCTTCCTCCTCACCAAGGGCTGGATGCCGTACACGCTGCGCTGGAGATTCACTGTCACCGAGCCCATCACGGAGCGAGGATTCGCGATTTCAGCGAGCGGTGACCTGAACGGCGTCGGGCGCTGGATTTTCGAACAAGATGGGCCGGAAACGGTCATCACGTACCACTGGCGGGTCAGTGCCTCGAAACCGATGCTCCGGCGGCTAAGCTGGCTGCTCAAGCCCGCCTTTTCCGCGAACCATCATTGGGCAATGGCCCGCGGTCAGGAAAGCCTCGCTCTTGAATTACGGCGACGGCGGCCCGGTACGGACCTGTCCAAAGTCCCCCGCCCCTCGCCGCCCACGTTTGCAAGCCGATACCGCTGGCCAAGGAGTACGACGCATGCCTGATGACAACAAGGACGAAGTCCGCTGGTTGGCGCAACCTGAAGACCAGGACTATCCGAGCGCGGCTGACTACCTGTCCCTGTTGGAGTCCGACGACGTCGTCACCTCCGTGGTCGCCTCGCTCAAGGATGCGCCCATCCAGCACCGCAAGGCCAAGGACATCCTCCGGGCCGCAGGGCTCCCGCTGCTGCCCGAGGACAACGCCCACGTGGCCTCGGACTTGAAGAAGATCAAGGACGGCAAGAAACTTTCGCCCATCCTGATAGTCAAGGGCGACCTGGCCCGCGGCATTCCCGCGCAGGTGGCCGATGGCTACCACCGGGTGTGCGCCAGCTATTACACCGACGAAAACACCGACATTCCGCTCAAACTGGCTGACGCGCCCCGGTAACCAAAGCCTACCCACCGCAACGCCGGTAGAAGGAGGAACGCGTGTCGTTCTTTCAGCTTTCGCTGATCGCAGCGGTCGCGCTCCTCGGGCCGCTGCTCGCGCTGCCACGAAAGTGGCACATTCCCGTGGTGCTGGGCCAGTTGCTGGCCGGTATCACCATCGGACGCACTGGCCTGGGCCTGGTGGACTCCTCGGATCCCACCTTCACCTTCGTGGCCGACGTCGGGTTCGCCCTCATCATGTTCGTCGCCGGGACGCATGTTCCAGTGCGGGACAAAGCAATCCGTCCGGCACTGGGTAGCGGCGCCCTGCGAGCCGGCGTCGCGGCGGTGCTGGCCGCCGTCGTCGGAATCGTCATCGCCTTTGCCTTCGGCACTGGACATGCTCCCCTTTATATCGTCCTGCTCGCTTCCTCCTCGGCCGCCTTGGTCTTGCCGATCGTGGACTCGCTCCGGCTGACAGGACCGAAGGTCCTGACGACGACGGCGCAGGTGGCAATCGCTGACATCGCCTGTATCGTGGCGCTTCCGTTAGCCGTTGACCCTCCCAATGCCGGCCGGGCAGCCGTGGGGGCAGCCGTCGTGGCGGTTTGCGCGGCGGTCCTGTTCCTCGTGCTTCGCTGGCTGGAGAACAGCGGCAACCGCGGACGGTTGCATGACATTTCCGAAGTCCGGAAGTTCGCGTTGGAGCTGCGGATCCAACTGGCCTTGCTCTTCGCGCTCTCCGGACTCGCCGTCCTGGGCCACGTCTCCATCATGCTGGCAGGGTTCTCCTTCGGCCTGGTGGTCTCGGCGGTGGGCGAGCCGAGGCGGCTGGCGCACCAGCTCTTCGCCGTGAGCGACGGTTTCCTGGGTCCGGTGTTCTTCGTCTGGCTTGGTGCGTCGCTCGACCTGCGGACCCTTGCGGGCAGCCCACAGATGATCCTCCTCGGCATCTGCCTTGGCCTTGGAACCGTGCTGGTGCATGGAAGCCTGCGGATCCTCGGCCAGCCCCTGCCGCTCGCGGTCCTCGCCGCATCCCAGTTGGGAGTACCCGTCGCGGCTGCGACCATCGGCTCCCAATTGCATCTGCTGGAACCCGGAGAAGCCGCCGCCATGATCCTCGGTGCCCTCATCAGCATCGGGGCAAGTACCATCGCGGGTTCGCGGGCGGCACGCACGTTTTCGCAGGCGACGCCGGAACCGGCGGACAAGCCGTCCACAGGCGGCTCGACGGCGACTGCTTAGGGTCCGGCTCACCCCGGCTAACGGACAATTCACCTTCGCGTTTCGACGTGAATTGTCCGTTAGACGCTGAGGAAGGCAGTCTCGTCACCCTGACCCATCCGATAGCCGCCCGGCCACGAACAACCGGTAGAATCACGGGGGTTGAGCGGCCGGAACTGGACCGCCAACTGCCCGCTGGAACGCTACCGAGGGAGGAAACCGTGCGCGCATCGCATGCCCGGACACCCTTCCATGCCATGCGTTCGGGGGTCCTGGCGGTCGCCATTGTTGCCCTCGCGGCTGGGGCCCACGTCCTCTCCGGCGGCACGCTGCCCGTCGCGCCGATCCTGTTGGCCGTCCTCGCATTGACCGGACTCGTCACCACACTTGCCACCCGTTTCAAGCTCGGTTTCGCCATCATTGCCGCGCTTCTGGGAGCCGGCCAGATGGCCCTGCACGAAGCATTCACGGCTTTCGGTCCACTCACCGTTCCGGCTCCGGGGTCGCCGGCACACCACCTGGCGGCCGAGCACCTTTCCCCGCCGCTGGGTGCTGAAACAGTGCATTTTCACGAGGTCGACACTCCCCTCAGCTGGGTGATGCTGGCCGGGCACGCCCTCGCCACCGCCGCTTCGGCATTGCTCCTGGCCAAGGGCGAGCAGGCGCTGTGGCAGCTCGCGGCCTGGCTCCGTCCCCTTTTGCAGCTCATTCGGCTGATCTTCAGGCCCGACGCCGGCAGCTCGGCTGTTGCGTTCAGCGCACCTGCCGTATTCATCCCCCGACCCTGGCGGAACCTCAGGCAAGACAGCAGACGCGGCCCGCCCGCCGTCGTCGTACCCTCCTGACTCCGCCCGGCACCGCCTTCAACTGGTGACGGGCACATCCCCGCACTTTGGCGCTTCCGCGCGCCCGTTGAAAGGCACAACCATGAACAAGTCCTCACTCCGCCGTACCCTCGCCGCTACCGCAATCGCCGGCGGCACCGCCGCACTGATGATGGCCGGCCTCGCAGGGGCATCTGCGCACGTCTCCGTCAACCCGGACAAGACCACGGCCAACTCGTACGCCCTGCTGACGTTCGGCGTCCCGCACGGTTGCGACACCTCCGGCACCACCAAGCTGACCATCAACCTGCCCGAGGAACTGACGGACGCCACGCCTACGGTGAATCCCAACTGGACAGTCGAAAAGGTCACGCAGACCCTGCCTGAACCGAAAAAGCTGGCCGACGGCACATCCATCACCAAGCGGACCAGCCAGGTCGTCTACACGGCCAAGGCCCCGCTGGATCCGCATTTGCGCGACGCGCTGGTCCTGTCCGTGAAGCTGCCTGACACCGCTGGCAAGACTCTCTACTTCCCCACACTCCAGAACTGCGAGCAGGGGCAGACAAACTGGGCTGAAATCCCCAAGGACGGACAGGACGCGCACTCGCTGAAGGCTCCTGCTCCGTCGGTGTCCGTTACGGCCGCGAATGCCGCGGCGACTGATGGCCACACCGCTGCTTCGATCTCCACGGAGCAAGCAGCTTCCGTGACCGACGACGGTTCGCAGGTGCGCAGCTGGGCCGGCCTGATCGCCGGGGTGGCGGGGCTGGGGCTGGGTGGCGCAGCCTTCTTCCGCCGCCGCTCTACCAAGGTAACGGTGTCCGAGTAACAGCTCCGCGGATTGGCGTCCGGAACATTACGATCCGGACGCCAATACGGCGCGGCTGCCGCGCCGCAGTTGACTCCGGCAAATGACGACGAAAAGCTGTGGGCATGACGAATATGCGAGTCAACGGTCTCCTGCTCACGATGGCAGCAGCCTCGGTATTCCTGCTCTCGGGCTGTTACCAAAGCCAGGTCCAGACCCAGGGCACCACCACTCCGAGCGTGACGTCCTCGGCCTCAGCCTCGGCCTCCCCTTCATCGAGCACGCCTAGCGCGAGCAGTAGCCCCACGTCCTCGAGCACCGGGACCACGACGTCGGCCGGGGTCGCCCTTTGCAAGGCGGCCACTTTGACTGCGTCTGCCGATTCCACGGGCGGCGGCGCGGCGGGCAGCCTCTACGAGAAGCTCATCCTCACCAACTCCGGCACGCAACCTTGCCTCCTTAAGGGCTTCCCTGGCGTCTCCCTCGCCGCGGGACCCAGCAGCGACCCGATCGGCGCAGCCGCCGCACGCGACGACACCGTGGCGGTGGCCGAGGTAGTCCTGAACCCGGGGCAAGCCGGCGTCGCCCAGCTTCGCTACACCCAGGCCGGCAACTACCCCGACTGCACGCGCGTTCCTGCCGCGGGTTTCCGCGTCTACCCGCCCGAGGATACTGCCTCGCTGTTCATCCCGCAGCAACACGACGCCTGCAGCAACTCCGCCATCAACCTCCTGAGCATCCAGGCCTTCCAGGCAGGGTAAGAGGGGCTCCCGCGCCTGATCCTGCTTATCCTGTCAGTGCCTTGAGGCATGATGGAGGAATGCAGGAGCAGGCGCCGCCGGATGGTTCAGGCAACTCGGCCATGGACCGGTTCAGCCGCGCCACGCGCGAGTGGTTCCTCGGCGCTTTCACTGCGCCAACTCCGGCCCAGGACGGCGCGTGGAAGGCCATTTCGTCGGGCTCGCATGCCCTGGTGGTGGCGCCCACCGGTTCGGGCAAGACGCTCGCCGCGTTCCTCTGGGCCCTGGACCGGCTCTTGTCGGTATCTCCGGATGCTTCGGATGAGGCTTTGCCTGGACTTGAAGGCTCCTCCAGCCGCGCTCGGGCCAAGATCCCGAAGCGCAAGACCCGCATCCTGTATATCTCACCGCTCAAAGCACTCGGCGTCGACGTCGAACGGAACCTCCGCTCGCCGCTGATCGGAATCACGCAGACCGCAAAACGGCTCGGGTTGCCTGCACCCTTGGTCAGCGTCGGCGTCCGTTCCGGGGATACGACGACGGCGGACCGACGCGCGCTGCTCAGCCACCCGCCGGACATCCTCATCACCACGCCCGAATCCTTGTTCCTGATGCTGACATCGAAGGCCCGCGAGACGCTCAGCGAGGTAGACACCGTGATCGTGGACGAGGTCCACGCAGTTGCGGGTACCAAGCGTGGCGGCCACCTTGCGGTGTCATTGGAACGGCTCGACGCATTGCTCCCCAAACCTGCGCAACGGATCGGGCTCTCGGCAACGGTGGAGCCGCGCGAACTCGTGGCGCAGTTCCTCGCCGGCTCGGCGCCAGTGGAAATCGTCGCACCGCCGTCCGGCAAGAATTGGAACCTGAGCGTCAGTGTCCCTGTGGAGGACATGTCGGATTTGGCCGGGGCAGCCGGCGCCTTCGATTCCGGCCCGGCCTCCGGACTGCAACCACAAGCATCCATCTGGCCGCATGTTGAGGAGAAGATCGTTGATCTTGTCCTGTCGAAACAGTCCACCATCGTCTTCGCGAACTCGCGGCGGCTCGCGGAGCGGCTCACGGCCCGGCTGAACGAGATCTACGCGGAGCGCCAACTGATGGCGGTGGAGGTGTTCTCCGGTGCGGGGTTGGATTCGGTTCCGGAAGACTTCGGGGCGCGGTCACCGGGGCTGCCGTCGCCTGGGGTGCCGACGCCTGGGGTGCCATCGTCTGGATTGCCGTCGCCGGGGCTGCCGTCCTCTGGGCTCCCGTCCTCGACGGCGACGCCCGCGCACATGATGGCCCAGGCCGGAAGCACCAGCGGTGCCGATCCGGTCCTGGCCCGGGCGCACCACGGCTCTGTGTCCAAGGACCAGCGGGCCCTCATCGAGGACGACCTCAAATCCGGCCGGCTGCGTTGCGTCGTGGCCACGTCTTCCTTGGAACTTGGCATCGACATGGGTGCCGTGGACCTGGTAGTCCAAGTCGAGTCCCCGCCGTCGGTGGCCAGCGGCCTGCAGCGGGTGGGCCGCGCCGGCCACCAAGTGGGTGAGATATCCGAAGGTGTGCTCTTCCCTAAGCACCGGGCAGATTTGGTCCACACCGCCATCACGGTGGAGCGGATGTTGAGCGGCAAAATTGAGCGCCTTCATGTTCCGGCCAACCCCTTGGACATCCTGGCCCAGCAGACGGTCGCCGCTACTGCGCTGGGCAGCATCGATGTGGAGGAATGGTTCGCCACCGTACGCCGTTCCGCCCCGTTCGCCACCCTCCCCCGCTCCGCGTTCGAAGCCACCTTGGATCTCCTGGCCGGGCGGTATCCTTCGGACGAATTCGCCGAGCTCAGGCCGCGCATCGTGTGGGACCGGAACGCCGGCACCATCGAAGGCCGTCCGGGAGCGCAACGCCTTGCCGTGACCTCGGGCGGAACCATCCCGGACCGCGGACTCTTCGGCGTCTACATCATCGGCACCGAAACCGAAGGCACTGGTTCTTCCGGGGGCAGTGGCTCTGCCGGCGATGCGTCCGGGCAGGCTCCCAGTCCGGCGTCGCGGGCTGCCAAAGGTGGCCGCCGCGTCGGCGAGCTCGACGAAGAAATGGTCTACGAGTCGCGCGTGGGTGATGTCTTCGCGCTGGGCGCCACCAGTTGGAAAATCGAGGACATCACGCACGACCGTGTTTTGGTCTCGCCAGCTTTCGGCCAGCCCGGAAAACTTCCTTTCTGGAAGGGCGATTCCCTCGGCCGGCCAGTCGACCTTGGCCGCGCGCTCGGAGCATTCGTGCGCGAGCTTTCAGCGTCGGACCAAGGGCCAGCCCTCGAACGCTGCAAGGCCAGTGGATTAGACGACTTCGCCGCCAGCAACCTGCTCCAGTATCTGGGCGAGCAAAAACTGGCCACGGAAGTCGTACCAAATGACAGGACCCTCGTGGTCGAACGGTTCCATGACGAGCTGGGCGACTGGCGCGTAGTGCTGCACAGCCCCTTCGGCATGCCGGTTCACGCGCCTTGGGCACTCGCCGTCGGGCAGCGGCTCCAGCAGCGCTACGGGCTGGACGGTTCCGCCATGGCCGCCGACGACGGCATTGTGCTTCGCGTACCAATGATGGAAGACGAGCCGCCCGGAGCCGAGCTTTTCCTCTTTGACCCGGACGAACTCGAGCAGATCGTGACGGCGGAGGTGGGCGGGAGTGCCTTGTTCGCCTCCCGCTTCCGTGAGTGCGCTGCGCGCGCCTTGTTGTTGCCGCGGCAGAACCCGGCGAAAAGACAGCCTCTGTGGCAGCAACGGCAGCGGTCGGCGCAATTGCTGGACGTCGCCAAGAAGTACCCCTCCTTCCCGATTGTTCTCGAAACAGTGCGCGAGTGTCTGCAAGATGTCTACGACCTTCCCGCGTTGAAGGACATAGCCGCTTCGATCGAGCGCCGCGAACTCCGCTTGGTACAGACCACTACGCAGCAGCCCTCCCCCTTCGCTAAGTCGCTGCTCTTTGGCTATGTGGCGCAGTACCTTTACGAAGGCGATTCCCCGCTCGCCGAGCGCAGGGCCGCGGCTTTGGCCCTCGACTCCACCCTCCTGAACGAGCTCTTGGGCACGGTGGAACTGCGCGAACTCCTGGACGCCAAGGTCATTGAGGCCACCGAGCTTGAGCTTCAAAGGCTGGCCCCTGACCGCCGGGTCCGCGGTATGGAAGGCGTCGCGGACTTGCTGCGCTTGCTGGGCCCCTTGAGCGTGGAGGAAGTGGCTGCGCGCCTGCAGACCGAAGAAGGCCTGGAGGTCTCCACGGATCCGGTGGCGCTGCCGGCGGGAGCGCATTTGGCCGCACAGCACCTGGCCGCATTAAGGAAGGCAAATCGCGCCCTCACCGTGACCCTGAGCGGCGTGGAACGATTCGCGGCCATCGAGGACGCGGCCCGGCTCCGGGATGCCATCGGTGTTCCGTTGCCCATGGGCGTGCCACTGGCATTCATCGAACCGGTCCTTGATCCGCTCGGGGATCTCGTGTCCCGCTACGCACGGACCCACGGGCCCTTCACCGCAGAGGAATCTGCAGCGAGGCTGGGACTAGGCGTCGCCGTCGTGAGCACTGCGCTGAAACGCCTGGCGGCGGACGGCCGGGTTGTGGAGGGCGAGTTCCGCCCGCACCCCACAGCGCCGGATGCGGAACCCTTGGTGCCAGCGCCGGCGGTCCTTGTTGTTCCCCCGGGCAGCGAGTGGTGCGACGCCGAAGTGCTGCGCAAGCTCCGGCGTCGTTCCCTGGCAGCTCTGCGCGCCGAAGTGGAGCCGGTGGACGCTGCCGCCTACGGACGGTTCCTACCCGCTTGGCAAAACGTGTCCGTGCCCGCGGCCGGCCGTTCCCGCGGCGCCCCGGCACTACGTGGGCTGGATGGCATCATGACGGCCATCGATCAGCTCTCCGGCGTGCCCGTTCCGGCGTCGGCATGGGAGCCCTTAGTGCTCGCCGGCCGGATTTCCGACTATCAACCAGCAATGTTGGACGAGCTCATGGCCGCCGGCGAAGTCCTGTGGTCCGGAGCCGGTTCGCTGCCGGGGAACGACGGTTGGATCAGCCTCCATGTGGCCGAAGCCGCGGAGCTGACGCTCAACCCGGATCCTGAGTTCGAGCCCGGCGACGCCCAGCTCCGCCTCCTGGAATATTTGCAGTCCGGCGGGGGCGCCTATTTCTTCCGGCAACTCACCGAGGTTGCTGGCGGCATGGATGCGGTGCTCAGCGACGATGCCGTGGTGGCCGCCATGTGGGACCTCGTTTGGGCCGGGCGCATCACAGGAGACACTTTCGCCCCTGTTCGGGCGATGATTTCCGGCGGCCGCACAGCGCACAAGCAGCCGGCCCGGCCGCCGCGTGCCAGGTCCCTGCGTATGAGCAGGCTCGGCCGCTCTCACGGCACCGGCCTCATGGGATCTCCGGGACTGAGCGGCGGACGCTACGGCTCGGCCGCCGGCACGGCACCCACTCCGCCGCTGGCTGTTGGGCGTTGGTCGGCACTCCCCGCGCCCGAGCTCGATCCCACCATCCATGCCCGTGGCACTGCTGAACTGCTTCTCGACAGGTACGGCGTGGTGACGCGGGGGTCGGTCATGGCCGAGAACATCGTGGGCGGGTTCGGGCTGATGTACAAGGTCCTTGCGCGCCTCGAAGAAGCCGGGCGTTGCCGCCGGGGTTACTTCATCGAGCACCTCGGAGCCGCCCAATTCGCGGTGCCCGCCACAGTGGACCGATTGCGCTCTTTCACCGAGGACGCCCAGCTCGCCAAGGCCGAGCCTGTCGCCTTGGCCCTTGCCGCCACGGATCCCGCCAACCCGTATGGTGCTGCCCTCCCGTGGCCGGCGTTGGCAGTCGACGCCGGATCGGGTCACCGTCCGGGGCGCAAGGCCGGCGCGTTGGTGGTGATCGTCGACGGCGCCTTGGTTCTGTACGTTGAGCGCGGCGGGAAGACCCTACTGACCTTCAGCCATGACGACGCCGTCCTGGCGGCTGCCGCTGCGGCCCTCGTGGGCGTGGTGCGCCGGGGAGCCGTGGACAAACTAATCATGGAAAAGGTCAACGGCCACGACCTTCTGGATACGCCCGTGGCCTATGCGCTTGCGGCAGCCGGGGCCTATTCCACCCCCAAGGGATTGAGGATCCGTGCCTGAGGGCGACTCGATCTGGCGGGCTGCGGCGGAACTGAACAAGGCCCTCGGAGGCCAGACACTTGTCTCCTCGGACTTCCGCGTGCCGCGGTTCGCCACACTGAACCTGGCGGGCTGGACCGTCTCCGAAGTGGTTCCACGGGGAAAGCATTTGCTGATGCGTTTGCTGGAACCGGTGGAGGCCGGGGCTGATACGGGAGCTGGGGAACCGGCGGCTGCGGCCACTGGGGAGCCGGCGGCCGTGGCCACTGGGGAACCGGCGGCTGCGGCCACTGGTGAGCCGGCGGCCGGGGCTGAGCCGGCAACGGACGGACCCGGACCGGGCCGGCGTGCATCAGGCAGGCGCGCCCTGACTATCCATTCACACTTGAAAATGGAGGGAAGCTGGCAGGTCTATGCCCCCGGTGGTCGGTGGAGGAAACCCGGCCACACGGCGAGGTGCGTTCTGCGCACGGCGGCCACCGACGTCGTCGGCTTCTCTTTGGGGATCCTTGAAGTGCTCCCGACACCAGAGGAACACCGCGCGGTAGGGCATCTCGGCCCGGACCTGCTTGGGCCGGATTGGGATGCCGGCGAGGCCGTACGACGGCTGGAATCCAGCCCCGATGAGGCGATCGGCGTCGCCCTCTTGGACCAGCGAAACGTCGCTGGTATCGGCAACATCTACCGTTGCGAGGCTTGTTTCCTGGCCGGAATACATCCAGCCACACCGGTATCGGCCGTCCCGGATCTAGCTGGGATGCTTGCGGAAGCCAAAGTCCTGCTCGAGGCCAATCTGGGACCCGGCCCACGGACCACGCGGGGTACGCCTTTCCCCGGTGTTCGGGGGATTCCCCGGCCCGGCTACTGGGTCTACCGCCGCGAGCACCAGCCGTGCTTTCGCTGCGGTACGCCCATTCGCCGGGAGGTGCTGGGGCCGGCGTCGGGATTGGAAGACCGCGACATCTACTTCTGCCCGATGTGCCAGCCCGCCTCCTGACGACGCGCTACCCTCCTGGCGACGCCCTATCCTCCTGGCGACATCCTCCTGGCGACGCGCAAAATACCTGACGCACAGGGAATTCGGAGGCGTCAGGGATTATCCGCAGCGCCAGGAAAAATCCGCGTCACGGAGCGGCGGGCACCACTTCCACGGAACTCTGGGGAGCCCTCTGCGGCACCGTGAACATCGGCAACAACAGCTGAACGAGGGGCCCGATGGCCAGGGCGTAGACAACAGTTCCCACGCCGACGGAACCGCCCAGCAGCCACCCAACGGCCAGCACGACCACCTCGATCAACGTGCGGGACACGCGCACCGACCAGCCCGTGCGACGCGCAAGACCTGTCATCAACCCGTCGCGGGCACCCGGACCGAGGCGGGCGCCGATGTAGCAAGCGGAGGCAATGCCGTTGAGTATCACGGCACCGGCGAGCATGCCGATCTGGCCACCCAAGTGCGAAAACGCAGGGATCAGGGCCAGGCCGATGTCCGCGAAGACACCTACCAGCACGGCGTTGGCCAGGGTTCCGACGCCGGGCATCTGCCGCAGCGGGATCCAGAGGAGCAGAACGAGGAAGCTGACCACTACCACCACCGTGCCGATGCTCCACCCGATCTTGCTCGCGACGCCCTGGTGGAACACGTCCCAAGGGTCCAAGCCAAGGCCAGCCCGGATGAACATGGCCAGGGAGACCCCATACATTGCGAGGCCGATCAAGAGCTGGGTGATTCTGCGGGTCATCATGAAACCATGCTCCAACAAACTGGCATTGCTTTCCATAGCCAGTTTGCAATACTGGTCTTATGCCCGGATCCCTGAACACCACGGCCATGGCGCGTCTCCTCGGCCCCTGGAACACTGGTGCCGCTCCCGCCTATCGCGAGCTTGCCGACGTCGTACGCCTTTTGGTGATGGACGGACGCATCCCGCTGGACGTCGCACTGCCCAGCGAACGCGCACTTTCCGCCACTTTGGGTGTCAGCCGGACCACCGTCACGGCCGCCTACGCGAGCCTGCGCGAACAAGGGTTCTTGAGCGGCGGGCAGGGTAGCCGGGGCCGGACGGGCATTCCGCACCGAACGGTTCCCGTCAGCGGACCGGGCCTCGCTGTTCCAGACGGGATTCTTGACCTTGCTTATGCCTCGCTGCCCGCCACGGGCGAGGTGGTGCACCGGGCTTTTGCGGATGCGTTGACTGACCTGCCGGCATTGTTGCCCGGGTTTGGATATGACGCCATCGGCCTTCCGTCCCTCCGGGAAGCTATCGCGGACCGCTATACGGCAGCCGGCATACCCACCACCGCCGCGCAGATTCTGGTGACGTCGGGGGCCCAGCACGCACTGAACATCATCCTGAGAACCCTGGCCGGGCGGCAACAAAAGGTCCTCGTTGAACACCCCACCTACCCCAACGCGCTCGATGCCATCCGCGCCTCGGGTTCGCGGACCGTTCCGGTGCCGATGCCGCCTAACACGGAACGTGGCACTCGACGTGACACTCGATTTGGCGAGGAATCTGGCGAGGAACTTGGCGAGGAACTTGGCGAGGACCCGGCCGCGGGCGCCGGGTGGGATATCGACAGCATGGTGGCGGCGATGCGCCACCAACGCCCCGGGATGGCCTACCTCGTGCCGGACTTCCACAACCCCACGGGGCGGATCATGTCCAATCTTCAGCGCCGCCGCTTGGTCCGCGAGGCGGCAGGGACCGGCACTGTCCTCGTTGTGGACGAGACACTGCGGGAGTTAAACCTCGACGCCGTCAACACCTCGCCGCTCGCGGCCTTTAGTCCTGCAGTGGTGACCATAGGTTCGCTCAGCAAATCGCACTGGGCGGGTCTCCGGACCGGATGGATTCGGGCCGAAGAAGACTTGATCAGCCGCTTCGTTCAAGCCCGGACCACCATGGATCTAGGCGGACCCGTCGTCGAACAGTTGGCTGCAGCGAGACTGGTTCGCGCCTTCACTGAGCCGCTGCAGGTCCGGCTTGATGAATTGCGGCGAAACAGGGAAGCGCTCCTTGGACTACTGGCCGAGCACCTTCCGGAGTGGCACGTGGAACGTCCGCGCGGCGGGCTCACAGCATGGTGCAGGATGCCCACCGCGTCGAGTACTGCGCTCACCGTCGTCGCCCCGGATTTCGGTTTGCGGCTGGCGGCCGGCCCTCGTTTCGGAGTCGGCGGGGCTTTCGAGCACTTCATGCGCGTCCCGTACACCCTCGCGCCAGCCCAACTTGAGACAGCGGTGCTCGCATTGCGGGACGCCCAGTCGAGGCTCGACGCCTCACCCCAGCTGCGGAGAACCCTGAAGGCACCGAATGAACCAGCCGCGGTCGCCTAGCCCAAGCGCCCGCCCCACCCAACTGGCTCGCATTCGTTTAGGGGCCTATAACAACTGTCAGTTAGGTGGGCCGCGCGGCGCTCATTCGCTGCTTGGCAGTGTTGCTGCCGGGGCCGACGGGAACATGCGACGTGGCTTTGGCCAGGCCAAAAAGCGGCATTCCGTTATAGACCACTTCAATGCCCGACGTCGGCACCTGGTAAGTCTCGTGCCACACGCCGATGTCACCGCCCCCGGCGACCTCTTTCATAAATCGCCGCCAAGGCGCCAAATGGGGCGAATCCCGGTCCGCCGCGAAACGCCGCAGATGCTCCGGGCTCTCCCAGTAGCTGAGCATCATGGTGGTGCGCCCGAACCACTGTTCGCACCCGAGCATTCCGGACTCGGGATGCGCTGCAAGGTGGCGCAGCATGGTGGGCATGGCCGAGGCCACGCGAGCCACTTTGCCGATCTTCCACCAACGGTTGGCTCGCATTCCGATGAGAAATACGGTCACTGAATCGCGCCCCGGTTCCGCCGTGAAGCGCCCCGGGAAGACTTCCTGAACCATGACTGCTCCTACTTTTTCCTGTTGGCTTGTTTTGTAACGACGTTACGAAACAAGGTTATGAAACAATGGATCACATGGCAAGACCCGTACTGCATGATGATTCGCTAAAGGAACGGCTCCTCGACACAGCCGCTGATCTTGTCGACCGTATTGGCCCGGCGCGAGTAACCCTGCGCGAGCTGGCAGCAGAAGCCGGGACATCCACCACGGCGGTTTACTCCCTCTTCGGCGGGAAATCGCAGCTGCTTACCGCCGTCGTCGACAGCGGTTTCCGCTCGTTCGGAGACTCCCAGCGCGCAGCCGCCGACGGCGGACTCCGGGCACTAGGGATGAGTTACCGGGCGTGGGCGTTGAGCCATCCGGCTCTTTATCGGCTCATGTTTGGAGGCGCACTTGCGGCTTATGCCAACTGCGCGCCGACGCCGGCCGTCGCCTCGGACGCCATGGCCCCCCTCATCGAGGCGGTCGCCGCGGCGCAAGCGGTGGGCTCAATCCGCGCCGTCCCGGTAGAAACTGTGTCGATCGCCATCTGGGGCCAGGTCCATGGCCTGGTAAGCCTCGAACTCGCAGAGCTTGGCCCGCCGACCACCGACTGGGAGTCCTTCTACTCAGAAGCACTCGACGCCGTCACCCGCGGCTGGGCCTAACGCGCACCCCCATTAACCCAAACAACCCGCTGTAGGTGTCGCTATGAGGGCTCAGAACGACAGCTACTGCGAGTTAGTTGGGTGGGGTGAAGCGCAGGGTTAGGTGGGGCTAGCGACGCTAGGCGTACACCTTCTCGAGGAAACCGCCCCAGGCCTTGGCCGTCAGTTCCGCGTCGCCGGCGCCGCTGAAATCGTGCACGGTCATGCCTACCGGAGCCCCGAAGGAGTTGCGGCCGAAGAAGCGATAGAGCGTGTCTGCCGTCCGCAGGCCCAGGAAGTGTTCGTTCGAGAAGTCGATCTCTCCGCTCAGCCGCCCGACGCCGTCGAGATCAACCTCCACCATTGAACCCTGCGCCACACCGTCAACGCCGAGGGCCCGTTTCAAGGCGACGAAGCCGTCCGGCGTCTGCGAAGCGGCCGGGCCCTGGATGTCGGTGAAGACCACGGGCTTGCCATCGAAATACTGCAGGTACTGGCCGAGGGTGTGCAGGTAGAACTCGGTGTGCTTGCTGGCTCCGTCGTACTGCTCGTCCCAGTTGTCCGCGAAGATCCCGCTATGGACGTAATGCAGCTTGGCCCGGCCGCCGTCGAGCGGTTCCAGCACGTGCTCCAGCTGGTTGAACCAACCGTCCGGACCATCCATCCGGGACACGAGGTGGCTGGGGTATTCGTCCACGGTTTTCACCGCCGGCCACTGATCGGTGGGGAACATCCAGGCCTGCGTTCCCTTAGTCACGGCCTCCCAGACGCGCTCCGGCGTGCCGGGCAGCTCGGTATCAGCCACGATTTCGAATTCACGGTTGTTAGTCATTGTCCTGTTCCTTTTCTGAAGTGTTTGTCTTAAGTGCGGGATGAAGTACGACGACGAGTCTGTGCTTGCGTGCGCCGCCTACCGATGCGCCGCTTGAGGCAGCCGCGGTGCCGCCCAGGGCCGCTCCGCCGTCGTGGTATTTGTCGACGAGCCGAGTCACCGCAACGCCGAGTTCCTCGGCAAAAGCCGCACGGTCCGCCGCCGAACGGAAGGTGATTTCGCCGTCGATCGCGAAACTTGCAAGCTTTTTCTTGGCTGCGGCCGCGCCGGCAATCAACGTGCCCATCTCCTGGACCGTCCGGGCCGCGAGGGCCAACAGCCAAAAGGCGGAAAAACGGTCCGAGAAGCGCCGAGGGTCCGGAGCCACGGACGCGAGTGCCACCGGCGAGATCACGTAGGACGCCGCCGTCGCGCGCAAAACCCGTTCGGTGACGTTGCCCTTCTTCCGCTCCTCCACAAGCTCCACGAGCCCATGCCGCTCGAGAGCCTTGAGGTGGTAGTTGACCTTCTGCCGGGGCAGGCCCACCTTGACCGCCAGCTGAGTGGCGGAACCCGGCTCTGCCAGCTCCTGCAGAATTCGCGTGCGGATCGGGTCCAGCGACGCTTCCGCCGCTGCGGGATCCTCGATCACTTCGATGTCCAACATGCTTCGATTATGCCAACCGACAACTTTTATTGTCAAGAACTTTTTTCTCGTCGGTGCACTATCCCTGAGGACTGCTGCTGGTCCAGTACCGCCGCAGTCAGCAACGGAGTAGCCTGCGGTTATCACCGTTCGTGAGGTGTCAAGATGAGGTTCAATTCGCCGCCCATGCGGTCGGGACCTGAGCGTCCGGCCCGGCGTCGCAGGGGGCGGTTGCGTGCCTGGGCGGTCCGGCGCCCGGGCCTGGCGGTCCTATCGGTTCTCGCGGTCCTCGCGCTTCTCGCGCTTCTCGGCTTTACGGCCATTATCGGCGTCTCCTGGCACCGGTCCTCAAGCCCTGCCGGAGTCACCTCGACGGCGGCCCCCTCAGCGAATACGGGAATTTCGAAGATCCAACATGTCATCGTCATCATGCAGGAGAACCGTTCGTTCGACAGCTATTTCGGGACGTTCCCGGGAGCGGACGGGATACCGATGCAGAATGGCTCCCCCACGGTGTGCGTTCCGGATCCGGCCAATGCTTCCTGTGTGAAACCGTATTACAACCCCTTGGACCGGAATTCCGGTGGACCGCACAGCCAGAACAACGCCACGGCGGACATTAACGGCGGAAAGATGGACGGCTTCATTGCCCAGGCCGAGAAAGCCTCCACGAACTGCGCGCCGAATGCGCCCTCCTGTGCGGGCGGGCGCCAAAGCGATGTGATGGGCTACCACGACGCCCGCGACCTGCCCAACTATTGGGCGTACGCCAAGGACTTCACCTTGCAGGATCACATGTTTGAACCCAACGCATCCTGGAGCCTGCCGGAACATCTGTACATGGTCTCGGAATGGTCCGCCAGATGCAGCCGGGCCGGTGATCCCCAATCGTGCGTGAATGCCCTTCAAAATCCCGGCAGCCCGCCGGACTTTACCTCCTCGATTCAGTCCACACTTATCGGGAAATGCCGCACCGGCCTGCAAAACAAGGCCTGCCAGGACGCCCTCAACGCAGCTGGGATCACGCCGGACATCGCCGTGCAATTGCATACCCTCTTTTCGCAAAACTGCGCAGGGGCAGATTCGTACACCAGTTGCCAGGTCGCGATCGACAAAGCGGTACTCCCCCAGGCCCTCAAGCAAAAGCTGCTGTCTGCGGCCAAACAGCTGGCCCCACCCGACTATGCCTGGACCGATCTGACCTACTTACTGCACAAACAGAACGTGCCCTGGGCTTACTACGTCTTCAACGGCACAGAACCCGATTGCCAAGATGGCTCAGCCATGGTTTGCGCTCCCGTAGCCCAGAACGCGAAGACACCGGGCATCTGGAATCCCCTCCCGTACTTCGACACGGTGAAGCAGGACGGACAACTGGGCAACATCCAGTCCTTGAGCAACTTCTACGATGCCGCCAAGAAAGGCACGTTGCCGGCCGTGAGCTGGATCGACCCCACCGGAGCCGTCAGCGAACACCCGCCCGCCCTGATCAGCACCGGGCAGGCCTACGTGACGGGACTGATCAACGCTGTCATGTCCGGTCCGGACTGGAACAGCACAGCGATCTTCCTCTCATGGGATGACTGGGGAGGATTTTACGACCACGTCGCGCCGCCCACCGTAGACGCAAACGGTTACGGCCTTCGGGTCCCGGGAATAGTCATCAGCCCCTACGCCAAACAGGGCAACATCGACCACCAGACCCTCAGCCACGACGCCTACGCCAAGTTCATTGAAGACGACTTCCTCCACGGCCAACGCCTTGACCCTGCTACCGATGGACGGCCTGATCCCCGCCCGGATGTCCGGGAGACCAACCCCCAGCTGGGCGATCTGGTGAACGATTTCAACTTCAACCAAGCGCCCGCCAAGCCCGTCATCCTCCCCGGGGGCGCCACTTATTAGGCCGGTAGAATAGACCGGTGATGCAATCCCCCCTTCCCGTGCGCGACGGCGTCAATGCCACCCGCCTGCGCCTCCCGGACGAGGGGCCGTGGGACACCGCGATGGACTACATGATGCACCGCTGGGGCCATATCGACCCCCAGGGCATCGAGGACAGGTTCGACGCCGGCGAGATCGTCGGCGAGGGCGGCGCACCCCTTGACCGCCACACCCCCTTGGACCGCCACACCTTCATTTGGTACTACCGCACCCTCCCGCCGGAGACCCGGATGCCGGTAGATATCGACATCCTGCACCAGGAACGAGCACCTCCTCGTGGTGGACAAACCCCACTTCCTGCCCACCACACCGGGCGGAACCTATATCCAGGAATCCGCGCTCGTCCGGCTCAGGAACCTGCTGAATCTCCCGGATCTGATCCCGATGCACCGCCTCGACCGCATGACCGCCGGCGTCCTGTTGCTCTCGACCAACCCGGAGACCCGCGGCAAGTACCAGGTGCTCTTCGAGAAGCGCCAGGTCCAGAAAGAGTACGAGTGCGTCTCGGCAGCGGCACCCACCGCGGGCTTTCCCCGCGTCGAGTTCCCCGCCGTCGTGCGCAACCGCATGACCAAGTCCCGCAGCTACCTTCTCGCTGAGGTGATCGACGGCGAACCCAACGCGGAGACCCGCATTGAACTGTTGAGGACGTTCGACGGCGGCACTCACGACGGCGGTGCGGCGCGGCAGGCGCTGTACCGGCTTGAGCCGCACACCGGAAAGACCCACCAGCTTCGGGTGCACATGGCATCACTCGGGCTGGGAATCGTGAACGACGCGTTCTACCCCGAACTCCTGGACAAGGCCCCGGACGACTACTCGAAGCCCTTGCAACTGCTGGCTCGAGGCATTCGATTCATTGACCCCATCAGCAAACAAGCCGTGGAATACCGTAGCCGGCTCGAGCTGAGCGAAGCCCGGCTGTGACGCTCGCTCACGTATAGCCCCCGCTCACGTATAGCCACCTTCCCCCACCCCTCCTTCATATACCCCCTCTCGTGACCGAGCGGCCGCGCCCGGCAACCATCCCTCGTTTTTGGCACTTGCCGTCATGAATCGTGTCCTGCCTCCACACATTAGGCATGAAGATTCAAACAGCTCCTGAGATGCCCGTTGGAAACGGCCTTTCTTTGCTTCTGGTCCGATGGCAGGACCAGACATTTGCCGACGGCTGGCGGTTTGCCCGTGATTGGTTCGTGCCCGAAGTCGAGGCAATGGCTCTCACCTTGCTCAACGGGGTTTCCTCTGGCGGGGCGGCCCGGCGTCTGGGTGCATCACGTTCCTTCCATGGCGTGGGCATTGGCGAAACGATGGCCGATCTGCGGTCTCTCTTTACGGTTTCCGGGTTGCCTGATAATCACCGCGCACTGCAGGAAATCGCCGTCGGCTGGGTGGAGGCCGGTGAGCAGGAACAACCTTCGTCCTGCACTGATGTGGCAACGGGGCTGGCAACACCGGCCCATTTTGAACGCGTGATCCATGAAGCGCTCCGGACGGCGGACGGAGCGGGCAAGCTCGTTTTGGGGACGATGCGGTTTCCTCTCATGGACAAACGGCTGGACGGCTCATGGACCCTTTCAGCCGAGGTCGGCCGGATCTGCGGCCAGGAATTCACCGACGATTCAGCGGTTCAGATGTATCGCCGGGACCGGGTGGACTTTCTTTTTCAATGTTCACCGGCGAATCTTGCCGATGCGGCCAGATGTAAGGAGCGGTTCGAGTCGCTGAGAAACGGGGCCCTTGGACCTTGCGAGCTTCGGTACCAGCCGCTCCCGTCGACTGATAGCGAAGCCATGGACCTCATGGCCCGGCTCCGAAGCATCGCGGAATGGCGGCAGTCACGATGACGGCTAACGACGTTTCCTCGAAGCGGGTCCCCTCGTCGGCAGGCATCCCAGGAGGCGTGGACGTGGATTCGCCACGGCTTACCGCCATCGTTGATGCCGTTCTCAATCTGCAAGGACAGACCCCGGCGGATGAACGGGACCCCGGTACCGGTACACGGCGGTTCGCCTCCTCCGAGGTCTACCTGCCGGCCCCGGAGGCACCTCTTGCTACAGATGTCCCCACCCAGGTACCTGCCCGGGGACGCCGGAGAGCGGAACCGGTGAGAAACCAATGGCTGTACACGCTTTTCCCCAGCGAGGTCTTGATGTTGCAGATACCAGGCGATCCGGACAAACAAATTGAGCAACAGGCCCGTGGCACACGGTGGCATCCATCGGATTCAGCCACCGCGTGCGGCTTCTCGACGTGCCTGGAGCACTGCACCGGGTTGCGTCTGCTGCACTTCGCGGACAAGGTCACTGCAGTACCTGGCGACACTCTGAGTTATTCCGTCTGGATCATCAACGAGACCGGGGAGGACCTCACCAGCGTCACCCTGGTACCGCGGTCTTTCACCAACTCCGGGCTGGAAGATCTGAGCTACGCCACCGGGCCTTCCGTCCTTTGTTTCGGCCCGCTGCCGGCCGGAGAGCAAGCGGAATGTGCCTTCACTTATGTCGTCACCGAAAACGACCGCAGCCACACAGGGGAGCTCATCAGCGCCATGGCTGTCGAGGCTGTTACCGCGTCCGGGCGGAGTCTCTGGGACGAATACGACGCCATCACACCCTTGGCCTGATCCGGTACCCGTTGCGGTCTCCGGAGCCCCCGAAAAATATTTGAGAGTTTCCTACCAAGACCGTCGTCACGTTCCGGAACGTGCAGCCACTTACTAGGCAGGTGCAGGGTCCCGGCTTCGGGCCCGGTCGTTTCTAACTAGTGAGGTTTTCGGGTGATAGCGGACGGATTTACCGTTGCGGGGCATGGGATGAGGATCACTTCCTGATGACCGTCCTGACTTTCCCAGGGGTCTCCAGGAATCCCTCAACCAAGCTGTCCACGACGGCGTCCCGCGCCCGGTCCTGGACGGTCCCCGCTGTGGCGGCGATCGTTGCCCTCCTGATGCAGCTGGTTGTGATGCCCGCGGCCGCGAACGCGGCCGGATCCACTGCGGGTGCCACCGCCCAGTCCGTCCCAGCGAATCAGGGTATGGCGTTGCCGATGGCGATGACCACCGGTCAGGTGTGCGCACCGGGCACCTTCTACGCGATCAGTAGAAGCGGTGGGATCTACCGTAATCACGTAAATTCCAGCAACAACCCGGTGCTGGACTACCAGATGGCAAACACCACTGCCATACGCAACAATGCGAACGCGCTGGGCGTGAGCAGCCAGACGGGGATCCTGTATTTCACCGATCTTTTCTCCAACGGACCCACGGGACCTTCATCCGTCAACATCTATGCCTACGATCCCAAACCGACCACTCCCGGGGCCCCTGTTCTTGTCAAGACAAATGTCGATACCTCGCTGGTCGGTGACGGTGTAGTGGCCGGTGCGGTCAACCCGGCCGACGGCGCGTACTACTTCGGCGGTTACCAGGACATTCCTGTTGCCGGAAGCAACCCGCAGCGGTGGACGGTTAACCTGTACATCTGGCGCTACGATCCGGTGTCCGGGTCTGTGGCCCTTGTGGTCAACGGCCTTCAGGTTTCCTCGAACGCCTATCTGGGTTACAACTTCAACCCCGCAACGAACTCCTGGGACCCCGTCCCGGCCACACGCAACGGCGACTTTGCGTTTGACAGCCAAGGCAATCTCTACACCATCCTTTCCCAGGTCGACAACGCACAAACGGCATATCCGGGAACGGCACAGATCCTCACCATTACCGGCGTGGGTGCAACTCCGGGTGGCACGCTGGCCAACTCCTCCGGAAGCATCCTGGTTGGCAATGCCACCAATGATCCTGGTTACAACGGCATCGCCTTCGACTCCAATGGTTCTCTCATCATTGAGAGCTACAACATCGGCACGAGTACCAACGTCACTGTCTATGACCCCAACACATTCCAGCCATTGGGGACCAGGACAGCACTGGGCTACGCCAGCGGTATTGATCTGGCCTCGTGCCAGCCGGCTCCACCGCATGTGCTTTTGCAGAAGGACATCGCCGGAGGCAGGGTCAGTCCCAACGATCAGTTCAATCTGTCCATCAAACGAGGTGACACCGCGGCCAATGGGGCCGTCCTGGGAACCACCACCACTACCGGCGGTGCGTCCGGGCTGCAGCCCAACCAAGTGGGTCCTGCCGCCGTGCTGGCCCAGACGGCCGGGGTCTACTACACCTTCTCCGAAAGCCAGACCACGGCCACCGGCGGTTACACCACCACCTGGAAATGCTGGAACACACCGGACCTCACCGCGGCACCCTTCAAGAGCGGCACAGGAACCTCGTTCAACGTCAACAGCACCGACATTCCGATTTCCACGGGCACCGTCTCCACAGAAGTGACCTGCCGATTCGTCAACACGGCACTCTTGCCCAATCTGGTGGTTTCCAAGAGTGTGGATCCAGTGGCCGGGACCATGGTCCAGCCGGGCCAGGTGCTCACGTACACGTTGACCTTCGACAACACTTCCGGTACCGCCCCGGCTCCCGTGGCTTATACCGACTGGCTCGGGGACGTATTGGATGACTCGACCCTCGTGGGCGGCTCCATCGCGTCCACCACTACGGGCGGGACTGCCCTGGTGGTGGCCAACAATGCGGGTGCGGCACCGCCGACCCTCGGGATCACGGGCACGGTCGCCGCGGGCGCGAAGAGCGTTGTGAGCTATCAGGTGAAGGTCAAGAACCTCGGCAGCCTGGGCAACGCTTCGGTTGCGAACTACCTGACGCCCGCGACCATCACAACACCGCCAGCCACCTGCCCTGCCGGGAGCACGACGTGCACGGTCAATCCCGTGGGCTCGTGGACTCTGGCCAAGACGGCGTCCCCGGCGTCCGGGACCGCGATCAACCCGGGCGATCCCGGCCCGGCCAGAACCATCACCTACACGGTGACCGCCACCAACTCCACCCCCAACGCCATCACTGGTGTCATCCTCACCGATGACCTCAGCCAGGTACTCAACAACGCCGTATTCACGCCAGGCTCCGCGAAGCTGAGCATCAACGGCGGCGCCCCGGTTGCCGTGGCGGATCCCGGCGCCAACAGCAAGCTCGCCACACCGGCGTTCACGCTTCCGGGCAACGGAACGGCTGTCCTGACGTATTCGGTGACCGTGAACTCCACGGCGTGGCTGGTCACCTTGAAGAACGGGGCCACCGGCAACGGGCTCATTCCCCCGGTACGGTGCGTCACCGGCAGCGCAGCACCACTGGACCCTGCTTGTGTCACCACGCACCCCACCACCGGGCACCTGTTCGTGCAAAAGACAGGTCCGGGCCCAACCCAGGGTTCCACCGCCCCGCTGACCGGCTCGACCTTCGAGATCCACAACGATGCCGCCGGGCAAATGGGGACCACGGTGACCGGTGTGAGCAGCCCGGTGACCGGATCCCCCGGGCTCATCGAGGTCCAGAACCTGGCCGCGGGAACCTACTGGCTGCTGGAGACCAAGGCACCGAACGGCTACTCGCTCCTGGCCACGGGCGTGAAATTCACCCTTGCGGCCAACGGCGCCATCACCCTGGATCCGGCCACCGCAGGAACGTCCGTGACCGTCAGCGGATCGACGATCACGGTCCTGGACGCCGCGGCAGTCAAGCTTCCCACCGCCGGCGGACCGGGTACCGCCGGTCTCTGGGGGATTCCTGTTCTCGGGATTCTCCTCCTCATGATTTCGCTCGCACTCATCGCACACCGGCGAGCGGACAGAACCCCACGAACCAAGCGATTGCTGAGCGCAGCTCCGCGCATTTCCTTGGGGACAACTAAGAAAAGGAAAACGATGAAATCATCGAAGGTAAGACGGGGCATACTGGCCACCCTGGCCGCAATCGCCTCAGCAAGCATGCTCGCCCTCGGGGCCGGGGGCGCCTATGCCGCGAACATTGCAAACATCGACGCGACCAAGACCGCTACGCTGACCATCCACAAATACCAGACCCCGGCCACGCCAACGAACCTGCCCAACAACGGAACGGCCCTGACCCCTGCCCAGCTGTCGGGCCTAACACCGATGGCCGGAGTCACGTTCTCGGTTCAGAAGGTCAATAACATTGACCTCACCACCAATGCGGGCTGGACTGCCGCGGCGGCCCTGACCCCGGCACAAGCCGCCGCGCAGGCTGCCGCCGGTACCGCCGTGACCACGGACGCGACAGGAACGGCCGCTCTGGCGAACCTGCCCCTGGGCTTGTACCTCGTCACCGAGACCGGTTACCCGGCCGGTGTCACGCCGTCTGCCCCGTTCCTCGTCACGCTCCCCATGACGGACCCGGTCAACGAGAACAACTGGATGTACAGCGTTAACGTCTACCCGAAGAACGCCGTGACCGGCGCGACGAAGACCGTCACGGACGCCCCCGCGATCAAGCTCGGGGACAACGTCCAGTGGACCATCACCGGTGACATCCCCAACGTCAACCCCATCGACGGGTACCGGATCGTTGATCAGCTCGACACCAAGCTGAGCTACGCTAGCTCGACCGTGGCGCTTTCCAACGGTGCAGCCCTGACACTGAACACGGACTACACCGTCGTCTTCGATGCGGCCACGAACAAGCTCACGGTCGACTTCACCGCCAGCGGCCGGGCCATCCTTGCCGCCAGCCCCACAGCCAAGGTTGTGGTGACCGTGAACACCATCGTCAACGCGGTGGGCCAGATCTCGAACACGGCTGCCGTCTACCCGAACGCCGCCAGCTTCACCATCACCCCGGGCCAGCCCGGCGGCCCCGTCGTGACTCCCCCGGTGATCACCAAGTGGGGCGACATTGTCCTGCACAAACAGGACTCGAAGACCTCGGCTGCCCTGGCAGGGGCCGTGTTCTCCGTCTACCCGACCCAGGCTGATGCCTTGGCCGGCACCAACGCGATCACGATCTCGGGTACCAGTTCCTGGACCACCGATGCCAGCGGCAACCTGGTGATCTCCGGGTTGCGTTACTCCAACTGGGCCAACGGCGCAGCCGTGAGCCCGGGCCAGCCCGGTTACCAGGCGTACTGGCTCGTGGAAACCAAGGCCCCGGCCGGGTATGAACTGCTCGCCCAGCCGGTCCAGACCACGGTCACCAGCTCCGACCCCGCCGTCGTTACTGTCACCGTCACCAACGTCCCGCACAACGCCGGATTCCAGCTGCCGCTCACCGGCGGCCCCGGAACCCTCGCGCTCACCGCAGGTGGCGTCCTGGCCCTGGCTGGTGCAGGTCTTCTGATGGTTACGAGCCGCCGCAAGCGCAACGAAGCCGAAAAGACCACGTCCCTGTGATCTGAACCCTTTGCTGAGCGGTATGGGGCATCCTTCCTCTGGGTGCCCCATACCCGTTCCGCCTTCAAGCAAGAGAGCGCACCATGGCTGAAACCCTCGACGAACTCATGGGGGGTTCCGAATCCAGTTCACAAGACCCTTCGCCGCGGCGCCGGAGCCGGACCCGCGGAACTGCACCAACGCGTAACAGCAGCCGATCCGGTCTGGCCGGCCGCAGGCTCGTCACGATGATGGTCATCGCAGCCATTGGATGGGGTCTGGTCCTCTACCCGCAGGCGGCGGACTGGTTCAGCTCCATTGACCACAACACCAAGCTTTCCGGCTACGCCCAGGACGTCCAGCAACTCGAACCCAACGCCCGGACCAAAATTCTGGATAAGGCACGCGATTACAACTCCCGTATCCCCGCCGGCCAGCTTCGCGACCCCTACTCCGCCCAAACCCCCACCACAGCCTTGGAGGGGCAGCTGAAGGACTACGAGAGCCAGCTGAATGTTGCCAACGACGACGTGATCGGCAGACTTCGCTACCCCTCACTCAAGATCGACCTGCCGATTTTCCACGGGACCAGCGACGACGTCCTGGCCAAGGGAGTGGGCCACCTCTACGGATCTTCCCTGCCCGTCGGGGGTCCGGGCACACACAGTGTCCTGACATCACATTCCGGAATCCCCAACGCCGAACTCTTCAACCCACTCCACCAGGCCAAAATAGGCGATATCTTCTCCACCGAGGTGATGGACCATACGTTCCTTTACAGGGTGGACAAGATCGAGGTCGTGAAACCGGACGACATCACCTCCCTGAAAGTCGTTCTGGGCAAGGACCTCATCACCCTCATCACGTGCACACCCATCGGAGTGAACTCCCACCGGCTCCTCGTCCACGCCACCCGTATCGCGGACATCCCCAAAGACGCGCCGGAACAGGAAACCCTCGCAGGACACCAAACCAGCATCGGATTCCCGTTCTGGGTCGCGTATTTCATCGGCGGCCTGGCGGCCTTTTTCCTGACGGCCGTCTTTTGGGACCGACGGCGGCGCAAGGCATGACCCCGAGTCCCCAAGCTGAGCGAATAGTTATTGAAGCTGCGTCACGATTCGCAGGCATTGTCCACTACATAGCTATGGTCAAGAACTTCAACGCTTTCAGGATCGGTAATGGCGCCTAATACCGCTTCTTCAAAGACCGGTGCTCTCAGCGACGGTCAACTCATCGCCATGGTCCGTGAAGGTGGCTTGAAAGCCTACGACGGGCTCTACGCCCGGCACGCCTCCATCGCTTCCACCGTGGCCCGCAAGAACCTCGACAACCCCAGCGACGCAGACGACGTCGTCGCCGAAGCGTTCGCGTCGGTGCTGCAAAGCCTGGCCGCGGGCAAAGGGCAAGAGCAGTTTTTCCGAGCGTACTTGTTGTCAACTGTCACTCGGCTTGCCCACCACAGGAACCGCAAAAGCGGGCGTACCCTGCCTACTAGCGAAGAGACCATTCTCGACCACAAGATGACACCGGACGATCCCGCGATCCAGGCCTTCCGAATCACAAACAATTGCCCGCGCGTTCCGCGCATTGCCGGAACGGTGGCAATCGGCACTCTGGTACCTGGACGTCGAACGGATGAAACCGGCCGAAGTCGCTCCCATCCTGGGCCTCAAACCCAATGCCGTCTCCGGCCTTGGGATGCGGGCACGGGAGGGACTGCGCAGGCAATACCTGCAAATGCACGTCAAAGAGACCCCAGAGGATGACTGCACGGAGTTCGTCTCCCAGCTCGGATCCTACGTGCGCGGTGGTCTGTCCAAAACGGCTGAGGCAAAAGTCCGGGACCACCTGGACAGCTGCGCGAAGTGCACAGCCATCCTCCTCGAACTCAATGACGTCCAAGGAGCCATGCGGGCCGTGCTCCTGCCATTGATCACCGGGGTCCCCTTGGCTGCCTGGGCAGGGCGCGCCTCGGGACTCGGCGTCGTGGGGCAAATCCCCGGAACATCGACTACCTCAGGTTTCGCCGGGATCTCCCCAGCCGTGTTGATGCCCCTGACAGTAGCCATCGGGCTGGGACTGGTAGCGGGA
Organism: Arthrobacter sp. NA-172; assembly: GCF_043952055.1. Taxonomy (NCBI): domain Bacteria; kingdom Bacillati; phylum Actinomycetota; class Actinomycetes; order Micrococcales; family Micrococcaceae; genus Arthrobacter; species Arthrobacter sp. NA-172. The sequence continues at coordinate 348,803 of NZ_JBINOT010000003.1, read as the reverse complement.
ACAATCGGCCTGGCGGTTGCCTTATCCGGCGCCCCTGACCCCGGCGCTTATCACGCGATCGTGACCCAAAGCACTCAACCGGCACTCCCATCATCAGTCCCGGCTACCCACGCGCCCCCAGCGACCACCGCAACGACACCCGCGCCGCTGCCGGTTCCTGCCGGCCCAACAGCGCACGCTACGCCGGCGACCCAGAAACCTCCCGTCGCAGCACAAGCCTTGACCCCGCAGCCCGTACCGAGTCCCGTTCCACACACTCCTGCGGCTCCGTTACCTTCGCCCACACCGACCCCGACGCCCGCCCCGACACTGGCCCAAGTCAGCGGTACCGCGAGCAGGACCGATTCCGGCACAGACCCGACGACGGCGACCGTAGAGGTCATCTTCACCCTGTCCCGTACGGACGGCCCCGGGACAACCACAGCTGACTTTTCAATCGATAACAACGCCTGGATTGACGGTACGTCAGTTTCCGCCCCCGCCGGTTGGAACTGCACGGCAAAACCCGCCGATCCGGCCAACCTCAGCTGCATCACGAACTCTGCACAAGCCGGAGATCTGAAGTTCAGCCTCAAACTCAACACCAGTCACACATGGGAAGAGACCACCTTCACGTACGCCCTGAGCGGCCCCCGGATCGCCGCCAATTCCTTCCATCTCCGCCTCTGACGACCGCTTTCCCAGCAAACGGGTCCGTCATATGTGAGCGGGCGTGAGGGTAGCTGGGCGTATATGCTCGATTTTGCCGGCTCCGCGACTGCGGGCGGTGTTCGGTCTCGCGAAAAGGAACCACATGGCTCACGCTGAAAACGAAGTCTCGATCAACCGCCCCGCAAACGATGTCTACGCCTTTTTGGCCGACGGGCTGAACAATAAGTTGTGGCGTCCGGCAGTCCGGAGTGTCGCCCTCGCAAGTGGCGAGTCGGGTACCCAAGGAGCTGTCTACTCCCAGACTTTGGCCGGTCCCGGCGGCCGCACGATCGCTGGCGACTACGAGATCACCGCAGCCCAGCCGGGCAAGCGCCTCGATTTCCAGGTGACCGCCGGGCCCGCTCGACCCACAGGTTCCTTCACTCTGAACGAGAACGACGGCAGCACAACGGTGCGCTTCGCGTTGGATCTTCAGCCAAAGGGCTTCATGAAGCTCATGAGCTCGATGATCACGAAGACCATGCAGTCGGAGGTCGGGCAGCTCGCACAGCTGAAGACGGTGATTGAGGCGCAGCCGGCCTGACCCTCGCGCCAAAACTCCTCAGCCCGCAGAAGCCTCGAACACGCTTCGGAAGATTTCCGTGGTCTCCGTGCTGAACAGCACAAATTCCACGAGTTCCAGCCCGCTGGACTTTTCCGCGCCAAACCGGCGGACGGCGTCGAGCGCTACAGTGGCGACCTCGCGCGCATCCCAGCCGTAGACCCCCGCGCCGATCGCGGGGAAGGCAACGGACCTGGCCCCGAGCGATACCGCCACCTTAAGGCTCTCGCGGAAACACGAAGCCAGCAGTTCAGGATCGCGCTGGCCGGCGTGCCGGTTGGGACCAACGGTGTGGATCACCCATCGCGAAGGCAATGAGAACCCGGGTGTGGCAACGGCTTGGCCCACCGGCAAGCCGTCTGGATACTGCTGCTCGCGGACTTCCATGCACGCCGTCAGAAGCTCCCGACCGGCGGCGCGGTGGATGGCGCCGTCGACTCCGCCGCCGCCCATCAAAGATGAGTTGGCTGCGTTGACAATCGCGTCGACGTCGCGTGTAGTGATGTCGCCTTGGAGGATTTCCAGCTGCATGGCGCCAGTCTTGCACGACACTCCGGCGAACGCACCAACGTGGGGTACTTTGTGCCCATGGACATCACCACCGCCGAAGGCTGGGGAGCCGCGATCTATGTCTGGATTGTCCCCATGGTGGTGGGCGACGCAATCTTCCCCCCCATCCCCTCCGAGATGCTGGTCATCACGGGTGGCGCCCTGGCGGCGGAGGGCAAGGTCAACTTTTGGCTGGTGGGTTTGTTGGCCGCCGTCGCCTCTTGGCTGGGCGACCTCCTCGTCTTCCAGCTCTTCAAGCGCCGGCTGTCGCACGTTCTGGACCGCTGGGTCTGGGGACAGAGGGTCCATCAGGGCATCCACCGGACTATCGCCAAAGCCGGCCGCTCGTCCACCTACGGCGCGATCATCGGCGCACGGTTCATCCCGGGTGGCCGCGTTGCCGCGTCCGCGGCCGCCGGGATCGCCGAGGTTTCCTCACGGGGCTTCAGTCTGTGCGCCGGCTTGGGCGGGCTATTGTGGGCAACTTGGCAAGCCGGGCTTGGCTACTTTGCCGGCTCGACGACGAAGCTTCCGTTCTGGGCGAGCTCACTGATCGGCGTCGGCGTGGGGCTGCTGATCGGCGTCGTGGTCGGTGTGATTGTCACACGCCGCCGGGGCGACCGCTCGCCCGTCGACGGGCCCAGCGAGCCGCCGCACCTATGACTGTTTTCGGTTTTCGCTCTGGAACCTCAGACCGGCGACCATTTCCCCCGCATACGGCGGAGCACGTAGAGGTTCCCGGTCAGCGCAACGCGTTCGACGGCGTCGCGCATCATTGCTGCCGACGTGCGGGCATCGCTGTTCTCGCCCGGGTAGTCGCGTGCCTCAACAAGGAAGCGCAGGCTGATCTGCGGGACCCCGCCAACGATGTCCAACTGATTGGACTCAACGTGGTGCCGCGTTTCCAACGCCTCGACCGCAGCCGCCATCACTGACTCCGGCGGATGGCCCGGCTTAAGCCCGGTGATCTTCAACTTGGTCTGGAACGACGGCATCCCTCAACCCTAAACGCTCACTCACTTATGCGGCTTGCCGGACCAACGCTCTTCGATGTGCGCCCATTTCCAGATGCCCAACGCAAGAATCCAGGTCACAACGAACAGTGCAACGATCACGTACCCGACAGCGTTGAGGTCCAAGCCTCCGACGGCGGCCAACGGGCCCGTGCTGATCCCTGTCTTTTGAACGAGGATCGAAAGCAGCTCGACGGAACCGATTCCCAACGCCACCGCGACGGACAATCCGGTAATCACGATGTTGTAATAGACCCGGCGGACCGGCCGCGACAACGCCCACCCGTAAGCGAAGTTCATCAGAACACCGTCGATCGAGTCCAGCAAGCTCATTCCAGCGGCAAACAGGACGGGCAACGTCATGATCGCGTACCACGGAAGAGCAGAGGCTGCGGCGCCACCCGCCAGAATCAGCAGGCTGACTTCCGTGGCCGTATCGAATCCCAGACCGAACAGCAATCCCACACCGTAGACCTGCCAAGGCCGGCTGATCAGCCGCGTGACCCGGCGGTACACCCTGTTCAACAGTCCACCGCCGGCAGACAATTCTTGTTCAAGTTCGACGGCGCTGTACTCACCGCGGCGCATGCGTCGGACCGACTTGATGATCCCCAGGGAGTACACCGAGATTCACGATGCCGATGATGTAAAGGAAGATCCCCGAAACGGTTGTGCCAAGCAGGCCCATGAGGGAGTGGAGTTCCATGCCGCCTGCCGTGGCGGTGTCCGCTAGGTTTCGGATACCGGCCGCCAACAATGCGCACATGGCGAAGACAATGCTCGAATGTCCCAGGGAAAACCAGAATCCAACGGACATCCGCCGCCGGCCATCGTTGCAGAGTTTCCGAGTGATGTTGTCGATCGCCGCAATGTGGTCGGCGTCGAAGGCGTGGCGCAGTCCGAGGGTATACGCAGCGATCCCGAGGCCCACCCCGAACGCGCCTGCAGGAATACCGTGGGCGCTGCCGGGTGCCGTCACGCCTGCCAAAACACCCCACCCCGCGACGTGGAGGAGCAAGATAAAAACGGCCATGCCGCCGATCGAGGCCCATTCCTGTCCGCTCAGGCCGCGGCGGAACCCCTCCATCCGGGAGGGGCGCGCAGCCGCCGTTTGCTTCATGGTTCGAGCCTCGGGTCCCACGTCAATGTTTCACGTCAATGGAGGTGCCGGATTAACTGCCCGCTGGAGAATCCCGAAATTGAATTTCTCCATGTGAATCCCTCTATCTAGCGGAAGTATACGCCGGAGTCAAGTTAGGTGGTTGCGCTTTGTCCGGAGCAAGCCTATCTTGGCAACAAGGAGTGCCAGCATGCACGAACTCTCAATCACGCAGAGCCTTGTTGACGCCGTTCTGGACCGTACCGGAGAGCGGACGGTCACCGTTGTGAATCTTCGAATCGGACCGCTTTCCGGCGTACTAGCGGACGCTATGCGCTTTTGCTTCGACATTGTTTCCGCCGATACCCCGCTTGCCGGAGCGCAACTGCGGATCGATGAACCGCGAGGCTTGGCGCATTGCAAGAAATGCGGCGAGCAATTTGAACTGACTGACCTGATCATGCTCTGTCCATGCGGAAGCGCCGACGTCGAAGTGCTGAGCGGACGTGAACTCATGGTGCTGTCTGTGGAGGTGGCTTGAGGAATGTGTACTACATGCGGATGCGGCGACGAGACGAATACCAGGGTCTCCACCCTTGATGGGCTTGAACCCACGATCGAGCACGAGCACCCGCACGAGCACCCCCACGACCACCCGCATGAGCACCCCCACGAGCACGACCACCACCCCGTAACCATCACGCTGGAGCAAAACCTCCTCGCCAAGAACGACCTTCTGGCGGCCGGGAACCGGGGCTGGCTGGCTGGCCGGGGAATACGGGCGCTGAATGTCATGAGTTCCCCGGGTGCCGGCAAGACCACGCTCCTGGTCCGCACACTCAGGGACCTTGGCGATCAGCTCCAGGCCGGCGTCATCGAAGGGGACCAGGAAACATCCCTGGACGCAGACCGCATCCGGGCTGTTGGCCGTCCGGTCATCCAGATCAACACGGGAGCCGGCTGCCATCTCGACGCCGATATGCTCCAGCGCGGGCTCGATGCCCTCGATCCGCAGCCAGGCTCGACGGTCTTCGTTGAGAACGTCGGCAACCTGGTGTGCCCGGCCCTCTTTGACCTTGGTGAAAGCGCCAAAGTCGTCGTCATTTCAGTCACGGAAGGTGATGATAAACCGCAGAAATACCCCCACATGTTCATGGCGGCGGATCTGGTGATCGTCAACAAATCGGACCTGCTCCCTTACGTCGAGTTCGACGTTGTCGATTGCTTGCGGCGCATCCGGCAGGTCAACCCGCACGCCGAATTCCTGGTCCTCTCCGCCACCACGGGTGACGGCCTTGCCGCTTGGTATGACTGGCTCGACCGCTCCACATCCCGGTCAGATTCTTTGACCGAATCTCTATCAGACGCACATTGAGCCCGGTTCGGGCGCTGAAAGAGGCAACGATGCCTACTGAAACTTCCCTCAAGGCCGAAGAAGCCCTCATCCACGTGTTGTGGATCAACGCCGGACTCAGTTGCGACGGCGATTCGGTCGCCCTGACGGCCGCCACCCAGCCGAGCGTCGAGGAGATCGCGCTCGGCGCACTGCCCGGCCTGCCGCGCATCGCCATGCACTGGCCCCTGATCGATTTCGAGTGCGGCCCCCAAGAAGGCGCCGATGATTTCCTTGAGTGGTTCCGCAAAGCTGACCGCGGCGAGCTGGAGCCTTTTGTCCTCGTGGTGGAGGGTTCCATCCCCAATGAAAAACTGCACGACGACGGCGGCTACTGGTGCGGGTTCGGAAACGACGTCAATACCGGCCAACCAATAACGACGAGTGAGTGGTTGGACCGCCTCGCGCCGAAAGCCACCGCGATCATCGCCGCAGGAACATGCGCAACGTACGGCGGCATCCATGCCATGGCGGGCAACCCGACAGGCGCCATGGGAGTCCCTGACTATCTGGGCTACGACTGGAAGTCCAAAGCCGGTATTCCGATCGTCTGCGTTCCGGGATGCCCCATCCAGCCGGACAACCTCTCCGAGACAATCACCTACCTGCTGTACCAGGCCACTGGACAGGCCCCCATGATTCCGTTGGATGACGCGCTGCGGCCAACCTGGCTCTTCGGCAAGACGGTCCATGAAGGCTGCGACCGGGCCGGCTACTACGAACAAGGCGACTTCGCCACCGAGTACGGCTCTCCCAAGTGCATCGTCAAACTCGGATGCTGGGGCCCCGTGGTCAAGTGCAACGTGCCCAAGCGCGGCTGGATTAACGGAATCGGCGGCTGCCCGAATGTCGGCGGCATCTGCATCGGCTGCACCATGCCGGGCTTCCCGGACAAGTTCATGCCCTTCATGGACGAACCTCCAGGCGGCAAGCTTTCCACCACGAGCATCAAGCCCTATGGAACCGCTATCAGGGCACTCCGGCACATCACCACCCACACCCTGGACCAGGAGCCCAAGTGGCGCAGGCCCGGACGCGAACTCCTTACCGGCGCGAAGCGCACTTGGTAGAAATCCCAACTTCCAGACAGGCGAAGCACAATGACCTCCACTATTCCCATGAATTCCGGGAGCGAAACGGGTAACAACAATCTGGTGGAGATGAACTGGGATCCCATCACCAGGATCGTCGGCAGCCTCGGCATCTACACCAAGATCGATTTCGCGAACAACCAGGTTGTGGAATGCAAGAGCACGTCCTCGATCTTCCGGGGCTACTCGATCTTCATGAAGGGCAAGGACCCCCGGGACGCCCATTTCATCACCAGCCGCATCTGTGGAATCTGCGGCGACAACCACGCCACGTGTTCCTGCTACGCCCAGAACATGGCGTATGGCGTGAAGCCGCCGAACCTGGGTGAGTGGATCGTGAACCTCGGTGAAGCCGCCGAGTACATGTTCGACCACAACATCTTCCAGGAGAACCTGGTTGGCGTGGACTACTGCGAAAAGATGGTGTCCGAAACCAACCCCGGCGTGTTGGCCAAGGCCGAGAACACGCGGGCACCGCACGAGGCCGAACACGGCTACCGCACTATCGCCGACATCATGCGCTCCCTCAACCCGTTCACCGGCGAGTTTTATCGCGAGGCGCTGCAGGTCAGCCGGGCCACCCGCGAGATGTTCTGCCTGATGGAAGGCCGCCACGTCCACCCCTCAACGCTGTACCCCGGCGGTGTGGGAACGGTGGCCACCATCCAGCTGATGACGGACTACATCACACGGCTCATGCGCTACGTCGAGTTCATGAAAAAGGTCGTCCCTATGCATGACGATCTGTTCGATTTCTTCTACGAAGCGCTTCCCGGCTACGAACAAGTGGGCCTACGCCGCACCCTCCTAGGCTGCTGGGGCTCCCTCCAGGATCCGGATTACTGCAATTTCGAATACAAGGACATGACGCAGTGGGGCCGGAAGATGTTCGTCACCCCCGGAGTCGTCGTAGACGGAAAACTGGTCACCACAGACCTGGTACGCATCAACCTGGGCATCCGGATCATGCTTGGTTCGTCGTACTACGAGGACTGGGAAGATCAGGAAATGTTCGTCACCCACGATCCCCTGGGCAACCCTGTGGACCGCCGCCACCCGTGGAACCAGCACACTAACCCGAGGCCGCAGAAACGGGATCTCTCCGAAAAATACAGCTGGGTCATGTCACCGCGGTGGTTCGACGGCCAGGACAACCTGGCACTGGACACAGGCGGTGGGCCGTTGGCCCGCCTCTGGGCAACGGCGTTGGCCGGACTGGTGGATATCGGCTACATCAAATCCACTGGAAAGAGCGTGCAAATCAACCTGCCCAAGACAGCACTGAAGGGTCCCGTGTCCTTCGAGTGGAACATTCCACAATGGAGCAACACCATTGAACGCAACCGGGCCCGGACCTACTTCCAGGCCTATGCCGCCGCAGCGGCGCTGCACTTTGCAGAAAAGGCACTGGAGGAAATCCGGGCCGGCCGGACCAAGACCTGGGAATCCTTCACGGTCCCGGACGAAGTCATCAGTTGCGGTTTCACCGAGGCGGTCCGGGGTGTCCTGTCCCACCACATGGTGATCCGCGACGGCAAGATCGCCAACTATCACCCGTATCCGCCGACTCCTTGGAATGCCAGCCCCACGGATTCCTCAGGGACCGCCGGACCGTACGAGGATGCCGTTCAAGGACAACCGATCTTCGAAGAAAACGACCGGGAGCACTTCAAAGGAATCGACATCATGCGGACGGTGCGCAGCTTCGACCCCTGCCTGCCTTGCGGTGTCCACATGTATCTGGGCAACGGACAGACCTTGGACAAGCTGCACTCCCCCACCCAGACCTTGACCGGAGAGTAAGGACGCCATGCACGGCGGGGACCGGGCGCAGCAGGCGGGCGAGCGAATCAGCACCCTCCTCGACGCCCTCGGCGCCGGCGGAGCGGTAGCCCGCGGACGCGCCGAGGACCTCGTTCGGGAGGTGACTGATCTTTACGGCGCAGGACTTGAGCGGATTCTGGAAATCCTCGATGACCGGGAAAAGCTCGACGGCGACACGTTGGGTGCGCTCGCCGCGGACGATCTCGTCTCGGGGCTTCTGATCATCCACGGGTTGCACCCCCAGGGCCTGGATCAACGGGTGGCGGCGGCGCTCGACAGCGTGAGGCCCTACCTCGGGTCCCACGGCGGCGACGTGGAATTGTTGGATATCAGCCCGGAGGGCGTCGTGCGGCTCAAGCTGCTCGGCACCTGCCAGGGCTGCCCGTCGTCGTCGGTCACGCTCAAGTACGCCGTCGAGGAGGCGATCGAATCGACAGCCCCCGAAGTGACCTCCATCGAAGTGGTCGAAGAGGAGAAGCACGCCGCCACGCCAGCACTTATCCCTGTGGAGGCACTATTGGTCCGGGTCAACCATCAGGGCGGCGGACGGCACGGCTCCGGTTCGTGGGAGCCGGTACCCGAGATCGCCGGCCTCGAGCCCGGCGAAGTCGCGGGATTCCTGGTGGGCGACTACCCGGTCCTGGCCTGCCGGACGGGCCAGGACGTCTACGCATACCGGGATTATTGCCCGCGATGCATGGGTCCCATGACTGGAGCGGCCCTCCAGCGCGCGCTCGCGGCACCCACCGGCGGCGGACTGCTGCGCTGCCCCACCTGCCGTGGCCACTTCGACGTCCGGAGGGCGGGTGCTTGCCTTGAAGACAAGGCCCTGCACCTGGATCCCCTGCCGCTGCTGATCCGCGACGGCGTGATGTCCATCGCGGTTCCCGCAACCTCCGGGCAAGGCGGCTGACGTGGCGGGGACTGGTGCGGAGGGCTTGCCGATTGCCTTGTTGCGGAGGATCGCTTCTGTCAGGCCGGCTCCGGCCGCTGGCGAGCGCTGCGAGATGTGCGGGGAACCCATCCCCGATGAGCACCAGCATGTGGTGGATATCGAGAGCCACGCCATGATGTGCACGTGCCGGCCCTGTTACCTTCTCTTCACCGATAGCACCGCCCATTTGCGCTACCGCTCCGTTCCGGACAGGTACCTCTCCTTCCCCGATTTCGAGCTCGGTCCGGGCCAGTGGGATGAGCTGGAGATTCCCGTGGGCCTGGCCTTCTTCTTCCGGAGTTCCAAGCTTGACCGGACAGTCGCGTTCTACCCCGGTCCAGCCGGCGCCACGGAATCCGAGCTTCCCCTCGTCGCTTGGGACGCAGCACTGGCGCGCAATCCCGCGCTATCCGTGGCGGCTCCAGACACCGAGGCCCTCCTGATCCGTGGCCCGGGTCCCGACCGTCTCCAGGCCGACTGCCATCTGGTTCCGGTGGACGCCTGTTACGAGCTGGTGGGACACTTGCGTCGGGTCTGGCGAGGGTTCGACGGCGGACAAGAGGCCCGCGGTCAGCTCACCGAATTCTTCGAAAAAGTCAGCCGCCGCAGCAAACCCGTCTACGAGGACAACCGCGGGCACGACGGCGGCAGCGTGTCCGTGCCGGGAGTACGCGGTGCGTCTGGAGTGCTTGGAGTGCCTGGAGGCCAACCATGACGGCACTCAACTTCGCCGTCGTCGACCTTCAGCCCGAGCCCTACGCCGCCGCTCCGCAGCTGACGGCCAGGCTGCGGGTGACCGAGTCCAGCGGGGCAGACGTGCACGCCATCGCGCTGCGCTGCCAGGTCCGCATCCTCCCCCAGCGCCGCGGCTACGCCCCGGAGGAGGAACCGGGCCTGCTTGACCTGTTCGGCGAGCGCGGCCGGTGGCCCACCACGCTGAAGTCGTTCCTCTGGCTGCAGTGCAGCATCATGGTTCAGGGCTTCACCGGTGCCACCGACGTCGACCTCGCCCTTCCCTGCACTTTTGACTTCGAGGTGGCTGCGGCGAAGTACCTCCATGCATTGCGCGACGGCGAGATCCCCCTGGAGTTCCTCTTCTCCGGCACCGTGTTCACCAAAGGACAGACCGGATTCGGGGTGGAGCAAGTGCCCTGGGATCTTGAGGCCTCTTACCGGCTTCCGGTGGCCGTCTGGCGTCAGTTGGTGAACCTGTATTTCCCCAACGCGGGGTGGATTCGCTTGGACCGCGATGTGCTGGCAGCCTTGTCGCAATACAAATCGGCGCGGGGATTGACGTCCTGGGACGCAACCGTGGAGTCGTTGCTTTCCGACACCGCGGCGGTGGCGGGAGAACCGTTGCCATGAATATGAGCCTGAGCCTTGCCCGCGCGGTTGCGGGCGCCGTCCTCTACGAGGGTTATTTGCTGTACCCGTACCGCGCTTCGTCGCAGAAAAACCAGTCGCGCTGGCAGTTCGGGATCCTGGGGCCGCCGGGAGCGGCTCTGGACGGCACGGGGGAAGAACCAAACATGTTCGCCGATTGCCTCCTCGCCCCGGGCCCGCAGGCTGAAGTGGAAATCCATCTTCGGTTCCTGCAACTTCAGTCCCGCACCGCGGAAAGAGCCGACGACGGCGGCGGGTTCACTCCTGTGGATGAGCTCAGTTTCGGGGCCAAGCGTTGGTTGAGTTGGGACGAGGCGATTGAGCAGGAGGTCACGTTCGGGCCGTTCTCCGTCGCCGATTTGGCGGCCAGAGACGGGTCGATGGTTCTGCCCGTCGAGATTCCCTCCGGGACCGACGTCGAGGGCTTGGGGGCCGGCGCCGAGGGCTCGACGGCGGACGCACAGTTGGCCGGGCGCCTGGTGCGTCGCCGCCACGAGCTCCGGGGCGAAGTGCGCCTGGAGGCAAACGCCGTCGGAAGCGGTCTTGTGCGGTTGCGGGTGACCGCGGCGAACACGGCCGGCACGCTGCCTGAGCCGAGAGGCAAGCAGGAAGCCATTGCCAGTTCGTTCATCGGAACGCACCTGCTTTTGGGCGTCCGCGATGGAGATTTCGTGTCGCTGCTTGAGCCGCCAGAGGAGGCGCGGCTGGCTGCACAATCGTGCGTCCAGCGCCGTTGCTGGCCCGTGCTTGCGGGTCCGGAAGGGCAACGTGATGTGCTACTGGTCTCGCCAATCATTCTGTATGACCACCCCGCGGTGGCGGCTGAGAGTTCGGTGGCCCTCTACGACTCCACGGAAATCGACGAAATCCTGACCCTGCGGGTGCTGACGCTCACCGAAGAAGAGAAAGCGGAGGCCAGGGCGACGGACCCGCGCGCGGCGGCGATCATCGACCGTTGTGAAGCCATGTCTCCTGAAGAACTGCAGCAGCTCCACGGGATCCTGCGCAATCCCCATTCCTTGGATTCGCTGGATTCGCTTGATTCTCCGGCTTCCGCGGCTGGGCCGTCTCCTGACGAACCGCTCTTCGACTGGCCAGCGGTCGATACGTTACTTACTCCCGGTGCTGGCGAGGACCTTCCCTGGTGGGCGCCGGAGGCGGAGGCAAGCGTGCAGCCGAGCGCGGACGCCGTCGTTATCAATGGCGTTCCGGTGGCGCGCGGCAGCCGGGTGAGGGTCAATCCCCGGAGGCGGGCCGATGCGCAAGACCTGTTCTTCGCGGGCCAGACGGGCAGGGTCACCAGCGTCCATTTTGACGTCGACGGCAGCACCCACGTTGGCTTGGTGCTCGAACAGGACCCGGCGGCCGACCTCCATGAAGGCTATGGCAGGTCCTTCTACTACGCGCCGGACGAGCTGGAACCGCTGGAGCCGCTGGAACCGCTTGGACCGCGTCAACCGCTGCCGCCCGGCAACGATCCCAAAACGCAGGAGGGAAAGGAAGGTCCGTGATGAGGGCTATAGGAATGGTCGCCGTCTGGATGTTGGCGCTTGTGGGCCTCGGCGCCGTGTACGTCGGGCTGCGTTCAATCCCGGATATCCAGCGATACATGAAGGTGCGGAGGATGTGAACTCCGGGGTCGAGCCTATTGAATCGCCTGCAGGTTTTGGGCAGGCCGCAGCCCGGGTCTTGGTAGCCGGCGTGGGCAACATTTTCCTGCGCGACGACGGTTTCGGCCCCGAGGTGGCCCGGCGCCTGGCGGGTGATTCCCGACTGTCGGCGTCGGGCGTTTTGGCGGCGGGCGACTTGGCGGCGGGCGTTTCGTCGGCTGATGTTTCGTCGGCTGGTGCTTCGTCGGCGGGCGTCCGCGTGGTGGACTACGGCATCCGGGGGATGCATCTGGCCTATGACTTGCTCGACGGCGTGGATGTCCTGGTCCTCGTGGACGCCGTGCCATCCGCCGATGCTGACGCGGCCGCGGGCAGCCTCAGGGTGATGCGAATCCGGCAGGAAGACTTGGACCTCGACGCCGCGTTGGACCCGCACGGCATGAATCCCGCGGCTGTGCTGGGGCGCCTTCGCACGCTCGGCGGCGAGCTGCCGACCACTTACGTCGTGGGCTGTGTGCCCGCAGATGTGAGCGAGGGAATCGGTTTGTCGGATCCGGTGACCGCAGCGGTGCCCGGGGCCGTTGCCGCCGTCGTATCCCTTCTGACCGGCCACACACTCGACAACCCATCCGTAACGGCCTAAAGGAGTACCCATCATGTGCCTAGGAATACCGGGCCAGGTCATCGAACTCATTGAGGGCTACGGCAACCAGCTTGCCCTTGTTGATGTGGCCGGAGTGCAACGGAAAATCAACATCGGGCTCTTGGACGAAGGCCCCCTTGAGCCCGGCACCTGGGTCCTTATCCATATGGGGTTCGCCCTGGAGCGAGTCGACGCCGACGGCGCGGAGCGGGCTATGAGCGGTCTGGAGTTGATGGGCCAACCACGGGAAAGCGAGGGTGGGGCGGGTTAACCGCCGTCGTCGTTTGACCAACGTTACCGCTCGACGGGCTAAGCAGTCCCAACCCCACCGGTCCTCTCCATGGGTGCAGTTCTGGGTGAGTACTACCTAGAGAAACAATGGCGGGAACTACGGTTTCGTCGGTAACAGTGCAGTTGCTCCTTCTGTCGCACGCACCCAGGCTGACAACGTCACAGACCGTAGTTCGACGAGATCCAATATTTGAGTTAGCTCGTCGTTGAGGTTCCGACTAAAGATGGGTTCGTGATGGGCCATCCGGTTGCGGAGGAGACGGATTACCTCGAGATCGGAGTAGATTCGGGACCGCAATTGGGCGGCGTCCGTGACTGAGGAATGAGGAAACAGGCCAAGAATCTGATGATTCCAGAGGCGGCCGTCAAACCGCCCTGTGAACATCTTCTGCCAGAAAACGAACTTCAACTCGGCTACGACTTTGCCAGTCGTCGGCTGTCTTCTTCGCACGTCAACCAACTCCTGACGTGCATTGAACCCTCGCGGAGCCACCGGCAGGCTCCTTTCGAATGTCTGGTTCCACGGCCAACTGGAACCGTAAACAGCTTCGATTCCTTCAGAGACTGCATTCCTCGTTGACACTTCAGCAAAATGCATCGGGAACATCAACGCGGCCGCCATCTTCGCGTTCCATTCATACAAGCGGACGGCTCGATCGGGGTTGCTACATGCCGCTCGCTCGTATGTCATCATGCGCGGTTGAGATAGCACTGCCTGCATGGTTGCAAGACCCGGCGTCTTTGCGGAAGTCATATGGACAACGTACTATGGGTGACACGAGCTGTAGGACTTGCGGGCGAAAGCCTCCCCCTATGGACAAATGAATTTGGAAAGGACTCGCCGGACGGCGAGTCCTTTCTTTTTGGGCCGAACTATGGACCCGTTTGCGTTCAGCATCTAGTGTTCGAGCGCGATCGCCGCACCACGGTGTTCGACGCCGGTGTTGGCGATCTTGAGGTGGCGAACCGTAAAGTGCTTCAGCTGCTGGAGTTGGTGCGGGGTGAGCCGGTCGCACACCCAATCCCAGTGCAGCGAGACGGTGTCGCCGACGCTCAGTCCAGCCACGAACCCGGTTCCATTGACGGCAAATTTTGCTGACTCCACCACGGGCTCTCCGACGCCGAGCGCCACCCCGTCCCATACCAGCGGCCTCGAGCTGACCACGGCTTCGTCGCCGGTGACGGCCAAGACCTCACCCCACCGGATGCGGCACCGGTCGAGCACGTTCAGAGCGGTTGCGTAGCGGCGCTCGTCACGGAGCAGTCCCAGCCAGGGATAAATCTCGAACACATGGAAGCTGTGATGAGGTACTCCGCCAGCCAGGACACCTTCCACCAGATGCGAAAACTGCAGGCCGGTCCGGGCACGGAACCGGTCTTCCATGGAATTGCCAATGTTCGTCATCCCCACGGTATCCAACAAACTATTGCCCACCCAGTACGCCTCAACGACGCGGGCATCGAGCGGATCAGCAATCCCCGTGGCACCCGCGATGAGCTCAAGGTAAGGCCATGCCCCCGCGAAACCCTTGGCGAGTTGCCGCAGTCCTTGATCGGTCACGCCGGATTGGCCGTAGTGGAGCAGCGCATCACTGTCCGGCGGCCCGCAACTGCCCCGGGCATTCGGCGGGTAAGCGTAGCGGACGAACAACTGCGCACCATCGATGATCATCGCGTGGCCACCTTCTACAAGGGTTCCTTGAAAGTAACACCGGGCCGGAGCATGGACAAGGGTCCGTTGACTCAGCGGAGATGCGCGCAGCCGTATTCGAAGAATCATGTGGGAAGGCCCGCGCAGTGAATGCTTTTGGACCCAAAATTCCCCTGGATCTAATATTGTCGGTGCCTCCTGCGATGCTGTGGGTATGGATCGAAGGACAGCGTGGAGCGCGGGCTGGAGTACAGCTTGGAGTGCGGAAATCAGCGCGGCCGTGGAGGCCGTTGCTACGTCCGTTGCTGTGCTTGCCGCGTTCACAGGCACCGGCGCGGACCATTGTGATCTGCCCGGCCTGGATTCGGTGCAGGAGACCGGTTCCTCCCAAGATTCAGGTTCCTTCGAAGCGACAGATTCCGTCCAAGATTCAGGTTCCTTCGAGGAGTCAGGTTCTTTCCAGGTGTCCGATCCGTTGCGGCGTCTGGCCGATGATTGCCTGGACGGCCTCGCCGAAGTCGCCCGGCTGGAGGCCCGGACCGCGGCACTGAAGGCGAGGCTCGCCGCGGAATACGTTCAGGCCGCCACGGCCCTGGCCGCCCCGGTGGCCTCACCGCAGGAAAGCACCGCCCGGGAACTTGCCCTGGTCGCCGAGGTCGCCTGTGTCCTGACCGTCAGCGAACGGACCGCGGGGGCCTTCCTGTCCGAGGCCCGGACACTGAGCACGGTCCTGCCGTTGACCCTGGCCGCCCTTCAATCCGGGAGGATCTCCTGGCAGCACGCCCGGATCATTGTGGACGAAACCGGCAGCCCTGGATCCGGCCGGGGCAGCCGCCCTGGAAGCGCACTTCCTGGACCCGGGCGCCCCGGACCCGGCCCGCGGCTGCCACGCCGGGGACCTGGTCCCGTCCCGGTTCCGGGCCAAGGCACGCACATGGCGCGAACGCCACCACCGGCTCAGCATCGAAGAACGCCACACCAAAAGCGCCGCGGACCGGCGGGTCGAGTGCGTCCCGGACCGGGACGCCATGGCATGGCTCTCCATCTACCTCCCGGCAGCCACCGCGACGGGGATCTGGAACCGGGCCACCACGGCCGCCCGCGCCCTGCAACGCCCGGACGAGCCCCGCACCCTGGCCCAGCTCCGCGCCGACATCACCGCCACCTGGCTCCTCACCAACCACGTGGCCAGCCACACCACCGGCGCCATGCCCGACGGCGACGGCGACCTGCCCCACGGCGACGGCGGCTCGCCCGACTGCACCGGCGCGGGCGTGGCCGCGCGTGTTCCGTCTCCGCGGGCGCAGGTCCTGATCACCGTCCCGGTCCTGTCGCTGCTGGGCGTCACGGAGGAACCGGCCATGCTGGACGGGTACGGGCCGATCCCGCCCTCGGCGGCCCGGGCCCTGATCGCCGACGGCGCCGATTCCTTTCACCGTGTTTTGACGGACCCCCGGGACGGGGCCCCGCTGGAAATCGGGCGGACCAGCTACCGTGTCACGAAGGCCATGCGTCAATGGCTCCGGCTCCGGGACGGCAAATGCTCCTTCCCCGGTTGCAACAACCACTCCCTGGACAACGAAGCAGACCACCTCCTGGCCTGGCCGACAGAGGCACCACCGGCATCAACAACCTCGGCCAGCTCTGCCCCAAACACCACCGCCTCAAACACCGGACCGGATGGACACCCACCCCAGCCGGCAAAGACAACCCCCCGGGGTGGACATCACCGGCACAACGGCACTACCCCGGCGAACACCAAGACTGGGAACCACCCCACTGGCCACCGCATTGGCCACCGGATTGGCCAGAGCATTTCGCGACCACCCACACACCCGGCGACCAAGACCTGCCCCCGGACCCCTTCCCCGAATGGGCATCATTCACTGCCGCACATCCATGGCCCGCACCCGACGCCGACGATCCTGGCTGGTCCGCGCCCGACGCCGACGATCCCGGCTGGTCCGTGCCCCTGAACGGCCCAATCTCCGAATACGCCGTGCACCAAGGCGTCTGAACACACGGCAACTTCACACAGGGCGCACGGGGATCGTGCCATGGCCCTTTGAGGGGATTTCAGGTCCATGGCGGCGGCAAAATCGTTGACAGCCACACCCTACGAGCGGATGCTGTGAAGACCGATGCACCGAGGGATCAAACCATGGGAACCTCTGAGCTAGACCGTCGTACGGCCCTCCAGATCTTTGTGGCTGGAGGCACCGTGACCTTCCTTGCCGGGTGCGGCGGTTCAGCCGGCTCCGCGTCGCCGTCCTCCGCTTCTGCGCTGCCGTCAGGGTCCGCCGCGCCGTCCAAGGCAAGCATCAGCGTGACCGACCAGCGCGGCAAGACGGCGACGTTCGCCCGTCCCGTGACGCGCGTGGTGACTATCCCGATGCCGGCGGCATCGCTTCTTGTCGCGGTGGACCAAAGCCCGGATCACCTGGCCGCCATGCACAACGTTTCGTGGGTGGCGATGCGCGACGGTGTCATGGGGAGTATGTTTCCCCGGGCCCTGGACATCCCGCACGACATCGCTGCACAGGATTTCACGCCCAACGTGGAGAGCGTCCGCGCCTTGAACCCCGACGTCGTGATCCAGTGGTCCGATGCGCAGCTCGTCGAGCCCCTCGAAAAAGCCGGGCTCACGGTCATCGGCCTGAAAAACACGGGCACCCAGCAGGATGTGGACGCCTGGATCACGATGTTTGCGGCAATGCTGGGAAAACCTGAGCGTGCCACAGAGATCAAGGCCCGGAGCGATCAGGAATCGGCCGCCATCAAGTCTCAGGCGGCCGCCCGAAGCGGCAAAGGCCCCAGCGTCCTGTACTTCAACCGGTTCTCGGGAGGCCTCAAAGTTGCGGGCGCCACCAGCTATAACGACTTCTACATCAAGCTCATAGGGGCCACAAATCCTGCCACGGGCAAGGATCCGCTGCCCGGCTCAGGGATGGTGGGCCTGGACGTGGAACAAGTTCTCAAATGGGATCCCGAGGTCATCCTGCTGGGCAACTTCGACAACGCGATGCCCCAAGACATCTACTCGAACCCCGTTTGGCAGAACGTTTCCGCAGTGCGCTCCCGCCGGGTCTATAAGGTCCCGCTCGGCGGGTATCGCTGGGATCCGCCGGGGCAGGAATCGCCGCTCATGTGGCACTGGCTCGCAGACATCGCCTTCCCGCAGGACAAGTCGCCGCTGCGGAGCAAAGTCAGCGAGTACTTCCGTTTCCTCTACAACCACGAGCCCACTCCCGACGAACTCAACAAGATCCTGTGGACTACCTCTAACAACGCGTCCGCGAACTACCAGCAATTCAATGCTTGATGAAACCAGCCCTCCCCGCCTGCAGCACGACGAACTCAAGCGGCGCGGCCTGAACCGCCGCGGCTTAGGCGGCTTGCGCCGTCGTCGGCTCTCGACGGAAGGGACCGGGCAGGGATCACGCGACCGACGGCGGGAACCGGCCGCGGTCGTGCCAATCGCGCTTGCTGCCACGTTATTGATGGCCGCAGGCCTGCTGGCGCTCGCCGTCGGCCGCTACAGCGTTCCCCTGGGCACGTCGTCGAGATCCTGGTTTCTCAAGTGGCTCCGTTTCCCAACGATGCAAGCGGCACCGAGCAAAACGTCGTGTTGCTTGTGCGGCTCCCCCGGATCCTTCTCGCGGCGCTGGTAGGCGGCGGTCTGGCGCTCGGCGGGGCTGCCCTTCAGGCCGTTTTTCGCAATCCGCTGGTCAGTCCGGAAATCATTGGAGTCTCAGCCGGGGCCTCGTTCGGCGGCGCACTGGCGTTGCTTCTGGGCTTGGAGTCCGCACTTCCTGGTGACTGGATCCTTTGCGTTCGGCATGATCGCCCTTGCAACCCTGTTTCTGATCACCTCTGGCCGCGGCGGGACACCCATGTTGATGGTGGTGCTGGGCGGGGTGGTCACGGGATCGTTCTTTTCTGCCCTCGTCGCTTTGGTGACCTACGTCGCGGATCCCAACACCACCTTGCCCGCCATCGTCTTCTGGCTGCTCGGCAGCGTAGCCACGGCTACCTTCACCAAAGTGCTAGTGGCGGCGGTCCCCATCCTGGGCGGCGCCGTTGTACTCCTCGCCCTGCGGTGGCGGATCAACGTGCTCTCTTTGGGCGACGACGACGCGGCGGCCTTGGGCGTGCGGCCGCGGCCGCTGCGCTGGGTGGTGTTGCTCGCGGTGGCGCTGATCGTGGCCGGGGCGGTCGCGGTCAGCGGTGCCGTGAGTTGGGTGGGCCTCGTGGTCCCGCACCTGACCCGCATGTGGGTGGGGCCGGACCATCGGGTCCTCCTTCCGGTGTCCTTCTTACTGGGCGGCGCGTACATCGTCCTGGTGGACACGGTGGCCCGAACGGCGACCGCCGGTGAAATACCCCTGGGCGTCCTCACAGCCCTGATCGGCGCGCCTGTGTTCTTCCTGCTCCTTCGCCGCAACCGGGAAAGGATTTGGGAAAGTGCTTGAGCTGGACCGGGTGGGCTTTGGCTACAACCAGCGGAAATGGGTCTTTCGGGACGTTAGCTTCACGGTGACTCCGGGAACTGCCACCGCCGTCCTAGGACCCAACGGAAGCGGCAAGACCACCTTGGTTCGGTGCGCCGCGGGCCTGCTGGCGCCTGTGGAAGGAGTAGTGCTCCGGGAGCAGAGCGCGGGGTATGTGCCTCAGGCGCACGGTAGCACGTTCGCCTACCGCGCCCTGGACATGGTGCTGATGGGGCGGGCGAGGCATGTGGGCGTCTTCCGCTCGCCGGGCAATGCCGATCGCGCCGCAGCCGTAGAAGCGATGGACCGGGTGGGTGCTGCTGAACTCCAGGACCGGCTCTTTCCGACCTTGAGCGGCGGGGAGCAGCAACTGGTCCTCATCGCACGCGCCATCGCCGCAGGCTCGCCCCTCCTGGTCCTTGACGAGCCGGCCACCGGCCTCGACCTGAAAAACCAGGTGAGGGTGTTGAAGCTCCTGCGCGAACTCATGGCCGACGGCATGGCGTTGCTCCTGAGCACCCATCATCCGGACCACGCGATGCACCTGGCCGGTCAGGTAGTCCTCCTGGACGAACCGGCGCGAGCGCCGGAAATGCCTCGGAGCTGCTGACGGACACCCGGCTTTCCGCGCTATACGGGGTCCCCGTCAGCACTGTGGAATATTCCGACGACGGCGTGCCCCGCACCACGATCGTGGTGGACTACGGGGAAAATGTGCAGGAGCGTCCCGCCCGACGCTCACCCACATGAGCGAGCGTCGGGCGGGGAAGCGGGGCTATCCCGTGTTGCGGAGGCCGGCGGCCACGCCGTTGACTGTGATGAGCATGGCCCTCTGGAGGCGTTCGTCGATCTCGGCGCCGGAGATTGAGGCCTCGCGGACGCGGCGCAGCAATTCCACCTGCAGGTAGCTGATGGGGTCGAGGTACTGATCACGGATTTCGAGCGAGCGCTTGAGCGTGGGCTGGGCTTCCAGAAGCTCGGTTTCACCACTCAGGAGTTCCACTTCGGCAACCGTGAGCTCGTACTCGGCGCGAATTGCCTTGAAGAGGTGGTGCAGCTCTTCTGGAACAAGCGAAGACACGTAGTGCCCGGCGATGTCCAGGTCCGTCTTGGCCAAGGTCATCTCCACGTTGGAAATCACCGACTGGAAGAAGTGCCAGCGCTTCATCATCTCAGCCAGCTCGCCGCTGTTGCCTGCCTCGCGGGCAGCTTTGAGGCCCGAGCCCACCCCGAACCAGCCGGGAACGATCTGCCGCGACTGCGTCCAGCCGAACACCCACGGAATAGCCCGGAGTCCGCCCAGTCCGGCGCCGGAATCGGGGCGCTTGGAGGGACGCGAGCCGATGTTCAAGGATCCGAGCTGCTCAACCGGCGTCGAGGCCAGGAAGTACGCCGGCAGGTCCGGATCGTCGATCAGCGTACGGTACTGGGCAAACGCGGCGTCGGAAATGATCTCCATGACGTGGCCGTAGCGTTCGCGCTCGTCGTCCGAGGTGCGTGGGGTGCGGTGCAGCGCGGAACCCTGCATCACGGCGGCGAGCGAGAGCTCAAGGTTTTCGCGGGCAAGCTCCGGCAGGGAGTACTTGTCCGAGATGACTTCGCCTTGTTCGGTGAACTTGATGGCACCCTCGAGCACGCCGTTCGGCTGGGCCATGATGGCATCGTAGGTGGGTCCGCCACCACGGCCCACGGAGCCGCCGCGGCCATGGAACAACCGGACGCTCACGCCGTGCTTGGCCGCCACATCGCGCAGCTTGCGCTGGGTCTTATGGATCTCCCACTGGCTGGTCATCACGCCGGATTCCTTGTTGGAGTCCGAGTAGCCCAGCATGATTTCCTGGACATTGCCGCGGAGCCGGACCAGCTCGCGGTAGGAAGGATCCGAGAGCAGCAAGTCCGCGATTTCGGCCGACGCGCGCAGTTCTTCCACGGTCTCCAGGAGCGGAGCGAAACCGATCTTGGCGTAGGGAGCCGCACCGAAGAGGTCAATCAGTCCCGCTTCACGCGCCAGCACCGCGGCAGCCAGGACGTCGTCCGCGCCGCGCGTCATGGAAATGATGTAGGTTTCGACGACGTCGGGCCCGTACGTTTGGAGCGCGTGGCGGATGCTGCGGAAGACGTCGTAAGTGCGGTCACCGTCGCCGTCGAGCTTAATGGGGTGACCGGACAGCGGGCGGCGCGAAGCCAGCTCCGCGCTCAGTCGCTCAAAGCGTTCCGCGCGGCTCAGCTCCCCGTAAGGGGTTCCGGCGCCGATCCGGTCCATCAACTGCCCGACGGCGTCGTGATGGTAGTCGGCATGCTCGCGGATGTCGAGGGTCGCCAGGTGCAGTCCAAATGACGCGATCGCACGGCGGACACGCGCCAGGGCGCCGTCGGCCGCGAGCACGGCTGAGTGCTTGCGGAGCGAGTTTTCGAGCATCTCGAGTTCGGCCAAAAGCTCTGAAGTTGAGGCATAATCGCGGCCATGTTCGTGGTGGCTTGAGGCGGCCACGCGGCGGCCCGTGTTGATGAGTTTCGCCTTGATGCACGTCAGTTTGAGGCGGTACGGCTCCTGCGCGTTCAGCTCCAGGATGCGCTTGTCCAGCCCGGGGAGGTTCTTGAGGTCGACGGCGGTCGAGTCCAGGAGGTCCTGTTCCGCGGCCACCAACGCAGTGGAATTGGAGAGGACGGAAATCAGTTCGTCGATCATGGAGATGCTGATCCGCACGGCGTGCTGGTTCTGCAGCTGCAGGATTTCGCGGGTGACCGAGGCGGTGACGTTGGGGTTGCCGTCGCGGTCCCCGCCAATCCAGGAACCGAAGCGGATGGGCGCGTTGTGCGCAGGCAGGACCACTCCGTGCTCGCCGAGCAGTTCGGAAAGGTCCGTGAGCATTTCCGGCATGGCATCAGTCAGGATGCTGCTCAGGTAGTAGATGGCGTTGCGGGCCTCGTCCACCGGGGTGGGGCGGACTTGGCGCAGTTCGTCGGTCTGCCACATTTGGTCGATGATCTCGGCGAGTTGACGGTCCTGGCGTCGGCGCGCCGCGGTGCCCTCATGCGTGGATTCCGCCAAGACATCGGAAAGCTTGCGGATCTTATCCAACACCGAACGGCGCGAAGCCTCGGTGGGATGCGCCGTGAAGATGGGGCGGACGTCCAGCTCGTTGACTACGTCCTGCAGCGCCTGGGTTCCGGCTTCGTCGGCGATCTCGGCCACGGCTTTGGCCAACCAGCCGTCCTTTTCCTGTCGGGTCCGCAGTCCGCGGACGCGGTGCACCTGCTCCGCCGCGTTCGCCAGGTGGAAGTAGAACGCGAAGGCGCGCACCAGCTCCGTGGCTTCCTCAAGCGGCAATGAGGCGAGGAGCTCCCGAACCTGGGCGACGACGTCGTGCGCGCTCCACGGGCCCGTGGCATCAGCGCCGCCGCGGGCGGCTTCCTTGGATTCCTTGGTGAGCAGGCGGACCTGCTCCACGAGCTCCAGCAGCTCCGGGCCGTGCTGGCGAACCAACGACTCTCCGAGAAGCGTGGAAACGCGGCGGACGTCGGCCCGCAATTCCGCGGCGAGATCGGTGCTGAGATGTGCAGTGTCAACCATGAAAGATACCTTCTGGCGTTGGGTGTGGCCCGTACACTGCGCTGGATACTGTGAGCCTGATTACTAATGTTTCCTAGGAAATCCTACCCATAGCTCTTTCGGGGGTGGCAACCTGTCTCAGATGTTGTCGTCTGACATGTGCCGCCGCACTTGGTTTGTTGCCCACTACCGCACCGGTGGACTCGCCGGCCCGAGCTTGCGCAGGACTCCCTCAACGAGTTCGGGAGCCTGCGCGCTGTTGGCGCCGAACCTTGCGTTCACCTCAAGGATCACCGGGGTGCCGTCCGGCATCCGCCGGATGTCGACGTCGGCCGGTCCCATCAGTCCCAGAACCCCGACGGCGGCAACGGCGAGCGCCGCAACGTCCACGGCGGCTGGTGGCTCCACCCTTTTGACCGAGACGGCGTTGCCGACACGTCCCTCCTTGAGCTCGGTCTTTTCCAGCACAACCACGACGTCGTCCGGGTCGCCGTCGGGTCCGTTCCGCAGGACCACCGGCGCATACTCGGTGCCCGGCGCGAAACGCTGCACAATCAGCGAGCTGTCCAGGTTGTCCCAATTCCCGGCGTCGTGGGCGTGCTCAATGAGCCGTACGCCCCTTCCGCCGCGCGATACGCGCGGCTTCACCACGATTGCTCCGCCCAGACAGTCCAGGGCGTCCCGTGCCGACGCGAAATCCAGGGGTAGCCCGAAGTCCGGAATACTGATCCCGGCTGACCGGAGCGCCGTCATGGTCAGGTATTTGTCGTTCGCAATGTGGATGGCCAACCGTGGCGCTATCAACACCTCAATGCCGGACCCGAAGACCGGCCGGCTTTCGGATACGCCTGGAAGTTCATCGCTGACGGTTGGCACCACCAAGTCCACCCGGCGCCTTACGGCCAACTCGCAAAGTGTAGGCAAGTAGTCCGGCGAACTGGCCGGGGGCACCACCACCGTGTCGCTGGCCACGTCCGGGCGGACCGCCTGCATGTCCACCCCCAGGACGTAGTGGCCACGCTCCCTCAATTGCCTCGCCAGCGACGATCCTGCCAGCCCACCAACCCCGGTCACCAGAATCCTGGCCATCAGAACGTCCCCGCGGCCGGGCATGCAAAGCCAGAAACAGCGAACATCGATGCCTTCATCTCGCCCCTAAAACCTGTTTGGTGCCTACTACCCGCCTGCTGGACAACCCAGTGCACTGCCCATAAATAAGTGGACCGGCGCGGCGCTTCATGACGCACGGAACCTTCAGAAGGTAGGGCGTCACCGGCGGAGCATCGTCAGAAGTCATAGGAGAAGGTGTTCGCCATAATCCCTGTTCCGCGCAAGCCATACGTCAGTGTGTGGCCACTCCAGTACTGCGGAATGGTGGCTTTGAGCCTGAACTCGAGCTCTCCGGGCTGCACGGAATCCGTGGTGCAACTGATGCTGGACGGATCCAACGGCTTCGCCGAGCAGGCCCAGCCGGCGGGCGCAGTAACGGAACTGCTCGAAATCGAACCGCGCTTGTTGACTGAGAAATCGGCGGTGGCCTTCCCGAGTCCGTTCGCCCGCGACAGGGTGAAGACGGTTTCCAAGGTGGCCGTCGTGGGATCAGTCCGCGAGTCCGTCCGGCGCGCGGTGCCGCTGACTTTTGCACCATTTGTCGTCGGGGTGGGGGTGGGCGTCGGAGTTTGCGTCGGCGTCGGGGTTGGCACTGGGGCCGAGGTCGGGACGCTCGTCCGGGTGGGGGCCGGCACTGCAATGAGCGCGGGGGCCGCCGCCGGAGCCGAGACCGGCGCCACAACGGGAGCCAGCGGCTCCGGCTCCCCTGGCCACGACGGAAGCGGCAGCGATTCGGGCGCTGCCGAGATGGTTGGAGTAAGCTCCGTCGGCGTCGACGACGGCGGTGACGGCACCGACGTCGGGCGGCCCGGCGGGGTGGTTTGCACCTCGGTGCCCTGAAATGCCTTTGGTGCGGATTGGCCAGTCAGGACATCGACGAAGCCGACGGCTCCCACCACCAGTCCCACGGCGAGCGCGGCCACGATGGACATCAACCAAGCCTGCGAGATCTCGACTCCTCCGGATACCACCGGCACGGACGGTAGTTGCCCCACGATGCCCAGTCCTGAGGCGCTGCCTCCCCACGCAGCCAGCGGGATGCCCGTGATCAAGGGCAGGAGCACAGCCCGCATGGTTCCCTGAACGTCCTTGAGTTCCAGCAGCACGGCCGTGCATTTGGCGCAGCCGTCCAAGTGATCCCGTACCTTTGCCTCGGCCGAGGCGGATAAACCGCCGCGCACGTACGATCCCAAAAGAGGGAGGAACTCCGCGCAGACCCCCTGGTTTGTCTCACTGACATGCATTTGCAAATACTGTCTCCGCAGCCCCTCCCGCGCCCGAACCCCAAGGGCCGAGACTGCGTTGGGTGACAGCCCCAGGATCGGCGCGACGGCGGCGGGCTTCATCCGCTCCACGTCCAGGTACCACAGCGCCGACTGCCATCGTTCCGGCAATGACTGGAAGGCACGGGCCACCGTTTCTGATTCGAAAGCCTGGATGACGGGATCGTCCGGGGTCATATTCTGGTCCAGGACGGTCTCGTCCCCGGTGGGCAGCGTCCGGCCCGCACTCCGGTTCTTATGGTGGGAAAGGCGTGTCACGGCCGACAACAAGTACGCCCGGAAGAAGTGCTCGGGCCCCTTGCCCGCAACCAGGCTCTGCAGCACCGACTGAAATGCTTCGGCGACGACGTCGTCGGCGTCGCTGGGATTGTCGACGTTCTCGCGAGCCACCGTGGAAGCGATGGATACGTGCCGGGCGTATAGCCCGCCATAGGCGTCCAGGTCCCCGCTGCGGACCATCGCGATAAGTTGACCATCGCTGGGCGCGCCGGCTGGTGACGAGGCAGAACTAGGCGCCATTACCGGCTTCACCACGAGCGTAGAAATTCTTGACCATATGTGTTTAGTGGGCGGCAGTGGCATTTCATGACGCGGTTTCGGAATCTTTTTTTCTGAACGAGTCCCCTACAGGCCCAACTGGGAATGGCGGGGAATAGTGCATGGTTAAGGCAATGACACCGTCCAAGCAGCTGGAGGAATCATGAGCTCAACAGCCCCCGCACACAACGCCCAGCTGGAACGCTGGCAGCGTTTTCGCAACGGCCGCAACGATGCCCTCGCGGCGGACCACGGCTGGCTGACGCTCACCTCCTTCCAGTGGCTCGAATCCACACCCGCCGCCGTCGAACTCGTCCCGGGACTCTGGTCAACCGACGGCACGACGGCGACCCTCACTGCGAGCGCGGACGATCGACTCACGCTCGTGGAGACCGGAACTCCGGTGGATGGCACGATTTCGGCCACCCTTGAGGATGAGGAATCGCTCATGTGGGTGCAGTTCGGGGGCGCGGACGGCACGGAGGTGGTGGTGGAACTCGCCATGCGCGCGGACAAATACGCCATCCGAACCAGGGATAATTCCTCGCCGGTGCTGACAGAGTTCGACGCCGTTCCCACGTACGACTTCAACCCCGGCTGGGTGATCGAGGGCCGCTTCGAGGCCCACCCCGAGCCCGTGGACGTACCCATTGGGACAGCCAATCCCTTGGTGGACGGGGTGCACCGTTCCGTAGGCGAGATCGTTTTCCGAGTGCCGGGCCTTCCCCACGAGATCCGTCTGCATGCCGAGGCCGAGAAGCTCGGGGCCCTCAACGTCACCTTTCACGACGAAACCAACGGCAACACCACCGACGAATGGCGCAAGCTGGCGGTCGCCCGCCCGCGGCCCGATGGTTCGGTGGTCCTGGACTTCAACCGTTCCATCAACTACCCCAGCGCCTTCACCCCTTATGGCACGTGCCCCATGCCGGTGGCCGGGAACTCGATCGACGTGGCGGTCGAGGCGGGGGAGAAACTGCCGGCGGACCGGATCGTCTAAGGGCGGGCCGGATCGTCTAAGGGGGAACCCCCGCGAAAGTGAGCGAGCGCCGGCTGTGCCCTCAAACGATCGCGGAAACCCCGGTCACGGCGCGGCCTACGATGAGCGAGTTGATCTCGTACGAGCCCTCGTAGGTGTAGATCGCTTCAGCGTCGGCGAAGATCTTGGCCATCCGGTAATCCGTCACGATGCCGTTGCCGCCCAGGATGGACCTTCCCATCGCTACGGTTTCCCGCATCCTGGCGCTGCAGTACGACTTAGCCAGGGCCACTTGGGCCATCTGCGCGCCTCCGTGCCGGATTCCCTTACTGTCCGTGTACATGTCCTCCTGCAGCTGGGCGATCCGCACCATCATGCCCATGCTTGCCACGGCGTTACCGAGCATGTCCACCAGTTGCTGCTGGATGAGCTGGAATTTCGCCAACGGTCGTCCGAACTGCACGCGTTCCAGCGAATACTGCCGCGCGACGTCGAACGCCGCCAACTGCTGCCCAACGGCCTGCCAGGCCACCATGAGCCTGGATCCGCGCAACAGGTGGTTGGTGTCGGCGAAGCTGTTGATGCCTGAGAAACGGTCCGCCTCGGCAACCTGGACGTCCTTCAGGACGATGTCTGCGTTTTGCACTGTGCGCAGGGCGATCTTGTTCTCGATCTTGGTGCGAGTCACGCCAGGCAGGGTGCCGTCCACGATGAAGCCGCGAATGGCGCCGTCGGCCTCGTCCCGGGCCCAGACCAGCATGTGGTCGCAGAACGTCCCGTTGCCGATCCAGCGTTTGGCGCCGTTCAGCACCCAGTAGTCGCCGCCGTCGTCGGCTCCCCCGGTGACCCGGCGGGCCACGGTCTGCAGGCCGCCGGCCACGTCGGAACCGTGGTCCGGTTCAGTGAGCGCGAAGGCTCCGGTGGTCCGGAGGTTGGAGGCGTCGTCGAGGTAGCGGTCCTGTTGGTCCTTGGAACCGAACTCGTAGAGAGCCTCGATGAAAAGGTCGTGGTGGACCATGAAGAAAGTGGCAATGGAGGTGTCCACGCGGGTCATTTCGGCGATCACCAACCCTGCGAACAGGTTGCTGTAGCCGCGGTGTGTCGGAGTGCTCAAGCGAAGCGCGGCTAGTTTGGGCAGGATGTGCGCCGGGAACTCGGCCTTGTCCCACCAATCCTTGGCATAGGGCGCGATTTCCGCGGCAAGAAACTCCCGGAGCTCATTGAGCTTGCGCTGTTCCTGGACGCTGAGGAGCGACTCGAAATCGAAAAAATCCGCCGCAGGCAGGGAACCAGGCAAGGAAACAGGCAAAGAACCAGGCAAGGAATCATTCAAACCTTCGACGGCGGCCGCGCCATCGCTGCGTTGGCTCACTTCGGTGCCATCCGGATTGCGCCGTCGAGGCGGATGGTTTCGCCGTTGAGCATGGCATTTTCCACAATGTGTGCCACGAGGTTGGCGTACTCGGCGGGGCGGCCAAGACGGGCGGGGTGCGGTACCTGTTGGCCCAAGGAGTCCTGCGCGTCCTGGGGCAGTCCGGCCAGCATGGGGGTCTCGAAAATGCCCGGCGCAATGGCCATCACGCGCACCAGCGAGCGCGCAAATTCACGCGCCAGGGGCAGCGTCATCGCAGCAACGGCCCCCTTGGACGCGGCGTACGCAGGCTGCCCGATCTGGCCGTCGAAGGCCGCCACGGAGGCCGTGTTGACGATGACGCCGCGTTCCTCGCCGCCCAGTTCGGTTGCCACAGGCTTGTTCTGGGCCATCGCCGCAGCAGCGAGCCGGATGACGTTGAATGTGCCCACGAGGTTGATCTGGATGACCCTGTTGAACTTCTCCAGCGGCAGCACTCCGTCTTTGCCGAGCACCTTGCCTGGCGTTGCGATACCGGCGCAATTGACCACAATCCGGAGCGGGCCCAGCGCGACGGCGGCATCCACGGCGGCCTGCACTTGCTCTTCGTTGGTGACGTCGGCCGGGACAAAAACGGCTGTGCCAGCGGCCCCCGAAGCATTCAGTTCGGCAGCGAAAGCCTCACCGGGAGAAGAGTGGAGGTCAAGCAGCACCACCGATGCTCCGGTGTCGAGCATTCGCCTGGCCGTTGCGGCCCCCAGTCCTGAAGCCCCGCCGGTAATCAACGCCACTGCGCCCTTGATGTCCATTCATCCTCCTCGATGCAGAACCAAATCCGTTAACGGAATGTTAACTGAATCACGCTGATTGTGCACTGCGGAGGAGTCCGGGACCACGCCTGCCCGCGCTAAGCTCTCCCCATGGTTGCCCCCGATGCCCCGCCAGGCACTTCCGGAACGCCGGATTCGGCGTCCGGGACTCCGGATTGGGCCGCGCGGGCTGATCAGGCCGCGCGTTCGGTGACGCGGCATTTCGGGCGGCGGCTTCTCGGCCTTCCCGGAACGCACCTCGCCGCGTCGATCCGGCCGTCCAGCCGTTCTCCGTTTCAGCCCTGGAACTACTGGTGGCAGGCACACTACGTCGATTGCCTCGTGGACGCCGGCCTCCGCGAACTGGCCTCGGGATCAAGGTTCGACGGCGGTGATCGTCCGAGCGCCGGCCGCCTGGCTTCACGTCTTGTCACCACCATCCGGCTGCGCAATGGCCTGCGCTACGTGAACAGCTATTACGACGACATGGCCTGGCTGGCCCTCGCCGCCCTGCGCCTGGATGCCTTGGCCGGGCGGGCGCACAAGCCGGGCCGCCGACGCAACGCCCGGCTGCAGGAGACGCTGTCTCCGCAATTCGAGTCGGCTTCAACGGACCATCTTGGCGGCGGCACTTTCTGGAGCACCAAGCGCGACTACAAGAACACCCCGGCCACAGCCCCTGTAGCCCTTCATTTCGCCCGGACCGGCAAGCCGCAGCGGGGCCAGGGGCTGCTCGACTGGCTCGACGCGAAACTCTTCGACCCCGCCCGCGGCCTCTACCTGGACGGCGCCCGGATCCAGCGATGGCAAGATCGTCCTGGCGGAGGAGATCTACACCTACAACCAAGGTCCGGTGCTCGGCGCCTTGCTCGAGCTGGGTGGAGACGCGAACTTGGCGCGGGCGGCTACCTTGGTGGGCTCGGTGGCGGAACATCTGACTGTCCACCAGCTTTACGGCTCGCAGGGGAAACTGGTTCTCCGCGGTGAGGGGCCCGGCGACGGCGGACTCTTCACGGGGATACTTGTCCGCTACATTGCGCCCGCCGCCGCGGACCCGCGGTTGTCCGCCGTCGTCCGCGCTACAGCCCAGCGACTGGTGATTGATACTGCGGCGGCCTTGTGGGAGGGGCGCAGCGTGCGCACCAACGCTGCCAACAAGACTTCCGGAAAGTACGACGACGGCGGTTGGCTCGTCTTCTCGCTCGAACCGCAGCGCCCGGCGGCCGAAACGTATCCGGCGGGCACCGGCGTCGAACTCTCCACGCAGCTTCAGGCCTGGATGACACTGGAGGCGGCGGCGCGGCTCACTTTGTCAGCACCCCGGCTTAGGCTGGAGCCGTGAATCCTGTACCGAGTCCGATTCCTGTCACGCTGGTCACCCCGCCGGCGGAGTGGTGGCAGATCCTCGGCGCGCTCAGCCCGTTGGCGGTCCTTGTGGCCGCGATCGTCGCTGCGGTTGTCGGTCTCTTGTCCCTGCGGCAGAAGGCGCGGGCGGACGACAGGTCCGAGTGGTGGCGTCGCGCGCAATGGGCGCTGGACGCATCCCTGTCCCGCAGCCGCTCGGAGGCTGAAATGGGCCAGAGAGCCATCGGCCTTCTCGGCCGTAGCGAGCTCGCGTCGCCGGAGGAACTCGCACTTCTGAAGGTCGGCACCGAGGACGCGCTGGAGGCGGCCGGCAAAGCAATTCAAAGCCACGTCGTTGCACCGTTGCCACGCCCAGCCTCGGTCAGTCCGGAGGACCGAAAGGTCCAGATCGCCGCCGCCAAAGCACGGGTCACCCTCGACCAACGGCTCGCCGAAACCACCCCCGGCTGGATCGTCGCGCTGTCCCAGGAGAAGCCCGAGTAGGGGCTCTGCCCGCCGCGTGGCGACTACTCCTCCACAGCGGGGGCGGGCTTCTTCTTCTGCGGATGCGGGGTCTCGTGCCGGGCCAACATCTCGACGAAACCAGCGATTTTCCTGGCGCGGGTCTCCGCCGTCTTCACCGAATTAGTGCGGTAGATCAAGGCGTATCGGTTCACTGATGTCAGGACCTCGAACATCGCCTGGGCTTCGGGACTAGCAGCTATAGCGAGCGCGAGGTCTTCCGGGACTTCTGCGTCCGCCTGGCCCACATAGGCTGCCTCCCAGCGCCCGTCCGCCTTGGCGCTGTCCACCGCGGCCCATCCCCGGGCAGTCATCTTTCCTTCAGCGTCCAGACGGGCAATATGCCCCACGTTTCGTTTGGACCATGGGCTCTTGGGGCTGCGGCGGGTCATTCTCTGGAAGACACTTTCGTCGTCGCGCCGTCTGCCTTGGCCGTCGATCCAGCCGAAACAAAGTGCTTCGTCCAACGCGGCAGCATAATCGAGTTCCGTCACGTTGCCGCCCTTTTTGTGCAGCACGAGCCAGACGCCGGGGCTATCGGCACCATTCGTTTCGAGCCAGGACCGCCATTCGGCAGCATTTTTGACGATCAGTTCCTCGAGTTCAACAGCCATGGCCCCATTCTGCAACGCGGGGTCACTTACGGCCCATATTCGGGCCCAGGATGGGCGCTAAGTGACCCCGCGTTGCATAAGAAGAGAGCAAGCGTTCCAGGTTCGGGCTCGACGAAATCCTGACGGTCTGACGCGTCCGGCATGGAATGGCATGGGATGGGGTAGAACTTAACCATGAGTGTTCGTACCCCTGACCCGTACTCCGGCTGGCTTTCCGATGAAGACCTCTTCGAAGCCCGCGGCCGCCTCCCGATGGTTTACGTGGAGGCGGTTCCCGTGCGCTTGGACCCCCTCGGCTTCGTCAACGAGGTAGGCACCCTCCTGCAGGGCGATGCCGATGGCGCCATGGTCCGTTCCTTCGTTTCCGGCCGTGTGCTGTACCGCGAAACCATCCGGGCCGCGCTGCTGCGGCACATGGAAAAGGACCTCGGCCCGCTGGCCTTCCCGCAACTGCCAGTCAGCCCCGTGCCGTTCACAGTGGCCGAATACTTCCCGGCCCCGTCGCAGACCGGTTTCACGGACGATCGCCAACACGCCGTGTCCCTCGTCTATGTCATTCCCGTGACGGGCGAATGCGAGCCGCGCCAGGACGCACTCGAGTTGACGTGGATGACACCGCAGGAGATCCTCAGCGACGATGTCCAGCAGGAATTCAGCGGCGGTCGCGGCAACCTCGTGCGCCAGGCCTTGGCCTTCGCGGGAGTCGGTCAGTAGGCAGCGCGCGTCGCGGCCTCCCCATTTGTCCGGCGGGGTTTTATAGACTGTTGGGCGGACCCCAAGAGAACCAAAGGATTTGGTGATGACTCACAGCCCAGCCGACCAGCAGTACCGTGAAAAGCAGGCTGGGGCCCTGCAAATCGGCGACTACCTGTTCCTTCCCGGGGATGGACCCGCGGAGGAAATCACCCATATCGAGCTCGAACACGACGACTTTGGTGCCCCAGCCCTCGTCTTAGTGACCACTCTCAACCACGGAATCGTGCGGATCGCCATCGGTTCCAATGTTCCGGTCGGTGAAGCTGCAGTCACCGCAAGTGAAGCGCCCGACGGCGGCACTCCCGACGGCGGCGACGCGCCCGCGGAGGCGGTTCCCGCCGTCGTCGTACCCCCTCTGCCGGAGACGGCACCGACCGTCAGCGGGCCGAGTGCCGCCGAATTCGCGCTGATCCCGGAACCAACAGATTCGCCCGAGAACGTGGTGGCCGCGGCTGCCGAAGCCCACCCCGGCAGAAACGGCATCACGGTGCTGAGCGAGCGGCTCGTGAAGGGCATCAACACGAAATCCGGAAGCTGCCTCCGGGACGTGAGCGATTTAGCGCACGATCTGTTCATCGAGCTTCGGGATCCGGACCACGCCCTGGCCGTGGCGGACATCCTCAACGTGCTCCCCTACGACGGAAACCGGGACCGCTGGATGTCCGTGGAACGCTCCCTCGCCCTTTCGAGCTTCATCTGCCGCGAGCTCGGCAAGACGGAACGCGCGGGCGTCTACGATCAACTCCTGCAGGCGCCGGACACGCTGGAGACAGACCCGTTCAAGGCCCGGATCAACGCCAAAGTCCGTCAGCGCGAGCTCAACGAACCCAATCTGTACGACAAGGAAATCTTCCGCTCCATCGACAACGGCAACCGCGATGCCGAGCGCGAATGGCGCCTGCTCCGGCTCGAAACCCTGCTGTTCCTTCGCTCCCACGGCGGCTCGGACACCATTGGCATTGGCGAGCTCGATCACCGGATCGTCAACGAACTCGAGGCTGTCCGGGCTTAGCGTTCTCCGAGGAATCCGCAAGGCCTGTCGCACCGGCGTCAACGGCGGTAGATTCCTGCCATGACGAACAATCTGAGCGTTGTTGTTAATGCCGACGCGCAGCAGGTTTGGACGATGCTGCGCGAACCGTCGCTCGTGGCTCAATGGCACGGCTGGGAGGCCGATGAGCTTGGCGACGAAATCAACGAAATCTACTTCAGCACCGCGGTGGTTGAGGGTCCCGAACATACCAGCCTCACAGTGAACGCCGGGGACGTTTTCGAGCTCACCCCTGTCAGCGGAGGCACCCAGGTCAGGGTGACGCGGGCCGCCCTGGACCACGATTCCGAGTGGGCCGCATGGGACGAGGACATCACCCAGGGTTGGCTGACGTTCCTGCATCAGCTCCGGTTCGCGCTGGAACGCCATCCGCATGGCCACCGACGCACGCATTTTGTTTCCTTGCCCGGCGGCGGTGGCTCAGGCATCCAGAAGCTGGGTCTCGGAGAGGTCCCGGCACCTGGGGAGGAATACTCCCTGACGCTGTCTACAGGCGAGGCTGTTTCCGGCAAGGTCTGGTTCCGGAGCAACCACCAAGTGGGACTCACCGTGCACAGCTATGCAGAGCACGGGGACGGGCTGCTGATCGTGGCTGACCAGCCGGTGATTCCGGAGAAGAGGCCCGACGGCGGCACTATCGTCATCGCTTCGACCTACGGCTTGGGTGCGGCCAGCCTAGACTCGATCCGCTCCCGCTGGGACGGCTGGAAGGCTGAGAACTATCCCACAGAGGTGCATTCGCACTGACGATTCAGGCCTGGCGGCTGGCAGACTGTAACGGTGCCAGCCGATTCTTCCTTGCCTCATTCTTTGTCCAGTCCTGCGTCCAGTCCTGCGTCCCGTCCTTCCTCGCTTGTAGCTGCCCAGCAGTCGGCGTTCTCCTTCGAGGTGGGCGCGCGGCTCAGTGAAACGTGCCAGCCGTCGTCGGCCCGTTTGAACCCCAACCGCGGGGACGCGAGCGGCGGAGACTTCCTGGGCCGCACCGGCACCATCACCACGCCGCACGGCCAGATCCAGACGCCGGCGTTCATCGCCGTCGGGACCAAAGCCACAGTGAAAGCCGTGCTGCCGGAATCCATGAAGGAGCTCGGCGCGCAGGCGCTGCTGGCCAATGCATACCACCTGTATCTGCAGCCGGGTCCGGACATCCTGGACGCCGCGGGTGGCCTCGGGGCGTTCATGAACTGGGACGGGCCCACTTTCACGGACTCGGGTGGTTTCCAAGTGATGAGCCTCGGTTCCGGGTTCAAAAAGGTCATCGACATGACCTCGGTGGACGCATCAGGCCCGGACGATGCTGTGGCCCCGGGCAAGGAGCGGCTGGCGCACGTAGACGAGGACGGCGTCTGGTTCAAGTCCCATTTGAACGGGGACCGGCACAGGTTTTCGCCGGAAATATCCATGCAGGTGCAGCACAAGATCGGCGCCGACATCATGTTTGCCTTCGACGAGCTGACCACCCTGCAGAACTCCCGCGGCTACCAGGAGGAATCCCTGGAACGGACGCGTCGCTGGGCCGAGCGCTGCGTCGTCGAGCATGAGCGCCTGACTTTGGAGCGCGTGGGGAAGCCGTACCAGGCGCTGTTCGGCGTGATTCAGGGAGCGCAATACGAAGACCTTCGCCGAAAGGCCTGCCGGGACCTTGGCGGAATGCCGTTTGACGGTTTCGGGATAGGCGGCGCGTTGGAGAAAGAGAACCTCGGCACCATTGTGCGCTGGTGCAACGAAGAGCTTCCCGAGAACAAGCCCCGGCATCTCCTGGGCATCTCCGAGCCGGACGATATCTTCACGGCCATCGAAAACGGGGCAGACACCTTCGATTGCGTCTCACCGACGCGGGTTGCCCGCAACTCGGCGTTCTACACCCCGGCCGGCCGCTTCAACCTGTCTGGGGCACGGTACAAGTCGGACTTCGGGCCCCTGCAGGACGGCTGCGATTGCTACACCTGCACCAACTACACCCGGGCGTACATCCACCACTTGTACAAGGCCAAGGAAATGGTCTCGGCCACGCTCATATCCATCCACAACGAGCGCTTCGTGGTGAAGATGGTGGACGATGCCCGCTTGGCCATCGAATCCGGCGACTTCCTCGAGTTCAAGGCCGAGACCCTGGGCGGTACTACGCCTAGCCGCCCGTCCCGTCCCGTCGAGGTCGCCGGAACGGTGCCGCTTCGCCGGAGCGTCCGGGCGACCCGGCACAGTTCCGGCGAGCCCACGTTTTCCACATAGACGAGTAGATGGCTTCCGCGGTCCCCGGCGGCTGGCGAGGCTGGAGCAATGAGGCCTTCCCAACCACCTTCGCTCCCGGAAAAGGGAAACGTTTGGCGTACCGACCAACTCCACTCACAGGGACTAAATTCCCGTGCAATCCAGCTCTTGGTGCGTCAGGGCAAGCTTGTCCGGCTACGGTACGGCTGCTACATCCGGGCCGCGCTCTGGGAGAAGCAATCCCCTTGGCTCCGAAGTACGCAACTGATCTACGCACATGCGCATGGAACACTTACGACGTCGGCCGGAGACTTCGTATATAGCCATACCTCGGCGGCGCGGCTGCACCGCCTCTTCCTCTGGAATGTCGACGACCTGATCCATATCCTGCTGCGGGTCAGGCCGTCCAACGAGCGCCTCGGCAAGGACGTCCGCGGACACACAAGGCCTTTCGACGAGACAGACGTTGTGGCAATCGGGAACTTGAGGGTCACGTCCTTGGAGCGGACAGTGGTGGATTGCGCCATGCTGCTCAGCTACGAGCAGGCACTGGTGATCATGGACCATGCACTCAGGCTTGGCGCTGATCGAGCGCTCTTGCAGGCCATGGCCGATGCACTGGATGGCCGGCACGGCATCAGGAACCTTCGAAAAGCCCTGGTCAACGCTGATCCACGATCCGAGTCGGCCGGCGAAACCTTGTGCCGCGAATTCATCTCGCGGCTGAAGTTACCGATGCCGGAACCGCAGGTTAAAGTGCGGAGCCGGGCGGGTCGGCATCGGCTCGACTTTGCCTGGCGGGAGGAAAAGGTCGCCCTGGAATTCGACGGCGAGGTCAAGTATTTCGATTTCAAGCCAACGGCCGAGGTGATTTTCCAGGAGCGCCGGCGGGAGAAGGCTCTCAGCGAGGACGGCTGGCGCTTCGTCCGCGTGGAATGGAAGCATCTCTTTCGTGAGCAGGAGTTCAAGACCCGGATACTGAACGCCCTCCGTCGTTAGCCGCCCTCCGTCGTTAGCCGGCCGCCGTCGTCGAGATCGCCGGAACGCGCCACGGTCGCCGAAAGGCTTGGGCGAGCTGGCACCGTTCCGGCGAGCTCGCGCCCGGGAGACTTCAGGGGCGGTCCGCCGTCGTCACGCCGATCACCAGGAGCACAACGTTGAGCACGACGGCGGGGGTCACAGGAGCTCCGGCGCGTTGAACAGCATGCCCAAGGCCAAGGGCACCAGCGCGAAGAGGCTCAGAACGTAGCCTCTGATCCTCGTTCCCAGCATGGCCGGTCCGCTCCGTCCGAGCTGCATGAGGTACACCAGCTTGGTCAGGTCTTCCTGCTGGCGGAAGGCGCGTCGCAACATCCCCGCCCCCAGTCCGCCTCCCGCGACCGCACCCAGGGCTAGCAGTTCAACCCGGAAGCCGCCGGCCAGCACGAAAAATCCGGCAGCCGCCGTCGTCCACAACGCCATGAGCAGTACCGGTAGCGCGACGTGAACCCAGCGCGAGGCCGTCCGGGAAATCGGCAGGAGCGCGTCGAGGCTCGGGGCCATGCGTAGTTGCCAGAGTGGTCCGGCCGCTGCTGTGGACGAGAAAATCGCCGCGACGAGCAGCACCGGGAGCAGGATGATGGGCGAATCGAACGTCCGAATGAGGCCTGTCAGGGGCACGACGGCGAGACCCAAGCCCCAGCGCCACAACCGGCCGGGTTGCCGCGCGAGTACCGTTGCCTCGGCGTGAAACAACGCGCCCGCTGCGGTGCGAGGTGTGCCGGGGAGCCTGACCCTACTGCGTTTTCCACCGCTGGAGAGTGAGGCGCTCAGTTCCCCTGTGTCCATCAGCGTCAGCGCAGCCTGGACATGTCCCCTCGCCGACCCTGCCTTGAGCAGCGAGACCGTCCGGATGCTGGATAGCTTGTTTCGCATTCCGAGAGCCGCCGCAATGAGGACGGCGGCAGGAGCGACGGCGAAGATCCAGTTGCCCTGCAGCGTCCCGAAAAGCATTGCTCCGAGTGCCGCCGAGGGCACCGCCAATATCCATCTGATCGCCCGGCCTTGCTGGCGGCCCGGACGCTCCTTCCGGGCTGGCTTCTGGACTCCCGACGCCGCCAAGCGGGTCTGGGCGAAGGCGGCCAGAGCCAGCATCGCAGCCCCGGTTAGTCCTGCCGCCAGAACCTGCCCAGCAAGCACCACAGCGTTCGAGCCGCTGAGGGTTGCGACAGGAATCGTGGCGAGGGCGCCCACCGCGACGCCAGCCCCGACTGAGCGGCGCAAGCCCCGGGCCAAAAGCGGCTCGCGGTTGATGGCAAGGGAGTACCACCAGTGCCGCTGATTCGCCGTGATCGCGAGCGGCCCAAGCCTGCCGGCCACCCAATAGGCCGCGAAGCCCAAGAGGCCGAACGCGGCAATCAGCCCGTACTCAACCGGGACCACACCGTAGCTATCCGACAGCAGATGACCGCCGAAGCCGTGCTGCGCCGCAGAGGTGAGTCCGTTGAGCAGGCCTGTCGCGTAGATCAGGGAGACCCCGAAAGTCAGGAACTGAATGTAGAGCTCTCCGAGCCTGGAAAGCAGCGACTGGCCACGCGGGCGAATGACACTCCGTGTTGCACGCTCGGGATCGAAGTCCACGAACTCCGGTTCCGGCACGGCAACAGTGGACATGCTCACCTGCGGATCCTCGCCACGGCCTCGTCCGTACCAACGACGCGCGCACCGCCGTCGTCGACAATCACCGCGCGCGTACAGGCCGCCTGGGCGACGTCGGCATCATGCGTGACCATGACGACGGCGGCATTCTGCTTGGCGGTCCGGGCGATCCGTTGCGCCAGCAAGCCGCGCATGCGGGTATCGAGCCGTTGCTCCGGTTCGTCCAGGATGAGAAGGTCGAAAGGCCGAATGAACGCCGAGGCCAGAAGGAGCTTGCGGCGCTGTCCCGAAGAAAGCTGATCGGGGAAAGCCTCCGCCACGGTTTGGAGTTCGAAGAAGTCAATCTCCCCCTCCACAGCCGAGTCGGGGTTGGCGACACCATGACCGCGGGCCACCAGCGAAAGGTGTTCGCGGACAGTCAGCGAGTCGAAGTAGGCGTCCTCGTCCAGGAGCACCGAAACCTTGCTGCGGAACAAGGCCGAACGGTCATCTGGCATCAAGCCGAGCACGTGGGCTTCGCCTTCGATGGCAGCTTGGGCGCCGATCATCGTGCGGAGCAGAGTGGACTTGCCTGCACCATTTTCGCCGACCATCCCCAGCACTTGACCTGGCAGCACCTCGACGTCGAGCGGCCCGCAGACTGCATGCTCACCGTAGCCTGCAACAAGTTTCTCGGCCGTCAGCACGGCAGTCTTCGACTTCATGCTTCGAAACTACCCGACTTCCCTGCGGTGAGTTACGGCGTGCTCACGCCCAGTAGCTTGGCTCGCGCTTTTTGATCCACCCAATGACCAACGAGGTCACGGGCACCAAGATGTACTGGACGCCGGTCTTGTAGAGAAAGCCGGTCAGGAAGTAGTTGAGGAAGCTTCCGAAGTCCGTGATGCCGATGATCGAGGCCGCGATGCTGCAGAAGATGAGCGTGTCCACAAACTCGCCCACGCCGGATGAACCCATGAGCCGCGCCCAGAGAGTCCGCTCACCTGTGCGGGCTTTCAATTTGACCAGAATCCAGGAATTGATGGTCTGGCCTGCGAAGAACGCGAGCAGCGATGCAAGGACGATCAACGGGACCGGCCCCAGCGCACCTTCGATGGCAGCCTGCTTGGCGTTGCCGTAATCGTCGCCAAAACCGGGCAGCACAATGATGATCCAGTAGCAAAGTGATGCGAATGCTGACAGCGCGAACGAGGTGATGATCGCCTTACGGGCCACCTTGAAGCCGTAGATCTCGCTCATGACGTCGCCAAGAATGTAGGCAAGCGGGAAGAGGAAGAACCCGCCATCAGTGATGATGGGGCCGAAGACCACGCCCTTCGCCGCACCGATGTTGGACAGAATCAGCACTACGGCCATGCATGCCAGCATGATGCCGAAGTACTGGGAGCCGATCGAGGCGAATCTAACT
Source organism: Arthrobacter sp. NA-172 (assembly GCF_043952055.1). NCBI lineage: Bacteria > Bacillati > Actinomycetota > Actinomycetes > Micrococcales > Micrococcaceae > Arthrobacter > Arthrobacter sp. NA-172. The sequence continues at coordinate 309,415 of NZ_JBINOT010000003.1, read as the reverse complement.
GCGGGCTTGGCCAGCGTCTGCGGGTCGGAAGGCGAGGTCATCGGGTGTCCGTTCGTAGTGGTTCGCGGGCGGCCGGGTTGAGCACTGAGCCCCGCTGTATTAGCACTGGTGGACCCGCCTGAAAACCGCAGGGCCTCCCCTATTCTGCCACCGTGGGCCCCAACGCTCCCTCACACATCACCCTCCAATCCGCGGTCGTCAAGTTTCCCGGAGGGATCGTCGCCCTCTGGCAGGACGGCGGGAGCTAAGGCAAGCTAGGAGCACGACGGCGGCAGTCGGCTGCGGTTCTCGGCGGAGCCGGGCGGTGGGTACTGGACGAATCGAGGGCAGGCGCATGGCGGAGCACTTTGAGACGGTGGACGACTACATCGCGGCGCAACCCGACGAGGTGCAAACGATCCTTCGGGAGATTCGTCGGCGTGCATACGCAGCCGTGCCCGGAGCAGGGCAAACCATCAGCTACGGCATACCGACCATCACCTTCGACGGCCACTCCGTTGTGTACTTTGCGGCTTGGAAACACCATATTTCGGTCTACCCCGCGCCGGGCGGGGACGAAGAATTCGAGCGGGGAATCGCCCCGTACCGGGCATCGAAGGGGACTCTGAAGTTTCCCCTCGGGAAACCGATTCCGTATGAACTCATCGAAAAGGTAGCTTCGCTGCTCGCTGAACGGGAGCAGCGCTGGTACCTGGACTGATCAACGGTCCCGGTATTCCAGGGGAAGTTCCACCTACCCCGAGTGCGCTTCCAAGAACGCGTACACCTCGGTCTCGTCCACGCCAGGGAAGGCCCCTGGAGGCATCGCGGCCAACAGGTGCGAATGGGCACGGGCGGACGGCCAGGCGTTGCCGGCCCAGGATGAAGCCAACGATGCCGGCGGGCGCTTGCAGCAGTTCGGGTCCGGACACGTCGAAGTAGCCCGCGCCGTCGTCTCCCTCCCACGGAACCACTTCACATGCTGGTACGGCACCCCGATGCTGAGCGAAAACTCCCCGGCAGCGGAGCGCTCAGTGCGGGCCGTGCACCAGTAGGTACCGGAGGGTGTGTCGGTGTATTGGCTGTAGGCGCTGAACTTGTCCGGAACGTCGAACACGGCCCGCGAAGTCCAGGCCTTGCACGCCGGTTGTCCCTCGATGGCGCCGGTATGGTCCTGGGGGAAGGCGACGCCGTCGTTCTCGTAGGCCTTGTAGATGATGCCGCTCTGATGGGTCTTCTGGAAATGCGTGGTGATGCCCAGGTGTTTCGTGGCCAGGTTGGTGAAGCGGTGCGCAGCGGTTTCGTAGGAGACGGCAAAGGCATCGCGGATGTCCTCCACAGCGATCTCTTTGGCGGCCTTCGCCCGCTGGAGAAACTCAACCGTGGCTTGCTCGGGCAGGAGCAGCGCCGCCGCAAAGTAGTTCGTGGCCACGCGCTGCGCCAGAAAATCGCCGTAGTTCCGCGGAGTCGAGTGGCCCAGGACGTAGTGGCCCAAGGCCTGCAGAAGGACCGAGCGGGGATCGTGGTCCTGCCGTTGGCTCTGCGTGAGATAAATTCGGTGATTCTTTAGATCGGTCACTGAACGGGTGGAATGCGGCAGGTCGCCCACGTGGTGCAGCGTGAATCCGAGCTTCTCGGCGATGTCCGCGATCACGTGCTGGCTCAGCGGACCGGCGCTGTACCCCACCAGGCCAAGCACCTTCTGCGCCTCGGCCTCGTACTCCGGAAAATAATTGCCCCGCTCGCGCATCATGGCACGCAGCTCGCCGTTCGCGCGGCGGGCCTCTTCCGGCGTCGCGACCTGCTCGTTGAGCTTGCGTTCAAGCTCCTGCAGCAGCCCCACTTGAGACTCCAAAACATCGAGCGGAAGCCGCGAACTGATGCGGATTTTCGGCAGATTCAGGGACTCGTACAGCGGCCCGCGCTGGTATCTCTCCAGCTCGATTTCCAGGCCCGCGCGCCGGCTGGGCGGTTCCGCTCCCAGCAACTGGTCGATGCTCACATTCAGGGCCGCCGCGAGCTGCTGCAGCAGGCCAAGTTTAGGCTCCCGCTTGCCGTTCTCGATGAGGCTCAATTGGCTCGGTGCGGTCCCGACGGCGGCGCTCAGGCCGTCAAGCGTCAGCCCGGCCTGCTTGCGCAGGTGCCGCACGCGGCGGCCGAGGCTGATGACGTCCAGTTCGGCGTTAGCAGCGGACGACGACGGCGGCGGTACTTCGCGGTTCCAGCTCACGGGTGACATTTCTTGAGAATACGCGAAGAAGTGCATTTCTTTCCATGGTTTTCATCTAGAAAGCTTCTTGGAAGTGCTGAAAAGTAAGAACTACGGAAGCCCCGGCTGGACGGAAACTGCAAAGGCGCAGCGAAGATCGGCCGGGGCGACATACAAGGAAACACGCAGAGTAGCGTCTAAGGAGACAGAACAATGACCGCAGCATTTGAACCAGAGCAGACAGCAACCGAGCAGGCCGCCGCACTGGAGCTCGAATGGGCTGCCAACCCGCGTTGGGAAGGCGTCACTCGCGATTACTCAGCCACCGACGTCGTTCGCCTCCGTGGCCGGGTCTCCGAAGAACACACCCTGGCCAAGCGCGGTTCCGAGAAGCTGTGGAAGCAGCTCACCGAGGAGGCCGCGACCGGCGGTTACACCAACGCGCTTGGTGCGTTGACCGGCAACCAGGCGGTGCAGCAGGTCAAGGCCGGGCTGCGGGCCATCTACCTCTCCGGCTGGCAGGTTGCCGCTGATGCCAACAATTCGGGCCACACCTACCCAGACCAGTCGCTCTACCCGGCCAACTCGGTACCCACCGTTGTCCGCCGAATCAATAACGCCCTTCTCCGTGCTGACCAGATCGAGTACTCCGAAGGCGTCCAGACTGTTGAGGACTGGTTGGTTCCGATCGTGGCCGACGCCGAGGCCGGTTTTGGCGGCCCGCTGAACGCCTACGAACTCATGAAATCCATGATCCAGGCCGGCGCTTCGGGTGTGCACTGGGAGGACCAGCTCGCCTCCGAGAAGAAGTGCGGACACCTCGGCGGCAAGGTACTCATCCCCACCCAGCAGCACGTCCGGACCCTGAACGCGGCCCGGCTGGCAGCCGACGTCGCGGGCACCCCGTCCGTGGTCATCGCCCGCACCGACGCCGAGGCAGCCACGCTGATCACCTCCGACGTCGACGAGCGCGACCAGGAATTCATCCTCCGCGAAGAGGGACAGCCGGTTCGCACCGCGGAAGGCTTCTACAAGGTCCGCAACGGCATCGAACCCTGCATCGCCCGTGCCAAGGCCTACGCACCGTATTCCGACCTCATCTGGATGGAGACGGGCACCCCGGACCCTGGAACTGGCCCGCAAGTTCGCCGAAGCCGTCAAGTCCGAGTTCCCGGACCAGATGCTCTCCTACAACTGCTCGCCGTCGTTCAACTGGCGCAAGCACCTGGACGACGCCACCATCGCCAAGTTCCAGCGCGAACTCGGCGCCATGGGCTTCACGTTCCAGTTCATCACCTTGGCCGGGTTCCACGCCCTGAACTACTCGATGTTCGACCTTGCCCACGGCTACGCCCGTGAAGGCATGAGCGCCTACGTCGAGCTCCAGGAGAAGGAATTCGCCTCCGAGTCCCGCGGCTACACCGCAACCAAGCACCAGCGCGAAGTCGGCACCGGCTACTTCGACGACATTGCTACCGCGCTCAACCCGAACGCGTCCACCCTGGCCCTGGTGGGATCCACCGAAGAAGGCCAGTTCCACTAAACCTCCGACGGCGGTTGGGCCCGGTTCCTGCTGGCGGTTGGGTGCCGAAAAAGCCAATCCTCCGCGTGCTATTCCCCATCCCCGTCCTATGGCCTCGCAAAGCTCGGCCGAGGACGGGGACAGGGCCCCTTTTACGCACGCTTCCGGATCACCTTTCCCGACGGCGCGGCGACACCCGCACCTAAACCGGCCAACCGCCGTCGAACTTTCCTTCTTGCTTTGAGGAGTATTGAAATGAACAGCTTCACTGACAATTACACGCTCAACGGCATCACGCTGACCGCACAGCCTATCCACCGGCAGAACGAGGTGCTCACCCCGGATGCCTTGGAGTTCGTTGCAAAACTGCACCGTGCGACGGCGGAGCGGCGCCAGGAGCTGATGCAGGCGCGGCATGGGCGCCGCGGCCAAATCGCCAGCGGCCAGGATCCCCGATTCCTCCCGGAAACCGCCGAAATCCGCGACGATCCGAACTGGCGCGTGGCTCCCCCGGCCCAGGCCTGGAAGACCGCCGCGTGGAAATCACCGGACCGGTTGACCGGAAGATGACCATCAACGCGCTCAACTCCGGCGCCAAGGTATGGCTGGCCGACATGGAAGACTCCTCCACGCCGACGTGGCGCAACGTCATCCAGGGCCAGTTGAACCTCACGGACGCTCTCGAGCGCCGTATCGACTTCACTTCCCCGGAAGGCAAGGAGTACAAGCTCCGTGCGGCCGAGGATCTGCCCACTATCGTGGTCCGGCCGCGTGGCTGGCACCTGCCGGAGAAGCACATGCTCATCGATGGCAAGCCGGTTGCCGGTGGCGTGGTGGACTTCGGCCTGTTCTTCTTCCACAACGCCCGCCGCCTCCATGGCCCAGGGCAAAGGCCCCTACTTCTACCTGCCGAAGATCGAGAACCACCTCGAGGCCCGCCTCTGGAACGACATCTTCGTCATGGCCCAGGACCTGCTCGGCATTCCGCAGGGCACCATTCGCGCCACCGTGCTGATTGAGACGATCACCGCGGCGTTCGAGATGGAGGAGATCCTCTTCGAGCTGCGCGATCACGCCTCGGGCCTGAACGCCGGCCGCTGGGACTACATTTTCTCCGTGATCAAGAACTTCCGCACCCGCGGCCCCCGCTTCGTGCTCCCGGACCGCGGCCAAGTATCCATGACCCAGCCGTTCATGCGCTCCTACACCGAGCAACTGGTCCGGGCCTGCCACCGCCGCGGCGCCATGGCCATCGGCGGCATGGCTGCAGCCGTTCCCAACCGCAAGGACGAGGCCGCCAATACGGCAGCGTTCGAGAAGGTCCGCGCGGACAAGACCCGCGAAGCCGGCGACGGTTTCGACGGTTCCTGGGTCGCACACCCGGACCTGGTTCCGGTGTGCCGCGAAGTGTTCGACGGCGTACTCGGCGATCGTCCGAACCAACTGGACCGCTCACGCGAGGATGTCACCCCGGACGACCGCGCGCTGATCGACATCGCCTCCACCACCGGCACCATCACCGAGACCGGCATCCGGAACAACATCGAGGTGGGCATCCGGTACATCGAGTCCTGGCTGCGCGGCAACGGAGCCGTGGCTATCCACAACCTCATGGAAGACGCGGCCACGGCGGAGATCTCCCGTTCGCAGCTGTGGCAGTGGATCTACTCCCACGCCATCACGGACACCGGCGAGCTCATCAGCCGCGAATGGGTCACCGATCTCCTGGACGAAGAGTTCGCACGCCTGGAACGCTTCGACGACGACCGCTTCAATGATGCCCGCAGCATCTTCGAGGAAGTCACCCTGGCCGAGGAATTCCCCACCTTCCTCACCATCCCGGCCTACGCCCGCTACCTCACGGAAGCCCGCGAAGAAGCCACCAAGGAAGAACTCGTCGCCGCCTAAGCCCGGAGATAAAAGCCCCCGTCCGCTGGGCTGCCTACACTCTTCGCAACAAGTGACCCCGATGGCCGGGGAGGCAGCCCAGCGACGGAGTACCACCACCCGCGCGAGCTGGCAGCAGATGACCCCAAATAAGCGTTTTGAGGTCATTAGCTGCCAGTTCGCGCGTGGTTAAGGCGCGTGGTTAAGGGGAGTACGACGGCGGCGCGCACCTAGCGTTTCAAACCGGCCTAGCGCTGCCGGGCCACCCAGCGCACCGAGAGAGTCGTGCAGACGCAGAACGCGATTACGGAGCCAAGGATCACCAGGAGCGGGACGGTCCAGCCGTTGGAGAGGCTGTGCACGTAGCCGATGATCGTGGGAGCGAGTGCGGCAAAGCAGTAGCCGACCCCCTGCACCACCGCGGACATCTTCCCTGCCGAAGCTTGGTCGCGGGCGAACTTGATGATGGCAATGAAAATGATCGTGATGCCACCGCCTTGCGCGACGCCACCCAGGGACGACCACAGCCACCACTCGCCCGGGGCCAACAACAAGCCCAAGGGCACGGTGAGCCACAGTGCACCCAGGGTGGCCGCGACCGCCGTCGTACTGGCAAAACGGGCGAGCAGCGGCACGCCGAGGCCGCCCACAATCGCGAAAATCTGGAAGAGCGACGACCCTGCCCCGGCTTGTGCGGTGCCCATGTGCAGCTCATCGGACAGGAAGCTCGGCAGCCAGGCGGTTACGCCGTAGTACGAAAATGCCTGGCCGGCGAATCCGAGCGTCAGGCCGACGGTCAGCCAGCCCACGCCAGAGGCGTTGCCGGCTCGCGACCTGTCGCTGGCCGGGACTGCGGCCGGAATGAACGCGCTGCGGGCGCCGACCGTCGGTATCCAGAACAGAATGGCAGCCAACGCCAAAACCGCGCTCGCGGCGAGGGCAAGCCGCCAGCCCACAAGTTCGGCAAGCGGGGCTGTGGCAACGGAAGTCAGGAAGGACCCGATGTTCAGCGCCGCCGTGTACACGCCCATCGCGGTTGCCTGGCGTCGCGGGGCGAAGTCGCGGCGAATGATGAGCGGCACGGCGATGTTGCCGATGGTGATAGCCACGCCGATGATGACAGTGCCCACCATGACCGTAAGTCCGCCGCCAGTGGAGCGGATCACGACGCCGGCCAGGACACCCAGGAGGGTGAGCATTACCGCGAATTCAGCGCCGAGCCTTCGCCCGGCCATCGAAGCCAACGGTGCGGCGAGCGCGAAGCAGAGCACGGGAATGCTTGTCAGGAGTCCAAGTTGCACTGGCGAGAATCCAAGGTCCTGTTTCAGTGAATCCACCACCGGGGCCACTGCGACGAAGGGCCCGCGCATGTTGAGGGCGATGAGGCCGATGCAGGCAAGGATGAGCCAGCCCCGCGGAACCTTGGAGAGGAATTGGCCGGTCATGGGGCGCAGTGAAGGGCGGCGAAAGTAGGCATCACCTTCATTGCTATCACGCGCGAGCTGGCAGCAGGTGACCCCTACCGCGCGTTTTGAGGGCATCTGCTGCCAGCTCGCGCGAAAGGAAGCTCATCCCGTCGCTTGGAGCGTGGCTTCAATCACTGCCGGGGACAAAACGTGCTGCGTGACCATCTGGCTTGCACCAAGGATTGCGGCTTGATCCCCCGCCATCGAGATACCGATGCGCAGGTGTGAGGTCGCCAGAGGCAGCGAGCGCCGGTAGACCACTTCGCGAATGCCGGCAACGAGGTGTTCGCCCGCTTCCCCCATGCTCCCGCCAATCACGATCATCGAAGGGTTGAGCAAATTGACCACGGTCGCGAGGACGTCGCCCACGTCGCGTCCGGCCTGCCGGAGCGCCTGGATGGCCCGGAGGTCGCCCTCAGCCACGAGCCGCAGCACGTCGCCGCCGTTGACGGCCTCCAGACCAAGGGTTTGCAGCTGGCGGGCCACTGCCGGACCTGAAGCGAGGGCTTCGAGGCAACCGTAGTTCCCGCAACGGCACAACACGTCGTCGCCGCGGGGAACCCTGACGTGGCCGAGGTCCCCGGCCGTGCCGTTGGCGCCGCGTTGCAGCTGGCCGCTGCTGATGATGCCCGCGCCGATGCCCGTGGCGATCTTGATGAAGAGCAAATTGTCGTGGTCCGGCCAATACGCCGTGCGCTCGCCCAAGGCCATGATGTTGACGTCGTTGTCCACCAAGACGGGAACCCGCAGCGAACGCTGCATGTAACGGACGACGTCGAATCCGTCCCAACCGGGCATGATCGGCGGCTTGACCGGCCTGCCGGTATCGTGCTCCACCGGTCCCGGCAGCCCTATGCCGATTCCGGCCAGGTCCTCGAGCTTGCGGCCCACTTGGGCGAGGAGCTCCCGCCCGGCCGTCACGACGCGGCCAAGCACCGCCTCCGGACCGTCGGCGACTTCCTGTGCCAGCCGGCGTTCGGCGAGAACGGCGCCGCCGAGATCGGTGACCGCGATGATCACGTGCGTCGCTCCGACGTCGACCGCCAGGACAACGCGGGCCGCGGGGTTGAAGGCAAAGCGCGACGGCGGCCTGCCGCCACTGGAACTCGCCTCGCCGGCCGGTCCCACGAGCCCGGAGCTCATGAGGGCGTCGATGCGCGAGGCGACAGTGGAACGGGCCAGTCCGGTGGTGATGGCGAGCTCGGCCCGGGTCCGTGCCTGGCCGTCGCGAAGTAGCTGAAACAAGTCTCCTGCACGCGAGAGGCTCCCGGCGTCCTGTGCGGAGCCGTCCTTGCTGGGGGCCTTTTCGGGTGCTGTGGTCATGCATCCAGTGATAGCACGATTGCTTATGGGTGTCACGCATCAAAAGATTGTCGAAAGATTATCAGCTTTTGCTTGCTCATCGACAAAAGTAGCCGTACGTTGTTCTTAGTTAGTTGTGAGGAGGATCACGCAGCCCACGAAGCGACGTTGATAATCCAAGAGACTCCGTTTACGAAGAGGTAACTGATCTTGTCCAGCCATTCACCGGCAACACCGTCAGGTTCAATGCAGCCCCTTGGCGTCGGCATTCTTGGCGCCGGTCCCGTCACCCAAGCAATCCACTTGCCCTCACTCGCCCGGCTTCGGGACATTCTGGAAGTCCGGCACATCATGGACGTAGACCCCGCAGTGGCCGAATCGGTCGCAGCCCGCGTCGGCGCCACCTACAGCACCAGCATGGACGCGCTCCTAGGCGATCCCGACGTCGACATTGTGGCCATCTGCAGCCCCCACCAGTTCCACGCAGACCAAGTCATCGCGGCCTGCCGCGCAGGCAAGAAGGCTGTCCTCTGCGAAAAGCCGTTCGCAATGAGCGGCGACGAAGCGGCGCGGATTTCAGCCGTCAGCGACGAAACCGGCGTGCCGATCATTGTGGGCGCCATGCACACCTTCGATCCCGGCTGGCTCGCAGCCGAAGCCAGCTGGGGCGATCTCCCTGAGAATGTCCACACCATCCGTTCTTCCATCGTTCTCCCGCCCAATGCCCGCTTCGAAGACTTCGCCACCGAGATCATCACCCGGCCTGCAGACGGCACCCCTGACTACAGCGACATCGAGGTGATCAAGAACGCCCTCCGCGGCGGAATCATGGGACTCGCCATCCACGACCTTCCGCTCGTCAGGCGCTTCACCCCGGATTTCGAAGACATCGAGGTGCTGCAGGCACGCCACGTCCGCCCCTTCGGCTACGTAATCTCCCTCCGTGCGGGCGATCGGACCATCGAGCTCAGGGCAGCGATGAACAAGACCTGGAAGCCGGAATGGGTCTTCGAAGCGATCTCGGACGATGCCGCCCTCCGCGTCGACTTCACCCCTTCCTACGTTCAGGCAGGCTCGGCAACCGCAACAATCACCAACGGCACCACGAGCACCACCTACGGGCCGTTCGAGCACAACGGATACGAGGGCGAGTGGCGCGAACTCGCGCAGCTGGCCCTCGGAACCAAGCAGCCGCCGTCCGCCGAAACCCTCATCAACGACCTCACCTTCGCGATCGACATCGCCGACGCAACGGTGAACCTCGCCGCCGCCGAGCATGCAGGAGTCCACTCATGAGTACCCAGTACACGGTCGCCGCCTCCGTGCAGGCCGAAGAGAGTGGAGCGGTGGGCCTCGCCGTCGCGTCGCTGCCGGTGAGCTTCGGTCCCGCACCGGCCGGCGAAACCGCAGCCATCTCAGCCATCGACGGCGCCCCCGGATGGACGTCCGAGGCAATCAAGGCGATCGACGGCGGAGCATCGGGCATCGTCGTGATCAATCCGGCCCCGGAAAACACCGCAGCCCTGCGGGATGCCGCTGAAGCCGCCGGCACTGCTGTGGTCCTGGACCAGCGCTGGGCATCCAACCCGGGGCTCGTCCCCGCCGAAGACGCCGTCCGCTCGCTAGCCGGCCGTGCAGCCATGCTGGATACCGTCGCCACTGCCGCGGCAGGCACGGATCCGGAACGACTGCTCACGGAACACCTCGCCGCCGTCGTGCGCATCACCGGCCAACTGGACGGGCTCCGCGTCGTGCGCCGAGGAGCGCACGGCTACACGGTTTCCGGCCGACTCGCTAACGGCGCTCCGGTTTCGCTCCACGGCGTGCTGAGCAACTCCCGGCCCGCCGGCGTCGACCTCCGCCTCTATACCGACGACGGCGGCGTCAGCGTCGTAGTCCCGGAACCTCTGGCCGCCTGGCCGGCGGAAATCCGGGCGACGGGACAACAAGGGGAACTCCTCCTGCCCACCCTTTATGAATCCGCCCACCGCACCACCTGGCGCCGACTCAAGGAACATCTCGACGCCGGCACCTTCCCCTCCGATCTGGCCGGTTTTGCACGGCTGACGGAATCCCTCGCGCACCTCTCATAACCCCTGATCCGGAACAAAAGAGCACCAAAGCAATCATTACCTTCTCGACGACGAGCTGGACCGCAAACCAAGCGCCTCAAGCGCAGCGGTCCCGAAAGGAATCATCATGAATGTTCAATCCGAAACCAGCCGCAATTTCTCCCGCCGCGGTTTTCTCGGCCTCACGGCGGCAGCAGCGGCTGTCCCGCTGCTCGCTGCCTGTGGCGGCGGCTCCAGCTCGAGCTCCGCTGGCGGCACGATCAAGTTCTGGGACATGCCGTGGGCAACCCCGGCATACAACGATGCCGCCAAGAAGATCACTGAGGGCTTCTCGGGAGCCAACAACAGCAAGGCCGGCTACCAGATCATCCAGTGGAACAACTTCTACCAGACGTTCTCCTCGGCCATCGCGTCCAAGACCGGCCCCGCGGTGTCCACCGGTGGTGGCTTCCAGGCGTTCCAGTTCGAGCAGCAAGGCCAGATCGCCTACGCCGACAAGGTGGTCGACGCGCTCAAGAAGAACGGCCAGTTCGACGACTTCCTGCCGGGCGTGCTGGAGCCATTCAAGTCGGACAAGGGCTATGTTGCTATTCCTTGGCAGTTGGACATGCGGGTCTTCTGGTACCGGAAGTCCCTCTTCGACCAGGCGGGCGTGGCCCTGCCGACGGACTGGGCTTCCCTCCTCGAGGCAGGCAAGGCCCTGAAAAGGATCGGCGCCGTCGGCTTCGGCACGGGCGCGGGTGCAGGAAACAACTTCGGCAACCACTCGATGATCATGATGATGGTCAACAACGGCGGTGGCGTCTTCACCAAGGATGGCCAACTGGACGTCATGAACGACCGCAATGTCGAAGCGATCGAGTTCCTCCTGGAACTCCACTCGAACGGGATCATCGACCCCGCTGCGGTCAGCTACACCACAGACAACATGTCTGCCCAGTGGAAAGACAAGAAAATCGGATATGGGGTCTTCCAGGCCGGTGCCGCGGAACGAATCGGGGACACGTCAGGTGACTTCGCCGTTGCGAGCCCGATCGCTGGACCGCACGGTGACAAAGGAACGCTCGTGTTCCCGAACAACATCATGATGTACAAGAACACCCCCTCACAGGAAAGCTCAGAAGCGTTCCTCGTGTATTACATGGGCCAGCTCAAGGAGCTCTGGCGCCAGAAGCTCATGGCCGCCCTGCCCGTTTTCAAGTCCATCACCGAGCTCCCCGAGTTTGCGAGCAATGCGAACAACGTAAAGATCGTCAAGGAATGGCAGCCCATCGCAAAGACCTTCGCCGCCCAGGAAGCACCCTCAACGCCAACCTCGCTGTCCTCGACGGCGGCCAAGCCCTGAACCAGTTCACCCAGACCATTCTCACGGGTAAGACTGACGCCAAAACAGCGTTGCAGGCATTCAAGACCGGCCTCGAATCCGTGATCAAGAAGTAAGCCGTCACCATGTCAACCACCACAGCACAATCCGGCCTGGCCCGGGCCCGCCGGGGGCTTGCCCCCGGCGGGCCCGGGGGCGGGTCGTTGAATCGCAAGAGCAAACTGTCAGGCCAGACCCGCCGGACGTTTTTCTGGCTCCTGCTGCCCTCGGTCATCCTGCTCGTCCTGATCCACGGCTACCCGCTGATCTACGCCGGCGTCCAGGCAACCCACGACGGCTCCCTGATCGACACCGGCAACTTCGTCGGTGTCGAGAACTTCGGCCATGTCCTGTCCTCGCCGGCGTTTTGGAAGGCCGCTCAGTTCACCTTGTGGTTCACCATCGTCGGCGTCTTCGGCTCCTGGCTGGTCGGCCTTGGCCTGGCCCTGCTGCTGCGCACCAAAATCCCGGCAGGCGGCACCTTCAAGGTCCTGCTCCTCCTGCCCTGGGTGGTACCGATCGTGGTCTCATCCACCGCGTGGAACTGGCTCGTGGCCACCCCGGACAGCCTCATCCCCTCGCTGTTCCGCGGCCTTGGCCTAGGCACGCCCCTTTTCCTGGCGGACCCCACTCTGGCCGCGGTCATGGTCATGGTGTTCAAGGTCTGGGTCAGCTTCCCCTTCATGATGATGATGATCTCGGCCGCCCTGGCCTCCGTGGACACCACCGTCTATGAAGCCGCCAGCATGGACGGCGCCAGCAAATGGCAGCAGTTCAGCCAGATCACCCTGCCGCTGATCGCCCGGTCCACCTACATCAGCTGGATCCTGATGACGATCTTCTGCGTCAACGACTTCCCCACCATCTACCTCCTCACCGGCGGCGGCCCCGTTGATGCGACCACTTCCCTCGTGGTCCTCGCCTACCGCACGGTCTTCCAGGACTTCCAGACCGGACCCGGCGTCGCCATCGCCTTCCTCATGACCGTCACCCTCGTCGTCGTCTCGGTCTTCCTGTACCGCCAGATCCGAAAGTCGAGCGTCGAATAATGAGCGCAGTACTCCACGCACACCCCACATCCGGGCCCGCCCTCGGCGTGGAAGGTCCGGAAAAATCCCGCCGAGTCCTCTCCGAAGCAGGCCTCCGCGGACGCTGGTGGCGGTTCGTCCTGATCCTGGCTATCACAGCCATCGTCCTCGTTCCGATCATGGTCACTGTAGTCCTGGCCCTGACCCCGGGCCCCAACAGCACCGCCACGGGCCTGACGTTCGAAAACATCAGCAACGTCTTCTCCAAGACCCTGGCCACCACCTGGCTCAAGAACAGCCTCATCACCACCCTTTCCACGGTGATCGTTTCCGTCGCTGTCGCCGCACCCGCCGGCTACGTGCTCTCCCGCGGCCGCTCCAAGGCCGTCTCCGGCTACTCCCTGCTGCTGTTCGTCATGCAGTCCTTGCCGATCATCACCTCCGTGGTGCCGCTGTTCATCCTGTTCGCGGGCTTGGGACTCGTGGACAACCTCCTTGGCCTGATCATCATCTACGTCGGCTCGACAATGACCGTGGCCACGTGGATGATGGCGGCATACTTCGATTCCATCCCGGTCAGCCTCGAGGAAGCCTCCTGGATCGACGGCTGCTCCGTGTTCGGATCGTTTACGAAGGTGGTGCTGCGAAACTCGCTCCCCGGCATCCTGTCTACGGCGATCTTCGCCTTCCTCCTGGCCTGGAATGACTACCTCGTCGCGATCGTGTTCCTGCGCTCCAACGAGATCTTCACCCTGCCCATGGGCGTGCAGTCCTTCTTCCAGCAAAACGCCACCGACTGGTCCGGCGTCATGGCCCTCGCGGTCATCATGATGCTCCCGCCCATCATCGTTTTCGCCACTCTGAACAAGTACTTCAGCGTCGGCGGCATCGGCGGCTCCCTCGCGGGCCGCTAAAGCCACCCACAACTTCTCACGCAACTGACAACGCAAAGGAAAACCATGTCTTACTCCATCCAGCTGTACACCCTGCGCAATGCCATCCAGGAAGACTTGCCGGGCACCATCAAGAGGGTTGCCGAGATCGGCTACACGCAGGTTGAGCCCTACAACTTCGTCGCAACCGCGAAGGAGCTGGGCGCTGCCCTGAAGGAGAACGGCCTCACCGCTCCGTCCGGACATGCTCCTCTGTTGGGCCACGGACCAGGACGAAATCTTCGCAGCAGCCAAGGAACTGGGCATCGCCACGGTCATCGACCCATACCTGCCCGCCGAGCACTGGCAGAACGCCGAGGACATCCAGGCCACCGCCGCCAAGCTCAACGCGGCAGCCAAGAAGGGTGCCGAATACGGCATCCGCGTCGGCTACCACAACCATGCCTGGGAACTGGAGTCCATCATCGAGGGCCAGACCGCGCTGGAGTACTTCGAAGGCCTCCTTGACCCGGAACTGGTCCTGGAAGTCGATACCTACTGGGCATCTGTCGGTGGCCAGAACCCCGTGGAACTGCTCGCCCGCCTCGGTGACCGCGTGAAGTTCATCCACATCAAGGACGGCCCCGGCACCACGGACACCAAGGCTCAGCAGCCGGCGGGCCAGGGCACCATCCCGGTGCTCGACGTCGTTGCTGCCGCGAAGTCCCTTGAAGTCGGCGTCGTGGAGTTCGACGACTACGCCGGAGACATCTTCGAAGGCATCGCCGAAAGCCTCGCGTTCCTTCAGGACTCCGCTTCAGCAGCAGGAGCACAGGACGTGAACGCATGAGCGCCACTACGCACCAGACCACTCCGTCCACCCGCCGCGGGCCGGTCGGCGTCGCCGTGATCGGGGCGGGCAACATCTCCAAGGCGTACCTGGACAACCTGACGGTCTTCCCTGACTTGAAAGTCCACGTGATCGCTGACCTGTTCGAGGAAGCTGCGGAAGCGCGTGCGAAGGAATACGGCATCCCGGAGTGGGGTTCACCGGAGCTGGCACTGAACCACCCCGACGTCGAGATCATCGTCAACCTGACCATCCCGGCCGCACACGTCGAGGTGGCCACAGCGGCCGTCAACGCCGGCAAGCACGTCTGGACCGAGAAGCCCTTCTCCCTGGACCGCGAATCCGGGCTGGCCCTGCTCAAGACGGCCGACGCCGCCGGCATCCGCCTCGGCACCGCCCCGGACACCTTCCTGGGCGCAGGCCTGCAGACCGCCCGCCGGATCATCGAAGCCGGCGGGATCGGCACCCCGTTGACCGCCCTGACCATGTTCCAGACCCCCGGACCGGAGTCCTGGCACCCGAACCCGTCGTTCCTCTTCGCCCACGGCGCGGGTCCGCTCTTTGACATGGGCCCGTACTACGTCACCGCCCTGGTCCAGACGTTCGGTTCGGTCCGCAAGGTCGCCGCCGTCGGGTCCAAGTCCAAGGAAATCCGCGTGGTCGGTTCCGGGCCCAAGGCCGGCGAGGAATTCCCCGTCGAGGTCCCCACCCATGTTTCGGCCATGCTCCAGTTCGAGGGCGGCGCGTCCTCGCACAGCGTCTTCAGCTTCGAATCCCCCCGCCTGCGGATGGGCTTCGTAGAGATCAGCGGCACGGAAGGCATGCTCGAACTGCCTGACCCGAACAACTTCGACGGCGAGCTCAAGCTGTGGCGCGCAGGTGCCGAGGAACCGGAAATCATTCCGGCCACAGGTCCGGCCAACGGCCGCGGCATGGGCGTGCTGGACATGGCACGTTCGCTGCGCGCGGGTGTTCCGCACCGCGCCCAGGGAGCCCTCGCCTACCATGTGGTGGACACCCTGGTTTCCATCGCCGAGTCCGCCGAAACCGGCACCTTTGTAGGCGTCGACAGCTCCGCCGTGACCTCCCAGGCCCTCCCCGAGGACTGGGACCCGATGGCCGCCACCCTCTAGGAATCACTCATGACAAGCTCCGCCCCTGCCCCCACGAATCCCCCGAAAACCCTCGGTGTTGCCGCGATCGGCTACGCGTTCATGGGCAAGGCCCATTCGAACGCGTGGCGGAACGTGGCCAGCTTCTTCGACGTTCCGGCCTTCGAGCAGAAAGTGCTCGTGGGCCGGGACCCGGAACAGGTTGCCGAGGCCGCGGTCAAGTACGGGTGGAGTGAGTCCGCCACGGACTGGCGTACGGTCCTGGAGCGCGAAGACATCCACATCGTGGATATCTGCGCCCCGGGCTGGATGCACGCCGAAATCGCCATCGCGGCCTTGGAAGCGGGCAAGCACGTCCTGGTGGAAAAGCCCCTCGCCAACACCCTGGCCGAAGCCGAACTCATGACAGCTGCGGCAGCAAAGGCCAGGGCCCGGGGCATCCAGTCCATGATCGGCTTCAACTACCGCCGTGTACCTGCCCTCGCCTTCGCCCGCGAGTTGATCGCGGAGGGCAGGCTGGGCACGGTCCGGCACGTCCGGGCCTCGTATATGCAGGACTGGCTCGTGGACGCTGATTCGCCCATGACATGGCGGCTCAACAAGGAAACCGCCGGGTCCGGTGCCCTGGGCGACATCGCCTCGCACGCGATCGACCAGGTCCTGTTCCTCCTCGGGGACACGGTCACCGAGGTCTCGGGGCGGCTGCACACCTTTGTGAACAGCCGCCCCGGGGCGAACGGTCCGGAAAAAGTAACGGTCGACGACGCCGCCTGGGCCACGCTGACCCTCGCTTCCGGGGCCCTCGCCTCGGTGGAAGTCTCCCGCATGGCCACCGGCCAAAAGAACTCCCTGAAACTGGAGATCTACGGCGACAAAGGTTCCATCCTCTTCGACCTGGAGAACATCAACGAACTCGGGTTCCTGGACGCCACCGTGCCCGTCCGCGAGCAGGGCTTCCGCCGAATCATGGTCAACGAACCCGAACACCCATATATGGGCGCGTGGTGGCCGCAAGGTCACGTGATCGGCTGGGAACACACCTTTACCCACGAAATCCGCGACTTCCTGGCCGCCATCGACGCCGGGACTCCGCCGTCGCCGTCGTTCGACGAGGGACTCGCCGTCCAGCGGGTCCTGGCCGCCATCGAAGAATCCGCCGACGCCAAAAGCGCGATCATCCAGGTGCGCCGGCCACTAACCCGCACTGCTGGCCGACCGAAACTTTTCCCAAGGAGAACCAATGCCCCGCCCGTACACCCTGTTCACCGGCCAGTGGGCCGACCTGCCCTTCGAGGAAGTCGCCAAGCTTGCCTCCGGCTGGGGCTACGACGGCCTGGAAATCGCCGTCTCCGGCGACCACCTGGAACGCCTGGCGCTGGGACGAACCCGGCTACGTCGAATCCAAGCTCGCCATCCTGGAGAAGTACAACCTGAAGGTCTGGGCGATCTCCAATCACCTCAAGGGCCAGGCCGTGTGCGATGACCCCATTGACTTCCGCCACCAGGGAATCGTCGGCGCGAAGGTCTGGGGCGACGGGGACCCCGAAGGCGTCCGCCAACGCGCCGCCGAGGAAATGAAACACACCGCCCGGCTCGCCCGCGCGCTGGGCGTGGACACCGTGGTCGGGTTCACCGGCTCCTCCATCTGGCAATACGTCGCCATGTTCCCGCCCGTCCCGGAGAAGGTCATCGAGGCCGGCTACCAGGACTTCGCCGACCGGTGGAACCCCATCCTGGACGTCTTCGACGAATGCGGGGTCCGCTTCGCCCACGAAGTCCACCCCTCCGAAATCGCCTACGACTACTGGACCACCGTCCGCACCCTGGAAGCCATCGGGCACCGCGAAGCGTTCGGGCTGAACTGGGACCCCTCGCACTTCATGTGGCAAGGCATCGACCCCGTCTCCTTCATCTGGGACTTCAAAGACCGGATCTACCACGTGGACTGCAAGGACACCAAGCTGCGCCCCACCGGCCGCAACACCGTCATGGGCTCCCACCTGCCCTGGGCGACCCCCGCCGCGGCTGGGACTTCGTCTCCGCCGGACGCGGCGACGTGCCCTGGGAATCCTCCTTCCGCGCCCTCACCGCCATCGGCTACAACGGACCCATCAGCATCGAATGGGAAGACGCCGGCATGGACCGCCTCCACGGCGCACCCGAAGCCCTCGCCGCCCTCAAAAAATTCGACTTTCCGGCGTCGAACACCTCCTTCGACGCCGCCTTCAGCCAGGACTAACCCCACCCTCCCTCCGCCCTCCCTTCCCTTCCGCGCGAACTGGCAGCAGATGCCCTCAAAATCCGATTTTGCGGGCAGCTGCTGCCAGTTCGCGCCTAGCCATCCGCAATAACGAACGGAACGAACACTTGGCCATGCAGGACGAGAAATCGAAGCACTCCCCTTTGATTGGGATCGACATTGGGGGCACCGGCATCAAGGGTGGGCTCGTCGATCCGGAAAAGGGCGAACTCATCGGTGATCGCGTCCATGTCCCTACCCCGCAACCTTCCACTCCGGAGGCTGTGGCCGAAGTCGTGGCCCAGGTTGTCGCCAAACTCTCAGCTCGCCCGGACGCGTCGGTTGCGGACTCCCCCGTGGGCGTCACGTTCCCCGGGATCATCCGGCACGGCGTAGTCCATTCGGCCGCCAATGTGGATAAGTCCTGGCTGAAAACCGACATTGACGCACTCCTGACGGAGCGTCTCGGCCGCCGCGTCGGGGTCATCAACGACGCCGACGCAGCCGGCCTGGCGGAGGCCCGCTTCGGCGCGGGTGAAGGAGTCTCCGGGACGGTGCTGGTGATCACGCTGGGAACCGGCATCGGCTCGGCCTTCATCTTCAACGGCAAGCTGGTTCCCAACGCCGAGCTCGGCCACCTGGAGATCGATGGTTTCGACGCAGAAACCAAGGCGTCGGCTGTTGCCCGTGAACGCGACGGCCTCAGCTGGGAAGAGTACAGCCTGCTCCTGCAGCGCTATTTCTCGCACGTGGAGTTCCTGTTCTCACCCGAGCTCTTCATCGTCGGGGGTGGCATCTCCAAGCGCGCCGACGAATACCTGCCCCAACTGAAATTGCGCACTCCGATAGCTCCGGCGGAGCTGATGAACGACGCCGGGATCGTGGGCGCCGTCGTCGACATCGCGCACAACTGAGGAGCGAAAGTACACATGACCTATCGAAAGCTCAGCCGCGGCCAGCGCGCACAGATCTGGATCGGCGGACCCGGACTGCCAACTCCCGAGCTCCTCTTCGAAACTGATGAAATGCTCGTCGAGGCACCGAATTGGTCCGTCGATGGTGCTTCCCTCTTGGTGAACGGAGACGGCCGACTCTGGCGGCTCGACGTCGACTCACCCGAACGCGGCCTCGCGCCGGTCGGGTTTAACGGCCTTCCGGAAATCAACAACGACCATGTCCTGGACCCCGACGGCGAGCACATCTACATGTCCGCGACGGACGGGCACATCTATCGCGGCTCGCTCCACGGCGGAGCGCTTAATGCGCGCACGGCGGAACGGGTCTCGCACGAGGAAGGGCAGTGGCACTTTCTGCATGGCGTGTCTCCAGACGGTTCCCGCCTCGCCTACGTCCAGATGAATGACTTTGCCAATCCCGGGAAACTCGCGGTCATGGAGCCGCATGGCCCCTCCGTTGTTGTTGACACCGGCGAGGGACACATTGACGGCCCCGAATGGTCACCTGACGGCCGGTGGATCTATTTCAACACCGAGGGATTCACGGATACGCCAGTGACATGCCCAGCTCGCCCGCATCCCCGACGCGGGCGGCGCCGTCGAACGCCTTGTCACCAGCCACACGGTCGACTGGTTCCCGCACCTGTCCCCGGACGCGCAATGGGCCTCGTACATCGCCTTTCCTGCCGGCACTCTCGGGCACCCTGAAGACCGTGACGTCGAGGTGCGGGTTGTTTCCACCTCCGGCTGGTCAACGGCTGTCCAGCGCTACCCGCTCTTCGGCGGCCAAGGAACCATCAACGTGAACAGCTGGTCCCCGGACAGCCGCAGGTTCGCCTTCGTCGCCTACCCGGTCACGTGAGAAAGGCCACCTGATGATCTCAGTGCAGCTCTGGAGCCTCCGCAAGGAAATCTTCGACCTCGGTTGGGACCCTGTGATCGATACCCTCGCCGGCGCAGGCTTCAAGCACGTCGAACCCTTCGGAATCTCGGAAACGGCCCCACTCTTGTTACCGGCGCTCAAGCGCAACGAGATCACGACTCCCACGGGCCACGGCGAGATCGTCGGGGACCAGTTAGCGGCGACCCTGGATGCCGCCGTCGGGTCCGGCGTCGAACTCCTGATGCAACCGATGTTTCCCGCCGAACGGTGGCGGGACCGCGACGGCGTCCGACGCATCGCCGAGGACCTCAATCGCGCAGCCGAGGCGGCCCGGCCATACGGCATGCGAATCGCGTTTCACAACCACGACGACGAAGTGCGCACCATGATCGACGGCCGGCCTGCCCTGGCGGCCCTGATGGACGAGGTCGCACCGAACGTGGGCGTCGAATTCGACCCCAACTGGGCGACCATCGGGGGCGCCGACGTCCTTGAGCTCATGTCAACGCTCGGCGATCGGATCTTCGCCGTGCACCTTAAGGACGGGCCGCTGCGGGGCACCAACTCCGATCAGCTCGCCCTCGGCGACGGCGAGCTGGGGTGGGACAGCTTCCTCGATGCGCTCGATCCCGCGCTTCCACGCGTCATTGGACTGGACATGTTCGCTGGTGACTCCCTCGCCGCTGTACTGCGCAGCAAGCGTTGGCTTGACGAACGCGGGGCTTAGAACTTTCCTTCGCCCGCCGTCGTGATCCCTCTCGGAATGCCCGTTAAGATCAGTCTTGAGGGGCATTTTCGCGCCAGATTTCCTGAGAGGACCGCATGAGCCAGAAAATCCGCGAAACAACAGCGGACGACGCCGGACGGCTGGCTGAGCTCGCAGCCGTCACCTTTCCGCTCGCCTGCCCGCCGGACTCCTCGCCTGAGGACATCGCAGCACACCTACGCCGAACGCTCAGCGCGGAGAAATTCACGGAATACCTCGCGGATCCGGACGTCACCATCCTGGCCATCGACGCGGCCGGTGAACTCCGTGGCTACAGCATGCTCGTGGCCCGCCCCGCGGCGGATTTGGACGTATCCTCGGCGCTTACCGTGCTTCCTTCCGCGGAACTGAGCAAGTGCTATGTCCACCCGGAACACCACGGCCTGGGCGCTGCCGCGGAACTCATGAAGGCTACTTTGGAGCACGCAGTTTCGTCTGGAGCGGCGGGTGTATGGCTTGGCGTGAACAGCCAGAATGCCAAGGCAATACGTTTCTACGAGAAGAGCGGCTTCAGGAAGGTCGGGACCAAGTCGTTCCGCCTGGGTGACACCGTGGAGCACGATTTCGTCATGGAGCGGGCGCTCTAGGCGTCCCCCGCGACGCGCAACGGGTCTGACGACGCACAACGGGTCCGGCGACGCGCAATACGTTCTGCGACGCGCATTTAGACCCACGACGCGGGAATTCCGTGTGCGAGATCCCCTTTCCGCGTCGCAGGGCTTTTTGCGCGTCATGAGCGCGTCGTGTGCGCGTCATGAGCGTGCCGTGTGACCAGATCGACAGGCCATTCCGGGAATGACGGGCCCGCCCTCAGGGTTGTCGTCATCATGAAGATTGAGATCTGGTCCGACGTTGCTTGCCCTTGGTGTTACATCGGAAAGCGCCGGTTCGAGACCGCCCTGGCCGAATTCCCGCACCGCAACTCAGTGGAAATCCAGTGGCGCAGCTACCAACTGGACCCGAGCGTCCCGGAACACTACGACGGTTCCGAGCTCGATTACCTCAGCAAGCGCAAGGGCATGGACCCGGCGCAGGTGAGCCAGATGTTCGATCACGTCGCGCTGCAAGGCAAGGGCGAAGGTCTCAACTACCGTTTCGACGACGTCGTGGTGGCCAACAGCTTCACCGCACACCGCCTCATCCACCTCGCCGCATCCCACGGCAAGCAGGACCAAGCCAAGGAACTGCTCCTGAGCGGCCACTTTGAACACGGCAAGGACATTGGCAGCCAGGACTACCTGACCACGCTCGGCAGCGAGTTGGGCCTGCCGGAAGGCGATGTCGCGGAGTTGTTCAGCACCGAAAAGTACGCCGACGACGTCCGCGGTGACATTGCCGAGGCGCGGACCCTTGGCGTGACCGGCGTGCCCTTCTTTGTCATCGACCGCAAGTACGGCCTCTCCGGTGCACAGCCCGCCGAGGTCTTCACCCAGGCACTGACGCAGGCTTGGCAGGAAGCGAACCCGCTGGTCGCCGTCGGCAGCTCCGACGCCGAAGCCTGCGGTCCGGACGGCTGCGCGATCTAACCCCGGCGCGAACTGGCAGCAGATGCCCCCAAAACCACGTGGAGAGGTCATCTGCTGCCAGCTCGGCGCAAGGAACGGCGCCGCTTTGCTGACAGATCCCTGTAAAGTGTCTGTATGCCAAGGATTACGGCCGCCACCAATGCGAAGCAACGCGCTGAAACCCGACGCCGGATCCTGACAGCTTTCGGCGAATTGCTCTTCACCCATGGCCTGCCCGGCTTGACCATGACCGACGTCGCGCGTCACGCCGGCGTCGGCCGGACCGCGGTGTACAACTACTACGCGGACATGGAACAGCTCCTCATCGCGTACGCCCTGAACGAGACCGAGCGCTTCCTCGGCGATCTGCGCGAATCCCTCGGTGCGCTTCAGAACCCCGTGGACCGGCTGGCCCTCTACGTCCGCGCGCAGGTGGAAGATCTCAGCCGCCGGCACCTCCCTCCGGGTCCCGCAATGGCCGCAGTCCTCTCCCCCGCATCTTTCGCGCAATTGGCGGATCACGTGGGCGAACTCAATATCCTGCTCCAGGACATCCTGCACGACGGCATCGCGGCCGGCTATTTCCCGGCCACGGACATTTCGCAGCTCGCGCGGCTCATCCACGGGACCCTCTCCTCCAGCGCGGCGCGCGGCGGTGCAGCAATCGAGGGAGAGCCGGCGGCACTCGAGGAGCGGCTGGTCCAGACCGTCCGGTTTATCCAGTTGGGCGCCGGAGCAAGGTTCGACGACGACGGCCGGCCCGCGCGTCTGGCGTGACCCTGCCGCTGGGCTGGCACTAGGACGGCCCGAATTGCTGACGCTAAGACTTAGGGATCACCGGCAGCTTCGAATTGTCGGCAATCCGCTGGTCCTCGTGGGGACAGCTCGAGCTTGCCCGGAGTGTTGTCCACCAGTTCCTGAGGCACCAGCGCAGAGAAACCCGGCGCAAGGATGATGTCTACGGAGGCATCAGTACGCTGGTCTTGGAAATAGTCGGTGCCGGCAACATTCCGCTGGATGTTGAACGCCGCAGCCTGCCCGCCAGAACCGGAAACAACCACGGCAGTACCGGTGTAGCTGGTGGTGCTGTTGTCGACGCCGCCGACGTTGTATCCCCGGGCTTTCAACTGGTCAGCCACGCTCTTCGCCAGACCGGGCCTACCCGCAGCGTTGTAGACATTGATGTTGACCTTATTGTTCGGCGCATAGTCGAAAACGGTCGCCGGGCATAGCGGCGCGGGCGCCTGGCTGGCGACGGTGGAAGGAAAACGGATCACGCCGTTCATGACGGCCCACGCGCCAACGGCTCCGGCGACGATCACTCCGACGAGCAACGCCAACACAATCCCGTGCAAAAGCCGGCGGCTGAACCAACCCGGATGATCCTCGGGTCCCGGGGCATCAGCAAAGGTGGCCCGCAGCTCCGGCCCGGTAACAACGCGATGCCCGTGCAGGCGCGTCGGGTCTTTCTGACGACCAGGACGCTTCCGGGGTTTGCCCGGATCGGCATTCTCGGGCACGGCCGCCTGCTCTTCCGGGATTGTCTCGTTAACCACCTATCACCAGTACCCGGGCGTGAATGGCCGTCCGCTGGTGGAGTGCGGTCCGGACGGCACGGTGCAGCCCGTCTTCGAGGTACAACACGCCTTGGTATTGCACTACATGCGGGAAAAGGTCGCCGAAAAAGGTGGAGTCCTCGGCCAACAACGCTTCCAGGTCAAGCGTGCGCTTGGTGGTGACAAGTTCATCGAGCCGGACCGGACGCGGCGGCAGCGAGGCCCAGTCCTTGGGCGTGGAAAAACCATGGTCAGGGTACGGGCGTCCCTCGCCCACAGCTTTGAAGATCACGGTGCAAGCCTAAAGAAGTAAGGCGTCCAAGGGAACTTGTGAGAAGTCGGCCACCAAGGTTGTGGCCAAAAGGTAACCGTTGACGGACGGTGCGCGCTGAAACGGCCCCGCCATCCGCCGTCGTCCGTCACACCGCTGCCGCCGGGAGGCAGGACTGACAGAATGGGATCATGACTGCTCCAATGCCAGGCACCACGCACCCGGCGGCTCCCGCGCTCGCACTCCTTCTCGACGTCGACGGCCCTGTCGCGAGTCCGGTGACGCGCGATGTGAAGCCGGAAATCGTCGCCGATCTTGTGAGTCTGGCGTCTGCTGGCATCCCTGTCATTTTCAACACCGGCCGCTCGGACGCTTTCATCCGCGAGCAGGTCATGGCACCCATGATCGCCGCCGGAATGCCCGCGGGAACCGTGGTCCATGCGATCTGCGAGAAGGGGGCGGTGTGGTTCAGTTACACCTCGGGCGGCCCGGGACCCATCCACGTGGACCATGAACTGGCTGTTCCCAAGGCCTATGGCGACGACGTTCGCCGCATGGTGGCAGAGGACTACGCAACGCACATGTTCTTCGACGAGACAAAGCGCGCCATGGTGTCCGTGGAGCAGCATCTGGACGTTTCAAGCGAGGACTACCTGGCCGAGCAGAAGCTCTTCGACGCCGATGCCCTGGAGCTCATGGGCAGGCACGGCCTTTCTGCCGCGATCCTGGACCACCACGCACCGGAGTCCGACGACGACGCCGACTACCGCCTCGATCCCACCATCATTTCCACGGACATCGAGTCCGTCCAGCTCGGCAAGGACCTCGGCGCCAGCCGCGCAGTGGAACTCCTCGCCGCCCAAGGCATTACCCCGCAGGCCTGGCGGACGGTGGGAGATTCGCGCACCGACTACGCGATGGCCGACTGGCTCCACCACAACGACCACAGCGTCAAGCACATCGACGTCCGCCCCGCGGACGGCGTGCCCAGCAAGCCATACGATGTCCTTACAGCCACAGACCTCGGCCTGGGCGAGGATGTCATTCACGACGACGCCGGCGGCGCGTTCCTGCGCAGTTGGCGTGAAGCCTTGGTGGGCTGAGCCCGCTTCATCACTACATTTCGGAGAAAAGCCATCACAGTCATGGACCAGCAAGCGATTTACTTTGGTAGCCCCGCCTCCGACGACGACGCGGTGGTTCCGGAACCGACGTCCCCCGCCGTTGATGCACGCCTCAAGCACCGCGCCGACGTCGTCCGCCACCGCGGACGTTACAGCTTGCTGAACCAGAACCGCACGCCGCAGCAGGCGATGGTCGAGGACCTCCTATTCATCCGGACCTCCTTGGATGCCGCCGGGCTCGACTTCATTCTGGTCCGAGGAAATGACCACCGGCCCGTCATTGCGGTGGACTGGAAGCTCCGCAAGAAACTGCGCCAGGCTTTGGTCGCCGCTTTCCGAAACGAGCCGTTCTACTCCATGACGGTGGATGCCCGGAAGAAATCCACGTTGCTCGTGGCTGACGGCGAGCTCTCAAGCAACCGGAAAGCCCGGATCTTCCGGCTCTTCCGCCCGCGGGTAGAACCGGACGGCGGGCTGACCTACGGGCCTTCCCTTGGCGTGCAGCTGGAATTGTGGGAGTTCGCCGGCGAACAACTCGTGCTGCCGGTGGAGAACTCCCTGACCCGGCGAACCATGCTCCGCCAGGACGCCATCCGGGGTACGGTGGAACGCCATGGGCTGAGCTGGCCGACCATCGAGAACATGTTCGCGGACCATGCGAGCGACATCGAGTTCGACGTCGACATCGTCTTTTCGTGGGTGGACGGAAACGACCCCGCGTACATTGCGGCGCGCCGCGAACAGATGAAGGACGCTGTGGTGGGCGAGGGTGACGCCCACGAGGCCCGGTTCCGGCAAATCAACGAACTCAAGTACGCCCTGCGCTCTGTCTACATGTATGCACCCTGGATTCGCCGGATCTACATCGCCACGGATTCCCCCGTGCCGGAGTGGCTCGGCGAGCACCCGGACGTCAGGATTGTGCGCAGCGAAGAATTCTTCAAGGACCCCTCGGTGCTGCCTACGCACAATTCCCAGGCCGTGGAATCCCAGTTGCACCACATTGAGGGCCTCTCCGAGCACTTCCTGTATTCCAACGACGACATGTTCTTCGGCCGCCCCGTAGCACCGGACATGTTCTTCACTCCGGGCGGGATCACCAAGTTCATCGAGGCTTCCACCCGAATTGGACTGGGAGAGAACGACGCCGAACGCAGCGGCTTCGAGAACGCCGCGCGCGTCAACCGGAAGCTCCTGTGGGAGCGATTCGGCCGCATCACCACGCGCCACCTGGAGCACACCGCCGCGCCGTTGCGCCGCAGCGTGATCGCAGAGATGGAGCGTGAGTTTCCGTCTGAGTTCAGCAAGACGGCGGGCAGCAGGTTCCGTGCGGCTGACAATATCTCCGTGACCAACTCGTTCTACCACTACTACTCGTTGCTCACGGGCCGGGCAGTCACACAAACGGCGGCCAAGGTCAGGTATGTGGACACCACCCTGTGGTCCGGGCTGCACTACCTGCCCGTACTGTTGGCCAAACGCAATGTGGACTTCTTCTGCCTCAACGATGGCAGCTTTCCCGAGGTGGCCGCCGACGAACGGGCCGGGCTCGTGACGGACTTCATGGAGAAGTACTTCCCGGTCAAGGCACCGTGGGAAAAGTAAGGGGCCAGGAGAAATAGTCCGCTAGCGTTGCCTAGCGGCGGGTCATCTCCGGGTGTTTCGCGGTTGCCTTGACGCCGTGCTCATGGGTAGGCCGCTGGGGAATCCGAATGCCCGCTTCGGCCAGCCGGCGCCTCGTTGCTTCCGGGCTGACGTACTCGCCCACGGTCGGCGACTTTCCCAACGGCACCACCGAATGCACAATCGTTTGCTCGAAGACGTGGACGAGGTTGAATGCCTGGGCACCATCCCTTCCGCGGGTGCCCCCTTGCGGAACGTTGAGGTCCTGCGTGTAGCAGCTCGCCGAAGCCACGGACACCGGGATTCCAGCGAAAGTGGCATTGGTCGAGTAGTGAAGGTGCCCGCCAAGAATGGTGCGCACATCGGAATGGCGTACGACGTCGGCCAGCGCGGTTTGGCCGCGCAGCTCCACCAGGATGGCGAGGTCCAGAACGCTCGGAACCGGCGGGTGGTGGAGGGCAAGGATGGTGCCATCGGGGGCAGGCGTTGCGAGCTCGGACTCCAGCCAGTCGAGCTGCCCCTGGCTCAGTTCACCATGATGGAAACCAGGGCACGGAAGTATCCAGTGTGATGATCCGCAGTCCGTTGACGAAGTAGCTGTGGTCCACCGGGGCGTCATTGTCGTCCTGGTCGAACAGGCCGGCACGAAAATTGGCGCGGTCGTCGTGGTTCCCCATCGCCCAGATCACCCGCGCTCCCATCTCGCGACAGGCAGGTTCCACGATCGAGCGGAGTTTCGCGTAGGCACCGGGTTCGCCTTGATCGGCCAAGTCGCCGGTGAAGATCACGGCGTCGGGGCGGACCTTTGAGGCATGCACTTCCGAAAAGAGTTGCCTGAGATGGGCTTCGCTATCGACCACTCCGTGAAGGCGTTCCGAACCTCCCAACAAATGGGAGTCGCTAAGGTGCAGAAGGACGTGTCCTGGCCGAGGGTGCTCGGCCTCGATGAGCTCCATTACTACCTTCGGGTCGGTAGGAGACGGCGCCTCCAGTTTCAGTCCCAATAGACCCAATCCAACCAGACAAAAGGCTAACGGTGGGTAACTTACGGTGGGAAAGTTGGAAAATTCCTCGCCTCGCCCTCCGATCCTCGCTCACCTATGGGGGCACCAAACGTGAGCGAGCGACTCCGAATAACTCGCCTATTGACTCATTCGTGTGCCGCCCCTCACAATAAGTGAATGGCTTTCACTAATGAAGAGGCGACCTTGGTTTCGCCCCCGCCCGTCAGCGTTGACGGCGGATTGAAAAAGAACGCAATCGGAACGCGCGACATCGTGTTCATGCTTGTGTCAGCCGCGGCGCCGCTGACAATCGTGGTGGGCATCGCCCC
Source organism: Arthrobacter sp. NA-172 (assembly GCF_043952055.1). Lineage (NCBI taxonomy): Bacteria > Bacillati > Actinomycetota > Actinomycetes > Micrococcales > Micrococcaceae > Arthrobacter > Arthrobacter sp. NA-172. The sequence goes on along the minus strand of NZ_JBINOT010000003.1, from coordinate 281,497 downwards.
GCTCGCCCTCGCTGTGGGCGGAGTGGGTGCTCCCTCGATCTACATCGCCGCGGCCCTGGGCTTGGGATTGTTCGCGATCGGATTCATGGCCCTTACCCGGCATGTCCAGTCCTACAGCGGCTTCTACGGCTACATCTCGAAAACCCTCGGCCGGGTCATTGGCCTCGGCTCCGGCCTCACCGCCTGGATGAGCTACAACGGGCTGCAGATCGGCATCTACGGACTGCTCGGCATCCAAGCCAACCTCGCCGTCAAGTCCTTCACCGGCGTCGAACTTCCGTGGTGGCTCTACGCGATCGTCGCGATCGGAGCTGTTTGGTACCTGGGGTGGCGCGGGATCGACGTCGGAGCGAAGGTCCTGGCGGTCCTGCTCACCCTTGAAACCGCGATAGTGGTCCTCGTCGCCGCGTTTGTGTTGGCCCAAGGCGGCGCGCACGGTATCGGCTTCGAATCATTCAGCCCGCAGGCCATCTTTTCCCCGCAGTTCGCCGCAGTTCTGGGCCTCGGCTTTTCGGCTTTCATGGGATTCGAATCAGGAGCCCTGTACCGAGAAGAGGCCAGGGACCCTGATCGGAGCGTCCCGCGCGCCACGTACATCTCCATTGCCTTCATTGGCGCGTTTTACGCCTTTGCCGTGTGGATCATCGTCCAAGCCTTCGGCCCGAACGCGGTCCAGGAGTGCGCCGCAGGCCACCTGGACGCCGGCGACACCGCTTACATCGCAGCCGGTAATTTTGCGGGCGGGTGGTGCGTGAACCTCATGAGCGTGCTGATTGTCACCAGCATCTTCGCCGCGCAACTGTCCTTCCACAACACCATCAACCGCTACACCCTGTCCCTCAGCCGAGAGGGCATCTTCCCGAAACGCTCGGGCCGCATCAGCCCCCGCTATCGCACCCCTTCGATGGCCGGCTTCGACCAAACCCTCCTCGCCCTCGCGCTGGTGGTCGGCGCGGCACTGTTCAAGCTCGATCCGTTCACACAGTTCCTTATCTGGACCAACACCCCAGGAGTGCTCGGCATCCTCCTCCTGCAAGCACTCACGGGAATCGGCGTCGTGGTCTTCTTCGCCCGCCGTAAGGACCGCACCTTGCCGTGGTACGTCATCCCTTCAGCAGTGGCCGCCACCATCATCATGTGCGTCGTGGCCTACCTGATGGTCAACAATGCCCAACTGCTCACAGGCCTCCCCGCCGGGGACCCGATCAACACCACGCTCCTAGTCTTCGCACCGATTCTCTTTGGAGCCGGAATCGTGCTGGCCCTCGTGCTACGCAGGGCAAAACCGGCCGCGTATCAACGCATCGGGCACGCCGAATGAGTCCGGAGCCTAGTCTTGAGAGATGCAGACTCCCAGCAAAACCAGCCAGCTAGGGCGGCCCCTGACACCGAGGCTTTCGCGGAAGGCAATCGGCCGCGCAGCGCTGGCGATGTTCGAAGAGGAAGAAAGCCTTTCCATCCCCCGGCTCGCGGAGCGTCTTGGAGTCCGGCAGTCTTCCTTCTACAAGCACGTCACGGGTCGGCAGGAGATCATCGAACTGGCCCGTGGCGCGCTCGTCGAGAAGGCTCCGCTGCCGGAACTGAATTCCGGCGGCCTCGACGGCGTCATCCGCCAGATCTTCGACGTCCTCAGGAAGGCGTACAGCCAGGTTCCGGCCCTTCTCCCCCTCCTGCTCACGCAACCGGTGTCGCACCCGGCGGCCCTTGAACTCTACGACCGGTTTGTCGAGGCTTTGGAGCTCGCCGGAATGCCAAAACATCTCGTCATTCCAGCTTTGGAAACCCTTGACAGCGCCGCGATCGGGGCGAGTCTCGACGCAATGACCATGGAGTCCGCGTGGAGCATCGAAGAGGAGGACCAAAGCACTTATCCCCACCTGTTCGCGGCGAAGAAAGCCGTGGCAGACCACTCCGTAGACCGCTTCGCGTTCCTCGCAGATGTCCTCTCAGCAGGATTGCGGGCGGCCATCGACGACTGATCCTCCCGGGCCGGCGTCGAACCCCGAATACAGCAAGGAGTCATACTTTGACCACGCCCCAGCCCGTCGATCTCGTCATCCTCTCGTCCCGCATCCTCCACGGTGAGACGCTGACGGAGACTGCCGGATTCGTCGCAGTCTCCGGCGGCCGCATTGTGCACGTCGGACCCACCGAGGCCGCCGATGACTGGACATCACAAGCCAAACAAGTGATCGATGTCGGGGCTTCAACAGTCTGCCCGGGCCTGATTGACGCCCACATCCACCCCATTATCGGGGTGGACATTGCGCGAGGCCTCGACCTGAGCGGGATCACCGAGTTCGACGCCGTCCGCACCGCCCTCGCGGAACACGCCGCCTCCACGGCCCATGCTGTCGGTTCCGATTGGTTGTTCGCCTGGGGCCTTGATCCGGCCGTTTTCGGGGACGTGACCTTCAGCAACTCCCTCTTCGACGGCATCCTCGACGACGAACTCGTGTTCATCACCCTCTTCGATGGCCATGCCTCACTCGTCTCCGATGCCGCCCTCATGCTCGCAGGCGTCACCGGAACGGAAGATCTCCCCAGCACCGGCTATGTCGGTGTCGATCGACACGGCAAGCCCAACGGCATGCTCTATGAATTGGCTGCCCAGGAACTGGTCCGCCGCATCCTCCCGCCGCTCTCCTTCGAGCAGCGGGTTGACGACGTCGGGAAACTCCTCCGTTCCATGGCCGAATCAGGGCTCGCAGCAGGCCAGATGCTCGACCTTGGCGCCCCGGACTCGCTGGAAGTACTTGAGGCACTCGAAGCTCAGGGCGAGCTCGCCATCCGGCTGCGGATCTCTCCGTGGGTCATGCCCGGTGCCACCGAGGAGGATCTGCGGGTCATGCTGGCGATGCAGGGCCGGCATGGCAGGCGTTGGCACGTACGCGGCATCAAACTCATGATGGACGGAACAATAGACAACGGAACCGCCTGGCTCTTCGAACCGGACAGCCACGGAGAATCCCTCCATCCGCTCTGGCGCGATCCCGAGGCCCTCGCCGCAGCCATGGAGTTCTTCCACGAACACGGGATCCCCACCACCACACATGCTATCGGCGACAAGGCGGTCTCCTTCGCGGCACGGACCATCGGGGCCCTTCCCAACAACACCGCCCCTAACCACACGGTCCACCGGATTGAACACGTCGAGTCCATCCCGGATTCGGTGTTGGCGGAAATTATCAGCGCTGGCGCCGCAACGAGCCTGCAGCCGACCCATTGCACCCTCTACAGCCGCGCAGACCACACCGACAACTGGTCCCGCAGGCTGGGCAGCGACCGGGCCAACCAAGCATGGCGCACCCGGGATCTCCGCGAGGCCGGGGCGGTCGTCGCGCTCGGTTCGGACTGGCCCATCGCCCCCTTCGACCCCCGGGCGATCATCGCCTCAGCCCAGACACGTCGCCCGGCCGGAAGGCCCGACGTCGAGCCCGTCCAACCGCAGCAGGCACTTTCCGCGCGTGCAGCGCTGGAAGGTTACACGAGCCAATATTGGCGCTCAGTGGGCGAAGAAGGCGGAATCGTGGAGGCGGGGGCCCGCGCCGATCTAACCGTAGTCCGGCACGATCCCCTGACCACGGGGCCCGACGAATTCGCGCAGACCACGGTAGTCCTGACGGTCGTTGACGGCGAAGTTGTCGTGGACAACCGCCCGGCCCTTGCGACTGGAAACCATCACCCCGGCCAGGAATCGCAGATGGCCTAGGCCTGCGCCTCTTCAAGTGCCGTTTCGATCGCGCTGATCAGTTCTGCGGAATCGGGCTCGACGGCGGACGGGAACCGGGCGAGTACCTCGCCTTCGCGGCTCACCAGGAACTTCTCGAAGTTCCACTTCACTTTCTGCGGCTTGGAACCGTCCGCTGTCCGTGTCAGCTCGGCGTACAGGGGATGCTGCGCCTTGCCGCGAACCTTGGATTTGCTGGACAGCGGGAAGGAAACGCCGAAGTTGCGCTGGCAGAAGTCCGCGATCTCAGCGTCGGAACCCCTTTCCTGGGCGCCGAACTGGTTACACGGCACACCAAGGATCTCGAATCCGCTATCGCGGAATTTGCCGTAAAGCTCTTCAAGGCCCGAATATTGGCGCGTGAAACCACATTTCGAGGCCACGTTGACAACCAGCACGGCCTTGCCCGCGAACTGCCCGAAGTCGGCCTCGGAGCCGTCATTTAACGTGAGCGGGATGCTGTAAAGCGGGGTCATTGAATCGCTTCCTTACGACGTCGAACCTGGCATACTGCCGGATTCGAGTCTACGCGCGGAAGCGGTTCCTAGTTGTTCCCGAGGTGGCCCTACGGCTTGGTGCCCGGCGTCGCCTTCTGCGAAGTGGCCGACGGCGTGGGGCTAGCGGGCGTCGACGGCACTGGCACCGGCGTTGGCGGGGTTGACTGCGCGTGCGTCACAGTCGGCAGCGGCGCGACCGTGGGAGCCACCGTCGGCGCGACGGTCACCGTGGGCGCGTGCGTCACGACGGGCGCATGCGTCACTAAAGGAGGCTGCGACGCCGACTGGCTCGGCGCGCTGCTTTGGGTCGCGCTGGGTGTGGGGGTGGTGCTAGGCGAGTTCGTCAGCCGGTGCGTGCCAGTCGGCGACGGCGTCGGCGTCACACTCGGGGTCGGCGTCACGCTGGGGCTCGGCGTCGGCGTCCTGCTGGCACTACCAGACGGTGACGGCGTCACGCTCGGCGTCGCCTTCACACTCGGGGTCGGCGTCACGCTGGGGCTCGCCGTCGCCGTCGGCGTTTGTGTGGCAGTTGCTGACGGACTTGGTGGCGCCACCTTCGTCTCCTGGACCCCGCCGGTCACCGCCTGCCCGAGGGCACGGCACCCGGGTCAGTGGGCACGGCCCCGGGGATGGACCAGACAGACCCGGCCGAGGTCGCGGTTGCCGACCCCGGCTGGTAGCTGACCATCGGGATGTCGCCAAGCGGGTCCACCTGCTTGGTTGGCAGTAAGGTCCAGTTCATCGGGTCCTTGTAGACGCCGTTGAGGATCGTCTCAAAGTGCAGGTGGCAACCAGTCGCGGCACCCGTGGCGCCGATCTTGGCAATCACCTGGCCCACCCGGACCGATTCCCCTTTGACGACCGCGATTCCCTGCAGGTGGTTGTACGTGGTGACCAGACCGTTGCCATGATCAATTTCTACGCGGTTGCCGCCACCCCACGGGTGCCAGCCGACGGCCCGGACCACGCCGGAGTCGGCTGCGTAAACGAGCGTGCCGCAAGCCGCGGAGAAGTCCTGACCCCAGTGGAACTCCCCCGGCAATCCGGTGAAGGGGTCGATCCTCAACCCGAAGGGAGAGCTCGGAACCAGCACTTCGAGCGGCGCGTAGAGTTTCCCGGCGGGGGGCCGGTCAAGGGAACTCGACGCGACGTTGAGGGTGCCGACGCCGTTTTTGTCGAGAGTCTGGACGGTGGAACGTTCGAAAGACACGGTCGCGTTGTCACCCGCTGGAACCGGAGCCGACGACGGGCCTTGGGGCGAGCTGTCTTGCGCGCCGGGAGCGGCACCATCGGTGGGGAGCATGCTGGGTTCAACTTGGCCCGTGGCTAGCGATCCGTCGCTTGTTTGTCTCCCCAGGCCGGGGCCCTGGAACCCAAAGGCCAGGATCAGCATGGCAGCGAGGAAGCAAGCCGAAAGGGCCCGGCCGAATGTATTTGAAAGTACCAGGCCGACGACCTGGTCAGACTCATGATGCTTACCCACAGCCACTCCTGAGACGGGCGCTCCTCCCCAGTACGGGCGCGCTTGTCCCATTGTGGCCGCTATGAAATTGAATGGGAACACTCGACTTTTTACTTGCGTGGCTCGCGAACCACTCGACGTACCCTGCCGGGCTACTCGCCGTCGTACCCCCTAGCCCGAGTTTGTGTACAGATCATGCCCCTTAAGTCCGTTCTTAAGGGGCATGATCTGTACACAAACGCAGAAGCACTGTCGAATATGTGCATGGGCAACTTCCTGAAGAAGTGGCAATCCGAGCTGCGGATGACTTTCACGGGCCATCCGCAGTCCACTCCGGACTGGGTTCTCCGGCTCGCGGACGGGAACGACGCCGGATATCACCTTCCCGGCTCGGCCGTCTGGGCCGTCCACGGATCCATGTCCACGATCGGTGCGGGAATTCGCGTGCTGCTGATGCAGTCCCTGCACCCCGGGGCCTTGGCGGGCGTCTACGACCACTCGAGCTTCAAAAGGGATCCCCTTGGGCGGCTGGCCAATACCATCCGCTGGATCTTCACGGTGAGCTACGGGTCCAAGGAGGCCGCACACACGGCCACACACTTCGTCCGGAGGGTCCATGACTCCGTCAACGGCAACTACGTCGATGCCCACGGCCACACCCAAGAGTATTCAGCCAATGATCCGGAGCTTCTCCGCTGGGTCCACGTTGCCTATGCGGATTCCTTCGTGACGGCGCACCGGATCTGGGGAGGAGAAGTCCCTGGAGGCGCCGACGCCTATATTCGGGAGTGGGCGCAGGCAGGCCGTTTGATGGGCGTCCAAGACCCCCCTTTAAGCCTCGCTGAGGTGACGGCGGAAATGGACAGGTGGTACCTGTCAGGCCAGCTCCGCTCCGACGATCGGCTCCGGGAAACCATCGATTTCATCAGGTACCCCCCGCTGAAGGCGTCCCTTCAGCCTGGTTATCGGATTTTGTTCGCCGCGGCCGTTGCCAGCCTGGAGCCCGAAGTATCGGGAACTATTGGGGCTGGAAAAGGCCCGGTTTGGCCCCATCCCGCTGCCGTCGATTCTCGCGGCGCGGGTGGTCCTCGCCGTCGTGCACCTGACTTTGGGCCGCAGCGGCCCCAGCGAGCAAGCGGCCCGGCAGCGGCTGCGGCGCTTGGGTTACGAGGCATAACCCGAGTTCGTGTACAGCTCATGCCCCTCAAGACGGATCTTAAGGGGCACGAGCTGTACACAAACTCCGGGGTGTTGGCTAGATCAACGCGTCCGACAGGTGGTTCGGAGTGCCGAAGCGGTGCGCCGTGATGCTGATGGCCTGCTCGTGCAGGAACGGCAGCATCTCGATGCGCCCGGCCGGGGTCACCGCCCCGTGGTAGATCGCGACGTCGGGACGGCCGCCGGTCGCGGCGCTCAGGGCGCTGATTTCCCCACCGATCAGGCGGATGCGGCCACCGTTGGTGTCCGCCGCGGAGGCGAGCCATTCGGCGTCGTTCTGGATGCGGGTGCTCACGCCGAGCCCCGCGAACGCTGCAACAACAGCTTCGGGGAGCTGGACGGCGGTGGACACGGTGAGTGCCGAACCCGCCACAGCACCGGCTGCTACGACGCGAAGCAAGTCCACGAGCTTCCCGCCTTCGGACAAGCGGATGGTCACGGGGAAGGCCCGGTACCGGAAGACGTTGCGCTCCGCGCTCAGGCCGGAAACGTCCTTGCGGGTGCCGAATTCCGTGGCCCACGCCGCGGCGTCGCTGAAGAGCGCCTTTTGCAGGGCCTCAGCCTCGCCGGCCTCAACAAACGGGCCGGAGTCCTTGGCCGCAGCCAGGAATCGACGCTGCCGCTCCCTTGAGGACCGCACCGCGCTTGGCAGCCGGCTCCGCCGGGAGCCAGCTGCCTAGGCCGACCAGGTAGTTGGGTCCGCCGGCCTTGGTGCCCGCGCCCACGGCGGACTTCTTCCAGCCGCCGAACGGCTGCCGCTGGACGATGGCGCCCGTGATGCCCCGGTTCACGTAGAGGTTGCCGGCCTGGATGGTGTCCAGCCAGACGCCCATTTCCTCCGAATCGAGTGAGTGCAGCCCCGCGGTGAGGCCGTATTCGATCTCGTTCTGGATGGCGATGGCTTCTTCCAAGGTGGAGGCGGTCATGACGCCGAGGACCGGGCCGAAGAACTCGGTCAGGTGGAAGTAGGAGCCGCGCGTGACGCCAAAGCGGATGCCCGGCGACCAAAGACGGCCCGTCTCGTCGAGCTTCTCGGGCTTCACGGCCCAGGTGGCTCGCCGTCACCCAGGGTGGTCAGGGCGTTGAGGAGCTTGCCGTTGGCCGGCTCGATGATCGGCCCCATCTGCGTGGTGGCCTCCTCCGGGTAACCCACCTTGAGCGAACGGGCTGCGTCCACCAACTGGTTGTGGAATCGTTCGGAGGTGGCAACGGAACCGACCAGGATCACGAGCGAAGCGGCGGAGCACTTCTGTCCCGCGTGTCCGAAGGCCGACTGAACAACGTCCTTTGCGGCCAGGTCGAGGTCCGCGTGCGGGGTGACGATGATGGCATTCTTGCCCGAGGTCTCCGCCAGAAGCGGCAGGTCCTGCCGGAACGAACGGAAGAGCTCAGCGGTCTCGTAACCGCCGGTGAGGATCACTCGGTCAACGCTGGGGTGCGAGACCAGCTGGGTGCCCAGCTCACGTTCTTCGAGCTGAACCAGTGCCAGCACCTCGCGCGGCACACCGGCCTCCCACAGCGCGTCCACCATGACCGAACCGGAGCGGCGTGCTTGCTTTGCAGGCTTGATCACGACGGCGGATCCCGCCGCGAGCGCCGCGAGCGTGGAGCCCGCGGGAATCGCCACCGGGAAATTCCACGGCGGGGTCACAACGGTGAGTTTCGCCGGGACGAAAGTGGCGCCGTCGACCGTTTCCAGGTCCTTGGCGCGCTCCGCGTAGTAGTGCGCGAAGTCGATTGCTTCGCTGACCTCAGGGTCACCCTGCTCGATCGTCTTGCCGGTCTCGGAGGCCATGACCTCGAGGAGTTCGGCGCGACGGGACTCCAGGATGTCGCCGGCACGGTGCAGGATGGCTGCGCGCTCGGCTGCGGGAAGAGCACCCCACTTTTCGCCGGCTTCGACGGCGGTGGCAATGATCCGGTCCAGTTCCTGGGGTTCCCGGACCTTGCTGGCTTCAACGATGGCGTCGCCTGCCGTGGAACCCGGGAGCCGGTCCAGGATGGCGCGGCCCCAGGCCCGGTTGGCGGGTAGGGCGGGGTCCGTGTCCGGCGTGTTGGCGAAACGGTCGTTTGCGGCAAGTTCGGCCGGCTTGTTCCGGTCCTGGGTGCGGTTGGGGGCAGGAACGGCGTCGTCCAGTTCAGCAAGGGACGCGAGGAAGCGCTGCTTCTCGCGCTCGAAGAGCGATTCGTTTTCGCTGAGTTCAAACACAGCCGACATGTAGTTGTCCTGGCTGGCGCCTTCTTCGAGGCGGCGGATTAGGTAGGCGATGGCGACGTCGAACTCGCCCGGGTGCACTACCGGCGTGTAGAGCAGGAGGCTGCCGACATCCTTGCGGACCGCCGTGGCCTGGCCCGTCGCCATACCGAGGAGCATCTCGAACTCAATGGCTCCTTGTCCCTGAGCGGCGATGCCGCGTTCCTTGGCCAGTAGCCAAGCGAAGGCAACGTCGAAGAGGTTGTGACCGGCGACGCCGATGCGCACGGCATCGATGTGTTCGGGGGTGAGGGCGTAGTTGAGGACGCGCTTGTAGTTGGTGTCCGAATCCTGCTTGGTGCCCCACGTGGCGAGCGGCCAGCCTTGGATGGAAGCCTGGACCTGTTCCATAGGCAGGTTGGCGCCCTTGACGACGCGCACCTTGATGGGAGCACCACCGTTGGCCCGGCGTGCAGTGGCCCATTCCTGCAGTTCCTGCATGGCCGAGAGTGCGTCAGGGAGGTAGGCCTGCAGCACGATGCCGGCCTCGAGGTTCTTGAACTCGGGCTTGTCCAGGATCCTCGTGAACACGGCCATCGTCAGGCTGAGATCCTTGTATTCCTCCATGTCCAAGTTGATGAACTTGGGCTTGGGGAAGGACGCCGCGAGCGTGTAGAGCGGAGTGAGCTTCTCCACCACGTGGTCCACAGCTTCGTCGAAAGCCCAGAGTGAGTGCGGGGCCACGGTGGAGGATTCCTTGATGGAGACGTAGTCGACGTCGTCACGCGCCAAGAGCTTGAGGGTTCCCTCGAGCCTGCGGCTGGCTTCGCGTTCGCCCAGGACGGCCTCGCCCAGCAGGTTCACGTTCAGGTGGACGCCGTTCTGCTTGATCTTTGCGATGGCCGGGCCGAGCTTGGCGTCCGTGGCATCGACAATCAGGTGGCCCACCATGTCGCGGAGGACCTTGCGGGCAATCGGGATGACAACCTGCGGCAGGACCGGAGCCATGACGCCGCCGGTGCGCACAGCTGCACGCATGTACCAAGGCAGGAAGGCCGGGACCTTCGGGGCAATCTTGGCCAGGTTACGGCCGGCAACGGACAGATCCTCGGGGCGGATGACGCCGTCGACGAATCCCACCGTGAAGTCGAGGCCATTCGGGTCCTTCAGGACTCCGGCGAGGCGCTGCGCGGAAACGTCAACGGGCACCTTCGAGGCTTCGGCGAGCCAGTGCCTGACCAGCTTGATGGCTTCGTGGGCCAGCTCTTCGTGGGCCACTTCCTGGTGTCCGGATTCCGGGGTGGAGTGCGTGTCCGCTTCGATGCGGGTATCCCGGGTTGGTGTGCTCATGCGCTTCGTTCCTTTTGGTGCGGAGAGGGCTTTATTTCCCTCAGTATGTCTCTACAATCAGATTAGGAAAAGCGATCTTTTCTGAAGAATATTCGTTAGATTTATCGATCATTCCGGAGAGCCAAATGCTGGATGTCCGCAGGCTGCGCTTGCTGCACGAATTGAAGATCCGAGGAACGCTCGCAGAGGTGGCCGACGCGATGAAATACAGCCCATCGTCGGTGTCCCAGCAACTGACCCTGCTGGAGAAGGAAGCCGGCGTGAAGCTGCTTCGCAAATCCGGCCGACGCGTGCAGCTCACCCCTCAGGCGGAGATCCTCGTGGAGCATACTGCGTCCTTACTGGCCACCCTCGAACGGGCAGAGACGGATCTCGCGGCGTCTCTCTCCACTGTGACCGGCACGGTCCGGCTGGCCGTATTCCAAACCGCTGCCTTGGCTCTCCTGCCGGACTTCCTCACCATCATGAAGGGCGAGTACCCCGAGGTGCGCGTCGAGATGATCCAACGCGAACCCGAGACTGCGCTCTATGAAACCTGGGCCCGCGACTTCGACATTGTGGTGGCCGAACAATATCCAGGACACGCAGCCCCGCATCATCCCGGCCTGGACCGGGCCACCCTGACCAGCGACGCCATCAGGCTGGCCACTCCCCCGGTTGGCCTGGGTGGCGAAACAATCACCTCGCTGGCGGATACCGCTGCGCTGCCCTGGGTCATGGAACCGCGCGGCGCGGCGTCCCGGCATTGGGCGGAGCAAGCATGCCGTTCTGCCGGTTTCGAGCCTGATGTCCGTTACGAAACCGCCGACCTCCAGGCGCAAATCCGGCTGATCGAGTCCGGCAATGCCGTGGCCCTCATGCCTGACCTCGTCTGGACGGGGCGGAGCACGCCTGTCCAACTGCTGGACCTTCCGGGCCTGCCGAAGCGCACCGTCTTCACGTCAACGCGCACCGCAGGCCGGATCCATCCCGCGATCCTGGCCTGCCGTGAAGTGTTGGAACGGGTGGCGGCGGAGCGGATGTAGGGGCTACCCCGAGGGGTGAGATCTCGACCCTTTCGCACCTCCAAAGAGGCTGTGGAGTCTCATGACTTAATGGACACTTCTGTCTCAGGACATCGTGGACAGTGTGTCTCAGGACTTCGTGGACACTATGGCGGGATTTGCTCTGGTCATGAGCAATTTCACTCCGGATATCAAGATCCGGCTTTTGGTGGCGACATGGCCCGAGGACGCTCCGAGGGGTGCAGTGGCGCGGTTCTGCCGGCAGCACAAAGTGTCCCGGTCTTGGTTCTATAAAGTCAGGGCCGCGGCCGAGGCTTCCGGATCGATCAGGGCCATGGAATTGGGGTCCACGAAACCGAAAAGCAGCCCGGCGCAAATCGGCTCGGGAATGGTTGAAGTGGCGCTGTTGACGAGGGATTCCCTGGAGCAGGCCGGTTATGACCACGGGCCTTTGAGTGTGGCCGCGAAAATGCGCCGGCAAGGCTTCGAGCCGCCCTCCCGCGCGACTCTGGCCCGGATCTTCACCAGGGCCGGGGTCGTGGTCCCGGAACCACGGAAGAAGCCCCGCAGCGCTCTTCGCAGGTTCGTTTATCCGGAGCCCAACGGGTGCTGGCAGATCGACTCGACCGAGTGGATGCTTGCCAAGGGAACGAAGGTTGCAATCTTTCAGATCGTCGATGACCACTCCCGTTTGGCGCTGGCCTCGCTCGTGGCAAGCGGAGAGACCAGCGAAGCGGCCATCCGGGTCGTAAAAACAGCGATCGAACGCAACGGAGTACCGCGGAAGTTCCTCTCGGACAACGGATCCGCGTTCAACCCCACCCGGATGGGACGGACCGGGGCCCTGGTGGACTACCTGAAATCCCTAGGCGTGGAACCGATCACCGGCAAACCATACAAACCCACCACACAGGGCAAGAACGAACGCTTCCACCGGACGCTGCACAGATTCCTGAACAAGCAACCGCCGGCTGCCACGATGGAAGAGCTCCAGGCCCACATCGACACGTTCGACCAGTACTACAACACCGAGCGCGAACACCAGTCGCTCCCGCCCGGAACAACGCCGATCGAGGCATGGAACACCACCCCGAAGGCCATGCCCCCGCAGCCGCCCACCCCGGAAACCACCAAAGCGAACGCACGCCGCAGCGTCCGGCGAACCGCCAATCTACACGGCGAGGCCACCGTCGTCGGCACCCGCTTCAAACTCGGCAAGGAATACATCGGCCACGAAATTCACGTCCTCTACGACGATGAAACGATCATGTTTTTCGACACCCGCGGAACGGAAATCATCAGCCACCAGCGCCCTCCGAAAGGCACGAACTACGTCGGCAACAACAAACCCCGCGGATTTATGGCCAACCAACTGTCCACAATGTCCTGAGACATGAACCGTCCACGATGTCCCGAGACATGAAGTGTCCACGATGTGCCGAGACATCACACACCTCCAAAGAGGCGAGATCTCACGTTTGGATTGGCAGCGCACGGATCGGAAACCTACTGACTTCGCGATTTCCGGCGTCGAACGGCAGAGAGATAGCACATGCGAAGCAACGCGCCCGCTCCGACGGCAAGGAACGCGTAGAGCAGGCCTTCATATGGTGTTCTTGTGATCGGGACCAAAACGAACCACGTTACGGCAACAATGACCGCGACCCCAACCAAATAGACAACTCTGTCCCTAGACATAAGTGCTCCTCAGCTCGGCTGTTATGTGCACTGCACACCAGTGTATTCAAACGGATTCCACCCGATAGAGGAGGGACTCCCCAAAACGACAACCCGAGGCAATCCTGGCCTGCCGTGAAGTGTTGGAACGGGTGGCGGCGGAACGTGCATGACGGAATCGTCACCCTCGAATCAGTTGGGCCGGGTTCGCTCGCGATGCCACCACGGCCGGGTATACGGCTGACAAAGTCCCGCTGGCGATGCCCACGCCGATTCCCCAAAGCGCTGCGTACCAAGGAATGACGGGAGCCCACCCCTCGCCCGCCGAGTAGGCCAGGACTGCCGCCATCCCCGCGGCGCCACCTGCAGCACCGCCGATTGCCCCGACGACGGCACCCTCAACGAGGAACATGCATCCGAGAGCCACCCGCCGCATCCCGAGCGCTCGCCGGAGCGCGATCTCGCCGGAGCGGGCCATAACGCCGAGGTACATGGTGGTCCCGGCGCTCAGGCACGCTATGGCCAACAGGACGGTGGACACAATGGCCACGAGTCGGCCGAGGTCCGAGTTGATGCCTTGCTTCAACTCCCGGAGGTCGGCGACGGTCTGGACCTTGACGGCACCGGTTTCGGCGGGGCTGAGCGCCTTGGGCAATGCCTCGGCGATTGCCGCCGGCATCCCAGGGTCCGTCCGAAGAACCACGCTGGCCGCCATCCTGTCCTTCACGGCATACGATCCAACGCCGACCACCACCGCTCCGGCAAGTATGGGATCCCTCCCGGGGTCCCCGATGAGGCCAACCACCGGGACGGGGTGCCCGTAAAGCCAGACGACGACGCCGGGTCCCGGCTTCCCGACGCCGAGTTGCCGGGCCGCTTCTTTCCCGAGGATCGCAACGGGTCCGCCAAACGACTGGTCCAGCAATGCGGGATCACCGTGGGTCACCGAAGCGCCTTGGAGGCGAAGATAGGCGGAGTCGACTACCCGCACGGCCCCGTTGAAGACCGGCTGCTCAGGGAAGGACCCCGGGCGAAACGTCGAAGGCTTCACCACTGAGGCGGACAGCTCGGCGACAACACCCGCCCCGTGCACGCCGGTCAGGGCCTTGGCGCGCTCAAGGTCTGCGCGAACTTCTCCCAGGAGGTGTAACCGGCTTCGCGTGTTGCGCGGACCTCATCGCTGGCCGCCGCGTCGATCCGCGTGGAGACCCTCACTGCGGCGCTCTCGCTCAGCCCGATGGCCGCGACCAGCCCGCCGCTGCCAGGAGGAAAGCGAGGATCAGAAGGAGCGCTTTGGCCGGGCGCACGGTGAGTGCCGATAGCGCGTCCGCAACCAGGTCCGCGAGTTCGTGACGACGACGGCGCACCAAGCCCGCGTGCGGGACGGGCGCATCGCCGTCGTGCGCTCCGGACTCGGCCTCTGCCCGGATCACTGACCCCGTGTCGGCGACCACCGCGCCGTCGCGCATCGTAACGATGCGGTCGGCGGAGGCGGCGATGCCGGGGTCGTGGCTGACCATCACGATCGTGGTTCCGCCGGCGTGGAGTTCGCGCAGGTGGCGGAGGACAATCTGTCCGTTGGTGGTGTCGAGGCTGCCGGTCGGCTCGTCGGCGAGGACCACGTCGGGGGCGCCGATCACGGCGCGGGCGATGGCGAGGCGTTGCCGTTCGCCGCCGGAAGTAGCGATGCCGGCGTTCCAACCCGGTGGCCGAGGCCGAACCTATCGAGCGCAGGTCCCACAAGCTGTTTCTGGACGTCCGGCCCGATCCCCCGTGCGCGCAAGCCGAGGACGGCGTTGCGGGCGGCGGCATCGCGGCCAACCATGTGGGACTCCTGGAACACGAAACCGAAGATCTGCGCCCGCCGCTCGGCGCGTTCCTGCTCGCTGAGCCGGCCGACGTCGACGTCGTGCACGAGGTACGTGCCCGCCGTTGGCGTGTCGAGCAGGCCCAGGACGTTGAGGAGCGTCGACTTGCCCGAGCCCGAGGGGCCGACGATCGCGACGAACTCCCCGGCGTGGATATCGAGGTGAACGCCGCCTAGTGCCTTGGCGCCGGGGAACTCACGGGCAATCCCGCGCAGGCTGAGTAGTGGCGCGCCAGAAGACTCGAGCGTCGTGAAAGACTGTCCGCTCATGGCAACCTGACGCGATCGCCCACAGCGAGCCCCGCAGCCTCCGCAAGGGCCGCCCATCCGTCTGCCTGAGCCGTGACCTTTACGTCCACACGCCGAAGGCTGGACGAGTCCTCGACTTCTAGGTATGCCGCGCCGGATTCCTGGCGGATAGCGATGAGTGGCACGGCAAGCGCCTCCGGAGCAGCAGCGCCTGCGGTGAGGGTGACGGATTGCTCGGCGGCGAACCCCTGCGTACCGGCGGGCAGTGGAAGCGTGATGTCCTTGCCGGGCACCTCGTTCTTGCTGGGGTCTCCATCCTTGAAACCGCTCAGCTGCCCCACCTTCGCGTCGAGGGCGGCCGAGCCTGCCCGGACCGTGACCGGGGTCCCGGCGGCAAAGGACTCAGCCTGGAGGACGTCTGCACGGGCCACGATAGCGTCGTCGGCAATGGTCACGTGCGCCACGATTCCATCCTCGGCCAGGACAGCTCCGGGTCCCGCGATGGAGGCGATCCTCCCGGTGTCACCGGGGATCTGCACGAATTCCCGCCAGCGGAGCACTACGGCGGGCGTGGAGGTTCCCGGCGTGGTTTTCGCCGAGCTTGAGTCCGCGGCGGCTGCGTCTTGCTTGGTGGCACCTTGCTTGGCTGTCTCGGACCCTACCGACTCGTACCACCCGGAGAGGGCACGCTGGGTCGCGGCGTCGAAGGTGCCGGTGGTCGCGACGGAATAGCCGAACCCGGCGAGTGCCCCTTGGAGCGCAGTGACGTCGGGGCCGGAGTCGCCCGATGCGATGTCCCGGTACAGCGGGACGCTGCTTGGCAGGATCAGGAGGGGACGGCCGGACACGACGGCGAGTAGCTCTCCCGGCGCGACCCGGTCCGCGGCTCCCTTCACTGTGGACGTCACCACCAGCCTGTCGATACCGGCGGACGCAGTTGCCTTCACGGCTACCTGGGCCCCGGCGATGACTTTCCCGGAGATGGTTACCTGTTTCACCACTGCTCGCCGCTCCACGGTCGCGGACACTGGCACGACCGTGGAGGTGGCTTGAGCGGTTGTCGTCCCCGCGGCGGTGGTGGTACCAGCCCAATAGGCCGCGGCAAGGCCCGAGAGAACCAGCACCGTCACGGCAGGAATGAGCCACCAGCGGGGAACCCGTCTCATGGCGGTGCGGAGTCCGGGTTCAGAGCTTGGCATCGGCAACCCCGTGGTCCCGGAGAACCTGGCGCGCCCGCTCCACTGCCGCCGTCTTCTGCTCGCCGAGCTTGTTGAGCTCCGCCTGGTGGTCCTTTATCTGGGCCGCTTGGTATTGGGCGAGAATGTCATACGGCTTCCGGGCGCCGCCGATTGACTCCTTGCACTCGATGCCAAGCAGCACAACGCGGATTTCGTCCTCCTTGGAGCCGCTCGAGCTCATTGTCCAGGTACCGTCCTCCTCCAGCAGTTTCAGGCCTTTGCCTTCGACACACGTTTCCCATGCTTTGCGGTAGGCCAGATACTCGGGATCACGCGACGTGAGGAGCGCCGCGATCTGCCCGATGCGGTTTGGGATCGACGTGTCACCGGCCAGGCCCTCAAGGAGCTCCGGGAAGCCCGCACGCCCGACGGAGTCGTAGCATCTTGACGCCGCTTGCTCCTGCTCCGCGCTGATCACGGGAGGCCTAACTTGTTTCTCCAGGACGCCAGGGATTCTTCGAGTCTCGGGCGTGGCCCCGTTTCTGGCAGCGAGCTGCCGCGACCATGATCCGAATCGCCGGTCCTCGAGGGCTTTCCCGTCACCGCCCCACGGAACGACGGTAAAGCCAGCTGACTCGACGCAGTCGTCAATGAGGAACCCCACGGCGTTGTTCACGAACACGTTCTCCCTGTCCGAATACCAGTACTTGTCCATGGGAAGGACCACCTCACCCGTGGCCTCGTTGAGTGAGGCCCGGGCATCGGCCGCTTTGGAGCGGTCAACCGCGGGCAAAGGAGTGGCACCCAACGAAGGTTTGGGTGATTGAGCGGCCGGCCCGGAGCAGGCCGTGATGGCTGCGACCACAACCGCGGCCAGCACGGATACTGCCCCAGCCAAACTCGAGCGACTATGCATCTGCGTGTCAGCCCCAGACGCTTGAGATCTCGTCGTCCCAGTTCCAACCGGCGTACATCCGCTCGTTGCGCAGGTCGTTGTTGGCGTTACCTCCTCGATAGATTAGTTTGTACCCTTCATAATTGGCGTCCTGATAGAAGTACACGTACGGAGACCTTGAGTCAGCGGCCGGACCAACGACGAGCGAACTTGCCTTGTCGTTGGCATCCGGGCCGACGTTCGAGGTCACCCAGCCAAACGTGCGTTGAGTGCCCGTAAACCAGTAGTTGTCGTACAGGCACACCCGGGCGGTGGGACAGGACGGTGCTGCGCTTGCGGCAGTGATGCCTGAGGCAACGGATGCGGTGACGAGTGCTGCAACTCCAGCAGCACGGAATATAGCTTTCAATGGATCCCCCAATTTTTCGGCGGCGTGACTGGTGCTGAGGAGGCCCTCATGCGCCAGAGCCAGCGATTGAGCAGTAAGGGCGCGCCTCCAAGGACTATGGAGTCCTTAGCCAAAAGCTATCGCCGGGAATCACCACTGAGTGGTCCTCGGAGGGGAATTGAGTGGTGAAAAGGGGCAAATTGAGTGGTGGAAGGGGGGAACTGAGCGGCGTAAGGGGGGAAATTGAGCGGTCCAGACGTGTTCGGACTGAGTGGTGCGACCATCCGGGACCCTCTTGCCGTCATCCCACCTGCCGTCTCAGAACGCAAAAAGGCCCCGGTCCAAGGACCGGGGCCAAACGCGGAGAATGGGGGATTTGAACCCCCACGACAGTCCGCGTCATATAGCCAGAATCGGCGCAATCTAGGGGAAGTTGACGTATCCGCAGATATGTGTATGAAAAGTACATATCCAGTTTTGTTGACGGCGTCAACATTGGAAAACACCGCATCGAAGATAAAAAGGGCCCCTCACTGATCTCTTCAGTGAGGGGCCCTTTGCGTACTCCGCTTTTCATTCGCACCCCCATGGGGGCTATTGCGCAGAGACGGCCTGAGCTGCCGCATGAACCAGCGTTTCCAGATCCTCATCGAGAGCCTTACAGATGGCCTCAATGTCGTTCAATGTGAATGGCAGGTCATCCCGGAGTCTCTTTGACAGGTAACTCTGAGAGACGCCAGCCCTGAATGCCAGCTGGGCGCCACTGACGCGCTGACGAGCCATAGTCGCCCGGACCTCCGCAGAGGTGGCCCGGGCAAATGGGCCGGAAGGGTTTTGCTTACCTTGGGGCATGGACATATCGTATCCGCTCTTTCGCTGCGCGCTGGGGAGGCTGAATCCCTCATAAGACTCAGGCTGACCCTACTTAGGGTCAGTCTATCTAAAGGAGAGTATATAGCCAGAGCATACGCAGGTTGTGCCTAGTTTAAGATCAGGACCCTATGTAGGGTAACTTTTAACATCACGCTAAGCCCTCTACTCGTCACGTAGAAGCGAGATTGCTTCAACTGTCAGTCGGGCGTCGTAAGATTTTTGAATTATTCGAACATACTTTCTAACTGGGGACAGAAGATGCAGGTTGAGCGGCTGGTTGTACTCGCACAAGACACTGACGGTCAACGCGAGGCTTGGGGGCCGTGGACAGGTGCCGTTAAAAACGGCAAGCGCCCCGTGACCATTCAAGAGGTCGGGGCGCTTTTTGAGGTGAGCGAGATGACGATCGGGGACTTTGCGGGCCTGGCGGAATCGCTCTCGGCTATGCCGTCTCAGCTGTGGGCTGCACTCGCGCGTCGGCGCGATCCATCAGTGTTCCCGGGGCAACCGCCAATGCCTCCGCAATCTTGAGGAAGGTGGGCATTGGGATGCTGCGCTTGCCGGTCATGTAGTGGCTCATAGTGACGCGGTTGATGCCGACCTTGTCAGCAAGGTCCTTCTGCTCCATGCTGCGCTCAGCTAGCTCGACCTTGATCTGAGTTACCATCGCGGCTTCGTAGCGCTCAACATAAGTTGTCATGTGACCAATTTAAGCGCATGTCGATGATGCTTGCAACATGATCGGCTAATCGGGTATGCCATCCGGCGTACCCGATTCCGCGTTAACCACTACTTGGAAAAGTTGCGTCGAGTACTTGCAAATAGTCAATCGACTATTTACGGTAGTCATATGACAACCCCACCCCCTGGCGCAACAGTCGCCACAGACTCCGAAATTGCCAGCCGGATCCTTGCCGCAATGAAGGAAGGCGGCATCAGCCTTCTGGCCCTGTCCGATAAGACCGGGATCCCCTACAAGACCCTCGAGCGAAGCATCAAAGGCGGAACTAGTGGACATCGCAGTCTGACTATAGGCGAATTTCGCGCCGTCACCTTCGCACTGAAGTGCAACCCCACTGAACTCATTGAGGATAACGCGGCATGAGCGACCCTGATGAGACCATGACGGCCCTTGAGGTTGCCGACAAGCTCAAAGTGTCAGTGCAGACCGTCTACCGCATGTGCAAGTCGGGCAAATGGCCGGCAATCAAAATCGGCCGGATCTACCGATTCACCCCCGAGCAGTACGCAAGCATCATCGAACCGCCAGCGCGGCCCGTTCTGAAGCCCCGCACTCAACGCAAGAACATTGAACGCCTTCTGCGTTCCGCCTAACCCGGCAACCCTCGCCCGACTTAGGGCAAACACCACAGCATCAAAGACATCCCCCGCTCAGAGGTCCGCCACTGACGAAGAAAGGGTCCTATCGCCATGCCCGAAAACATGACAACCACCGGCTATGAGAAGCGAATCCTGGAGTATGCAGAGGTTCACGGTCACGAGGTTGGCCGCAGTAAAGCGCAGCGTCTCGCGTCGAAGCTCTGCAAGCGACAGGCGCGGATGACGGATCTCGACCTTGAGCGCATCTTGACTCATTCAGATCCGACGCCCAGGCAGGCATTCCGCAACATGGAGGCTGCAGCATGAAGGCGGCAATCCTCGAAGACAACACCTGGCTCGAAGATGCCGAGGCGACGATCGATCAACTATCCCGCGACATGCCCGAGTTCACTGCCGACGACTTGCGCAAGGAGATGCGCGAACCAGCGAACACGAACTGGCCGGGCATGGCGTTCGCTAATGCCCGCAACAAGGGGCTCATTGAGTCCGTCGCGAGTTCCGTATCCCACGCACGGACAAGGAAGTACGGATCACTGAAGATCTGGACCCGCCGCATAAAGGAAGAGGCAACATCATGAACGGCTTTTTCGTACTGGTCTTCGCGGCCACCATCTTTGCCGCCCCGTTGATGATCGGCAGGGCGCGCGCTTATGACCGGTTCCTGAATGAGCCGGCGCCTGAGAGTGACGAGTGCGCGGAGATCCTCGCGCAACGGGTAGACGACGACGCTGATGCGTTTCGGAAGGGGGAATCATGATCGCCGAAGAAGTCATGGAGCAGGTTCGGGAAGCGTTGGATTCCTACTTGCGGCTTGAATCGACCCCGGTCGTATTTTGCCGCCAAGATCGCCGCGACCGTGGACGACTACGAGCTGACCAAGTGACTACCGAACCGCCCAGCCCGCCCCTTCCTCCGCACCTGACTAGGAACCTGGCCGTGCTGCAAGCCACCTGCCCGTCCGTGTACGCCACCATCTTCCCCACGACGAAGGACGCAACCAAATGAGCACCACGATCAAGAGTGCGTTGCAGCCGGAAGGATTCCACGCAACGATCTATCGCAAGAGCCACGGCAACATTGGCATCAGGGTATGTGCGTTTGGCGAGGCGCAACCGCCCATCACGCTCAACCCCGCCGATCTTCTGTCCGCGCTCCGTGATGAGGATTTCCTGCCCGAGGACGACGGACTCAGGGGACGGGTAGAGGCGCTGGCTGAGGATTGGGCAACCGAGGGGGCACTTAGTTCCTATGGTGCCGCCGAAGCTCTCCGTGAGGCGCTGAACCCGACGCCCCCATACCAGTTCCCGACCGGGCTAGGGGCAGTCATGGAAGGCAAGAACGGAACCGTGACAACGCAGCTCGCCCGAATCGGCGACATCTGGCATGACAAGTACGACAACGTGTGGCAGACCAGCGAAGTGCCGCTAGCCTTCACCAACTTGCGCACCCTGTCCGAGGGCGTGGAACTGTGAGCCTGGATGCGATCCGCAAGCGGGCGGAAGCGGCTGAGCCGGGGCCATGGTTCCTCGACTCTGATGGCGTGAGCATCTACTACGTGTTCCACAACGGCGACACGCTTGACCGTGACAGGCTAGCCGAGTCTTCCGGGTCCGACGCCGAGTTCATCGCTCACGCCCGCACGGACATCCCCCGCCTGCTCAACGCACTGGACGCGGTGCTCGAATGGTGTGACACGAACCAGCACCCCTTCCACCCGTCAGAAGGTGTCGAAGGATTCAGCTCTCAAGACTGGGCATTGGACGACGCTGCACGCCGAATCCGCACCGCACTCACCGACGCTTTGGAGGTCAAGCCATGAGCCTGCACGACGCGATTGAGAAGCTGGCCGACAGGCTGTGGGATGAGGGCTCAGACGAGGCCGCCCTCAACGTGGTCGCCGACCTCCGTGCTGCTCTCGCCGCCAACCCGGCACCCGAGACTGAGTGGGGTGTCCGCCGCGATCAGGACAGCCCGTGCCACTCCAAGGAATACGCCGAGCAGACCATTGCGATGCAGCGGAAGCGGAAGCTCAAGCCGGTGCTCATCAAGCGTGAGGTTGGCCCTTGGGGGGTGGCCGAGTGAAGCGGGTCGAAGCAGCCGCGAAAGCCATGCGTGATCCAATGCCGAACCGGATCACGTACGGGGAAGACCTCGAAGAGTGGGTGGACAGGGTAATCCCGGACGCCCTCGCTGCCGCCGATGGGGTCATGTTCTCGGAGGCCAGTATAGAGAAGGCGGTGAAGGCGGTTCACAAGCACCGCTGGGTGCTCGGAGGTATCGCCTCGGACGAGGACATAGCCCGCGCCGTTATCGCCGCACTACAGGAGGAAGCATGAGCGGCATGCAGGCCCAGTGCTGGTTTATGGTCTGCCCAGACTGCGGTAAGTGCGTCGAGTCAATGGACATCCACTGCAACGGCACCATGCGCGGAAATAGACCTAACCCAGATCACGAGGACGCCGCACTACAGGAGGACGCATGACCATGTTCGACGCGATCCGGGCGACACTGGAAGAACACCGCGACTGGGCTTGCATGGGCCGCAGCCTCGAAATCGTCTACTGCACGGGCGCCGGCTGCGAGTGGTCCGTCAATGAGCGCCAATGGAGAGCCAGTGACTTGCACCGCGAACACGTGGCCGCTGTTGTTGCCGGGATCATGGAGGGCGAGTTGGCTGATGCGTGGGACGAGGGCCGCGATCACGGCGCCGTGTACCCCTTTGGCAAGCGTGGCCTAGCAACCGACGACAACCCTTACCGGAGATGAGCGCAAGATGAGCAACTGCACATGCCATCCAGTCGAGAACCCATGGACCTACTACGGCGCGGTTGAGCCAGGCGGCGCGATGGAACCAAACCCCGACTGCCCCGAGCACTTCCCCAGCGCGGTCGTGAACGAGTATCCGCGCTACGCCTCGATCAAAGTCGTTGACGGGCCAACCACCTCTTTCCTGATAGCCGAGCGGGTACGCGGTGGCTGGCAATCGGGCGTCATGAACTACCCGGACAGCATCGTTGAGAGATTCACCCCGCTGGCGGTGCACACCGCGGAAGAAGTCGAAGAAGGACTCCGACACGTCAAGGCTGAGGCGTTGCGGGAAGCAGCGGACGAGTGGGAGGCATACATTCGCGCCATGAACTTCGGGACAACATACCCCATCGACTGGCTCCGTGCCCGTGCTGATCGGGTGGAGGGCGGGTGAGCGGAATGGACCACGACGCCCGCAAGGAGAACTGGTCCCGGCCGCCCAACAAAACCCCCGGCTGCAGCTGCCCAGCTTGGCGATACAGCCCAATGCACCAAAGACCGACGAACCCAGACTGCAAACAACACGGCCCCAACTAGGGGCCTTTTTCATGCCCAGAAACGGAGCAAACATGGGGTACTCTCCCGGGATTTACGAAGGCATCAGCAACGAGGAATACCATGCAGACCTGGCCCTCGGCTCGACGTCACTGAAGACGCTCGCCGTCCGGACACCAGCGCACTGGAAATACGAGTCCGAGAATCCAGTCCACAAGGATGCATTCGACATCGGCACACTCGCCCACAGCCTCATCCTCGAAGGCGACAAGACCAAGCACCGCGTGATCGACGTCGAAGACAAGCGCGGCAACAAATGGACCATACCCGCGAACGAAGCAAAAGATGAGGGCTTGATCCCGGTCACGCCGAAGGAATGGGCTGGCATCGTCGGGATGCGTGACTCGGTAATGGCGCACCCCGTGGCGCGCGAACTGTTCACCGGCCACCGTCCCGAAGAGTCGGTCTTCTGGGAAGAAGATGGCCAGATGCTCAAGTGCCGGCCGGACGCATGGCATCCAAGCGTGCTTGTGGATTTGAAGACCGGCCGCAACGCAGACCCCAATGAGTTCGGCAAAGTCACGGCCGACTACGGCTACCACCAATCGGCAGGGCACTACATCGACGGCGTCAAGGCGGCGACGGGCGAAGAGTTGCCGTTCCGTTTCGTCCTGGTCGAGAAGACGGAACCCTACCTCGTGTCCGTGGTTGAGCTTGACGCGGCATCGATCGACATTGGACGGCAACTCAACGACAGGGCCAAGCGCATCTACCGCGAATGCATCGAGTCCGGTAGCTGGCCCGGGTATCCGACCGTCGAACCAGTCAGCATCCCGATGTTGGCCTTCTACAAAGCCGAAGACCTGCTAGGGATTCCCAATGACATCGAAATAGGAGCATCGCCATGGACCTAACCAAAACCATCGTGCCAAAGTCCGACCAGCTCAATAGTGACGATCTCGTCACCGGGCCCGTAACTGTGACCATCACAGAAGTCCGGGCTGGCAACGCCGAGCAGCCGGTTTCGATCCTCCTGGCAGAGTTCCCCGGCCGACCCTACAAGCCTTCCAAGAGCATGCGTCGCGTGCTAGTCCAGGGCTGGGGATCTGACGGCGATGCTTACACCGACCGCCGACTCACACTGTTCCGCAACCCTGAAATCAAATTCGGCGGGGACCAAGTCGGCGGCATCGAAATCGCGGCAATGTCCCACATCCCGAAGCGACTCAGCGTCTCGCTCATGGTGACCCGCGGCAAGCGCAA
Source organism: Arthrobacter sp. NA-172 (assembly GCF_043952055.1). Classification (NCBI taxonomy): domain Bacteria; kingdom Bacillati; phylum Actinomycetota; class Actinomycetes; order Micrococcales; family Micrococcaceae; genus Arthrobacter; species Arthrobacter sp. NA-172. Next base: position 257,008 of record NZ_JBINOT010000003.1, on the reverse strand, counting down.
ACCTTTCAGCGTGGACCCTCTCCTGGATGCCGCACCCGTGAAGACCTCAGCACCCGCGCGCAACTGGAAAGCTGAAGCCGACGCCCTCACGGGCAACGTTGACGCGCTCCGTTCCCTCTACATGGACGCACAAGCAGCCGGTGCCGACCAAGACACCCTCACCCACATCCAAAACAATGCAGGAGCCAACGCATGAGCAACACAACGAAAACCGGTCACGTCACGGTCAGCATCCTCGCCGGCCCCATCGAAGCAACCGGGAACGAATCCGAGTCAGGGCGCCATCAAATCTGGATGGCCAACGGACTCGCATTCATTCACATCACACCCGACGTTGCGCGTCAGTGGATCGGCGTTTTGGAACCGATCGCGAAGGCGGCCGAGTAGTCCACCCGCACCAAACCCCCCGAGGCCGCCATAGAGCGGCTTTTTTCATGCCCAAAAGAAAGAAGAAGACCCATGGAACCTATTCAGATCATTCTTGTCATCGCCGCATGCGCCGGCGCTCTACTCATCCTCGGATTCATCATCTGGCTCATCGCCGCACTGGTCATCACGAGCAGGGCCAAGAAGGCGTTCAGGGAAGTTGATGACTTCTTCAATCAGTCGCCGCTCATGCGAAACGACCACCTGAATCGCCGCCGCTAACTGCCATCCAAAATCCCGCGGCGCACGGACCCCCTGCCGTGCGCCGCGCCCAAAACGAAAGAAGCACATGACCACCGAGATAGCACAGCCCACCGACCTGACAGCACTCATCCAGGCACGAGACGGCGTCGCAGTCGTCATCTACACCAAGAACGACTGCCGATGGTGCGACATGACGAAGCGGATCCTCGACCGCGAAGGAGTCAACTACACGGCCGTCAACGTAGAAGAGGATGCGACCGCCTACACCTACGTCACGGAGATCCTCAACCGCCGTGAGATGCCCGTCATCATCGCCTCAGCCATGGAAGGCGACGTCGTGTGGTCTGGGTTCCAACCCGCCAAGATCCGGGAGCACATCACACACAGGGCCGATGCGGCATGAGCCGGTCCTGCTTCACTAGCGAGCCAGGGCAGTGGCGGATGTTCTGCGATGTCTGCTTTGACCACGACGAGGCAACCTTCGACAAAGCGCCAGCCTTGCTCCCATTCCACCAAGCTGGCTGGTTCATCGGGAAACGTGTGGACGCATGCCCTAAGTGCGTATCGGCCGGCAAGCTCCCCAGCGACGAGCCGAACGCAAAAGTACTCGCCGATGCGGCCGCCATATGACGCCGGATCCATGTTGCTTTTTATGCCGCAGTTCGCTCGGCATCTGCCTATCCCGTCATCGCTGCGATCACCACGTCAAAGCCCAGAAGCAAGACGACGCCAACCATCGGGCAAGCCGCACCATACGCGACCCGACAGGCAACGAAGCCGTCAACAACGTCATGCGGGCCACGCGCCCACCGAAACCCAAGGAGAAGTTATGAGCCCGCGCAGACCCAAGCCGCCGGCCGCGACGCACACCTTCCGCGCCGTTTGGCCGATCGTAAACGGCACCGGCACGGCAGGCAGCGACGCGGAACTCATCATGCAAGCCATCGGCGACCTGCCCAATGTTGCGCACCGCCATAACGCCACCATCGTCGGCCCGTCACGCAGCTGTATCGCTGACGGCCGCCGAGTCCCAGGATCCGGCGGCGCACTGCAAGTCGTCGTCATCGAAGCGCCGGCCGTCCAAGCGAAGAGTCGCGGTTATCGCCATGGCTGAGATGAACGGCCAAACGGACATCTTCGAACTGCTGGAATGTGGGGCGCCACTGGAATTGCAGCCATTGTTCAAGGTTCGCCCGACTGGCTGGTACGGCAAGCCGAAGTGCGGTTGGTGCGGAAGTACCAACACAATCGGCGGAGGCGCTTGCCGGCACCCGCAAAACCGGAATCAGTCAATCGGCTATGACTATTGCCAGAGGTGCGTCAACCTTTACGGTCACCCGCACGTCAACGGACGGACGCCGATCATTATGGTTACCGCGGACGATCAGCGCATTATGTGCCCATTCTGTAGATCCATATGGGGCTTCGGACTCAAGCCGGAAGTGCTCGCGAGGATAGCGACCGAGCACGCGCCGGCCAGTGACGGACTCTGCGCGCATATGGAAATTCATGGACGGACCGAGCCCTACTACGCGCCCGGCGAAACTCCCTGGCTGCCTGAATTCATCATCCAATTCCCGCGCCCCAAAGGCTGCGGCGGACTTAGCCAGATGAAGGGAGGAACCTTTGCCCAGAGACACGCGCCCCTACTTCACCCTCACGAATGAATATCCGCGACACCGCAAGATACGCACCCTCAGTGACAAGGCATTCCGCCTCCACGTGGAATTAATCGCCGACTGCAATGAGGCTCAGAGTGACGGGGAGTTCACGAGCCACGAGCTGAACATGCGGGGCATAAAGGCCGGGCGTGAACTCATCGACGCGGGCCTTGTCGAAGATCTCGGTGACACGTACCGGCTGCACGACTACCTGTCACACCAGAACTCAAAGAAACAGATCCAGGACTTGAAGGCGGACAAGGCTGAGCGCGGAAGTCGCGGCGGCAAGGAGTCGGCACACAAGCGCTGGCACGTCGCCCGAGGCATCTTCAAGGACGACTGTGAACTATGCGCCGACCTCCAAGAAGAGGCATAAGCGGGATAAGCGGAACTGTAAGCGGCCGCTTATAAATCGTTAATAGCAAACGTGTAACAACCTATAACAAATGTGTAAGCGAAACATAAGCACCATAACCATAACCATTACTTATCTCACCTAAGTGCCCTATCTCACCTCTGCTTTTGCCTTGGCTTTTAGAGAAGTGATGAAAAAAGTTCCAACCAATCGTCCAGTTCCGTAACGCGAGGGCTGGGCGATTTTTGGTTGGAGGAAGGAATCCCATTGACCATCACCGACCAGCAGACGCGCGCCGTCGCCTACCTGCTGCACGAGATCCGCCCTGACTGGGGCATCACGTCGCTCGTCTCGCTGATCGACAAGCACCAGCCCCAAGACCTCGGCCCGCTGATCATCGCGGCCACCACGAAGGCCATGGAAGCAAGCTGCCTGACACCGGGCCCGATCTTCCATCCAGGCAATCACTGGCCGGCCAAAGCACAAGCCGTGATGCCCAAAGCCAAACCATGCCCGGACCACATCGGCGAATCGTCACACAACTGCCGCTGCTGTGCCGCCGATCGCAAAGCACAACGAAACGAGGACGACCAATGAGCTACGACATTTGGGCCACGATTGAGCCCGCACCAAACCGCTTCAGCACTTACCTCGACCTCGGCAACATGACATCCAACGTCTCCCCAATGTGGCGGAAAGCGAGCCCGGACACCGATGGGCTCGCCGGGATCCATGGGGTGCGCGGCGCCGAAGTGAGCGAAAGCCTAATTGCCGGGCTAGGCGTCATGTTCGCCACGCGGGGCGAGCTGGAAAAACTCAACCCGGCGAACGGGTGGGGAAACTTTCCCGCTGCGTTCAGGTACTTCGCCAGGGTCGCAAGGGCGGCGCGGGATCACCCAGACGCAGTGTTCGGAGTGTCCCGATGACCCTGCACCTCCGCATTGAAGCGGCCATCAAACTGCTCTACCCCGAAGAAATCACCCCGCAAGCCAAAGCCGTCCTCGAACGCATCCTCGAAGAAGAAAGCGAAGAACGATGAGCCACAACGAACTCGTAGCCGAAATTGAGCGCCTAACCGAACTCAACGACCGACTATCCAAGCAGCTCATCGGCATGAGCGAGACGCTGGAAACCGGCCGCCGCGAACTGCTCGCAACAGGCTGGGATGCTGCCGTAAGCGAGGCTGACAGTCGCTGGCAGATCGGCGCGAACCAGCACCACTCTGGTTCGGCGCGAATGAACTGATCCTTGCTAAAGCGCCCATGACAGACGTTGGCAGCGGGGCAGAAGAGGCCGGTGAGGGTCAAGTGGCACATGTGCCCGCGAGTGACACACGGGAGGCGGAGAACGGCCCCTACGGTCCCGAGGCTTATATCCGCGCAACGACGGGATGGAAATGAGCAAGCGCATCCTGATTTTCACCGTCGAAGCACCGTGCGCGTTCATCAACTCGAACGAACGCCCGCACCACATGGCCAAGGCGAGACTCACCAAAGCGTGGCGGCTGGCGACGATGGCCGAAACCGAGCGCGTCATGGGCAAGCCGCTGCAGCCACCAGTCCGGATACTCGCCAAGATCCACAAGCCAGGCAACCGGCGATGGGATCCGAACAACCTGGCACCCACCACCAAAGCGTGTGTGGACGGCATGGTTGACGCCGGACTAATCCCAGACGACTCATGGCGGGAAGTTGAAGGCCCGGACCACCGCCGAGGCGCGCCGATCCAAGACGCCATCACATTCATCATCGAGGAGCTCACGTGAGTGAAACCATAATCCGCGCCATCCCCGGAACCATCATTCAAGCGCACCAACTCGGGGAACGGTACTTCAATGTCAAGGGCCTGACGTTTCAGCAGCAGATGGACCTGAGGGACGAGCTCATAAGTCAAGGATGCCTCGTGCAGGAAATCTTCCTACTTGACCCAATGCAAGCCCTTGTTGAGAGACGAGTCCGGACGGAACTGATCGCCGAACAAGCCAAGAAGGAGGGCAAGCCTTGAGCTTGAATGACAACGTGCACCAGCTTTGTCGGGAGCATCTGAAGACCGGCCCAGACGGTAAGCCGCACAAGGTGCCCGCGCTGCTGGACGATCTTCGGGCGGCCGTGTCACCGGGCAATAGTGGCGCATCGGGCGGCAAGGGTGGAGCGCCGTCGCCAATCAATATCGATGCCGTGGACATGGTTCACCGGATCACCAAGGAAGCTGAGACTGAATATGGCGAGATGACAGGTCTGCTCTGGAACGGAACGCTGGACGAACTACTGATCGGGATAGGCGAGAAGGTGCCTTCCGCTGAGTGGTACGCCTACCTAGAGCGCATCAGCCTCGAATGGATCAATGCGATTACAGCATTTCTGTGGCCGACCAGACCGCGCCGACGACTGACCGGGAAGGTCTGCCCGTCATGTGGGCTCTCACTTCATGGCGATGATCGAGAAGTCTGCCTGTCGCTTGGGTGCTGGGACGAGGCTGGGGAATTGGCACATCCCGGACAGTGGGACATCGAGTGCGGCGCATGTGGAGCGGCATGGTCCGGCGATCAGGTTTCATGGCTATTGCGCGCACTCGACACGCCGAATGAGGTATTAACGAGGTCGGGTTAATTCTGGTAGGGTCAGTCATGTCTCGGCAGTACTGTCGAAAATCTCAGCCGCTCTCATCGCAGGGTGGCTTTTTTCATGCCCCCAGCGCCGATCCTGGGTTACGAGATCGGCAACGCTGGACGCCGGTCAGTGCACATGGCCGGCGCCTGGCACAACGTGCATGTGGGTCATCCAGACGGATACACCCAGCATGCAGGGCTGTAGTTCACAAGGCTACGACGCTGACCTTACGTGGTCGGAGAAGCTGGTTCGATTCCAGCCAGCCCACGGCGACAAGGTTCGCCCGAATCGGGACACAGCCGAGAGGCAGCGTCCGGCCAGCACCAAACCCCCATGAGGTGACTGGCCACTTACTGGAGTTAGTGAAGTGGTATCACGCCGGTCTCCAAAACCGGAAGCGCAGGTTCGATTCCTGCACGCCGGGCTGATCGAAAGAACGCCGACCAACAATCGAGAACGCGGCCGATCCAGTAGATCACCAACCAACAGGGAGTGCCATGGCCAAGCAACTAGCCAGCACATCATCCCGAGGCTATGGATCCTCACACCAACGCGAGCGTGCCAAGTGGGAGCCCATCGTCAAGCAAGGCGGCGTCAACTGCGCACGCTGTCTCGAACCAATCAAGCCTGACGAAGCATTCGACCTTGGACACAACGACGACCGCACCGGATACAACGGACCCGAGCACGTCCGATGCAACCGAGGAGCAGGCGCACGCAACGCAACCGAAGTGCGCATGCAGCGACAGCAGACAATCACCCGAGACTGGTAGGGGCCACGACGAGGCATCAAAACAGCGACGCCGGAAACGACGACGCTGACGACGACGACCAGGGGTAGGGGTGTCCCAATCTCTGGGGCTGACGACGCCTGCCTGACTCCGCCGGGTAGTCATTTCTATTCACCGCGAAAAAAAACTTCAAATGCCCAAGGAGGTGGCCGTGACCTGCAAAGCATGTTCGGCCACCAAAGGGGCGTCTGAGTTCTACCCCGGGAACCGTACTACCTGCAAGGAGTGCATCTCTGCCCGCAATAGGGCTAGGTATGAGGCGGACCCTAAGAAGTTCAGGGCCAAGACCGCCGCATGGCAGGCGGCGAATCGCGAGAAGTACCGTGATTCTCAGATCAAGAGCAAGTATGGGATCACTGCTGAGGCTGCTGACGCGATGCTACAAGGGCAGGGAGGCCGATGCGCCATCTGCCGTACCGATGATCCTGGGATCAAGGGCTGGCAGATCGATCACGACCACGACACACTCGTTGTCCGCGGGATTCTCTGCCGGCACTGCAATGTAGCGCTAGGGCACTTCAGGGATAACGTCACGTCGCTAACCGCTGCTATCGGCTATATCGAAAGAAGTAGGTGGTAGTCCCATGCCTCCTAGAAAGAACCCTCTGAAGGTAGTCACCGAAGCCGATGCGAAGGCTATCCGCAAAGACCCGCCTAAGACTCTTGTTGAGGCCACCGAGCTTTCGGAGCGCGATCTGCTCGTCATGATGCGAGTCAGGGTCGCGACCGAGATCGACAGTGGGGTTCCTGCGCACGCACTAGCCCCCCTGATGCGCCAGCTACGTGATCTGGATAAAGAGCTTCGGCTCCACGACCAGAGCGCGAAGCAGGAGGCGATCGAGAATGCCGGACCTGCAGCAGACGAAGCCTGGGACGCGGAAGCTATCTGAGATTGCCCGCCATGTGGTTGTCCCGAAGGGGATTGTCTCTACGGCGTGGCCATCGGTATTCAAGAAGGCATCTGAGCTTGGCCTTGGCTGCGATGACTGGCAGGTGGGCGTTGGGAAGCTTGCGCTGGCCAAGCGCGCTAATGGGAAGTATGCCGCGGGCATCGGCGGCGTTGTCCTTTCGATCCCTCGGCAGGTTGGCAAGACCTACCTGATCTCCCTTATCGTGTTCTGCCTTTGCTTGCTTCATCCCGGCTTGACGGTTCTATGGACCGCGCATCGGATGAAGACCGCCGGCGAGACCTTCAACAAGCTTCAAGCGTTCGCCCGAAAAAAGCGGATCGCCCCGCATATCCTCAAGGTGACGACTGGTTCTAGCGATGAAGTGATCTACTTCCGGAACGGTTCTCGGATCATGTTCGGCGCCCGGGAGCGCGGCTTTGGCCGCGGCTTCGACAACGTTGACATCGAGGTTTTCGATGAGGCTCAGATCCTCACCGAAGCAGCTGTCGAGGACATGGTTCCGGCGACGAACGTCTCACCCAATCCGCTACTGTTCTTCATTGGCACCCCGCCGCGGCCGAAAGACCCGGGCGAGATCTTTGCCGGCAAGCGCAAAGAGGCTCTTGATGGTGAGGACGATGACACTGTCTACGTAGAGTTCTCTGCTGATCCCGGCACGAACGAGAACGACCGGAAGCAGTGGGCAAAAGCTAACCCGTCCTACCCTTCCCGCACCGATGACGCGGCCATGCTCCGGATGAAGAAGGCGCTGAACACGCCCGGCTCCTTTGATCGTGAAGCCCGCGGCATCTGGGACAGCGAGACCCGTGTGACCCTGTTCGATTCGGAAGCCTGGGAGAACGGCCGCAAGACGGCCCGCCCCGAAGGCCTGAAGGTCGGCGCGCTGGCGGTGGCTGTTTCGATTGACCTCGCGCATTCTTCTATCGTCGCCGGCTCCATGGATTCGGAGGGCGGCGCGTGGGTGAAGTCGCTGCATCACGGGCCCGGCACTAAGGGTGTTGTGGATCGTTGTGTGGCGCTTCAGGAGGCGTTCGGCGTCGATGTTGTAATTGACGGCCGCGGTCCTGGCGCCGTCCTCATACCGCACCTTGAGAAGGCCAGCGTCAGGCTACATATCGCTTCCACTGGGGACGTGCTGGATGCGTTCGCCAATCTCGAGTCGAGGGTCCGTGACGGGCAGTTCTTCCACGTGGACGCGGCCGAGCTGGACGCCGCCCTTGTTGGCGCCGTGAAGCGCGAGGTTGGTGACCGTTTCGCGCTCGGGCGCAAGAAGTCCGAGGCCGACATTTCACCGCTTGAAGCTGCCTCCCTGGCCGCTTGGCGTGCCGAACTTCCCGAACCCGAGTTTGTCAGCAAGTACGAGAATGAGGGCCTTTTGGTCCTTTAGGAGGACCGCCGTGGAGCTCACTCTCGCGCTTGTTATTTCTGGGCTCATTGCGGTCGGCGTCATAGTCGCCTGGCGCTTCTGGCGGGCGCTCCCAGTCCTTGAGCGGTACGTGGTGACACTGACGACGGGTGAGGCATTTGACGGCCTGCTGAAGTCGAGTCGTGGCGGCGTGCTGGTGCTCGTGGATGCTGTCGCGCTGGATGAGAAGCAGGGTGCCGTGAGCCGTCATCAGATTGACGGTGAGCTTTATCTGGACCGCGTCAAGGTCGCCTATATGCAGAAACCTGGAGGTAGCCAGTGATTCTCTCCGGTGGCCGTCCTCTCGGTTTCGCTCCCCAGGCTTTGGGCGAGACGACACCTTTCCTTTCGAATGGCTATTTCTACCCGAATCAGGGCTTGGGGTTGGCGAATTCGTTTGCCAGCTATTCGGCCCTGTACCGCGCCCAGCCGTCGATCATGACGCTGGTTGACAAGATCTCAGCCAGCGCGGCCCGGATCCCGATGAAGTCGTGGCAACCCACCCCGGGCGGCGGGAAGCTCGTTGATGTCGATTCACCATTCGCGAGGCTGCTTGCGAATCCGTGCACGGCGATGTCCCGGTTCAACTTCTACCGGTGGACCTTCTCGACCTATGAGATCTACGGCGAGGCGTTCTGGTACAAGCAGCGTCGCGATCAAAGCCTTGATGCCGATGGTAAGCCGGTCCAGTCCGGCCCCGTGGTCAATCTCCTGCCGATGCACCCTTCGCGCACGATGGTCCACCGCGACGGCAATGGCAATCTCGAGTACGTCTTCACGCTGGGCATCGCCTCGGCGGGAATCCTGCGTGCGCCGGAAGAGGATGTTGTAGCATTCCTGCGCTACAACCCTGACAACCTCATGCGCGGCCTGTCTCGCCTTGAAGGGCTCCGATCCACACTGTTCAGTGAAGATGCAGCACGCCGTGCGAATGCGTCATTCTGGCAGCGCGGCGCCCGCCCCGGGACGCTGCTCAAGCACCCCGCAAAGGTTTCAACGGCTGTCGCCGAACGGCTCAAGGCGCAGTTCGATGCTGTCGCCGCCGGACCGGATCGCGCTGGCTCCACGGTGGTCCTCGAAGAGGGCATGGAAGCCCAGGTTATCCAGCTTTCCGCCGAGGAAATGCAGTACATCGAGTCGCGGAAACTGAACATGCAGGAAGCCTGCATGGTGTACGACTTCCCACCTCCCGCGGTTCACATCCTTGATCGGGCGACGTTCTCGAACATCACGGAGCAGATGCGTTCTGTTTACCGGGACACGATGACGCCGCGGTTCTCTGATTTTGAGTCGGTGATCGGGCGGGACTTGCGGTCTGAGTTCTTCGCGGACGGCGAGCGTGAGGGTCGCTTCGATCTGACCGAGGTTCTGCGTGGCGACTTCGAGACGCGCGCTGACAAGGCTGTGACGCTCCGCAATTCCGGGATCTTCACCGGCAACGAGGCGCGTGAGCTTGTGGGTCTTGAGAAGTCCACTGATCCACTCATGGAGAAGGTCTTCGCGAACGCCGCACTCGTAGAGCTCGGCACGGCGCGCCCGCCTGTAGCTGGCGCTGCGACAGTTCCGGATGATCCGGCGACTGGACTGCCCCATCTTGACCCGAGCGCGGCTAAGCCCAGCCAGGGGCCGGATCAAGGGCAGCGCTCCTTTCGCTCAATCATGGGACGCCTCTCGCGGGCCAAGGGTAATCGGCCGGCGTTGAAGTCGAAGCTGATCGAAATGCACGAGCAGGAGATCGGAAAGTTCTTCGATAGCCAGCGAACCGCGATCGACAAGTCTCTGGGCAAGAAGGCTGATGGCGTCGAGCAATTGGACGGCGACGCTTGGAACGCGGAACTGAGCAAAGTCCTCTCTTCGCTTTCTGCTGCCACGGCGCGGACGATCGGTGCTCAGGTCGCTTCGGATCTTGGCGGAGACTACGACCCTGACGAGCTGTCTGACTGGATCTCCGCGGACGCTGATGCTTCGGCGGCGGCGATCAACGGCACGACGGCGGCAGAGGTCACGAAGGCTCTGGACGGCGCTGACGGTGACCCGAGTGGCGCTATTGAGAGCCTATTCATCGGCTTGATCGCGGCGCGTATCGCACAGATGGCCATTTCGAGAGTCACGAGCGTGTCTCTCGAGGCCGGCCATGCAGCGGCCCGCCAAAACGGCGGCAAAACCAAGACATGGGTTGTCGCCGGCCAGAATCCGCGGCCGTCGCATGAAGCGATGAGCGGCGAGTCCGCACCCCTCAATGGGGTTTTCAGCAACGGAATGCGCGGGCCCGGCGATGTGTCGGGCGGCGCTGATGAAGTCGCGGGTTGTACTTGCGAGCTCGAGTTTTCCAAGGAGAAATGATCATGAACGTAACCCGCAAGGATGCTCGGATCACAAAGGCGCCTTCGCTCGAGGATGGACCCGGCACTTTCGAGGCCATTCTTTCCGCTCCCACAAAGGATAGGGATGGGGATACGCTCCAGCCGGACGAGTGGAAGATGCCACTGCCTGAGCGGATCACCGTGGATGTTGATCACGAGATGTCCGTCAAGGGGACCATTGGATCGGCCAGGCCGTGGATTGATGACGATGGCAACCTTCGGATCTCTGGCACGTTCGCCTCCACGCCGCTGGGGCAGGAAGTTCGGACACTAATGGCTGAGGGCCACATCGACCGCACATCCGTTGCGTTCATGTCAGACCCCGCCACGCAGAAGGACGGCAGGACGGTCCGAATGCGGGAACTTTTGAACGCCGCCGTGGTTGCCATCCCGTCGAACCGCGAAGCAGCGATCCTCGAGGTGCGCGGACTCAAGGCCGGCGCGCGCAATAGCTCCGCTGACACCGAGAAGATTCAGTCCATCCATGATGCCTCGGCGGCGCTCGGGGCCGATTGTTCCGCGGCTAAATCGCTGCGTCGCAAGGATGCTGACACCGAGGATGCCTCCGATCCGATCGCGCTCATTCAGGCGACTGACGCCGCGATCGATCAGGCCATTGACCTGCTCTCCGGTGTTGACCCAACAAGTTTGCCTGCCGAGGTCGCGCAGGCAATTGCACTCATCCAGGCCGCTGACGCGGTTGTGGATGAACTCATGGATGCTCTCGGCATCCCTGACCCTGACGAGGACGATGCCGCTTCCGGCGCTGATCCCGCCCCCGCACCCGGCGCAGTGAAATCTGCCCCCGGTTCCGGCGCTGGTAATGCCCCCGTTGTCGAAGTCACCTCCGAGGAAGTACTGACGAAGGCGGCCAATTTCATGGCTGACCTGATCATTTCTAACCCTCTGAAGGAGGACTAAATGACCTCGGTCATCGAAGCAAAGAATGGCATGCGGGAACTTTCCGCGAAGGCAAAGGCGGTCCTTGCGGACACCTCGATCACCCCGGCCGAGCAGATGACTAAGCTCGACGCTCTCCAGTCGGACCTCAAGTCCTTCAGCGATGTTATCGCCGTGGACGAGAAGGCCAAGCTCCTGATCTCCGGTGGCGACTCCGCTCCTGAGGCCAAGGATCCCGAGCGCAAGGCTGACTTCAAGTCTCTTGGCCACCAGGTCACCGACTCGGCCGCTTACAAGTCCTTCATTAGGAAGGACTCGCAGAGCGCGAATATCGAGCTCAAGACGAACATGACCGAGGGCATCATCCCCGCCTACTCCGGTGGCTCCGGCAACGCGGGCCAGCTTCTGACTCCGCAGTTCCAGCAGGGCATCGTTCCGCTGAAGTTCCAGCAGCTCACCGTTGCGGACCTTCTCGCTCAGGGATCCACCTCGAATGCCTCGATCTCGTACGTCATTGAAGCTGCATTCAATGACACGACCGCGGCCGTCTCTGAAGGCGCTGCAGCTCCCGTCCTGGACCTGACGCTCACCCGTCGCCAGGACAACGTGTCCACGATCGCGAACGCTTCCAAGCAGACTCGCGAGCTGATCGAGGACGCCGAGGCTTTCCAGTCCTACCTTGAGAACCGCATGACCTTTGGCCTCAAGCGCAAGGAAGAGGCCGAGCTCCTGAACGCCACCGGCCCGGCACCGGATCTCGTCGGCATCCTCGGGCGCTCCGGCCTCGCTACCGCGGTTGTGACATCGGCCAGCCTGACCGCCGTGAAGGCCATGGAAGGCATCTTCAATCAGATCACGGCGCTGCGCTCGACCTCTTTCGTGGAGCCGGACGCGATCGTGATCAACCCGACCGACTGGCAGACGATCCGCCTCGGCAAGGACGCGCAGGGCCAGTACTACGCTGGCGGCCCGTTCACTGGGGCCTATGGCAACGCTGGCCCGTCCAACGTGTACAACCTCTGGGGCTTCAAGACCGTGGTCACTTCGGCCATTGCTCAGGGAACCGTCCTTGTCGGTGGCTTCCAGGAGTGCGGTCAGATCTTCCGCCGTCAGGGCATCAACCTCGAGATGACGAACAGCGACGGCACGGACTTCACGTCCCGTATCGTGACGCTGCTCGCGACCGAGCGTCTTGCTTTGACGGTTCCGCGCCCGGCTGGTTTCGGCAAGGTCACGCTCACCGCGTAGTGAGCTTGTGCGGGGGCGGCTTGACCTCGAGTCGCCGCCCTCGCACTTCCAAAACTCTAGTACCGCTCCTAAGGAGGACCAGATGGCCCCGATCGATTACGTCTCGGATTACGAGGAAGTCACAGGCAAGCAGCGCGAATCCGAGGTTACGACCAAGGTTGTCACTGCTGCCGAGGAAGCTACCCCGGTTGAGGCTACTGCCGTAGCTGAGACGAAGGACGCCTGATGCCCGCGCCGGCGCCGCTCGCTACGCCGGCGCAGCTCGGCAACTTCCTTCAGCAGACCATCGCGGACACTGACCCGGTAGCGCTTCAGCTTCTCGCCGAGGCGTCAGCAGTGATTCGCCGCTACCTCGACCAAACCGTCACGGTTGTGACAGGGGATGTCGAGTTGTGTACTCCACTGTCCGGCAAGGTCTTTCTGTCCCAGTGGCCCGTGAACGCGGTGTCGCTGGTGGAGATCTACGACTGGCAGTCGGGGGCGTGGTCCACGGTTAGTGCGTCCGCGTACCGTCCATTGCTTTCGCGGGGGATGATCAAGCCGAACCCCTACGCCTTCGTGCAGTGGCCGTGCGGCGAGGATTCATGGCGAGTCACTTACGACCATGGTTACGTCACGGTTCCAGATGACATCCAGGGTGTTGCAGTGAGCATGGCGGCACGCTTCTATGCCACGCCGACAGGGGTTGATATGGAGCGCACGGGTATGCGGCAGATCAAGTACTCACTGACCGCGGATGACCTCAACGCTATTGAGCGGATCACGCTTGACGGTATCCGTTTTGCGAGGATCGCCTGATGGCGCGGCGTCTAGGTACTGACACCATCACTGTCCAGCGCGTCACTACGAGCTTCGAACCTTACTCGGCCACCTATCAACCGGACTGGTCACTAACTCCCACCGAGCGGGACGTGAAGGGATGCGACTACCAGCCCGGGGCTTCCACAGAATACTTGATCGGCCGCGACTTCTCAGAGGTCGGCGGTACGGTCTACGCCCCATCGGGCACGGACGTCACAGAGTACGACCGAGTCAAGTTCCAAGGTGTCGTTTACGACGTCGATGGGAAACCCGATGTCTGGTCCGGCCGGATGGGACACGTCGTCATTCACCTGAAGGTCAGGAAGGGCTAATCCGATGCTTGAGAAGGTCGAGATCAATGACGAGGCTGCGCGTGCACTTCTGAGGTCCCCTGAAGTGAAGGCCGACCTAAAGCGCCGCGGCAACAGGATCGCCGCTGCGGCCGGCGCTGGAACTTGGGACGTGACCGAGTCGAACACTCCGTCACGCGCCCGCGTATCGGTCGGCACTGGCGACTATAAGGCTCGTGAGGCTGAGGCGACGAACAGGACGCTTCTGCGGGCGCTTGAGGCTGGCCGTGGCTGAGGGCGTCCAGTTCCCTGATGCTGAGTTGGCGGTGTGCAACCTGTTGCGCAACCCGCTGCTTGGCGGGTTGCCGGTGGTCGCTGATATTCCGGCGACAAGGCCGAATGAGTTTGTTCGCGTGATCCGTACGGGCGGGCCTCGCGAGACGCTGCGTTCCGAGGCTCCGATCCTTGCGATTGAGGCTTGGGCGCAGAAGAAGGCCCGGGCGGTGGAGATCGCAAATCAGGCCCGGGCGGTGCTTGGCGCCGCTGACGGTCTGGTCTTCGGTGTCAAGGAGCTTGCGGGGCCGGCGTATCTGCCGGATCCGCAGTCCACCCAGATTCGCTACACGTTCACGATTCAGGCCCGCATTCGCGGCCAGGGCGTCACGGTGTAGTTCACGAAATGTCCAAGGGGTCCGCAAATCACCTTGGAAGGACCCCTAATGGGCAACAACATCAACAATGTCGTCGTCGGCAAGCCGCTGGTTACCGGTGGCGTTTCTGTAGCAAATATCGGCGCCACGCTCCCCACGGATGCGCGTACCCCGCTCACCACGACCGGCCAGTATCCTTACACCGCGTGCGGCTACGTCGCTGATAGCGGCGTTGTGAAGTCGGAGAAGCGCAACACCGGAACGATCAATGCCTGGGGCGGCGACACGATCGCCGCTACCCGCAAGGGCATGGACGTCACGATCAAACTGGAGCTGGCCGAGTTCCTGAACGCCATCGTTCAGGGCCTCATTTACGGCGATGCGAACGTGACTTCGCAGGGCCCGACCGCGAAGGTAACTCCGCCGGTTCTGTCGGCGGGTTCGTCTGCCGCAACTGGTGGAACGCTCACCGCAGGCTCGCGCGTCTATCAGGCGACGTACACGAACGCGTTCGGCGAATCGCTTGGCTCGAATACGGTGCTGATCGTATCGACCGGATCAGTTTCGGTGAACTCCTTCACGATCGGTGCTGCTCCTTCGGGCGCGACCGGCACGAAGATTTATGTCACCCTCAACGGCGGCACTCAGCAGCTCCTTGACACTCTGGGCACGACCCCGACGACCTATTCGGATGGCGGCTCCAAGACCCCTGCTGCGGGGACGGTTCCGCTCGTGGATTCGACTGCGGTCGGTACGCGCCTGAAGATCACTGCGACGTCCTCCCCGACCCCGAAAAAGGTCTGGGTGTTCGATATTTTCTCCGATTCGGCCAAGGTCCGCGTCGTGGTCCCGAATGGCCGAGTCATGGACGTCGGCGACACCACGTTCAAGGATGACTCGCTTGCTGCTGCTGTGACCACTCTTCAGGCATTCCCTGACGCCAGTGGCGCTTTCTTCTACACCTATACCGATGACGGCGTGACTCTCTAACGCCTGAGTCCCCTTTTGACCGGTGGGCCGGGGTTGTCGTGCGGACCCCGCCCCGGCCCGCCGCACCACCTTTTATTGGTCCGCATCCCATTTTCAAGGAGTCCGCAGACATGACTACCCCCAAGAAGCCGCAAGACTACAAGTCCAAGACGTCCGAGGTTTCGGAGTGCTTCAGTTTCGACCACGATGGCGAGACGTACACGTTCAAGCCGACCCTTGAGAGCATCACCCCCGGTTTCCTCCGCAAGCACCGTAACGGCACTGACCTTGACGTGTTCTTCACGATCATCGAACTGATCGCGGACGAAGACACTCTCGCTGTGATCGACAACCTTTCCCATAAGGAGTTCGACCAGCTCAGTACTGACTTCTTCAAGCACCTTGGGGCTCAGCGGGGGGAATGAATGGGCTCCTGGGCCTGATCGATGAGCATCAGGAGCCCCTTGAATATGACTTGATCGCGCTCGGTCTCAGGCTTCGATGGCTTGGGACCGAGCGCCTCGCCTGGGGAGATCTTCTGGCGATTGTGCGCCAGTCTCCCCGCGGATCTGCTTTGTCACGTGCCATGAATGGTGAGGCGGACATGTGGGGCCTGTCTGAGCACCTTCTCGCGGCTGCTGTGGACGTTCTCGCCGCGGGCAACTGGCAGCGCGCCGGCGACGAGCGGGCAAAACGCCCGGAGCTGTTGCCTCGCCCGGGCGTCAATAAGCGCGGCCTCGACGGCGAGCAGATCGCGGGCGGTAAAGCCGTTTCCATTGAGGAAATGAACAAGAAGCTCGGCTGGCCGCAGCCGTAACCCGCCTAGGAGGCCCATCCATGTCTACCGAGCTCGCTACCGCTTACGTGTCTCTCGTTCCTTCTTTGAAGGGTGCGAATAGGGCCATCACGGATCAGTTGAGCCCGGGCGCGGCTGCGGCCGGCTCGGATGCTGGTGAGAAGATCGGCACGGGCATGCTGTCCCGTATCGGGCGGATCGTGTCCGGGGTTGCGATCGGCAACCTTGTTTCGAATGCGATGAGCAGCCTGGGTGGCATGTTCACGGGGTTCGTGAAGGACGCCGCTTCTGCCAGTGACGCGACGGACAAGTTCAAGGCGACAATGAACTTCGCCGGCCTGGACACGAGCGCGATTGACGCGGCTACGAAGGCGACTCAGAAGTACGCCGATCAGACGGTCTATGACCTGCCGACAATCCAGAACACGACCGCGCAGCTTGCGGCCAACGGGGTCAAGAATTACGAGGGCCTGACCGAGGCTGCGGGTAACTTGAACGCGGTTGCCGGTGGTAACGCTGACACGTTCAAGTCTGTGGCTTTGGCGATTACCCAGACAACGGGTGCCGGGAAGCTTCAGACGCAGAACTGGATGCAGTTGGCAGAAGCCGTCCCCGGCGCGGCCGGGAAGCTCCAGACCGCGATGAAGGACGCCGGGGCGTTTACCGGCAACTTCAACGACGCCATGGCAAACGGGCAGATCACGGCGGATGAGTTCAATGCTGCTATCGAGCAGCTTGGCATGCAGGATGGCGCGGTTCAGGCCGCTAAGTCCACGACCACGTTTGAAGGTGCGATCGGCAACCTTCAGGCAACGATTCAGGGCGGCCTGACCAGGACACTGAACGCCTTGAAGCCTGAGATCACGGGGGCAATCAACCTTCTCACTTCAGGGCTTGGTGGTGCTTTCTCCGCGATCGGTACTGCGGTGACTGATTTCACGTCAGGCTTCAAGAATGGTGTTGACGCTGTCGGGTCAAACCAATCGGCACTCGCTCACTGGGGCGCTATGGCATTCGGGGTCTTCTCCACTACACGTGAAGCGTCTCAGGTGTTCATGGACGGCCTCAAAACGGGGTCCAATGAGGCTGAGGGCGGCATTGATGGCTTGGCCGCAAAGGTTGGCAATGGTTTGCATGCCGCTTTCGGTCAGGCCAAAACGGGCGCCAGTGTTTTCTTTGACGGACTCAAGACGGGCTCGAACGATGTTGGCGGCGGCGGCGTCCTTGCGATGGTGGGGCAGCTCGGTAACGGGATCCACAACGCTTTCGTCAACATAGGGCCTATTCTCGGACCACTGGTCGGCCAGTTCTTCGCGCTATGGTCGGCTATTTCTCCGGTTCAAATGATTTTCAAGGCCATTGAGCCGCTTCTACCGCAACTGCTTGGCGTGTTTGTGCAGTTGGCGACGTCGATCGGCGGCGTTCTGGTCCCGGCGCTGGGGGCCTTGTTACCGGTCTTCACGCAGCTACAGGGCGTGTTCGTATCGGTGTTCAGTCAGGTGCTTGCCACGGTTCTGCCAGTAATCATCCAGCTAATCACGATGCTTTACGGGACGTTCGCGCAGCTCATCCCGATCGTGGTTCCGATCATCACGCAGATAGTAACG
The DNA here is from genome assembly GCF_043952055.1 of Arthrobacter sp. NA-172. Taxonomy (NCBI): domain Bacteria; kingdom Bacillati; phylum Actinomycetota; class Actinomycetes; order Micrococcales; family Micrococcaceae; genus Arthrobacter; species Arthrobacter sp. NA-172. The sequence continues at coordinate 239,022 of NZ_JBINOT010000003.1, read as the reverse complement.
CTCGCGGCCACGCTGGTTAGCCAGCTAGCGCCAATCCTCATGCAGCTCATCTCCGCTGTCATGCCGATGGTGGTTAAGATCTTCGGCGCGCTGCTGCAGGCCATCGGACCGGTGATCGCGATGATCGCCGGTTTGTTGATGCCGATCATTCAGGCGCTCATGCCCGTCGTAGTGACCGTGTTCAGCGTTATCGCCAGCGTTATCACGTCCGTGATGCAGATCATCATGGGAATCATCCAGGTGGTGACCGGGATTATCTCCGGGAACTGGTCGCAGGTCTGGGAAGGCATCGGGAACATCTTCGGTGGGATCTGGAACACCATTGTCGCCGTTGTTGGCGGGGCCCTTCAGATCGTCGGCTCCGTTATCATGGCCGGTCTGACTTGGGTGGCTGGAATTGTCGGGTCGATCCTCGGCGCCATCGGATCGTTTTTCATTGGCGTCTGGAACAACATTGTTTCGTTCCTGGTCGGCGTTTTTAGCGTCATAGCTGGTGTCGTCTCTGCCGGCGTGGCCATGTTTATCGCACCCATCATCGCGGGCGTGACCGGGGTATGGAATTTCATCGTCGGGATCTTCACGGCGATTGGGAACTTCATCGCGGGCGCATGGAACTGGGTTGTCTCGCTTGTCACGAACATCCTGAAAGCGTTCTGGAAAGTCCATGGCGACCAGATCACCGCGATCTGGAATTTCATCGTCAGCATCTTCACCGGCATCGGCAATTTCTTTGTCGGGGTCTGGAACTGGTATATCGGCATCGTCACCGGGGTCCTCACCGCGATCTGGAATGTTATCAGCGGCGTATTCGGTGCGGTGTGGGGATTCATCAGTGACGTATTCGGCACCATCGGGAATTTCATTGCTGGGGTGTGGAACACCGTCGTGGGAGTCATCTCGGGTGCAGTCGGCGCAGTGTGGGGTGTGATTAGTTCCGGCTTCGGCGCTGCTTGGGGTTTCATCAGCAGCGTGTTCGGCCAGGTCGCTGGTTTCCTTGGTGGAATCTGGCAGAACATCATCAATGGCGTGTCCAGCATGATCGGCCAAGTCGGCGGGTTCTTCTCCGGACTATGGGGAACGATCACCGGGGCCCTGTCAGGTGCTGGCACATGGCTGCTGGAGGCCGGAAAGAACATCGTTCAGGGCCTGTTCGATGGCATCAAGTCCCTCGCCGGGACGATCGGCAACTTCTTCCTGTCACTGCTGCCCGGCTGGATCGTGGAGCCATTCAAGGCGGCTTTGGGCATCCACTCCCCGTCAAGGGTTTTCCGCGTGTTCGGTCAGAACATCGGCCAAGGAGCGATCCTTGGCGCGGAAGATACGAAGGCTGACATCGAAGCAACGATGCGCGGCCTTGTGGCGGTCCCGGATATGTCGGCTCATTCCCGTGCGGCCGCTTCGGCGGGTATCCCGTCAAGTGTTTCCAGCCAGCGTGGCGGTGACACGTACCAGATCACGACGCATGACCCGGAAGGCGTGGCCGCCGCGGTGACGCGCCGGCAGCAACTGGCCCGGGCTTAGGAGGTTCGATATGCCGTTACCCTTGGCGCCGACTTACCCGGCTGGTTTGGTGTCCCCGGCGAGCTCCCAGGCTTCGGGAATTCCCGTGAGTCTGGGAGCTGTGCTGTTCAACACGATTGACGCGAACGGCGTCGAATGGGTGTTGGATGACACGAGCATGGACGGGTGGGGTACGGCCGGTTCCACGATCGCACTCACTCCCCGGGCCCGCGCCAGTGGCGTGACGGCTAGCGAACCGTTCGACAAGGAGCGGGTTCTTATCCTGTCGGGCCTGATCAGCGCACCCACCCCGGGGCTGTTGAACAGTTCACTGGATTTCCTTTACAGCGAGGCGTCTCTTGATCAGACGGTCCTCGGAGTGAACGAGCAAGGCCTTGTGCGGCACATGCTCGTGCAGCGTCAAGACAAGGTCATTCCGAAGCGCCTGAGTCCATATCAGGCGATGTTCTCGCTTCAGGTTGTAGCGAAGGACCCTCGGAAGTACGGGAATCTGATCACAGCTTCGACGTCGCTGCCGTCTTCTAGCGGCGGCCGGACATATCCGGCGACTTACCCGATCACCTACACGGGCGTGACGGCGTCGGGTGTGATCACCCTGAACAACGCCGGGAACGAGTCGGCTCCTGTCTGGTTCCGTGTGGACGGTGCGATTCCGTCCGGCGGCTGGTCAATCACGCATCTCGGCCAGAACCGGACGCTGGTTTTCGCGACGTCACTGGCCCTTGCGTCCGGCGAGTTCATCACATGCGACATGGACGCCCGGGAGATCTTGGCTCAGGGGCAGTCGCCCCGGTCGGGCTGGGTCACTAGCCGCGGATGGTTCGATCTTGATCCGGGCCGGAATGACATCGCGTTTTCTTCTGCCGTTTATTCGTCGTCGGCGCTTCTCACTGCGCTGACAATGCCTGCTTGGTCCTAAGGAGCTGAATTGGGTACAACAACTTGCCAACCGATGGATGCCTCTGGCGGGCTGCCAACGTATTCGGCTCAGAATGAGCGGCAGGGTTTCGCTGCCTTGATGGGTGGTGGCTCCGGGCGCCAGCTCGGCGCGCGTTCCGGGCTCCGGGTAGGCACCCCGGGTGACGTTATTGCCGTCACTTCAACGACATGGACGGCTCAGAAGGAATTCGCCGCGATCCTTGATCCGGCGTCGTCCACGACTCAGGGCCCGTACCGTTACGCCTACACGCCACTGCCCTCTGCCGACTCCGGGAGCGTCACGCCTGCTGATTCGACGTATCCGCGCAAGGACATCATCGTGATCCGTGTGGATGACGCCTCGGCGGGCGACTCGTCCGGCGCGCGTCAGGCCCCACTCGTTTACCGGGCCGGCGCCGCGACATCGATGACGCCAGTTGCCCCTACGTTGAATGCGCGCGAGTTCCTTGTCGGGACGATCACCATGCCACAGGTTGGTGGTGGTTCGCCGACGTTCACGCTGAATCCGCAGTTCTTTGTGTCGGCGGGCGCTAAGCTCCCGATCTATTCCGTAGCCGACCGCGCTGCTCTTACCCCGCATCTGGGGATGGAGATCCAGCGCATGGACCTTACGCAGGTCAATGCGTCCGGGATCTTAGAGCGGTGGAACGGCGCAACGTGGGACCACTTCGGAAACGCTGAATGGACCACAGTTTCGAACGGCCTTCTTGCAAGTACGACCTATAGCGTTGGAGCGCCCACGCCAGTAGCGGGAAGGACGACAGACTCGTCCTTCGTGGCCATTGTGGCCAACGGCGGCATCCAGGCCCGCGATGCCGGGTCTTACCTGGTTGATGTTGTTCAGAAGTGGTCCGCGGGCGCAGTGGGAAGGGCGTTCATCAGCATCGAGGATGCGGCCGGGGGTTCCCCCAACATCCCGTTTGGGCGCGTTAATTTCTCGGCCGGCGAAGATACAACCTCGTTATCCGTCAGCCTCTCACTGGCTGCGGGCCAGATCATTTACCCAAAGATCTACCAGTCCACCGGGACCGTGAACGTTTCCGGTGTCGTCCGGGTCAAGAGGTTGCCATGATGCCTCCGAAAAGGAGCGGGCCGCGGGTCAATGGGGCCCGGGGCGTGACCCTCATCAGCTTCGGAGTGGTGGCACTCGTCTTCGGCCTGGCGTTCTATAGCCCGATCGCCCTGGTCCCGCCGCCGCCGCCCGGCCTGATCATTCTGGACAACATCATCCCGTTGCAGTTCTGGGGGGTCGCTTGGTACATCGCCGGGCTGATCATGTTCATCGGCGCGTTCCGTCAGGACCAATCCCACGCGATGGGCCTATTCTCCGGCTTGTTGGCCGTGTTTGCGATCTCGTACGCATGGTCGGCCATCGGAGCCTCGGCCGGCCCGCAGCGAACCATGGTCGCTTTCTGGCTGCAATCGGTCATCTACATTGCTCTCTTGTCCGCTTGCCTCTCGGTCTCCCGCCTCGTGAATGCTCCTCCCGTGGACGTAGACGAGCTTCGGAAGAAGGTGTCCGGGAATTCTCATCTTGGGGGTCCCGATGACAGCTGAATCCTGGGACGTCATCAAGACGGCGCTAACGGTTGTCGGCGGTGTTGTCGCGGCACTGGTCACCGGCCGGCTAACCCGCACCAGTCAGAAGGAGTCCGCGCAGATCCATGCGCTCACGAACCTGATTGACCAGCTGCAGGAAGAGCGCAACGTCGCGGTCAAGGCCGCCAAGCAGATTCCACTATGGAGGCGGTATGCGCAGAAGTTGCGCAGCCAGATCTACGGGCTCGGCGGAACGCCAAAAGATGCCGAACATGACCTCGAGCTGTAAAGGAGACCGCAATGAGACCGGTCAGCGATGAATTCCCCATCTCACAGAGCTTCGGAAGCCTCGCCACGGAAGGCGTCGTCGGCGACATGAGCGGCTCACAGGTACAGGTGCTCGTCGCGGAATACGGCAACTACCAACCTTATGGTCACGCAGGCTGCGACATTGCCTGCCCGGTCGGCACGCCCGTCTACGCCATGAGGGCAGGCACGGTGGTCTGGGCCGACTGGGACGTGAACCTGCCGGGCGGCCCGAGCGGCTACTCACAACGCTGGTACTTCTACCAGAGCTTCGGTGGTCGCATCATCCTCATCCAGCACGACGACGGCACCTTCTCGGACTACTGCCACCTCTCCGAAATCGGCGTCACGGTTGGCCAGAGCATCAACGAGGGAGACCTCATCGGCAAGTCCGGCGACTCCTCGGGAGGTAGGGACGGTGTACTCGGCCCGCATCTGCACACCGAGTACTTGGTGGACACGACCTACACCACCGGCAACCGCCTGATCTATGGCCGTTCCGACCCAACCCCGCTTTTCGGCATCACAGCCCCGGCAGAACAGGACATTTTCAGCATCATGACTGCAACCCCAGAACAGCAAGACGCCTTCATTCAACGTCTACTTGATCACCAAGTCACCCAGCCGGACGGCGGCAAGAACACCCTCGGGGAATTGCTCGCCGAGTACCGCGGCCACCACCTTGACGTACTCAAGACCGTTGGGCAGGTTCCGGCCAGCATCTTGAACCTCAAAGTCGATCGTGGCGGCGGTGGCGATCCGATCAACCTCGGCACGGTCGTCTCCTGGATGGAGAACTGGATCGTCCAGGTGCTCGGAGGCATCGCAGCTCTGAAGACCGGCGCGGCGCCGGTCGACATCGAAGCAATCATCAAAAAAGCAATCGCAGAGTCCATCGTCACGGTGGACGTCAAAGTAGAAGGGACACCCAAAGCATGAACTCTCTCGTAGCATCCGTCATCCGAACCTATACCCCGATCATCGTTGGCCAACTGGCCGCCTGGCTGCATCCTCATCCACGTGCCCGTAGAGCCGTCCCTGACCGTGCTGCTCACGGCTGGTGTTGGCGCGGCCCTATCTGCGTCGTACTACACGCTGGTGCGCGTGCTCGAGCAGCAGTGGCCATGGTTCGGGGCATTCCTTGGTTTGACCAGTTCTCCGGACGCTTATTCGAAGGCCTCACCTGAAACCGCCGCTGTGCCCGCGAATCCTGCCCTGGGCGCCGCTGCTCCGGTCGTGAATCCCTTCATTCCGGCTGAGACGGTCACTGTGAATACCCCCGCTGATCCTCCGGCCGCTGTTGTGATCCCGGAACCCGTGGCTCCCGTTGCAGTCCAGGCGCCCTTAGAAGCGCCGGCCCCTGTTGCAGATCCGGCCCCGGAACAAGCTGTACCCGTTCCCGTTCCGACCGTCTAAGTAGTCCATTCCCAGATAGGCAGGAGGTCGGCCCGTGCTCTCGTATGTTTCCGTTGACCTGAACACGGGTCGGGTTCTTGCCGATCTGAGGAATATCGTTTTCTCGGGTGCGCACAAGGGGACGATCGGCCGCTACGAGAGCACGTCGGCATCACTCCCGCTGGATGGGGCGCCGTCGAATTGGTGGGCTGCCACACGTCCGCTTTCGACCGCAATCGTATGCCTTGATGACGACGGGCAGACGCCGCTGCAAGGCTGGTACATCGATGACCGGGACACCTCGCATGGCAGCGGTGTTCAACTCTCCCTTATGTCCATTGAGGGGTATCTTGACCGGCGCGACGTCGGCGATGTGACCTATACGAACCTCGGTCAGAACCATATCGTCAAGAGCGTTGTCGAGGCATTCGTAAAGACCGGCGCCAAGGCCGGCATCCCGATCCGCGTGCAGATCGACGGCGCTGACACGAACCTCCGCACGATCACATACCGGGACGACTCGGACAAGAGTGTTCTCACGGTGCTGTCAGACCTTTCCGCGATGCTTGGCGGTCCCGAGTGGACGTGCGAGTGGGAGAACGTCAACAACCTAATCACCCCTGTTCTGCGGACGGCTGACAGGCTCGGAACGCCCGCCCCTGCTGGTCTTGGGCCGGCCGCCTGGTTCAACCTGCCCGGCGACGTCACAGACGCGCACCTGATCGAGTCTTTCAAGAAGGACGTCGGTGCTAACGACGTCATGGCCGTCTCATCCGGCACCGGCGATGCTAGGCCGCAGTCCACGCACCACACGTTCACGGGCGACAACAGGCCGACGCTGGAGCACAGGTGGACGCCATCGACGTCGATCACCCAGCAGCAGACCCTTGAGGATCATGCTGAGCGCGGTTTGCAGGCGATGAAGCGCGGCAGTGTGGCGCTCACGATCACGTCTAACCGTCAAGCGGCCCCGAAGCTCAATAAGGATTGGCGTCTGGGCGATGACATCGGTTTTGACCTGACTTCCCCCGCGTGGCCGAAGGGACTCACCGGCAAGGCGCGCGCGATCGGCTGGGAGCTCACCGAGAAAGAGATCACCCCGATCCTGCTTGTTGACCCATCCATCCTTGACGCCCTAGACACCAGCGGGCCTCTTGAGGATCTTGAGGTCACCTCACTCGGCCGCGGCGATTACCTCCTCGAAGGTTCGCGCGTGATCCCGGGTGACGAAACATGGACGATCACTGACCCCGACATGACCGACAACACGGACGGCACATGGACCCTCGACTAGGAGGCCACTGATGAGCAGCATTACCGGCTACACGAAGCAAAAGATCGACTCCATGCTTGCGGGCGTCCCGATCTTGTGGGCGCCCAACACTTTTTACGCTGCGACCGCTCTTGCCGTCTCCCCGAATGGCGACGTGGTGTCCAGGATTACCCCGGGCACGTCCCCCGCAACATACGCGGCCGACGCAGCGAACTGGGCACTTTCTACCACTTATGCGCCAGCGAACGCCGCCAGCACGATCACCCGCGACAGCCGCGGCGTAGTGACCGGGATAACTGAAGCAGGCATCGCAGAGACATATACCCGCGACAGCGCGGGCCGCGTCACCGCCGTGACCCGTGCAGGCATAACCAAAACAATTTCCCGTGACAGCGCGGGTCGAGTAACAGGGGTGGCATAAGCATGGGTTTCAACATCATCGAGGGACAAGTTGCACGGTCGGACGCATGGGATCATGGATACCCGGACCTTGCCACGCGCTTCACGCAGGACGATATGCTCCGGCCCGAATGGGGAGCTTCCGGCATTTATGGGCTGATGAACGTTCAAACGCCAGACGGGAAGACTCACCTTGTCGGCACGGTCTCCAAGTCCGGCTACATCTACGACTTCTCCACCAAGAAAGTCGTCTACGACTTCATGGCAGGGACGGGCGGAAGTGTCAACGGGGTCAGCGGCTCATTCGGGCTGTCCGGCCCGATCAGTAACGGCGACACCTACGACTCAGCAACGTACTGGCAGTCCCCGGTGGACCGTACGAACGGCGAAGGTGGATGGTATTACTTTGGCGGGTTCATCACCGGCCCTGTCCAGTCAGGCACGTCCTTCTCGTCCCTGAATAAGTACACCTACCTCCTGCGCACCCGCGATCTGGTCAACTGGCAGATACTGGTCAAGGACCAGTCCGCCGACGCGAGTTCCTGGCGTGCCGAAATCGGCGGACTCGTCCCGACGAACAACAAGCTGTACATCCTACGGGCTGACCTTTCCGGTGCCGGCGACCAGCACGCCGGTCTATATTCCTACGATGGGACCGCGCCAACCGCGGGAGTTTTCACCATCAACCGCGACACTACCGAACAGGCGCACAAGGGAGTCGTCTTCAACGACTACTTCATGTACTCCGTGCGCCAGAGCCAGTCGCGCAAGAACATCAACCTGATTACTGCCGCCACAGGCTCGGATAGCCTCGCCAGCGTCTCATCCATCACCGGAGGCACATACGGGGCGGACTTCGTCTACCAGGGCAGTTACGGCAAAGTCGGAGGCAACCTCGTCACCGCCACCCAAAACGGGTACATGTGGTCGCGGGTCAACGGCACAACAATCTTCGTCCCGCTGTGCATCTACTCGGTAGACGGGTTCGGGCGTGCTCTCGGCTGGCGTGCCGGGGCGCTGGAGGTCGCGGGCGGGCTCGTAATCCCAGCGAATGCCGCCGACCCCTCTGACTACATTGCTAACGTGGGCGGCAAGCTACACACCAACCCGCAGTCATACCTGCTGTGGATCGGTCCTGGCGGGCAAACCAAAGTCCTGGATGTCGGCGGTCACTTCTCCGGCCTCGCCGTCCACGGTGACAGGCTCTACTATGGCGTCACAGAACACCCTTCCGCGAACCGGTACAGCAACTACCTGTTCGGCGCACCCGCACTGGCGTCAATCCATATCAGCGAAATCAAGACGCGCAAGGTCCCGTTCAGCATGAACGTACTGTTCGATGGAACGGGTAAATACTCGGCAACGGCATCAGGTGTGAACGGCCTGTTGGGCGGCATCCCCACGCTTGGTTACACGGGCGGCAAGATGCGGATCTACTGCGACACTTCCGTCACCCTGACGTTCTCAACATGGACATCAGAACTGTACATGCGGGACGTGGGAACCGTTTCCATAACCGCAAACACAGCTCAGATCATCGACCTCGCGCCTTACCTCGACGGGAACCTGCTCGGCTTCCGGCTGTCCGCGAACGCAACTATTGAGGGGTCGGTTACCCTGACCTAGCGGCGTGCGGGCGCACTCTGGGCCAGGTCCTCATTGAGGATGGTTGGCAGGGTGCGCCCGTTGAGCATCCGGTCCATCCGCTTTTCAATGCCAAAGTGCAACGCATAGGCAAGAGCAACAGAAATAAGCAGCGCCGCTACCATACCAAGGCCATGCACCACACCGCCGATTGGCGCGACATACGCGTTTTCAAGCCTAATCACGAGCTGGTGGACAAGGTAGAAGCAGTAGCTGGCAGTTCCGAGGCTGACCAGCCAATCATGATGCAGCACCGAAGTTTCCCCAGCAGCGTCTGCCTGAGCGAACCGGACCAAGAAGATGCACAAGGGAACCAGCGTGATTGCAGCGAGCCCCAAGCCCGTGGGATTCAGCGCTGCCAACAGGTAGGCAGCCCCCAGCAACGCGGTTGCCTGCCATTTGCGAACAGGAATGACATTCCCCCGCACCAAGGGAACCAGGCTGATGCCGATGACAAATTCAGCCAACCTCGAAACGGGGAAGATATACGTCACCCAAGCCGCGAAGTTATTGGGCTGCTCATAGGTATGCGGCAGTAACAGTGCCGCGGCCAATCCAAGCATCACGACAACGCCGAAACAGACCCCGCGCAGGACATACAGACGCCGCGGACGGAGCGACAGGACCAGAGGCGCGATGAATGGGAACAGAAGATAAAAGAACGCTTCGACGCTCAGGGACCAGCTCACCGAATTCCAAGCGAAGTAGACACCGCCGTCCGGAACCCACGCTTGAAGCAGGACCACGGATAGAACGCCACCTACCGGATCGCGGGGACCAGTCTGCAGCGTATACGAGAGCACCGCACCCGCAATAAGCGCAACAATGTAAGCCGGATATATCCGTGCCGCCCTCCTGCGGTAAAAAGCAGCGGCAGAGACCCCAGGGTGCCACGTAAGCCCCAGCAACAGCCCCGACAGGACGAAGAAGAAAGATACGCCGACCCGCCCTTGGCCGGTCAGCGCCGCTATGTACGGGATGTTGAGATGGAATCCAAAGACCAGCAGCGCGGCGAATGCCCGCATGCTCGTCAGTGATTTCAGATTTTGACGCGCCCCAGCTCGATCCCCAAATGTCATGGACCCAATCATAAGGGGCCAAAGGCGTATGCCGCCGAGCGCTGTTTAGTTAGCCAGCACGAGTTCAGCGTCGGAGCCGCTATGCTTCGCTCCGCAGTGAGGGCAGGGTGCGTTGACATTATTGAACGTGCCACCGTTGAAACTGACCGGGTCGGCATAGATGCCGGTGGGGAAAAACTTGCCGGCGACCGGGCACTCCATCAGAATCTGAGCAGCTTCCGTTGCCCTTTTCCGGATCTGAGCCTCCCGTTTTGATCGACGCTCAGCCTTGATCCGCTGGCCCTTGCCCATATGTCCCCGCTTCCCTGTCGAATATAAAACCAGATCAGTTTATGGCCCAGTAAGACCGGCTGTGCACTACCCGTCATAACTCTTTCGCAAGACCTTAGGAGGTCGCATGTCGCAGCCTGGTTCGTTTGGTGCCATCGTCCCGGACCCCGACTGGATGGTGCGGAAGATTCAGGAGCTCGAGAAGCGGCTGAATGAACAGGCCGCGGCGAACCCGTTCGCGCCCATGGGGATCAGCCCGAAAGCTGGCGGTATCGACGTCGTTGGATTCCTCGAGACGCTTCGGGCTGACGGAACCGTGAGCCTGAGAATGGCAACAGGCGGCGGTGCGTTCGAAGTCTGCGACTCCACCGGAACCGCCGTCGCGCGCTTCGGGCTCATGCAATACGCAACCCCCGGCCAATACGGAGTCGAGATCCTCTACTCGGGATCATGGGTGCAAGTCGGTGCCGGCGCCGTGGACTGGACCAACATTGGGAGCAAGCCCACCACGTTCCCGCCCTCAGCACACACTCACCCGGGGGCCGATGTCACCTCGGCCGTCGCGGACGCAACCGGATCAAGCTACGCCTACAACAACCCCGTAGGCGGCACAAGCTACTACGCCGTATGGGTGGACAACACGTACAAGTTCGGGAAGAACACCTCCTCGATCCGGTACAAGGAAAACGTCCGCCAGCACTACACCGACCCGGCAAACGTGCTCGCCCTCACCCCCGTCATCTACGACAGGAAAGGCTCCGGGGTAACCGAGTTCGGTCTCATCGCCGAGCAGGTAGCCGAACACTTCCCCGAGCTCGTGCAATGGTTTGACGGAGCAATAGACAACGTCCGTTACGACCTTCTCAGCGTGGCCCTGCTGTCCGTCGTAAAGGATCAGGCGGCCGACCTGCATGCCCTCACCGCCTGGGCCACATCCAAGGGCTACACCCCACCCGCCAAGGCGCCCGTTGCCCAGCAGTCCACAAGCTGCAACAATCCACCGACAGCGATCCCCACGCCTGCGCCTTATACGATCCAAGCCCAATAGACGATAGCCGCCCACCCTTCACCGGGTGGGCGGCTATCGTCGTTTAACTAGTTGGCCAGCATGAGACGCTGCAGCGTCGCCTTGACAGCCTTCGCCTCGCCATGGGAGATCCGGAAGTCGATCGTGTTGCCCGGGACAATAACGCTGACAACGGTGTTCGCGAGTCCCTTCTTGGAAGTGATGCTCGTGATCGACCGAACCGGGATCATCTCAGTATCCTTGTTGCGCACTCCAGTAGCGAGCATCGAGAGCCCCAAGGTTGCCGCTCCGGCCATGAGTTTGCCGCCGGACAATCCAGCCCGAGTCCACTCGACGCGGTCCGGATAGATGGCCACATTGGCATTCTTCCCGGCGATGTGTGAAGTGAATGAGTGAAGTGGCTTGTCGGACATTTGAACGGTTCCCCCAGGGCTAGGTGTTGGCGTTCCTGAACCATATCGCTCGGGGGCCAGTGAAGCTAGGCCTCCAGCGCCTTCTCTGCAATGTCGATTGCCCGGAAGTGAGCGTCTGGCACGAGATGCGAGTATCGGTCGATCGTCGTTTGGATGCTCTCATGCCCAAGCCTGCGCGAGAGCTCATAGATGCTCATCCCACCGGCCAGCATCAACGAAGCGTGCGTGTGGCGCATGTCGTGGATCCTCGGCCGGTCATCCTCGGGGTAGCCACGAGCCTTGACGGCGGCGTCCCAGAACTCCCAGAATGTCGAGTGCCGGATTGGCCCGCCGTATGTAGTGTGGAAGACGTGCTGTCCAGGCGTCGCCGCTTCGACCAGCGGCCTTACTTGGCGCACGAAAGACGGCGGAAGACTGATCGTCCGGCGTGACTTCTTGGTCTTCGGCGGCCCGATATAGAAGCGGTTGTTCTCGTCGCGCTTCCACGCCCGCTCGACGCGCACAGATGGCGTCTCGGAGTCCAACGAGAAGTCATCGGCGTAGAAGGCTGTGACTTCCCCGAAGCGCGCCCCTGTGGCTCTCAGGCAGGACATGAATACCTGATAGCGCTCCGGATGCGCGTTGACGATCTCAAGGGACGCCTGAGCCGTCATGAAGTACATCTTCTCTTCGGTGGACTCATCCTTGGGCAGTTTGATGCCCCGGCATGGGTTGTCTGTCCGCCGCCTGAGTCGCACAGCCGTCTCCATCGACGCCGACAGCAAGCCGTGATGGTTGGCGATTGTCTTGGGCGAGAGCGGCTTCCCCTGATACGTCTTGCGCTGCATCTCCTTGACCCAGAGAACAACGTCCTCATGCTCTACGGCTGCCACGGGCAGCTTGCCCAGTCTCCCGCTGAAGTAGTTCTTTATCGCGGCACCGTAACGCTTGATCTGATCCGGGCCGGCACTCGTCAGGAGCTCGACGTGCCGAGTCATGTTCTCGGCAACGCTCGGCCCGCCTATCTCGACCTTCTCCAGATGCTGCTCCACGGTACTCAGGGAGTTTCCGTTTGCCTCGATCAGGCGCTTGAGTCGCTTCGCCGCGTCCATGGTGGGCAGGTTGTGCGAGGTCTGCTTCTGCGTGTCCGAGTCGCGCCAGAGCACAGCGTAGGACACGCTTCCGTCCGCCTTGCGCCTCTCCCGGATGCTAGCCACGGCGGAGCCTCTTACTCCACCACTCGAAGATCCATTCCGGGCTAGCCTTGTCCATATCGACTCCTTGTAGTCGGTCACGGCCCCGGACGGTTGCCCCCGTCGCGGGGTCTTTCGTGTACCAATCCTAGCGGGAGCTTGTCAACAAAACCGAGGTTCCCGTCAACACGAAACAAAAAAGGCCCCTAGATCGGCTAGATCTAGGGGCACTTTCCGCGGAGAATGGGGGATTTGAACCCCCGAGGGCGTTAACCCAACACGCGTTCCAGGCGTGCGCCATAGGCCGCTAGGCGAATTCTCCATTGCTTCTGAATCAAAAGCAGACTCCACTGTACCCGAGATTTTCGGCATCACCCAATCGGGACTTTGCTGTATCAACGGGGCCTGCACTTGCGCTTAACGTAAAAATGGACGCCCCCAATGCGTCCATTCCTCCGGCACTCCGTTGAGCTGCTGGGTCCAGCCCCTGAAACCAGGCCCTGCGGCTCACAATCTTGAGATTGCCCCAATCGGTGTACATACCCATAGTCCGCTGCGTTCAGCGGTTTGGCAATGGAGTTTAAAAACCATCCTTTGACCTGTTTTTAAGCGCCCGCTGGGAGGATGGTGCCATGAGCCAACTGCACGCCCTCGTTTTCTATGTTCCGGTCTCGCATAGTGAGCACTTGCTGGCTGCGATCGGCGATGCCGGGGCCGGCAAAATCGGCGACTATTCGCACTGTTCCTTCACCACCCCAGGCACTGGGCACTTCACACCGTTGCCTGGGGCCAAGCCGTTCATCGGCGCCGTGGGGCAGGGTGAATTGGTGCCGGAAATCCGCGTCGAGTGTGTGGTGGAAGCGGACAGGCTCGACGCCGTCATAGTGGCCTTGCGCTCAGCCCACCCCTACGAGGAGCCGGCTTTCATGACGTGGCCAGTGAACGGTTGGCGGTAGCCTTCTACCGGAGTTCTACCGGAGTTCTACCGAGATTCGTCGCCTACTTGTTTCAACGTGGGCACAGACTTCAGCAATTCCGACAGATCGTCGACTTCCTCTTCTTGCGCCACCGCTATTTCAAGCTCCCGTCGACGAGCTTCAAAGTCCTCGAATCGCTGTCCGACCGCTGCCTTCATTTGTTCGTTCGAGACGTTGCCTGCATTTTTCAGCAGGGTCCGCTCGTTGAAATCCAGGAATCGATCCGTCTGGACCAGCCAATCGGACATCAGGATTTGCTGCCTTCGCTTGGCGCGATCCTCTGCGAAGTCCAGGAACATGACTGTCAGCCTGTCGAGCTCCTTGAGCTCGGACTCCTGAAGGTAGTTCTTGGCGACTTCAACATCGGCCCTCTTGACCCTGTTTCCTGAAAAGGTCGTTAGCCCCAAGTGCAGCTTGGATGCATCACACCTGGCTAGCACGAGTTCTGCAGCCGTCATTTCTGTCACGGCATAGATCAGCTTGTTCTGGATTGTCGCAAAGAACGTCCGGGCAACGGCGGACTTTCGGTCGTAGTCTGCACTGGTTTCAGCAAAAATCTCACGAATTTTCTGGTAAAACCGCTTTTCCGAAGAGCGGATGGACCTGATTCGCACAATCAACTCGTCGAAGTAGTCGACTCCCGCTGGGTCCTTCAGGTAGGAGTCGTTCATCGCGAAGCCCTTCACCAGATACTCCTTGAGTACGGTGGTGGCCCACTGCCGGAACTGAACTGCCCGCGGCGTGGTAACCCGGTAACCTACGGCCAGAATCATGTCCAGATTGTAAAACTTGACCTCGCGCTGAACCCGGCGGTTACCTTCAGTTCGAACTATCAACTCTGAGTTGATAGTTGCCTCCGTCACTTCGCCGTCCGCGAGAATCCCCGCCACGCGCTGTTGGATGTTTTGCGTCGAGGTTCCGTAGAGCTCGGCGAGTTGTGCTTGCGAAAGCCACACTGTTCCGCCGACTGATCGGAGTTGAACAAGCTGACGCCCGTCGTCGCCCACATAGACGATGAACTCTCCTGAACTACCCGTTTCAGCCACGAGGACCCCCTTCGATTGCTCCGCGATATCAAGCGCCGGCAGCGCTGCCACGATCCTATTCGCCCTTGCAGACATTGAAGCCACCTGAACGGACTGCGGGCTAAGGAGGGAACATGTCCACTCCTTAGCCTGAGCAGGGGGCATGTCCCGAGGATTCGGAGGGCTCGATAACTTCGGGTAAGCTTGTCGACGGCCCCTCATGTGGCGTCATCCTGTTGAACTCCCCAGTGACCGGAAGGTAGCAAGGGTAGATGGGCTCTGGCGGGTGCATGAGGGGTCACTTAGTTTAAATGTCAGTCCCTATAGGTAGGTTTTCCCTGTGACTGTTACTACTGCTCTTTACCGCAGGTACCGCCCGGATTCTTTCGCGGACGTTATCGGGCAGGAACACGTCACGGAGCCGCTCATGACGGCCCTGCGGAAGAACCGCGTCAATCACGCCTACCTCTTCTCTGGCCCCCGCGGCTGCGGAAAAACCACTTCCGCCCGCATTCTCGCCCGCTGCCTCAACTGCGCCGAAGGCCCCACGGACATTCCTTGCGGCAAGTGCAACAGCTGCGTCGAGCTCGCTCGCGGCGGCTCCGGCTCGCTTGATGTCATCGAGATTGACGCCGCCAGCCACGGCGGCGTGGACGACGCCCGGGATCTCCGCGAGCGGGCTACCTTCGCCCCGGTCCGGGACCGCTACAAGATCTTCATCATTGACGAAGCGCACATGGTCACCTCGGCAGGCTTCAACGCGCTGCTGAAGATCGTCGAAGAGCCGCCGGAACACATCAAATTCATCTTTGCCACCACGGAGCCGGACAAGGTCATTGGCACCATCCGCTCCCGCACGCACCACTACCCCTTCCGTCTGGTGCCGCCCGAGCCCCTCATGCAGTACCTCGAGCTGCTCTGCCAGCAGGAAAACGTGCCCGTTGCTCCCGGCGTGCTCTCCTTGGTCATTCGCGCCGGCGGCGGCTCCGTGAGGGACTCGCTCTCGGTACTGGACCAACTCATGGCCGGTGCCGGACCCAACGGCCTGGACTACGAGCTCGCCGTCGCGCTGCTGGGGTACACCCACGCTTCGCTGCTCGACGACGTCGTTGAGGCAGTCGCCGCGTCCGACTCCGCCACCGTCTTCCGTGCGGTGGACCGGGTCATCCAAACAGGACACGATCCCCGCCGCTTCGTCGAGGATCTCCTGGAGCGATTCCGCGACCTCATCATCGTCCAGGCCATGCCTGAAAGCGCCCAGGCCATCCTCCGCGGCATGCCCGCGGACCAGATCGCCCGCATGCGCACGCAAGCAAACAACCTCGGTGCCGCAGAACTGTCCCGCGCCGCCGATGTCACCAATACCGCCCTCACTGAAATGACCGGCGCCACCTCGCCCCGGCTGCACCTCGAATTGCTCTGCGCGCGGATCCTACTGCCCAGTTCGGAGCAGACGGAGCGCGGTATCGCGGCCCGGATCGACCGCGTCGAACGCCGCCTCAACTATGGCGGAGCCCTTCCCTCTGCGGAACTCCACGCTTCACCCCCAGTTGGCACCGTTCCCGCCGCAAGCCCTACCCCTTCGCAAGCAGCCGAACAGCAAACGGAGCGCACGACGGCGGATGCCAGTCCTGCTTCGGCCCCGCCAGTGAGCGCCACACCGGTGTCCGCACCGCCAGCGCCCTCCTCACCAGTGCCGTCCTCACCAGCGCCCTCCTCACCGGTGCCCGCGGCCACGCCAGCACAGGCCCGGATGGCCGACGTTTCGCCTGTATCCGGACCCCCCTCACTTCCCAGCCCGCGGGCAGAGGACGCAGTCCAGTCCCGGGACCAGTTGACACCACCCAGAGTGTCTACCAACGACTGGCCTGTGGATGAGACCAGGCAACCGGGCAGCCGTCCTACTGCCGAGCCTGCCGCGGGTCCTGCGCCGGAATCCGCAGGTCAGGCACCGGCGGTTCAACCGTCGGCTGGTTCGGACCGAGCCCAGCCTATGGCTGCACCCACACAGACTCCGGATGCCGCACAAGCCCATGCACCCGCCCAAGTTCCCGCGTCGGCCCCCTCACAACGGCCGGCGCCCCCGCAGCCCGCTCAGCCCGCCGCAGGTGGCGCCGATGTCGAGATCATCCGCCGCGCATGGCCCGAGATCCTCCAGACGCTGACCAAGATCAAACGCAGTAGCTGGGCGCTGGTTGGCGCGAACGCGCAGGTGGCACAGTTCGATGGCCAACAACTGACTCTGGCCTTCAGCACCGATGGCCTTGCCAGCGCTTTCAGCCGGGCAGACCACGCTGAAAACCTGCGCCAAGCCATCCACAAGACCATCGGCATCGACTGCCAAATCACTTCGGTGGTCGGCGGCAACAGCTCAGGTAGCTCTGAGCCAAACCCAAAAGCACCGGCTGACCCCGCGCCCTCCGCGAGCGAAGGCGCCCCGTCAAGTGTGGCCTCCGCGGTAGACAGTGCGTGGGGACTGGCCGCTGCGGCACCAAACCCTGTCGCCCAGGATGCAGACAGGGCTGACGGGGCATCGGTGGCCCCCGCACAAAGCTCGACCCCAACAACGGCGCCCGCATCGCCCACGGCAGCACCGGCATCGCCAACGGCGGCCGCGTCGCCGGTGCCACCCCTGTCACCCACGCCACCCCCGTCCCCCACAGCGGGGTCCGCGGGATCGGCCACCGACTCCGACGCGGACTACTCGTATTCGGACAACGACTGGGGTCCGCCGCGGGACGAGGACGCTCCCCCGCTGGACGAGGAACCGCCCATGGATTGGGAGCCATCGGGCTTCGCCGCCATGCCCGCGGTTGGCAATGCTGAGCCCGTAGCAGCTGCCCCGCAAGGCGCGACGCCGGCCGCAGTCTCAACGCCTAACCGCTCAACCCCCGGCAACGCGGCTTCTTCCAGCAAGCGGCCGCCCAAAACCACTCCCGGGAAGAAGTCCGAAACCCCGGAAGATCCTTGGTCAAAGGCTGTGGAGCACGCGCCGGGTTCTTGGGTGGTCGGCACCCAAACCAACGTTGGTACCGCAACCTCAGACAACTCAGCCAACTCAGACAACCCAGACAGCTCTGCCGGATCTGCCGGGGAGACCACATCCGGCCCGGTAACCTCGAGCCCGGTCTATGAGCCCGCTGCAGCGCAGATTCCAAACCAGCCATCCGGTGCGGCCTCCGCACCGGGGGCCGTGCCTGCCGTGGAATGGTCGACGTCGGCCTGGCCGGGTCCTGCGGCCACCCCCAGCGCAGGCACACCAGCGGCGAGTCCATCGCCAGTTGCAGCAATGTCTGGAGGCGGCGAAACCTCGCGCTCGGCCGTCGCACTCGCCCAGCACACGCCTTCCGCGCAGCCTGCGGCACCGGCACCAGCACAGTCGGCAGCGCCAGCTCCAGCGTCAGCCCAAGCTCCAGCGTCAGCCCAAGCTCCAGCGCCCACCCTGACGGCAGTTTCGGCAGCCCCGGTAACCGGAAAGCAGAGCCTCTACCAGAGGCTATCGAACAGCCCCGAAGCCATGGCCGGGCGCGAGCAAGCGCCAGCCCGGGCTGCTGCCGCTCCGGGCAGCGTGGTGGAAGACATTCCGAGTGCCGACGACGAGACGATCGAGGAATCGGGAGTCTTTGGGCGTGCCGCCGTCGAGCGTATTCTGGGCGGAAAGCTACTAGAAGAACGGTCGCTGGACGGTAGTCCCTTGATGCGCCGCTAACAGCCGGACACCCCCAGCAAGGTGTCATCAAACCGCGCCGCCCGCGGAACAACAACTGCCCGCGGAACAACAACAGGCGTCAACACCGAACGAACGAGGAAATTGTGTACGAAGGCGCAGTACAAGAGCTGATCGACGAGCTCGGCCGGCTCCCTGGCGTCGGGCCGAAATCGGCGCAGCGCCTGGCCTTCCACATTCTTGAGGCCGATCCGGAGGACATGAAGCGGCTGGTCGCGGCCATCACCACCGTCAAGGAACGGGTGAAGTTCTGCACTGTCTGCGGCAATGTCACCGAGCAGGAGCTGTGCAACATCTGCCGCGATCCGCGCCGCGACCCCTCAGTGATTTGCGTCGTCGAAGAGTCAAAGGATGTCCTGGCAGTTGAACGCACACGGTCCTTCCGCGGCCGCTACCACGTGCTGGGCGGCGCCATCAATCCGATCGCCGGCATCGGGCCGGAGCAATTGCGCATCCGCGAGCTCCTCACCCGGCTCAACGACGGCGCGATCCAGGAAATCATCATCGCGACCGACCCCAATCTTGAAGGCGAAGCAACCGCCACGTACTTGGCGCGCATGCTGAAGTCGATCGGCATCACCGTCACCAGGCTTGCTTCCGGACTCCCGGTCGGTGGAGACCTGGAGTATGCGGACGAAGTCACCCTCGGAAGGGCCTTCGAGGGTCGCCGCAACGCCCTCCTGTAGGCGACCGGTCCGCAAACCTAGTCCGGCAACCCGATCCGGCTTACCCGATCCGGCTTACGCGATCCGCGTCCCGCTGGCCAGCCGGCTTGCCGGTGTCCGCAGCGAACGCCAACCAAGCCACATGAGCAGACCTGTCAGAACCAGCTGGAGGCCAAGTCCAAGCGGCCACAAGGGCGTTGTCTGCTTGACGTACTGCGGCTGCGGCACGCCGTTGGCGCAGGGATAGGTGCTGTCCGGCCCGGCGAGCGCGGACCTGGGCAGCCTGGCTGATGCCCTCGATCATGCCGACCGAATAGAACGCCGCCCCGCTCCGGTCCGGGTACGGAATCGCGTCGGCCACCACCACGAAGGGATTCAACGCGAGCATCCACGCCACGCGATCGGTCCGGACCGCAGGGTGCTCCACCAAGGGACCCTCGCAGATATAACCCGGCTGCGCTGGTTCAAGCGATTGCCCCTGCTGATTCGGCTGCACCGGCGCGTACAACACGGAATGACTAACGGGAGTGTTGGCCATTACCGTCCCTCGCGCCAGTTGCGCTCCGAGTCCGAAGGAAATCAACGATCCGACCACCAGCGCCGCGACCACCAAGTACGTCACCACTATCGAGAACAACGGCCGTCCCGCGAGCGCCGAAATCCCGACTCCGATCCCGCAGACAACCGCCAGTTCCACCGCGAGCATCACCAAGGAAACCACTACGTGCCCAAGGGTCAACCCGCCCTGGAACATTCCGAATACCAGGAACGGGGCGCTCGTCGCGAGAAAGGCGAGCGCTGCTAGCCACCCCGCAAAGAATTTGCCCCAGAGAATCTGACCCGGAGTCAGCAGAGTGATTTGCAGGATGGCAAGGGTACCTCCGGCGCGGTCGCCGTTGATGGCATTGGCGGACAGCGCGGGCGCCACCAGCAGGCCAAACAAGAGCACAAACGCCAGGACCACTTCGAAAATCATGGACCCTACCCCGCCCTGCGCCGGCACCGGCGTCACGGAACGCATCGCCTCCGTGCTGGCGTTCCAAGTGAGCCAAGTCAGCCACGTCACGATTGCGATGACCACGAACCAGATCCCCAACATGATGTACCAGCCGCGGGAGCGCAGCCGCTGCTTCATCTCAAGCACAACGACGTCGCGGATCCCACCAAGATAGCCGACGACGGCGTTCCGGCCTCCCGTAGTTCCCTGCGGTCCCGCAGGACCCGGCGCAGTTTCAGTCACGTGGCTCATCGTCGCTCCGTTTCCAGGTTCATGTAGGTCTCTTCCAGGGCGCCCGCGGCCGGAGCGAAAGAAACAACTCCGATGCCCGCGGTGACGAGTTCACGAAGGAGTGCGGCAGCACCGCCGTCGTGCGTCAGAAGCAGGCTGACAGAGGGACGGCGGCCCGCTTCCACGCGGTATTCCAGCCCGAGTTCGGTGAGCTTTGCCGCGAGGGTCTCTTGGTCGAGGGCCGTGATCGCGTAGCGCCGGCCCTGGAGAGCCGCTTCCTCGAGGGTTTGCTGTTTCACGGTGCGGCCTTGGTTGACGAACACGGCACCGTCCGCGATTTCATCAAGCTCGCTGAGCACGTGGGAAGAAACCACCACAGCCTTCCCGGCCCCGGCAAGCCGCCGCAGCAGGTTTCGGAGTTCCACCCTGGACCCTGGATCCAGGCCGGAGGCAGGTTCGTCAAGCAGCAGGACCGAGGGCTCGTGGATGAGGGCCCTGGCCAGGGCTGAGCCGTTGCTGCTGGCCCCTGGAGAGAACACGGGCGGGCTGGTCTGCAAGTGTGTCCAAGCGGACAAGATCGAGCAGGCCGTCAACCCGCCCGGTGACACCTGCTTTGGGAAGCCGATAGAAGCGCGCCATCTGGACCAGGATTTCCCGCGCGGTCAAGGATTCCCATACCCCCAGGGTGTCCGGCATCCAGCCGATCCGAAGCCGCGCGGCGGCGCTGTCCTGGAGCGGATCCAAGCCGTCAATACGGATGGTTCCGGCGTCGGGTCGAAGGAGCGACGCCAGCATGAGCAGGAGGGTCGTCTTGCCCGCCCCGTTTGGACCGATGAGCGCGGTGACTTTTCCGGCTGGTGCATGGAAATCGATGTGTTCGACGGCGTGGACCGTACCGAAGCGGCGCGAGACGCCCTCCGCGGACACACCGAGGGCATTACTGCCCGAAACGCTTGAATATGCAGCTATGGACATGCTCTACCCACCTGTTTTCCCCACAGAACAAGTACGCTTCGATTCCTGCGAGCTAGCTGTCCGCAGGCTGCGTATTCACTGATAGTACGCCGGGGCGATTCAGCCGAGCATCCACCCCTGGGAGGAGATTTGGTCACAATTCCCCTGCCCGCGGCGCCCGGCGATAAACTGGCCAAATAAGCCACGTAGCCGTGCCGTTTATCTGGCCAAGCAACGTACGATCCCCAATTGATGCAGTGAGGGTGCGCGCATGAGTTTGCCCACTACCGATGTGAAAACTGAAGAGCTGTCCGCTCAGACTGCCGTGACCAAGCAGCTGATCGTGCAGAAGTTCGGTGGTTCCTCGGTGTCCGACGCCGAAGGCATCAAGCGTGTTGCCCGCCGCGTGGTGGACGCGCAGAAGGCCGGCAACGAGGTCGTTGTGGTGGTTTCCGCGATGGGAGACACCACTGACGAACTCTTGGACCTGGCGGCCCAGGTCACCGATTCCGCTCCCGCGCGTGAGATGGACATGCTCCTCTCCGCAGGCGAGCGCATCTCCATGGCCCTGCTCGCCATGGCCATCAACAAGTTCGGCGCCTCCGCCCAGTCCTTCACCGGCTCGCAGGCCGGCATGATTACCGACGGCATCCACGGCAAAGCCCGCATTATCGACGTCGACCCCCACCGCATCCGCACCGCCCTGGATAAGGGACACATCGCCATCGTGGCCGGATTCCAGGGCATGAGCCGAAGCACCAGGGAGATCACCACCCTTGGCCGCGGCGGGTCGGACACCACTGCGGTGGCACTCGCTGCCGCGCTCGAAGCCGATGTCTGCGAGATCTACACGGACGTGGACGGCATCTACACGGCTGACCCGCGCGTGGTCTCGACAGCCCAGAAGATCGACCGGATCTCCAGCGAGGAAATGCTGGAGTTGGCAGCTTCCGGCGCCAAGATCCTGCACTTGCGCTGCGTGGAGTATGCCCGCCGCTTTGGCGTGCCGCTGCACGTCCGTTCCTCATTCAGCCATAACGAAGGCACTTGGGTCCTGCCCAGCGCCGATGACAAGATCACGATTCAAGAGGGAGTTGCCTTGGAGCAGCCAATCATCTCCGGTGTTGCACACGACCGTTCCGAAGCCAAGGTCACCGTGGTGGGCGTCCCGGACATCCCGGGCAAGGCCGCCGCGATTTTCCAGGTCATCGCCAAGGCACACTCGAACATCGACATGATCGTTCAGAACGTGTCCACCCACGGCACCGGCCGCACGGATATTTCCTTCACCCTGCCCATCGTTGAAGGCGCAGACGCCCTGGCCGCCCTCCGCGCGGCGCAGCCTGAAATCGGCTTCGAAAGCATCGAATACAACGAGAACGTCGGCAAGCTCTCGCTGATCGGCGCCGGCATGCGTTCGCACCCGGGAGTCTCCGCCACGTTCTTCAAGGCGCTTTCCGATGCCGGCATCAACATCAACATGATCTCCACCTCGGAGATCCGCATCTCCGTGGTGACCCACGCTGATCTGCTGGATGATGCCGTGCGTGCCATCCACAAGGCGTTCGAGCTCGACGGCGACGCCGAGGCAACCATCTATGGTGGCACCGGCCGCTAGCGGCCTCCCGGACGGGAACGCGACGCCGTCGGGCACCCGCCGCTGGTATCGCCGTCGGGATCTGAAGCACTTAAACGTGAAAGGACCGGGGCTCGTGCTCCGGTCCTTTTGCTTCCCTGCGGCCTGGCCGCAACCCGGCGCTAGGCGCCTTCCTTCCGGATTCCGTAGTGGTGGCCTTGGTCATCGGTTTCGACGACGAAACGCCCGAGGTCGTCCTCTGACGCCTTCTCAAAGTCGTCATGCTTGTGGACTACGGGTGTGTCAATGTCGCCCCGAGTCGCCGGGCCGAACCAGAAACGCAGCCAATCTGTCACCTTAATGAAGCCATCGAGTGCATGTCCCACAATTCCCACCTCCTTCGCCGCTGTGAGGTCCAGCCGTGCGGTTGGAGCTGAGTGGTCCAGTGAGGCAATTTTACGCCTGGAACCCGTAAAAGGCCCGGGATCGGCCTGGGCGCAGGTTCCCTTTTGAAGCCCCGAAATGGCAGTTGTGGAGCACCAGATGATTTCCTAGCGCAAGGACTTGTCCTCGGGGTTCTTGGGGACCACATACGTGCTGCCATCCGGCCTGCGGATCGTCTCCCACTGCTGCGCTTCGGCTTGGCGCAAGGCGAGAAGGCGCTGGTTCTCCTCGGTCATTTCGTGGTCAAGGGAACTGCTGTGTGCCGGCCCGAAAATGATCCGCAGCTTGCCCGTTGCACGCATGAATTTCTGGGTCATGTTCTCTTTGGCCACGTGATCTACCCTCTCTCAAAGGATGT
This sequence comes from Arthrobacter sp. NA-172, assembly GCF_043952055.1. NCBI lineage: Bacteria > Bacillati > Actinomycetota > Actinomycetes > Micrococcales > Micrococcaceae > Arthrobacter > Arthrobacter sp. NA-172. The sequence continues at coordinate 215,091 of NZ_JBINOT010000003.1, read as the reverse complement.
TGTCTTTTAAGAGTACACTAACAATTAGTGCACTAACTATTCAGATCGGAGGAAGCCATGGCCGCCTCAAGCATGCCCGTTGCTCCTGAAAACATCGCCCCGCCGGAAGATGACCTCTTGCTGGAGCGCCAATTGTGCTTTGCCTTGACAGTGGCGTCGCGAAGCGTGGTGGGCGTCTACAAGCCGGTGCTTGAAAAGATGGGGCTGACTCATCCGCAATACCTCGTGATGCTGGCGCTGTGGGAACGTAGCCCGCGCACCCTCAAGGACATCAGCGAGGCACTCCTTCACGAGCCCGCCACGCTCTCACCCATCCTGCGCCGGCTCGAAGAAGCAGGCTTCGTCACCCGCAATCGAATCCACGGAAACGAACGGGCCCTCGCCATCACCCTCACCGAGGCCGGAGCGGCTCTCCGGCAGCAGGCGACGGCGGTGCCGGGCAACATCATGGAGCGGCTACAGCTCACCCGGACAGAGGTGTCGGACCTGCACCGGGCCATGACCGGACTCATCGCTGCCACTCAACTCCCGGGAGCGAGTGACGGGCGATAAACTGGCAGGAATCAAGGAGAGGTTCCATGCGTCTGCGAATTGCCCGGTTTATTGTGGCTGTCCTGGCAATCGCCGGACTCGCCGCCTGCACGCCGGGCACCGGAGGCGGTTCGCCGAGCAGTCCAGGCCCTAGCAGCGGCGCGCCTTCCAGCACCCAAACGCCGTCGGGCAGCTCCACCGGCCTCTTGCCGGACGAGACAGCGTCTCCCGGCAGCAAACCCATCCCTTCGTTGAGTCCGGGCACGCCCAGCACCCCCGGTCGTGGAGATGCCGAGCTTTCCATCATCGTCAAGCCCTCACCGACGGCAACAGCGGAAAGCTACACCCTCGTCTGCACCGGCGGTGTCCCCGCAGCGGAAAGCCACCATCCCACCGCTGCCGCAGCGTGCGCTGCCCTCAAGAAGAGCCCCGCCCTTCTCACCCGCACGCCACGCCCCAGCGGCCAACTCTGCGATCAGCGCTACGGCGGTCCCCAGACTGCAACGGTCACCGGATCGGTGGATGGCGTGGGCGTCGAGTCCTCTTACAAGCTCACTGACGGCTGCGAAATCGCCGCATGGGCCGCCGTCGCCGACATCCTGGGTTCCAGCGGTGCCTGAGCCTCAGGCAAACCACCTCCCGCAAGAGAAATGGCTCGAGCTGGAGGCTGCCCACCACGCCCGCGTTGACCGCTACGCCAAGCCGTACCTGGCCCGCCAATCCGCCGGACAAAAGCACCCCGTGGAAGACTTCCTCTTCACCTACTACACCCAAAAACCCGGCCAGTTGCTGCGCTGGCACCCCGGAGACGGCGTCGTTCTCTCAGGAGAACGGGCGGCCGAGCGCGCCAGGTGGAAGTACTACCGAGTGCTCGACGACGGCGCGCTGGCGGCTGCCGGCCTGCCTGCCGGTTCCGTAGCGGTCACCTTCGATCGCCACCAGTTCGTGGCCGAGCGCACCGAGGCAGTCCGCTTCGCTGGCATCATCTTGCGAGGGACCGTTGCGCGACCCGCCCAGTTCGGCTGCTTTGGACTGCACGAATGGGCCATGGTCTACCGCCAAGACAAGTTCGACCTTCGCCACGAATACCTCAAGCTGCGGCTCGGCTCCGAGGGCACGGACACCGTGGTGGAGGACAACCGCATCCGGTGCTCGCACTTCGACGCCTTCCGTTTCTACACCCCGGACGCCACACCTCTCAATGAGCTCACGCCCACGCGGGACAACCAGCGCACCATGGAACAGCCCGGCTGCCTGCACGCCAACATGGACCTCTACAAGTGGGCATACAAGCTGGCCCCGGCCCTGCCGAGCGAGCTGGTGATGGATTGCTTCGAACTGTCTTGGCGGATCAGGGCCATGGACATGCAGGCCTCGCCGTACGATCTTGAAGAGTGGGGCTATCCCGCCATCAGGATCGAGACACCGCAGGGCAAGGCCGAGTACGTTGAGTATCAGCGGGCATTTGCCGCCGAAGCCCAGGAGCTCCGTGCACGGGTCCTGGAACAAGTACAGCCGCTCCTCGAACTTCTGGTACCAACACCGTAGCGCGAAGGACTCTCATGACTTCAAGAATTGGAACGTACGACGTCGAACTTACCGTCACGCTGACGGAGGCGCCGGGCGCTGTGGATCACAAATTCGTCTTGCTTGGATCGGGCGGGGAAGTCTCCGAGGGCTCAACTCTCCCGGACCCCGGTGCGGCGTTGGCCGCCGTCGAGCACTTCGGTGAAGAGATCTTCTTCCCGGTCCCGCGCCCGGACCGGATCTGCACCCAGCAATACGGAGGTCCGCAGGTGGCTGTGGTGACCGGCCGGTTTCATGGACGCGAAGTCAACAGCCGGTTCAGCCGGACAGACGGCTGCGAAATCGCCCGCTGGCACACCATGGCCACGCTCCTGGGCGGCATCTCCGGATCCACGGGAAACGTATAACAACCGCCACCGACATATAAGAAAGCAGCGGCCGGCGGGAAATCCCGCCGGCCGCTGCTAGACAATCAGTGCCTCATCAGGTGGCGTTGTTTGACTGGTCACCTTGCTCATTCTGCAGTTTGCCCTTGCCGTGCTCGCCCTCTTGCTCGTCCTGGGGAACCACGGACACGGTGCCGTTGGCCGAGACCAGGACGGACACGAACGTGGGGGCGCTGGTACCGGCGAACGTCAGGCGCCCGATGTAGGAACCCGGAGTCAGGTTGTTCCACGCGAAGGTGAGCTTCCCGGATTTGCCGTTCTTCATCTTGATCGGGTTGGGCGTGACCGTGGCGTTGCCTTGGTTCGCGCCGAGGATCGCGGCATCAACACTGGCCTTGGTGGGCCGGTTGTTGGGACTGGCGTACAGATTCGCGATGATGGTGTAGGTCCCAGGGCTCCGGGTTGTCGAGCGAGAGGGACTCACTGGCACTCGGTGTCGCTGCCGTGAACAACTGACCTGACGGCGATATCACGTACAGATCGAAATCCGCGGTGGGATCCGAAGAGATCACCGAGAATTTCGCGAAGGCCGTTTCAGGCGCAACCGTGGCGGTCTTGACGAAGTTCGAGGCATCGCTCGCCATGGCAATAGGACCTGGAACAAGTTCCGCTGCCGAGGAGTCAGACTTCGAGAGGCCGTCAATGGTCACAGCCGTGGGCGAGTCGGAACCGGAAACGATGTTGATCCCCGCCGAACCGCTTGCCTGCTGGGACGTAAAGGCGAGGCTCTTGGCAGCCAGCACCGATTGCGGACGGACTGCAATCGGAGAGACCACCGACTTGTTGGCGCCTTCCCACTTCAGCGATCCCATGGCGAACGTGCCCAAGGCTGCAGACTTGTTTTCGAAGGTCACCTTGAACGTCTTCTTCTGGCCGGCTTCGTTGAAGTTCAGCACGGACGGCGTGACTTTGACATCAACACCGGGGACGTTGACCGTCGCCCGGTAGAGGCCCGGGGTAAGGGCCGTGACCGTACGCGTGACTTCGATCTTGCCGGCGAGGTTTCCGAGCGCGAACGATGGAAGATTCATGTCTCGCGGCAGGGTGGAACCAAGGCCAGGGATGCCAAGATCGACTCCCGTGCCCTGGATGAACTTCAAGTAGTCCTCGGTTCCGGCGTCGTACACCAGGCCTGGATCCAGCACGCGGGCCGGGTTCATCTCTCCAGCACCGGTGGCGAAGACGTCACCGTTCTTGGTTCCGTCGGCCTGCTTGACATCGCTCGCCGTCGTCATCATGGCCGACTTGACTGCTGCCGGGGACCACTGGGGATTCTTCGCCAGGATCAAAGCTCCGAAACCTGCAATGTGCGGGGACGCCATGGACGTACCTGACATGAAGCCATACTCATCACCCTTGCTGCCGATGGGCGAAACACCCGCCAGAACAGCAACACCGGGAGCCGAAACGTCCGGCTTGAGCAGATCCGAATCGGTTGCGAGGAGCGGGCCGCGGGAAGAGAATCCGGCGATCTGTGGCTGAGCCTCGAGAGGAAGCCCGGTGGTGTCGTGATCAACCAGGGAAACGGTGATGCCGGGGTTGGCCGCCACTTTGCCCTTGATGGCCTGGGAATCGGGCGGATTCACGTGGACAGTTGGCACCGCGTGCTTATCAGTGTCCAGCGAGGAATTGGTCAGGTTCACGAGGATCATGCCCACGCCACCGCCCCGGAGCACCTCGGCACTCTTGGCGACCCGGTCTACCACGCCACGGTCACAGACCACTACCTTGCCCACAATCTTCGCCGGGTCCAAGGACCCTGGCGCACAAAGCGCAGCGTTGCCGCTGCCTGAAGCGGCGTTTGCGGAGAGCACGACGCCGGCCCCTGTCACCTGGTGGTTCATGATGCTGGCTCCGCGGTACTTGCTGCCGTCGGAGAATTCAACGGTTCCTTGGAGGGCTTGGGAGAAGGACGTTGCGGCAACCGTGGTCATCCAGGGTGCGCCGTGGTTGACGGTGCTGACCTGGGGGCCCGAGTTTCCAGCGGACGCGGCAACAAAAATGCCGGCCGAAGCGGCGGAAAGGAACGCGAGTGAGACCGGATCCGTCGTCGTGTCCGTCGCGCCTGAGATGGAATAGTTCAGGACGTCCACGCCGTCGGCGATGGCCTGGTCAATCGCGTTGATAGCTGCTGAGCTGTAGCAACCTCCCGTGTTGGGGTCATCGTCTTCCCAGCAGACTTTGTAGATGGAAAGCTTGGCAGCCGGTGCCACGCCGCTCGTCTTACCAAAGCTGCGGCCGCCCACGAAGGTCTCCACATTGGAGTCGCCCGCCGCGGTACTGGCCGTGTGCGTGCCGTGGCTCACGACATCCACCGGCGAGATCAGTTCCTGCTGAGCGCGATGTTCCGGTGGAACACTATCGAGGAAAGCTTTGGCGAAGTAGTGGGTGCTGAGGACCTTGGAATTGCAGGCGGTGCCGTCAAATGCCGCTCCAGTTCCAGTGCCCTTCTGGCACTCGCCCGTAAAGGTGTCTCCGTTGGCCTTCAGCATGGCGATTTTGCCATCGCTGGTGCGGTAGGGGACGCCCACCTTGGGGTTCCCCACCAACGGCTGGACGGGGTCACCAGCAAAGAACTTGCTCGTGGGCGTGTAGCCGGTGTCGATCACGCCCACCACTGTGCCTTTGCCGGCCTGGTCCTGACCGCCGAACTGGGTGTTCCACAATCCGTTGGGGCCACTGAGGTTAAGGAAATCGGTGGTGGAGTAATCCGGAGCGGACTGTGTGTCCGGTGCGACAAGCAGGACTCCGGGATTCTTCGCAAGATTGACTGCCTGGGTCGCGGAAAGGGTAGCGCTGAAGCCGTTGATGGCGGTGGTGTAGTCGCTCCTGATGCTCACGTTCTGCTGCGTGGCCACTTCCTGCTGCTTCTGCTGCAGGTGGGCCTGATACTGCTGCACCTCGGTCTTGCCCACATCCAGCTTCTTGCCCGCCTGCGGTTTGGTGGCCGCATAGCCGGGCGTTCCGCCGTCGTACGTGGCCGCTGGCTTCTCTGCCAGGACCACTACGTAACGGCCGTCTTGATATGACTTGGGGTCAACATTCTTCGGGGCAACCCCCGTGACCGTTGATGCCGAGACGGGTGCTGAAACGGGCGTGGCTTGTGCGGGCGTCAATGCCACAGAAGCGAGCAGAACCGGCAATCCAAGGCCCAATCCCACAGCTTTTAGAAGCCCCCCGCTTCTATTGAAGCTCTTTCCTTGTGAATTCACGAGTGATTGCACCTTTCCGGGTGGTCGTGGTGGTCATGTCAAGATCAATCATCTAAAGGACGGACACCGATTGGCAGTCTCTTGAACCGGTAAAGTCCAGCCGTTTCACAGAGTACAGAGTGATAGCGCAATATTACATAAGGCACATTTCACGTCTTTTGTCTTGCCACGTGGGATCAGAATACAGACACAAGGCAGCGGGCATGCCCCCGTCGGGGGGGGACATGCCCGCTGCTTGGTTATTCAGCTATATATGACGAAGAAACCCAGGCGTGCAGGCACCAACATGGGCGGGGAATTTGGTTGACGGCAATTCCAACGTACTCCCGAATTCGCCCCTTTAACCCGTGCGATTAGCGCATTTGCGCATACCCTATTACCCCCAAAAACGGACCGTCAGACGACGTGTTGCGCTAAGAAAGGGTCCCCCGGAGGGCAGCGCTGATCTTGGCTCTTGTCGAAGCATCCGGCGGAACCGAAATACGGTTCTCCCGGGCGGCCCGGTCTGCCACCATCCTTTGGAAAATCACCCTCCCCAAGCCGGCAATAACAGCGGCAAGGACCACGGGCAAAACCATCGATTTAGCGTTCTCGGCCATGCCGCAATCCTAATGACCCAAACCACGGCGGGCCAGAGGCGCCGTCGGAGACTGCCCAGAGCCGCCGTCGGCCGCTGAAAACGTTCGACGACGGCGGCCCGCCGCCGCGAATTGGCGCGTACCTTTTGGCTGGTTGCCGCCTCTTCACCGATCTCCCACAAGTAGGGCATGGAGCGATTTGGCCGGTAGAATGGGCATGCAAGCTCGCGGAGCGCCCCTCATTCGGTAAACACTGCTGTTAAGACACTGTTGCCAAGCACTGTCTGGATGGATTTTCGGCGTGAGACGGCACCACTCCGCGGCAGCCTTTTAACGAAGGTTTAACCAACGCTCACGCACAGGAGTTACCGGATGCCCCGGATCGTCGTCGACGTCATGCCCAAGCCCGAGATTCTGGACCCGCAGGGGAAGGCCATCGTGGGCGCACTGCCCCGCCTCGGCTTCACCAGCTTTAGCGCAGTCCGCCAGGGCAAGCGCTTCGAACTGACCGTCGACGGCGAGGTGACCGACGCTATCCTCGCCCAGGCCCGCGAGGCCGCCGAGACCCTGCTGTCCAACCCGGTGATCGAAGACGTCGTCAACGTCGAGGTCGTCGAGGCCTGACATGACTGAACTTCCTTTGATCGGCGGAGCCCCTGTGGCCGTCGACGCTGATGGTGCTCGCGTACTCGCCGGGGCCAAAATCGGCGTCGTCACCTTCCCCGGCACCCTTGATGACCGCGACGCCGCCCGTGCCGTCCGCCTGGCAGGCGGCACCGCCGTCGCGCTCTGGCATGGAGACACCGAGCTTGCCGACGTGGATGCCGTCGTTATTCCGGGCGGTTTCTCCTACGGCGACTACCTGCGCGCCGGCGCGATTTCGCGCTTCGCTCCGCTGATGTCGAAGATCATCGATGCTGCCAACAGCGACGCCAAGCTGCCCGTGTTGGGTATTTGCAACGGTTTCCAGATCCTGACCGAGTCGCACCTGCTCCCGGGCTCCATGATCAAGAACGACCACCTGAAGTTCTTGTGCCGCGACCAAGTGCTGCGCGTGGAGAACAACACCACCTTGTGGACCTCGGACTACAAGGCCGGCGAGGAAATCACGGTTCCGCTCAAGAACCAGGATGGCCAGTACATCGCGGACGACAAGACCCTGGACGCCCTTGAGGCCGAGGGCCGCGTCGTGTTCCGCTACGTCGGCTGGAACCCGAACGGTTCACGCCGCGACATCGCCGGCATCAGCAACGCCGCCGGCAACGTGGTGGGCCTCATGCCGCACCCGGAGCACGCGGTGGAGCCCGGCTTCGGCCCGGAGTCCAATGCCGGTACGGATGGCTTGGGCTTCTTCACCTCCGTCCTGAACAAGATCGTGGGAGGCGCACAGTGACTACCTCAGCTGAAACCGTCGGCAAGAAGTTCAACATCGACACGGTCGAGAACGCGGCCAAGACCCCGGACACCGAGCTCCCCTGGGCCGAACTCGGCCTCAAGCAGAACGAGTTCGACGAGGTGGTCAAGGTCCTGGGCCGCCGCCCCACCGGCGCCGAGCTCGCCATGTACTCCGTCATGTGGAGCGAGCACTGCTCGTACAAGTCCTCGAAGAACCACCTGCGCCAGTTCGGCGAAAAGGTGACCGAGGAGATGAAGAAGGACATGCTGGTGGGCATCGGCGAAAACGCCGGCGTCACCAACTTGGGCGACGGCTGGGCCGTGACGTTCAAGATCGAGTCGCACAACTCGCCGTCGTTCGTGGAGCCCTACCAGGGTGCCGCAACCGGCATCGGCGGCATTGTCCGCGACATCATCTCCATGGGCGCCCGCCCGGTGGCCGTGATGGATCCGCTGCGTTTCGGCGCCATCGACCACCCGGACACGGCCCGCGTCATGCACGGTGCTGTCGCCGGCATTGGTGGCTACGGCAACTCGCTCGGCCTGCCGAACATCGGCGGCGAAATGGTCTTCGACTCGGTGTACCAGGGCAACCCGTTGGTCAACGCGCTGGCAGTCGGCGTCATGCGCCACGAAGACATCCGTTTGGCCAACGCCTCCGGCAAGGGCAACAAGGTTGTCCTGTTCGGTGCGCGCACCGGTGGCGACGGCATTGGCGGCGCCTCGGTGCTGGCCTCGGAATCCTTCGACGACACCAAGCCGTCGAAGCGCCCCGCCGTCCAGGTAGGCGACCCGTTCGCCGAGAAGGTACTCATCGAGTGCTGCCTGGAGCTGTTCAAGGGTTCGCTGGTTGAGGGCATCCAGGACCTCGGCGCGGCTGGCATCTCCTGCGCCACGTCCGAGCTCGCTTCCAACGGCGACGGCGGCATGCAGGTTGAGCTGACCTCGGTCTTGCTGCGCGACCCCACGCTGACCCCGGGCGAAATCCTGATGTCCGAGTCCCAGGAACGCATGATGGCCGTTGTCACGCCGGAGAACGTCGCCGCTTTTGAAGCTGTGATGGACAAGTGGGCCGTGGAGTACTCCTGGCTGGGCGAAGTGACCGATACCGGCCGCCTCATCATCACGTGGGAAGGCGAAGTCATTGTCGACGTCGACCCGCGCACTGTTGCCCATGACGGTCCGGTATACGACCGCCCGTACGCCCGTCCCTCATGGCAGGACTCCGTGCAGGCTGATACCTTCACGGGTTCGGTGCAGGACGCCGGCCGTCCTTCCACCTCCGGGGAACTGGCCGCCGCCGTCACCGAGCTCATTGCTTCGCCAAACATGTGCAGCAAGGCCTGGATCACCAAGCAGTACGACCGCTACGTCGGTGGCAACACCGCCATGGCCTTCCCCGACGACGCCGGAGTGGTCCGCGTGGACGAGGAAACCGGCCTCGGCGTTGCCCTGGCCACCGATGCCAACGGTCGCTACACCTACCTCGATCCGTACCACGGCGCACAGCTCGCCTTGGCAGAGGCGTACCGCAATGTCGCCACCTCCGGCGCCGTGCCGATGGCTGTCAGCGACTGCCTGAACTTCGGTTCCCCCGAGGACCCCGACGTCATGTGGCAGCTGGCCGAGTCCATTCGTGGCCTGTCCGACGCCTGCATGGAGTTGGGCGTCCCGGTCACCGGCGGCAACGTCTCGCTGTACAACCAGACCGGCACTGTCCCGATCCACCCCTCCCCCGTGGTGGCCGTGTTGGGCAAGCTCGACGACGTCGCGCGCCGCACCCCGTCCGGCTGGAAGGAAGACGGCCAGGCCATCTACCTGCTTGGTACGACGGCCGCGGAGCTGGATGGTTCAGAGTGGTCCAACCTCCGCGGACACCTCGGCGGGCTGCCGCCAAAGGTCGATCTGTCCGTTGAACGCCAGCTGGGCCAGATCCTCATCAACGCTTCACGCGACGGCATGATCGACGCCGCGCACGATCTCTCGGAGGGCGGCCTCGCCGCAGCCCTGGTGGAGTCCTCGCTGCGCTACGGCGTCGGCGCCCGGATTGCACTGGCGGAACTTCTGGAGCGCGACGGCGTTGACCTGTTCACGGCGCTGTTCTCGGAGTCCCAGGGCCGGGCCATCGTGTCGGTTCCGCGCTCGGAGGAAGTCCGCTTCAAGGACATGTGCACCGCCCGCGGCTTCGCCCACCTCCGGATCGGCGTTGTTGACGCCGCCGGTGGCAAGCTGGAGATCAACGGCGTTGACGAGCTGTCCCTGGACGCTCTCAGCGAAGCCCACGAGGCCACCCTGCCGAAGTACTTCGGCTAGGGTTCCCGCGGACAGAGCAACGCGGGGTCACTTACAGCCCATAAATCCCCTGGGGATGGGCTCTAAGTGACCCCGCGTTGCGTTAATCCTCGCTGTGGAGGTCCCGACGTCGGGCGCTCAGCAGCTCCAGTTCGGGGCGGGCGGCGACAAAGCGTTCGACGGCGTCGAGCACCTCCACCAGGTGCGCCCGGTCTGCGGCTACGGCGGCTGCGCCGATGAGGGCCCGGCGATGCTGGTCCAGGGTTCCCGGTTTCCGCGGCGGAGACTTCGAAGCGCCGTTTGAGCTCGGCGACGAGTGGACGGACGAGGGAGCGTTTCTCCTTCAGGCTGTATACCTCGCCGAGGAGGATATCGAACTCAATCCACGCGATCCACATGTGCCCATCGTATCCAGCAGTCGCGCGCACCCTCCCGCTTCTGAGCCCGCGGTGGCAAGATGAGGACAAACCAAAGGAGTTCCATGGGCGCAGACGATCACACGAATAAGGCCGGCAATGCAGTATCCCGGGGCGCCGATTCGGTGGGAGATGCGGTAGACGATGCAAGGGATTCACGCACCGTCCGGGTAGTGGCGCGGGCCGGCTGGGTCGCCTTAGGGCTGATACACCTCCTGATCGGGTTCATCGCCTTGGGGATCGCGCTGGGCACATCCGGCCAAGCCGACGAAAGCGGTGCCGTGGCCCAGTTGGCAGCAACCCCTGGCGGGGTGGTCCTTTTGTGGGCCGGACTCCTGGCCTGCAGCGCCCTCGCCCTCTACATGGCGAGCGACGCCGTCATGGGTTGGAGCGGTGGCAGTTCCAAGCCCTGGATGAATCGGCTCAAGGCAGCCGGGCAGGCGATCGTCTTCGCTGTGGTCGCGGTGACCTTCGGCGGCTTTGCCTTCAGCCGTCCAAGCAGCAGCAGCGATAAATCCCGCTCGACCAGTGCAGATCTCATGTCCAGCACTCCCGGAACCGTCCTCCTGGTGATCATCGGGGTGGCGCTACTGGCAGCCGCCGGCACATATGTCTTCATGGGGATCACACGCAAGTACGAAAAGAACCTGAGGGGAAAACCGTCGGGAGCCTTGGGAGATGCGTTTACGGTGCTGGGCGTGGTGGGCTATTGCGCCAAAGGGGTGGCGCTCGGCGCCGTCGGCCTGCTCATCCTGATCGCCACAGCGTCGCACGACCCCTCCCAACAAGGCGGCCTCGACTCGGCGCTCAAGGCGTTCCTGAAACAGCCCTTTGGCGGATGGGTGCTGGGGTTCGTCAGCCTCGGACTCATGGCCTACGGCATTTACTCTTTGTTCCGCTCCCGTTACCAGCGCCTCTGACGGGGGCTCAGTTCCGACGGCTCAGTTCCGGGGGCTCAGGTCCGGGGGCTCAGAAACGTCCGACGGCGGTCCCCACCGAAAGTGAGAACCGCCGTCGGGCGCTGACATTTTGGGTTAATTTAGCTTGGCCGTGCTACTTGGACGTGCCCTGCGACACCGAACCCTGAAGCTGGCGCTGGAAGATGATGTACACGATCAGCACCGGCACCACGGTGACCGTGACTGCCGCAAAGAGTGCGCCGAAGTCCACGGCGTAGCCCATCTGGCCAGCGAATGCAGCGAGCCCCTGGGACAGTACGCGCGGCCCGGCTGCGTTGATCGCCACGGGAATCAGGAACTGGTTCCACAACCCCAGGAAGTTGAAGATGGCTACGGACGCGAGTCCGGGCTTGGCCATCGGCAGCATGACCTGGAAAAACGTCCGCCACTCTCCCGCACCATCCAGCGAAGCCGCCTCGGTGATTTCGTGCGGAAGCGATTTGAAGAAGGAGAACAGGAAGAACACCGTGAAGGGAAGCGCAAAGCCGACGTAGGTGACTATCAGGCCCGGCAAGGTGTTCAGCAGTCCGATGTTCTTCAGGACGAAGAACAGCGGGACCATGGCCAAGAAGATCGGGAAGGTTAGTCCGGCCAGCATCAGATAGTAAATGGCTTTGCTGCCAAAGAAGACATAGCGCGCCAGAACATAGGCGCACATGGCTCCGAGGATCATGACTATCACCAAGGCGGACCCCACCACGATCACGGAGTTCAGGAAGTAGTTTCCGATTCCGGCTTCGCTCCACGCCCGGGAGTAGTTGTCGAAACGCCACACCGAGGGCAGGGCAAACGGCGAGGCGAAGATCTCGCTGGATGTCTTGAAGGAGGACATAAACGTCCACAACAGGGGCAGGATCACGATGAGCGACCAGATGCTCAAGGCCGTGTGCGAAACGGCGCCCACCACCTTGTCTCCGGTGGTAGTGGCCGGTTTGCGCGGGTTGAAGTGCAACGACTTCATTTCCTGGCTGGCAATTTTGGTTGTCATCAGAGGGACACATCCTTGTCGCCGCCGGTGAGCCTGTTGACCAGGAACACAAGGCCGGAGAAGATCAGGGTTGCTATAGCAAGCACCACGCCCATGGCGCTGGCCAGGCCGAACTGGCCCTTGGTAAAGGCAGTGAAGAAGAGCTGCTGGGACATCACCAGGGTGGAGTTGTCCGGACCGCCGCCGGAGTTCAAGGCGGCCATGTAGACGAACGCGTCGAGGGCCAGGATTCCCATGTAGATGTAGGCGGTCTGGATGTTGTCCCGGATCAGCGGGATGGTGATGGAGACGGCAGTACGGAACCGCCCCGCCCCGTCAATCCTGGCGGCCTCGAAGAGCTCTGCCGGGATACCCTTGATCCCCGCCACGAAGAGCACCATATAGAAACCGATGAAGCCCCACACAATGACGAACATGGTGGCAATCATGGCCGTGCTCTTGTCCCCGAGCCAGGCGAAGGACTTGAAGTGATCCAGGCCCAGGGAGGTGAGAATGCCGTTCAGCAGGCCTCCCGAAGGATCGTAGATTTGGCCCCACATGATGCCGATGGCAATAGCAGGAATCGTGTAGGGGAAGAACGAGACCACTCTGTAGAAGCTGGAATTGCGCAAACCCTTGATTTGGCCCCTGCTGCTGCCGCCCACGGTCACCAAGGTTGCGAGTACAAGGCTGAGGAGGATGGTAATGATGGGCAGGAAGATGACCAGCAAGATGTTGTTCCCCATGGCCTTCATGAAGATGTCATCCGAGAAGAGTTTCTGGTAATTCTGCAGCCCCGTGAAGTTCTGGGTGGGAGAGAAGCCTGTCCAGTCCGTCATGGAGTAATAGAACGCTTGGACAAATGGCCAAATCACGAACAGGAGGTAGATCGCCAATGGAAGGCCAAGGAAGACAACGAAGAAACTGACCTTATCGAACGTCAGGGGCTTGCGCCGCCTCTTATAGACGGGTGGTGCGGCGTCCGGAACGACGACGGCGGAAGTGCCGTCGCCGACCCGGAGTGTTTTTGCTTTCACTGAAGTCACTTCACTTCAATCTTCTTGACCGAGCTGTCGTTGCGGACCTTATCGGTGATTTTCTGTAGGTCCGACGTCAAGGTGGCGACATCGGACTTTCCGTCGAGGAACGTGTTCCACACAACCAGTTGGTCCTTATTGGTGCCATAGAGGTCGATGAAGTTCCAGGTGTAGATGTTGTCGCCCGCATCGCTGAGGAGCTTGGTCTGGGAGACAAGCGCGGTGGACCCGAAGCCATCTGCGGGAACGGTGTCCTTCACGATGGTGGGGGCCAGCTTGGTCTTGGCGAAGTTGGTGGCAGCATCCTTGGACAGCATGACGCGGAGCAGTTCCTTGCCGCCCGGCACGTTCTTGCCCTGCGAAGGAACCACGAAAGGCTCGCCTGCTGCGCTGTGGAGTGCCGTGTACGGCATCTTGGAGCCCGTGGTCACGGACGGAACGGGGGCTCCGGTCATCTTGAAGCCGGACTTCGTCTGGTCCTTCATCTCGTTCTCGATCCACGAACCGGACGGGTAGAACACAGCTTCCTGGGCGTTGCTCCACTGTGCCTGTGCCGCGGTGAACTGAGTGCCCGAACCGCCCGGCTTGAAGTGGCCGGCCTTGACGATCTTGTTCAGGGCACTGAAGACGCTCTGAAGTGCCGGGTGGGACCAGCAATCTGCCTTCAGGTTTTCAAGGCCCAGCCGAACGTCGTTTCCACCTTCCTTGATTGCGGAGGCGATCGCCATTTCCTGGTAATAGGTGGCAGCTTCCTTACCCCACACGAAGAGGTACTTACCCTTGGCCTTGGCCTGCTCGCCGAGCGCGTACATCTCGTCCCAGGTTTTGGGAACTGTCCAGCCGTTGTCCTTGAGGAAAGAATCCGAGTACCACATGGCGTAAACCGTCAGGACGTAGTTCAGGGCCGCCAGTTTGCCGTCGAACGTACCCGGAGCCAGGACGCCGCCATAGAGGGTGTCCTTGATGACCTTGCCTTCGAGGTTCTTAGCATTGACCACACTGTTGAGGTCTTCAAGCTGGGCCAGGATGGTGCTGAAGCCGATCGCCTTGGCACCGGAGTTGTCGATCAGGTCCGGTGGGTTGCCGCCAACGAATCGCGGCTGGAGTTCCTGCGCTATGTCCGTCGAGGGGGAAATCTTGGCGGTGGACCCCGAATGCGCGGTTTCGAAGGCCTTGCCCGCGAAGTCGACGTAGTCGATTCCGTAGCCACCCTTGAAAATGACCGCATCAACGGTGGACTTATCAGCCATGCCGAACGGGTTGGAATCGGAAACGGCTCCGGTGGCGCCCGTGGTGGTGCTGCCGCCGCCGGCTGCACAGGATGCCACCGCGCCGGCCATCGGCACAAGCACGGCTGCGGCGAGCGCGCCACGGAGAAAACCGCGACGTGCAAAGGACTGCTGCTGAACGTTCATCCTAAAACCCTCCAGAGACTCGTAGTACCGATCCCGACGGCGCCTCGGCCGGCAGTCGATCGGTCCGGGCACCGCCGCTACGACGCGCCCTTCGTGTGACATACTTCACCACGAGTGATTGAAAAGCAATATTTGAGGGCAGTTTCAATCAACTTTTGTCAAAACGTGATCTCTAAACTTTGCCGTTCCGGAGGTATCTCTTGAGTGGTTTAGCCCTGTAAATGCAAGGAATTTGCGCATTTGGCAATCGCTTCGCGAGCCCATTGCCGCTGCTGCTCGGTTCCTACCCGTTCGGCCCACTGTTCAGCGAGCTGGAACTCCACCATCGCCTCGGTGCGGCGGCCGCCGTCGTACATTGCCCAACCGAGGTTGTTATGCAGCGAAACCATCCACCGTTTGGTGCGGGGATCCTCGACCGTGGAGGCGTACTCAAGGGCACTCCGCGTCCACGATTCCTGGTGGGCGGAGTCCGCGATAGCAAGCATGTGAAGTGCGTCGACGGCGAGGAAATCCTCGCCCAGGAGGTCCCCCAACTCTGCCGCCTGCTCAAAAAGGGGAACCGCCATGGCCGGGTGACCCGCGGAGTTGAGCAAGCGTCCGCGCTCCAGGAGGACCCGCACCGCCAGGGTCGGTTCCTCCTCGGCGTCGATCCCGTCCAGAAGCGCATCGGCTTCCTCGAAGCGGCCTTGCAGACCAATGGCACGGCCGAGTTGGGTTGCGAACTCGGCCTTTTCGAAAGCATCGTAGGCGGGATCGGTCATGGCTTCGCGGAAACGGGCTTCCGACAGCGAGGGGTCTTCGAATACCCACAGGTCATCAAGGGTTTTTTGTTCCAGCATCTGGCTCCTCCTGATTGAGTCGGTGGAAGGTGCGGTCCACTCACAATCTAGCCGAAGCAGCGGGCCGGGCCCGCGTGTCAGTCCTGGCCGGCCGTCAGCCCGGGCCCGCGTGTCAGTCCTGGCCGGCCGTCAGCCCGGGCCCGCGTGTCAGTCCGGGCCCGCGTGTCAGTCCGGGCCCGCGTGTCAGTCCTGGCCGGCCGTCAGCCTTTGGCGAGGCGCGCCCAGCCCAACTGTTCCTGCTGCTTGCGGGTCAGCGATGAAACCACCAGATCATAGGAGTCCTCCACCATGTCCCGGACCATGGCATCAGGCAGCGCCCCATCCAAACGGACGCCGTTCCAGTGCGTCTTGTTCATGTGCCATGCGCCGTTGATTTCCGGGTGGGCCGCCCTCAGTTGCTCGGCCAAGGCGGGATCGCATTTGAGGCTCACGTACCAGTTGTCAGGATCCATGGCCGATGCGGCGAACATTTTTCCCGCTGAAGTCCCGCTGGCTCTTACTTTGAAGACCGAGGTCTCCGGCCCGAAGGGGAAATCTTCGTACGTACCCGGGAATCCCAGGCAAATGTCGCGGAGTCGGGAGGCGTCCATGATCCGAGCCTAGCGGAGCGCGGCCCGCGATATTCACCGTCCTACGGCGATTTCGCCGGCGCGTACGCTGGTGAATCCGCGGCAAGACGGTGCGCAAGCATCACGCAACGCCGAGGAAGTCCTCAAGGAGCACCACTTCCAGGCCAGCGGCCACCTGTGCCGAGCGGAATGCCTCGAAATCCGCTGCGAATTCGGGACGGAAGTGCATCAGCACGATGTCGCCGGGCCGCAGCGAATTGCCGTACTGGTAGTCCATGCGCCCCGCATTTGCCTTGGCTTCCCAAGTAACCACCGCCTTCAGGCCGGCGGCAGCAACGGCTTGCCGCATGGCGGTGGAATAGGCACCTCCGGGAGGCCTGAACAGCGTAGGCTTGCGGCCATATTGCTGGACGGCGAACTCCTGCATACCCGTGATCTCGTCAAGCTGCCGCTGGTAGCCCCACTGGGTGGTCATGTTGACGTTGTGGCTGATTGTGTGGTTTTCGACCAAGCTTCCCTGCGCCATGAACGCCTTGAAGAATGAAGGGTTGTCGCGGACAGTGTTTGCCGTCAGGAAGAGCGTGGCCGGGTAGTCGTTCTCCGCCAAAAGACGGACGCTTTCCGGGGATTTGACCACCCCATCGTCAATCGTCAAGAACACCACCGGATGCTTGGTGGGGATCTTGGTGATCACGGGAGCCAATCCGCCTTGAATGGGCGGCAGCGCAAAGTCCGGGACAAACGAGCGTCGGACCCGCTTCGAAACTCCCGGCGTTGGCGTGGGGCTCGTCGAGCTTGCGGATCCCGACGACGACGGCGTGGGGGCCGCACTGGAGGGGGCCGCCGTCGGGCTTTCCGCCGAAGGATTTCCGGGAACCGCGCATGCCCCCAGCCCAGCCACGAGGGATGCCCCGAGGAATCCGAGCGCAGTGCGTCGGCTGGTGGTAGAGGGGTGATGCTCGCACATGGGGGTTCCTGCGTCTCAAGCGGGTGGTTGCCCCGGAAACATACCAGCAGACGGTTAACAGAAAGCGACACGGGCCGAACTTGTCGCGCGTTGTGCGGTGGCGCTAGATGCCGCTAGTTGCCGCCCCGCCAGCCCACCTGGGCCGGGCAAGCGTTCATGACCACGTCCAGACCGGCCGCTTTGGCCCGATCCGCCGCGTCCTCATCAATCACCCCGAGCTGGAGCCACACGGCTTTCGCCCCGACCGCAATCGCTTCGTCCACCACTGCACCCACGCGCGAAGAGTTCACAAAGCAGTCGACGACGTCGATGGGCTGCTTCTCGAAAGGCACGTCGGCAAGGAACTTGTAGCCGGTTTCGCCGTGGACGTCTTCGCCCTTTTGGTTGATCGGGATGATCTCCATGCCCATGGTGTCGCGAACGTAGAGGGCAACTTCGAAGGCGGAGCGCCACTCATTCGTGCTCAGTCCCACGATTGCCCAACGGCCCTTTGTTCGCATAAGCCGGTCGATGACTGCCGGATCGTTGACGTGTGTCATATCCCAAGCCTACTACCGTGGTTTCGTTGGCTTCGTGGCCGAATTACTGACGTGCGTTGGTCAGACTGCAGCGGCCAGGGACTCAGCGGTCCAGAACTCAGCGGTCCAGTCCGAGGAGCCAGCGCAGCGACGAACCTGGGGACTGTGTTCCCAAGCCGTTCTTGCCGTCCTGGGGTGCCTGATGCAGCCCATCCTCGATTTCCTTGCCCGGCAATTTCGGCACGGTGTCCGTTGTTTGCTTGAGCGTGCCTTGGGAATCCGTTTTAGGTTCCGCGCCCGCAGGCTTCGTCGCCCGGGGCTGTCCCGCAGCGCCATTCTTTGTTGAATCCTTCGCCTCTTTGGATTCCACGGGCGACGGCGCCCCCTCGACCGCGGAAGGGTCGGCCGCAGGGGGTGCGGCAGGGGGTACTGCTTTTTCGGGGGGAGCGGGAATGGCAGGCACTGGTTCAACAGCGGGAGCCGGCGGGGCTACAGGCGCCGGGCTGGTTGTGACCTTCGGGGAGTCTTGCCTGGGAGCGGAGGTACCAGCGACGGCGGTGCAGTGGTCCACCCCGGCGCCCAACCGGAGATCAGCACCTGCATGAAATCGGGAGTTCCCTTGCTAAATCCGGCGGTCGAGGCCGCAACTCCGCCAACGCCCAGTCCCATGGCGGTCAGGACGGCAGCACCGATCACAGCAGGGCGGTGCCTGCGCGACTGGCGCCGCTTGCTGAGCTCGTCGAGGGGAAGTGCGCGGTCGCCAATGACGGTGCCGACTGCTGCGGCTCCGGCTCCCGCTCCGGCTCCGGCTGCGACGGTGATTGAGCCGGACCCGGCGACTGTGGTCGCGCCCGGGCCAGCCAGCATCGCGGCGAGTGCCGCACTAGGAACGGGGGCGGGCATCGAGGCGAACGACTCCAGCGCTTTCAAGGAGTCCGCGAGTTCGGGAACGTCCGTCATGCCAGCGTCCAGCATGAGCTCGTGGATGATCGCGTCGCGGTCAGTGTCCTTGCAATCCCAACGGGTCATGGCGCTACGTATTCCTTTACTACCGAATGCTCGCGGAGTGAATTCAATGCCCGGCGCTGCAGCTGCTTGACCGCGCCTTGGCTTTTCCCCATGATTTCGGCTACCTGGTCAACCGTCAGACCGGCAACGATCCGAAGTGACAGGACTTCCCGCTGATCTTCCCGAAGAAGGTCCAGCAGGGCCAGGACTTCCTGTGGAGCCACGTGCTCCATCGCCTCGGCCTCTGCCGAAATCGATTGGCGCGTGTCACGCTCAGGTTCAAACTCGTGTTGCTCGGGCGTCCTGCTTTGCCGGCGATGGTCATCCACCATCCGGGCGTGGGCCACCGAAAATACAAATGTCCGCAGACCGCTGACTCCGCCCGTGATCGTCCCGATACGTGGAAGGACCGCGAGGAAGACGTCTTGGGTGACTGCTTCCGGATCCGAGACGCCCTTTGCGCTCAGGTAGCCGAGCACCTGGCCAGCGAAGGCTTGGTACACAGCACTGAACAGCTCAGGTTCCCGGCCCTGAAGGGCGCGCAAAGCTGCATCGGTCAAGGCGTCGGTCACAGAAGCGTGGCTTTCGTTGGGGAACACATGTCCGGATTTAAGCGAGATCCTCGTTGCCGCCGAAACGCCGCACGGCCGGACAACCTCACCTAGCTTAACCGTTGCTCCCATGAAGCCAAAGGACTGGCCTTCAACCCCAGAGGCGAGCCTCGCCCGGACTTTATACATCCACGAAACCCTTCAGACATGAAAAGGGCCGAGCTGAAACCTGATGGGGGACAAGTTTCAGCTCGGCCTTTCAAAGACGTAATCGCTGGGGCGCACGAAAGGGTTACACGGATTCCAAAAGTTTTTTCCGACGCCGTTTTCGGCTTGGAAGCAAGGGAAAGACGTCGGCGGGCCGCCCCGAAAAGGGGCGACCCGCCGTCGTCGTGGTCTTACGGAGCTTAGTCTTCGATGAGGTCGTGAACCACGATCGTCTGGTCCCGGTCCGGGCCGACGCCGATCGCGGAGAAGCGGGTGCCGGAGAGCTTCTCGAGGGCCAGCACGTATCTGCGGGCGTTCTCGGGGAGGTCTTCCAGGGTCTTGGCGCCGGTGATGTCCTCGGTCCAGCCATCGAAGTACTCGAAGATCGGGACTGCGTGGTGGAACTCGGTCTGGGTCATGGGCATTTCATCGTGGCGGACGCCGTCGACGTCGTAAGCAACGCAGACCGGGATCTGCTCGATGCCGGTGAGCACGTCCAGCTTGGTGACGAAGTAGTCCGTAAAGCCATTGACGCGCGATGCGTGGCGGGCCAGGACGGCGTCGTACCAACCGCAACGGCGCGGGCGGCCGGTGTTCACGCCGAACTCGCCACCGGTCTTCTGCAGGTACATGCCCATCTCGTCGAAGAGCTCCGTGGGGAACGGACCGGCGCCAACGCGGGTGGTGTAGGCCTTGATGATGCCGATGGAGCGTGAGATGCGGGTCGGTCCGATGCCTGAGCCAACGGACGCGCCGCCGGCGGTCGGGTTGGACGATGTCACGAACGGGTAGGTGCCGTGGTCGACGTCCAGGAACGTCGCCTGGCCACCCTCCATAAGGACCACTTTGCCCTCGTCCAGCGCGTTGTTGAGGACAAGTGTGCTGTCGATGACGAGCGGACGCAGGCGCTCGGCGAAGGACAGGAAGTACTCCACGATCTCATCAGCAACCACGTTGCGCCGGTTGTAGACCTTGACAAGAAGCTCGTTCTTCTGGCGCAGCGAGCCTTCCACCTTCTGGCGGAGGATCGATTCGTCGAAGACGTCCTGGACGCGGATGCCCAAGCGGGCCACCTTGTCCATGTAGGCCGGGCCAATACCCCGGCCAGTGGTGCCAATGGCACGGCTCCCGAGGAAGCGCTCCGTCACCTTGTCCAGCACCTGGTGGTACGGAGCCACGAGGTGGGCGT
Source organism: Arthrobacter sp. NA-172 (assembly GCF_043952055.1). Classification (NCBI taxonomy): domain Bacteria; kingdom Bacillati; phylum Actinomycetota; class Actinomycetes; order Micrococcales; family Micrococcaceae; genus Arthrobacter; species Arthrobacter sp. NA-172. The sequence continues at coordinate 194,468 of NZ_JBINOT010000003.1, read as the reverse complement.
TGGCCGAGACGCGCAAACGGGACGTATCCGCGCCGCGGGCTTCGAGGCCATCGATCTCCTGGAACAGCGCCTCGAGGTTCACCACGCAGCCGTTGCCGATGATCGGAATCGCGTTGGGGCTCAGAATGCCGGCAGGAAGGAGCTTGAGCTCATACTTCTCACCACCGACGACGACGGTGTGCCCGGCGTTGTTGCCGCCGTTGGGCTTGACCACGTAGTCAACGCGGCCACCGAGCAGGTCGGTTGCTTTGCCTTTGCCTTCGTCGCCCCACTGGGCTCCGACGATCACGATAGCGGGCATGGGATCCTCCCCCATTCTTTCGGGCCGGTCCTGGCGGGATCACCAGGGCTCAGCGCCGTACATGAGAACGCCCCGAATCTTTCGGCCCTGCCCGCAGACTTTCGCAAAAGTCCACCGGCGGGATCCGCAAGAGTTCCGGGGCTCTTACCAGCCAAGTTTAGCCGATACGTCCCTCGGCCCCCATGTCACATGGCCAACGAAGACATAAGAACGGAAGCGGCCGTCAGAAAAGTCCGTATTAGCGGCACGTGAACTCTTACCAAACAGTCCGCCGCGAACATCAAAATCGCTGGTTAGACCTCAGGGCGCGGGGCTACATTTTTTGTGCCTCCTATAACGCATCCAACCCCAGACAGCCGCAATATTGGCCGGGCGTTGCCCGTGATTCTGAAGGGAATTCCATGAAAATTCGAAACAAGCGCTTGCTGTTGGCCAGCGGGGCGACAGCCCTTGCGGCTTCAACGATAGCCGCCGGCATGATCGGGTTCGGCACCGCGCCGGCCTTGGCCAATGACGACCACCAAGGAACCGCGACGCCCATCAAGCACGTCGTCGTGATTTTCGGCGAGAACGTCTCCTTCGACCACTACTTCGCGACATATCCGCAGGCAGCCAACATCGCCGGCGAAACCCAGCAAGGCACCGGCGCAGCGGCTTCGACGTTCACAGCGGCCAAGAACACCCCGAAGAATATCGCCACGCTCGCCAACGACAAGCTTCTGGCACCGAACAACCCCAACTCGGTCCAACCCCAGCGGCTGACCCCCGGTCAGGCCATCACGTGCGACCAGAACCACGAGTACCCGGCCGAGCAGAAGGCCTACAACGGCGGCCTCATGAATAAGTTCGTCGAGAACACCAGCAAGGACACCTGCCCGGGCCAGTACTCGCGTCCCGGTCTCACCATGGACTACTACGACGGCAACACGGTGACGGGTATCTGGAACTACGCCCAGAACTACGCCATGAGCGACTCCCACTTCAGCACTGGTTTCGGCCCGTCCAGCCCCGGCGCACTCAACCTCGTGTCTGGCCAGACCCATGGTGTCTCTGAGTTCACCGCTGCCGGGCAGCCCGTCAAGCCCACCACCAGCGACTACACGGTCAAGTTCCCTAACGCCAACGGCGTGGGCACCATGACGGAAGACCCGGATCCGGTCTACGACGACTGCTCCAACGCGAGCCACGCCAGCAATTACAATCTCGCAGGCATGCAGGGCAAGAACATCGGCGACCTGCTCAACAGCAAGGGCGTTAGCTGGGGCTGGTTCCAGGGCGGCTTCGCCCCGACCACGCCAGCCACGGCCACCACTCCGGCGGCCTGCATGGCCTCCCACACCAACGTCGCAGGCGCCAAAGTGACGGATTACAACCCGCACCACCAGCCTTTCCAGTACTACCAGTCAACGTCCAACCCGCACCACCTTGCTCCGGCTAGCGTTGCCGAAATCGGCCACAACGGCCAGGCCAACCACCAGTACGACACCACCGACTTCGCCAAGGTGGTCAACTCGGACAACATGCCTGCCGTCTCCTTCCTGAAGGCCGGAAACTACCAGGATGGCCACGCTGGCTACTCCGATCCGCTGGACGAGCAGAAGTTCATCACGCAGCAGGTCAACGCCATCCAGAACTCCAAGAACTGGGAAAACACCGCCGTCGTCCTCGCCTACGATGACTCGGACGGTTGGTATGACCACGTTGCCGCTGCAGTCAAGAACTCCTCCAACACCACGGACGACGCCGCATGGTGCCTTAACGCCTACAACAAGGGTGTGCCGATGGCCGGAGGCTACGCGGACCGTTGCGGTCCGGGCCCCCGCCAGCCGCTCGTGGTGATCTCGCCCTTCGCCAAGAAGAACTTCGTGGACCACACCCAGACGGACCAGTCATCCATCCTGCGCTTCATCGAGGACAACTGGCACACCGGCCAGATCGGCGACTCGTCGGCCGACGCCAAGGCCGGCTCCATCAACGCGATGTTCAACTTCGGGAACCAGCGGGACACAAAGCTCATCCTGAATGAAGCGAATGGCTCGGTGGTTTCCCGTAGCAAGGAAAACGACGAGCAAAACGGGAACAACAACCAGCAATAGCGGTTGTTCCTCGGCGGCACCGTCTCGAGCGATCGAGACGGTGCCGCTTGCGTTAACGGCTTACGCGGCCGCGAAGAGTTCCGCTCCCGGGCCGCCGTCGTCGAGAGACCCACCACAGAAGCCCCGATTCACCCCACAGCCCGTCGCCGTTCCGGTACAGTTAACCAGCCCCCAACACTGCACCCGACCTGACCGGCAGCGGCCTATCGCTCCCGGTTGGAGAAGTGCGCCTCGCTACACGTAGGAGACCCAAGCCCATATGCAAGACCTGGCGACTGAATCACTCGAAGAGCAACTCTGGAACCGACGTTTCGAACCCCACATCGCCGAGGTCACGGGGCTTTGCGATTCCCTCAAGGTACAGAAGCCGGGCAGCGAAGTCCTCTACGTGGATCCCGTCCACAGCGTTGAAGAGTGCCGTATCATCAGCCTCTTCTCCAACACCCGCGCCACGGAGGGCTCGGGCTTCATTGCTCCGGGCGACTCGGATGCCAGCACGCGCATGATTGGTATGCAGTGGCAGCTGGGCCTTCGGCCGGAACTGATGATGCCGTGGAATGTGTACCCGTGGATCGAACCCGACGGCGAGCCGGGCAAGCTGACTCCCGCCAACATCACCGAAGGCCTCAAGCCCCTCCTGCGCCTGCTGGCGATCGCGCCGCGCACCTCTGCACTCGTGGCCCACGGCAATGAAGCCCACCGCCTCGCAGACCAGCTCATGAAGGCCGCCCCGCAGAGTATCCACCGCCGCGGCTTCAAGACCTTCAAGGTCCGTTCCCTCGGTGGTCGCTCCTTCGCCGGCTCCCCCGCCCGCCAGCAGGAGTACCTTGACGTCATCCATGGCGCCTACGCCGAGGCGATGGCCCGGACCGGCCTCACGCCCGTCTCCTAGGAGTTTGTGTACAGCTCGTGTCCCTTAACATCCGGTTTAAGGGACACGAGCTGTACACAAACTCGCCAGGCATTAACGCCCGACGGCGGCCGCCCACCTTTTGGTGAGCGGCCGCCGTCGTCGTCTAATTGAGTCTTTTGAGAAGACTTACGCTTCGATTGCTGCCTTCGCGGTGGGATCCGAGTCGTTCAGGAACGTCTCGATCCGCTCCGGTTCCTCGGCTTCGCCGATGGCCGCGGAGGCCCTGCCGAGCGAGTACAGAGCGCGCAGGAATCCCCTGTTCGGCTCGTGCTCCCACGGGATGGGCCCGACGCCGCGCCAACCGTTCCGGCGCAGCGAATCCAGTCCGCGGTGGTAACCCACGCGCGAATATGCGTATGAATCGATGGTTCGACCTTCGGCCCAGGCTTCCTCGGCGAGGATCGCCCAGAGCAGCGAAGACGTGGGGTACTTGGCCACGAGATCCAAGGCTTCCTGGCCAAGCGCCAAGTGCTGGTAGATCTCGCTTTCTGCGGGCAGGAGGGTGGGCTCCGGCCCCATCAGGTTCTTGCGGAATTCGTCGGACATTAGAAGGTCTTGCCAACCGAACCGAGCTGCTGTGCGGCCTCCACGATGCGGGCAGCCATGCCGGCCTCAGCCGAGGCGCCCCAGACGCGGGGGTCGTACGTCTTCTTGTTGCCCATTTCGCCGTCGACCTTCAGGACGCCGTCGTAGTTCGAGAACATGTGACCGGCCACCGGGCGGGTGAAGGCGTACTGGGTGTCTGTGTCGACGTTCATCTTGATGACACCGTAGGAAACAGCATCCGCGATTTCCTGCTCGGAGGAGCCGGAGCCGCCGTGGAAGACCAGGTCGAACGGGTTGGTCTTGCCGATCTTGGCGCCGACCTCGGCCTGGATCTGCTTGAGCAGCTCCGGGCGCAGCTTCACGCCACCCGGCTTGTAGACGCCGTGGACGTTGCCGAAGGTCAGGGCGGTCATGTAGCGGCCGTGTTCCCCGGCACCGAGCGCCTCGATGGTGGCCAGCGCGTCCTCGGTGGTGGTGTAGAGCTTCTCGTTGATTTCGTTCTCGACACCGTCTTCCTCGCCGCCGACCGTGCCGATTTCAACCTCGAGGATGATCTTAGCGGCAGCTGCGCGCTCCAGCAGTTCGCGGCCGATGCGCAGGTTCTCGCCGAGGGTTTCGTGCGAGCCGTCCCACATGTGCGAGTTGAAGATGGGGTCCTTGCCGGCCTTGACGGCTTCCTCGGAAGCAGCAAGCAACGGCAGGACAAAGCCGTCCAGCTTGTCCTTGGGGCAGTGGTCCGTGTGCAGCGCGATGTTCACGTTGTAGTTCTTCGCGACTTCGCGGGCAAAAGCAGCGAAACCCAGGGAGCCGGCAACCATGTCCTTGACCGACGCGCCGGACCAGTAGGCCGCGCCACCGGTGGAGACCTGGATGATGCCGTCGGACTCAGCCTCGGCAAAGCCGCGGATAGCAGCGTTCAGGGTCTGCGACGAGGTGACATTCACTGCCGGGAAGGCGAATCCACCGGCCTTCGCGCGGTCGATCATCTCGGAGTAAATCTCTGGGGTTGCGATGGGCATGCTGACTCCTATGCTGATTTTCGTCTGTGGGTTTTATTGACCCTGGAGTAGACCTATACGGCTAGGCACCATCCTAGCGACTCAGGATCCAGCCCCGTGTTTCGGGTCACCCATCAGTAACACTCCGGGCGTCCTACGAAACCGGCTGGCCGAAATTGTGCCGGCGGATCCAGGCGTGCATTGCGATGGCCGCGGCGGACGCAGCGTTCATGGACCGAGTGGAACCGTACTGCTCGATCGATAGGGTGGCGACGGCGGCTTCGTGCACCTCGGGCGTCAGGCCGGGGCCCTCCTGCCCGAACACCAACACACAATTGCGCGGAAGATCGTACGTTTCCAGCGGCACGGAATCCGGGAAGATGTCGATGCCGATGATGGCCAGCCCCTCCCCCTGCGCCCATGTCACGAAGTCCTCCACGGTGGGATGGTGGCGGACATGCTGGTAGCGGTCGGTGACCATGGCGCCCCGGCGGTTCCACCGGCGTCGTCCGATGATGTGGACCTCTTTGGCGAGGAACGCATTGGCCGTGCGGACAACGGTGCCGATGTTGAGATCGTGCTGCCAGTTCTCAATGGCGATATGAAAATCGTGCCGGTGGGCGTCGAGGTCGGCGACGATCGAATCGTGCTTCCAGTACCGGTACTTGTCCACCACGTTGCGGCGATCGCCGTCCGTCAGGAGGTCCGGATCCCAATGCTCGCCCTCAGGCCACTCGCCCTCCCAGGGCCCGACGCCGACCTCTGGTTTCGCTTCGAAACCTTCCTCGGGAGCAGGATCAACCGCGGAGTCGGCAGGGGCTGGGTTCTGGGGCCGGTCAGTCACTCCACAACACTAGCCCGGGGCGCCGTAACGCAGGACACCCGGATGTCTCCGGGACCGAAAGATGAAAGACTTGGGAGCAGAACAGCCAACACGCGGAGGAAAAGCATGGACAACGCAACCGAGGCCCTGAAGAGCTCATCCCTTTACCGCAATGGACACGAGATCGAATGCTGGCTCACGGACATGGACGGGGTCCTGGTCCACGAGAACCAAGCCGTACCCGGAGCGGCTGAACTGATCCAGCGCTGGGTGGATACCTCCAAGCGATTCCTCGTCCTCACCAATAACTCCATCTTCACGCCACGGGACCTCGCGGCCCGCCTGCACTCCTCGGGCCTGGAAATCCCCGAGGAGAACATCTGGACCTCGGCGCTGGCAACGGCCCACTTCCTCAAGGACCAGGTGGCTGGCTCGGAATCCGGCAACCGCGCGTACACCATTGGCGAAGCGGGGCTCACGACGGCGCTGCACGAGGCCGGCTTCATCCTCACCGACCAGAACCCGGACTTCGTGGTGCTCGGCGAAACCCGGACCTACTCCTTCGAAGCGATCACCATGGCCATCCGGTTGATCCTCGCCGGTGCGCGTTTCATCGCCACCAACCCGGATGCCACGGGCCCGTCGAAGGACGGACCGATGCCTGCCACCGGCGCCATCGCGGCGCTGATCTCCAAGGCGACCGGCCGCGAGCCCTACATTGTGGGCAAGCCGAACCCCATGATGTTCCGTTCCGCGATGAACCAGATCGACGCGCATTCCGAGACCACGGCCATGATTGGCGACCGAATGGATACGGACATCATCGCCGGCATGGAAGCAGGGCTGCACACCGTTTTGGTGCTCAGCGGCATCACCCAGCGCGAGGACATCGCGGCCTTCCCGTTCCGGCCGAACCAGATCCTGAACTCGGTAGCGGATCTCAAGAACCAGATCTAAGAAGAAGGGGGCTAGGGCCATGGCAGTGCTGAACCTGCGTTCCTTGGCCGACGGCCGCATTCTCAGGGGAAGCCAGCCGTTCGGCATGGACGCCGCGGAGACGGCTGCTTTCCTGGCCACGCATGGCATCCAGACCGTGGTGGATCTGCGGAGCGGATACGAACGGGCCATCGCGCCCTGGCAACTGGCCAACAGCTCTGCTTCGAATGGGACGGTGGAACTCGTCGAGAACCCCCTCGATCCGCGAACGGCTTCGGCCGGACTCTCATCAATCCACACGGCCGAAGACCTCGGCGAGCTCTATCTGGGCTGGGTTCGCACGCGGCCGGATTGGGTCGCCGAGGCGCTACGTCCCGCGGCCCAAGGCAAGCGGACGCTGATCCATTGCTCGCTCGGCAAGGACCGCACCGGCGTCGTATCCGCTGTGGCCCTCATCGCAAACGGTACGGACCGCGACGCCGTTGTGGCGGACTATGCGGCAAGCACCGCGGCCCTCCCCTTCATGCTGGAGACCATGGCGGCAACATGGCGGCTGGCAATTCCCGACGTTCCGGAACAGGCGTTCAGCCCCTCGCTCATGCTGTTGCAGTCCCCCGCCGCAGCCATGGAGTACTTCCTGGATGGATTCGCACGCGAGTTCGGGAACGCCGCTGACTACCTGCGCGACGCCGGACTGAACGGTGCCGAGCTGGATGGCTTGCGCCGCTAGTAGAAGACCACCCGCGAGCCGGCCCGGGGCAGGGGCAAGAACTCGTTCTGCAGGTCCTCGATAATCGGGTTGTAGACAAACGGGTTCCACTGCGGGCTCGCGTGCGCGGGGCGGGCACCGTCGGTCCTCAGTCCCGTAGACGCAATGTTGAGGGGGAACGTCTTGGCCCACCCAGCCCGGGCCGTCTCGTAGTTCACTGTGTCATCGCGCGGGTTTCCGATGAACGCCATGCGGGTATCCCCCAGCCGGTCGGTGAACCGGGTACCGTCGAAATGGTAGATGTAGTCCGATTCGCTCTGGATGAGGACGCTCGACGGCGCGATCGGCGAGAGCTGCTCGAGGGTCTGGTTCCAGATCTGCCCCCACGTGCGTTCATTCTTGTTGACCACACGCTCACCCAGTTCATAGCCGCCGCGGACCACCGACGGAACCTGGAAACCGCTCTCGTACAAGAACACGACGCCGTCGAACCAGCTTTGGTCGAGGATGTCGTACTTGCTGAACGGCGACGAATCCAACAAGATCAGCTTGACGCCGACGTCGTTCCTCTCACGGAGGAAGGCGGCCACTTCGGTGGCCAGCATGCCGCCGAAACTGTGGCCATAGAAGTAGAGCGTATTCAGCTTCCGCTCCTTGATGTAGCCGACCACGGCGTCCACCACCTCAGCGACGTCCAACCCTTGGTTGGAGTATCCGACGGCGGCCAACTGGCCCCGCTGCCGTAGCGAACCCCGGAGCGAATTGAGGATCCATTGGGCCTCTTCCCAGCTGGTCTTGTACCCGGGGAAGAGTATCCAACTGGAGTTGGGGTAGTAGGACGCGGCGAAGTCGTCCCCCACCGGGAGGATTTTGGTGGTGCGGCGCTCGGCTTGGACCTGCCGGGTAAACAGCATGTCCGCCGCGAGTGCTGTGGAAGCTCCCGCGCCAATCAGGAAGGTCCGGCGGGAAAAGCTCTTCAGCTCAGCAGCATGGCGGAGAACCTGGGCAGGGGAGCCCGGGTCTTGCCAGCGCTTCTGCTTACGAGAGTATTTTCCCGCTTGAAAGTCCACCCAGCCAGCTTAGGCGTTTAGCCTTGGGAGTTTGTGTACAGCTCATGCCCCCTAAGGGTCGTCTTAAGGGGCATGACGTGTACACAAACTCGGCGGGAGGCTAGTTGAGCCCGAGCTCGTCCTTGCCGAAAACGAAGAGGTACGGCACGCCGGTTTCCGCTTCGATCTTTTCTTTCGCGCCGGTGTTTCGGTCCACAATGACCGCGACGGCCACCACGTTGCCACCGGCTTTCCGGACGCCTTCGACGGCGGTCAGCGCGGAACCGCCCGTGGTGGAGGTGTCCTCGAGGACAACCACGTTCCGGCCTTCGACGGAGGGACCTTCCACCTGCCGGCCCATGCCATAGGACTTCTGCGCCTTGCGTACGACGAACGCGTCAACGGCACGTCCGGCGTCGGCAGCTGCGTGCATCACGGCGGTCCCGACAGGGTCCGCCCCCATCGTCAGGCCACCGGCGCACTCAACCGCGATTCCGGCGTCGTCGATCATGGACAGCATGACCTGGCCCACCAGTTTGGAGGCCTCGTGGTGAAGGGTGATGCGCCGCAAGTCGATGTAGTAGTCCGCTTCGGCACCGCTGGAAAGGATCACCTTGCCGCGGACGACCGCCAGTTCTTTGATCAGTTCAAGGAGGCGGGCACGGGCAGCGGCAGCGTCAACAGCGGAAGTCATGGTCCCCATTCTACGTAAAGCGTCCGTCGTCGAGATCGCCGGAACGCGCTCAGGTCGCCGAAAGGTTCGGGCGACCCGGCACCATTCCGGCGAGCTCGCGTTGCGGGTGAGCCGCGTCACTCGTGAAATATCTGCGGCGGTGACGGGGTTCCCGCTCATATGACAACAATCGGAATCATCGGCGCAGGGCACATTGGCAGCCAAGTCGCTCGCAAAGCGGTCGAACTCGGCTATGACGTAGTGATCAGCAACTCGCGGGGACCGGAAACGCTGGCGGAACTTGTCGCGGAGCTGGGCACACGCGCCCGGGCCGCAACACCGGCCGAGGCGGCAGCGGCGGGCGATTTCGCCGTCGTGACCGTTCCCCTCAGAAACTACCAGGCCATCCCCGTGGAACCGCTCGCAGGCAAGATTGTGATCGACACGAACAACTACTACTGGGAGCGGGACGGCCGCATCCCGGAGCTCGACGCGGGCGACGCCACTGTGTCCGGCCTGCTGCAGAAGCACCTGCCCACGTCCAAGGTCGCCAAAGGCTTCAACCACATCATGGCGAAGGAGATCGGCACCGACGGCACCCCGGCGGGCACCGAAAACCGCCGCGCATTGGCCACCGCCAGCGACTACCCCGAGGCCGCCGACCTCGTGGCGAAGCTCTACGACGAGTTCGGCTTCGACACCATCAACATCGGGCCGCTCGATGAGAGCTGGCGCGTGGAACGTGACCGCCCGGCCTACGTGGTCCGGCAGAACGCCGCCGAACTCAAGGACAACCTGGCAAAAGCGACGCGCACCATCTAGCCACCAAAACAGCAGCCGCTTGCCTCCGAAAAGGCGAGCGGCTGCTGTTTCAAGCGTCGCCAGGGCGGCCAGCGCGTCGTCAGCGAGCCGAAGCGGGAGCGCCGACGTCGAACCCGGCCAATGCGGCTACCTTGCGTAGGTAGGCGAGGTTGGATGCGGTCCGTTCCTCCAACGGGAGCACGGTGGAGAAGTCCTCCACCGTGACCCAGGAGTTGTAGCCAACCGCGGCGAGAGCCCGGAAATATCCGAGCACGCTGCCCTGGCCCTCGGACGAAGGCGCCCACTCGTTGACCCACACGGCCGCGCCCGATTCGTCCGTAGACTCCGTGCGGACCCAGCGGGCGTTTTTCACATGGACATGTGCCAAATAAGGGCCGAGGAGCTGGAGTGCAGGCAACGGCGACTCCCACCCTTCGATCAGCAAATTGCCGAGGTCATGGATGACGCCGACGTGCTGCGGATCCAGTCCTTCCAGCAATCGCCTGGCCGACGACGCCGATGCTGTCACGGTGCCGTGGTGCAATTCGACGAGCGCCTTGACGCCGTGGTGCGCCGCGCGGGCGGCGACCCATTCGTAGTGTTCCCTGGTAGCGGCAAAGAGCTCGGGATAGGACAGACCCGTGGGCTCCCCTCCGCCCATATTCGAGTTTCCCAGCGGCAGCACATTGACGCGGACTTGCCTGGCACCGCAGGCTGCCGTCGCGGCCAGGACGCGATCGACGTCGTCGTGGTTGTCGCAGCGGGCGTAGCCGCCGAGGCCGGAGAATTCCAGCCCGGCTTCAGCGGTGAGGCGGCCGATCTCAGGGATCGAGTCCTCCAACCCCGTCATGGGCCACGTAGCGCGGTTCCCCGCCCAGAAGCCAGGTTCTGCCGCTTCGGCCTGGTCCGTGACACGCCATTCGATGCCGTCCCACCCCTGGGCTGAAAGCTTGGCGGCGGCGTCTTGAGGGGACCATTCGGGCGTGGATGCGGTGAAGACGGAAAACTTCATGCGGAAACCCCTTCGCGATTGGCTCCCGCGTGGGAAGCGGAACCGCCCGTGCGGACTTCCACGTTGTTGTACTTGCCTGCGATGACATCGGCGATCAGCACGGGTTGTCCGAGAGTGGCCGAGACATAGAGGGCGCGCACGGTTGCCAACGCGGTCACAGCGTCTTCCACGGTCACTCCGGCACGGCGTCCTTCGCGAATCGCAGCGAGGATGTCGCGGTACTGACGGACATGTCCAGCCGGATACACGGTGGGATCCAGCGGTTCGGCCGTCTCGTCGGGGTATTTGGCGAGCTCGACGGCGGCCTGGTTTCCGCTGCCGAGGATGCCCATGGCGCTGCTCTCGGAAGGATCAGCGGCGTCGGAAGCGTGGAAGTATTCGAGGTTGTCGTTGTCGATCACGGCGGAGCCCTTGCTGCCCATGACCTGGAGGCGGACCGTCAGTCCCGGGTAGGCCGCCGTCGTTGCGTGCAGCACGGCAAGTGCGCCGGATTCGAACGTCACGGTGGCCACTGCGGTGTCTTCCACTTCAACGCCTTCGTGGGCGAGGAGCGCCGTTTTGGCGCTGATCTCGACGGGCCGGCCGAGGAACCACACGAGCAGATCCACCGTGTGGACGCCCTGGTTCATGATGGCCCCGCCGCCGTCCATGGCCCACGTTCCACGCCAAGCTCCCGAGTCGTAATAACTCTGACTGCGCCACCAGCTCACCGAGGCCACGGCGGAAGTCAGCGTGCCGAAGCGCCCGGCCCGGCGTGCTTCGTCCACCACCAGGCTGGCCGGGTCGAAGCGATGCTGGCTGATCACACTGGCCACCAAGCCCTTGGCCTCGGCGGCTTTCGCTGCTGCAATGATCTCGTCCGCGCGGCTCAAATCGACGCCGAGGGGCTTTTCGATCACCACGTGCTTGCCCGCGTCGAGCGCTTCCAGTGCTTGCTGGATGTGCAGCCCGCTGGGCGTTGAGACGATGACCAGGTCCACGGGTACTGCCGCGAGCGCCTCGGCCAGCGTCAGGAAGACTGCCGGCTTCGGGTTGCCTTGGGCTTCGATCGTGGCGGCAAGGGCCGCGGAGGCCTCGGCGATCTCGTCAACAAGTGCGGCGACCGTGATCCCCGGGAGCTCGCGGATGGCGGCCGCATGCGTGCGGCCGATGACCCCGCACCCCACGATTGCAGCCTGAAGTGCCATTTTTTCTTCAGTCACTTGGCTTCCACTCCCGCTTCGCTGAGGACTTTCGCGAAGGCCCTCGCGGCGATGCCGAACGCCGTCGGGCCCGAAACCACCCAGGCCGTGAGCGCCGGCCAAGTGCGGTTCCAAGCTGGCGAATCCGGTGTAGCCGTCGGCTTTCAGGGCTTCCACGGTACGCAGCAAATCGCCGTCACCTTCGCCCGCCGGCGTCACGGTGGCGTTCGAAAACAAGGCGTCCTTGACCTGCAGGTACTCAAGGTGCGGGCGGAGTTTGGCGTAGGCGTCGTCGAAGGGCTTGACGCCAACCTGAACGAAGTTCGCCGCATCCCAGGCGACCTTCAGGGCCGGGGAGTTCACCGATTCGATGATGTCCAGGACCCTCTCCGGAATATCGCCGAAGATGTCCTTCTCATTTTCGTGCAGCAGTACGACGCCGGATTCCTCCGCCACGGCCGCGAGGGCGCGCATCCGTTCGATCACGGCATTCCGAATGCTCTCCACGGCCACGTCTTCGCCGTAATAGAAGGAGAAGATCCGGATGTAACGGGATTCCAGCACGTGTGCGGCGTTGACCGCCCGCCGGAGCCGTTCCACCTCGTGCTCCACGGGGAGCGAGACATCCACTTTCCCGATCGGCGAGGCGATCGCGGAAACCTTCATGCCGGCCGTGTCCAGCAACGCCTTGAGTTCTGCGAGCTGTCCATCGTCCAGGGCCCACGATGTTGATGCCCCAGGCACTGCGTACTTCAATATGCCTTGCCCCCAGTGCCTGCATCACGGCAATCTGGATCTTGGGGTCGTCGTCGATCTCGTCGCCGAAGCCCGAGAGCTCCCATTCAACCGCTGGCGTGCTCATAGTTACTTAACTCCTCCGGCGGTCAGGCCGCCCACTAGGTAACGCTGGAAAATCAGATAGAGAATGACCACCGGGGCAGCACACACGAGCGAGGCCGCCATCATCTGGCCGTAGAACGGAATTGCGCCGCCCTCTTGCGAGGCGCCGAAGACTTGGAGCGCGACGGCGGCCGTCTGGCTCTCGGGGCGGGTCATGACAGAGGCGAACAGGACGTCGTTCCAGCCGAGCAGGAAGGCGAAAATACCAGAAACGACGACGCCGGGCCAGCTCAGCGGCAGGATGATCCGCACCAGCACGCCAAGGTTGCTGGCGCCGTCGATCCTTGCTGCCTCTTCGAGTTCGCGCGGCAGGCCGCGCAGATAGGTGACCATCACCCAGGTGGAGAACGGCATCGCGAAGGTCAGATAGGTGATGAACAAGCCCCACTGCGTGCCAATGATTTGAATGCCCAGGTAGCTGGCGGACGACGAGAACAGCACGAAAACCGGAAGCACCATGAGGGTGCCCGGAACTGACTGGAGTCCGAGGAGCCCGCGAAGGATCGTCAAACGGCCGCGGAACTGGTAGCGGACCAGGACGTAGGCGGTGGCAATCGACATCAGCGCGGAGACCACGGCGGTGGAACCGGCCACGAGCACACTGTTGGCCAAGCCTGTTGCCAGTCCAACGCTCGTCCAGATCGTGGAGTAGTTCTCAAAGGAGAAACTGGACGGGAAGAACTCGCCCCGGGCCACGCCGATGTCCGAGTTCACGGACGCCAGGAAGATGTACGCCACCGGGATGAGCACCAGGGCACACAACACCGTCAGGATGATGGCAAGCATGGGCCCTGGCATGAGCCGGGTGACTTCGTGCTGGCGTTTGGAGCCCGGGCGAACATCTTCGCTCGGTTGGCGTCCGACGGCGGTTGTTGCGGCGCTCACTTTTTGCCTCCGGGAGTTTCAGCGTCGTCGAGCTTGACAGCCCGCAAATAGACGAACAGGGGAATCGCGATCAGGATCAGCGAAATGAACGCCATGGCCGCGCTGAGTCCGAACCGGAAGCTCTGGAAGCTGGTGACGTAGGTGAGGATCGGCAGGAGCTCCACATCGGAGGGGGCCGGCACGCCGAAGAGGACGAACGGCAAGGTGAAGTTGTTGATGTGGTGCAGCATGCCGATCAGGAACGCCAAAGAGAGTGGGCCCTTGAGATAAGGGAAGACCACGTAGCGGAGCTTGTTCCACCACAGCGCACCGTCCAGGGCCGATGCCTCGTGGACCTCATGGTCTACCGACTGCAGTCCGGACAGTGCCAGCAGGTAGACAAACGGCCACGATGCCCAGATCTGGACCAGGATCAGCGTCCAATAGGACTGGGGCCCGTTGAGCCACAAGCCCGGGTCGATGCCCACCGAATGCAGCACGGAGTCGATGACACTGCCCGGCTGGAACATGGTCCGCCACACCGTCGCCACCACGAAGGAGGGAAGGACGTAAGGGATCAGGAAGATCGAGCGGACCACGGCGCGCCCTTTGAACGCGTTCTGGGTGGCGACGGCGCCGGCTATACCCAGCGGGATAGTGACCACCATCGCGAGTAGGGAGTAGCTGACGCTGAGCCAGATGGCGTGCAGCAAAGGCGATGCCGTCAGCGCTTCGACGAAGTTCTGCACTCCGATGAAGGGGGCGCTGACCCACTGGCGCAGCGAGTACTGATCCAGCGTCCAGCCCCGACATGAAGATGCCGAGCAGGAGCGGCACCACGATGATGATCACCATCAGCAGGCCGCCTGGAATCAGCATCCACAAGGGGCGGTTGCGTTCGCTTAGCCCCTTGCGGCGCCGGGGAGTGTCGTCTGGCGACTGCGGGTCCGGCTTGGCGGCGCGGGACGGCTTGCGGTGTGCCGCCTCGCCCGCAGTCAATGAATCGGTGGACATGTCCGTTCCTTCTTACTTCGAGGCCCGGTCAAGTGAGGCCTGGCCCTTGGACTGTGCGTCCTTCAGGCGACCCTGCAGGGTCGAGTCGTCCACGGAACCCTTGGAGAGGTCGGGGATCGACTGGACTACCACGTTGAGCAGAGCCAGCTGGATGTCACCCCACGCTCCGGTGAACGGCGTTGCCTTGGACTTCGCTGCGGTGTCGGCAACCGGTTGAAGGGCGGGGCTGTTCAGGGACTTCAGGGCTTCGGCGTTGGCAGGTAGGTCTCCGAAGATCTTCTGGAAGTTCAACTGCTCGTCTTTGGACGTGATGAGGTTGATGTAAGCGAAAGCCAGGTCCTTTTGCTTCGAGTAATCGGCAACAACCACGTTGTCACCGGACAGGATGCTCGCTGCATTCGCGGCATCTCCCTGCGGAGATGTCTGGCCGGGGGCCGTGGTCGGCATGGTTGCATAGGCGTACTTACCGGCAACGGAGGACTTGTCGAGCGTCGGGAGGGAACTCGACGTCGTCATCATCAGGTAGCCGGCCTTGCCCGAGGCAAACGCGGCGACCGCGTTGCTGTTGCTCCACCCGATCGACGCCGGATCCACCACCTTGTCCTGGGTCAGCCAGCCGAAGTAGGTTTGATAGGCCTTCTTGACAGCCGGGTCGTCAAGCTTGAGCGTCTTGCCGTCCACCAGCGGGTTGCCGGCCTGCACCGACATGGCCCAGATGAACTTCCAAGGGTCAAAGTTGTCCTTGTAGCCGGTCGCCAAGCCGAAAGTGCCTGTGGACGGGTCGGTCATCTTCTTTGCCTGCGCCGCGAGCTCATCCCAGCTCGTGGCGGGCTTGTCGATCCCGGCGGCCTTCAGCAGATCTTTGTTGTAGGCCATCACGAACGGCCGGCTGACGAACGGAATGCCTGCCTGGTGCTGGGCGTCGGGGCCGGAAATTCCGAGGGCGGCTGGGTTGAACCTGTCCTTCCCGCCAATCTTCTTCCAGTCGTCGTCGGACAACGTCACGAAGGCCTTGGTTGCGTACGCGGTGGGGGTGAAGGTTGTGCCGAGGCTGTAGACGTCAGGTCCCTGTCCGGAAACTACAGACGTCTGGATGCGGGTCAGCTCGTCGTTGGCCGAAGCGAACGTTTCGAATGAGATGTCTGCACCGGTCTGCGCCTTGAACTTGGCCGCAATGTCGGTAAACCACTGCTTTTGCTGGGCAGAGTACTGGTTGTTGACGCCTGTCAGGACGCTCAGCTTCTTGCCCTTCCCGTCAACGGGCCCGGCGCTCCCCCCGGAGCTGGTGTTGCTGCCGCTTCCGCAGGCGGTCAAAGCTAGGGCGGCTGTTAAGACAACAGCGGCAAACTTGGCGGACGATGCAAACTTCATTGTTTTTCCTCCCTGAATACCCGATGGCCTCATGGCGTGGTGCGCGTCACACCGGGCGATTGCTCCGAGTCTAGGCACGAGCAACAAGGTTGACAAGCGATTGCCAAAAATTGTCATCGGTGCTGAAATTGTGGGACAAGTCACTCATAGATGAGCGAGTGCGGCAGATGAGGAATACCCAGATCATGGCAGAACTCGAGCTCCAGTCACCGGGCAGGCAGCCCACTATTCGCGATGTTGCCGAACTCGCGGGGGTGGCTACATCCACCGTCTCGCGGGCCCTGTCCAACCCGCGGCGGGTGAACCACGTGACACGCCAGCGGATCGAAGAAGCTGCCGCGCAGTTGAACTACGCGCCCAGTTCCCAAGCCCGCGGACTCAGCTCCGGACGCACCCAGACAGTCGCCGTCCTGGTCCCTGACATCACCAACCCGTTCTACTTCGACATCATCCGCGGCGCCCAGCTTCAACTGAAGGCCGCTGGCTACACGCAACTGCTCGTGGACACCGAGGAATCAGCGGAGATGGAAGCGGACGCCCTGCAGAAAATGCGCCGCTCCGCCGACGGCTTCATCCTTGCGGCGTCCCGCCTGACTGACGCGCAACTCACCGAGGCAGCGGCACAGCAGCCCCTGGTGACCATCAACCGGGCCCCGGCCATTGCACCCACGGTGGTGATCGATACGCCGTCGGCCATTGTCCAGGCGCTGGAACATCTTGTCTCGCTGGGCCACAGCAGGATTTGCTTCGTCGGCGGCCCGGCCACGTCCTGCTCCAACGCCAAGCGGTGGAAGGCATTCCAGGAGGAGACCCAGGAACGGAGCTTGACCACCTTCAGCGTGGGGCCGTTCGCTCCCAAGACGACGTCCGGCGCGGCCGCAGCCGACGCCGCCGCGCACACAGGAGCCACGGCATGCATTGTGTTCAATGACCTGTTGGCCATCGGCATGCTCCAGAGGCTGCGCGAACGGGGAATCCGGGTGCCCGAGGACATGAGCATTGTGGGTTGCGACGACATTTTCGGCGCCGATTTCTGCAATCCCCCACTGACCACCATGGCCTCACCCATTGAACAGGCCGGCCGGGTCGCCGTCTCCATGCTCCTTTCCCGCCTGAATCCCCAATACGGCGGAATCAGCCGGCGCTTGGCCGTCATGCCTACGCACCTCACGGTCCGAGGGTCGACGGGGCCCGCGCCGGCGTAATCGCCCGCTCACCTTTGGTGCCCAAACCACCGCCATCCCAGTCGCGAGGGGCTAAGTTACTTTGCTCGAAAACGACAACAACGGCGAGTTACTTGGGGTGACACAGTTGAGTGTTTCAAGCACTCGTTACTAGTGTTGGGGACATGCGCACACTCCAGGCCACGATCATTGCGGAAATGGGCGTTCAGCCCCGGATCGACCCCGCTGGGGAGGTGCGCAAACGCGTCACGTTCCTGAAGGAATACCTCAAAGCCACACATACCAAGGGCTTTGTCCTGGGTATTTCCGGAGGCTTGGATTCCTCCCTCGCCGGGCGTCTCGCGCAACTGGCTGTCGAGGAACTCGACGCTGAGGGCGTCGTGGCGAACTTCGTAGCGGTCCGGCTCCCCTACGGCACCCAGCATGATGAGGACGACGCCCAGGCCGCACTGGACTTTATCCAGGCCAGGACGGAGTGGACCTTCAACATCTCCCGGGCGGTTGACGGCTTCGAGGACGAGTTCGAAAAGACCACAGGGTCACGCATATCGGACTTCCACAAAGGCAACACGAAGGCCCGCGCCCGC
This sequence comes from Arthrobacter sp. NA-172, assembly GCF_043952055.1. Taxonomy (NCBI): domain Bacteria; kingdom Bacillati; phylum Actinomycetota; class Actinomycetes; order Micrococcales; family Micrococcaceae; genus Arthrobacter; species Arthrobacter sp. NA-172. The sequence continues at coordinate 176,510 of NZ_JBINOT010000003.1, read as the reverse complement.
ATGGTGGCCCAGTACGCCCTCGCCGGCGAGCACAACTACCTGGTGATCGGCACAGATCACGGCGCCGAGTCCGTCACCGGATTCTTCACCAAGTTCGGCGACGGCGGTGCGGACATCCTGCCGCTCTTCGGCCTCAACAAACGGCAGAACCGTGCACTCCTCGCTGAGCTGGGCGCCCCGTCCCGCATTTGGGACAAAGTTCCCACGGCCGACCTCCTCGACGGCAAGCCCGGCCGCACCGACGAGGACGAGCTCGGCATCAAGTACGACCAGATCGACGACTACCTTGAAGGCCGGGAGGTTGCTGACGAGGTAGCCGAGGCCATCGAGCAGAAGTACCTGCGCACCCGGCACAAGCGGACCGTCCCGGTGACCATTTTCGACACTTGGTGGAAGTAGGGGCTCCTTCGGGCGCTTCGGCGTCGCGCCCTTCATCTCTTTCCAAACCCTTGGATGTCCTAGTATATTGCGAGGTGAGGCGGATCACACGGCCAGCGACGTCCCCGATCCGCGCTGATCCCATTCCCGCAGGGCGAAAGGCAGACAATGACAGTCACCGACGACTTCCGTGCAGCCCGCGACAGGCTCCTTGAGCTGCGCACCGATTACTCCCAGGCACACAGCGAATTCCAGTGGCCCCGCTTCAGCGAATTCAACTTCGCTCTCGACTGGTTCGACCAGATCGCAGCCAACCCCTCCACGGCCAACAACCCGGCGCTGGTCATCGTGGAGCAGGACGGCAGTTCCACCCGCCGCAGCTTCGCCGATCTTTCCGCACGTTCCTCGCAGCTTGCCAATTGGCTCCGTGGGAAGGGCGTCCATCGTGGCGACCGCATGATCATCATGCTTGGCAACCAGGTGGAGCTGTGGGAACTCATGCTCGCCGGGATCAAACTGGGCCTTGTCCTGATCCCCACCACCACGCTCATGGGTCCGCGCGATATCCGGGACCGCGTCGAGCGCGGGGGCGCCCACTGGGCCGCCGTCGGGAGCGCCAATATTGCCAAGTTCGCCGATGTGCCGGGCGACTACACGCTGATCGAAGTTGGCAACGGCGCCGGCGCACCGAGGCAAAACGCCCTCCAGTACGCCGAATCCGGTTCTGCCGAGACCGAGTTCATCCCGGACGGCCCCACCCATGCCGACGAAACCATGCTCCTCTACTTCACGTCGGGCACCACGTCCCGGGCCAAGTTGGTGGAGCACACCCATACGTCATACCCCGTGGGGCATCTGTCTACGATGTACTGGATCGGGCTGGAACCCGGGGATGTCCATCTCAATGTGGCCTCCCCCGGCTGGGCCAAGCACGCCTGGTCCGAATGTTTTCACGCCGTGGATCGCCGAGGCCTGCGTGTTTGTCTACAACTACGAGCGCTTCGACGCCAAAGCCCTCATGGAGCAGATGGACCGCGAAGGCGTCACGAGTTTCTGCGCCCCTCCCACGGTCTGGCGCATGCTGATCCAGGCGGATCTGACCCTGTTGAAGACGCCGCCCACCAAGGTTGTTTCGGCTGGCGAACCGCTCAACGCCGAGGTCATCGGGCAAGTTGAGAGGGCCTGGGCCAGACCATCCGCGATGGTTTCGGGCAGACGGAATCAACGGTCCAGGCCGCCAACACCCCCGGCCAGCCGGTCAAGACCGGCTCCATGGGCCGGCCGCTTCCAGGCTACGACGTGGTGCTTGTTGACCCCGCCACCGGCGAGGAGAGCGACGTCGGCGAACTGTGCTTGCGCTTGGACCCCCGGCCCGTGGGACTCATGAAGTCCTACTTCGGCGATCCGGAGAAGACCGCCGAGGCTCACCGCGACGGCTATTACCACACGGGCGACATGGCCAGCCGGGACCAAAACGGCGTCATCACCTACGTGGGCCGCGGGGACGATGTCTTCAAGTCCTCCGACTACAGGTTGTCCCCCTTCGAGCTCGAGAGCGTACTGATCGAACATCCCGCAGTGGCTGAGGCCGCCGTCGTGCCTTCGCCGGATCCGGTGAAGCTCTCGGTACCTAAGGCATTCGTAGTCCTCGCAAGTGGACATGTCCCCTCGCCCGAGCTCGCTGAGGACATCCTGCGTTATTGCCGGATCCATTTGGCGCCGTTCAAGCGCATCCGCCGGATCGAATTCGCTGAGCTGCCCAAGACGATTTCCGGCAAGATCCGCCGTGTTGAGCTTCGTGCGAGCGAGGAAATCCGGCACAACGGAGGCCAACTCCCGGCAGGGACCGGGGTCGAATACTCCGAATCCGATTTCCCGAGCCTGAAAGAATAGGCAGCCACCAAACAATGTCAGGAGGAACAGTGGGCAGCCCGCTCCCCCGCGACCCGATCGCAGACGCCCAACGCAACTGGGAACGCCACGGCTGGGGCGAAGTCGCCGCACCCATGGCGGCCATCACCGCGATCATGCGCACGCAGCAGATCCTGCTGGCCCGGATCGAAGGAGTATTGAAGCCGTTCGGCCTGACCTTCGCGCGCTACGAGCTCTTGGCCCTCCTCAGCTTCGCCCGCAGCGGCGCCCTGCCCATGAACAAAGCCAGCGCACTCCTTCAGGTGCATCCCACGTCGGTGACCAACGCCGTCGACCGCCTCGAAAAGGCCGCCCTGGTGGTCCGTTCGCCGCACCCCACGGACGGGCGCACCACGCTGATCGAACTCACCTCGGAGGGCCGCACCCTCGCGAAGCGCGCGACGGCGGCCCTCAACCATGAAGTGTTCGGCCAGTCCGGTTTCGGGGACGACGACGTCGAGCACCTGATCCGCGTCCTGAAGGACTTCCGCAGGACCGCCGGAGACTTCACCGACTGACACTCTCTGATTTGTCGCATGTCGTCCACATCGTGAGATTCATATATCAAATAATGAGACTTTGATTTAGTGTCGTGGCTGTGAAGAACGCAGCGGTAGAACCCTTTGTCGACCTCGAATGGTGCACTCAAAACCGTGGCCAGATAGTGCTGGCCGACGTGCGTTGGTACCTCGACGGGAGCTCCGGCAGGGAGGCCTACGACGGCGGGCACCTTCCCGGGGCGGTCTTTGTCGACCTGGATCGATGGCTTTCGGCCGAGGGCTCGCCGCAGGCAGGGCGGAACCCGCTGCCCGCACCGCACGATTTTGCACTGGGCATGCAGCAGTTGGGAATCAATGACGACGACGTTGTGGTGGCATACGACGACGCCGGCGGAGTCATCGCCGCCCGTCTGGTGTGGATGCTCCGCGCCACTGGCCACAGTTCGGCCGTTCTGGATGGTGGCTTGGCCAGCTATGAGGGACGTTGGAGACGGAGCACCCTGCGCGGCCCGCGGGAAATTTCGCGGCCCGGCCGTGGCCGCACGGCCGTCTCGCTGAAATCCATGAGCTCTCAACCGAAGAAACCGTCGTGGTGGATGCACGAAACCGCGACCGCTTCGAGGGCAGGCAGGATCCGATCGACCCGAGGCCAGGCCATGTACCCGGCGCGAGGAATGTACCTTGCCGGGAGAATCTCAACCACACCGGGACATTGCGCGGCAAAACCGAACTGCTGCGCACCTTCGCCACGGCAGGGATCACTTCAGCTGAGAAGGTGATCAGCTATTGCGGATCGGGTGTCACCGCATGCCACAACCTTCTGACCATGGAGTATGCCGGCCTGGGACACGGCCGGCTCTTCACCGGCGGGTGGTCCCAGTACGGCCATGCTCTCGAATTCCCGGTGGAGCTGGGACCCTAGCGGTGCTTGAACTCCGGCTGGCGCTTCTCCGTGAACGCGGCCATGCCTTCCTTCTGGTCTTCGGTGGCAAACAATGAGTGGAAGATCCGCCGCTCAAAAAGCACACCCTGATCGAGGCCGGTTTCGAATGCCGCGTTGACGGCTTCCTTGGCAACCATGGCAACTGGCTTGGACTTGGAGGCGATCACTTCCGCCGCTTTGAGGGCTTCTTCCACCACGGCATCTGCCGGTACCACGCGGGAAACGAGTCCGGCACGTTCAGCCTCCTCCGCGTCCATAAACCGGCCAGTGAGGACCATGTCCATCGCCTTGGCCTTGCCCACGGCACGGGTCAGCCGCTGCGAGCCTCCCATGCCCGGAATGACGCCCAGGTTGATCTCCGGCTGGCCGAACTTGGCATTTTCCCCGGCAATGATGAAATCGCACATCATGGCCAGTTCGCAGCCTCCGCCCAAGGCAAAACCGGACACCGCGGCAATCACCGGAATACGCAAGCGAGTGAGGTTTTCCCACCCGCGGAACCAGTCTGCGGCGTACATCTCCATGTACCCCTTGGAGGCCATCTCTTTGATGTCGGCGCCGGCAGCGAAGGCCTTTTCCGAACCGGTGATCACCACAGCCCCCACGGCGGGATCCACATCCATGGCCGACACGGCGGACACCAACTCATCCATGGTGGCTTGGTTCAAAGCGTTGAGTGCCTTGGGCCGGTTGAGGGTCACCAAGCCCACCCGTCCACGGAGTTCCACCAGGATGTTCTCGTACTGCTGCACCAAGCCGTGCTCCTTTGTTGCTGGAATCGAGTTGTCGGTAACTGGAATCGAGTAATGTCCTACCCGCCAAGGCTACTTGGCGGACTTGTCCCGAATTTCGGTGATGATGCCGGAGAAATCGCGCCCGGCTCCGCCTTCGGCCGCGAACGCGTCGTAAATCTGCGAGGCCAAGTGCCCCATTTGCCCGTCCACCCCAGTGCTTTCGAGCGCGTTGACCGCGAGCCGGAGGTCCTTCGCCATGAGCGCTCCGGCGAATCCGGGTTGGTAGTCGCGGTTGGCCGGGCTGGTGGGCACCGGTCCCGGAACCGGGCAGTTGGTGGTCAGGGCCCAGCACTGCCCTGAGGCGTTGGAAGCGACGTCGAATAACGCCTGATGGGTCAAGCCCAACTTCTCGCCCAGGACGAAAGCCTCACTGACGGCAATCATGGAAACGCCCAGGATCATGTTGTTGCAGACCTTCGCGGCCTGTCCGGCCCCGTGGTCGCCACAGTGCACGATCCTTCGGCCCATGAGTTCCAGGATCGGCTTCACGGTTTCGAAGTCCGCGGGCAAAGCGCCCACCATGAAGGTGAGGGTTCCGGCTTCGGCCCCCACCACGCCCCCGGAAACCGGTGCGTCCACGGAACGGTGGCCGGCTTCCAACGCAATGGCCGCGGCCTCCCGTGCCTCGTCAACATTGATGGTGGAGCAATCCAGGAAGAGCGTGTCCGGCGCTGCCAACGCGAGCAGTCCCGGTGCCCCGTCCACTCCCCGGTAGGCGTCCAGGACGTGCTTGCCGCTGGGCAGCATGGTCAGGACAACGGAGGCTTCGGTGACGGCTTCGGCGGCGGAATCAGCCGTCGCAATTCCGTGTTCACGAGCCGCCTCGAGCGCTGCCGGAACGGGATCATAAGCAACCACCCGATGCCCTGCTTTGACCAGGTTTGCGGCCATGGGACCACCCATATGGCCCAGGCCAAGGAAAGCGATAGTGCCGGAAGCTGCGTTTTCAGACATGGTCGGGCTCCTTTGAGTGAAGTTTGAGTTCACGGTCGCCGAGCGGCGCGAAGAAGCCCTCGACGGCGGTCGGTGTCACTTCGGCCAGGACCCTGGCTTCCATTGCGGGTTGCGGTCCTTGTCCACCACTTGGGCGCGGATGCCCTCACGGAAATCCGGCCCGAGCAGGCAACGCAAACCAACGCGGTATTCCTGTTCCAGGGCTTCTTCGAGTGAGAGCCCGCGCACGCGCCGCAGCGACTCCAAGGCAACTTTCACGGCCGTGGGCGATTTCGCTTCGATGGTCTCAGCGACTGCAGCGGCCTCCCCACCGGCCGCGCGCAGCCTGGCGACGATTTCCTCGGCGTCGTCGAAGGCATAGGCGGCATCGATCCACTCGCGCTGCGCTGCCAGCGCGGAAGCCGGCGGCTCCTGCACGAAGCGCCCGACGGCGGCCTCCGCCGTCTCGCTTTCGAGCGCTTCCGCCAGCGCTGGCAAACTTTCGGACGGCACGAAGTGGTCAGCGAGTCCGAGGAACAAGGCATCGGCGCCCTTCAGATGAGCACCCGTGAGCGCCGCGTGGGTGCCCGTCTCGCCCGGTGAGCGGGACAGCAAAAAGGTACCGCCGACGTCGGGCACAAAACCTATGGTGGTTTCCGGCATGCCGGTGCGGGTCCGCTCGGTGACCACGCGGATGGAGCCGTGGGCTGAGATCCCGACGCCGCCCCCGAGGACCAGCCCGTCCATGAAAGCGACGTAGGGCTTCGGGTACCGGGCAATGAGCGCGTTCAAGCGGTATTCGACAGCCCAGAAGTCTGCCGTACGGTCTCCATGGCGCAATATGTCGTCGAAGATCGCCACGATGTCGCCGCCTGCGCAGAGGCCACGTTCGCCGGCACCGCGCACCAAAACCGTCTTGACGGCGTCGTCGTTCGCCCAGGCCGTGAGTTGCTCCAAAATAGCCTGAACCATCCCGGCAGTGAGGGCGTTGACGGCCCCGGGCCGATTCAGGGTGATGACGCCGAGGTGTCCGCGCGTTTCAAAAAGAACCTCGGCCATCAGCTGCCGGCCGGCATCACGAAGCTGGCGCCCTGGCGGATGCCGGAAGGCCAACGGGTGGTGACCGTCTTGGTCTTGGTGTAGAAGCGGAAAGCGTCCGCGCCATGCTGGTTGAGGTCGCCGAAGCCGGAGGCCTTCCAACCGCCGAAAGTGTAATAGGCAATCGGTACGGGGATGGGGACGTTGATGCCAACCATGCCCACTTCGACGCGGCTGGCGAAGTCGCGGGCGGAGTCGCCGTCGCGCGTGAAGATCGCGACGCCGTTGCCGAACTCGTGCTCGGAGCAGAGCCGCAGCGCTTCTTCATAGTCAGCCGCGCGGAGGACGCTCAGAACCGGGCCGAAGATCTCTTCCCGATAAATGGACATGTCCTTCGTGACATTGTCGAAGAGTGTGGGGCCAACCCAGAAACCACCGTCGTAGCCATCCACAGTGAGCCCGCGGCCGTCCGTCACCAACGTGGCGCCCGCGTCGACGCCTGCCTGGATGTAGCCCTCGATCCGTTCCTTCGCAGAGGCTGCCACCACCGGGCCGAAGTCCGAATCCTTGGCCATGCTCGGACCCACCTTCAATCCCTTGATGCGGTCCTGCAGCTTGGCGACCAGCTGATCCGCCGTTTCCTGGCCAACCGGCACGGCCACCGAGATTGCCATGCAACGTTCACCGGCCGAACCGAAGCCGGCACCAATGAGGGCGTCGGCGGCCATGTCGAGATCGGCATCGGGCATGATGACCATGTGGTTCTTCGCACCGCCGAAGCACTGGGCGCGCTTGCCGTGGGCCGCGGCCGTGGCGTAAATGTACTGGGCGATCGGCGTTGAGCCGACGAAGCCGATTGCCTTCACACGCGGATCCTCAAGGAGGGTGTCCACCGCTTCCTTGTCGCCGTTGATGACGTTGAAGACGCCGTTGGGCAAGCCGGCTTCGGTGAAAAGTTCGGCCAAGCGGAGCGGCACTGACGGGTCGCGCTCCGAGGGCTTGAGGATGAAAGCGTTGCCGGCTGCCAGTGCGGGACCGGACTTCCACAGTGGAATCATGGCCGGGAAGTTGAAGGGCGTGATCCCCGCGACGACGCCGAGCGGCTGGCGGAGCGAATGGACGTCGATGCCGGTGCCAGCGTTGTCCGAGAATTCGCCCTTGAGAAGGTGCGGTGCACCGGCGGAGAACTCCACCACCTCGATGCCACGCTGGATGTCGCCCTTGGCATCGGGAAAAGTCTTTCCGTGCTCAGAGGAGAGCAACGCGGCGAGTTCGTCCATGTTTTCGTTGACCAGATCCACGAACTTTAGCAGGATCCGTCCGCGCCGCTGCGGGTTCATGGCAGCCCATTCAAGCTGGCCCTTCTCCGCGTTGGCGATCGCGTTCCTGACCTCATCAGCGCTCGCCAAGGGAAGCTTCGCCTGGACCTCGCCGGTGCATGGATCGTAGACGTCGCTGAAGCGCCCGGAGGTGCCGTCGATCCGCTGGCCGTCAATGTAATGGGAAAGTTCGCGCACCATGGAATGCTCCTTTGCATAGGGGTGAATGCCCGCCATTGGCCTCGAAGGCACATGTCCATCTGTGCTCCGGAGACACCTTTGATCCGAATATACTCGGACTTCCTACTAATTTCTAGGGGTCATTTCCTGCCCTTCCCGTGCGACCTTCTTCGGAAGCGCTCGACGCCGGAACCCGGGTTTCACGCGTCCGTCGCAGGCGCAAAGGTGGTCAGTTGTGGTGGCTGAGCTAGCGAGCGAGGTTGCTGTACGCATCCAGTGCTTCCTGGCGCGAGGCCTTGAGGTCCACCACCGGCTCAGGGTAGTCCGGAGTGCCCCATTCCGGGATCCATCGGCCAACGTAGCGTTTTTGCGGATCGAACTTCGCAGCCTGGGTCTCAGGGTTGAAGATCCTGAAGAACGGCGAGGCGTCAGCCCCGGAACCGGCTACCCACTGCCAGTTCGCGGGATTGGAGGCAGGATCGGCATCCACCAAGGTGTCCCAGAACCATTGCTCCCCCACTTGCCAGTGGATGCCGAGGTTCTTCACCAAAAGGCTGGCGGAAACCATGCGGACCCGGTTGTGCATCCATCCTGTATGCCACAACTGCCTCTGGCCTGCGTCTACCAATGGGAACCCGGTGCGCCCCTCCTGCCACGCGCGCAGGAGCGCGGCGGAATCGTGCGCGGCGGAATCGTGCGCGGCGGCATCGTGGGCGGCGGAATCCGGCTGATCAGTGTGTTCCCCAGCCTTCGGCCACGCCCACGGATAGTGGTCGAACCCGGGCCGCAGATTGGCCGTCGCCAGGTCCGGGTGATGGAAGTATTGGTGCCAGCAGAATTCACGCCAGCCGAGTTCCGAGGCGAAGACGGACGCACCCTCGCCCAGTTCACCGCGCCGCGCCTGCTGGGCACGCCAGACCTCGAAAGGGCTGAGCTGCCCCCATCGCAGGAAGGGCGACAACCGGCTGCTTCCCGGCAAATCCGGACGGTCTCGGTTGATCGAATAGTCGGCGAGCCCGTCCTCCACGAAATCTTCAAGAAGCTGATGGGCCTGAGCCGGTCCCGGCTGCCAGGTTTCAGACAATCCTGCGGACCAATCGGGGGTCCGGGGCAATAATCCCCAACTGTCCAACTCTTCGTGTTCCGGGAGGCGCCCGGTGTATCCGCGGCCGGGTTCCGGCGCATCCAGCGGTTCCCGAAAGTCGAGTCCGGACACGGTCCGCCAGAACGGCGTGAAGACCTTGAAGGGTCCGCCTTGCTTCGTGGTGACGGCCCACGGTTCGTGCAGCAAGGACGCTTGGAAACTCTCGGCATGCATGCCGGACTCACGCGCCCATGCCTTGATGCCGGCGTCGAGCGTTCGCTCGGCCGCACCGTAGCGGCGGTTCCAGTACAGCGCACCTAAATCCACCGCCGTCGCAATTTCGCTGATGATGGCAGAAGCCGGTCCGCGACGCAGCACCAGCGGAACGCCCAAAGCGGCAAGTTCATCCCGAAGCGCGAGCAAAGAATGATGCAGCCACCAGCGCGAAGCGCCTCCGAGTGGCCTGATGCCCTGCGATTCGTCGTCGAGGACATAGAGCGCGACGGCGGCACCGTCGTCAACCGCAGCCCTCAGGGCCGGGTTGTCGGTGACCCGCAGATCGTCCCGGAACCATACGAGTGACGGCTTCACATCATTCCCTTCGAGTTTGTGCACAGATCATGCCCCCTAAGACGAATCTTAAGGGGCACGATCTGTACACAATCTACGGAGATTTACGGAGATTTACTTGGGCATCAGGACGCTGTCAACCAGGTAGACCGTGGCGTTGGCGGTGTGGACGCCACCGCAGATCACAGCGGAGCCTCCGTCAACCTTGAGCGCGTCCTTGGTACCGGTAACGGTTACCGAGTCGCCCTCAACCGTCTTGTGGGTACCCACGATCTGGTCCGGGGTCAGCTGGCCGGGGATGACGTGGTAGGTCAGGATCTTGCTCAGGAGAGCGTCGTCCGTCTTGAGGGTATCGATCGTGGAGGCGGGGATCTTGGCGAAAGCGCTGTCCACGGGGGCAAAGACAGTGAACTGGCTGCCGTTAAGCGTGTCCACCAGGTTCACCTTCGGGTTCAGCTTGCCGGAAACCGCTGCGGTCAGGGTCTTGAGCAACGGGTTGTTGGAAGCGGCAACGGCTACGGGGTCGAGAGCCATGCCGGCAACGGAACCTGCACCGCTGGGAACCTGGGAAGCGTAACCTGCACATCCCGGACCAACCAGGTCTTTGGTCGGGTCCATCGCGGCACTTGCCGAAGCGGAGGGGGTGGCCGCCATGGAAGACGTGGCAGGAGCGGGAGACGAGGACTGCGCCGAGGTGGAAGCGGAGCCGCCACAAGCGGTGAGGCCGAGCAGGGCCGAAGCGGCGAGGCCGGCGATCGCAAAAGACGTGCGCTTTGTAGAAAGCATGACATTTCTCCTTCAAACGGACTGACATTTGGTGCCGGTCGTTTCCGGCTTGAAAGCACTTTGCCCTTGGCGGGCTAAGTCCTTATGCCAGCTATTCGGAGGTGCGGGCCGCGTGGATGGGTAAGTTTTCAAAAATGATTTCAGTGCCCGCAAGATCCGGCCCCTTTGGGAGCCCCCGACGCCGGATGCCGGGGTGGGAGCCCGGCTTGCGTTTCAAGGGTGGTCAGTTCTTGCGGAGCTCATCCTGTGGGCTTCTTCCATGAGCATCTTGCCGAGGAACTCCTGCCGCTCGGGGCGGAATCGCGGCTCGATGCCGGTGAGGGACAACGCTCCCATCGGCCTTCCCAACTGATCGAAGACGGCCGCCGCCATCCCCCAACTTCCTTCGAGAACCAAGCCGGGATTCACCGAATACCCCTCTAACCGGGTCTTTTCCAGGTTGCCCCGGACCACGCCAAGAGTGTGCCCAGTAGCGAAGCCGCCCGCGTGACGCTCCCAGCCCGACAGGATGGTTTCCTGTTCTTCTTCGGGTAGGAAGGCCATGATTGCCGTGCCGGCCGAAGCAACGCCCAAGGGGAATCTGACACCCTCGTGCAACACGAATGACCGGACCGGAAAGCTGCCTTCCTCGCGGAGAACGCACACGGTTTCGTGGCCACGCCGGATGGAATAGAAGGCGCTTTCCCCGCTTTCTTCGGACAGGCGGCGAAGGCTTGGCCGGGCCAGGCCTTCAAACGGGAACCGGGCCGCGGCCACGGACCCCAGCAGGAAGATCTCCGGCCCGAGGATCCAGTTGCCAGTCCGCTGATCGTGATCCAGCAGGCCCTCGGCTGCAAGGGATGCGAGCAAGCGATGCACCGTAGGGCGCGTCAGCCCTGACTCGCGGACCAGGCCAGCGATGGACATGCCCTCCGGCTTGCGTCCCACGAGCCGCAGGAGCGCAGCGACACGACCCACCACCTGAGCACCTTGAACAGGTGTGCTTTTCCCTTGATGGGCCGCCGACTGGACCATGACCAATCCCCTTCCTGAAAAAATCCTCCACAATGTGGACACCTCAAAGTGTAGCGTCCACACTATGCAATGGCAGCCCTGCGGAGCATCATCACGCCATTGACCCGTCCCGGCAGACCACTCTAGGCTCCTTACCCAGATGACTTGCCCGACGGCGTGTCCACAAAGTGGATGCCACACCAACTCAAAGACGAGGACCAAGCCATGGCGAAAATCCAACACAGCGCAGCCGTTGCACTGCAGGACGTCCTGCGCGACGGGCAGACCCTCGCCGTCGGCGGCTTCGGGCTCAGCGGGATCCCCGCGGACCTGATCGACGCCGTCCGCGATTCGGGGGTCAAAGACCTGACGGTGGTCTCCAACAACATGGGCATCGATGGCAAGGGCCTCGGAGTCCTCATCGAAGCTGGCCAGGTCCGCAAGGTCATCGCCTCCTATGTGGGCGAAAACAAGCTCTTCGCCGAGCAATACCTCTCAGGCCAGCTCGAGGTCGAGTTCGCGCCCCAGGGCACCCTGGCCGAACGACTCCGCGCCGGCGGTGCCGGCATCCCCGCCTTCTACACCCGGACCGGCGTCGGGACTTTGGTCGCCGAGGGCAAGCCGCTCGAAGAGTTCGACGGCGTGACGTACGTCCGCGAGCGCGGGATCGTTGCCGACGTCGCGCTGGTCCATGCGCACACCGCGGACACGGACGGGAACCTGATCTACCGATTCACGGCCCGGAACTTCAACCCGGTGGTGGCGACGGCGGGAATCGTGACTATCGCGGAGGCCGAGGTGATCGTGCAGCCCGGCGAGCTCGACCCCAACCACATTGTCACACCCGGCGTCTACGTCCAACGGCTGGTCCAGGCCAGCGGCCGGCCCAAGGACATCGAACAGCGCACTGTCCGCCCACGGGCTGAATTCCTGGCCGTCTAAGCACTCGAACACACGAAGGAGTATCACCATGGCATGGACCCGTGACGAAATGGCTGCCATCGCGGCCCTTGAACTCAACGACGGCGATTACGTCAACCTCGGCATCGGCATTCCCACCCTTGTAGCCAACAACCTGCCCGACGGCGTGCGGGTTGTGCTCCAAAGCGAGAACGGCCTCCTCGGCATGGGGCCTTTCCCCTATGAAGGCGAGGAAGACGCCGATCTCATCAACGCCGGCAAGCAAACTGTCACGGTCCTGCCCGGCGGCAGCATCTTCGACTCCGCGACGTCCTTCGGCATGATCCGCGGCGGCCACGTCAAAGTCGCCATCCTCGGCGCCATGCAGGTTTCCGGCAACGGCGACCTCGCCAACTGGACCATTCCGGGAAAGATGGTCAAGGGCATGGGCGGCGCCATGGATCTGGTAGCCGGAACCCCGCGCGTGGTGGTCCTCACCGAGCACAACGCCAAGGACGGTACTTCCAAGATCGTACGCGAATGCACCCTGCCGCTAACGGGCCTGCGGGTGGTGGACCGCATCATCAGCGACCTCGCGGTTTTTGACCTGCTGCCGGACGGGAACGACGACGGCGGGCGGCAGCTCACGCTGACCCGCCTCGCGCCCGGGGTCACCGTGGAGGATATCCGCGAAAAGACCGAGGCCGCTTTTGAAGAGCAACTCGAGCAAACCAGCAAGAACCCCACCGATGAAGGAATCCTGGCATGAGCCTGCAAGAACAGTTCGGCAAAGACGTCCTCCTTACCGGTTGGGGACACAGCAAGTTCGGCAAACTCACGGACGAGACACTGGAGTCCTTGATCGTCCAGGTATCCACCGAGGCCATCCGGAACTCCGGCCTGGAGCCCAGGGACATCGACGAAATCTACCTCGGCCAGTTCAATTCGGGCATGATGCCGCTGGGGTTCACGTCTTCCTTGGCCTTGCAGGTGTCTGAACAGCTTGCCAATGTGCCCGCAACGCGAACCGAAAACGCCTGTGCCTCGGGCTCGGCCGCGTTCCAACAGGGTGTGAAATCCGTGCTCGCTGGAACCGCGCGCAATGTCCTGGTGATCGGCGCCGAAAAGATGACGGATGCGGGAGCCGACGTCGTAGGAGCTGCCCTGCTTGGTGCCTCCTATGAAATGGCTGGAAAGCAATCCACCACCGGATTCACGGGGCTGTTCGCCGAGGTGGCCAAGCACTACGAGAAGCGCTACGGAGCGGGCATCACTGAGTCGGGTTTTTCCGGGGCCGGCCTGGGCGATGTCCTGGGATCCATTGCCGCCAAGAACCACCGCAACGGCATGGACAACCCCTATGCGCAGATGCACCGGGACTTCGGCGAAGAGTTTTGCCGAACGATTTCCGAGAAGAACCCGATGGTCGCCGAGCCGCTCCGCCGCACCGATTGCTCCCCTGTGTCCGACGGCGCCGCCGCCGTCGTGCTTTCTGTTGGCCCGACGTCGGGCGCTGCAACTGCCCCAGTCAGGCTGGCGGGCTTCGGGCACGCGAACGACTTCTTCCCGGCAGACCGCCGGGACCCCACCGAGTTCGCCGCCACGCGCGTCTCCTGGGAGCGGGCTTTGGGAATGGCCGGCGTCGGGATTGACGGACTGGACTTCGCCGAAGTGCACGACTGCTTCACCATCGCCGAACTGATCATGTACGAGGCCATGGGACTGACGCCTCGCGGCGAAGGCTCCCGTGCCGTACAGGAGGGCTGGGTCTATAAGGACGGCAAACTCCCCATCAATGTCTCGGGAGGGCTCAAGGCGAAGGGCCACCCCGTGGGTGCCACCGGTGTGTCGCAGCACGTCATCGCGGCAATGCAGCTGACCGGCACTGCGGGCGGCATGCAGTTGCCCAGCGCACGCCGCGGGGCCGTGCAGAACATGGGCGGGGTGGGCATCGCCAACTACGTGAGCGTCCTGGAAGCCATGTAGCGAACCCCGCTGGAGCCTGCCACTTCACCTGCTACCGCGCCGGGTCTAAACTGACCCTATGTCCGACACCGCAGGACGCAAGTTGTTTCAGCATTCAGGAACGGCGCTCATCTTCCGGGGAGCCTTGGCCCTTCTCTTGGCCTTCCTGGTAGCTTCCCTGCCGGTCGCCACGGTATTCGCCCTGGTGTACGTGTTCGGCGTCTTCGTCATCACCGACGGGCTCACTAACATGGCGCACTACTTCTACGATCCTTCCCGCCACTCCCGGTGGTCCTTCTACGGCGGCATCATCTCCGTTGCGGCTGGCCTCGTGGCGGTTTCGTGGCCAGGGATCACGGCCGCGGCCTTGGGCGTCCTCATAGGTGCGTGGGCCTTGGTTCTGGGGATTTCGCAGATCATCTTGGCCATGGACGCCATGGACCACCATCCGGGCTTGGTGGATCTGGATGTTGACAGGAATTGTCACTACCGTGTTCGGATTCTTTGTGTTGGTCAATCCCGGCGCCGGATTCCTGAGCGTGGTGGGCCTCCTCGCAACATACGCCGCAGTCAGTGGTGTGCTGTTGATCGCATCCGGCATCAAGCTCCGGAGGCGCGCCACCTCTTCCGTGATGACGGCCCACTAGCGCTTGCCGGGGCAGCGCTTGCCGGGACAATCGGACGCGAGGGGATGCGTCAGGTCCCAAATTCGGTAAGTTAGTGGCTGTGAAGATAGCTACTTGGAATGTGAACTCGCTCCGCGCCCGGGCCGACCGTGTAGAAGCCTGGCTGCAGCGCAGCGACTGTGACGTCCTCGCCATGCAGGAAACCAAGTGCAAGGATGACAACTTCCCTTGGGAGCTCTTCGAACGCATGGGCTACGAGGTCGCCCACTTCGGTTTGAGCCAGTGGAACGGCGTCGCAATCGCCTCCCGAGTAGGGCTCGACGACGTCGAGCGCACCTTCGCGGACCAGCCCACCTTTGGAAAAGCCGGCAAAGACCCCGTTCAGGAAGCCCGCGCCATCGGTGCGACCTGCGGCGGAGTGAAGGTCTGGAGCCTTTACGTTCCCAACGGCCGTGCCCTGGACGACGAACACATGCCGTACAAGCTCAAGTGGCTGGACACGCTCAAGGGCCACGCCGCTGGTTGGGTCACCGAGAACCCTGAGGCGCAAGTGGCGCTCATGGGCGACTGGAACATCGCGCCTTTGGATGACGATGTCTGGGACATCGACTACTTCCGGGCGAACGCGCTCACCCACGTCAGCGAACCCGAGCGGGAGGCCTTCCGCGCGTTCGAAGCGGCCGGCTTCACCGACGTCGCGCGCGCATACACCCCGGGTCCCGGCGTCTACACCTACTGGGACTACACGCAACTCCGGTTCCCCAAGAAGGAGGGCATGCGCATCGACTTCGTCATGGCCTCCCCCGCGCTCGCCGCCCGCGTCACCGGAGCCTCGATCGACCGCGAGGAACGCAAAGGCAAGGGTGCCTCAGACCACGCTCCCGTGATCGTGGAACTCACGGACTGAGCAGCTCCACTCGCTATGAGCAGCAGCAACTGATGGAGGAGGCGGGCCCGCGATGAGCGGAAAGCTATACGGGAGTCAGGCGGGACTGCCCTTCTCTTCGGCACTGCGTGTCTACGAACCCCTCGAAGCCTTCCCCGAGAACCAGCGGCAACAGCTCGTGGCTAGCGGGACCCGCAGCGGTTCCCGGGCCGCCGTCGAGAACGCAGAGCTGTTAGCCTCCCTCGGGCGGGTTACCCGCGAAGGCGGGGATCCCTTCCCCACCGGCAGCACCGACCTGGTGCGCATCACCCGCCTTCCGTCCGGAGACCGGAACAACCCCGACGCCGGGCGGCTGCTTTATTGCCCCAGCCAACTGGTCATCCGGGCAGGGCTTGCAGCCAACGCCCTCATGGAGGGTATCCACGGACCGCTCGCGGAACTGCTCATCCCCGTGGACCAACGCGACAAACACCAGGCACGCATCGACCGCATCAACGCCAGCCACGATGCGAAGCGCGTCCACACGAGGGCTTCCACCTGGGGTATCCCGTTCAGCTGGTTTTCACTGTTCCAGGAGGCTGACCGAAAAGATGTCGTGGAATCGGGCGGACGCATCCTCACGGTCAGAGTCTGGGCTTCACTGACGGATGCTTTGGACCGGGCCCGCTTCGCCGTCGCCAACCTTGCCTTGGCGGCCCCGGACTTGGACATGCTGGATGACCTCACCCAGCTCACCGAATGGCTCGAGCTGTTCCATGTACAGTCCATGGTCGAGTTGGACTACGGCGCAGTGGCGGACAAGGTCTACCCGGATGAGTCGCCGCTGGATGTCCGGCTCGGCATTGAATGCTTGGCCGAGGGCGATATGACAGGAGCGGCCGCTGCCTACCGCAGGCTGGCTTCCCGCTGGATCCCCATCAGGCAATTAGCCCGCGCTTCCTAGCCACCCAGGTACTCGGTGGTGACGGGTGTAGTTACGGGCCGTTGGCGCGGGGCGGGGCGGTGCTTTCACGCACAATCAGCTGGTGCGCTGCTTTCATGGACTGCACAGCCCCTGCCGCACCGGCCAACTCATCCAGCAACATGCGCGTGCCCACCTGCCCTTGTTCAACGGGGTCCTGGGCCACCGTGGTCAATCCCATGGCACCGGAGAATTCATGGTTGTCGATCCCGATGATGGACAGGTCTTCCGGTACCCGAACGCCCCGGCGCCGTGCCTGCAACATGGCGCCCATGGCCATTTCATCGGAAGCGCAGAAGATCGCGGTCGGTTTGGGTCCGGGTTTGTCCCAAAGCTCGTCAAAGGCTTCTTGGCCGCTCCCTACGGTGAAGTTTCCGAAAATGTCCCATTCCGGCGGCATCGAAAAGCCTGCGCCCGTCATAGCGTCGGTAAAACCGTCAACGCGCAGCCGGGGCACGGTGAAGTTCAGGTCGGAATCGTCCTGGCCGTGGAGCAGGGCGATCTCCCGGTGGCCCAGGTTCAACAGGTGCATGGTGGCTTCCACCGACGCCGCGTAGTCGTCTATCCCGATGCTGGGGCAGTCTTCCACCGGTCCGCCGACAATGACCAAAGGGATTTCGATCCTTTGGAGATCGGCGATTTCCTCGTGCGTCAATGACATACACAGGACCAGGAGCGCATCGATCTGTTTGTAGACCATGGTCTTACTGAAGAGCCGTTCCCGCGCTCCGAACTGCCCACCGAGGTTGAACAGGGAGAGGTTGTAGCCGCGGGCGTGGAGCTCGCGGTCTACACCCTCGATGGCCTTGAAGAAGAACCAACGGTCCACGTAAGGAGCCAGGACGCCGATAGTCCTGGTACGTCCCGTCGCCAAGCCCGAAGCCGACGACGACGCCACGTACCCGAGTTCCGCAGCGACCCGCAAGATCTTTTCCCGGGTGGTAGGCGAAACCCGGGGAAGCCCGCGCACTGCACGGGAAACGGTGGCGGTGGAAACGCCGGCAGCCAGCGCGACATCTTCAATGCTGGCTCCTGCGTGGCCGCCACGCTGGGACCGCTCGCTTGTTTTTGCCACTCAAAGCCCCCTCAAAACCCAATGCGGAAGCCGAGGGTTCCTTCCCAGACGGCGGATAACCAGCGTATTCCGGCCGGCTACCCTTCACCCATTCCGCGCTACATATTTCGGACCGCTGCTTAGCCGACGCGCCTGGATGTCCGCGCGGGGAGGCGGCGACGCAGCCGAAGCATCCCCCACAGGGCCAGCAACAGCGCCAGCAGGCCCAGGGCCCAGCCCAGTGCGGGCTGGGCCGTGAGCTCGGCGGCCACCGTGATCACCAGCAAAACCAAGGCCCAAAAGCCGAGAAAACCTATCACGAGGTCGAAATCTTCCCCCGATTTCACTCGCGTCCACTGGGCCTTGCCCGGGCTATCGAGGGCTGGGCCGCCCAGGGACGGCCCGGCCGAATCCGGCTTCTGCCTCATTTGACCGCGCCCGCCGTCAGGCCTGCCACGATCTTGCGCTGGAAGATCAGCACGAGGATCACCAGAGGAATCGTCACCACCGTTCCGGCTGCCATGACGGCCGTGTACGGTTCCTGGTGGCCTGGGCACCGGCGAAGTAGGCGATGGCGACCGTGACGGTCTTGGTCTGTTCATTGGACAGCTGGCTCGCGATGAGGAACTCATTCCACGAAGCGATGAACGCCAGGATGGCGGTAGTGAAAACAGCCGGCGCGGCAAGCGGCATGATCACCTTCCGGAAAGCCTGCCCTTGCGTGCAGCCATCAATCCGGGCTGATTCCTCGAGTTCCCACGGCATTTCCCGGAAGAAGGACGTCAGGGTGTAAACCGTCAGAGGGAGCACAAACGAGATGTTCGGAATGATCAGCGCCTGGTAGGTGCCGTACCAGCCGATGTTCGTGAACAGTTGGAACAACGGCGTCACCAAGGCCACGCCCGGGAACATCGATGCCCCGAGGACAAAGCCGAGGACCAGGAACTTGAA
Organism: Arthrobacter sp. NA-172; assembly: GCF_043952055.1. Classification (NCBI taxonomy): domain Bacteria; kingdom Bacillati; phylum Actinomycetota; class Actinomycetes; order Micrococcales; family Micrococcaceae; genus Arthrobacter; species Arthrobacter sp. NA-172. Next base: position 157,738 of record NZ_JBINOT010000003.1, on the reverse strand, counting down.
GCGGAATTCGAGCCTGGACAGCGCATATGCGGCGAACACTCCGAAGAGCAGGGCGACAATGGTGGTTACGCCGGCCACGAGGAGCGAGTTCAGGAGGTTCCGGCCAAAGTGGTTGCCTAGGTTCTCCGAGAACACCGTCGTGAAGTTGTCCCAGGTTACGTGGGTGAAGAACGGCGTCGAGTCGAAGGTGTAGCCGACGTCGCGGAACGCGGTCACGATCATCCAGTAGAAGGGAATCAGGCACCAGATGAAGATCAGCGCTGCGCTGAGGTACGTGCGCCCGCTGGCCCAGCGTTCGCGGCGTCGGGCGGCTGTCTTGGGCGCGGTCTCAATGCTCAAGGCGGTCATTTTTCCTGCCCCTTGGTTTTAGGTGTGGCCGAGGCGACTGCATTTGCGCCGAGGAACCGCACGAAGATGAACGCCACCAGGAAGATGATCAAGAAGGTGATGGTGGACAAAGCTGCCGCTGAGTTGAAGCCTTGGCGGATCTGTTCAACCACCAGGATGGACAACGTTGTAGTGTTGTTCGAGCCCTGGGTCATGATGGCCGGGAGGTCATACATGCGGAGTGCATCGAGGACGCGGAACAGCACAGCCACCATGAGGGCCGGCTTCACGAGCGGCAGGGTGATCTGCGTGAAACGCTGCCAGGCGGAGGCACCGTCGACCTTTGCCGCTTCGTACACTTCCGCGGGGATGATCTGGAGGCCTGCCAGGATCAGCAAGGCCATGAACGGCGTCGTCTTCCAGACATCTGAAATGATGATCGCCCAACGGGCCGGCCACTCGCTGCCTGTCCACAGGATTGCGGTACCAAAGAGCTTGTTGGCGATCCCGTCGAAAGCAAAAATGAAGAACCACAGTTTCGCGGTCACGGCCGTTGGGATGGCCCACGGAACCAGGAACAGCAGCACGAAGGGCGCTCCGACCGCGGAACGTCCGCGCCATGATGATGGCCATCCAGAACCCGAGGACCGTTTCCAGCACAACCGTGACAACGGTGAAGAAGAATGTGGTTCCGACCGCGCTCCAGAATTGGGAGCCGAGGGTGCCGGGTGCACACGCAGCTGAGCCACATTGCTGGGCCAGCCAGTGGGTAAAGTTGTCGAAGCCGGCTGCTCCACCCTGAACGAATAGCTTGGTCGCCGGATCAAGGCCCTGGTCCTTCTGGAACGCCATGATAATCGCGTTGACCACCGGGTACACGATGACGACGGCGAGCAACACCAAGGCGGGGGAAATCAACCAGAACGCCCACCGGCCTTGGGACGTGGCTGCCCGGTCCTGTCCTACTTCTTTTTGAACTTTCTTGGTTTTGGGGCTTGGTGTCTCTGGCGCCCGCTTAGGCTGCGCAAGGGTGGACATTTCCCCTCCTTCCGGAAATTGATAGCGTGCCCCTCGGGCGGCCGTCCGCGATACGCGCCGGCCGCCCGAGGTTCACTGGAGGTATCGCTATTGGCTGGCCGAGTTGATGGCCGTGTCCATATCCTTCAATGCCTGATCGACGGACTTGTCACCCTTGATGGCAGCGTAGGCGTTGTCACTGGATCGCCTTGGTTACGGCCGGGTAGAACGGCGTCACCGGGCGCGGCACTGCATTCGAAATCGAGGTCTTCAGCACCGGAAGGTACGGCAGCTGCTGGACCAGTGTCGGATCGTCGTACAAGGTAGTCAGCACCGGGGCAAGCGAACCCTGTGTTGCATAGAACTTCTCAGTTTCTTCACTGGTCATGAACGTCAGGAAGTCCTTGGCCGTTGCCTTGTGCTGGGAGTAGACGCTGACGGCAAGGTTGTGTCCGCCGAGGGACGAGGCGCCGGGGCCGCTCTTACCCGGGAGCGGAGCCATGCCGAAGCTGTCCTTCACCTTTGATGAGCCGTCCGTCTTGGCGAGGTTGTAAACGTAAGGCCAGTTGCGGAGGAAGAGGAGCTTGCCGTCTTCGAAGGACTGCCGGCCCTGTTCTTCCTGGTAGGTCACGCCCTGCGTGGGGATGTTTCCGTTCTTGTAAGCGGTAACCAGGTTGTTGAGGCCGGTCTTCGCCGAATCGGAGTTCACGGTCGATTTGCCGTCGTCCCCAACGATCTTGCCGCCTGCCGTGTTGATGGCTTCGGCCGCGTTCACAGTGAGGCCTTCGTACTTGGCGAACTGTCCCGCGTAGCAGTCAATGTTGTTCTGTTTCGCGATTGAGCACATGCTCATCATCTCGTCCCAGGTCTTGGGTGGGCTAGGCACCAAGTCCTTGCGGTAGAAGAGAATGCCGCCGTCCGAGGTCTGGGGTGCCGCGAAGAGCGTGTTGTTGTACGTTGCCGTCTTGACCGTGGCCGGCAGCATCTTGGACGTATCGATGCTCATCTTGTCCGAGAGCGGCTGCAGCCAACCCTTCGCGGCAAACTCCGCCGTCCAGACGACGTCCACGTCAACCACGTCGTAGTTGGCGTCCTTTGACTGGAAATGCTGCACGAGGTCATCGTGCTGCTGGTCCGCCTGGTCGGACTGCTCCTTGAAAGTGACCTTCTGGTCCGGGTGCGCTGCATTCCACTTATCGACGAGCGGGCGGACTACGTTGCTGTTGTCCTTGCCCTGGACGTAGGTGATGGGACCCCGTCCATCGACGTTTGCTGCGGCATCTCCGCCGCCTGAAGCTGTGCTGCCGCCTCCGCCGCCACCACAGGCGGAGAGGGAAAGGGCGAGCACGCCGGCGACAGCAGCCGGCAAAAGGTACTTGCGTGTGTTCATGCTGGGAACTCCTCAGTGAGTGGACCAGGTATTTCCGCTGCGCGGTTGATGTGGTGAGGCTCACATTAGTAAGATTTCTGCTAGAAATGCAAGCGTTTACACAAAAATGTTATCGAGAGGAATCCAGTGCCTCACTCCCCGATCCCAACCCCCGGTTCCGGCACTTCCGCGTGGTGGGCAAGCGCCGTCGTCTACCAGATTTATCCCCGCTCTTTCGCCGATGCCAACGGGGACGGAATGGGTGATCTCGCGGGAGTCACGGCAAAGCTGCCGTATTTGAAGGAATTGGGCGTGGACGCCGTGTGGCTCTCCCCGTTCTACAAATCACCGCAAGCCGACGCCGGATACGACGTTGCGGACTACCGGGCCGTGGCCCCTCTCTTCGGCACCCTGGATGACTTCGACGCCATGTTGGAAGAGGCGCAGGGCCTGGGTATCAAAGTGATCGTGGACCTGGTTCCCAACCACACCTCGGACCAGCACGCCTGGTTCCAGGAAGCCCTCGCGGCCGCCCCTGGTTCCCCCGAACGCGCGCGTTACATGTTCCATCACTGGCAAGGACTCCACACCGGGATCAGGGGACGGCGCCGTGGCCCCGAACAACTGGAAGTCCATCTTCGGCGGCCCCGCGTGGACGCGCCTGACGAACGACGACGGCACGCCCGGCGAGTGGTACCTGCACCTTTTCGACACGAAACAGCCGGACCTCAACTGGGAAAACCCGGAGGTCCAGGAAGAGATGCGCTCGGTGCTGCGATTCTGGCTGGACCGTGGAGTTGACGGATTCCGGGTGGACGTTGCGCACGGCCTGGTCAAGGAAGCCGGACTGCCGGACTGGGAGGGTGAGGCCTCCATGGTCGAAGGCGGTTCAGCCGCCCCGGGTGCCCATAGCGATGCCGTCGAACCGCACACGGCCAAACTGCACGTCGTCACTGCGGGTGTTGTTGCGGGAGCGGCTGCGGAAGCGGGGGCTCCCGGAGCGGGGGCTGCCGCCGTCGAGCACAAGGTCAAGCCGCCGCTGGACCCGCCGTCGCCCTTCTTCGACCAGGACGGCGTCCACGAAATCTATCGGGATTGGCACAAGGTTCTCTCCGAGTACGACGGCGACCGCATGCTGGTTGCCGAGGCGTGGGTGGAGCCGGCCGAACGCCTGGCGCGGTACATCCGTAAGGACGAAATGCAGCAGGCCTTCAATTTCGATTTCCTCCTGGCTGGCTGGGATGCCGAGCGCATGGCTGAGGCCATCGAGTTGTCCTTGGAAGCCGCAGGATCGGTCGGGGCACCCAGCACCTGGGTACTGAGCAACCACGACACCGTCCGGCATCCCAGCCGTTTCGGACTGGCAGACCCCACTACCTTCCCCAAGGGAATCGCGGCCGAGGATGAACAGCCCGACGCCGGCTTGGGCCTCGCGAGGGCCCGCGCTGCTTCCATGGTGTCCTTCGCATTGCCCGGCTCGGCCTATCTATATCAAGGTGAAGAGCTCGGCCTCCCGGAGCACACGTCTTTGCCAGACGACGTGCGGCAAGACCCTAGTTTCTTCCGCACCAAGGGCATCGAACGCGGCCGCGACGGCTGTAGGGCGCCGTTGCCTTGGAAATCCGCCGCGCCCGGATACGGATTTTCGCTCGCCGCCTCCACAGGCAAAGCGCCAGCGGCGCCGTGGCTCCCCCAGCCCGAAGCGTTCGGTGAGCTGGCCGCGGACCTGCAGGCCGGCGTCGGGGGTTCCACCTTGGAGCTGTACCGCTCGATCCTGGCATTCCGGAAGGCACACCACCTTGGTTCGGGCACCTTTCAGTGGGCTGGGGAGCACAGTCCCGCCGACGGAATCCTGGCGTTCCGCAACCGGGAGGTGTTGGTGGTGGTGAGCATGGGTGCCTCCCCGCTGCCCATACCGGCTGGCTTCCGCGTGGAACTCTCCAGCGGCGCAGCGTACGACGGCGGCAGCCATTCCGGCCGGGAAGGGATCACGCCTAACAGCGCGGCCTACCTCGTGGCCAAATAACCCGGGCCCTCCTGACCCTCTTTGGCATGAAAATGGGGCCGACACGCATAGTTTGCAGCGTGTCGGCCCCATTCTGTGGGCATAGAGGGTCAGGAAGGCTTCACTATTTGTGGCGCAGGAACTACTTGCTGCCCTTGAAGAAGCCGGCGATCTTGGAACCGAGTCCCTTCACGTTTTCGGTGACGTCTCCAGCGATTTCATTGGCGTTGCCGGCGACGTCCCCAGCGATTTCCTTGGCGTGCTCCGCCGCGTCGCCGGCAAACTCCTTGACGTGCTCAGCAGCATCCCCGGCGAACTCCTTGACGTGCTCCGCCGCGTCGCCCGCGACTTTCTTGGCCTGTTCCGCGGCGGCTTCGGCGGTGTGTTTGATGCCTTCTTCGCTCATGCTGTTCTCCTTGTTTCAGTTCCAGACGTACGGATCTATCCTTCAAACTATGGTCCCGGGACATGGTCTGCAACACAAAGCGCCCCGGTTATGGAGATAGCTATCCGATTAACAATCGGTTGCATGCCAGGTTCAGCGGACGCGCTCGGCCTTGCTGAATCTGGTCCGAGCGCCCGCCCCGAGATGAATCACCACGGGAGTCTTGCGGCCCACTACTACATCCAGTGCCTCCACCAGCCGGGAGACCTCGGCGGCCAGGGTATGCGGGGCAACGCCTTGGCGGGGCTGGACCCGGATCCTGAGCCCGGGCCGGCCCTTGACCTCGTAGGTGGCTACAGTGACGCCCGCAAGGTCCGGCCGGTCAGCGAGGGCCGCTTTCAGCGCTTGCTCTGCCAAACTCCCGCCGATCCTGACATCGCCTGGCGTCCGAGCGTCGTCGTAGTCTGACACCATGAGGTTGGCGCGGCCTTTGCCCTGCTGCGATACCCAGGCAACCATGAGCACGATCAGCACAATAAGCACCACCGCCGCGGCAACCCAGAGCCAACTTTCCTCACGGCCCGGAATCCGGGTCTGATCCGAGATGAACCTGCGTGTTCCCAGATCCCGGTAGACCAGTCGCGCCACCATGTTCCGACCGCGGGAACGGTGGCAAGCAGCATCAGCAGTATCCCGATGGCTAACAGCTTCAGGCCAAGGATCCCGATCAGGATGCGGTTGAGGACATGCGGTGTTCCGTTCATGCGCCGATCACCCCGGAGGTAGCCACATTCACTCGAACTGCCGGCATGGGCGAGGGCGCCATCTTCTGAAGCTCATCTACGACGGCGGCAAGGATCCGTTCCTCATGCACAGGCACACCCGAGGTGGGCCGGACGTTGACCACTACTTGCCGCTGCGAAACCACCACCATGACCTGTTCCTGCGTGACGTTGGCGGCCGTCCTGGCGGCCCTGGCTAGGGCAGATGCGATCACTTCGTCGTCCACCACCACGCCGGCCCGGGGATCCGCCAGCAAATGCCGGGACTTCCTGCCGGGCAGGATCGCGTTGAGGAAGAAAATCAATCCCACCATTGCCACGACGCCGCCGAGCGAGCCGAGTAGGAGCGACGAGATCCCATTGGGCAGGGCAGTGATGCGTTCGGCAGCGGTCTGCGGGTCAATGAGCCACGGCGGTTGGCCTATGGCACGAAGTGCGGATTCGAGGAGGGCATAGACGCAGGCGGCGATGACCAGAACCGCGGCCAGCCCGGCCATTCCCGCACGGGAGGAACGCGTCTCCCGCGTGAGGATTCGCTGCAGACCGGCGTCGATCGCGTCCCCGCTGTCCGTGACTTCGGGGCGCTGGGTGTAGAGGTCCTCGCCGAGGCCATTTTGCGTGTCGCCGGCCTGGCCGTCGCTTGGCTGGGCGTGGCCGGTCCTCGGGTGGGGGTTCTGCAGGTGGCTCATTTGACGCGAGCTCCTTCACTGATGCGTGCGCCGCTGATCCGGATGTCCACGCGGCTCAGGGTCGACCCACTGAGCTCGGTGACGCGCTCAAGGATGGCGGTCTTGGCGGCTACGGATCGGTCCCAGACCGATCCGCCGAATCCCTCTATCCGCCGGGGATCCCTGAGGACGTCTGCCAACGAGGGCACCCGAATCGGGGCGGCAATCGAGAGGGCCAAGAGGCCGTCGTCGTCGCTCCATTCGGCCCGGACATCTTGCGGTGAGACGCCGAGCGCCTCCGCGGCGGCGGCCCGGGCCAAAGTGGTGAGGGCCTGGGTGCTGATCCGGTTGTGGCCGGCCATGGTGATGGCGGGCTGCACCGCCTCAGCTATGGTGCTCATGACGATGAGCGCCGGCCGGTGAGTGCATCCAGAACGCTGCGCAAGTCAAGCTTTCCGTCCGCAGCGCGGCCCAGGAGAGCACCGATGCCCATGAAGAGCAGGGCGATGATGAAACCCCATAGCCCGAATTGGAAGGCCATGAACGCCACGAAGGCGCCGATCCCGATTCCGACAACGGTCATGTTCACTGGAGTGGCTCCCTTTCCGATAATGCGCCCTTGGTTCCGGTCTTGACGGGCGGGGCAACGTAGACGTCATTGACCTCGACGTTGACCTCAATGACTTCCAGCCCCACCAACGATTCGACCGCGTTGTAGACCGCCGCACGGACTTGGTTGGCAACGTCATGCAGAGGGTATCCATAGACAGCCACAAGGTTGATGTCCACGGCGACTTGGGTTTCGCCGACCTCTGCGCGGACCCCCGCCGCATGGTCCTGGCTTCCGACGGCGTCGCGGATCGCGCCGAGGGCGCGCGAAGGGGCTGAGCCGAGGGAATAGACACCCGGAACGGCCCTGGCGGCAATGCCGGCAACCTTGGCGACGGCGGAATCCGAAATGACTGTCCGTCCGCCCCCTGGCACCGGTAGGCGGTCCTCGGATACCGGAGCCCCAATGGCTTCCGGTTCAGGCGCGGTGTAGCTTTCCTGCTGGTCCATGTAGCCCTCCCCTTCTGTTGAGTACCACCCTAGCGCTTGGCTATGACAAGGCGGAGACAAAGGGGAATACAAAGTGTGAGGGGATGTTCAATAATCCGCGCTATTGGAGCTTTTGGTCCATAACCCGGTTTGCGGCTTTTTGGCACTAATGAAGAAAAGCGCCAGTTCCGAAGAACTGACGCTTCCCAGTGGTGGCTCCGACCGGCGTCGATCCGGTGACCTTTCGATTTTCAGTCGAACGCTCTACCAACTGAGCTACAGAGCCTTAGGTGACAATGTCACCATGAAAGCCGGAATTTCTTCCGGCAATCAAAGCGACCCTGACGGGACTTGAACCCGCGACCTCCGCCGTGACAGGGCGGCGCGCTAACCAACTGCGCTACAGGGCCTTGCTTGTTTGCAGTATCTCTACCGCTTTTTTCAAGGCTTCCAGCCTACCAGACTTTTCAGACCGGCTGGACCAGTTCCTTGCGTACCCCCAACGGGATTCGAACCCGTGCCGCCGCCGTGAAAGGGCGGTGTCCTAGGCCGCTAGACGATGGGGGCCAGGAACAATCCGAATTGGCGACGGGCGCTAAACGCAATGCGTTTTCCCGCTTCTCGCTCGTCCGAACTGGACTCTAAAACTTTAGAGCATAGTCAGGGATATTCCCAAATCGCCGCATGATCGCCACAAAGCAGCGACCCAAAGCAGCGACCCAAAGCAGGGGCTCAAAGCAGCGATCAACGCGACCCCGTCGGAGTTGGCGGTTTCTTGATGAAAGACGTCCGAATTCCGCCAGTCCGTCCTGCCTCGAGCCGACTAGATTGGCATCATGGCCACAAGCACCCCTCTCCCTCCGGCGACCACAACTTCCCGGAACATCAGCAAACTCGGCATTGCCGCCGTCATCGTCACCGTTGTCCTTTGGGCGTCCGCATTCGTAGGCATTCGCGCCGTAGGACCCAGCTTCTCCCCCGGCTCCTTGACGCTCGGACGGCTGGCGGTTGCCGCCGTCGCGCTCGGTATTGTCGCGCTGCCCCGGCTCAAGCGCTGGCCGAAAGGCCGCGAATGGTGGCCCATCCTGGCCTACGGCGTCATGTGGTTCGCGGGTTACAACCTGGCCCTAAACGCTGCCGAACACATGCTGGATGCGGGAACGAGCGCGATGCTCATCAACGTCTCGCCCATCCTGATCGCAGTGATGGCCGGCGTGATCCTGAAGGAAGGTTTTCCGCGCTGGCTCATCATCGGCAGCCTCGTGGCGTTCAGCGGAGTTGCGCTGATCGCGCTTGGTTCGGGACAGCGTTCGACGGCGGATGTCGCCGGAGTGCTGTTGTGCCTCCTCGCCGCCGTGCTCGCCGCGGTGAGCGTGATCGTCCAGAAGCCGGTGCTGCGAAAGTTCTCCGCAGCGCAGGCCACCTGGTTCGGCATCATGGTGGGGGCCGTCTGCTGCCTGCCGTGGGCCGGCCAGTTGGTGACCGAAGTGCAGGCCGCTCCCCTTCCGGCCACGCTCGGCCTGGTGTACCTGGGGATCTTTCCCACGGCCATTGCTTTCACCACCTGGGCGTACGCCTTGTCCCTGATCGAGGCCGGGAAGCTCGCAGCCACCACCTATCTGGTCCCGGGCACCACGATTTTGATCTCCTGGGCGCTGCTCAACGAGATCCCCACCATCTGGGGTTTGGCTGGCGGCGTCATCTGCCTGATCGGCGTGGGGCTGACGCGGCGCAGGTCCCGCTAGGAAGCCGCGCTGCTACCTTGCCATCCCCGCGAGAAGTTCGCGGTGGGTGGGCGGGTTGGCCCCGGGGCGGCCGACGGTAATGGCCGCGGCCATGGACGCGGTCTGGCCGATTCGTTCGAGGACCGTGGGCGCCAGCCCTTGGCTGCCGCGCAGCAGCAGTCCAAGGATCAGCGCCGACATGTACGAATCGCCGGCGCCGATGGTGTCGGCCACCACCGACGTCACCGCCGGAACCGTCAGCTGGGTGTGCGGCGTCGCCATCAGGGATCCGCGCGCGCCGCGCGTGACAACGGCCAGGCCCGCGCCGAGGCCCAGGATGTGCTTCGCACTCTCTTCCAAGGACTTGCCCGGATAGAGCCAGAAAGCGTCGTCGTCGCTGAGCTTCACGACGCTGGTCAGCGGCACCAGCTCCTCGAAAATGCGGAGCGCCTCGCTGTGGCTGCCAAGGAGGTCCGTGCGGATGTTGGGATCGTACGTGACAATGCATGCGCCCTGCGCCTGTTCCAGGAGGGTCCTCACTACAGACGCGCCGGGCTCAAGGAAGGTGGCGATCGACCCCGTGTGGAGCACTTTCGGCGCGTACGGGAGGGCTGCGGGTGCCAGCTTCCACTCAATGTCGAAGGTGTACTCGGCCAAACCGTCAGCGGCGATCTCCGCCGTCGCCGTCGCGGTCTTCGCAAGCGATTGCGATCCCGGAAGGACAACCACGCCGGCGCCAGCCAGGTGCGCCGCAATGGACTCGCCGCGCGAATCGCGCCCGACCGCGGTCAGCAGTCCGGCCTTCACGTCGAGCCGACCGAGCCCGTAGGCCACGTTTGCCGGCGAGCCGCCTGGGTACTCTGTTTGGCCTTGGGGCGAGTGGACGATGTCAATGAGCGCCTCGCCGACCACGACGACGTCGAGCGGCTCGTGCGCGTGGGGCGCGTGGGAGTTCATGCGGTTCCTGTTCCTTGGTGTGGGGCTTGTCACAGGATTCGCACGGCTGCGTGGGCTTAACCCTGGGCCGAGTCATACGAATTACCACCGCGGAAGACTGTAGCTGTCATCACAACCGGCGTCAATCGCCCCGCCGCGGACTAGAGTCAGGATATGTCCGCGATTTTGCCTCCCGGCCTGCCGATCATCCCGGACGGTGATGCCCCCGGCGGCGCACGTAGTTTCTCCCCGCTTCCTGGTTCCGGCGAGGCGCGCTTTGGTAACCCGGATTTTGGTACCCCAGATTATGGTGCGGCGGGTCTTGGCGAGGCGCCGCTTAGTCAGGCGCCGTTCAAGATGTCTCCGGAAGACTTCGAGGCGGCCGTCGGCGACGCCCTTCTCCTGATCCCGGATAAGGCGGCCCGGGCCATGGACAACGTGGCCATCTTTATCGAGGACGACTACACGCCGCAGCCGGGTGACGCTCCGGGCACGGTGCTTCTTGGCCTCTACGAGGGCGTGCCCTTGACGGAACGGGATTCGTGGTGGGATGCCGGTTCCCTCCCGGACCGGATCACCATCTTCCGGCAACCGATCCTGGATATCTGCGCATCGCGCCAGGAAGTCATCGACGAGGTGGCTATTACGGTGATCCATGAGATTGCCCACCACTTCGGAATCGGCGACGATCGCTTGCATGAACTCGGCTGGGGATAGCCTTAGAGCCATGGGGCACGATCACAACCATTCACACGGCGTCACCGCAACCGGCAAGCATCGGAAGCGGCTTGTTGCTGTCCTGTGCATCACCCTGGCCGTGGTGGTTGTCCAGGTGGCGGGCGCCGTCGTTTCCGGCTCGCTCGCGCTGCTGGCTGATGCAGGCCACATGCTCTCCGACGCCGCTGGCGTCTCCATTGCGCTGCTCGCCGCGTGGATCGCCACCCGGCCGCCGAGCGATCAACGCACCTACGGATACCAGCGCGCCGAAGTCCTGGCCGCGTTGGCCAACGCCCTCATTTTGATCGTGATCTCCGTGGTGATCTTCATCGAGGCACTCCGCCGCTTCGGGGAGACACCGGAAATCCACACGGACGTCATGCTCTTTGCCGCCATTTTGGGTGCCGTCGCCAACCTGGTTTCGCTCCTCATTCTGCAGGGAGCCCAGAAGGAGAGTTTGAACGTCCGCGGCGCTTACCTTGAAGTGCTGGGCGATTTGTTGGGTTCGTTCGCAGTCATCGCCGCCGCGATTGTCATCATGACCACCGACTTCCGGGCCGCCGACCCTATCGCATCCATCCTGATCTCGCTCATGATCCTGCCCAGGGCGTGGCATTTGCTGCGCGACGTGGTTGATGTCCTGCTGGAGGCCACCCCCAAGGGTGTGGAGGTCAAGATGATCCGCGAGCACATCCTCTCTGTTGAGGGCGTAGTGGCAGTTCACGACATCCACATCTGGACCATCACCTCCGGCGTTCCCGTCTTTTCGGCGCACGTGGTGGTGGAGGACCGGATCCTCGATGCCACAGGCGCAGACCGGCTCCTGGACCAGCTAGGCTCCTGCCTCGGCTCACACTTCGATACCGAGCATTGCACCTTCCAGCTGGAACCGGCGGGCCACTCGGCGCACGAGACCCCCCAGCACGCCTAGTGGGCCTAGTGGGCCCAGCGGGCTGGCACGGTGGGCACGTCTCACCGTTCCGGAACCACTGTGCCCGCTGCGCCATCCACCGTGATAATTTGGCCCGAACTGATGCGGGCCGTGGCATCGGGAACGCCCACGACTGCCGGAATCCCGTACTCGCGGGCGACGACGGCGCCATGGGAGTTGGGCCCGCCCATCTCCATCACGAGACCTGCCGCAGTCAGGAAGAGCGGCGTCCAGCCGGGATCCGTGGAAGGTGCCGCCAGGATTTCTCCTGGTTCGAGGTGCGCGCCGACGGGGTCCATGATCACTCTGGCAGGAGCTGTCGCGGTGCCCGCCGAGGCCGGGGTTCCCAGCGAGCATGCCGTCCGGGAGCATGCCGTCCGACGCTTGGCCGCCGTTCCCGCGGCCCGGGAACCCGGTGGGCAAGGCCTCGGGCTCGGTTCCATCGGAGAGCAGCACGCGGGGTACGTGCCGGCGTTTGAGTTCAAGCGCATAGGATTCCCGCCGCTGAGCCACCAAGGCATGGAGATCCGCGCCGTCGAGGCCGCGGTGAGCGTCGTCGAAATCCAAGAAGAAGACGTCGCCGGCATCGTCGATTCGTCCGGCCTTCGCGAGAGCCTCGCCGACCACCCCAATCTGGGCGCGGACCGCGGCGAAGCCAAGCACGAGGTGGTACTTGGGAAGCTCACGGAGTCCCGCAAACATGCGTGTCCGTTCAAGGGCCATTTTCACGATCCTCGCGTGGAGCGGACTCTTGGACCGCGCCCGGGCCACCAACACGGCCACCTGCGCCTCGGCGTCGTGGGCTGCTTTCTCGAACTGTTTGTCCGGCGCCATGCGAGGATCCTCCAAGCGAAGATAATCGACCAGGACCCCGATGATGTGGGTGGGGTCGTCGGACCAGCGGGGCATGCCCAGATCGATTTCCGCGATGGCCCGGTGCCCGTAGTCGCGCAGGAACGCCGTCAAACCCGATTGCGCAACCCCGGGCAGGCCGCCGTCGAGATAGGTCTCCGCAAGCGCAGCGGGCTCGCCGGCAGTGAAGGCCTCCGCGGAAGCGGGATCGTCACGGATACTGGTCGAAAGCCGCCACAGAGCAAGGTCCATTTCAGTGGTGACGTTGTTGGGCAGGCCGCGCATGACGGTTTGGAGCTCACCCCATGAGGCCTGTTCGCCAAGTATTTTCCGGACCAACCCGATCATCGCGAACCCGAGCGCTACCGGAGGCAGGGTATTGGGCAGTATGGGGAACAATTCCTCGCGTAGTATCCGCTCGGCGTGGTCCAGTTTTTCACGAGGCGTGGCACCGGCGGCTCCATGCGCGGTCTGACGGTTCCTGCCCAGCCGTTTCACCTTGCCGAGGGCAACGTCCGGCCGAAAGAGCGCGCGCAGCAGGGCCTCCGGAAGGCGGAAGCGGAGCACGATCGGGGCAACGTGCCTGACCAGTTTGAAGGGCGTCTTGCTGGTGACGGCGAAACGCGTGTCCTCGAACAAGGCGCGCATGATGTTCGCCGAACGTGATTCCATGACGTCGAAGACCCTGGGCACGATGGCCCGCCCAACCTTGCTCCGGAACACCGACGTGAGGTCAAAATAGATCCGTTGCCCCGCCTCGTAGTAAGGCGAAGGGCCGTCCCGCGGTTCGGGAACCCGGAATCCCGCCGCGCCGGCCACCGAGGACGCCATCAGCCTGATGCCCGCGAGGCCCATGGGAGTCAGGGGGCGGGTGAGGCCTTGGGCGAGGCTGAAGCAAAGGTACGCGTGGGGACCGGGAACCGCGGGTTGGCGGGTCATTTGAGGGTAGAGCGTGGTGATGGGGCGGGCTTGGGTGAGCCACAGCTTGCCGTCGCCGTCGATGGCCCATTCGATGTCCTGCGGCGCTCCGTAGTGCTCTTCGACGCGCTGGCCGAGGTCCGCGAGCGCCCTGATTTGAGCGTCGTCCAGGCAAGCACTCCGGCCTGCCGGGCTTCTGTCCTGCGACGCCGCCGCGTCAAGCCTTTCGGTTCCGCCCCCTGGAAGGGCACGGATCACCAGTTTTCGGTCCCCGATCCTTCGCTCAGTGATCCTTCCAGTGAGTGAATCCACCACAAAGTGGTCCGGATTCACCGCGCCCGAGACCACGGACTCACCGAGTCCGGGATTGGCATCGATGACCGCCTCCCGGCGCCGCCCAGTGACCGGATTGGCTGTGAACAACACCCCCGCGGTGTCAGCGTCCACCATCCGTTGAACGACGACGGCGAGGGTCACGGTCGCGTGGTCAATCCCGGTGCTTGCCCTGTAGCTCACCGCACGGTCCGTCCACAACGAGGCCCAACATTTGCGGACCGCCTGCAGCACGGAATCGATCCCCACGACGTTCAAGTAGGTGTCCTGCTGTCCCGCAAAACTCGCAAAGGGCAGGTCCTCGGCCGTTGCAGAGGACCTGACGGCCACCGGGGCTTCCACGCCAAGAGCAGCATAGGCCGAGCGAACGGCGCTCTCGACGTCGGTGGGGATCCCGGCGTCGAGCACTGCCTCCCTGGCGCGGGCAGCAAGAGACGCGAGGCCCGTTGAGTCGCAGGGTCCATAGTCTCGAGGCCGCGGACAATATCCGTGAGCATTCCCGGTCCTTGGCTATCACTGTCGAATCCGGGATTTCCGCTTGGCTGCAGCGCCCGCAGATAAGCTTCTGTGGTCACGCAAAACCCGGGCGGGACCGGAAGTCCCGCCCAGACCAGTTCGCCGAGGTTGGCCGCCTTGCCCCCGACCTCTGGAAGCATGGTTGCCCGGATCCGGCTTAGCTCGACAATGAAGCGCGAGGCGTCCCTGGCCCTTCCTTTGACCTTGGGGTCTCCACCATCGTTGCCGCCCGTCCGCCGGTCCTTGGAAGCTGCCTGCTATACGGCGCCGAGCATCGGGCCGAAGTTGACACGGTCCGAAAGCCGCGGATCTTCGCGGTCGGGAACAACCAATACGGGTCCCTTGGCGTGGTGCAAGACGCCGTCCGACGTGGATCCGAGCAGCATTCCGGCGAAGCCTCCCCGCCCGCGTGTACCGAGCACGACAAGTTCCACGCCGCGGCTCACCTCCACGAGAACTTCCACAGGCGAGCCGTCCAGCAACTGGGTTTCCGCTGGGAGCTTGGGGAAGTGGCTCTTGAGCCACGCCAAGCCCGCGTCCAACTGAATCCTGATGTCCTTGAAGAGTGCCTCCCGGTCCAGAGGTGCTGGAACCCAGGCCAATGAGCCGCTGTACTCAGGCACGGCACAGATCACACGCAGCTTGGCGCCCATGCGCTGGGCTTGCTCTGCGGCTTCCAATACGGCAACCCGGGCCTGCTCGGAACCGTCGACGCCCACAGCCACCACATTCTCGATCACGCGCGGACCGGCCTTGGCGCGCTCGGCCTTGATGTGCTTGTCCTCCGTTGTTTCGCCAAGGCGGTCAGCGCAGAAGAGCGGGACCGTCACCGTGGGGCACTTCGAGTGCGCGGGAAGGGCACTACTGACCGAGCCCAAGAGCCTGCCCACGAATCCTCCACGCCCCCGGGTTCCGAAGACCAGGAGCTCAGCCGTCTCGGACAGATCGAGAAGCACTCCGGAAGCGTCTCCGTTCTCCACCGATCCATCAACATCGATGGAGTAGCTGGAGACCCTCTCGAGGGCCTGCTTGACGATTGCCTCCGCGCCGTCCCGGATAACGGAGTCGTCCACTGTTGCATAGCCGCCGTCCAAGCCGGACGCCGCGAAGATCGGCACGGAGTAGGCCGTGACCACGTGCAGGGGAAGTTGCCTGCGTTCGGCCTCCCGGGCAGCCCAGATCAGGGCGCATTGGCCGTGTTCGCTGCCGTCAACGCCCACCACGATGCCGCCCGGGGCAATCGATGGTTCCTCTCCGTTGCCTTCGGTCTCTACGTGATGGCTTTCAGAGTGTTTGCCGTGCTGGTCCATGGGGCCCGCCTCCTCGCACTACTGGCTGATGTTGCGGCTATTCTGCCAGAGGCCGCGCCCACAACGTGTTTCTCGCTTGACTGCCGTGAGTTGCGGTCTCCAATGATTACTATTCTCGTTTGCAATGGTCGAATCAAGCGGGAAGTAGCGTATGTGGAAAACCTCCGAAGCACGTGGATTCGGCAGGATCCCGGCCTGAAAAACGCTGTGGCAGACATGCCGGTGATGGGGCTACCCAGCACGCGATTTCTTCTGTAGTGTTCGAGGCACTGATAACCGGGGATCGTGTTTTTCAACACATCAACGGCCTTCATTCGCGGCCGCTTGGGGACCCGGACGCCACTCTGGTGTTGCCTTTTGGCAACGCACCTTTTTCTAGGAGGAGCCAAGCTGTGTCAACCATGCCTGCAGCGAGTACGGAACGGACCACCGCCGTGGTCATCGGTGCCGGCATGTCCGGCCTGGCAGTAGCCAGCGAGCTCAGCCGATACGGCGTGGATGCCATTGTGGTGGACGGATTGCATGTCCCCGGCGCCTCACATTCCCTCAACACCGGCATCCTGCAGCTCTGCGACGCGGTCGACGCCGCGCGCCTCCGGGAGCGGATCGAAATCCTCAGGCACCTGCGCAACTACGCGTCCAGCCATAGGCTCGATGTGCGGAACACGACGCAGGCGGTCCGCCTGGACCGCTTGGACGAAGCTGCCCTCGGCTCCTTGGTGGCTGGCTCTCTGGTATTGGACACGGAAGCTGGTTCAACGGGATCGGAACCGTCCTCAGCGGGTTTGGCCTCAGCGGGTTTGGCCTCAGCGGGTTTGGCCTCACCCGGTATTGCATCGCACCAGTGGGCTGTGCACACGGCCAACGGGGTTCTTCTGGCCGACCACATCGTTGTGACGCGTTGCGGACAGAGCCAGTTGCGGCGGATGCTTGCGGAGCTCGGCATCGCCGTCGGCCAGAACCTCGTCGCAGCTATGCGCGCGATTGGAATGTATTTGGTGGGCGTCGGCGAGCTCGCTACCCCTTCCCCGAAGGAAGTCTTGCGCCAAGCCAAGGTGGTGGGCCAGGCGATCTCTGCCAAGGTCCACCCGGACAGTGTCCACTCAGCACTGACTGGCACCTTCGCCGCAGTTCCCGCGCTGGCCTAAATCCACCCGCGCCTAAAACCACCCGCGCCTAAAACCACGCGCGAACTGGCAGTTGATGCCCGCAAAACGCAATTTTGAGGGCATCAACTGCCAGTTCGCGCTATCAAAACTTACGAATCTTCCTCGTCATCTTCGCCCTCGTCGGGTTCGCCATTGCCTGCCAGCCGGCGTCGTGCGGTGACTCCCAGGAACACCAGCAGCCCCGCTGCAACCACTGCGAAGCCGACAATGCTCCAAGGGAACGGCTCGGACGCATTGGGTGCCTTGTCGGGTGCCACCGCCGAACCCGGCGCTGCTGAGCCGGCCGTGGGGACCACAGCGCCGGGTTGCGTGCCCGAGGAGGCGCCGCCCGACGTCGTGCTCCCTGCTTTCGCGGTGAAGTTGAAGGTGCCCTCGATGGGGTGGGAATCGGAACTGACGACGCGCCAAATCACGGTGAACGGCCCGGCTGGGGCTCCTGGCAGGAGCTTCTGCGACACCACGTTGTCCACGATCTGCACTGAACCGTCTGCCCAGTCCTTGCCGGAAGCGTCGTTGACCCGGATCTGCGAACCGAGCAAGAGTGGCCGGTTGCTGAAAGTGATCGACACGGAGTCCGGGACGCTCGCAACTGTTGAACCGTTGGCCGGCGTGGTGGACTCGGCGACGTCATGCGCGAAGGCGGGGGCCGCAGAAAACAGGGCGGCAGAGAAAAGAACCGCAGTGAAAGCGACGACGACGGCCAGCAGCTGGCGGATAGGGCGCATGAGCGAATGACTCCCTTTGGTGTTGGATTCCTTACAGACTAGGCGAATTCACGGGAGGCCCGAAGCCGGGGGATAGGATTTGAGGGCACACTTCCCCGATCCCCGGAGACCCCCATGCTCAAACAGGGCTCAGCCATCGACCGCTACTTCAAGATCTCGGAGCGCGGATCCACCTATTCGCGAGAAATCCGAGGCGGTTTCGCCACCTTCTTTGCCATGAGCTACATCGTGGTCCTCAACCCCTTGATCCTTTCGGGATCGGACTCGAGTGGCGCGTCCTTGGGGTTCGCCGCCGTCGCCGCCACCACGGCGTTCGTGGCCGGCATCATGACGATCCTCATGGGCGCCTGGGCCAAGCACCCCTTCGCGATAGCCACCGGCCTGGGCGTCAACGCCTTCGTCGCTGTCACGATCGCCTCGCACCCGGGCCTGACCTGGCCGGACATGATGGGCCTGGTGATGCTCTCGGGCCTGACCATGCTGATCCTGGTGCTCACCGGGTTCCGGACCGCGGTTTTCAAGGCGGTTCCTGAAGCACTGAAAACTGCGATCGTGGTAGGCATCGGGCTCTTCATCGCCCTGATCGGCCTGGTCAATGCCGGCTTCGTGCGCCGTATCCCCGACGCCGCCGGCACCACAGTTCCTCTGGGCCTGGGCGTTGACGGGAAACTGCTTGGCTGGCCCACCTTGGTGTTCGTCGTGGGACTCATCCTGACTATCGCCTTGGTGGTCCGCAAAGTGCGTGGGGCCATCCTGATCGGGATCATCGTCTCCACAGCCCTCGCCGCCATCCTTGAATTCACCCTGCACATCGGTCCCAGTTTCGACGGCAAGACCTACAACCCCCGCGGCTGGTCCCTGGTGGCCCCGAAGTTCACCGAGTGGGCCGCGCCAGACTTGTCCCTCATCGGCAAGGCGAATCCCTTCGGCGCCTTCCAGCACCTCGGGATCATTGCGGCCACCCTACTGGCCTTCGTGATCCTGCTCAGCATCTTCTTCGACGCCATGGGCACCATGGTGGGCCTGGCCAGGGAAGCCGGAAACATCGACAAGCACGGAAACATCCCCAACGTGGACCGCGTTCTGCAGGTGGACGCGCTCGGCGCGATCATCGGTGGCGGCTCGTCCGTGTCCTCCAACCAGATCTTCGTGGAGTCCGGCGCAGGCATCGGCGAAGGCGCGCGGACCGGCTTGGCTTCGATCGTCACAGGCCTGTTGTTCCTCGTCGCCATGTTCTTCACCCCCCTCATCAACCTGGTCCCGTTCGAGGCCGTCGCCCCTGCCCTGGTGGTAGTGGGCTTCATGATGGTGTCCCAGGTGGGCAAGATCCACTGGCAGGACTGGGGTGTCGGCATCCCCGCGTTCCTGACCATGACCCTGATGCCGTTCACCTACTCGATCGCGAACGGCCTGGGCGCCGGCTTCATTTCTTACGCGCTCATCCGTACCTTCCAGGGCCGGGCACGCGAAGTCCACCCGCTCATGTGGGCTGTGGCTGCGGCCTTCCTGCTGTTCTTCGGGATCGGTCCGGTCGAGGAAATCCTGGGCATCAAGTAGCTCTTTCCGGAATACCGGACAACCTCCGGAGCCAAGTGGTGTTTTTCGGTTCCGTCATGCTGTGAGCTTTAACCATGGAGATTTCCGCCGCTGTTGCCGTTGTCCGCCCCACCGCTGATGTCCGCCCGTCGCGGTGGACCGGCCGCTTCGACGGCGACGGCGATGAGCACCGCCGCTGGTGGCAAGCCGTCGCCCCCGGTGTACCAGCCCCCGGCGGGACGGGAGCGGGCTCCCGACCCGCCGTCGTCGTAGGTTTCTGCAGTGATGAAGGCGTGCGCCGCAACAAGGGCCGCACCGGTGCAGCAGCCGCGCCGGAGGCTATCCGGCGCGCCTTGGGTCCGCTGGCTTTCCATCTGAAGCGGGACGTGTTCGACGCCGGCGACGTCGTCGTGGAGGACGGTTCCCTTGAGGCCGGGCAGGAGCGCGCCGGCCGCATGGTTTCGGGACTGCTCGACGCCGGCAGCCTCACTGTGCTGCTCGGGGGCGGGCACGAGACCGCGTTCGCCAGCTACCTGGGCGTGGCCGGTTCGGAGGCCGTTCGTTCCGACAAGCGGCTCGGCGTCCTGAACCTGGATGCGCATTTCGACCTGCGTGACGAGCAGGTGCCGAGCTCGGGCACACCGTTCCTCCAGATGGCACGCGCGGAAGCCGCCGCCGGTCGCGAGCTGAAGTACGCCGTCGTCGGAATCTCAGAGCCCAACAACACTCGCACGCTCTTCGAGACGGCAGACCGGCTGGGCGTGAAGTACCTGTTGGACGAGGACTGCTCCACGGAGGCGGTGAGGGAGTTCGTAGCGGATTTCCTGGACAGCGTGGACGTGCTCTACCTGACGATCGACCTCGACGTCATGCCGGCGTCGGTGGCTCCAGGGGTGAGCGCTCCCGCGGCGTTCGGCGTGCCGCTGCCCGTCATCACCTCCGTGTGCCGGCAGGTAGCCGCGAGCGGAAAGCTCCTGCACCT
Source organism: Arthrobacter sp. NA-172 (assembly GCF_043952055.1). Classification (NCBI taxonomy): domain Bacteria; kingdom Bacillati; phylum Actinomycetota; class Actinomycetes; order Micrococcales; family Micrococcaceae; genus Arthrobacter; species Arthrobacter sp. NA-172. Next base: position 137,498 of record NZ_JBINOT010000003.1, on the reverse strand, counting down.
GGACGTCGCCGAGCTGAACCCGGAGTTCGACATCGATTCACGCACCGCCAAGGTGGCTGCGCGTTTGGTAAATACGCTGCTGGGGTAGGGATCAGGCGACCCGGCCCGTGATCCAGCTCCCAAAATGACAGACATCCCATGACACTTTGCTATCTTTTGATGCAGGAATGCCGCTCCCCCCGCGGCACCCTGCAGAAGGAGGCCCCCCCAATGACCACTTCCACCCTGGAACGTCAAGAAATCCGTTTGTCCTTTTCGTCGGTTGACGAAGTCCACGCCGGACTGGACAGCGCTGTCGCCACGCTCATCGAAGCGGCAGCCGAAAACGGCCGCTTCGGGATCCTGGTGACCCGCCACGAGCCCGGAACTTACACCGTGGCCTTGGACGAGTCCGTGCCGTTCGGCCAGACCCGCGAGATCGTCGCCGCGTAGGTTCCCCAGGCGCCGCCGAGTTTGTGTACAGATAATGCCCCTTAAGACCGGTCTTAAAGGGCATTATCTGTACACAAACTCGGGGAGTAAAACCTCTACACCCGGCGCAACTCCACGCCGTCGGACTTCATGAAAAGCTGCTTGGCGGCTTCATCGGCGCCAGGTCCTGCGGGTTCAAGCCATACAACATTGCCGCTGCCCGAGACTTCCTGCACCTCCCCTGCCGCGACCACGTGTGCGTGCTTTACGACTTCGATCCGCTCCCCCACCTTCAACGTTCCCCAGTTGGAAACGACGGCGGACTGTGCGATTCGCCTGGACAGGACTGTCCCGCGTGCCTTCATTGAACTTCTACCCCTTTGTGGATGTTCTCTGTATTTTGATGTTCCCGGCAGGCCCACGGCATCGTCGGCGTGGACATGCCGTACTCCATAAGTTTTACTACACAGAAAGCGCCCCGGGGCGCGTATTGCCAAACATTTCCGGGGCGCTTCCTATTGTTCACTCGAACAGTATTTTGTTCGGCGTCAGGCGAGAATTCCGACGGCGGATTCGGCGGCCGCGAGAACCTCGCCGGCGCCAACCAAACGGTCCGCCGCTTCCAACTCAGGTGAGAGGAAACGGTCAGTTCCAGGACCGTCGACGACGCCGCGCAGCACCTCGATCACGGCGGTGCCAGCCGGCCCCGGCGTAAGTTCGCCGCCGGACAGTTTGGTGCGGATGTCGAGGGCACGGGCGCTCGTTACGAGTTCCACGGCCAGGACGCGGCGCAGGTTCTCGATGGCTTTGCGGAGCTTGCGGGCAGCGTGCCAGCCCATGGAGACGTGGTCTTCCTGCATTGCGGAGCTCGGGATGGAGTCCACGGATGCCGGGACGGCCAAGCGCTTATTGTCCGAGACCAGCCGGCCTGGGTGTACTGGGCAATCATGAGGCCTGAGTCCACGCCGGGATCATCGGCAAGGAACGCCGGGAGTCCATGCGAGCGGGCCGGGTCCAGCATGCGGTCCGTGCGGCGCTCGGCGATGGAGGACAAGTCCGCGACGGCGATGGCCAGGAAGTCCAGCACGTAGGCCACTGGAGCGCCGTGGAAGTTGCCGTTCGAAGACACGCGGCCGTCCGGGAGGACCACGGGGTTGTCGATAGCAGCTGCCAACTCGCGGGAGGCAACCAGCTCGGCGTGCGTCACAGTGTCGCGGACAGCGCCGGCAACCTGGGGTGCGCAGCGGAGCGAGTACGCGTCCTGGACTTTGGTGTCATTGACGCGGTGCGAGGCGACGATCGGCGAGTTCGAGAGCACGCGCAGCATGTTGTCGGCGCTAGCTGCCTGGCCCGGGTGGGGCCGGAGGGCCGCGTGCAGCTCGGGCAAGAACACCTGGTCCGTGCCGAGCAGCGCCTCGACGCTGAGCGCGGCCGTGATGTCCGCCGTCGTGAGCAACAAGTGCAGGTCCGCGATGGCCATCAGGAGCATACCGAGCATGCCCTCAGTGCCGTTGACCAGCGCCAGGCCTTCCTTTTCCGCGAGGACCACCGGCTCGATGCCGTGTACGGCCAGCAGCTCAGCGACTGTCTTCTGGCCGGCGCCACCGTGGAGTTCGCCGTCGGGACCCATTGCTTCGCCTTCGCCCATCAGGACCAGGGCACAGTGGGACAGCGGCGCGAGGTCGCCGGAGCAACCGAGCGAGCCGAATTCGCGGACCACGGGGGTGATGCCTGCGTTGAGGACGTCCACCATGGTCTGCAGGACCACGGGACGGACGCCGGTGCGGCCCGATGCCAGGGTCTTGGCGCGGAGGAACATGATGCCGCGAACCACTTCGCGCTCCACGGCCGGGCCCATGCCGGCAGCGTGGCTGCGGATGAGCGACTTCTGCAACTGGGTGCGCAGTTCGTTGGGGATATGACGGTTGGCCAGGGCGCCGAAGCCCGTGGAGACGCCGTACGCCGGCACCTCGCTGTGGGCAAGGTCATCGATGTGGGCGCGGACTTTGGCCACCGTGTCCAGGGCTTCCTGGGAGATGGTCACCTTGGCGTCGTAGCGCGCGACGGCGACGACGTCCTCCGGCGTGACGCCGCTGGAGCCGAGGATGACCGTTTGCCGGCCAAGGGATGTTGCTGTGACTGTCACTGTATGTTCCTTTTCTCACCCAACTGACTCGCAGTTGGTGTCGTTTTGAGGGTTCATAACGACATCTAGTGCGAGTTAGTTGGGCCCCGGGTGGTGTTTAGCGGGTTTCGTTCATGGGGATGCGGACGCCGCGTTCTTTGGCGATTTCGACGGCGCGGTCGTAGCCGGCGTCGACGTGGCGGATGACGCCCATGCCGGGGTCGTTGGTCAGGAGGCGTTCGAGTTTCTGCGCGGCGAGGTCGGTGCCGTCGGCGACGGAGGCCCTGGCCGGCGTGGATGGAGCGGCCGATGCCGACCCCGCCGCCGTGGTGGATGGAGACCCAGGTCGCGCCGGAGGCGGTGTTGAGCAGGGCGTTCAGCAGGGGCCAGTCCGCGATCGCGTCCGATCCGTCGGCCATGGCCTCGGTTTCCCGGTAGGGGGAGGCCACGGAGCCTGAGTTCCAGGTGGTCACGGCCGATCACGATGGGGGCCTTGACCTTGCCTTCGGCCACGAGCTGGTTGAACAACAGGCCGGCCTTGGCGCGTTCGCCGTAGCCGAGCCAGCAGATCCGGGCGGGCAGGCCTTCGAACTCGACCCGTTCGGCCGCGGCGTCGAGCCATTTGTGCAGGTGCGTGTTTTCCGGGAACAGTTCCTTGATCGCTTTGTCGGTCACGGCGATGTCTTCGGGGTCACCGGAGAGCGCGACCCAGCGGAACGGGCCCAGGCCCTCGCAGAACAGCGGACGGATGTAGGCCGGCACGAAGCCGGGGAACTCGAACGCCCGGGTGTAGCCGCCCTTGCGGGCCTCGTCGCGGATCGAGTTGCCGTAATCGAAGACCTCGGCCCCGGCGTCCTGGAATTCGACCATGGCCTGGACCTGGCGGGCCATGGAGGCCTGGGCTTTCTTCGTGAACCCTTCCGGGTCCACGGCGGCCTCGGTGTGCCATTCGGCCACGGTCATGCCCTCGGGCAGGTAGGACAACGGATCATGGGCACTGGTCTGATCGGTCACGACGTCGATGCTCAGCTCGCCGGCTTTGTGGCGGGCCAGCAGTTCCGGGAAGACCTCGGCGGCGTTGCCGACATACCCGACGGACCAGCCGCGGCGCTCGTCCTTGGCCTTCTTCACCTTGGCGATCGCGGCGTCCAAATCGGTTTCGACCTCGTCCAGGTAGCGTTTGCCGGCGCGGCGGCGCAACCGGGTCTCGTCGACATCGATGATCAGGCACGCGCCATCGTTCAGGGTCACCGCCAGCGGCTGGGCGCCGCCCATCCCACCGCACCCACCGGTCAGGGTCAGCGTCCCCGCCAAAGGACCCTCAACCGAACCGGCAACAGCGGAACCTTCGACGGCGGAGGCACCCGCGGGGATGCGTGCAGTGTCTTGCCTGGCGGCAGCGAGTTTGTTCCCGACGGCGGCGAACGTTTCGTACGTGCCCTGCAGGATGCCCTGGGTGCCGATGTAGATCCAGGACCCGGCCGTCATCTGCCCGTACATCATCAGGCCCTCGGCCTCCAGGCGCCGGAACTCGGGCCACGTCGCCCAGTCCCCCACCAGGTTCGAGTTCGCCAGCAACACCCGGGGCGCCCACTCGTTCGTCCGGAACACACCCACCGGCTTGCCGGACTGCACCAGCAGGGTCTCGTCCTTCTCCATGGTCTCCAAGGTCCGGGTGATCGCATCGAACGCGGCCCAGGACCGCACCGCACGTCCCGTGCCCCCGTAGACCACCAGGTCATCCGGACGCTCGGCGACCTCCGGGTCAAGATTGTTCATCAACATGCGCAACGGCGCCTCGGTCTGCCAGCTCTTCGCGGTCAGCTCCGTACCCCGGGCGGCCTTGACCGGACGAGCTCCGGTAGTGAAATCAGCGGGTGCCATGGTGACTCCTTCGTCTCTGGAAGTTGTTGGGTGTAAGTCCTTCTGTATCCAGTAGAGCCCTTCCGCAACCGACTTGGAACGGCTTTGGAGAGGGTACTGTCCGGAATGCCAGACTCAACTAGTCCCCACCGCCGCCCGCAGTAGGTATCGTTCTGGGGGCTCAAAAGGACATGTACTGCGGGTTAGTCGGGGTGGAGGAGGCGGGCTAGGAGGGGCGGCCGTGGATGCGAATGGACAGCTCGTCCGCGGTTTTTTGGATTCGCGCAGCCAGCGCGGGCCATTCCTCGGGTGGCACCCGGTCCTCGAGGAACGTCACGGCGACTGCCGCCGTCGGCCATCCCAAATGGTCGGTGACGGCGGCGGCTACCGAGCCGAAACCGGGCGTGACCTCGCCGTGTTCGGTGGCGTAGCCGCGCTGCCGGGCCTGGTCCAGATGCGAGGACAGGGCCGAGTACTTCATGATGGGCGATTCCATCTCATGCCGCGCAGTAAACGCGGCGGCGTTCGGATACAGGGCCCTGACCTGCGATTTCGGCAGCGCGGCCAAGATGGCCCGCCCGCTGGCGGTGAGGTGGCTGGGAAGCCGGACCCCGACGTCGGTCACCAGGGACGGGCGGTTCTTGGCCCGCTCTTCCACGATGTAGAGCACATCGCGGCCATGCAGGACGGCCAAGTGAGCGCTCTCGCCGATCCCATCCACGAGGGCGGCCAGCATGGGGCGGCCCAACCGCGACAAAGGCTCTTGCCGCGAATACGCCGAGCTAAGCTCAAAGGCACTGATGCCCAGCCCGTAGCGCTGCTCCTCATGAAGGTGCAGGACGAATCCGTTGGCCTCCATGACGCCGAGCAGGTGATAGACGCTGGACCGGGGTAAGCCCAACGCAGTAGCGATGTTGGACGCTGCCATCGGGCCGCGCCGGGATGCGAGCAACTTCAGAATGCGCAGGGTGTTCTCGGCAGCGGGGACCTTGGAAGCGGCCCTGGCTTGAGTGGACGGCTGGATGGTCATGGCTCCTCTTCGAGTGCACGGTAATGCCCGGCATGCCCCTCCGCGCCACCAAAGGCAGCCTCGACGGGCCAAGTGTCCGGGATACCGTACTTAAGCGTGCGCCCCGCGAGGCAGATCGGAAAGCCAATCAGGATATTAATGTGTCTGGGATACCAGACATTTGCGCACACGACGACCAGCGTCATCAACAGCAAAGTGGCGCAGCGTCTGAGAACCGAGACAACGATGTCCCGTGAGACCCATCACAGGACGCTCCGAAATGGTCTGCTGGTTAACAGTCCCCCTCCCAATGACGAGAAGGTATTCGTATGCAGCAAGCCCCAACAGCCGTCAGGACGCCGGCCGCCAAAGTTGTCGAAGGGGCGGTAACCACCGTTCTCAGCCGTGGCCTCAATGTCCGCCACATCCGCTTCATGGCGCTCGGTTCGGCCATCGGAACAGGCCTCTTCTACGGTTCAGCGTCTGCCATCCAAAAAGCCGGCCCGTCGGTTCTCTTCGCGTACATGATCGGTGGCGCAGCCGTCTTCATGGTGATGCGCGCGCTCGGCGAAATGGCCGTCCGCCACCCCGTTTCAGGTTCTTTCGGCCAGTACGCCAGCCGGTACCTCGGACCACTCGCAGGCTTCATCACGGGTTGGACCTACGTTTTCGAAATGGCCATCGTGGCGATTGCCGACGTGACGGCATTCAGCATCTACATGGGCTTCTGGTTCCCGCAAGTGGACCGGTGGATCTGGGTCTTGGCGATCATCCTGATCCTTGGCGCCATGAACCTCTTGAGCGTCAAGGTCTTCGGGGAGCTCGAGTTCTGGTTTTCTCTCATCAAGGTGGTGGCGATCATCGCCATGATTGCGGGCGGTGCGGCGATCATCGTATTTGGCTTCCAAACGGGCACCGGCGGTGTGGCACCGGGTCTGGGGAACCTCGTTGACCATGGCGGCCTGTTCCCGAACGGGTTCGAGGGGCTCCTGGCCTCGTTCGCCGTCGTGATGTTTGCCTTTGGCGGGATCGAAACGATCGGTATCACCGCGGGCGAGGCAGCAGACCCCAAGAAGGTCATTCCCCAGGCCGTCAACACCGTCCCCGTGCGTGTGTTGCTGTTCTACGTCCTGACGCTCGGCGTCCTCATGAGCCTGTTCCCGTGGAATGAGATCGGGAACAACGGCAGCCCGTTTGTGCAGATCTTCAGCCGTCTCGGCATCCCCGCGGCGCCCCACATCCTCAACGCCGTGGTCATCACGTCGGCGTTGTCCGCGATCAACTCCGACATCTTCGGCGCCGGACGCATCCTCTTCGGGTTGTCCCAGCAGGGACATGCTCCGAAGATCTTCGGCAAAATCTCGCGCCACGGAGTTCCCTGGATGACGGTGGTCCTGATGGGCGGCATCCTGCTGGTGGGCGTCATCCTGAACGCCGTGATCCCCGAGGACGTCTTCCTGATCATCGCGTCCATCGCCACGTTCGCGACAGTGTGGGTGTGGGTCATGATCCTGGCGTCACACGTCGCCATGAAACGGGAGATCAAGCGGAAGGGGCTGCCGGCGTCGGAATTCCCCTCGCCGTGGTGGCCTGCCGCTTCCGTCCTGACCATCGCATTCATGGCCCTGGTGATCGTCATTCTGGGCGTCTTCGAAGACACGCGCGTGGCCTTGTACGTGGGCGCTGTGTGGCTCGGCCTGCTGATGCTGGCCTACAAGCTGTGGGTGCGCGACGGCGGCCGGGTCCGGGCCGAGCTCGCTGACGAAACGGCTTCGATGCCCATCGTCGCCAAGCGCTAACCGGCCGGAAGCCAATCCACGTGAGTGCTTGAATCGTAGGTTCGGCAAACCCGCTGACCGTCCTGGGTGGGACCGTCCGCGAGCTTGGTGACGATCTTCATCACGACGTCGTACGACGTCTGTCCCGAAGCCGCTGCCGACGATACCGGAGCCCCGGCGAAGGCGATGGAGATAATGCTGAATGGCCGGGGTACAACCGTTCCGGTCACCGTTCCGGAGCTGGCGGCGTCGGCCTTCAGCCGAGCGGTGCACATGTCCTGGATACGCAGGATCCCGGCTGCATCGAGGCCCTGCGCTGCGGGTGCTTGTGCCACCGGTGCGGGTGCAGCCGGAGCTGGCGCTGCGGTGGCAGGCGCTTCGGGCCGGCCGGAAGTCGAAGGGGCGGCTGAAGGGGCCGTAGCAGCCGTAGGTGTCACGCCGGCGGAAGGACTGGCGGCGGGCGCCGTCGGGGTGGCACCCGCGGCACCCGCTGCGCCTGAGCCCACGGCACCTGTGCCAGCGGCGCTAGAAGCAGTACTGACGGTGACCGACGGGGCGGCTCCAGCCGTTGAATGCGATGCCGTCTGCGTGGCATTGAGCGTGATCGCGCCCGCGAGTCCGACGGCGACCACCCCTGCGGCGATGATTCCTGCTTTTGCCACTTGTTTCATAGTTCCCCGCTCACTCTGGAAAGCTCGTGAAAAAACCCATCTGGCTATGGCTCAAGAAGCCGTAACGGCACGCAGAACGGGATACCGAACAGCCCCCGGAACTGACGGAACATTTGCCTCGAGCCTAGGGATTGGTACCCGGCAAGGCGCGCGTACCGCCTACCCGTCTTTTGCCAGTGACCACTCGGGTCACCACTTGCTTGACCTGGACTTCCCGTTCCGAGTAGTGGGCCAAGTGACGTGAGTGGCCCTTGTTGCATAACGGGTGAAAGTCACTCATGTTTCGCATGGGGTTGGCGCCTAACGTGGGTCCATCGCGACTGCGTAAGGAGTGGTTCTGATGTTTGATTCCTCCCCAAGGGGTGCCGTTCCTCGAGACACCTTCCAGTTGCGGCCGCCTGGCCCCGTCACGCTGGGTTCGCGGCTGCGACGGCTATTTTCCCAGGCGGCGGCGCAGGCCAATGCGGTGTCATCCCCGTTCAGGGTTGGCGACTACCTGGCGGGGGACGATCCTTTCAACGGTTGCAAAGAAGGCGTCGTGGCGGTCATCAGGGGCCCATCGATTGGCTTGCGGACGACCTCGCCAAGGGACGGAACCGTGGTCTATTACGACTACCGCCAGTTGAGGAAGCCGTGGTGAACATGGCTGCCGCAGGGATTTCAGCCACCCGATTCATGACACCAGCTACGGCGTCGCGCAGACCGCGCGGTTCCGCCCGAGGGACTTGGCTTCGTAGAGGGCCTTGTCGGCGGCGACGATCATGTGCGCCACTTCTGCGCCGGCGATCGAGCTGGGAGCAATGCCATAGCTCACAGTGGGGTAGGTGATCCCTTCGGGGGACTTTGCCGCGGCCAATCGCCGGCTGATTTCGCTCGCCACGATTCCGGCACTCTCCAGGCTGGCCCCCGGAAGCAAGATGGTAAATTCCTCTCCCCCGTACCTACCAATCAGATCCGTGTGCCGGACCGACTCTTGGCAAGCCGCCGCGAAGGCCTGGATGGCGGCGTCACCGGCAGCGTGACCATGGCTGTCATTGAGCGCCTTGAAATGGTCGAGGTCGGCAAGGATCAAGGTGGAGACTGATCCGGAAGTATGCAGCCTGTGGATTTCCTGGTCGGCCAGCTCCATGAAGGCCGTGCGGTTGAGGAGTCCCGTCAATCCGTCGCGCGTGGCCCGTTCGTTGAGTCCATTAATGAGCTGCTCGTTGCTCAGCGTCGTCATGCTGAAGGACACCCTGACCAGGAAGGACCAGGGTGACCACCGTGGTTGCCGCGGGGCTGAGGTAGGTGCCGAAGGCCGGCCCTTCGGGTCCCTCGATGGGATAGGCGACCGCCCGGCAGAGGAAGAATCCAGCAAGGGCCCCCGCGGCCAAGGCCAGGGAGCGGTGGGCGCGCGAATCGCTGGGCTTCAAAAGCCAAAGCTCACCCGTTGCCAAGATCATGCCCGTGGCCATCAGGACCAAATACACGAAGCCACCGGACCAGGCGTTGGTGGCTGGGTTCTCCAGCGTAGAAGCCACAACCGTGGCGATAGGTGGGGCAAGGAGCTGCCACCGCGGGGTCGGGAGCAATCTCAAAGAGCGCGAGCCGGCCCAGACACTGAAGGCACCTGCAACCAGCAAGGCGTTGCCGAGGGGACCGGCCCAGACCTGCTGGGATGTACCGGTGAGCAGGTACGCCATATTCCCGCTCAACAATAAAACAAGGGCCAGGCACCACCAGCCGCTGTACGGCGAGCGGGTCCGGCGGAACGATCCGAAGAAAAGCACACAGAGTGTCAGCGCGACCACGCCCAGGGCTACCTTGAGACTGACCGGATCGAGCGCCATATCGTTTCCCCCTCGTACGCGACTCCAGCCTACGGCACGAAAGGCAGCTTGGCCCGGCGATCACGGGCATCGGATTGCCGGGCCAAGCGAGTTGTTTTGCCGCGTCGGCGGCCGGACCCCGCCCGGCCGGACGCCGCGCGGGGAGACGCCGCGTCGAAGGACCTCGGTGGCGTCAGCGGGCGGACCAGCCCCCATCCATGGTGTAGCTGGCCCCGGTGACCATGCCGGCGTCGTCGGACGCTATCCAAGCGGCCAGCGACGCTACTTCCTCGGGCTCCACCAGGCGCTTCACGGCGGACTCGGTCAGCATGACCTTGGCCAGGACCTCGGATTCGGGGATTCCGTGCAGGATGGCCTGGTCGGCAATCTGCTTCTCGACGAGCGGCGTGCGAACGTAGCCCGGATTGATGCAGTTGGATGTCACGCCGTGCTGGCCACCCTCAAGGGCCGTCACTTTGCTGAGCCCCTCGAGCCCGTGTTTGGCCGAGACGTACGCGCTCTTGAACGCCGAGGCCCGCAATCCGTGGACCGAGGAAATGTTGATGATCCGGCCGAACCCGTTGGCGTACATGTGCGGCAACGCAGCCCGGATGAGCAGGAACGGCGCTTCGAGCATGAGGGCAACGATCCGGCGGAACTCTGCCGGATCGAACTCCTCGATCGGAGCAACCTTCTGGATGCCGGCATTGTTGACAAGGATGTCGCAATCCAGGGCTCAGCCCGGCCAACGCGTCGGTGTCCAGCAAGTCGACAGCCCATGCTGTGCCGCCCAGCTTGTCGGCGAGCGCGGTGGCTCCGGCGGCGTCGACGTCGGCCACTACAACCTTCGCGCCCCGCGCGGCGAGGGCCGTGGCGCACGCTGCCCCGATCCCGCTCGCCCCGCCGGTGACAAGCGCCTTGCGGCCGTTCAACGAGCCGAGGCCTTCCAAAGTCATGCGCGGGCTCCGGTAGGCAGGCCGTGGCGGACGGCGTCGGCCTTGTCAACATCCTCAAGCGCCACGCCGCGGGTCTCCTTGAGGGTCAGGACGACGACGGCGGTGATGGCGCAGGCGATCGCCAGGTAGATGGCGGTGGGGAGCCAGGATCCGGTGTCCTTGAGCCACTGGGTCGCCCAGAGTGGTGCAAGCGAACCGGCGAAGATCGAGGTGACCTGGGAGCCGAGGGAGACGCCCGAGTAGCGCATCCGGGTGGGGAAGAGCTCAGTCATGATGGCGGGCTGTCCTGCGTACATGAAGGCGTGCAGGCAGAGACCGATGGCCACGGCCGCAACGATCACCACGGGGTTCTTGGTGTCGAACATGGGGAAGGCGAAGAACGGCCACGTGGCACCGCTGATGGCACCAATCAGGTAGACCGGCTTGCGGCCCCAGCTATCTGCGAGCCTGCCCAATTGCGGGATGATCGCGAAGTGGATGACGTGTGCAATCAGCAGGGCGAGCAGCAAGGAGGAGGTGTCGTATTTGTCCACGGTCTTGAGGTAGACGATCGAGAAGCTCACCACAAGGTAGTACATGATGTTTTCGGCGAAGCGCAGACCCATGGCCTGGAGGATGCCCTTGGGGTACTTGCGCAGGACTTCGCCGACGCCGTAGCTGACGGCTTGTTCCTTCTCCACCTGGGCTTTCGCCTCAAGGAAGATCGGCGCTTCCGTCACGTGGGTGCGGATGTAGTAGCCCACGAAGACGATCACGGCGGAGAGCCAGAAGGCCACACGCCAGCCCCAGCCGAGGAAGGCTGCGCTGCTGAGGGTGGTGGACATGATGAAGAGGACCAGCGTGGCGAGGAGGTTGCCGACGGGAACGGCGGCCTGCGGCCAGCTTGACCAGAATCCGCGGGACTCCTTGGGGCTGTGTTCCGCTACTAGCAGCACTGCGCCGCCCCATTCGCCGCCCAGTGCGAAGCCCTGGATGAAGCGGAGTGCCACGAGCATGGCCGGCGCCCAGTAACCGAGGTCGGCGAAGCCGGGGAGGCAGCCCATGAGGAACGTCGACACGCCGACAATCACGATGGTGAGCTGCAGCGTGGGTTTGCGTCCGAGCTTGTCGCCGATCTGGCCAAAGACGATACCGCCCAAGGGCCGGGCCACGAAGCCTACTGCGTAGGTCAGGAAGGCTTGGATGATGCCGTCCAGGCCGTTACCCGTGGGCGGGAAGAAGTACTTGCCGAAGACCAGGGTTGCGGCGGTGGCGTAGAGGAAGAATTCGTACCATTCCACCACCGTGCCAACCATTGAAGCGGCGACGATCTTCTTGAGCCCTGCGCCCTTGCCGGCTCCGGCGGGTTGTCCGGCGTTTCCAGCTTTTCCGGCCTTGCCGGGTTGTCCGGCGCCTGATGCGGAGCGTTGTCCTACGCTCATGTCGATCTCCTTAGTGTCCACACTGACACGTGCTGTGATCCACAACACGAAATGCTCCAATGAGTATTGCCGCACATTAGTGCTGCTTCAATAACCAAAATGGCACGAAGTGTGTGCACAATTGCAGATATGAACCCGAATCCCGACGACCTGCTGGTCCTCCTCGCGGTATCACGCTCAGGTAAGTTCACGACGGCGGCCCAAGCCTTGGGCTTGAACCACACCACCGTTTCGCGCAGGATCGCGGCGCTTGAGAAAGCGCTCGGCGGCCGCGTGCTGGCCCGGGCGGCCGGTGGCTGGGAAGTCACCGAGCTCGGCGCGGAGGCCGTGGGCGTCGCGGAGCGGATCGAGGCTGCGGTGGGCACGCTGGGACCGCAGGACCGCGCACCGGACCCGATTGCCGGCGTCGTACGCATGACGGCAACTGATGGCTTTAGCGCGTACATCGCGGCACCTGCCGTGGCGCGCCTGCGGCGGCTGCATCCCGGGCTCACCGTGGAGATCATTACCGTGACGCGCCGGGCCCTCCAGCAACGGTCGGGCCTGGACGTGGAGGTGGTGGTGGGCGAACCCCAAGTCCACCGGGCCGAAGCGCTGCTGTTGGGCGAATACATGCTGGGAATGTACGCATCGCGCGAGTACCTGGCTTTTCACGGGGTCCCCGGCACGGTGGAGGAGCTGACGCAGCATCAGCTGGTCTATTTCGTGGACTCCATGTTGCAAGTGGACGATCTCGACGCCCCGCGCAGATTGGTCCCGTCCATGCGCGACGGCTTGAGTTCCACGAACGTGTTCGTCCATGTTGAGGCGACGCGTGCCGGGGCCGGGATCGGCTTCCTGCCGTGCTTCATGGCGGACCGGCACCCGGATCTGGTCCGGCTGCTGCCCTCGGACTTCGCGGAGCTGCTCCCCTACTGGATGGTCCTGCGCCCGGATTCGATGCGCCGCCCTGCCGTCGCCGCCGTCGTGCAGGCCTTGCAGGAGGAGACGGCCGCGCACCGCGAGCTCCTCCTGGCCCGCCACTGAGGTTTCTGACCCGGCTCACATATAGGTGAGTGAGCGTCAGGCGGCTGGACGGGGGTCGTGCCGGACTGGGGCGCCGACGGCGAACGCCCGGACCTGCGCATCGTTCCAAATGTGTGCTGGAACCGCTCCACCCAGCAGCTTGCGGGCCAACTGCGGATCGTCACCGAAGGGCTCGTGGCTGCCGGCCATGATCATGTTGCCGTATCGGCGCCCTTTGAGCATGGCGGGATCGGCGATGATCATGGTGTGCGCAAAGGTATCCGCGATGGTAGCGGCGTCTTCGCGGGCGTTCTTGAGGTCAGGGGCGTCGCCGGAATTCACGACGTAAAGGCCGCCCGGAGCCAACACTTTCTGGGCATGTTCGTTGAATTCGCGGGTTGTGAGCGCCCGTGGAGTGAGGGCGCCGGCAAAGACATCCCGGATGATGAGGTCGCGGGTGTCCGGGGTGAGACTCTCCGTCACTTCCCTGGCTTCGCCCACCCGGATGCGGAGCAACGGGGCCTTGGGGAGGTCGAACCAGCCGCGGACGTATTCGGCCAGCTTGCCGTCGAGCTCAACCACCACCTGACGAGCGTCGGGATAGGCAGCATTGAAGTACCTGGCCATGGAACATGCACCGCCGCCAAGATGCAAGGCTCGCAACTTGGGCCTCGACTCGGGGGGCCATTTGGACTCGACCAGGGCCGCAATCCAACGCATGTACTCGAAATCCAGAAACAAAGGCTCTGCAACATCGATGTGCGAGCTCATGACCCCGTTGATCTTCAGGAGCCAGCCGTTGGAGTTGTCCGGGTCGGCGACGAGTTCGCAGTCGCCAGTGTCGATATAGTAGACGCCCTCGATGGGGCCATTCGGCTTTGTGCCGGCGGGCACCTCGATGACTCCGGCGATCTCCCCGGCGCCCCTGCTTTTGCCCCGCTTTGCCACTACAGCCGCCTTCTTCCGGTTATGCTTCAACCCTAGTTGACGCAACGGATTTACGGTCAGCCCACGACGGCGGGACGCACCATCCGGATTTCCGGCAGCTGGTGCCAGTCCGGCGGCAGCAACTGGCGGGTGCCGTCGGCGCGGAAACCATTACGGCGGTAGAAAGCCTGGGCCCGCGGATTGTCCTCGAGCACCCAGAGGTAGGCCGCCGCAGTGCCGATAACAGCGTCCACCAGCGCCTGCCCCACACCCATACCGTGCACGCGACGCAGGGTGTAGATCATCTGAAGTTCCAGCTCACATGGCCGGTCGTCTTCCCGGGCCTGACCGGCGCAGGCGATGCCCACCAGCGCGCCTTCAGCGTCTTGGGCGAGCATCGGATTGTATGAGCCTGCCGAGACCGCTGCCCTATGCCTCTCGATCCGGGCGTCAATGGTGGCCTCGTGCTCGGCAAAGAACGAGGGCGGCAAAAGATGCCCGTAGCTTTCACGCCACGCAGCCAAGTGCATACGGGTCAAGGGATCAACGTCGTCCACCGTTGCGGGACGAAGGGTGAATTCCATGGGCCCAGCCTAGCGTCACACCACCCGGGCAATCGCGAAGCCGTCCCAGCCTTTGGAACCAACGGTCTGGATGGCCGTTGCGTCGATGCGCGGGTCGTTGCCCATGGATCTCGTCGACAGTAATCACAAGCCCGGAACCGCGCTCGGCCAGGAGTCTCAGCAGGTCCTCTCCGAGCGTCCTCCATGCGACCTGCCGTTCCGGGGGAAGCTGGGTGGTGATGCCGAATCCCACGGCGGCAATGGCGGTGATGCGCCGGGACTGTGGACCTTCTCCTAGTTCTTCAGCAAGTCCTCGCAACCCAGGCGCAGTCCGTACTCGAATTCGTCCAATACCCCAGTGCGGCCAAGAATGTGCGGCGGAGTAGCACCGGCCGAAGGGCGGAAGGGATTCTCCATCGGGTCTCCTGTGAGTCGCTGTGTATCTTGTGAGTTTGACCTGATGCGACTCTACCCGAGCAGGTGAACCGATTTGGGTTCTATGTGTCTCAAGCGAGGATCTGCGCGGTTTATAAGGGATTTTTGATTACCAGGTGAATTTGTGAGTCGCTGTGAGTTCTGTGAGTTAGCGTCACACCACCCGGGCAATCGCGAAGCCGTCCCAGCCTTTGGAACCAACGGTTTGGATGGCCGTTGCGTCGATGCGCGGGTCCTTGCCCATCATCTCCAAGGCACCCACGATGCCCGGAGCGTTCACCTCGTCCATGGAAGTATCCAGGATGGCGCCCTCCCAAATGACGTTGTCCATCACAATCACTGTTCCCGGCCGCCCGAGCCGAATGGCCCAGTTCAGGTAATTGGAATCGTTCTCCTTGTCCGCATCAATGAAGACGAAGTCGAACGGCTGCTCTTGTGCAGGATCTTCGGCCAGCGCAGCAAGCGTCGCCAAGGCCGGCCCGATTCGAATGTCCACTTTGTGGCCGATTCCGGCCATATCCACGTTGGCGCGAGCCACCTTGGCGTGTTCCGGAAGATATTCGCAGGTGATGAGGCGGCCGTCGTCGGGCAGTCCCTCGGCCATCCAAATCGCGCTGAACCCAGCCAGGGTTCCGATTTCCAGCACCCGCCGCGCGCCGCTCATCTGCACCAACATCTTGAGCAGCTTGCCGGCGTTGGGCGCCACTTCGATAGGCGGCATCCCGGCGTCGACGGCGGATTGCACCGCGTGCTGGAGCGCAGCGTCGGGAAGCACGACGGCGGTGGACAAGTATTCCTCGACGGCCACCCAGCCGGGCTGTGCCTTGTGTTCAACCATGGCCCCAGTCTGGCATTGGGCACCGGCAGAGGGAAGGACCGGGAAAAGGCCCGGCTATTCGCCCTTGGCGATCGCGCTTTCCAGCCGCTCCACCTTGCCCGTGAGCTCTCCCGTGTATCCGGGGCGGATATCGGCCTTGATCACCAGTGAAACCCGGTTTCCGTACTTGCCCACGGCTTCGGTGGCGCGTTTGACGACGTCGAACACCTCGTCCCATTCGCCTTCGATGGTGGTGAACATCGAGTCCGTCTGGTTCGGCAGTCCCGATTCGCGGACGATCTTCACGGCGTCGGCAACGGCGTCGTGCACTGAGCCGTCAGTAGATACGGCGCCAGCAGCGGGCTGGCCGGACGGGGCAACTGAGAAAGCAAGCAACATGAATCCAGTCTTTCACGGGCAAGATGTCACAAACGTGATGGGAGCCCCTCCATTGCTACTGTGAGCAGCATGGACCGGCCCTTAGAACGCAAGCCACTCAGAGCTGATGCTGCGCGCAACGTAGACAAAATCATCACCGCCGCGCGCCAGTGCTTCCGTGAGCTGGGCTCCGAGGTTCCGCTGCAGACGATCGCTGCCACCGCAGGTGTTGGCCCAGCCACCCTGTTCCGTAACTTCGCCGACAAAGAACAACTCGTCCTAGCTGCGCTGTCGCGGCAACTCAGGCTGCATGTGGACCCCGTGATCGAAGAAGCCCTCGCTGGCATGGACGCCGCCGTCGGGCTTATCAGTGTGATCGATGCCGTGGTGCAGGTTGCCAGCGAAGACGCGAACCTGCTTGGCGCCGTCGCCGGGCGCCGCGGACTCCTGGTGGGCATCACCGGCAGCTTGATCGATTCCATGGCTGAACTGCTGGCCCGCGGACAAGGCCAGGGATCGCTGCGCCGGGATATTTCGATCGAGGACATGGTGCGCCTCGTCGCAATGCTTATTGGCGCAGTGGACACCATGGAGCCGGGATCCCGCGCGTGGGAACGGCCCGTTGCGTTGCTCGAGGATGCCATCCGCACCGAGCGTCCGTCGCGCCCGTTGCCGCAGCAAACTCCCATCCCCGGAATGTCCTTCTAGTAACCAACGCACGACGGCGTAGCGCGCCGCGGCGACGGGCGGAACCGCGGGTGGTGGTTCACTGCCAGCCGAGCAATCGCAGGCAGGCGGCTGCAGCCGATCCGACGATGACTACCACCAGGAACGGCGCACGGAGCCATAACGCGATGGCGCCCGCGGCCAGGGCGCCGAGCCGGGCATCGAAGGCGAGGGACTGTCCGGAAGCTACCGCGTTCACCACGGTCAGGGACGTGAGGAGACCGATGGTCATGGTGCCGGCAACCCGCATCATCCTGGGACTCCGCAAAAGCTTCGCAGGCACAAAATAGCCCGAGAGTTTGGTGAGGTACGCCAACCCGCAGGCGATCAGGATCCAGAGCCAGAGGTTCATTCGGCGCTCCTTTCGCGGCTGGCAGGGTCCGCGGTTGAATGACCGTGCGGGTAGGGGTCGACGTCGGGCTCCAAGCCTTCGTCGCTCCGTCCGTGGCTGAACCAACCGATAGCTCCAGCCACGACGGCAGCAACCAAAATGGGCACGCCCGCCGGTACGAACGGGACGGCCACGATCGTCGCCAGGGCGGCAGCAGCGGCAATCGCCCAGGGCTCACGGCCCTTGAGCCGCGGCCACAGCAACCCCAGGAACGCCGCGACAGCCGCGCCGTCGAGTCCCCATTGTTTGGGATCGCCCAACGCATCGCCCGCCAGGGCGCCGACGGCCGTGAAAATGTTCCACAGTACGAAGATGCCGAGGCCAGCGGTCCAGAATCCACGGCGCTGTTCGTCCGGATCGCTTTGGCCCGAGGCTGTGGCGGTGGATTCGTCGATGGTGATGTGGGCTTGTGGATATTTAAGCCAGCTTTTAGGGCGCAACAAGGCGTTCATCTGCATCCCGTAAATGCCATTGCGCAGGCCCAGCAGCGCGGCTGCGGTCATGGCGGCGATTCCTGAGCCGCCACCGGCCACCACGCCAATGAACGCGAATTGCGATCCGCCGCTGAACATGAGCAGGCTGAACGCCATGGTCTGCCAAAAATTGAATCCGGAGGCCGAGGCCAGCGCCCCGAACGAGATGCCGTAGAGCCCGGTTGCAATACTTATGGAGAGGCCGACCCTCACGGCCGGAGAATCAAGGAACTTCATACGCCGCGTCTTACCCCGCTGAGGCTCCATGCCCATAGGATCAGCGGAATCTGCAGGGGCAGACGCAGCGTGTGAATCCGCCGCTGGGAGGCGGTTCCGCCGGGAGAAAAGGCTCGGCGGAGCGCGTCCACGTGGCCAGCCAGGAATGCCGTGAACATCAGTGTGGTGCCACGGGCTGCGGCCTTGCGCGTGGCAGGAAAGAGGAGCCCGACGCCGGCAGCCCCCTCGAGTAGTCCGCTCACCGCGATCCATTCCTCACGGGACATGACAGCCAAGGCGCCATTCCGCCGGGGTGCTTTTTCCTGGGATTCGGCGTTTTGGATTCCGGTGTTTTGAGGCGCGCGGTCCTTGCGGCACAGATAGTCGGGGACAACTGGAGAGAAGAATTTCGGCTGTTCAAAGTGTTTCTTGGCGCTGAAGAGCAGCAGTGCGCTCAGGGCCGCCGCGGAGATTGTCTGGGCTGTCCGGGCGGACCATGAAAAAGGCATGTATTCATGCAACCACAGCCCCGACCGGCGCGGTAACCGGATGCTGCCTTGCGGAGCGCCAACAGCTTCACATCTGTTCAGAATATTGAACTCAGTTCAGCATGATGTTATTTTCTGTATGTGGCGAGCGCCCGATATTGGTCTACCAATCGGCTTTGGCTGCCAAGCAGGACGATCGACCGGGCAAATGGGCCGGCCGACATTCAACGAGGAGTTCCATGCGCATCGCCCGACTACAGACCCCCTCCGGCCCCAAGCATGCAGTCTTGCGCAAGGGGAACTGGGACCACGTCGAGGATCCTTTTGCTGAAACCCTCGTGTTCACCGGCGAATCCAGCGCTCCCGACGACGCCGTGCTCCTCGCCCCCGTCCGCCCCTCGGTGGTTCTGGGCATTGGGCACAACCTGAGCAACAACAACCACGTCCTGCCCATCCAGGCCTGGCACAAGTCCGTCCACAGCATCGCGGGTCCCGGCGACCACATCGTGGCCGTGCGCAGCGTCGGCACCGTCAACGTGGAAGGCGAACTGGCCGCAGTCATTGGGAAGCGGTCGGAGAAACTCACGGCCGAAAACGCGCTGAGCCATGTCCTGGGCTACACCGTGGTCAACGACGTCACCAACGTGGACCAGAACCGGATCGACGAAAAGCTGTTCCAAGGCAAGTCCGGCACCAACTACACGCCACTGGGGCCGTGGATCGAAACAGACATCGAGGACCCGGACAACGTCAGCACCGAGGTGGCGGTCAACGGCGAAGTCAAGGCCCGTTCCGGTTCCTTCAACTTGCCGTCGTCGATCACGGACTGCCTTGTCTACGTCACAGAATGGCTGACATTGGAGCCCGGAGACATCATCATGACGGGTGCTCCGAACACCTTCGTAGCTGTGAACCCCGGCGACCGGGTGGACATCACGCTTGGCGGTATCGGGACCCTGAGCAACACGGTGGTGTAACCGAGGTTTTTTGGGACGTGCAGGGGCCGCGAGTTATAAAGTCAGACCCCTCTGACAGAGTTTTCCCATGGAAGCCAAGTGGCGAGATGAAGCGGATACAGCAGCCGTCTCTCATGCGCGCGGCTCCAGCGTTTCTGCCCCGTCGCAGAACCGGAGGCTTCGCAGTGTTTCACCCATAGGCGCCGGCGGTTCCCCCACAAAATACGCGTACGACGGCGGTGCCGCCGGCGGAGGCATGCAGCGGTGCTTGGCCGTGTTGGACGCAGCCATTGGGTCCGCGCCGGATGAGCTCGGTACATCGAGTTTCGTCGAGGCGGCCGATTTCGCTGGCCTAGCCGAAGAGCTTTCCCGTCGTGTCGAATACCTTCAACTCCTCGCTGCCGCCGCAGTGGACCGGACCCGGACCGAGGCTATCAACGCTGCTGGACCAGCCAACAGGGCGGCCGGATGGACCACAGGCTGGGGCACCGATAGTTCCGCAGCTGGCTTGTCCGAAGGTACCCCCACTGACGCTCAAGCAACCGTCGGCAACGGTGACAGAGGCGCTGCGGCTGCCCACGCTTCCGGGCCTGTCCTGGCAACTTCCATCATCCAGTCGCCAGCCGATGACGGCTGCAGGAACACCGCCGAATATCTCCGGACCCGGCTGCGGATCAGCGTCGGCGAAGCGCGCCGTCGGCTCGCCCTGGCCGCGGCCGTGCTTCCCCGCATCGGCCTGCCAGGTCAATCGATGCCCGCCGAACGCGAAGAAACCGCTGCTGCCTTGGCCACCGGAACCATCGCCTCACGCGCTGGAACCATCATCGCCATGGCTCTGGACCGCGTGCGACATGTCTCGGACCCCGCTACCCTCGCCCGGATCGAGCACAGCCTCACCGAAACCGCCATCAACAACGATCACGATTTTCTTAGCCGCATCGCACACCGCTGGGTCGACGCCGTGGACCAGGACGGCACGGAGCCCAGTGAAGAAGAACTCGGCCACCGCCAGGGCGCTTTCCTCCGCCGCACCCGGCGAGGCCTCCACCACCTTGAGATCTTCGCCACAACAGACCAATACGAACACTTGGTCACCGTCATGAACGTCGCCACCAACCCCCGCGCCATCATGGTCGCTGCAGCGGTGCCGGGCTCCGTGAATGAAAAAGACAACCTGGACCGTCGAACCCGAGCCCAGCGGCTCCTCGACGGCCTCGTCGGCGCTTGCAAAACGGCTCTCGCGACAGCCACCCTGCCGGCCACCGGCGGACTCCGGCCCCAGGTCATGGTCACCATCAGCTATCAGGACCTGCTTAACCGACTCGAAACCAGTGCCGCCCAAGGCCCGCGCTACAAGGCCACGCGATCTGACCCCGCCAGCAGCGGAACCTTCACCTTCGCCGGCCCCGCCACGCCAGGCACCATCCGCAAGATCGCCTGCGACGCCGACATCATCCCGGTCCTCCTCGGCAGCAACGGCCGCATTCTCGACATCGGCCGCGCTTCACGCATCTTCCCGCCGCACATCCGCAAGGCCCTCGCTGCCCGGGACCAAGGATGCGCCTTCCCCAACTGCACCATTCCCGCGGCCTGGTGCGAAGCCCACCACATCACCTACTGGTCTCAGGGCGGATCCACCAGCACCGACAACGGCGTCCTGCTTTGCACCCACCATCACCACCTCATCCACAAAGAAAAATGGAGAATCCATCTCAAATCCGGCGTGCCATGGTTCACACCACCACCGCACATCGATCCCCACCAAAAGCCCCGACAAAACCACCATCACAGGACATGAGGCAATGGGGTCTGCCGGCGGTCGAGTCTGGCCGCAATGGAGCCATAGCGGCGTTCAAGAACAGATGCTCTCAAGTCACAGCCGTGCTAGAGCTGTGCGAGCACCTGCGCGGGCTTGTTGGTGGTGATCTCGTGGATGCCCAGGCCTTGGCACAGGGCAACATCGTTCTCTGAGTCGACGGTCCACACCCGGAAGCGACGGCCTGATTCCAACCATCGTTGAACGGTGCGGGCGTGCTTTCGTACATAGTCGATGCCCGGGCCGGCGAGTCCAACCTCGCAGTCGTCCAGGATACGTTCACCCTCTTGTTGGGCCGCCTTCATCACATTCGCCACGGCTCCCCCGGTGATGACGCCCAAGCCAAGTTCGTCGCGGACTTCCTCAACCGAGACGTCGTCCACCAACTGGCAGATATGCTCGGCGGGAACAAACTCAAGCAGGTGTTTGACAGAATCCGGGCTGAAGCTCATGAAGGAAACCCGGATGTTGTCCAGCATGGAAGTCTCCGCATTCCAGCCTTCGCCGCCCAGAATCTCCAAGACCCGGTCTTCGAGCTTGAGCTGGTAGGGGCTGGGGTGCTTGAGCTCAATGGCCAGGCCGATGTCCCTGCCAGCGCCGCGCAGGATCTCCAACAATTCCGGGAGTGTCAGGAACTGCTCGGATTTTGCGCCGTACTGCTCCGGAATCCGGGCGCCTTTCCACGAAGAGAAATCCAAGTGCCGCAGCTCTTCGAGCGTCTTCTCGGCCACCGGTCCGGTTCCGTCCGATGTACGGTCCAAATTTGGGTCGTGAAGCAGGATGACGTGCTGGTCCCGGGTGAGGTGGACGTCGCACTCGACGCCGTCGGCGCCGTCGACGATTGCCTTCAGATACGCGGCACGCGTGTGCTCTGCGAACGCCGCGCTGGCTCCGCGGTGGGCGTAAACCATGGGCCGCGGGTTTTCCTCTGTGTCCTGGTCTGGGTGATCGGGCTTGTCAATCGTCATGGGGACACGGTAGCCCACGCCCAAGGCAGCAGCGGGGCTACGCTGGGCACATGCAGGTGAATTCTGAACAAATCCCGGCCACTGACAGTGCCCTCCCTCAGGAGGCTCCCCGGCGCACTGGCGCCGGCGACGCGTCAACCGCTGCCCCCGGCGTCGGGCAACGGAACGGTGACGCTGAAAAGGCGGCTGCCCTGCGTCGGATGAAGTCGGTGGCCCTGGCGCTCTTGATTGTCATGGCCGTGGTTTTCACCGCGGCTTTCGCCCTGCAGAAGCAGTATCCGTGGCTGGAATATGTGCGGGCCGCTGCCGAGGGTGGCATGGTGGGAGCGCTGGCAGACTGGTTCGCCGTGACCGCGCTGTTCAAGTACCCGATGGGCCTGAAAATCCCGCACACGGCGATCATTCCGCGGCGCAAGGACCAGATCGGCGCCTCGCTCGGAGAGTTCGTGGAGACCAATTTCCTGTCCGAGCAGGTGGTGCAGGAGAAACTTGCGAGCATGGATATCGCGCGGAAGGCCGGCACATGGATCGCATCTCCCGGAGGTGCTGAGCGCGTCGCCAAGGAAGGGTCGGCGCTGATCCGCGGCGCCTTCACCGTACTGAACGACGACGATGTCCAGGCAGTGATCGAGGGCATGGTCCGCAAGCACCTACTCACTCCGCCGTGGGGACCGCCCGTGGGACGGATGGCCGAGCGGATCTTCGCCGATGGCCATCACCACAAGCTCGTGGATATGCTGGTTGACCGCGCGGCAGACTGGGTGGAAGCGAACCAATCCACGGTGAACCGGCTCGTGTCCGACCGTTCTCCCCTCTGGGTTCCGTCCTTCGTGGATGACATCGTGGGCGGCAGGGTCTACAACGAAATCTCCAAGTTCATTCGAGCGGTGCAGCAGGATCCGGACCATCAAGTTCGCCAATCGATCGACACCTATCTCAACGATCTCGCCCAGGATCTTCAGCACGATCCCGCGATGATAGCCCGGGCCGAAGGCATCAAGTCTCAGGTCCTTGGCGACCCCGAAGTCCAGGAACTCGCCTCCCGCACGTGGGGCACCATTAAGAACGCGCTGCTCACCGCCGTCGACGATCCTGACAGCGAATTGACTCAGCGTTTCAAGAGCGCCGTGCGGGACTTCGGTTCCCGGCTAGTCAGCGACGACGAACTGGCGGGCAAGGTCAATGCCTGGATCGGAGATGCCGCCGGCTACCTCGTGAACACCTACCGCTCGGACATCGCCGGGGTCATCACGGACACCGTGGCACGCTGGGATGCCCAGGAAACGTCGCAAAAGATCGAGCTCCAGGTGGGCAAGGACCTGCAATACATCCGCATCAACGGCACCGTGGTGGGATCCCTGGCCGGGCTGGCGATCTTCACTATGGCACACCTGGTGTTCGGCTGAGGTCGAAGCCGGTCCTCAGCCCAGGAAACGGATCCGCTGGCCGGGGCGGGCTTGGCCCAGCAAATCCAGATCCGTGCGACGCACCACCGCGATCACGGGATACCCGCCGGTCACCGGATGATCAGCCAGGAAAACTGTGGGAAGGCCCGACGGCGGCACTTGCAGCGCGCCGAGCACCATGCCTTCGCTGGGTAGTTCCTCGAGCCGGGTCTGGGTCAGCGGGCGGCCCACCAGTCGGGCACCGATCCTGTTGGAATCAGGCGAGAGGGTCCATTCCTGGCTGACAAGGCGGCGCCAGGAAGTCGACATCGAACCAGTCTGCACGGGGGCCGCGGTCCACGCGGGCCGTGATAACGCGCCCAGGATCAGGGGCACGGCGAACGGCGGGAAGCGCACGCGCGTTGGTCCCGGGCCCCGGGCCAACACCGGGTGCAGCCCCCGAACCATTGCCCCCGGAGACTCGGCCTACCTCCAATTGATCGCCCGATTTCAAGGGCGCAGGGCCTTCGCCGGAGAGCATGTCCGTACTGCTCGAGCCGAGGAGCTTGGGCGCATCGATGCCGCCCTGCACCCCCAGGTAATACCGCAGTCCAAACAGCGGAGCGCCGAAATCCAGCACTCCACCCGGAGCCACGCGGACCGAATCGTTGAGCGGAATTTCGGCACCATTCAGTGTCACGATTCCCTCCGCGCCCGCCACCGCGATGGTGGACGCCGTCACGAACCGCAGGCGAAGGCCGCCCAGCAGGATTTCCAGCCCGGGCACATTGGCAGGGTTCCCCGCCAGCAGATTGGCAAGGCGAAGGGACTGCCGATCCAGGGCACCGGAAGGGCTCAGGCCCAACGATGCCCAGCCCTGCCTGCCGAGGTCTTCCACCAAGGTGAGCGGACCCGGGTTCACCACCACAATCCCCATCAGGCCTTCACGAACCGCACCAGGTCACCCGGCCGGATCAGCGCGGGGTCGGCTTTCGACGCATCCCAAAGTGCCGCCGTCGTGGTTCCGATCAGCTGCCAACCGCCCGGCGAGGCTCGCGGGTAGACCCCGCTGAACTCGCCGCCCAGGCCAACAGCGCCGGCCGGGACGGCGGTGCGGGGAGTGTTGCGGCGGGGAACCCGCAACCGCTCATGCGTGGTCACCAGGTAAGCGAAGCCGGGCGAAAAGCCGGAAAACGCGGCCGTCCACTCTGACGACGTGTGAAGCTTGACCACCTCGGCCTCATCCAAGCCCAGGTATTGGGCGGTTTCGGTAAGGTCCGGACCACCGTACGAGACTTCGATTGTCACCTCACGCCCCGAACCGACGACGGCGGACGCCGGCTCGGCTGCCTCCAGCCAGTCCCGGACTTCGGCCGGGTTGATGAATTCGGGGTCGAAGGTGACCAAGACGGTTCGCGCGGCGGGCACGACGTCGACGACCCCTTCCGGCACGGATGGGCTCGCCGACGCGCCGGACCCGGTGAGCCCGCGGTAGTAAGCCACCACGGCAGCGAGGTCCGGCAGTTCCAAAAGGAAAGCGCTGTCACCACAGGGCAACACAACCCGCCCGCCGTCGCGCACTACCCCGCCGTCGCCGAGCGAGGCCGAGCCGCCGTCGGGCAATCCAAGAACCTCAGGCGAAGGATTCAATCTCCACACCAGCTTCCTCAAGCCCGGCGCGCACCGCCGCCGCCAGTTCCACGGCACCAGGGGTATCGCCGTGGATGCACAGCGAGTCGGGCTTCACGCTCACTACCGTGCCGTCCACCGCCACAACCTCGCCGCTCACGGCAAAGCGCACAGCCCGCTCAACTACGGCGGCGGCGTCGTGCACCACTGCGCCCTCCTGCGAGCGCGGCACCAGCGTGCCATCCCGCAGATAGGCGCGGTCCACGAAAGCCTCACGAAACACCGGATGCCCGGACTCTTCGGCGAGCCGCAGCAACGCAGATCCCGGCAGTCCAAGGACGGGAAGCCCGGGATCGTAGGCGTGAATGGCGGCAACCACGGCCTCGGCCTGCTCCTCGTCGTGGACGATCCTGTTGTACAGGGCACCATGGGGTTTCACGTAGTCCACGGAGGCGCCCACCGCGTGGGCCATGCCGTCCAGCGCACCGAGCTGGTAGAGGACATCGCCGAAGAGCTCATCGAAGGACATGTCCATCGAGCGGCGCCCGAAGCCGTGCAGGTCCCGGTAGCCCACGTGTGCGCCGACCCGGACGTCGAGCTCGAAGGCGGCACGGCAACTGTCCAGCATGGTCACGGGGTCCCCTGCATGGAAGCCGCACGCGACGTTGGCACTGCTGACAATCCGGAACATCGAGGCATCGTTCCCCATAGTCCAGGAGCCGAACGACTCCCCCGAATCAGCGTTCAGATCCACTATTTCCGCCTTCCAGGGCGTTCTTGCGGGCGGCTGGAATGAGCTCGCCCGGGATGGTGTCCGGCATTGGACCGAATGCTTCTCTCGCCGAGGCCGCTACGGCACGCCCCATGATGCGGTTTCCCACCCCGCCCACCACGGCCCCCACGCCGAAAGGCAGTGCACGGCCGAGGAAGGCTGCGCCTTGGCGCTGGAGGAGCCGCTTGAGGAAGGCGCGCTGGATGGCATCGCGAATGACCCCGAACCCTCCACCAGGCAGCTTGTTGGTGAGGGTCTTCCCCAGGCCTGCGTGACGCCTCTGCCATTGCCGAGCGAATGTCCACTCAGCGCGCCCAGCAGGGCGGTGCCTTCCTCGCCGAGCATGATGGCCATGACCATGGTTCGGGCACGGTCCGGATCGGTCAGGCGGATGCCGTGAAGTTCGGCCAGGGAAGCGGCGTATAGGGCGGTCCCTTCGAGGAACCCGATCGTGGCAACCGCGGAAAGGCCAAGCGAGGCTGCAGTGCCGATACCGGGCACGACGGCGGTGGCCCCGACCGCGGCACCTCCACCGGTAACTGCTGCGAGGTAGTCCCGCTCCAGTTTGGCGGCCAGCTGCGCCGCCGTGGCCCGCGGATGTTTTCGCTGCAGGCGGCGCAGGTTCGCCAAGACAAGGGGACGCTGGACCTCGACGGCCCGGAGCAGCACATTGTGAACACCGGGCTTGGGTTTGCCACTGGCGTCGAACATAGCGTTGTGGGCCGTTTCCTGCGCAATCCTTACTGCCGGGTTGGGTCGCTTTGCCATTCTTCACCTCTGCATTCAGCCGTTGGATTCGTTGGGTAGTTCCTTGGCCAAGCCTAGGCCACATGCCCCCTCCCCGGCGTAGACTTTAAGGCGTTCGCGGGAACAGTCCGACGAAGGACAGGAAGTATCCGGAATGAAGAAGCCAGTCGAGCCCAACGACGTCCGCCACCACAGCGACGCCCCTGCAGAAGGGGAAACTGAAGGCTGGGTGTTCCACGAGACCGGGCTGCACAGCCAGGAACCCGCGGAAGGGCCAGATACAGACGACGCCCCCGAATAGCAGCATTGAGCTTGCCTAGACCTAGGCGTGAAAAGTGGCCTCGCGCCGGTTACTTCTTTCTCCGGGGGATACCGAACCCGGGCAATTGCTAGCGCGTGTCCTCGGTGAATTTCGCGCCGTGGAAAAGCACGACGCCGCCAGTTTTCGCGCCGTCCGCCGCGCGGTCTCCTCGGAAATCGCCGCGATGGAAGCATCGGTGGTTTTCAGTCTCGCCGAAGGGCTGACCGGAGCCGGCTTTGACTGGGAGGGCTGGGAATTCATCAATGCCCACCGCGAAGCTTTTGCAGCGCTCACACCGGCACGCTTGGAAGAGCTAGGGAGTGGCATCACTTCCTGGGGGCAGGCCGACGCTTTCGCGACCATCCTGGTGGGGCCTGCGTGGCGCGAAGGGCTCATCTCGGATGCCGACGTCGACCACTGGGCACGGAGCCCGGACCACTGGTGGCGTCGAATCGCGCTAGTCTCCACCACGGTCCTCAACACCAGATCGCGGTGGGGAACCGGTGATACGCAACGGACGCTCGCCGTCGTCGGGATCTTGATCAACGATCGCGACGACACCGTAGTCAAGGCAGTCAGTTGGGCGTTGCGGTCCTTGGTGCCGTGGGATCCGCGCGCCGTCCGGTCCTTCCTCGAGATGCACGAGACCGAGCTTGCCGCCCGGGTGAAGCGGGAGGTCCGGACCAAGCTCGAGACCGGGCTGAAATCGCGCCGTCGCAGCGTCCATGGCACGGATCTTTCCGCATGAATCAAACGGCACTTACGGTGCAACCGATCGATTTTGCGGCATGCCTGCAATCAGTTCGTCCTACCCAATGAAGGAGTGGCGGTCATGCATGTTGCGATCATCTGTTTGCCGGCCGCTGGCCATGTAAATCCTACGTTGCCGGTGGTCGCCGAGCTGGTCCGCCGGGGCCACCGGATCACTTATGCCACCTCGGCGAAGTACGGGAAGGCAGTTGAATCTTCCGGTGCAATATTCTTCCCCAGTGGAGAGGACCTAACCACTCATCTTCCCTGGCGCACGGTTGCAGCTGATGACGGCCCGTCACCGATGTCCGGGATGTTTGCCGGGATGGAGCCCGGAATGATGTCAGGACTGCTTGAGCGGATTCTCGAGGGCACCCGGGCAGAATTCCCGGCGCTCCTGGGCCGCTTGACAGCGGACCCGCCCGACGGTGTGTGTTACGACGCCATGACCCTCTCCGGCAAGATGGCTGCCGCGAAGCTAGCTTTGCCAGACATTGCGTTGCTCCCGAGCTACGCCACCAACGAACATTTTTCGATGCAGGATCTGATGCCGGGGCCGCCGCCAGCAGGCATGCTCGAAGCGTGGAAACAGGTCGGGCAGCTCATCAATGACTTCACCACCGAACAGGGCGTGGGTCATCTGCAATTCATGGGAGGTCCCCCGGCGTCATTGAACATCTCCTTCATCCCTAGGGAATTCCAGCCCTCGGGAGAGACCTTCGATGGCAGATTCCATTTCGTTGGCCCATGCCTCGGGGTGCGGGGGAACGAGGACGGTTGGCGGCCCCGGATGAGGGACATGCCGCTGTTGTTCATCTCTTTGGGCACCACCCCGTTGAATGACCGGCCGGATTTCTTCCGTATGTGCTTGGAAGCCTTTATCGACAGCCCCTGGCAGGTTGCCATGGCAATCGGAGAGCGCGTGGAGGCCTCCGAATTGGGGGACATTCCGGACAACGTTGAGGTGCGTCCCTTCTTTCCGCAGCTGGAGGTCCTCCGGCATGCCAGCGCATTTCTCTCCCATACCGGGATGAATTCGACCATGGAGGCACTGTATTTCGCGGTGCCGTTGGTGGCCTTCCCGCTGCAGCCCGAGCAGCAAGCCAACGCGCGCCGGGTGGAGGACCTGGGGCTAGGACGCCGCTTGCCCGCCGAAGGCCTCTCACCGGAGCTGATCCGGGAAACGGTTGTCAACGTCAGCGGCGATCAGCTGCTCCGGGGCAACCTCGAAGCCATGAGCACACGCGTCCGCGGTTCCGGAGGAGCACCCGCTGCGGCTGACGCCATTGAGGATTTTCTGTTGACGCGGGTTTCGCAGGGCTAGTTGAGGATCTGACCGGTGAAGCCCTCTCCGAGCCGCACAGACCCTCTTCGTGACGACGATCTGGTCGCCGGCCCGGTTCGCGGGAGAGCAGGGCTTTGTCGAGCTCGGGTCTGCGGGCCAGTTTTCCTGAAGCGGTGTCGATGAATCTCTATTTACAGCCCGCAGCGGCCAGCGCATCATGCTGGGCCTCGGGATGCTGTTCCTGCGTGGACACCCTGCCGTATCCGATTCGCATGCCCAAAACGTATCACCACCGGGGCAACCCGTTACGTAGGCGGATACACGTCAAGCATTACAAAAGGCCACCCGTGATTCCGCGGATCCGGAAGACGCTCCAATAGTGGCTCGTCAACGATCGTATAGGTACGCCCGGCAGCAACGATCAGCCTGGTGTATTTATCTGAAAGCTTCTGATCCCGATCAGGCCAGGGATCTGCACGGGATACAGGCTGTATAAGCTGGTGACGCCGTTGCCCAATTGTCCGTCGAGGTTCGCTCCCAGGCGCGGACTGTTCCATCGGCTAGTAGGGCGTAGGCTGCACCGTTGGCGGCAGCCACGGATTGGACGCCAGTGAGGCCCTCGATGTGCACGGGAGTGCTGCTGATGGTGGCTGTCCCATTGCCGAACTGTCCGACCTGGCCGTCTCCCCACGCGCGGACCGTGCCGTCAGTGAGTAGCGCAAATGTGGTGCCCGAGTCGCTTATGACTGAGGCGACTCCGGTGAGGCCGGTGACCTCGGCGGGAGTACTGCTATTGGTGGTGGTGCCAATGCCTAACCGCCCCCAGAAGTTGTATCCCCACGCGCGGACCGTCCCATCGGTGAGTAGCGCGTAGACGCTGCCGCCGTGTGCAGTGAGGGTTTTGACCCCGGTAAGGCCGGTGACTTGGACGGGGATGTTGCTGTTGATGGTAGTGCCGTTGCCGAGCTGCCCAGCAGAGTTCTGGCCCCATGCGCGGACCGTGCCATCGGCAAGCAGCGCGTAGGTGGCGGTGCTACTTGAGACGAGTTTCGTGACGTCAGTGAGGCCAGGAACCGGGACGGGGGTGTAACTGTCGACGGTGGTGCCGATACCCAACTGACCGAAGCCGTTCCTTCCCCAAGCGCGAACTGTCCCGTCGTTAAGCAAGGCAAAGAGTGCGCCGCCATCTATCTGTCCGCCATCGTTGGCGAGTGCGGTGACACCGGAGAGACCCGCGACCCTGACCGGAACGGCTGAGTTTGTGCTGTAGCCGAGCCACCCATACAGGTTGCTCCCCCACGCTTGGACCGTGCCGTCCGCAAGCAAGGCATAAGCGGCCCCGTTGTTGGCGATCACGGATTTGACTCCAGTGAGGCCAGCAACCTGGACCGGCGTGGTGCTGTCGGTAGCAGTGCCGTCACCGAGCCGACCGGCGTTGTTGTCTCCCCACGCACGAACGGTCCCGTCTGCCAGCACGGCGAACCAACTGCTGTCGACCCCAGTCAGCTCGGTGACTCCCGACAGGCCCGGCATCCGGGCAGGTAACGAGTTGCCGTTGGGCCCACCCCAGGGCCACATGGAGCCGACCGGGCTTCCCGGGAGGTAGTAGCCGGAGACGTCCGCGATCAAATGGGTGGTGCCGGAGGAGCGGTTGAAGAGCGTGACCTTCCCGTCAGCGCCGACCGGGACGGTCACGGAGTTCGGCACAGTCTGGCCGGTCGCGAAGTTGAGGTTGGAGGCATTCGGACGGGTAGTACCGGACGGGAAGGCAGTGATGAACCCGAAGGAGCTTGGGTTGGCCACCGTGAGGTTGAACGTGACCGCCGACACCGATGCGGGGATGCCGGAAACCCCGCCGACCTGGAAAGACACTGTCGAATCCGGGCCAACTGCGGCCATGCTTCGGGTGTCAAGCATCCGGGTCGGAGCCAGGGGTGCGAAGGCACCCGGGACGGCGGGACCGCCCGGGAGGTAGTAGCCGGAGACGTCCGCGATCAAATGGGTGGTGCCGGAGGAGCGGTTGAAGAGCGTGACTTTCCCGTCAGCGCCGACCGGGACGGTCACGGAGTTCGGCACGGTCTGGCCGGTCGCGAAGTTGAGGTTGGAGGCATTCGGACGGGTAGTACCGGACGGGAAGGCAGTGATGAACCCGAAGGAGCTTGGGTTGGCCACCGTGAGGTTGAACGTGACCGCCGACACCGATGCGGGGATGCCGGAAACCCCGCCGACCTGGAAAGACACTGTCGAATCCGGGCCAACTGCGGCCATGCTTCGGGTGTCAAGCATCCGGGTCGGAGCAATCGGCACCATCGCACCCGGATCCGCCGGAGCTCCTGACCCACCGAATGCTGCAAACCGCGGGAAAGGCGCAACTACTGCGTGAGCCGCTGCCGGCACTGATATACCCGTCGCTGCCAACGCGAGCCCCAGAACGGCAGCAAACACGAGCAGGGCCGCAGAACGACCCGTTCCCCGTCCAGACCCCGCGAACCCTGCACCATCCATGCCAAACCCCCAAAACTGTAGAGACCAACTGCGAGGCCGTGTCGGGCGCACAGATCTCCTTCACAGCGAGCAGAACGTACCACGTTCTGCCCATATTGCATCAACAGTAACTTGGGTCTACCGGCAGTATCGAAAAAGAGTTCCTCTCGCTCTTAGCTGGGAATGCAACCAAATCCCACAAATTCACGCCACTCAGACGGAAACAGAACCTAAGCGTCGGATATTTCTCTTTTCACAAGCCTGTGAGTCTTGGTGTGGTCACGTGTGCGGTGATCGAGCCCAGGGTGACGGTGGTGCCGGTGCCGTCGGTGATCCCGACGAAGGTGCCTCCGGCCTCGTAACTGCCGAAGGAAAAACACCCCGCGAAGCCCGCAGAGCACTCAAAAGACGTCTCTCCAACGTCCTCTACCGGCGCATCCTGCACGACCACCACCATGCCGAAGAACCGCCGCTTGACACACAGAGGCGCTATGAAGTCATGTCCGCCTGGCTCCACACCCCTTTAAACGGACCTTGAGCCGGCGGACAGATCGTCGGAAAGACAGTGCCGCCGGGCACGTCAGTTTTTTGCTGAGTCACGCAGGCTCAAGACCTTTTCCAGTATTACCGTTTCCCGCATACCAATTTGAGTTCCGTCTTTAGCTTCAAGCGCTCGACCCTCGCAGGCGTTTCACGTCGTAGCAACACCTCCTTCAGCGAGTCCGCAGAAGGTCGATCGAAGCTGAGGTATCTCATTCCGGTCGCCAGGTCGGCCCTTGAGCTGCTGCAGACGTCCCCTTGCGCGAATGGCGTGCCCTTCCTGCGCCGCCCCACTCCTGTGTAGCGTGAAGCCATCACCGCGATGCCCTCGCGACACCGCCGCCAGAAAAGGACACCGACACAATGGCCGCTGGATCCAAGGAAGACCCCTGGAAGCTCACCACCCCGCCTGTTCTCTCCGACTACACGATGTACCGCGACGAAGCGGGTGATCCGCCGGCGATCGTTTGCCAGGTGGGTTCCACCACCCTCAAATACCAGTTGCGCGCCATCGAAGACCTGCATGCGTGGCTGCTGGAGCAGGGCGATTGGGTTGCGCTCGGGGCTGCCGACGAGAACAAGCCCGCAGCCGAGGGCACGGTGGAGGCCTGGGGGCGCGACGACGCCAATCCGGTGGGCGGTTGGTACGGCCTCCGCAAGGGCTACCGCGGCCGCTTCGGCATGTACATGCCACCGTTGCTGGAAGCCCTAGGTCTCGCCGAGCTTACCCATGAGAAGCGGAACAACACCATGCGGGGCATCGCGCCTAAGTAGCCCTCAGGCGGACGACGACGGCGGCACGCGGCCGCCGTCGTCGAACCTTATGAATCGGTGGGACTAAACCCGCACGCTACCGATCACGGGGAGTCCCGCCGTCGGGAAGAGGCTCGGGAAGACCGACGGCTCGGGGACCGGCACAGCGTCGAGCGGCACCGTGACCGTCTCGACGCCGACGGCGACCCGCTCGCCACGGACGCTGAGCTCCAGCGGCGTGGTGTCCGCCGAAGCCGCCACCAGTGCAAGGCTGATGGACCCCGCGCGCAGCTCGACGGACAAGAGCCGCCCGCGGATCTTGAGGCGGAAGGACAGGCTGTCCCATTCGTCCGGCAAGCGCGGGTCGAAGTGCAGGACCTGGCCCTGATCGCGCATGCCTGCGAAACCGCACACCAAGGAGCTCCAAATGCCGCCCGTGGACGCGATGTGCACGCCATCCACGGTGTTGTTGTGAGTGTTGTCCAGATCGATGAACAAGGCCTCGGTGAAGTGCTTGATCGCGACGTCGGAGTAGCCCACCTCCGCAGCCATGATGCCCTGTACGCACGCTGACAGCGTGGAGTCTCCCGTGGTGATGGGATCGTAGAAGTCGAAGGCGCGCTGCTTTTCCTCGGCCGTGAAGTCCTGCCATTGCAGGAACATGGCCAGCACGGTATCGGCTTGTTTGAGGACTTGGTGCCGGTAGATCACCAGCGGGTGGAAGTTGAGCAGCAGCGGGTACTTGGACCGCGGCAGGGACCAATCCCAGGGCCTCCATGCTCATGAAGTCGTTGTCCTGGCTGTAGATCTCCATGTCCGGATCGTAGGGAAGGGACATGCGCGCGGCGGCCTGTTGCCACACCATCCGTTCCGTGTCCGGCACGTCCGGGTGTTCCAGCGCTGCGGCAGCCCGCAGGTTAAAGCGGGCCATGACGTTGGTGTAGAGGTTGTCGTTGACCACGGCCGTGTATTCATCAGGGCCGGTCACGCCGTGGATGTGGAACAGGCCGTCCTTGCCAAAGAAGCCCAGGAAGCCCACATGCGAGCCGTCTCGATCAACAGATCGGCGCCCACCTCGGCGCGGAAGCCGGGGTCGCCGCTGGCCCACTGGTAGCGATTCGCCGCGAACGAGATCGCGGCGGCAATGTGGAACTGCGCGGTGCCGGCCGCGTAATAGGCGCTGGCCTCGAGCCCGTTGATGGTGCGCCACGGGAACAGCGCACCGTCCACGCTCAGTTCCTTGGCCCGGATCCGGGCATCGGGAAGCATGGCGTGGCGCGATTCCAAGACCTGGCGGGCGGCTGCCGGGTTGGTGTACGTCAGGTACGGCAGCAGGTACACTTCCTGGTCCCAGAAGTAGTGGCCCTCATAGCCGGAGCCGCTGACGCCCTTGGCCGGGATACCCGCGACGCCGGCACGCGCCGTCGCTTGGGCGAGCTGGAACAGGCTCCAGCGCACGGCCTGCTGCTGTTCGGGCTGGCCACCAATGGTGATATCTGCCGTAGACCAGTAGTCGTTGAAGTGGGCGGCGCCTTCGGTCAGGAGCGCGTCGAACGGCACGAGTCCCAATTCGGCGTCGGACGCCAGGATCTCGCCGGGGTCCGATTCGCTTGCATCGGCGCTGTTCACGACGTAGCTGACGCTCTTCTCCAAGCGGAACGTCTCGCCTTCATTTACGGCCATGACGTAGCGAACCGTTGACTCGTCCTCCCCCACCACGGTTTCGAAAGGCTGGCCTTCGGCGGAAATCCAGTGGTCCACGGCCATGCCGATGCGCTGCCGGGATTCCGCGGTTTCCCACGCCATGCGCAGGGACCCGTCGGAGCCTTGGAGGTGGAGAGGGAGCAACACCCGGCCGGCGTGGCGGCCGGAACGGCGGGGGTCGTGGGCCGAGTGGTCCTCCACAGGCTGGTCCTGCCGGTTGATCACCAAGGACGTGATGTCCGCGGACACCAGCCGATCGGCAGTGAGGCTTAGCTCGATGCCGAGGGAACCCCTGGATTCGACGCCGACGGCGCGTCGCTCCACCGTGGTGACGATGGCGCCTGAACGGCATTCCCACGTGACGGCGCATTCGTACAAACCCGTGGCGAAATCGATGCTGCGGCGGTAATTCTGCACCGCGGACTCGGCAAGGCTCAGCTGCTCGCCGTCGATGACGACGTTGAAGTTGTTGGCATCCGGAACATAGACGATCCTCTGCCCTGTGCGGGCGAAGCCATACGCGTTCTCGGCATGCTTGATGTCCCATGTTTCGTGGAAACCGTTAACGAACGTACCGGGAAGTTCACTGTCCGCGCCGGCCCAATGGGCACCGCGGATGCCCAGGTGGCCGTTGCCGAGGCTGAAAAGTGTTTCGAGCGTACCGGCATCGCCGGGAACGTGGATGCTCTCCACGAGCTTCCACGGTTCGCAGGGGAAGCGCAGCCGGTCGGAGCTGATGAGTGCCATGGACTGTTGGTTCTTTCTGTTTCGGGTGAAACGGGTGAGTCAGAGAAGATCGTCGAGGTCGTCGACAACAAAGGTTGCACCGGCGTCGAGCAGGGTCTGATGGCCGGCCCCCCGGTCCACCCCGATCACCGCGCGGAAGTTTCCGGCGCTGCCGGCCTGAACACCGGACACCGCGTCCTCGACGACGACGCAGCCCGCGGCGGGGACGTCCAGCAGCTCGGCGGCATAACGGAACGTGGCCGGGTCCGGCTTGCCGGGAAGCCCGACGGCGGCCGCCACCTGGCCGTCCACCACCACCGGGAAGTAGCCATCCAGCCCGGCCGCCTTCAGGACGGCGGGCGCGTTTCGCGAGGAGGATACGACGGCGAGCTTGAGTCCCAGCTCCAGGGCGGCATGGATGAAGCGGACCGAGCCCGCGTAGGGCTCGACGCCGCGCGAATCCACGATCTCATTGAAGATCAGGTTCTTGCGGTTGCCCAGGCCCTGCACGCTGGCCTTTGAAGGATCCTCGTCAGTAGGCCCCTCGGGCAACGTGATCCCGCGGGACGTAAGGAAATCCCGCACACCATCGAAGCGCGGCTTGCCGTCAATGTGGTCGAAGTAGTCGCTCTCCCGGTAACCGTCCGGATGGCCCGTCCCGGCCAGGTAACCGTCGAACAGTTCCTGCCAGGCCTGCTCATGCACCACGGCGGTGGGCGTCAGCACGCCGTCGAGGTCGAAAAGGAGCGCGGTAGCGCCAGTCCAGGCAGTCTTCTGGGTTGCTCGGGTATCAGTCATGGTGTGCAGTGATCCGTTCAGCGCTGGCGGCGCGTGGTTTTGCGCTCGATGAGCTTCGTGTCAAGGAAGTGATGGGAGGGTTCGTTGGGGGCATCAGCGTTCTGGAGCCGGTCCACCAAGAGGTTGGCGGCGAAGGCACCCTGGTCCGCCACTGGCTGCGCCACTGTACTGAGGCCAAGGAACCAGCTCATGGGGTGGTCGTCGATTCCAATGACGGAGACATTCTTCGGTGCAGACAATCCATGTTCGCGCATGGCCATCAGTGCGCCAAATGCCGCCTCGTCGCAGTCGGCGAAAACAGCGGTGGGAAGGCTTCGGTGGGCAATCAGTTCATTCATGGCTTTGCGTCCGCCGTCGATCGTGGAATCCGAGTTGATGACCAGGGCCCGGATGAACGGTCAGGTGATGGTCTCTCAGTGCGCGGCCGAATCCCTTGAGCCTGTCACTGGCCGTCAGCACGGAATTCTCCTGGGTTTCGCGGCCGGAAAGCACCGCCAAATCCCAATGGCCCAGCCCCAGGAGGTGTGAGGTGGCCTGCCAAGCCGCTAGTTCGTCGTCGATCCCTACGTTGTCCCACGGTACGGAAGTCATCCCCACGCTCGCAACTGCAAGGCCGGATGCTGCCAGGAGCGCAACCTCGGATTCGCTCAAATCAACATTCAAGAGCAGGACGCCGTCCACCCGCTGGGACAGACCAAGGAGATCGCCGAAGATCTTCCTCTTGACGCTCGACTTGCCGCGCAGGCTGATCAGGACGGTGTCGAAACCGCTGTCTCCAAACACTTCCTCGGCTGCTTCAACGGCCTGGGCGAAGAACCATGCGGTAGCCGTGGGGGCGATGATGGCGATGGAGCCGGTACTTCCGCCGGCCAACCTGGCTGCGGCGGAAGATGCCTTATAGCCAAGCTTGGCTGCGGCGTCGCTCACTTTCGCTTGAGCCTTTTCGGAGACGTTCGGCAGGTTCCGCAATGCGCGGGAAACGGTGCAGATGGACAACCCGGAGAGGACGGCAACGTCCTGAATAGTGACGCGGTGAGCCTTAACCATTCAACACGGCCTCAACCCTTTCTTCTTCTGGATTTGACGGCACTTCCTTGCACCGCCGAAGAAAAGTGTAAGCGCTTACAATTTTGGCAATCAAGAGTTGCATTCCAGTTCCGTCGATTGTGACGTAGGCCTCACTTTAGTGAAGGGCGTAGAACCGCAGAAAAGCGCTGACATCGGCCATTTCCCGGGCCTCGATGCGATGCCCCATGCCGGGGTAGGTGCGCGCAGTGAGGGCCGTGTTCTTGTTCAGCCATTCCTCGGTGTGCTCGATCGCCTCACTGAAAATCACGGGATCACCCTTGTCCCGGCCCCAGAAGAACGGCGGCGGGGAGTCGAAGGATTCACTGAGTGCCAGGAGGTCGTTTTCCAGGACGAATCCGGAGAGCCCGACCGTCGCCTTAAAGCCTTGAGGACGGAGACGCAGGAGGGTGCTGGCCATGGCCATGCCTTGGGAATAGCCCAGAAGGCTCACGCTGCTGTGGTTGTGCTTGACCGAGTCAATCCAGGCGAACACCTTGTTCGTGGCGGCGATAACGTCCGCGAAGTCGTTGGCCAAGAAGTAGTCCAGAAGGAACCAGCCGTAGTGGTCACCGATTGCCATGGGCCCGCGGAGCGCAGCACAGGTGAAATCCGAAGGGAGCTGCGGAAAGAGATTCACCATTCGCTGCTCATCCGTGCCGTATCCGTGCATCATCACAAGGAGTGGCGTTCCGGCGCGCTCATTTTCCTGTTTGGACCAGGCGACTGTTTCCATGGGAAAGAGCCTATGTTGATGGGCCAGAC
Source organism: Arthrobacter sp. NA-172 (assembly GCF_043952055.1). Classification (NCBI taxonomy): domain Bacteria; kingdom Bacillati; phylum Actinomycetota; class Actinomycetes; order Micrococcales; family Micrococcaceae; genus Arthrobacter; species Arthrobacter sp. NA-172. Next base: position 99,593 of record NZ_JBINOT010000003.1, on the reverse strand, counting down.
GTCGCGATAACGCTCGGCCCGCCGCCGCCGTCGAAATCGCCGGTACGCGCCCGGGTCGCCGAAAGGCTCGGGCGAGCCGGCACCGTTCCGGCGAGCTCGCGCTCAACGGCAGCGGTAAGTCCACCGTCGCGCCGTCGGAAGTCTCTCCGTCCCGTCCCGTCGCGGGCGTAGACTCTGTTGCGCCAGCGTCCGGACGCAGGCGCAGGCAGCAAAAGGAGACTGACATGACGGGCAAATTCATCGCGAGTTCAACCATCACGATCCACGCAAGCGCCGATCGGGTGTGGTCAGTGCTCACCGACCCCCAGGCCATCAAGGAGTTCATGTTCGGAACTGAGATTGTCACCGACTGGACGGTCGGCGGGTCCATCGCTTGGCGCGGCGTTTGGCAAGGCAAGGAGTACGAAGACAAGGGCACCATCCTGGAATTCGAACCCGGGAGGCGCCTGGTAAACACCCATTTCAGTCCCCTGTCAGGCCAGGTCGACGCCCCGGAAAACTACCACACCCTCATTTGGACCTTGGAGCCCGAAAGCGGGATGACCAAGCTGACTTTGGTCCAGGACAACAACGCCAGCCCGGATGAAGCCGCGCATTCAAAGGGCATGTGGGACAGCCTCGTGGAGGGCGTCAAGAATATCGCGGAGCGCAGCTAGCAGAGGCGCCTACGCTTCGAAGTGCGAGGTTGGCGTTTCCTTCGAAAGGGACTGGAGGAGGGATTCGGCAACATCCCTCAGTTTCTGATTCCGGCCATTGGAGGCTTTCGTCAAAATCCGGAATGCCTCTTCCTGGCTGCACCTGTTCTGGCCCATAATGACGCCCGTTGCCAGATCGATGGCGGTCCGTGAACGCATGGCCTGCTCAAGATCTTCCGCGCGTTGTTGGGTTGCGCCTATCCGAATGGCCAGGCGCAAGGCTTTTTCTGCCTGGCTCGCGAACTGTTCGCAGCTACGGATAGACGCCTCATCAAAAGTGTCGCGCTGCGGGGCGAACAGGTTGATCGCCCCCGTCGCGCCCTCCTCCAAATTCAAGGGGACGCAGAGCACCGCACCGTGTCCGCGCTCCGCGATGGTGGTGCAGTATTCGGGCCACCTCGAGTCGGCGGACGTGTCCGAAACCAGAACAGCCTTTCCGGCTCGCATCGCTTCCAGGCACGGCCCATCCCCGTACGCTTGCTGCACCTCGTCAATGAGGCGCGCTTCGTGGCTGCTTCCGGCCACTGTCATCGATCGCCGGCGGCGGCTCAACGTCACGCCGCACAGGACATCCTGGCCGCGCGCATCGGACATTGAGGACGCCGTGAACACCGCAAGATCTTCGAGGAAGCCGCTGACATCTTCGCTGTCGATGACCAAGTCCTGGAGTTGTTCCACTACCGACGCGTTCAGGTCCATTCCGTCCATGGCTTAGTTTAGGAGCAGCAGGGCTCGAATGGGAGGAAAACCAGCCTCCCAAAACGGCATCCATCACATGGACAAACCCTCCATAGGGCTTGCGCGCCGGGGGCCGGCAGTGCACAATTCTTTCTACAGTCCGTAAAGACCACCGGACAAGGGCCGAGCCTTCGGCCTGTTTCCGCTCATGCAGCCGGGCGCCAAGTCACTCAATGTGAAGGTGCTGCCCTGTGAGCAAATGCCTGGCATCGGCCTCGGCTTAGTCGATGTCGACCCTCTCCGAATCTCCGATACCCCACGAGCCGCATCAGCCCGGAGTCCATCCTCTGTGGTGTAACGGTTGTGGCACCGACAGGCACCTGGTCATTGAATCCATCAAAGCAACCACTTCGCGGCCTTCCCAGCAGATCGCCGTGTTCTACACCTGCACCTCCTGCGGGTTTTCCTACAACCATCGCGCCACCGTCCAGCAGGCTGGAGCCGTCCTGAATCGTCGGGGGATTCAGGACGGCTCCAGCCTGCTGGAATTCGGCAACCACTATCTCCACTGCGGCGAACCCCTCGTAGAGACGGAAACCGTACTGCGAAGCTTCGAATCACAGGGGGCCGACCGGCGTCAATCTCGCAGCTCTCCCCGGGACGTCCACCTTCCTACCAAGATCTTGAAGTGCAGTTGCGGGTTCGAGTTGGAAATACCGGCTTAGACGCGCCTGCAGCATTACCAGAAGGAATCATCATGAAGCTCGAAAGCACCACGCAGCGCGTCGACGGCGACTCCCAGAAAGAGCCCGACGAGCTCGGCAGCCAGAGGAATAAGCACCGCAGCCAAGCCGATTCCTCTCCGCAGTGCCGCCTGCCCGATCCTCCCGACCCTGACAACCTCCCCATCGATTACCCCGTTCGCCTCGAATACCCGGGCCGGCTCGAAATCGAGTGGCCGTAGGGCACTATCCGGTCCGGCGGCAGGGCAGACCAGCCCCTTCTTGACCACCCCCTATTGGGCTGGCCATCCCGTCGCCGGGCCGGACTGAGCTGGTCCGCCTCCCCGTCGTGCGCGTTCGCGGTGAGATTCTGCTGGATCATTCCGCCGCCCAGGCCCACCGCCCCCGGCATTCCGCGGCCCGTAAGGCGTCCTCCCCCGAATGATCCAGCAGAATCCACAGTTGCCCCGCCCCAACCACACCCCGTTCCGGCTGGAACCGGCTGGAACCCGGCCGCAATCGCACCCTCCTCCACCCAAATCTTTGTTTGTGTTGTTTTTCTATTGACAGACCAACATGAACAAAGATAGAGTCAAGCAATTCCACATCATGTGATCACTGTCACTGATGTATCTACAGCTTGTACGCAATGGAGGGTATGTGTTTGCTGAAGAGCGCCAACAGCTGATCTCCGAGCTCGTCGCCGACCGCGGACGGGTCAGCGTCACGGACCTTGCGGACCGATTCAGCATCACCACGGAGACTGTCCGCCGAGACCTCGCGGCCCTCGAATCCGCTGGCAACCTCCGCCGTGTGCATGGTGGAGCTGTCCCCTCCGACCGCCTCAGCACACGCGAGGAAAGCGTCGTTGAGCGAGCCGTCCAGCGCCAGCCGGAAAAGCTTCGCATTGCTGAGGCCGCCCTTTCTCTCATCCCCGTAAACGCGGCCGGCAGCATCCTGATCGACGCCGGCTCCACCACAGAAGCCCTCGCTAGGCTGCTGGACCAGAGGACCTCCCAGCACGCGGCGGCCTCCAACGGACATGGCCCTCACGAAGAACTGGTGGTCATCACCCACGCCATCCCCATCGCCGGACGCCTTTCCGGTAACCCGAACATCGCCCTCCAGATCCTGGGTGGCCGTGTCCGCGGACTCACCCAAGCCGCGGTGGGGCAGTCCACGGTGGAAGCCGCCTCCCGGCTCCGCCCCGACATCGCATTTGTTGGCGCCAATGGAATCCATGCCACGTTCGGGCTCAGCACCCCTGATCCCGAAGAAGCCGCCGTCAAGGCAGCCTTCGTCACGTCCGCGAGGCGCGTCGTCGTCCTCGCGGACTCCTCCAAGCTGGACGCGGAAACCCTCGTCCAGTTCGCTGCCCTGAAAGATGTGGACACCGTGATTACTGACCACGAACCCTCTGAAGAGCTCTCTGCCGCTTTGGCCGAGGCCGGCGTCGATGTGGTGGTCGCATGATCGTCACCCTGACCGCCAATCCGAGCCTGGATCGTACAGTGGAGCTCCCGGCCCCCTTGGCCCGCGGCGAGGTACAGCGCGCGGTCGCCGTACACCAGCACTCCGGCGGCAAGGGCGTCAATGTCTCCCGGGCACTGGTCGCCTCGGGCTTGGACACTGTCGCAGTCCTGCCGGGCGGGGATTCCGATCCCGTGCTCGCGGGCCTGCTCGACGACGGCGTCCCCTACGCCGCGCTCCCCATCAGTGAGCCGCTGCGCAGCAACGTGACGCTCACCGAACCGGACGGCGTCACCACCAAGATCAACGAACCCGGCCCGGAGTTGAGCCTGGACGAGCAGGAAGCCCTGATCGGGCTGCTGCTGGACCGCTCCCGTGGCGCGAGCTGGGTGGTACTCGCCGGATCGCTCCCACCAGGAGTTCCTGCGGACTTCTACGCCGCTGTGGCCCGCCGACTACGTTCGAACAACAGTTCCGCGAACGGCACCACCCCCCTCATAGCGATCGACTCCTCCGGAGCTCCGCTGGCGGCTGCCATCAGCGGCGACTCCAGCGGCAAGCCCGATCTCCTGAAGCCCAACGCGGAAGAACTGGCCGAACTGGCCGCCGCAGCCGGCTTCACCGACGTCCACACGGCTGACGAATTGGAAGCGGACCCCGGCCTTGCCGCCAGGGCCGCGGCCGCCGTCGTCGGCAGCGGTGTGGGTGCAGTACTCGCAACACTCGGTTCCAAGGGCGCCGTCCTGGTAACCGCCGACGGCGCGTGGCTCGCCACGCATCCGCCGATCCAAGCCGTCAGCACCGTAGGTGCCGGCGATTCGTCCCTTGCTGGCTATCTGCTGGCCGCCATAAACGGCGGAACCGCGCAGGACTGCCTTCGTCAGGCTGTGGCACACGGTGCCGCCGCTGCTTCGCTGCCGGGCTCCACTGTCCCGGCGGTCCACCAAACAACTCCCGACGCCGTAACCATCACGGCCCTTCAGAAGGACTAACAGTGACCCAGCTCATCACCCCCCAACTGGTCTCTCTCGATCAGTACCTCGGCGCCAACCCCGCCGACGTCATCCGCTTCCTTGCCGGCAAAGTTGCCGCGGCCGGTCGCGCCACCGAGGTTGAAGGGCTCTTCGCAGATGCCTTCGCCCGCGAGCAGAAGACCGCCACGGGTGTGCCGGGCGGCATCGCCATCCCGCACTGCCGCTCCACCGCCGTGACTGAGGCCACCCTGGCGATGGCCCGGCTCTCCACCCCGGTGGACTTCGGCGCCAAGGACGGCCCCGCGGACCTCATCTTCTTTATCGCGGCCCAGGAAGGAGCGGACCAGGAGCACCTGAAACTGCTCTCCAAACTGGCCCGTTCCCTCATCAAGAAGGACTTCACGGCCGCGCTCCGTGCAGCTGCCACCGAGCAGGACATTGTGGACCTGGTTGACGGCGCTCTGGCAGACAAGCCTGCCGCGCACGCAGCGCCTACCGTTGCCGACGCAGCGCCGGCCGCCACTGCCACGTCCCCCAAGCGCATCGTCGCCGTCACGGCCTGCCCCACCGGCATCGCCCATACCTACATGGCAGCTGACTCGCTCGTAGCGGCGGCCAAGGAAATGGGGGTCGACCTGCAGGTTGAGACCCAGGGTTCCTCCGGCGCCAAGCCGCTGGACCCGGCAGTCATCGCGGCCGCCGACGCGGTGATTTTCGCCGTCGACGTGGATGTCCGCGGCAAGGAGCGTTTCGCCGGCAAGCCTGTCATCAATGCTCCCGTCAAGCGCGGCATCGACGAACCGGCCAAGATGGTGCAGGAAGCCCTGGCGGCAGCAAGCGATCCACACGCCCACCGCGTCCCGCATTTCGGCGCCGAGGAACAAGCCGAGCAGGCTGCTGAGGCAGCCAGCGAACACATCGGGCAGAAGCTCAAGAAGGCACTGCTCACTGGTGTCAGCTACATGATCCCGTTCGTCGCCGGTGGTGGCCTGTTGATCGCGCTCGGCTTCCTTATGGGCGGTTACCTGATCACGAAGTACGCGGACACAATCGTCGTCAACAACAGCATCTTCAACCTGCCGACACAGTTCCCGGACAACGCCTGGGGCCCGTTGGGCGCCTATCTCGGGGCGGTCCTTTTCAAGATCGGCGCCCTATCGCTGGGCTTCCTGCCCCGGCCCTGGCAGGCTACATTGCCTACGCGATCGCTGACCGTCCTGGCATCGCACCCGGCTTCGTCGCCGGCGCGGTTGCCGGATTCATGGGCGCCGGGTTCCTCGGCGGCATTGTGGGCGGCCTTCTCGCGGGCTACATCGCCCACGTCATCGGCCGGCTCCAGGCTCGCCCTGTTGGCTGCGCGGCCTGATGCCTGTGGTGATCATTCCTCTCCTGGCGTCGCTCGTGGCCTCCGGTTTGATGTTCCTGATCCTGGGCGCGCCAATTGTCGCCATCACCAAGGGCCTGAACGGCTGGCTGTCCGGCTTGACTGGTGCTAGCGCCATTGCACTCGGCGTGATCCTCGGCCTCATGATGTGCTTCGACCTCGGCGGACCGGTCAACAAGGTTGCCTACTCCTTCGCCGTCGCCGGCCTCGGTGCCGCAAGCATGGACAATCAGGCCCCGTGGCAGATCATGGCCGCCGTCATGGCGTCCGGCATGGTTCCGCCCCTGGCGCATGGCCCTTGCGTCGACCGTCCTGAACAAGCACCGCTTCAGCTTGGCCGAGCGCGAAAACGGCAAGGCCGCGTGGCTGCTGGGCGCCTCCTTCATCTCCGAAGGCGCCATTCCGTTCGCTGCCGCCGACCCGCTGCGCGTTATCCCTGCCAGCATGCTTGGCGGGGCCGTCACCGGCGCTCTGTCGATGGCATTCGGCGTAGGGTCCAAGGCCCCGCACGGCGGATTCTTCGTCTTCTTCGCGATCGACAACTTCCTATTGTTCTTCCTCTCGATCGCAGTTGGCACGGTGGTGACGGCCTTCGCCGTCATCGCCCTCAAGCGCTGGGCAGTCAGGAAGCCGGTCGAGGCCGAGCCGACTCCTGTCGCAGTCGCAGCCTGAACCAACCCTTAAAAGCACACAACGAAGCCCGTGGGGGTCTGCGGTGAGGCCGCGACGGATCCAGCCCTCGCCGTCGTACTCGTTGGGCTGGGCGTCGCGACGCTTTCCATGAGTGCCTCCGCCGCACGGCAAACAGTCCGCGCCCAGCTGCCTATCCTGAACGAGCTGGGTCTCTAGACTTTCCCCAAGCAAACAAATGAAGGAGCAACAATGTCCGAACGTACCGCCACCATTGCCAGCCGCGTCGGCCTGCACGCGCGCCCCGCGGCCATCTTCGCCGAAGCTGCCGGCGAATTGGACCTCGAGGTCACGATCGCCCGCGAAGGCGAGCCCGCCGACGACGCCATGGACGCAGCCAGCATCCTGTCCCTCATGAGCCTGGGTGCCTCGTTCGGCGACGTCGTGGTGCTCCGCGCCGAGGGCGCCGGAGCCGACGAAGCCCTGGAACCGCCTGGTGAAGATCCTCGAAACGGACCACGACGCCGAGTAACCCACCGAGCATGCCCCCTCGAGCACTCCACCGCTGAGCATGCTCTCCCCTAGCAGTGAGCGATGGACATATTGGCGCTATGTCCATCGCTCGCAGCCAACAGGGAGCATGCTCAGTGGGGTTCAGGGCAAAGACCCCAAGTAATTGGCAATCTGGGACTCGGTTGCCTTGAGTTGCTCGAGATCTCCGGCGCAGGAACCCCTCCACAATGCGCGGATCGACATAGGCGGCTCTGGCCACCGTTGGCGTATTGCCGAGTAATTCGGCGGTTTCCTTGACGGCCTCAAGGACGCGCTGGCGGGCAGGCACCTCGGACTTGCCTGCGAGCGCCATGCCAGCAGCCGCGGTGCCTTTCCAGGTGCGGAAGTCCTTGGCTGTGTACTCGCCACCCGTGACATGGCGAAGGTATTCGTTGACCATCGTGGGGTTCAAGCTGATCCAGTCCCCACCCTCGTGGAAGGCCAGCAGGGGCTGCTTGCCAGATCTTTCGGCCAAGGGCTGAAGGAACCGGGCCAGCGCGGCGTCTTCGATGGTGGATTCCCATGTTTGGCCGCTCTTCCCCGGAAAACGCAAGGACACCGCATCTCCACTGAGCCGCACGTGCTTACATCTCAGCGTTGTGAGACCGTAGGAGCCGTTGCGGCGCATGTAGCCGTCGGACCCAACGCGCAGGGCCCCGAGGTCCATGAGCCGCACGGCCGCGGCCAAGGTTCTGGTCTTCTCCGAAGGTGACTCCCGCAGATGACGGGAGACCAGTCGGCGCGCCTGCGGCAGGAGAGATCCGAGCCGAGCAGCCCGGGCGAACTTCTCAGTATCCTGGCGAGCCCGCCACTCCGGGTGGTAGATGTATTGGCTCCGACCCGCGTCGTCCACTCCCATTGCCTGGATGTGCCCGTTCTCGAACGGACATATCCAGACGTCGGCCCACGCAGGAGGGATCGCAAGCGCATCAAGGCGCTTGCGATCCCTACCCCCGACAAGCGATCCGTCCGGATAGTAGTAGCTGAATCCGCGGCCCGACCTTCTCCGCGAAATGCCTGAAGTGCCGGGTTTGCTGCGGCGAAGCCGTGGCATGCCCGGGCGCCTTTTGCCTGGGTTCCCGGGTTCCTAGGCTTCCTGTGGGTCTGCCACGGATGCACTGGCTGACATGATTTCGGCACTGATCATCCAGGCGAGCTGCTCCAAACGGGAGATGAACGCGTGGAGGAGGTCCGCCGTCGTGGGGTCTTCTTCGTCTACTTCGTCGTGGACATCACGCATGGTCTGGACCGTCCGCTCCAGGCGGTCGGTGATCAGCTTCACGGCATCCTTGGTTTTGGTCAACCCCGCGGGGAATTGCTCCAGCCCTGGTTGAGGCAGCGATGGTGCTGCTCCGGCCATCGGGAAGTGCATGGAGCGCCCGCATCCTTTCGGCGGTTTCGTCGGCGAACTCCCGGGCGGCTGCGACGAGTTCGTCAAGCTGCAGATGCAGGTCCCGGAAATTGGGGCCAACGATGTTCCAATGGGCTTGTTTCCCTTGGAGTTGGAGCTCAATCAGATCCGTCAGGACCAGCTGGAGATTATCTGCCAGAGTTTGCGATGCTTTCACGGTTTCCCCTCCAAGACGACTGCTGACAACGGGTCGGATAAGCGCGCCGGACACCGGCGCGAACCCTTCCGCCTAGCCTACGACGATACTCAAAATTTCTCATAAGCATGCTTAGCACTTGTTTTGATAAGCGTACTTAGTAGTAATATGGAGGAAGTCGATGCCGGTCCTCCTGGATGAAAATCCCGCGAAACAAGGCGGCATCCACTGCAGTAAGACCTCGCATGGAGTCGGGGGGACTGGTGAGGAAGCGCGGTTCGAAAGTGAACCGACAACCGAATACATGGCAAGGGGCTCAGGCGCTTGTCGGAGGCCCCGCTCTAGTAAGGAATGTGTGATTGTGAACACTCTTCTGATCATTGCAGGCGTTGTGGCAATCGTTCTTCTCCTGGTCGGCGGATTCTCGCAGGCAGTGAGCTGGCTCCTTTGGGTCGGCTTGGTCCTCTTGATCGTCGCGGCAATCGGCTGGCTCCTCAGCTTCGTTTCCGGCCGGAGAACTCACGCCTAGCCGACGACGGCTGGCCCCGAAGGGCCCGATCCACGCCATGTGGCGAGATGAATTGAATCCGTTACCACCAAAAGGAGTACGTCCATGGGTGCAGATGACAAGATCCGTAACACCGGCGAAAAGCTTGCAGGCAAGGCCAAGGAAGCAACCGGAAAGCTAACGGATAACCAAAAACTGGAAGCCGAAGGCAAGATGGACCAGGCCAAAAGCGATGTGAAGCAGGCCGGCGAAAAAGTCAAGGACGCTTTCAAGAAGGATTGAGTCCGCTCGAATTGCGGCTCCCGCCCTGCGCGGGAGCCGCAATTCCCAGTTCCAGGAAGTTACGTCAATGCCGACTATCTCTGACCCCATAGTCCCTAGCGGCGCACCGCGCCCCCGGGGTGAACGAATCTGGTGCGCTCAATGCGGCACAACCGAGTACTTGATTCTTGATTCGGCCGAGCCACTCAAACCACCGGTGTCAGACCTTGTTGAAGCCGCCTACACCTGCTCGCAATGTGCTAGCTTCTACACCCATCCTGCGACATTCCAGGACGTCTCTGCGATCATAAACCTGCGCGGAACGGCATCAGGTGTGCTGCAATTCGGCGGCGAATACGTCCACTGTGGCGAACCGATGAAGATTGCGGGCACCGGATTCCGTAGCGTTTACGCGCCAATGACCACGGAGGACCCCACGGTGGACCTACTCGACGTCTACTTGGCGACAAAGGTGCTGCAGTGCCGTTGCGGGTTCCGGATGGAACTTCCGTCATAGCCGATACCTTGCTTAAGGAGGAACACGTGCCAAGGAAGAAAAATCCCAGCCTCAAGGACCCGGAACTCTACGAAACCCTCCGCGAGGATGGCGCATCGAAGGAAAAAGCAGCCAGAATCTCGAATGCAGCCGCCAAGGTCGGGCGCAAGGAAGTCGGCCGACGTGGCGGTTCCTCGGGCGACTATGAGGACTGGACCGTGCCCAGGCTGAAATCCCGGGCCAAGGAGCTGGGCCTCACAGGGTACTCAAGCAAGAAGAAGGCCGAACTGATCTCGGCGTTGCGAAACCACTGACAACACCGGGCCGCGCGCGCCCGCGGCCGCGACTCCCAGGGGACATGTCCAGTGGTGAGCGGCCGACGGCGGCGCGTCAGGCTTTCTTGACCCGCACCCTTGGCTTGCTGGCCGCTTTGCCGGTGCCGGCGTCGTCGGACTCTTCCGTATCCGTGCCGGAGGCCGTGCCTTTGCCGCGCTTCTTCTCGAGGCTCCGCTTGAGTGCCTCCATGAGGTCGATGACTTCGCCGCCTTCGCCTTCGCTTGCGGCTACACCGAATGTCTCCTCGGTGTCGATCGAATCGCCCTTCTCCAACTTGGCCGCGATGAGCTGGCGCAATTGAACTTGGTAGTTGTCGGTGTATTGCTCGGGTTCGAAGTCGCGCGCCATGGAGTCCACCAGGGCAGAGGACATCTCCAGCTCCTTGTCCGATATTTTGACGTCGGTCTCGAGGGAGGGGAAATTCGCTTCGCGGACCTCGTCGTCCCAGAGCAGGGACTGCAGCATCAACACGTCCCCGCGTACCCGCAAGGCGCCCAACCTGGTCTTCTGCCGGAGGGCATACTGCACAATGGCAACGCGCTCGGTGTCCTGCAGGGTGCGCAGGAGCAGCATGTAGGCTTTCGGCGACTTGGAGTCCGGCTCAAGGTAGTAGGGCCGCTCGTACATGATGGGGTCCAACTGCTCGGCCGGTACGAACTCCACCACTTCGATCTCTCTGCTGTTCTCGGCCGGGAGCGATTTCAAATCCTCGCCGGACAGCACCACCGTGCGGCCTTCCTCTTCGTAGGCCTTGTCGATATCCTCATAATCCACAACAGAGGCGCAGATTTCGCACTTCCGTTGATAGCGGATGCGGCCTCCGTCTTTGTTGTGGACCTGGTGGAGACTGACATCGTGGTCCTCGGTGGCGCTGTAGAGCTTGACGGGTACGTTGACCAGCCCGAACGCGATAGAACCCTTCCATATGGCCCTCATGCACTAAGTCAACATCACAACAAGGCGGAGGTGAAGAGGTGGCAACCAGCCAAAAGGAACGCGTCAACGTCGAAGGCCGCGAACTGACGCTCACCAACCTGGGCAAAATCATCTACCCGGAGACTGGTACCACCAAGGCCGAAGTGCTCGAATACTACGCCGCGGTGGCACCGTTCCTCATTCCCGCCGCTGCCGACCGGCCTGCCACGCGCAAGCGTTGGGTGCACGGAGTGGGGACAACGGATAACCCCGGGCAGATGTTCTTCCAGAAGAACCTGGACGACTCCACGCCGTCGTGGGTTCCGCGCGTCACCATCCAGCACAGGGACCACAGCAACAACTACCCGCTGGTCAACAATCTCGCCACCCTCACCTGGCTTGCCCAGATTGCCGCCTTGGAAATCCACGTCCCCCAATGGCAGGTGGACGCCGACGGAACCATGTTGCCGCCGGACCGCTTGGTGCTGGACCTGTGACCAGGTCCCGGCACCGGGCTTCCCGAATGCGTGGAAGTCGCCAAGCTGGCGCGCAGCATCCTTCAGGACATCGGACTGGACCCCGTCCCGGTCACGAGCGGCAGCAAGGGCATCCACCTCTACGCCGGCCTGGATGGCACCTGGAAATGGGAGCAGGTCTCCGCCTTCGCGCACGAGTTGGCCCGCTCTCTCGAGGCGGATCACCCGGACCTTGTCGTCAGCGACATGAAAAAGACGCTGCGCCACGGCAAGGTCCTGGTGGATTGGAGCCAGAACAGCGGCAACAAGACAACCATCGTCCCGTACTCCCTTCGCGGACGCGCCCACCCCATGGTGGCCGCCCCCAGGACCTGGCAGGAACTGGCCTCCCCCAAGCTCGAGCATCTGGATTTCACGGCGGTCATGAAGCGCGTCAAAGACGGTATGGACCCCTTCGCCGCGGTAGCCGCCCACCGCTCCGCGCACGCGCCCGCGAATGCTGGCAACGGTGCCAGCGGCTCCGGTCGCTCCGGCGGCTCGCGGACCAAAAGCGACGACGACGGCGGCTCCCCCGGCGCGGGCAGCGCGAGCACCGCCGTCGGAGGCACCGCCGTCGGAGGCACCGCCAGTACCGCCGTCGGAGGCACCGCCAGTACCGCCGTCGCCAGCACAGCCGTCAACCCCAGGTTGGCCAGCTATGTGGACAAGCGCGATCCGCGTCGGACCCCCGAACCGTTTCCCGCCGTCGGGCACCAAGCGGGATCCCGTCCCCTCCAGGCGGACGCGGAACCCAGCCCGCCCGGCGGAATTTTCGTCATCCAGGAGCACCACGCCCGCCGTTTCCACCTCGATTTCCGTCTGGAGCACAACGGCGTCCTTGCGTCCTGGGCCTTGCCGCGTGGCGTGCCGGACACTCCGGCCAAGAACCACCTCGCGGTGCGCACGGAGGACCATCCGCTCGAGTATGCAGAATTCTCGGGCATCATTCCGAAGGGCGAATACGGTGCCGGGACGGTCAGCATCTGGGACAGCGGCGAGTTCGAGTGCGAAAAATGGCGCGACGGCAAAGAAGTCATCGCCACCCTCACCGGCAAGCCCGGCGGCGGACTCCACGGAACGCGTCGCTTCGCGCTCATCCACACTGGAGAGTCGCCGTCGCAATGGCTGATCCACCTGATGAAGGAGCCGGGCCATAAGACCGCGCTGTTGCCCGGTGCCCCATCGCCGGTCACGTCAGTTCCGGCGGTTTCAGCGGTTCCGGCGTATGCGCCCATGCTCGCGACGTCAGGGACCACCGCCGACGTCTCCACCGGCGACTGGTTGCTTGAGCTCAAATGGGACGGTTTCCGGACCATCGTCTCGCGTTCGGGCGGCAAGATCAGGCTGACCAGCCGCTCGGGAATCGACATGACACCCACCTACCCCGAACTGGCGGATCCGCGCTATTGGCCTGACCACGACTTCGTAGCAGACGGCGAAATCGTCGCACTCAGCAAGAACGGGCGGCCCAGCTTCGAGCTGCTCCAGAAGCGGATGAACCTCCTCAAACCGGGCGACGTCGAACGGGCGCGGGCTGCGGTTCCCGTGCAGCTCATGTTGTTCGATCTCCTGTACGACGCCGGAGCGAGCGAGGGTGCCGAGCTCATCTCTTTGCCGCTCAGCGAGCGCCGGAACCGGCTGTCTGCCTTCTGTGCCGGGTTGCCCACCGAGGGCTCCCCCCTTCACCTATCCGAAGTGCTGGCGCATGATCTGGACGACATCCTGACGAGCGCCGCCGAGCTCGGCCTTGAAGGGGTCATGGCCAAGCGCGCGGACAGCCGGTACCAGCCGGGGAGGCGCAGCAGGTCCTGGATCAAGCTCAAATTGGAACGCACGCAAGAAGTGGTGCTGGGTGGCTGGCGGCCGGGCGCCGGAACGCGGCTTGGGACCATCGGCGCGTTGCTCGTGGGGATTCCCGACGGCGACAAGTTGCGCTATGCGGGCCGGGTAGGTACCGGATTCAAGGACTGGCAGCTGCGCGACATCCTGAAGCGATTGCAAGCGTTGGACCGCCCGGACTCACCGTTCCACAACATCCCGGCGGAAGATGCCGCCACCGCCCATTGGGTTGCCCCCGAGCTCGTAGGCGAAGTGTCCTTCGGGGACTGGACCGGCACCGACAGGATGCGCCACCCCGTCTGGCGCGGCTGGCGCCCCGACAAGTCCCCCGACGACGTCGAGCGTGCCTAGCCCGAGTCGAGCGTGCCTAGCCCGAATTCCAGCGAAACGGAAAATGCCCTTCGCCCACGGAATTCCAGTGGCGAAGGGCATTTTCCGCGTCGAGGTCGGGTGTTCCTAAGAGGAGTGCGGCATCTGGGGACGGCCGGTGCGGTGGACCGCGGTGACGGCCGCCTGCTGCCCTGCGCGGCCATGGTTGGTGCCGCGCTCCTTGGGATGCTTGGTCTTGCCGCTACCGTCCGGCCAAGACGTTCCTTGGGATGAGCCCAAGGTCGCGGCCACAGTTGCCGGGGCCGGCATCAGTGGCGTTTCCATGGATTCGACCAGGTGCCGGCCGGCGACCTCGGAGTTGATCTGTTGCGCAACGTGCTTCGCAGCCATTGTTCTTCCTTTCTGCAATGAAACGAAGGGATTATCCATATTAGGTGGGAGCGGTCCGCTTGTCCGCAGGATCTACCAGCGGACCTTCTTTTCGGACTTGGCCTGCTTGCCGCTCGCCTGCGTGGGTTTGTGTCCCTTTCCGGTGCTCTGCCAGCCAGCCCCGGCGCCACCACGGGACTTGCTGGCCAACATTTCCTTCTGGGCGTCAGTCAGTTTCGATTTGACGCCGGCGGCCGGGGCGTCGGATTCCTGCGCCACGGGTTCTTGCTCGGGGTTGGTTTCGGGTGTGTTCGCTGTCATGCAGTGGACTCCTTAAGCTCTGAACTGCCGGAGAGGCCTCGGGACTGCGACGTCCACTGCGAGACCTTGGGTCCAAATAGCAGCAACAGGAACGGCGCGGAGGCGAAGCCTCAACAGGCGTGGATTTTTGTCGGATCAAACTCAGCGGCGTCGGCAAAAGTCAGCAGTCTCTGCGACCAAGCTAAACGCGCCGGTCTATTCAAAAATCAGTGTTCCCATGCATCCACCCTAAACACTCCTGCCGGTGTTGGGAACCCCGGGTCGGGACCCTGTGTTGAGACCCAGGGTTGGGAACACCGGGTTTGCTGGAACCCGGTTTCGCTCGTGGCCTCCCCGTCCGCTCTCGGCTAGCATGGCAGTTCCAGCACGCGACCAGCATTTCCAGCACAAGACCAGGAGGTGAGACCCATCAACTCAACAATTCACGGGTGCTCCCTCCCGATCCTGCGGCGAGTCTGAACCGACGAGCCTGAACAAACGAGTCTGACGCAAGTGGCCCGGAGAGCACCCCTCGGTATCCCGAAAGGCTCTCCTATGTCAGCACCAGCGTTCCAAACTTCCCACTCCGCCATCACAGCACGGCTCCGCTCCGCTGGCTGCGTCTTCGCCGAAGACGAGGCCCAACTCCTGATCGCCGCGGCGCAGTCTCCTGGGCACCTTGACCGGCTGGTCGAACAACGCGCCTCAGGACTGCCCCTCGAGCATGTCCTTGGATGGGCCGAGTTCTGCGGCCAACGTATCGCAGTGGACCCGGGAGTGTTCGTCCCGCGCCGCCGCACCGAGTACCTCGCCAGTGAGGCGGCCCGCTTGATCCGGCCGGGCGCCGTCGTCGTCGATCTTTGTTGTGGTTCGGGTGCCGTAGGCACTGCCTTGGCTGCCGCGGCGGACGGCATCGAACTGCACGCCGCCGACGTCGACCCCACGGCGGTCCGCTGCGCGCGCCGCAACATCGGGCCGGCGGGCGGCCAGGTCCATGAAGGCGACCTGTACTCGGCCCTGCCCGCCACTCTTCGCGGACGCGTGGACGTGCTGGTGGCGAACGCTCCATATGTGCCCACAGACTCAATCGGGATGATGCCGCCGGAGGCCCGGTTGCATGAACCTCTCGTAGCGCTCGACGGCGGCGCGGACGGCATGGATGTCCAGCGCCGGATCGCCGGGGAGGCGCCGTTGTGGCTGGCTCCCGGGGGTCACCTCCTGATCGAAACGAGTGCCCGGCAAGCCCCGACGACGGCGGCACTGCTCGAGCGGGCCGGGCTGTCAGCGAAAGTGGTTCATTCCGAAGAATTCGATGCCACGGTGGTGCTCGGAAAGCGGCAGAAAATCCACCGGGAATGATCAGCAAACTGTGCGTTTGAGGGGCTTGAACCAAACAATTTGGTAACGAACGCTGAGAACACGCCAAAATCCGCGTGTTTCCGCGGCTGTAGGCGGCATGTGAACGGCAGGCATTTGGATCGAAGACAGGCCAAAATGGGCCTCAAATTCGGAATGCGACTCTCAGTTTCGGCGAAACTCGCGTAAAATTGAAACCCTGCCCAGAGCGGGGCAGCTGTATGTCGCAAGCAAATGACCTCCCTAGGAGAAGCCCAAATGCCCACAGACCATAGCATGACCGACTCTTCAGCAGGTGCTAGGAACACCGCTGAATCAAGCAAGGCCGCACCCCGCGGCGCCTCGAAACTGAAGCTTCCAACACGCCGTCGGCTGAAGGTTTCCGACGTCAACGTCGTGGACAAGCCGATGCTGAAGAAAGCCCTTGGCGGCACGATCGTCGGCAACACCATGGAGTGGTACGACGTAGGAGTTTTCGGCTACCTCATCACCACGATGGGACCCGTCTTCCTGCCCGAGGCGGACAAGTCGGTGCAGACACTCTTCCTGCTCGGAACTTTTGCCGCAACCTTCCTGGCACGGCCGCTCGGCGGCGTAGTCTTCGGTTGGCTGGGGGACAAAGTGGGCCGCCAGAAAGTGCTCGCCACCACGCTGCTGCTCATGGCGGCCAGTACTTTCGCCGTCGGCCTCTTGCCTGGATACGCACAGATCGGCATCTGGGCGGCGGCACTGCTTGTCATCCTGAAACTCGTCCAGGGTTTCTCCACAGGTGGCGAATACGCCGGCGCCACGACGTTCGTGAGCGAATACGCTCCGGACAAGCGCCGCGGCTTCTTCGCGAGCTTCCTGGACATGGGCTCCTATATCGGCTTCGCCCTGGGTGCGGCCCTGGTGTCCATCCTGCAGCTCACCATCGGCCAGACCGCCATGGAGGAGTGGGGCTGGCGCCTGCCGTTCCTTATCGCCGGGCCGCTCGGCGCCATCGCTGTGTACTTCCGTAGCAAGATCGAGGAATCACCGCAGTTCCAGGCCACGTTGGACGCCCAGGAGGCAATTGCCGCAGAGGCCGCAGCTGGCGACGCCGCCGTGGTCAAGGGACCGGTTGGCATCATCAAGGCCTACTGGCGCCAGATTATCCTCGCCATGATCCTTGCTGCGGCCGCCAACACCGTGGGCTATATGCTGACGTCCTACATGCCCACCTACCTGACCGAGTCCAAGGGCTACGACCCCGTCCACGGCACGCTGCTGACCATCCCCGTGCTGGTCATCATGGCAGTTTGCATCCCGCTGACGGGCAAGCTCTCCGACCGGATCGGCCGCCGGCCCGTCCTGTGGATCGGCGCCATCAGCACCGTCGTGTTTGCCGTTCCGGCCTTCCTGCTGATCGGCATCGGAGATATTTGGTCCACGCTTGCCGGCTTGGCACTGATCGCCTTCCCCGTCACCTTCTACGTGGCCAACCTCGCCTCGGCGCTGCCGGCATTGTTCCCGACGTCGAGCCGATATGGCGGCATGGGCATCGCCTACAACTTCTCTGTAGCGATCTTCGGCGGCACAACGCCGTTCATCGTGGCAGCCTTGATCCAGGGCACCGGCAACGACATGATGCCGGCGTTCTACCTCATGGGCACGTCCGTGGTTGGCGCAATTGCCATCTACTTCCTCCGCGAATCTGCCCAGCGGCCCCTCCCGGGTTCCATGCCCAGCGTGGACACCGCTGCGGAGGCCCGCGAGCTGGTGGCCACCCAGGACACCAACCCGCTGATCGACCTGGACGAAATGCCGTTCGACGGCGTGCTTGTGGATGCAGCGCCGGACCGGGACCACGTCCCGGCGTAGCGAAGGTCCCGGCGTAGCGAAGGTCCCGGCGTAGCGAAGGTCTCGGCTTAGGGCCTTGCGGCTCAGACCTTGCGGTTGGCTTTCTGTTCCTGCATCCGCTTTGCTTGCGCCTGGATCTTCGGTCCATAGCCGCCGTTAAGTGCGGTATCCCTGATGTGGGTGGCCTTCGCGACCTGGTCGCCGGCCGCCGCGTCTTTCAGCGCCTTCAAGTCCGCTTGAAGGGCCGCTGGAAGCTTTGCCGCCAGCTGAGGACGCTTGTCCACAATGAAAGTGGCGATCTTCGCGGCCCGCTGACCCTAGTTGGCCTTGGTGCTGTCGCCGTTGACGAAGAACCGAAGGGCAACCGCCAAGGGATGCCGTGCGAGCGCCGCCTTGGCGGCCACGGCGGTAGTCGCGTTCGGTTGGGAGGCGACTGCCGCCGTCGTGCTTGCGCTGCTTGAGGTGGCCGCGTTTGCGGCGATCACGCCTCCACCCAGCAGCAGACCGGCTGCAAGGACGCCGACGACGGCGGTGCGGGCCTTGGTGCCCTTGCGACGCTGGATCGGGGTACTGGCGACGGGGGTGAAGTTGTTCATGGTCCGTGTCCTTTGTTTCCGGCCGGCGGCATATCCACCAGCGCTCTCCACAACACTTTGGTCCGCAGGCATGAACTGATTGTTCGGCCAATGTTCGAGGAATGTAAAACCGTCACCCTCGAGGGCCAAGGACGCTCCAGGCATTTCGTCCTTGCTGTTGAATGGACGCATGGAGGAAAGCCGCGGGTTGGTGCTGATTGCCGAGGATGAACAGGCAATCGCCGATATCCAGCGCCTGTACCTCAGCCGCGCCGGTTTCGGCGTGCACCTGGAGCGCGACGGGATTTCCGCGCTGGCACAGATCAAGCGGCTCAAGCCGGTCGCGGTGATCCTCGACGTCGGGCTGCCTGGCATGGACGGGATCGAACTCTGCAGGCAGCTGCGGCAGGCCGAGGACTGGACGCCGGTCTTGTTCGTCACCGCCCGCGACGAGGAAGTGGACCGTGTCCTGGGCCTGGAATTGGGCGCTGACGATTATCTCACCAAACCGTTTTCGCCCTCCGAGCTGGTGGCCCGCGTCAAAGCGGTGCTGCGCCGCACAGAGGGCACCCCACGGCCCAAACCGCTCGTGCTCGGCGCGGTCGAACTGGATCCGTTGAACCGGACCGCACGTGCCGGCACGGCAGAACTCACCCTGACCGCCACCGAGTTCGATCTCCTTGCCTATCTGATGGCCCAGCCGGGGCGCGTGTTCTCCCGGGAGCAACTCCTTTCCGCGGTGTGGGGCCAAGCCAGCTATGCGGCCGGACGGACCGTGGATGTGCACATCGCCCAACTGCGCGCCAAGCTCGGCCAACACTCCCCCATCGCGACGAGCCGCGGCGTCGGGTACTCGGTGGCGGCGCTTCCAACGTCCGGGCCACGCTCCGCTGGAGGCTCGGCGTGAGGCGCTGGTTCGGCACACTGGCCGGGCGCACGACGGCGGTGATCGCCGCCGTCGCGACCGTCGCCGTCGTGCTCGCCGGTTTGCTTGCAGCGCAACTGGTGAACGCTACCGCCGTCGACGAAGCCAAGAAGTACCTCGCGGTTGAAGCCGATTCCCTCAGCAAACAAACAAGTCTGGGGAGCCTCCAGGACCTTCGCGCAGATCTACTCACCCACGGCGCAAGGCTCGCGCAGATCAGCAACGACGGCCGCGTGGCAGGCGGCGGTGCCAGGCTGGTGGATGCAACAACGGTGGCGGACGTCCTGGCCGGAAAGCCGGTGTCCAAGACTGTGGATGGTCCGCAAAACACTGTGGTCCTCGAGGCCCGCCCCTGGCGGCCGGCGGTGGCGTGGTGCTGGCGCAGCCAGTGTCCGAGATCCGCGCAGCTGCTGCCCCGCTGCTCAGCCGGATGTTGATCGCCCTGGCTGTCTGCCTCCTGTTCTCCATCGTGGCGGGTGGCTTGTTGGCGCAATGGCTCAGCCGGCCGTTGGTGCGGACCGCCCAATCGGCCCACCGGCTCGCAGCCGGAGAACGATCCGTGGCAGTGACGCCCGGCGGTCCCGCCGAAGTGGTGGAGGTTTCACAGGCCCTGGCCGCATTGGACGCCGCGCTCCGGACCAGCGAGGGACGCCAACGCGAGTTCCTGCTCTCCGTTTCGCACGAAATCCGGACGCCGCTCACGGCGCTGCGAGGCTACGCCGAGGCCCTGGCTGACGGCGTTGTCAGCGGAGCCGAAGTGAGCGGAGTAGGGCGAACCCTTGTGACCGAAACCAACCGTTTGGACCGTTTTGTCCGCGACCTCCTGGAATTGGCGAGGCTCGAGTCGGACGATTTCCGCTTGGAGCTGCAGCCGGTGGACGCATCGCTGATTCTGCGGGAGAGTTGGCAGGCCTGGCAGGCGGTGTGCGTCCAAAACGGGATCGTCGGACGGCTCGAGCTGCCTCCGGGGCCTCTGCCCATCCGCAGCGATGGCCAGCGGTTGCGGCAAGTGGTGGACGGGCTTCTGGAAAACGCCCTGCGCGTCACTCCGGAGGGCTGCCCGGTCGTGCTTGCGGCCTATCCCTCGGGCAGTGTGCCCGGCAGCGGGCTTATCGCGGAAGTGCGCGACGGCGGGCCGGGACTCACGGAGGCGGATGCCGCCGTCGCGTTTGAACGCGGCGCTCTCTTTGCCAGATACAGTGGCGAACGGCCCGTGGGCAGCGGACTGGGCTTGTCGATCGCCGCGAGGATCGTGCAGCGGATGGGTGGCCGCATCAGCGTGCGCACCGCGCCGGAGGGTGGCGCGGCATTCGTGGTGGAGTTGCCTGAGGCGTGAACGTTCCGGCGGACTCCCAGCAAACGTAGACTCTGCGCATGGCTGAAGTTCCAGTGGGTTCGCTGCACCATATAGAGATTTGGGTACCGCACGCCAGCCGTGCGCAGGAAGAATGGGGCTGGCTGCTGGCAGAACTGGGCTACGAGCGATTCCAGGAATGGCCCGACGGATGCAGTTGGAAACTGGGGGCGACCTACATTGTGGTGGAACAGTCCTTAGCGCTCACCGGGAGCACGCACCGCCGGACAAGCAGGGCTCAACCACCTCGCCTTCCATGCGGGCACGAGGGAGAACGTCGAACGCCTTCGCCGGCTTGGCGCCGACTCCGGCTGGTACGAGATGTTCGAGAGCAAGTATCCCCATGCCGGCGGTCCCGACCACTACGCCGCCTATCTGGTGAACACCGACGGTTACGAGGTTGAGCTGGTTGCGGGCTAGGACCTGAGCCGGGAACAGGGCACCAGGGAGCGGGTCGCTATGAATCCGGGCTCTTGAGGCGCGCCTTGAGTGCGACCGCATCGACGCCCAGATGGTCGAGCAGGACCGCGGCCGGATCGGGTTGCCGCCGCTCCAGCAGGGCGAGCAAGAGATGCCGCGTAGTGATTCTGCGGGCTTTCTCCTTCGTGGTCAGGATCAGGGAGTCCTGAATGACCGAGCGGGCAGCCGAAGTGAAAGTCACCCTGCTTGCCTTGATCGGCGCATCCAGCGGCCCGAAGTGGTCCACCGTGATGCCGACGGCTTCCAAGGACTCACGGTCCAGGGCATCGAGCCCGGCGCGTGCGGATTCGAGGTCCGTTCCCAGGATCCGGCGGCTCTGGGGATCGTGGAACAACCCCAAGAGCAAATGGTCTGTGCCGATCCTCCTGTCGCCGCGGCGTTTGGCTTCCTCCGCACCGGCGTGGACGGCGGTTCTTGCTTCGCCGGCAAATCGTTCGAACATGTCAGTCTCACTTTCCGTATTTGGCGTGAACCGACTGCCGGGAGACGCCCAACGCATCGCCGATCTGTTCCAGGACCAGCCCCGTTCCCTCGCGAGAGCCACATTGCTCGCTTCAACTTTTTCGGCCAGGCGATGCAAGGCGCCAACGGCGCGGAGGCCAATCGCGGGGTCAGTAGCCGGGATGGGTGCAGGCAGCTCGTCACCGTTCATATTGTCAGTCTGGACTGACAGTATGAATCTGTCAATACAAACTGACACAATCATTGGGGTCTGAAAGTCAGTTGACCCGCCGCCGCATGGCGATCCTCGGCCAGCGGGTGAGGCCCACCAAGGCTTCGCACTCGAGGATGGCTCGCAAGCCATCGTCCAGCTCGTTCGAATCTAATTCCTCAAAGCCCAAGCGGCGGTAATACGGGGCATTCCATGGGACGTCGCGGAAGGTGGTCAGGGTCAGCCACTCTGCCCCCTCGCCGCGGGCTAATTCTTCTGCGACATCAAGCAACTCACTCCCGAGACCTTGCCGCGCATGCGAGGGGTGGACACTCAATTGCTCCACGTGTGCATTGCCGCCCAGGTACTCAAGCAGGAGATAGGCCACCGGAACATCCGACGCGTCGGCAAAAACCAAAGCACCGCCACGAGGCCTGGAAGAGAGCCAACTCAGTGACCGTCAACGGCTCGTCGTCTGCGATGGCGCCCATTCCGCAGGAGCGGAAGACTTCACCCGCGGCGTATTCGATCCCCCGGAGGCGTTCCAGTTCGTCCACGCGTGCTGCCCTGATCACGCGTCGGCCCCACCGCGCGCCAGGTACCGGTTGCGCTGTTCAATGAGGTTCCGTAGATATTTGCCCAAGACCGCTTTCTCCGCAATCCGGCCCACAACACCGAAAGGCGCCGCGAACTCGACCCGGTCGATCATGAGGGTCCCGCCGTCGTCGGGAATGAACTCGTGCACGTGCCGGAAGAAGCGAAAGGGACCGCGCACTTGCTCGTCGGTGAAGGAATAGGGGAAGCGAAGATGGGTGATGCGGCTACGCATCCGCAAGGGGAGGGCGAAATGCCACGTCTGCCAGGTGACCTCATCTCCTTCCGACATCAGTCCGGACACCACACCCGCCACTGCGCGTTCACGGGACCTGGCCATGGAGCCGACATGGGCGTCGACGCTGCGGGCGAGATCAAACACTTGCCCCGGTTCCAGGGCCACGTGGGTGCGGCAGGTGAACGACACAGTCATGATTCGATCCTGCCACTGTTTCGCTCCCGGTTTTGCGAGCGATCCACGGCGCTCTCCGAAACACAAAGCAACGTTGTGACCCAGCTAATGGCGCGGATCTTGGGGTCCTGATACCTTCCGAATGGTCGGCTGAAAATGATTGGTGGTGTGCTGTTGCGATCAATCATGGCGCACGTCCGCGCCCTTAATACCGTTCCCCCAGCAAGCGGCGATCACCTTGCTGCCGTCCGGGTCGCGCTCAGCGTCGCCGCGCCTGCACTCGTCCTCCTGACGGTTGGCCGTCCGGACCTCATCATCTACGCCGTCTTCGGTGCCCTGACCGGCATGTACGGCCGCGCGGAACCGCACCAGTTGCGGATCAAGCACCAAGCGCAGGCCGCCGCCGTGCTCTTGGCCGGCGTCTCGGTGGGCACGTTCCTTTCGCTTGCGCACATCCATTCATGGGGCCTGGTGGCGGTCGAGGCGGTGTTGGCAGGCGCGGGATCGCTGTTCTCGGACAAGGTGCGGCTCAAGCCCAACGGCCCGTTCTTCGGAATCCTGGCGCTAGGGGCATGCGCATCCGTTCCGGTGAGCATCCCTTTCTTTGCTGCTGTGCTGATCTGCGCCGTATCGGCGGCGTTCTCGATGATGGTTGGCTTTGCCGGGTGGTTCCGGTACCGGGCCTGTGGACCGGGGAGCCACCCGGGACATTCCGGCGTTCACAGCTCAACTCCGCGTCACTGTGGGATTCCACGCCGCTCGGTACGTACTCGCGGTCGGCGCGGCAGGAGCCTGCGGGGTGCTCACGGGCAGCGGCCACCCGCATTGGGCCATGGCCGCGGCCGCGGTTCCGCTGGCCGGAGCCGACATGCCAAGCCGGCTGCACCGTGGGATCCACCGCATCGTGGGGACGTTCCTCGGATTGGCGATTGTCGCCGTCGTGCTCTTCCCCGGTCCGCTGTCCCCGCTGCACTATTTCCCGGGCCAAACCACCATCATTCTGGCGCTGCTGGTGATCGCCTTCCAGTTCCCCACCGAGTTGTTCATGGCGCGGCACTACGGGTGGGCCATGGTGTTCTTCACCCCGGTCATTTTGCTCATGACCCAACTCGCTTCCCCCACAGATCCCGACGTACTCGTTCACTGGAACGCGGGGTGGAGACTTTCGTGGGAGCAGTGATCGGAATTGGCGTGGCAGTGCTGGTCCAGGCGCCCCGCCGTAATAAGTCGCCAGGAGCTACTTCGCCAGCCTCCGTGGCGGCCCCGAGGTAAATCGCGGCGGCAGCATCCTCACGATGGCCACCACCATCTTGTACCGCTTCGAGGGGATCGAAACGCCCTTGCCGTTTGCGTTGTCGGCCAGGCCCTCACGAACCACACGCTCCGCGTTCAGCCACATCCATCGCGGCACCACCGTCTTGTCCATCCCCATGCGGTCGTGGAACTCCGTATGCGTGAATCCCGGACACACGGCAGTGACCTTCACACCGCCAGCTGCGTAGGCAAGGTTGGCCCATCGGCTGAAACTCACCTGCCAGGCTTTTGGCGGCGGAATACGTGCCGCGATTCGCAAATGCCGCGACACTGGCCACATTGACAATCCGCCCCGAACCCCGTTTCAGCATCCCCTGCAGGGCGGCATGGCACAGTTCCAGCGGTGTCTGGACGTGGAGCCGCAGGTGTCGCTTTTCATCTTTCGGGTCGTTCTGCTCGAAGGACTTCACAAGTCCGGTCCCCGCATTATTGACCAGCACATCCACCGGCCGCGTTGCGTCCGAAAGACGCGCGACGACGGCGGCCACCCCGGCGTCGTCGGTCAAGTCGGCGGCAAGCACCTCTGCCGTGATGCTGTAATCGCGTTCGAGTGTGTCAGCCGCGATCTGGAGGCGGTTGGCATCGCGCGCCACGAGGACCAAGTGGTGCCCTTCCTGGGCGAGCTGGCGGGCGAATTCCGCACCCATGCCGGCGGTGGCGCCGGTGACAAGTGCCGTGAGGGCGTTCGCTGTAGTTGTCATGCGCCCAGACTAGCCCTGTCTGGCCTCCCGCTTCATGAGTTTGTGTACAGCTCGTGTCCCTTTAAGACGGATGTTAGGGGACACGAGCTGTACACAAACTCCGGTGTTTATCTGCGCCGTCCGAAAAGCACCAGCAGGAAACCGCCGCATAGCAACGTCAGCCCAAACGGCAGCAGCCCGAGCATAACTCCGGTAAAGGGAAGCGACGACGAGGTAGGCGAGGCCGCCGGGTCCGTGAACGAGATAGTCACTTGGGCCGACGGCGAAACCATCGGGGTCCCCGTCGGCGGGGTTCCTGTGATCGTCGCAGTATTCCTCAGTCGCCCGGCATCGAGAATTGCCTGGGTCACCGCAGCGCTGGCCCTTGCGATCAAGGATTGCCCCGGCAACAACGTCCCGGGGGTTCCGGGCCAGGCGTAACCAGGCCGGACAGCCCCGCCATCAGATCGGTGACCGCCACGTTCGTCAGCGTCACGTTGCCCGTATTCTTCGCTGTGAAATGAAACAGGATCACATCCCCGGGCCGCGCAGGGGAATGGATGGCCGACGCGTCGGCCCCCTTCGCAAGCGACAGTCCGGGCCCTTGGACGAGTGGAGTGTCCGTTGAGCCAAGGGGCGGGGTGATCGGGGTCCCTGTGGGCGGGGTGCCGGCGACGGTGGCGGTGTTCTTCACGTGCCCGGCGTCGAGATCGGTCTGGGCCAGCCAATAGTTCGCCGAAGCGGTCACGGTCTGGCCGGGCAACAGCGTCCCGGGAGTTCCCGGCCAGGTGTGGGCCCGTGCCGAGAGGCCAGCCAGCCCATCTGTAATGGTGACGCCCGTCAGGGTCACGTTGCCCGTGTTCTGCGATGAGAAGAGATACGTGATCGCCTGGCCGACCTGGGCCGGGGAAGTCACCTTGGAAGCATCCGCGGCCTTCGAGAACGACAAGCCCGGGCTTTGCGTTGCCCGGAGCACCACCGTGGACGGGTCCGATCTCACTGGCGAATCCGTGGGCGGGGTGCCTGCCGCGACAGCGGTATTTGTAATGGTCCCGGCATCGATATCCGCCTGGGTCGCCACATAGGTGGCAGTGCAGGTGATCGACTGGCTTGGAGCCAGCGAGGATGTCCCCGCCGGACACGTGATGACCGGAGCCGTCCCTTTACCGGTAAAGGCCGTCTCGGCCACGGTCACCTGGGCCAGAGCCACGGTGCCCGTATTCGTCACCGCAAAGTTGTAATGCAGCACTTGCCCCGCGGCGGTCAGCGTCGTCTCCTGCACGGACTTCACCAAGGAAATTGACTTCAGTACAGGGGTATTGGTGAAGGTGCAGAGAACGTCCGTTCCTGCGGTTCCCGCCGCCGCCGGCATCACGAAGGAACCACTCGAGCCTGCGCCGGAGGCCACTTGAACGCTTCCGTTGGCTACGTCGACGCATTGCCAGGACGTCATGTAGCTGTCCAGATTGGCTCCCGCTGCACCGGTCTCCGAGATCGAGTAGCTGGTTCCCGCGAGTCCCAAGACCGGGCCAGCGACCTCGTACGGTTGCTGATTTTGGACGCCCGTCTCCGTACCCGCCGTGGTCCCCGCGTTGCCGTGAGCCAGCCCGCCGCCAGTGACTGACAGGTTGAATTGGTCCGTGGCAACAGCCCGGCCAGAGGGCAGGTTCTTCTGCACGCGGATGACGTTGGGCTCGGCACAGGACGCGAAGTCGCTGATGCCGCTTGTTGGGGTCATCACGGCCGATGACATCTCAGCGCCGGTACTTGGGTTGATCTTGGACACGGTGCCGCCGGCGCCGCCAATGCCAACGTAAAGGTAGCCGTCGGCTCCGAACGCTACTGCACCAATGGTGCCGGCGCCCGCAATGGGGCTGATTTCCGCGAAAGGAAGGGACGGTCCAGTGGGCGCGCCAGTTGTTGGGAGAGCCGCGTCAATGACGTAGAGGGCGCCTGACGTGGCCACATAGAGGCGACCTTCGCCGTCGAACGCAAAATCCCCGTTGTTGAAGGCGCCACCGAAGGCAACACGCGCGGTTTCACCGGCAATGGCCGTGTTGGTGTTCGTATTGAAACCGTAGATGTAGAGCGTTCCGCCGGAGACAATGCCGTAGTAATAAATGGCGGTTACCGGATTGAAGGCACCCATCACGATTCCACCGTTCGCCGCCGGAGCCGTGAGGGGGGTCCCGGTAAAGGTGGTGACCACTCCACTCTGAGGGTCCACGCTCCGAATTGTGGGGCTGCCTGTCTGGCCGCCTGCTTGATCGACGAGCCAAAGCACATTGTGGATCGAGTCGACCGCAAGCGCATTGCTCGCGGGGGTAGTACTGGCAAGCGTCGCGATGGGGGTCAGCACGCCGGTGGTTGGATTTACGGTGGACAAGGTGTGCGGGTCGGCGTGTTCGATCGCATAAATCGACTGGCATGAAACAGCCACCCCCCTCAGCACTCCGTACGCAGCGGCCGGCGCCGCAAGGCCCAAACCGGCAACACCAACTGTGGTCATGGTGACAGCAAGGACTGTCAAGAATGCCACTGCCCTGGCAAACCATGACCTCATGATCGGTTCCTACCCATTACTGCGCCGTTCATGGCACACCCTCATTTCAACCCGAGGCCCGGTCCTGCCGAGCCATTTCGAAGCAATCTCCAAGGGTTGCCTGCTCCGCTAGCTGTGGAGACAAACGACTACCCATTACGAAGTGGGGGTAAGTGGCAATTCGTGACGCGAAAATCGAAACTATTTTTAAAGGGCCCGTCGCGTTTTAAAAGGCCCGTCGCGGCCTTGATCGACCCCGTGGAATCTACCTAGTGGAAAAGGTTGGCAAACGTCTTCGTGACGATGCGCTGTCCGCCAAATTGATAGCTCAAGGTGGCGTTCTCAGCCTGGCTGGAGATCGCAACGCCCATCGTGAAACCGAGGCTGCTGGGGGCGATCGATCCCGTCGTGCAGCGAATCTGATGGATGTCCGCCGCTGGGTCAGAGCAGGTCCAGCCAGCCGGCGCCGCGAATTTCCCTGCGACGAAGCCTGCTTCGGTCGAAAGACTGAAGATGGCCTCGCCCGTGGTCGGCGTGCCGTCGCCCTGCAAGGAGAAGCCCACGTCGATCTGCCGTTCAAGCGCAGCCTGTCCCGGCTGAATGCCGAAGGAGGCCGAGACCGTCTGCGCAGGTGGGGCCGAGGTGGCGGACGTTTGCGGCATGGGAGTTGTGAAGACGGTCCCGGAATCTACCACGATTGCCTTCCCCTCCGGGGCCGGGAGTATCTCCCGTAGCGGCGGTTCCGGCACCGCGATGGGAGGCGGGTCCGACGTCGGCAACGGGCTTGGTGGCAGGGTGGCCGACGGTGGCGCGACTTGCGGGGCTGACGGCGCGTAACCTGCATCCGCTTCAACCAGCGGCCCAGTCTGTCCGAGCCACATGAGGACGCCTGCAATCGTGAGACCCGCAAGAACCAAAGCGGCGACTGCCACCTTCCAGAGGCTGGCCGGTTTCAGGCCTGCAGCGGTGGGATCGGCCGCATCGGGGAGGAAACCTGCGGGCACTGCTGGCGTGAAGAAAATCCCAGCCACCAGCGGGAAGACAATCGCCCTCATGCCCGATTGGATGTCGTGGAGTTCCACCAACAAGGCCGTGCACTTTGGACATTCCTCCAAATGAGCCTTGACCTTTTCGTGCGACGAGCGTTTCAGCCCATTGCGGGCGTACTTTCCGAGTTGGCTTGAATACTCGGCGCATGAATCTTCAACGGCCAAGCTGATGTGGTTCTGCAAATAGGCCTGCCGAAGCCCCTCCCGCGCCCGGATCACGAGCGACGAGACCCCGTTGGGGCTCAATCCAATGAAGGGCGCCGCAGCGGAGGGTTTCAACCCTTCTATGTCGACGTGCCAGAGCACCGCCTGCCAGCGCACGGGAAGTGAGTTGAACGCCCTTGCCATGGTGCTGGACTCGAAGGCGTCGAGAACACTATCCGCGTCGAAAATCGATGAGTCCAGGCTGACGCTGTCCCCCACAGCCAGGGTACGCCGGGCTTTCCGGTTCCTGTCGTGGGCAAGCCGCCGCACAGCAGTCAGAAGATACGAACGGAAGAACTCGTCCGGGCCCTTGCCTTCGGTGAGGGCTTGGAAAATCGACGCGAAGGCCTCGGATACGACGTCGTCGGCGTCACTTGCATTGTCCGTTTGGGCGCGCGCAACGTAGAGGGCCGCTCCCGCGTGTCGCTGATAAAGCACGTCGAATGCAGCAGCGTCGCCCTCACGCACCATTGCCATGATTTGCGGGTCGCTGTGGGTCTCAGGGGCCAAAGCCGGGGGCGCGCCATCGGACCTATGCTCAGAATCCTGCTCCATAGCATTCCAGTGTGGCAGCAGACCTCAACACGACTTGAATTCCTGGGCAAAATCCGACTATATGTGACGTCGCCCTAAATGTGCCCGAGCGGGTGCCTACTCGTTGTCCGGCTCGCCCACGGGCAGTTCCGGCGGCCAATCTATGTCGAGCTCGTAGCCCTCATGCTTGCGCAAATAGGCGGCGATGAAAGGGCAATGCGGAATGATCCGCTTGCCGGCGGCAACCACGTCGTCCACGGCAAAGTGGGCCAAAACCTTGGCGAGTCCCCGGCCTTTGAACTGCGGGCGCGTCTCGGTGTGCAGGAAGTCGACGTGGCCAGGCTTGTCCATGAACTGCGAGATCACGGCAACTTCACCGTCAACCAGAAGCTCGTAGCGGTGGAATTTGTCGTTCCTGACCGTTGTGACGGCCGGGCTGAACGACTCTGCGGTTGAATCCGTGAACTCAGTCATGAGTCGAGATTCGCACTTAAACCCTGCTCTGGCAATGGCACTACGGAGGCATCGGGGTCGGCTGGGGACAACACTCCGGCCGGCACTCGTCCGAGCAGTAACACTCCCAGCGCGAAGCACGCCGCTCCCCCACCGAGAAGGGTCAGCGTGAGCCCGTTGAAGGCGGCGTCCACCACCGGAACAAAGACCACGACGCCGGCTGTCACCACCGCGGCGTGCGCCCTGCCGCGCGCGTGGACGGCCGCCGTCGGGCGCTCTTCGAGCTTGCCGCACAGCAGCAGGACGGGCACCAAAAGGACGACGACGGCGAGCAGCACCAGCGGGCGCCCCCACCACCACTCGGCTGTACCGGCCGCGGGTTTGGGGAAGTTCGTGAGCAGCAGCAGTCCGGACATGGCGGCGAGAAGCGGCAAATGCCACAGATAGACCGTCATGGACCGCCGGCCCGCCACGGCCACCATCCAGCGGATCCAGCGCACACCAGCCACCCACGCGAGCCCGGGGCGCAGCAACTGCAATGTGGCCGCCTGCGACAGGCCCAAGAGCAGCATGCAGAAGTTGGGCGGATTCAGGTCCACGATCATGTTCCCCGAGTAGACCCCGATCCCCGTGACGAAACCCAGCAGCAGGTTGCTCCCTAGAATCAACCCGGCAAACCAGCCTCGGCTGCGTCCAGCGAAAATACCGTCGGCAATGAAGAAGCCGAACTGCTGGACCGCGCACCAGACAAAGAGCATGTTGACGAAAGCGAGCATCGGAAATGCCCCGCGGAGGGAGTCGAGGGTGATGACGGCAGCCACCAGCCCGGCGAGAGTCAACCAAGGAGAATGTCCGTGCAGCCGTGCCAGTACGGGAACGCTGAGCTGGGAAGCAAGGTAAGCGGCCAGGAACCACAGGGGCATGCCCGCTCCGGTGGTGATGAGTTGGACCACTTGAGGGTCGACTCCCAGGAGCCGGGCGGCCCACAGTCCCACGAACATCGTGGCCAGCAGCGCAGTTGCCGGACGGATGAGGCGCAGCAGGCGCAGTTGCGCATAGTCGACGCCGGTGCCGCCACGCGCACGGAGCCGACGCCATGACTCCAGCCCGGTGATGCCACCAAGGACAAAGAACAGCGGCATCACTTGGAGCACCCACAGCACGGGTTCGAACCAGCGCTGCTCCATGAGCGTATTTTCGGTGGTGACCGTGCCGTCCGGATGGAGGACCGGGCTGACCATCATGCAGTGCGCGAGCACCACCAAGAGGAGGCAAAAGAACCGGGCGAGATCGATCACAGGGTCACGAGAGCGGCCAAATGCGGCCATGCCCGCCGACGTCTTTTGTTGCCTCGAGAATCCCATCGCACTCCTTCGCGAACTGCTGAGATCATTGTCCGCCCGCTCGGCGGCGGGAACCAGAGCGGGCGGGCTAGCCCCTCAGCAGCCGTTCCCGTTGCCGGGGGTCCCTTGCGGCCGCGCTGGCTGCGAGCGCCAAGCCGAAGGCGCCATCCAGGACGGCCCGGTCGGCGGAGGCGGAGGAGCCGTGGGCAGCGAACTCGGCGGTGTGATGGGCGGCCCCGCCTACGTCGTAGCCAAGCAGCGGATGGATGCTTGGAACCAGTTGGGAGACGTTGCCCATGTCAGTGGAGGCCACTGGTTCCTCGTTGAAAGCAACAGCCCTCCCCCTGGCGGACATAGCTCCGCGGTAGGCCTCGGAAAGGTACTGGTCCTGCCGCAATTCAGCGTAGGCATTGCCCGACGGCGTGACCTTGAGCGCGCTCCCGCTGGCAAGCGCTCCCGCCTCGAGGCAGCGCCGGACGCGTTCTTCGATGATGCGCAGGTTGTTGATGCTGGGTGAACGCATTTCGATGTTCGCCCGCGCCCGTTCGGGTATGACGTTGACGGCGCTCCCGCCTTCGGTCACGATCAACGAAACAACCGAGCCGGCCGGAAGCTGCTGCCGCGCCAAAGCAATGGCCGTCTGCGCGATCACGAGCGCGTCGAGGGCGTTAACCCCTTCTGAGGGAGCTGCCGCGGCATGCGCCGGACGGCCTTCGTAGAGCACGTCCCACATACACATGGCCAAGGATGAGCCGCCGATGATGTCCTCGGCGCCGGCATGGGCCATCATCGCCAGCGACACGTCGTCGAAGAACCCTTCGCCCATGAGATCGACTTTGCCCCCGCTGGTCTCCTCTGCGGGGGTGCCCAGGACCTTGACGGTGATGCCGAGCACGTCGGCGACGGATGCGAGCGCGAGCGCTGCCCCCACAGAGCAGGCCGCGTTCACATTGTGTCCGCAGGCGTGCCCGATGGTGGGCAAAGCGTCGTATTCAACGCACAGCGCCACCACAAGCTCACCATTCCCGAAGCGCGCGCTGAACGATGCCGGGAGCAGCGGCTGGGGGCCGTCGAAGCTGAAGCCCGCGCTCCGGAGCAGCCCGCTAACGCGTTTAGCGGCCCGGAACTCTTGGCCGCTGAGCTCCGGATCGGCGTGGATCGCGTGGCTCAGTCCAAGGATTTCCGGCTTCCAGCGTTCCAAGGCTGCCGAGACACAGCGTTCGACGGCGGTTGACGGCACTGCTGCGGACGTTGCGGTGCCGGGGGAGGCGGCTTTCATGCGGCAGCCCCCGCGTTCTGACGCTTCGGGTAGCGGGCAGCGGCTGCTGCCGCGATCAGGGCGGCGACGGCCAGCGCGATCCAGATGGCCAGGAGCCCGCCCTCGGTGATGTGCCCGGACTGGACGGAGGACGAGGAGATGAGCTTCACCACGGCAGCGCCCACCGCGATCCCGACAGACAGTGCGAGTTCGTTGAGGCCGGCCGCCGTCGAGGTTTCTTCAAGCGGAACACCTTCAACGGACAGTGCCCGGGTCCCCGCTTGGTACATGCCAAGGCTCAGATTGAACATGGCGAACCCTGCACAGTACCCGGCCAACGAGCCGTGGGCGGCTGCCATCACCAGGAAGCCTCCCGCCAGCAGGAGGCCGGCGAAGACCAGAGTGGCACGCTCGCCGAACATGCTCAGCGCCCTTGCGGTCAGGAGCGAGGAAAGCAGCGAGAGCACTGAAGCCGCCGCGAGGACGATCGCGATCAGGAGCGGGCTGAGGGCGAAACCGTAGCCGGTCTTGTCCGGGTTTGAATGCAGGAAAATCCCGTTGGTGCCGAAGTAGCTGATGGAGGCAAACCCGAAGAAGAATGTGGCCAGCGAGACTGCCCGGATGCGCGGGATGGCAAGCATGCGCAGGTCCATGAATCGTTTTCCGTTGATCTTGCGGGCATCCAGGACTGCCCAGTAGGCCAACAGCGCGAGGCCAAGGATCCCGGCCCCGAGGGTCCTGGCATCCAGCCAACCCCAGTCCGGGCCCATCGACAGGGCAACCACAAAGCCGATCAGCCCGAGGGAACAGGCCAGAAGCGGCACCAAGGCGAGTCCCTCACGGGTGGGGGTTCCGGCGTCGGGCAGGAGGAAGGAGGAAACCAGTGCCACGACGGCGAAGGGCACGGCGACCCACAAACCAAGGGTGGGATCTTCGACTCCGATGATCCCTGCAAACAGGCCACCCGCACCCACCATGATCATGAGCATGCCGATCATGACGCTGACTCCGGTGCGGGTCTGCGCGGGGTTGCTCACCCGGAGGATGCCCATCATCAGCGGAATGAAGCCCACCACGCACGTGAGCATGATGACGCCGATTGTCACCGTCCATAGCGACGGCCACAACGCCATCATCGCGACGCCGGCCGCCACCACCGCCGTCGACCAGCGGAGGACGAGCCGGTAACCGTAGCTGTCGCCGAGCCGCGAGATGATCGGCGTGAGGACCGCGAAGCTCACGTTGGAGATGAGGAAAATGCCGTTGATGGTGGGGTCGTCGATCGAAAAGGTCGGACCCAACGCAGGGAGGATGGGGTTGAGGTAACCCTGTGTGACTCCACTGAGTGACTCGATCAGGGCCATCGCCACGATCATTCCCGTGATGGTCCGGCGTGCGACGGCCGCTGTCGCCGGAGGTGCTGTTCTGCTGGGCATGTGCTTCCTTGAGTGTTGGGGGCGTCGTTGCCTGAGTGCTGGGATGCGAGTGGGGTGATGCGAGTCACAACGTTAGAGCCGCCGTCTACACTGGCTAGGAATTTGTTTTAAATCCCCTGAAAATCGTCAATTTTGAAGGAATCGTCCATGATCTCCGAAACTGACCTTGAAATCGTCAATGCACTGCAGATCAATCCCCGTGCCGAATGGAGTCGCGTGGGGGATGCTCTCGGCCTGTCCGGGCCTACCGTCGCACGCCGTTGGAACTCCCTTGCCGAGCAGGGACTGGCGTGGATTACCCCAGCCCCCGGGCCGCGCTATTTGAGTGCGGGCTGGTCGGCGTTCATTAGCCTCTCCTCGCTTCCCAGCGAGAACGAAGCCTTGGTCCGGAAGCTGTGCGCGGAACCGGCATTCGGCACAGTGTCCCTCGTGTCCGGCTCCCACGACCTTTTCATGGACTGTTTCGCCTCGAGCCACGAAGAGCTCATGGAGATTGTCACCGGCTCCTTCGCCGGGCTGCCCGGGGTGACCCACCGCGAGGTAGTTTTCGTCACGAAGCTGTACCGGCAGGCTTCGGATTGGCGCAGCGGCACGCTCGAACCGGCCCGGGCCCGGCTCTTGTCGGCAGAGCCGCTGCCCGCGCCCGCCGCCTACGCGCCGGACAGTCTTGATGCTTCGCTCTTGGAGGAACTGGCCCGGGACGGGCGGGCCAGTTGGGCAGAGCTGGGGGCCGCTAGCCGCGTTTCCCCCCAAACCGCACGCCGGCGTGTGGAGCGGTTCCTTGCGTCCGGCTACATGACTCTGAGGTGCGATACCTCCGCTTCTGCCCAACAAGGGCTGAGGGAAGTGAGCCTGATCCTGAACGTACCCGCACACCATGTTGACGCCGTCGGACGCTATTTCGCTGCTTTACCGAACTGCCGGCTAAGCGCCCAAGTACTGGGCGCCCAAAACCTGCTGGTCACGCTGTGGGTCCGCGACTACCTGGAAGTCCAAGGCCATGAGCGGGAACTGGCTGAGCGGGCGCCCGGGAGCGCGGTGATTTCCCGGCAGGCGGTTGTCCGCAACTACAAACGCCTCGGGCATGTACTGGACGAGTCCGGGCGCAGCCGCAGCGTGGTCCCGTTGCCGCTGTGGCGCGAGGCGTAGCCTCTCCACACGCTCGCTCACCTATGGCGGCAACTTTTCCCGACGCTATGCGCGCATCTGGAAACCCAGACTGCAACCCGAACAATTGCGGTGCGTTCCCGCGCGTCCCGGCGTTTAGTAGAGAGTGCTATCAATCCATGACAAAGGAGTCATCGTGGCACTCACCCTCGAAACGGCGGCGAAACGACGCGACCCCGACGACGGCGAGGCCTGCGGCGAGGTTCCCAGCAGCGCCTGGCGGGTTCGGGCGGATGCATGGGAGTTCCTCGGTTACGCCGTCAAACAACTCGCTGCCACCACCTCGCGTTCCGAAAATGCCCGAACACCGCGCGATGTGCCACGGGATGTCCAGCGATTGCTACCGCTGCTGGAAGCGCTGGAAATGTATTGGGCGTCTCCGGGGCAGCAGTACGTCGCCGAATTGCGCCGAAGCCTGGAAGCTCGCGAATACGCTGAAGCCCTGGGCCTGATCGAGCCAGTTGCGCGACGGGTCGCCGGGCACGCCCAACACACTCCGGAGCCGGCGTCGGACACTGAACGCGAGGACCGGGCTGAAGAGCCTGCCGAAGCGCGAAAGCGGTTCGAGGTGCTCGTGATCGATGACGTTTCGAGCGTCGACCGCGAAGACCTTCAAGCTGAACTTCTCGGCCAGCGGCGGAACGCCGACGCCTTCAACTACGAGCTCGTGTTCGTGCCAAGCTTCGAGGACGCCGTCGTGGCCATCCTGCTGAACCCGGACATCCAGGCGTGTGTGCTGCGTCCTGGATTCGTCCTCAACAGCGGGCAGCGGTTGAGCCGGGACGTGCGAAGTTTCCTGGACCGGTTCTTGGGTCCGTCGCTCCCCCCACGTCCCTTGGACCGCATCCTCACACTGGCGGAGAAGCTCGGAGAACTCCGCCCGGAACTAGATCTCTACTTGGTGGCAGGAGTGGGGATCGAGGAACTCGCCGGCTCCTTGACCCGCCAATTCCGCCGGATTTTCCGCCGCCAGGACGGGTTGGAACTTCACTTGTCCTTGCTGGCCGGCGTCGCGGAACGCTATGAGGCGCCGTTCTTCCACGCGGTGCAGCAATACAGCCGCAAACCCGCCGGGGTTTTCCACGCGTTGCCGGTCTCCAGGGGCGGATCGGTCATCCATTCCAAATGGATCAATGACCTTGGCGAGTTCTATGGCCTCAACCTGCTCCTGGCCGAAACCTCCGCAACCTCTGGTGGGCTCGATTCCCTGCTGGACCCGCATGGCTCCCTCAAACAGGCCCAAAAACTGGCGGCCCGCGCATTTGGTGCGCAGAAATCGCTCTTCGTCACCAACGGAACGTCAACGGCCAACAAGATCGTGCACCAATCGATCCTGGCACCCGGAGATGTTGTCCTGGTGGACCGGAACTGCCACAAATCGCACCACTACGCCCTCATGCTGGCCGGGGCGCAGGTCTCATACTTGGACGCCTACCCCCTGAACGACTTCTCCTTCTACGGGGCTGTTCCCCTGGAAAGCATCAAACGGATGCTCCTGGACTACCGCCGGGCGGGCAGGCTTCACGAGGTCAAGATGCTCGCGCTGACAAATTGCACCTTTGACGGCATCGTGTACGACGTCGAACGGGTCATGGAGGAGTGCCTGGCGATCAAACCGGACTTGGTCTTCCTGTGGGACGAGGCCTGGTTCGCGTTCGCGGGCTTCCATCACATCTACCGGCGTCGTACTGCCATGGCTTCGGCACGTTCGCTTGAAAAGTCGTTCGCGGATCCGGCCTACGCGCTGCGATACGCCCAGCAACTGCGGGAGCTGGGCGTGGAGGGCGGCCGCGGTTACGACGGCGGCGGCGAGCCCGACGGCGGCGGCCCGGGTTCCGGCGTCGGGCCCGTCAGCGATGAGCTGCTTCTGAAGACGCGGCTGCTGCCCGATCCGGCGAAGGCCCGCATCAGGGTCTACTCGACGCAGTCGACCCACAAGACCCTGACGTCGCTCCGGCAGGGGTCCATGATCCACATCCATGACCAGGACTTCGGTCAGTTGAACGAAGAGAGCTTCCGGGAGGCGTACATGACGCACACGTCAACGTCGCCCAACTACCAAATCCTGGCTTCCCTCGACATGGGCCGGCGGCAGGCCGAACTCGAAGGCTACGAGCTCGTCCAGCGGCAGGCAGATCTCGCCGTCAGCATCGCCCAGGCCGTGGCCCGGCATCCCCTGCTGAGGAAGTACTTCAGGGTCCTTGGAACCCGGGACCTGATTCCGGCGCAGTACCGCGAAACAAGCCGGCAAATGCCCCTGCGGGACGGGCTTGCCGCGATGTCGGAAGCCTGGGAGCGCGACGAATTTGTTGTCGATCCGAGCCGCTTGACCCTCCACATCGGCCTCACCGGAGTGGACGGAGACACCTTCAAGCACGACTACCTGATGGACAAGTACGGGATCCAAGTCAACAAGACCTCCAGGAACAGCGTGCTTTTCATGACCAACATTGGTACCTCGCGGAGTGCCGTTGCCTACCTCGTGGAGGTCCTGGTCAAGCTGGCCGGGACCTTCGAAGACGAGCAATCCGGGTTGAGTGGCTTAGGACAAAGGGCTCGCCATGCCCGTGTGGCAGCCTTGACCAGCACACCGCCGCCACTGCCCGACTTCAGCCGCTTTGCCGAGCGCTTCCGCAAGGATGCAGTAACGCCCGACGGCAACATGCGGGCAGCGTACTTTGAAAGCTACAAAGCCGGCTCCTGCGAATACTTCAGTGCGAACGAACTGGCACGCAGGGTCGCAGCCGGCGAAGAAATGGTGTCTGCGTCCTTCGTGACCCCTTACCCGCCGGGATTCCCCGTCCTGGTTCCCGGGCAGGTCATCACGGAGGAGATCCTGGCCTTCATGTCAGCGCTGGACACCCGGGAGATCCACGGCTTCAATGCGGAACTAGGTTTCAGGGTGTTGACGGGCAGTGTGGCCTAGCGGGATGTGAGCGAGGGTCCGGATTAGCCGAGCGTCACGGCCAGGAGGCCGAGCACGACGGCGAGTAGCGGCGTCGTACCCTGGAGAACCGCGGCGCGGAGGTACTTTTTGCCGCTCAAGGCAAGCACGATTGCGGCCAACAGCATCGAGCCGCACGAGCTGAACACGAGAGTCCAGCCCACCTGCGGGTGGCCAAGCGCGACCACCACAACCCCGGCGAGCGCACCGATGGCAAGGAAGAGGTTGTAGAAACCCTGGTTGTAGGCGAGGGGCTTGGTGGTCTCGGCGTCGGCCTGGGAAACGATGCTGAAACGCTTCCACGTGGCAGGACGGGTCCAGGTGACGGATTCCATGCTGAAGATGTAGACGTGCAGCAAGCCGGCAAGGATGGCAAAAAGCAAGGAGGCCAGGATCATGTGCTGATCCTAGCCGCCCTGAGTCATTGAAGCGGGCTACGCCCGTTTCGTCCAGGATCCGCGACGGGGGCGAGGCTTACCGGCAGGCCTCGGTGCCGGCCTGCGGCGCAGGCTCAATTGCCCACGCGACTTGGTGCAAAACACTAGCGAGCGAGCCCTGCAAGCGGGCGAGCCTTCTGCGTGTGTTTCCTCGGGGTCGTTCAGGCACTACAGGCGCGTTCGGCAACGCGCTGTGGGCTTCGTGATTCATTGTTTTGACGACGGACATCATGAGCAAAATTTCCATGCTTCTTCTCTTTATATCTAGCGCGCAGCGAAATGGCATGCCATAGCGGCGCTTTTGTCTACTGGAGTAACCCGGTGTGCGAAGTCAGGCAGGGAACCATTTCTTGTGGGCTACGTCTAAGACGTTACGGCGCTTGGGAAGCCAAGTCAGCAGCTGTGCCGCTCCCTGCTTTTCCTAGGACTGCGGGTCCTACTCTCGCGGGTCGGGCCGCATAAAGCCGCCGGAAGCTCGGTCCGTTTCTTCCCTGCACCGGGAAACGCGCCCTTGACCTAGAGCTGAGCATATCCGCCTGAACCGTTGCGAAGAGCCCCCGCAGGAGTAACCTGAGGGCAGCCGGCCGCCCAGCAATCCGACGCCGGATCCAGTGATTGGAAGGCACATGTCCCGTGTGGTCGTGCTCGGAGCAACCGGCCACGTCGGCGGATACCTCGTACCCCGTTTGGCGAGCGCTGGTCACGAAGTCATCGCCGTGAGCCGCGGAATCAGCAAGCCCTATCGGGAGCATCCGGCGTGGAAGGACGTCCGCCGTGTAACGCTGGACCGCGACGAGGGCGACGCGGCGGGAACCTTCGCCGGCGCGATCGCGGACCTGCGGGCCGACATCGTTATCGATATGGTGTGTTTCGCGTCCGACTCGGCGGATCAACTCATCGAGGCACTCCGCGGCCGCATCGAGCTGTTGCTGAGCTGCGGCACCATCTGGGTTCACGGCCCCGGAGCCGAAGTACCCACCCGCG
This sequence comes from Arthrobacter sp. NA-172, assembly GCF_043952055.1. Lineage (NCBI taxonomy): Bacteria > Bacillati > Actinomycetota > Actinomycetes > Micrococcales > Micrococcaceae > Arthrobacter > Arthrobacter sp. NA-172. Next base: position 60,558 of record NZ_JBINOT010000003.1, on the reverse strand, counting down.
AAGACGACGCCCGAAATCCGTTCGGCGACTACGGTACGCAGAAAGCTCGGATCGAAGAGTTGCTACTCGCCGAGTCGCACAGGCCCGGGGGCCTCCAGTCGTCAGTGCTTCATCCCGGGCACATCACCGGGCCGGGATGGGCCATGGTCAACGCCGCGGGGAACTTCGACCTGGACGTCTGGCACAGGCTCGCCACTGGACAGTCAGTAGCGATCCCAAACCTCGGACTGGAAACGGTCCACCACGTGCATGCCGACGACGTGGCGCAAGCATTCCAGTTGGCGCTTGAACGACCCGAAGCGTCCGCAGGCAGCAGCTACCACGTGGTCTCAGAGAGGGCTTTGACCCTGCGCGGCATTGCGACGGCGGCCGCTGGCTGGTTCGGCCGGGATGCGGACCTTCGCTACCTGCCGTTCGAAGACTTCAAAACGGCAACCTCATCGATCAACGCCGAGGCCACCTACGATCACATCAGCAGGAGCCCCTCGATGAGCATCGACAAGGCCAAACGGGAGCTCGGCTACGCCCCCAAATACAGCTCCCTCCAGGCAATCGCGGAAGGCCTGCAGTGGCTCATCTCTGACGGCCAGCTTGAAGTCCGGGGTAGGGTGCTGGATTCCAGACTGAGGCGTGGCTCCGTTGCTGGTCCACTCTGGAAATGACCTTCAACGCCAGCCCTAGTCCAGCGCCCCTGCTTCGGCTAGTCTGCTTCCACGGCCCGCCGGGCCAGCAGTTCAAGCAGTTCAAGCAGTTCAAGCAGTTCAAGCAGTTCAAGCAGTTCAAGCATCAGGGACGATCATGAGGAGCAAGAATGGCTGACCACACCTATAGCGTTTCCGAAATTGTTGGAACCTCGTCCGAGGGCGTCGACGCCGCTATCAAGAACGGCATTGCGGCCGCCAGTCAGACGCTTCGGAACCTCGACTGGTTCGAGGTCAAGGAAATCCGCGGGCACCTCAATGACGGCGGAGTTGCCGACTGGCAGGTAACCATCAAGCTTGGCTTCCGCCTGGAGCGATAGGCCGCTGCCTCGATTGGGCCGAAAGCTTGCGCCCGAGGCCCACAAAACCTCAACAAACGACGATGGCCGCCAGCCCTTCTGTGGAGGGACTGACGGCCATCAGTTGCGAGGCTGGACTCACCCGCGGGTCCAGACTTGGACGGGGTCACCGCCACAGAGGAGTCGCCGGCCACGGCCGGCAAATTCGATCCACAAGAATTCGTGCTCGGAGGAAACGTCGTCCACGACGCCGGCGTCGAAGCCCCATTTGTCCTCGTGGATCCAGACCGTTTCGCCACGGCTGAGTTCGGACCACTTCGCCGGCGGCAACTGCAGCGACACTCCAGCGGGACGCTGGGCCGGCGTCGTAAAGTGGCTTGGGCCCCACGCCCCTAAGGTTTCGGCGCTCATCGGGAACCAAGTGCTACGTACTGGCGATGCCAGACCGTTGCGGCGCCGTTGTGGGGCGGGAAGACGTGGCCCTCGAAGAACGTGTGCACCACGTGGGGTTCTCCGTCAGGGCTCCACTGACCGGACGCCGGGCAGTGCGAACCTGTAGATCCCGAAGACCCGGCTGTGGTTGACCGCTCCCTCAGCAGCGCGATGCGTTTCATCGTTGAATTCCATCCTTGATATGCGAAAAGGTCTGGATTCAGCCTAAAACGCGATTCAAGAGCCACCCAATGGGCATCTAGACAGAATCACGCCTATTCACTATGCAGTAGCACAGTGACCTGCAGCACTTTCGGGGGAACCCTTAGGTCTCGCTTGGGGCCTGCCGCGCAGACAGCTCCGAGTTGTCCGCCGTCGCGATCCCCGCACCAAAGCTGCCCAGCAACTTCAGGGCATCGTCCGACGGCGAACCCGACTTCGCGGAGTAGACCCGCAGGACCCTGGTCCGGGTCCTGCGGCAGGGCCAGATTCTCGAAGTTCAGCTCCACGTCCCCCACGGTGGGGTGGTGCAGGCGCACTGTCCCGGCTGAACGGGCGGCCACGCGATGTCCGGCCCACCACTGGCGGAAGTGTTCGCTGTTTACGGCGAGTTCGCCCACCAACTGGTTGGCTTGCGGATCGTCGGGATGCCGACCAGTATCCGCACGCAGGGAACCGGCGGCTTCCGCGGCAACCGTCTTCCAGTCCCGGAACAATTCGCGGGCCTGAGGGTCCAGGATCAGCCAGCGCGTGAGGTTCCGCTCTGCCGGAGGCATGGCCGGGAAGTCGGCAAACAGCAGGATCGCCATGCGGTTGGCTCCAAGCACGTCGCTGCGCCGGCCGAGCAGGAGCGCCGGAACGTCGCCTACGGCGTCCAGAAGTTGACGCAGCGCCGGACGCACCCTCGGCGTAGGAGTCGGCGCTTTGGCGCTCTCCGCGCAGTGCTCAAGCAGGTCCATCATGTGGGTGTGCTCGCTTGAGTCCAGGCGAAGAGCCCGCGACACTGATTCAAGGACCGCCCGGGACGGATGGATGTGACGGCCCTGTTCGAGGCGTGTGTAGTAGTCCGTGCTGACATCGGCCAGGCGGGCAATCTCTTCTCTGCGCAGCCCGGGAACACGGCGCGCGCCGGACGCTTCCGGCAATCCTGCATCCTCCGGCGACATCCGGGCACGCATGGCTTTGAGGAATTTTCCGAACTCGGCACTTTGACCCATATCACCATTCTTCCTCCCAAGGGGCCGTCTTTCTACGGCCAAGGTAGGACTGCGAGTCCTAGGAAAAACAGGGGGCGTCAAAACTACTGATTGTTGTGCCGAAAGTGCATAGGCTCAAAAAAGCCAGTCAGGCAATCCATACACCAGCGACGAAAGGGCCGGACATGTCCAACGCTCAGAATTCAACCGTTCCCGGGCTCGTCCTGAACAACTCAGTCACCATCCCCCAGCTCGGCTTCGGTGTCTTCCAGGTTCCGCCTGCCGAAACCCAAAAAGCCGTGGAGGACGCCTTTGAAGCCGGGTACCGGCACATCGACACCGCCGCGGCGTACCAGAACGAATCCGGCGTCGGCGCGGCGATCAAGGCCTCCGGCATCTCCCGGGAAGAACTCTTTATCACCACCAAACTCCGCAACGGCGAACAGGGACATGCGGCTACGGCGTTCGACAACAGCCGCCGCGAACTCGGCCTCGACGTCATCGACCTCTACCTGATCCACTGGCCGGTGCCGTCGCAGGGCCTCTTCGTCAACGCGTGGAGGGCGCTGGAAAACATCCACGCCGACGGCGGCGCCCGGGCAATCGGCGTCTCCAACTTTCTGCCGGATCACCTCGACACCCTTTTGGCGTCCGCCGACGTCGTTCCCGCCGTCAACCAGATCGAGCTGCACCCGACGTACCAACAGGCGGAGCTGGCGGCGAAGAGCCGCTCGCACGGGATCGCCGTCGAGGCTTACAGCCCGCTGGGCCAGGGAGCGGACTTGGAATCGGTCACGGTCTCCGAACTCGCCGAGAAGCACGGCGCCACACCGGCGCAGATCGTGTTGGCCTGGCATTTGGGAACCGGCAACATCGTCATCCCGAAGTCCGTCCACCCGGAGCGGATCCGGCAGAACCTCGCTGCCGCCTCGATACAACTCACCGAACAGGAACTGGCAGCCATTAGCGCGCTCGACGCCGGCACCCGCATCGGCGCCGATCCCGCCGTCGCGTCCTTCAGCCAGATGTAGAAACCCACCACAGCGTAAGGAAACCAAACCATGCAGTACACGCACTTGGGCCGCTCAGGCCTCAGCGTCTCCCGCTTGTGCCTCGGAACCATGAACTTCGGCCCGCAGACGGAGGAATCCGCAGCGCACTCCATCATGGATTCCGCGCTGGACTCCGGCATCAACTTCTTCGACACCGCCAATGTCTATGGCGGCGCGGAACACCGGGGCTGGACAGAGGAAATCCTCGGCCGCTGGTTCGCGAAAGGCGGCGAGCGCCGCGAGCACGTCGTCCTGGCCACCAAGCTCTACGGAACCATGACGGACCGCCCCAACGAGTCCAAGCTCTCCGCCCTCAACATCCGGCGTGCCTTGGACGCCAGCCTGAAGCGCCTGCAAACCGACTACATCGACGTCTACCAGTTCCACCACGTGGACCGGAACACGCCGTGGGACGAGATCTGGCAGGCCATCGAGGTCGCCGTGCAGCAGGGCAAGATCCTGTATTCCGGCAGCAGCAACTTCGCTGGTTGGCACATCGCCCAAGCCCAGGAAGCCGCTTCCCGGCGCAACTACAACGGACTCGTGAGCGAACAGTCCATCTACAACCTGCTCACCCGCAACGTCGAGCTGGAAGTCATTCCGGCCGCCCAGCAGTACGGCCTCGGGTTGATTCCGTGGTCACCGCTGCACGGCGGCCTCTTGGGCGGCGTACTCAAGAAGGAGCGCGACGGCGTCCGTCGCCTTGAGGGCCGCGCGGCCGAAACCCTGAAGAAGCATGAAGACCAGATCCGCCAATACGAGGACCTCGCCGACGATCTAGGCCACGAACCGGGAGATGTGGCCTTGGCCTGGTTGCTGCACCAACCAGCCGTGACCGCGCCGATCGTGGGCCCGCGCACGCAGGAGCAGTTGGACGCCTCTATCAGGGCTCTGGATGTCACCCTCGACGCCGACGCCCTCAAGCGGCTCGACGACATCTTCCCGGGCCACCGGACCGCGCCGGAGGACTACGCATGGTGACGTCCGTGCCGTTGCGCATCCTGTTCATTGGCGGGACCGGGACCATCAGTGCGGCGGCCGCGGAGCGCGCCGTCGCACTGGGCCACCGGCTCACCATCCTCAACCGCGGTCTGACCTCGGAGCGGCCCGCGCCGCCGGGCACCGAGCTGCTCCAGGCTGATGTCCGCAACGCAGCCGAGGTAACCGCGGTCTTGAACGGGCGCGAGTTCGACGTCGTGGCGGACTTCATTTCCTTCACCCCGGAGCATGCACAGGCGGCGGTAGGTCTGTTCCGCGGCAGGACCGGCCAGTACGTGTTCATCAGTTCGGCCTCGGCCTACCAGAAGCCTCCCGCCAGGCTGCCGATCCTGGAGTCCACGCCGCTGCGGAATCCATTTTGGAAGTACTCCCAGGACAAGATCGCGTGTGAGGACCTCCTCATGCGGGCTTATCGCGAGGACGGTTTCCCCGCAACCATCGTGCGGCCTTCGCATACCTATGACCGGGCGCGGATCGCCCTCTTGGGCGGCTGGACTGATATTCATAGGATGCGGGAGGGGCTTCCGGTGATTGTCCATGGAGACGGCACCTCGTTGTGGACCCTCACTCACGCGGACGATTTTGCGGTGGCCTTCGTGGGCCTCCTGGGCCGTCCGCAGGCGGTGGGCGAAAGCTACACCATCACCTCTGACGAAGCCCTGCCATGGGATCAGGTCTACCGGCTCTTCGCCACGGCCGCGGGGGTTCCCGAACCCGAACTGGTGCACGTCGCCTCGGAGACCATTGCGGCCCATTCCCCAGCGCTTGGCCCAGGGCTTCTCGGGGACAGGTCCCATTCGGTGGTTTTCGACAACACCAAGATCAAAGCACTGGTGCCCTGGTACCGGGCAGAAATTCCGTTCGCAGCCGGCGCGCGGGAGATTGTGCAGTGGCATGATGAACATCCAGGCATCAAGCACGTGGACCCGGACTTCATGGCGCTCAGCGACCGGTTGGTCGAATGGGCGCGGAGGCCGCTTAGCAACTGAAAGGACAGGACCATGGCTCTTGCTCCGACCGTCAGGCTCAACGACGGCAACGCCATTCCACAGATCGGCCTCGGAACCTGGCCACTCGACGACGTCCAGGTGGCTGCCGCCGTCGTGACCGCCGTCGAACTTGGCTACCGGCACGTCGATACGGCCGTCCGGTACGGCAACGAGGCTGGCGTCGGGCAAGGGGTGCGGGACTGCGGCGTCCCGCGCGAGGAACTGTTCATCACCACCAAACTGGACGGCACCCACCAGGGCCGCGATCGCGCCGTCGACGGGCTCGAGGGCTCCCTCAAACGTCTCGCGCTGGACTACGTGGACCTCTTGTTGATCCATTGGCCGCTTCCCCAACGGAATGAATTCGTCTCCACATGGAAGACATTCGAACGGCTTCAGACCGAAGGGAAGGTGCGCTCCATCGGCGTCTCCAACTTCAAGCCCTCGCACCTCGGGCGGCTTCTGGAGGAGACCTCGGTGGTGCCGGCCGTCAACCAGATCCAGATCTCGCCGTCCATCACGCGGATCGACGAGCGTTCTTTCAATGGCAACCACGGCATCGTCACAGAATCGTATAGTCCGTTGGGGGCCGGTCGGGATCTCCTGAATGCCCCGGTCTTGGCTGCGATCGGGAAGAAATACGGAAAGACGCCAGGGCAGGTGGTGCTGCGCTGGCACGTCCAAGAGGGGCTCGTGGCCATCCCGAAATCCGCCAATCCACTGCGCATGAAGGAAAAGCCTGGACGTTTTCGACTTCGCTTTGGACCACGACGACTTGTCCGCGATCGCCACTTTGGACGCAGGTGCCGATGCCGGTGTCGACTCGGACGTACAGGGCCACTGACGCGCGGTTCCACTCGACGGGCAGCATCACCAACACTGAGGACGGCATGGCAGCGAACATCGACGGAACGCTCATCTGGGCGGGCGCGTACACCGCGGACAGCGACGGGAAGGGAATGGGCATTGGGGCAATTGCCGTCGGCGATGACGGTGATCTCAGCTGGCTGGGCACCGCCGTCGAAGCGCCGTCGCCGTCGTTTCTTGCCGTTCACCCCGCCCTGCCGGTTGTCTACGCGGTAGCTGAGGCTGCGCAGACGGTCCGCGCATACCGGCGGACCGGTCCGTTCGGACTGGAGGCGCTGGGCGATGCGTGGCCCGCAGCCGCCGCGGCCTGCCACGTCGCCGTGGACCCGGCTGGCCGCTTCATCGTGGTGACCTGCTGGGGGGACGGCAACGTCCTGCTATTCGGGCTCGACGACGACGGCGGCATCACCTCGCGCTTCGCTGCCGCGCCGGCGAAGGACCCGCATTCCTCTGCCGACGGCGGCATCGACATTGCCACTGGCGCGAGCCGCGTGAGCCGCGCCCATGCAAGCCTCATGCTCGACGACGGCCGGATCATGACCACCGACCTAGGCTTCGACGTCGTACGGGTGTGGAACTATTTCCCCGACTCGGGCCTGCTTTTGGATCACGAAGTCGCCCTCCCGCTAGGCAGCGGTCCGCGGCACTTGGTCCAGCACCCCTCCGCAGCCGTGTTCGTCGTGACGGAATACTCCATTGAAATTGCGGTGCTCCTGCCCGGCGCGGATGGCCGCTTTGTGCTCTCCGGCCGCGGTCCCGCGACGGCCGGTGGGGCCGCCGACGGCGATGCTGCCGCGGAAGTCGCCTTGTCCCAAGACGGCCGCTTCGTCTATGCAGGCATCCGCGGCTCCAACCGGATCTCGGTTTTGGCAGTTGAAGGCAGCGGCACGCGGCTGCGTCCCGTTGCCGATGTGCCCAGCGGAGGAGATTGGCCCCGGCACCACCTGGTCCGCGATGGTTGGCTACACGTGGCGCACGAACGTTCCCATGACGTTGCTACCTTCGCCCTGGATCCGGCGACCGGGGTTCCGGGCGAGGTCTTTCAGAAGCTGGGAGTGGGTTCACCAACCGCTTTGGTCGTGGCTCCCTGAGTGGCTGATCCATGCGTGAGATCTCGCCCCTTTCGCGACCTGTGATGTCTCGGGACATCGTGGACGGTTCATGTCTCAGGACATTGTGGACAGTTGGTTGGCCATAAATCCGCGGGGTTTGTTGTTGCCGACGTAGTTCGTGCCTTTCGGAGGGCGCTGGTGGCTGATGATTTCCGTTCCGCGGGTGTCGAAAAACATGATCGTTTCATCGTCGTAGAGGACGTGAATTTCGTGGCCGATGTATTCCTTGCCGAGTTTGAAGCGGGTGCCGACGACGGTGGCCTCGCCGTGTAGATTGGCGGTTCGCCGGACGCTGCGGCGTGCGTTCGCTTTGGTGGTTTCCGGGGTGGGCGGCTGCGGGGGCATGGCCTTCGGGGTGGTGTTCCATGCCTCGATCGGCGTTGTTCCGGGCGGGAGCGACTGGTGTTCGCGCTCGGTGTTGTAGTACTGGTCGAACGTGTCGATGTGGGCCTGGAGCTCTTCCATCGTGGCAGCCGGCGGTTGCTTGTTCAGGAATCTGTGCAGCGTCCGGTGGAAGCGTTCGTTCTTGCCCTGTGTGGTGGGTTTGTATGGTTTGCCGGTGATCGGTTCCACGCCTAGGGATTTCAGGTAGTCCACCAGGGCCCCGGTCCGTCCCATCCGGGTGGGGTTGAACGCGGATCCGTTGTCCGAGAGGAACTTCCGCGGTACTCCGTGGCGTTCGATCGCTGTTTTTACGACCCGGATGGCCGCTTCGCTGGTCTCTCCGCTCGCCACGAGCGAGGCCAGCGCCAAACGGGAGTGGTCATCGACGATCTGAAAGATTGCAACCTTCGTTCCCTTGGCAAGCATCCACTCGGTCGAGTCGATCTGCCAGCACCCGTTGGGCTCCGGATAAACGAACCTGCGAAGAGCGCTGCGGGGCTTCTTCCGTGGTTCCGGGACCACGACCCCGGCCCTGGTGAAGATCCGGGCCAGAGTCGCGCGGGAGGGCGGCTCGAAGCCTTGCCGGCGCATTTTCGCGGCCACACTCAAAGGCCCGTGGTCATAACCGGCCTGCTCCAGGGAATCCCTCGTCAACAGCGCCACTTCAACCATTCCCGAGCCGATTTGCGCCGGGCTGCTTTTCGGTTTCGTGGACCCCAATTCCATGGCCCTGATCGATCCGGAAGCCTCGGCCGCGGCCCTGACTTTATAGAACCAAGACCGGGACACTTTGTGCTGCCGGCAGAACCGCGCCACTGCACCCCTCGGAGCGTCCTCGGGCCATGTCGCCACCAAAAGCCGGATCTTGATATCCGGAGTGAAATTGCTCATGACCAGAGCAAATCCCGCCATAGTGTCCACGAAGTCCTGAGACACACTGTCCACGATGTCCTGAGACAGAAGTGTCCATTAAGTCATGAGACTCCACAGCCCCTTCCGCGACCTGAAAGAGACGAGATCTCACTTCTCGATGCGGTGGCTAGTCCCGGACGGCGTCGTCAACAGCCGCCAGTAGGGAGTTGAACCGGGGGTTCGCCTCGAGATCGTCTATGAGCACCGCGCGGCCGTGTTCGTCGGCCAGTGGCACTTGCCAGTTGGGGTAGACCTCGGACGTCGTTCCGGGCTGGTTTTGCACCCTCCGTTCCCCCACCGCATCCACCAGGGCAACGCCTAACAGCACCGAGGGCGCCTGAGCCAGCAGACGATGCAGTGCCTCAATAACCTGTTCCTCGCCGACCGCTTGGCCGTCAGCGTCGAATCCGGGACCGTCGAATCCTTTCGGCAGCAGGCCACGTTCACGCAGCAGCCCCATCATCTTGTCCAAACCCGCGTCGTGCTCGGCCCGTTCCTCGTCCACACTTCGTTCGAGCAAACCCAGTTGGCTCCGGAGTTCCACGTGGTCACCGGCGAGGTACCCGGCAGTCGGCGGGAGGTCGTGTGTGTTGACGCTGGCGAGGGCCTGCGTTCGGTAACGTTCGGGCGGCAGGGGCGAGTCGCCGTCGTACTCAAACCACAGGATCGACGTGCCCAAAATGCCGCGAGCGGCGAGGTAGTCCCGCACCCAAGGCTCGAAGACGCCCAAGTCTTCGCCGATGACCACCGCGCCCGCGCGGTGGGCTTCCAACGCGAGGATGCCGATGAGGGCCTCGTGGTCGTAGCGGACATAGGCGCCGTCGCTGGCGGAATTGCCGGCTGGCACCCACCACAAGCGGAAAAGCCCCAGGATGTGGTCCACGCGGATGCCGCCCGCATGGCGAAGGACGGTCGAGAGCATCGCACGCAACGGCGCGTACCCCGCCTCGGCCAAGCGGACCGGGTGCCACGGCGGCTGGTTCCAGTTTTGACCCAGCTGGTTGTACATGTCCGGCGGTGCGCCCACGCTGACTCCCGGTGCAAAGCTGCTGCGCAGAGTCCAGGCGTCGGCGCTGCTGAGGTCCGCCCCGACCGCGAGATCGTGGACCACTCCCAGCCGCATGCCGGAACGCTTCGCCGCGGCCTGGGCCGACTCGAGCTGTTCATCGCAGATCCACTGAAGCCAGCGGTGGAAGCCAATCCGATCCGCCAGAGCCTGGCGCATGGACTCGATCTTCGGGGAGCCGAGTGTCACCGCTGGATCCTGCCAGAAGGGGTCATCCGGCGCGCGGTCCTCGCGGATGGCGCACCAAAGGGCGAAATCGTCCAGGCCCTTGCCCGACTCACGGCAGAACTCATTGAAGGCGCGTTGCCGGGCCGGAGAAAGCTTGACCGTATGAAGGAGTTCCAGGGCAGCGAGCTTGGCGGCGAAGATCTGGTCCCGGTCCAGCCGTTCCGCGTCCTTGTTGAGCGCATGGACGCGATCCAACAACCGGTCAATCGTGCCGCGCTTCCGGGGCTTTACATATGCCAATTCGGGAATAGCTTCGACCCGGATGTAGAGAGGGTTAAAGAATTGCCTGGTCGACGGCGAATACGGTGAGGCTTGAACCGGGGGTACGGGATCCGCAGCATGGAGGGGGTTCACCAGGACGTAGTCTGCACCGCGCGCACCGGCCAAAGTCGCCAGATCGGCCAGGTCCGCGAAGTCCCCGATACCCCACGAGCGCTTCGAGCGTACCGAGTACAACTGCGTGGCGAGTCCCCAGCCTCGCCGTTCCTCCAGCTGTGCTGCCGTCTGCAACTTGGCTGGAACCACCGCCAGCGCGGCCGTGACCATCACGCCGTCGGACTCGGCTGTGAGCGAATGCCAACCGAGCGGTAAATCGGCCGGCACCTCAAAGGTGGCACGGCCGGTTTGCCTGCCGTCCACGTCACGAGGGGGCGCCCAGTCTTCTTGCTGGGTGGCTTCAAGTTCCGTTCCGTCCTCAAGCGAGATCGTCAGGCGGGCCGGCGAACCGTCGCGGACGTGCACGTGCACAGCCGCCGTCGTTCCCTCTTGGACGACGACGGCGGGCGGCAGCATCGGCCGCCACGGCGCCAGTTCTGCCTCAACAAGCGCCGCCTCGATCTGCTCGTTGGAATGGGCTGCGACTCCCAGGGCAGCCAGTACCTGAATCAGCGTGGATGGGGCCACGTTGTGCTGTAGCCCATCCCAGCCATGAAATGAAGTTCCGACGCCGTGAGCGTCGGCCAGCCGGTGAAGCAGTTCCTCGTCAACGGCGGCTATGTTCCCCGTTGCTTGCCGGGCCCCGCTGTCTGGCCGGACTCGGCTGTCTGGCTGGACCGAGGTGTCCTGCTGGGTGGGAGTGTTGGTCATGTCCGCCTCGTCTGCGATGTGATTCGTCCGAAGGTGCATGCCGCCCCGCTTGTTTCCCGTGCGAGGCAACTGGTTCCGATTATTGCAGGGCGCTGGGGGCCGTCCCAGTTATTCCGACAGCATGACGCCCCAAAACCCAAACCCTCGCGCACATGCGCCTGCGCGCGGCGTGGTACATGATTGAGCCATGGACGCCATAGACGCGCTCAACGAAACCGCCTTCTGGCTGGAACGGGAACTCGCGGACAGCTTCAAGGTGCAGGCGTTCCGACGGGCTGCGGACGTCATCGCCGGACTGAGCCAAGAGGAATTGGCTGCCCGGGTCCGGGATGGCCGCCTCAAGCGAACCAAGGGAATCGGCAGCCGTACCTTAGAAGTGATCAGCCAGGCCCTGAGTGGCGCCGTTCCGGACTACCTTGAAAACCTCCGCCAGCGTGGGGCCGAACCCTTGGTCAACGGCGGGCACAAGCTAAACGCAGAGCTCCGGGGCGACCTGCACAGCCACAGCAACTGGTCGGACGGCGGCTCGCCGATCGAGGTTATGGCCGATGCCGCTCGTATTCTCGGACGGGAATATCTCGCTTTGACCGATCACTCCCCCCACCTCACCATCGCCAACGGACTCAGTCCCGAGCGCTTGATGGAGCAGCTCAGCGTTGTGGATGGGATCAACAACGGATACGCGCAGGGGCCCGGCTTCCGGCTGTTGGCCGGCATAGAAGTGGACATTCTGGAAGACGGCGTGCTGGATCAGTCCGCGGAACTGCTGGGCCAACTGGACGTTGTGGTGGCCAGCGTCCACTCGAAGCTCCGATCCGACAAGCGGTCCATGACCCGGCGCATGCTCGCCGCCATCGAAAACCCCCAGACGAACGTCCTCGGGCACTGCACCGGCCGCTTGGTCAAGGGATCACGAGGAACACGTCCCCCATCGGAGTTCGACGCAGAAAAAGTATTCGCGTCGTGCGCGGAACACTCAGTCGCCGTCGAGATCAATTCGAGGCCCGAACGCCAGGACCCGCCGGATGACTTGATTCGTATTGCCCTCGACGCTGGCTGCCTTTTCAGCATTGACAGTGACGCGCATGCCCCGGGTCAGCTCGATTTCCTGCAATACGGTGCCGAGCGGGCGGAAGCCAACGGCGTACCCGCCGATCGCATTGTTACGACGTGGCCGTTGGATCGGCTTCTGGAATGGCTCCAGGAAAAGCAATAGTCCCCGCCATCGGTGCCAACTGTTAAAGGCGGCGGGCCGGGCGCGTACGCACGGCCGCGACCAACCACACAAGGGCGAACATCCCGATCAGCACCAAGCCGGCGTCGCCGAGGTCTATCTCGCCCAGCCACGTCGTGACCGGATCCGAGAGTCGGAAGGCCGCATTGAGGAAGCTTCCCAAGGTAATGACCGAGATGAACCACGCCGAGAAGGCAGAGATCCCGGTAACAACGGCGTTGAACCCAAGCTTCCGCTGAGGATCGTCGATAGCGGACTTGTACATGCGCATCATGGCCACGCCATTGGTGGAATCGCACAGGGTCATGGCCGCGGTGAAGGCCAACGGCAACGCCAGGAGGGCAAGCACCGACACCCCGGCGAGGGACGCCGCAGTCGTGAGCACCAGGAGCCCGATGGTGGTGGCAGTGTCGAAGCCGAGGCCGAACAAGAATCCGATCACGTAAATGTTCCGCGGACGCTGGACCTTGGCGAGCGGTTTGGTCAGCAGCCTGGCGACAAGTCCCTTGGTGGCGAGGTCCTCGACGGCGATCTCGCCACCGGCCTGCGCGGCGCGGTACAGCTGCACCGTGCGGAGGAATGCAGTGCCGTTGAAGACGCCCATGGCCAGGAGGAAGAGACCGGATACCCCGCTGCCGATCAGCCCCAGCACAAGGTGTCCGGTGGTGCCATCCTCCATGAATTGACCCGCCAGGCCGGCGCCACCCACCACCATCACACCGGCCAGGATCACCACGGAGCTGTGGCCCAGACTGAAGGCAAAACCGACACTCACGGGGTCTTTGTGCTGGGCAACGAACTTGCGCGTGGAGTTGTCGATCGCGGCGAGATGGTCCCAGTCGTAACTGTGTTTGATACCGGCCACATAGGCCGTCAGCACAAGTCCCAGCGCGAGCGGCTGCCCGCCACCGGCGCCACCCACCAGCAGGAGAACGACGGCGGCAACGTGCAGGAAGACGACGGAACCGAACATGAACGCGAGACGTGACTTCATCGGAAGGTGTTCCCGCTGGCGATACATGGCGGCGAACTCGGCCAGTGAGGTCATCAGTACTTCCTGAGGTTCAGCGGCGCCCGGCCGTACCAGCGATCGCGCAAAAGACCGGTACAGGCGCCGAGCAGGCGGTTCAGTTCCTCGGTGCTGTTAGACAGCGACCGTAGGATCACGCCCGTGGTGCCCGCAATCGTCCGGGTGAGCGACAAGCCGGAGTACGCGTCGTACCCAGCGGTCAGTCGGTGCAGTTCATCGGCGAGCGCCTGGTCAATGCGCGGATCCACCACAACGAGCGAGCCCAGATGGCTGAAGCCTTCCATGAAGCCCACGCCGGTGACATCGCCCAGGGGCGGCCGGATCAGGAGGTTGTCCAGCGCCAGCAACTCTGCGCCGTCGTCGCCCTCCACGGAGATCTCAGTCCGGAGCCGCAGTTCCCGGTACTTGAAAGAAGCGCCGTCCGGCGACCAGCCGGGAGTGATCACTTCCGCCATGATGAGGCTCGACGTCGGGTGCATGCTGATGTTCGTGTTCTGCCGATAGCTTGCCTCCCGGTAGGCGATGAGCTGGTCGGGAGCCAACTCCAGTTCCGCCCCCTCCCCCAACCGGATATCCATCCGCTGCTCCGCATACGACCCCGGAGTCCGATAAATCTTCGTGGCCGACTGCGTCGTCAAAAGCAACGAAGCCCCCGCCTCCACCCCGACGTCAATGACATAAAGATCCGCCCCCAAATAAGCCCCACCCGGATTCACGACGACATAACAAACCTGCCCCGACCCATCCAAGTAATGCGGCCGCAACACCCTCAAGGCACCCTGATGAAACTGATGCACGGCCACAGAGCGCTGACCACGCAAGGCGACCCGCAGGCTGAGTTCTCCCCGCGGCGAGACAGCAGAAGAGGCGGCGGAGCCGGATTTGGGGGCCGCGGCGTGGTGGGCACCGCGAAGCGGGCACGGCCCCAAATCCGGCGTAGCCGCCGGAGGGTAGGGCACAGGCCCAGGTGAGACAACCGCCGGAGCCGCCGTCGCCGTCGTGCTCATGGCTGCAGGTCGAGCATCAGGACATCGTGCCGCATCCATGCGATGACCTTGTCGAGCCCTTCGTCGGTCTTCAAGTTGGTGAAGCAGAACGGCTTGTCGCCACGAAATTCCTTGGAATCCCGCTCCATGACGGACAGGTCCGCCCCGACGAACGGTGCGAGGTCAGTCTTGTTGATGATGAACAGGTCGGATTTGATCATGCCTTGGCCGGCCTTGCGCGGGATTTTCTCGCCTTGGGCGACGTCGATGATGTAGATCGAGAAGTCCACGAGTTCGGGGCTGAACGTGGCGGAGAGGTTGTCGCCACCGGATTCGACGAAGATGACCTGGAGGTCCGGGTGCCGCTTCTTGAGCTCCTCGATGGCCGCCGTGTTCATGGAGGTGTCTTCGCGGATGGCGGTGTGCGGGCAGCCGCCGGTTTCGACCCCGATAATCCGGTCTTCGGGCAGGATGCCGTTGGCGGCGAGGATTTTGGCGTCTTCGATGGTGTAAATGTCGTTGGTGATGGCGGCCATGGAGATTTCCTGGCTCATGTGCCGGGTTAGGCGCTCCACGAGTTGGGTTTTGCCGGCACCAACCGGGCCGCCGATGCCTATCTTGATGGGTTCAGACACTTTGTTCTCCTTCTAGCTCATGAACATGCGCGCACGTTGCCATTCGTGCCGCATCTGCGAAATTTCCAACCCGGGGCTCACGGCGCCGAAGTCGTCCCAGCTGAGGTACGGGACGCGTTCGACGGCGGTAGCAACGTCGTCGTGCGCTTGGCGCAGCACCCGCTGCCCGGCGTTCTGGCCGAGCGGGATGGCGCGCACGGCGTTCTGCGTCAGCGATGTCACCGCGGCGAAAAGGTACGCGGCCAGCGCTTCTTCGAACGGCACCCCCAGCGAGCGCGCGACGACGGCGAACGCCAGCGGCTGATGCCCGGCAGCGCGGCCCGTGGTCACCAAGGTCCGGTACGCCTCCAACTCGGCCGAGGGGAAGACGCCGGTCCCGATCTCGATCAGCCGCCCACCCATCTTGGTACTGGCCTCGCGCACCTGCCGCGGCAAGAGCTGGGCGCTCAGATGGGCATCCAGCCGAGCCAAGTCCGCCCCCTCATAAAGGAACCGAATGGCCAGCCCGTCGGAATAAGTCAGCTGCTGCGAAATGAACGCCCCCAACCAGCCTCCGAAACTCCCCTCATCCCCAACGACCCCCCGGTCGACGTACGTCTCAAACCCCAAAGAATGAGCAAACGCCCCAGTAGGCAAAGCAGAATCGGTGAGCTGCTGAAGCGCGAGCTGATACCCGGCGCTCATCTTGTCCCCCAAAACGCGACGTACAAGGCGGAGGCGGGTGATAGGGGCCGCGGCGTGGTGATGCTCGCGAGGGGCCCACAGCCGCGAGGGCCCCGACCCGAGCTTGCGAGGGTTGGGAGCGGCTGGGGACGGGCACGGCCCCTATCACCCGTCGGAGCAAAGGCGACCCCACGGGGAGACCACTGAACGGACTCAGTGCGTGTGTTCAGCATGGCGGAAAGGCACCGGCATTACGCGTTCCTGGCGGTCGTAAGGCACACCGACGTGCTTGAGGTAGTCCTCGACCGTGTGGTCGTACTGGCACACCATGACTTCCGCCCCGTACTCCGAAGAGCCGTCGAAGAATTGGGCCTGTAAATGCCGGTTGCCCAGCGAATGAGCCACGATCCCCATTTCGTAGATGCTGCGTGCGGCGATGACCAGGACGTCGCTCGGCAGAACGGACACCACGATCATGTTGGCGTCCTCCACGGCGAGGATGTCGCCGTCGCGCAGGTCACCGGATCCGGCCGGGAGGCGGATGCCAAATTCCTTGCCGTGGTCCGTGGTGACGCGCTGGATGCGTTTGACCAGCTGAGCGCTCGGCAGCACCACCTTCTCCTTGTGGAGGCCGGCATATTGTTGGGGGTCGGGCACTTCGTGAATATTGCCCAGGATCTTTTCGATGATCATGTGGTTCTTCCTGAGAGGGCTAAGCGCGATAGCTAGAAAAGGAAATAGCGCTGTGCCATGGGCAGCACGTCGGAGGGCTCGCAGGTGACGTCCTCGCCGTCGACCGTTACTTTGTAGGTTTCGGGGTCGACGACGATATCGGGGGTCTCGCCGTTGAACTTGAGGTCCGCTTTGCTCAGGTTCCGGATGCCCGACACCGGCCGGATGACGCGTTCCAGGCCAAGTTCCTCCGGCACCCCGGCGTCGATGGCCGCCTTCGACAGGAAGGTGATGGAGGACTGCTGCAATGCCTTGCCGTGCGTGGCGAACATAGGGCGCATGGTGCGTGGCTGCGGGGTGGGGATGGACCCATTGGAATCGCCCATGATGGCGTAGGCGATCTGTCCGCCCTTGAGGACCAGTTCAGGCTTTACGCCGAAGAAGGCTGGATTCCAGAGCACGAGGTCGGCGAACTTGCCCACTTCCACCGAGCCGATGGAGTCCGCCATGCCCTGCGCGATCGCCGGATTGATGGTGTATTTGGCGATGTAGCGCTTGATCCTGAAATTGTCGCTGCCCTCTGAACCATGCGCGGCGCCTGACGGATCCTTCAGCACCCCCCTTTGCCGTTTCATCGCATCGGCCACTTGCCACGTGCGGAGAACAACCTCGCCCACGCGGCCCATAGCTTGGGAATCCGAGGAGGTCATGGAGAAGATGCCCATGTCCTGCAGGACGTCTTCGGCAGCGATCGTTTCAGCCCGGATGCGGGAATCGGCGAACGCCACGTCTTCCGGGATATCCGGGTTGAGGTGATGGCACACCATGAGCATGTCCAGATGCTCTTCGATGGTGTTCCGCGTGTACGGAAGCGTGGGGTTGGTGGAGGCCGGCAGCACGTTGGGCAATCCGGCGATCTTAATGATGTCCGGAGCGTGCCCGCCGCCGGCGCCCTCGGTGTGGAAGGTGTGGATCACGCGGCCGTCAATGGCCTTGATGGTGTCTTCCACGAATCCGCACTCGTTGAGGGTGTCGGTGTGGATGGCTACCTGCACATCGTATTCATCCGCGACGCGCAGCGACATGTCGATGGACGACGTCGTGGCACCCCAGTCCTCGTGGACTTTGAGGCCTACGGCGCCTGCGCGGATCTGTTCGGCCAACGGCTCGACGGCGGATGCGTGGCCCTTCCCGAAGATGCCGATGTTGATAGGGAGCCCCTCCACAGCTTGGAGCATCCGAGAAATGTGCCATTTGCCGGGCGTGATGGTGGTGGCCTTGGTACCTTCGGCCGGTCCGGTACCACCGCCCACCATGGTGGTGACACCGCTGCACAGGGCTGTGGGGGCCTGGTCCGGAGAAATGTAGTGGATGTGGGTGTCCACACCGCCCGCGGTGAGGATCTTGCCCTCTCCCGCGATCATCTCGGTGCTGGCGCCGATCACGATGTCCACGCCGTCCGCAATCTGCGGATTCCCGGCCTTGCCGATCTTGAAGATGTGCCCGTCCTTGAGCGCCACATCGGCCTTGTAGATTCCGGTGTAGTCGAGGACCACTACGTTTGAAATCACGGTGTCCGGCACGTCTTCGTCGCGGGTCACCTGGCCGTTCTGGCCCATACCGTCGCGCACCACTTTGCCACCGCCGAACATGACCTCTTCGCCGTAGACCGTGTGATCCTTTTCGATCTCGAGGAAAAGTTCGGTGTCCGCCAAGCGGATGGAGTCGCCCGTCGTAGGGCCGTAAAGGTCTGCGTATTGCTTGCGCGAAATTTCAAAGCTCACCAGGCTGTCCTTTCAGTGCTAGCTCCGGGCCTTTCAGTGCCGGCTCCGGGCCTTTCAGTGCCGGCTCCGGGCCTTTCAGTGCCGGCTCCGGAACCCGGTACGGAATCGAGCGATCCGTTGACGACGTTCCGCAGGCCATAGACTTCACGGCTGCCCGCAAGGGCCACAAGTTTCACCGTCTTGGAGTCGCCGGGTTCGAAGCGCGCGGCCGTTCCCGCGGGGATGTCGAGGCGGCGGCCGTGGGCTGCTTCGCGGTCGAAATCGAGGGCACGGTTCGCCTCGGCAAAGTGGTAGTGCGAGCCCACCTGGATAGGGCGATCGCCTCGGTTCACCACCTCGACGGCGATTGCCTCGCGTCCGCTGTT
The DNA here is from genome assembly GCF_043952055.1 of Arthrobacter sp. NA-172. Classification (NCBI taxonomy): domain Bacteria; kingdom Bacillati; phylum Actinomycetota; class Actinomycetes; order Micrococcales; family Micrococcaceae; genus Arthrobacter; species Arthrobacter sp. NA-172. Next base: position 41,866 of record NZ_JBINOT010000003.1, on the reverse strand, counting down.
GCAAGCAATGGGCTCGGTCTGGAGCCGGTATTCCCCGGGAATCATGGTGTGCTCCTAGCGGATCGGATCGTGGACTGTGACGAGCTTGGTGCCGTCTGGGAAAGTGGCTTCGATCTGGACGTCATGGACCATCTCAGGGACACCCTCCATGACATCTTCGCGGCGAAGCAGGGTGGTTCCGTAACTCATGAGATCGGCCACGGTGCGGCCGTCGCGGGCACCCTCGATCAGTTCGTAGCTGATGATCGCCACGGCTTCGGGGAAGTTGAGCTTCAGCCCGCGGGATTGCCGCCGTCTGGCGAGGTCGGCTGCGACCACGATCATGAGCTTTTCTTGCTCACGGGGCAAAAGATGCATCGGTTCTCCTTAAAAGTTGTGTGCTGCAGAAGCGGACATCAGTTCACTCGAGGCTTAGACAAGCCGAGGACGTCGGGGCAGCTACTACGGTTATAACGCCAAACGTCAGCCATATCCACTTCGCCCCTGCACCACCCCTTCCCAACGATTTGTGACCAGCCTAAGCCCGCTGGATTTCCGCCGGATTTCCAAGTCCCGGTTTCGTCAGACCTTCTTGGCCCGGTGCTTCCTGACCTGCCACACGACCACAATCGCCACCACAACAACCGCCACCACAGCGGCCGCACCGCGGCCCACCGTGCGGGCGACTTGCTCGTACGAGTTTCCGGCCACGAAGCCCAAACTCACGAACAGCGCCCCCCAGACGATGCCTCCGCTGAAATTCCAGAACGCGAATCTCCGGTAGGGCATCTGGCTCAGCCCGGCGAGCGCTGGCATGACTGCCCGGAAGAAGGCAGTAAACCGGCCCAGGAACACGGCGAGACCGCCCTTGTCCTTGAGGAAGTCTTCGGCCTTCTGGAGTTGGGCGCGCCTCTTGTCCAGGATTTTCAGGGCCATCACCCGGGGGCCGAAGTGCTTACCTATTTCATAGCCCACGGTGTCGCCCGTAATCGCGGCGGTCACAACAATCAGGATCATGACCCACCACGGGAAGAGGCCACGGCTCGCAATCACGCCACCCACCACCGCGGCTGTTTCTCCGGGGATCACAAAGCCCACAAAAATTGCATCCTCTGCAAAGACGAGGGCGAAAACGATGCAAGCGATCACGAGAGGGCTGGTGTTGAGGAGTCCATCCAAAAGGGCCTGCATAAGGAACAGTCTGGCAGCTGGAGGTGGACTTGGGCATCAAAAACTACCGAGACACCGCTGAATCGAAATCGTTCCGCGCAATATCGATCTCCACCCAATGCCTTTTTGGGTTACGACCGCACTGCGCGACCGGCAAGCGCTCTGTCACCGTTCGTCCGGTTCGCTTGTGGCCCTCGTAGTGATCAACCCATTCCATGGGCTTGTTGAAAAAGTTCATCTTGGATCCGCATTCAACACATTGCGCCGCGAGGCGAAGGGAATAGGCGTAGGTCTGACCATTCTCCAGCCGGATCCCAGCACGAGCCCGGCAAACGGCCCAGCGCGGTAGCCAAAGCACGTGCTTTCTCAGAAAAGAGAAGAATGCAAAGCCGCACACTCCGACAAACACTATAAAGACGGATCCGATAAGCCACCAGTGCGCCGCGGATGTGACTCCCGCAAGGGAGTTGAGGCTGCCTGCCTGCCATGCCGAGATGAAATCCTTCACCGAGAAGTACCCCGTGATGGCTCCTCCAATTGTGATAACCCCCGACACGACGCCGATTACACTCGCAGGCGCGGGGAGTCTTCGCATCCGCTTGATCGAGATTTCCTGCTCTGGCTGGCCAGGTTCCTTGACAGCGGTGATCGTGATCGACCCCGAGTTATGGCCACCGACATGGACACCTTCGAACCGTGCGTCCGGGCCAACAAACGGCCCGTTGACGTCTCCGCCCGCCTGGATCTGCATGTTTTTGTCCCCGTCACCGCTCGCTTGACGCTGGCGCTCATCTTTAATCATCGCGGACTCCTCCGTGCTGTTGTGTTCTCGTATTGAGGAGGCTAGATGGAGGGACTGACATTAGGCGTCATCGACCCTGCCGCCGCGTAATATTCAGGCAACAAATCCAGGTCAGTGAAACCAGAAAAACCGCGAGAAACATGGCCGAAATAACTCAAAGCATCTGACAAAGATTAAGCCAAACCTTGCCGCTTCCGGGACGCATGTCTCCAAAAGGGACCGGCCGCCGGTGTTGCTGGAGGTCCGGTTAGTGTCGAGCCGTGGCTACACCCCATGCGCCTGACAGCATAAGAACCCCGCGGGAGATCTCATGATCGGCTACGAAGTGGCTCAGCCCCATAGGTTTAGTAACTTTGATTTACGCTCTATAGGATCAGCGAATGATCCTTGCATTTCTAGACGAATCCGCTCGGGCCGGACGGCTTTACTACATGGGTGCTCTAATGGTGGGTGCTGAGGAAGCGAAAAAGCTTGAGAAGAGCCTAGATGCAATTGTTGCAGCTGTTGTCAACGACGTCACCTGGCTTTGATCCCGCAACTGAGCTTCATGGTTACGAAGTCTTCCATCAGAAAGGGTTGGGAACACGTCCCAGTGTGGCTAACAGTGAAGATATGCAAGCAGGTCGCCGAGGCCATACACGATTCCGGGGCTGTCTTCGTTTTCCGTGGTATCGATGTCCAGAAGCTCAAAGCCAAGTACACAAATCCACATCCGGTCCACGGGCTTGCGCTCTCGCACGCACTAGAGTCGGTGCAGCGCGTCCTCAACCTTGACCACACGGACGAAAGTGTCCTGGTTCTCGCCGACGAGCACCATACTGCGCCGGACAGCAGGACCCGATTCCGCGGAATGCGGGCCGCCGCACAAAGGGGATATACAAGTATTCCGTTGAGCGGTCTCATGGATACAATCTATTTCGGCCCGTCGAACCACAGCCGACTGCTTCAGGCCGCGGATATGGCTACCTTTTTGACGAACCGCTCCGTCACGATCACGGAGAGCCATCCTGCCGCGAAGAAGGCAATGCAGGAAATTAAGAGCAATCTCGACAAAGCTACGCGGTTTAGCTATGTCTGGCCGTGAGGGCATAGGGCTGACCGCTTAAAACGCGAAACCCCGTGCTTCTGCATCGGGGCTTCGGTCTATGCGGGAGACGTTTCCGCGTCCTGCGTTCACCAGACTAGCAATCATGGACCGCCCTTGCAAGGACGCGACGAGACTCATAGAAAACTTCCACGTAGCGGCGTGATTGAGGGAGCTGGTGGTGGATGCGCTGACGACCTACGCGATACGGGCAGGTCTACGCGCCGGACTCTGCCGAACTTTCGCCGAGGACTGGAGGGGCTACGACGTCGAATTGACAGCGAAGGCGGTCCCTACCGGCTTCACATGCTCAGCCGTCACCGTCAGCGCGCGGGATAAGGCCGTAGATTATGACGCACCAAGGGCGGTCCGCATTAGTCGTCCAGCTCATGCTTGGACATGAAGAGGCTGTTAGGACAATGAACGCAAAACCCCCGGTCCCTGCAATTGCAAAGAACCGGAGGTTTTCCACTCCTAGATAAGAAAGTGGGCCCTGTGGGGATCGAACCCACGACCCACGGATTAGGTGGCGACTCGTTTCGTGGCGTGTCGTCATTGTTCGTTATTCCCTGTGATGACGCGGAATTGCGCCCTGTTTGACTAACCTATGTAGACCGTTGATTTTTGTTACATTTCGTCGATTTCGTTGGGTAAACGTTGGGTTCCACATGCCGCCGGGCGGCGGCCACGAAAGGTGCCTAAGCGAATGGGTCCGGTTCCGCTTCTTGTTCGTTCCACCACTCTGGGGCCTTTTCCCTTCGTTTCCGCACCCATTCGATGATGTTGTCGACGTCGACCTGGTGGAGCATGATGCGTCGGTTGCTAAGCCGGGTGTGGATGCCGGACTCTCGGCAGTAGCGTCGGAGCTCCGTTTTCGTCATCCCTAGTTCTGGGGCGACTTCCTCCACGCCCACCACGGCGTCCTCCCCGACCATCCCGGCAGGGGCCCTATCAACCATCCGGCTCCGGGTCAGCGTCAACACCAACGGGAAGGTTCCGAACAACTCCACCACGGCACTGAGCATCGGCGTCTCCGTCAATCGCGCCGAGGTCCGGAACGCGACAACCACCGGCGGCTGACCCACATACAACCCGCCCACGACACCGACACATCAACCAGGCATGAACTTAGAAACAAGGACCAGTACATGACAGCCATAGCAGGCGAGGCAGTCTTCCACCCGGGCGCCTTGCTCGACCTCGCAGAACAGCTGCAATGCACAACCATCCCCAGAGGCTACGCGCTGACCTTTATGGAAATGCTCCAGGCCCGGATAGAACGCATCATCTCCGCCATCGGCAACAACGACGCTGAGGACGCCATGGACGCAGTCCTTAAGTGCAGCCCTCCCGCCGTTCATGTCCGGCGGGCTATTCAGTTTTGGGTACTAAAAAAGCCGGTCGCTTGTGCGATCCGGCTTCCTTTTGGGCACGTGAAGTACCCCTCAGTGAGACACTTTTAACACATTCACAGCCTCCGCATAGGAGAATCTGTCGCAGTTCTGACGCAGCTAGGGCAGTTTTAACGGATGAGGCTTTGGAAAGGAACCGTACTGCCCGCAATGGCGGCCCTCGCGGTCGCGCTCTTGGGAGCCGCCAGCGCATCAGGGGTTGACCGGATGGCAGCAGCCAACATACCGGCCCCAGCTTCTGTCCGCGTGTCAGCTGTCGCGGCAGATGGCCAGCCGCCCCTGCGCCAGCTCATCCTCCGCGGCCTCGCTGAGGGGGCGGTTCCTGGAGGCTTACCGTACGACGAACTTCGAGAAGAAACGTACGATGAACAGCATCAAGAGAAACATCACGTTGAGCCGGCCATTCAAGCGTAGCGTTGATGCGCCGGGTCTTCCCGGGGCTGTTCAAGTTCGGCTTTCGTCACGGAGTGTTTCGTACCAAGCGTCGAGTACTTCGTGTGGGTGGTACGTCCGCGATGGCTTGGTTTCGACGGCTTTGAATTTGCCGCGGAATGCCCAGTTGCGGATGTCCTTTCCGGTGATGATGATTTGGGCGTTTTGCCGTAGCAGGGCACGAGGTCGCGGGTTCGCACACCATCATGCATCAACCCAGCGTGTTCCAAGCAGGCGATCTCAACGAGACATTGGAGGCCAGCGCACTGGGAGTTGACCTGTTCACTCGACTCCAGGAGGGCGGCTCAGAGTTCAAATAGTTGGGTTTCCGTTGGATTTGGTCCTGGAAGAGGAGCAGGTCAGAGACAAAGCGTCTCTGACCTGCGTAAATGGTGGGCCCTGTGGGGATCGAACCCACGACCCACGGATTAAAAGTCCGATGCTCTACCAACTGAGCTAAAGGCCCCTGCCGGCTGTAGAAACAGCCATAAATACTGTACCTCAAGCTCAAGGCCGTTTTGACACGGGCAGCACCCGCGCCGTCGTGACCTCTTTTGAACCGATTCCCGACGACGGCGCGCGGCAACTACGGCGCGTCGCGGTGGCTGCGGATTCAAAAGGGGTCAGGAAGGACCGCACCCGAAGGAGCACTGTAAAGCCCCCACCCAAGAGTGCACGAGCCGGGGCACAGGAGTAGCGTTGGGGCATGAGCGAACAATCGGGACCTCCTGTGTACGGCGGAGCAAACAGGCATCACAAGCCGAAACCCTTCGCGCCGATTGACTTCGAGCCGTTCGCCGGCGGAGCGGACCCCGCGCGCGTGTCCGAAGCCGCACACCTCGCCGCCCAAGCCCTCGTCCGTCGCGGCCGCGATAGCGACGATCCCAAGATCACCCGGCGCCTCGTGAAGCTCGCGGACGAACAAGGCCTGGAAGCCATCGCCGAAATGTGGGCCGAGAGCCCCGCGCGGTCCTTGCCGGGCGCTTTGTGGCGGCTCTACGCACTTCGTGCGGCAACCATGCAGAATTCCGAGCGCATCTCTGTTTACTTCAGGGCCGGCCGGGACACCGCGCAGGTTTCCCACGTCGTGGCTGGGGCAGCAGAGCCGCCCGGAGCCGACGAAATGAAGCAGATGGCGGACGCCATCCTTTCGGGCGCGTTCGACGGCGATTTCGACGTCGCGCTGGAACGCTCAGCCGCGTTTTGCCGCGTCGTGGCGCTCGGCCAGGCCACCCTTGCAGACAGCGCAGAGCATTCCAACGAAGGTCATGCAAGCAAGCTGACCCGGAACTCGCACCAACTCGTGAAGACCGCCGAGGACCTGGAGCACGCGGCCAACGCATGGCGCCTCGGCGAGCTGGACTGACATGAGATACCAGGACGAAGGGCCACCCCAACCACCCCAGGCGCCAGCTGTCAATGTTGACTTAGCCCGGCCGACGTAGAAAACTGAAACTGGTGTCGAACCGCGAAACCCCCGGGCTTCAACTTACAGCCGCTTCGAGCGGCCTACCGCCGAGAGGCGTATCCGGTTCGGCACCATTTTTATGCCCTTCGGCGAAGACGCCGCCCCGCCCCCGTCCCTCCCGCCTACCGGAAGCCATATGAAGCTGCGTCTCTTCCCCCAAGAACCTGCTGGGTTGCAATTGTTATCGCAGATGGCCCGCCAGATTCTTGAGGCAACCGGGACGCTTTCAGAAATCTTCGGAGCCCCTGTCGCGGAGCATGAACGGCTTGTGGAAGAGATGCACGAACACGAGGCGAAATCCACGGATCTGCATTTCGCCCTGCTGACCCATATGCGCACAAGTTTCGTGAACCCGCTCCCCCGCGAGGACATGTACGCCCTCTCCCGTTTCCTCAACGAGGCAATGGAGAAGCTGGATGCGGCGGGCGAACTCGTGGCCCTCTACAAGTTGGACCGGCTGCCCAAGCGCGCCACAGACCAGTTGGAGATCATCAGCCGCCAGGCGGAACTGACGGTCGATGCCATGCGCCAACTGGATGACCTGGACGAGCTCGAGGACTACTGGATCGAGGTCCTCCGGCTGGCCAAGCGCGCAGAGCGCAGCCACCGGACCTGGGTGGCCGAAATGCTGCGCGACATGAAATCCGCACAGTTTTCGAGAAACCGAGACGTAGCCAACCAATTGGTGGACGTCACCAAGGACATGCGCCGCGTCGCCACGCAAGTGGGCAGCATCATCGTCAAGGAAGCATGACGTGGAGGTCGCGTTCTTCGCCCTGGTGGTGACGCTGGCGGCTGGTTTCGCGTTCCTCAACGGCTTCCGCGACGTCTCCACCGCCGTCGCGCTCTCGGTGCGGACCCGCGCCCTCACTCCTTCCGTCGCTGTTTTATTGGCGGCAGTTTTCAACTTTGCCGGTGTGTTGCTCAGCGGCGGTTTCGCCCTGATATTCAGCCAATCGTGGGTGATCCTCCCTCCGGGCATGAGCGGGCTCACTGTGCTCGCCTCGGGGCTGTGCAGTGCCATCCTTTGGGGAATCTATTCCTGGTGGCGAGGTGTCCCTGCTCTCGTCGACGCACGCCCTGGTGGGAGGCCTGGCCGGCGCCGGAGTTGCAAGCGCAATCATGGGCGGCAGCTCCATCAACGGAGTAGACGGTATCTTGCTGGTCCAGGTGGCCCTGCCGCTCCTGCTGTCCCCGGTGATTGCCTTCCTTGGCGCGTATCTTCTCGTGTGGCCTGTCACGTGGGCGGCACGCTACACCCAACCCGATGTCGTGCACGGCCGTTTCCGCCACGCCCAATCCGTCTCGGCCGCCGCTGTGGCATTCGGCCATGGCCTGCAGGATGGGCAGCGAACCGTCGCCGTGATCCTGCTGGGCGCTGTGGCCGCGGGAGTGTCCGGTCAAGCCGACCTTCCAGTGTGGGTCATCCTCCTCACGGCGGTCATGCTGACAGCGGGAACGCTTTGTGGCGGCTGGCGTATCTCCTACACCCTGGGTTACAAGCTGACCAAGGTGGATCCCTTACGGGGATTCATCGCACAGACCCTGACCTCGCTCATGCTGTTTGTTGGCGCAATCGGACTCCATTTGCCGCTCTCCACCACCCACACCGTGACTTCAGCGGTGCTCGGCGCAGGAACCAACCAGAACTTTTCCGTCACCAACCGTCGGATGGTTCTGCGGATCCTGGGGTTCTGGGTGGCGACGCCGATCGTTACGGCCGCAGCGGCCTTCGTCCTGGGATTGGCGCTCTCACCCCTGTCCCATTAGCTTCGCAGCTACTCCACCATCCGCACCAAGCCGCTTGTAGCCAAAGAACACGAAAGCCCGACGGCGGCTGTCACCCCAAGGTGACTGCCGCCGTCGGGCTTTCCCGTCGGTTTGTGCTTATCCGAAGCGGCCGGACACGTAGTCTTCCGTGGCCCGCTGGGACGGGTTGTTGAAGATGGTGGTGGTGTCCGCGAATTCGATGAGCTTGCCGGGCTTGCCGGTGCCGGCGATGTTGAAGAACGCCGTCTTGTCGGAAACGCGCGCAGCCTGCTGCATGTTGTGGGTCACGATCACCACGGTGTATTCGTCCTTGAGCTCGTTGATGAGGTCTTCGACGGCCAAGGTGGAGATGGGGTCCAACGCGGAGCAAGGCTCGTCCATGAGGATGACCTGCGGTTCCACGGCGATGGCGCGGGCGATGCAGAGCCGCTGCTGCTGGCCACCGGAGAGTCCGGAGCCCGGCTTCTCGAGGCGGTCCTTGACCTCGTTCCAGAGGTTGGCGCCGCGCAGGGACTTCTCCACCAGCGCGTCTGCCGCGCCCTTGGAGATCCTCTTGTTGTTCAGCTTCACGCCGGCCAACACGTTGTCGCGGATGGACATGGTGGGGAACGGGTTGGGCCGCTGGAAGACCATGCCCACCTGGGTGCGGACCGTCACCGGGTCCACGCCGTGGCCGTAGAGGTTGTCGCCGTCGAGCAGGACTTCGCCTTCAACGCGGGCACCGGGCAGTACCTCGTGCATACGGTTAAGGGTGCGCAGGAAGGTGGACTTGCCACAACCGGACGGGCCGATGAATGCCGTGACCGATTTGGCTTCAATGTTGATATTGACGCCTTCAACGGCCAGGAAGCTGCCGTAGTAGACGTTCAGATCCTTGACGTCGATCCGCTTAGACATGGTGTTCCTTCGGTGCTGTGGTTGGAAGTGTGCGTGTGGCCTGGCGGCTCAACGGCCGGCCTTGGGTGCGAAGGCCCGGGCGATCAGCCTGGCGCCGAGGTTCAGGAGCATCACCAGGATGATCAGGACCAGCGCGGCACCCCAAGCTCGCTGGCTCGACGGGTCCGGGTTGGACGGCGAGGTCGGGTTCAGGATCTGCGTGTAGATGAAGGTAGGCAGCGAGGCCATCCAGCCGCCGAATACGTTGCTGTTGATCGTTGTGGCGAAACCTGCGGTGACCAGAATCGGAGCTGTCTCGCCAATCACGCGGGCGATCGCCAAGGTGACGCCGGACGCGATGCCGGAAATCGCCGTCGGGATGACCACTTTAAGGATGGTGCGCCACTTGCGCACACCAAGCGCGTAAGCCGCCTCGCGGAGCTCGTTCGGGACGATCTTAAGCATTTCCTCGCTGGAGCGGACCACCACCGGGATCATCAAGACCGAAAGCGCGACGGCGGCGACAGCACCGGTCTTGGTGCCCGGGCCGACCACGGCGAAGAAGAAGGCGGCAGAAAAGAGACCTGCGACGATCGACGGGATACCCGTCATGACATCGACGAAGAAGGTAATCGCGCGGGCGAGGGTCCGGTCGTTGCCGTACTCCACCAGATAGATCGCCGTCAGAAGGCCAACGGGCACCGAGATCACGGTTGCGAGCAGGGTGATCTGAACGGTGCCAATCAGCGCGTGGTAGATGCCGCCGAGGACCTTCGTGCCCTCATCGACGCTCTTGTTGTCAAGGGAACCTGTGACGCCGTTCATGGAAGTCGTCAGGAAGCCCGGGGTAATGATGCCCGGAATGCCGTTCACGAGGACGGTCCAGATCACCGAAATAAGCGGCAGCAGCGCCACAAGGAACGAGCCGACAATCAGGCAGGTGGCGAGCTTGTCGCTCGCCTTGCGGCGGCCTTCGACAGCGGCGCTCCAGCCGACCAGGCCGATCGCGAAGAGGATGGCGGACACAAGCCCCCAGCCGAAAGCGTTGAAGCCGATCAGCGCAAGGATCGCTGCGCCGAGCACCAAGGCGACGGCCAAGACGACGTACGGGGCGAAAGCGGGCAACTGGCCCTTGGTCAGTGCGGAGCGTTTGCGCGCCACGGGGGCTGTGACGGTCATTAGTTGGCTCCCGAGAATTCTTTGTGCCTGGAGATGATCCAGCGTGCAATCATGTTGACACCCAGGGTGATGACGAACAATACCAAGCCTGCTGCGATCAACGTGCTGACCTTGAGCCCACTAGCTTCAGGGAAGTTCAAGGCGATTTCCGCGGCAATGGTCTGGTTGCCGGACTGGATGAGGCTAGCGGTCAGAACGCCGGAGGACAGGACCAGCGCCACGGCCATGGTCTCCCCAAGTGCACGGCCGAGGCCCAGCATGACGGCGCTGACGATGCCCGGACGGCCGAATGGCAAGACAGCCATCTTGATCATTTCCCAGCGAGTCGCGCCGAGGGCCAGAGCGGCTTCCTCGTGGAGCTTGGGGGTCTGCAGGAAAATTTCCCGCGACAAGGAAGTGATGATCGGCAAAACCATGACAGAGAGGACGATGCTCGCGGTCAGGATGGTCTTGCCGGTAGCGGAGGCCGGGCCTTGGAAAATCGGCAACCAGCCCATGTTGCTGGCCAGCCATCCGTAGGCGGGCGAAATCTGGGGGGCAAGGAACGCCGCACCCCATGCGCCGTAGACCACGGAAGGAATAGCAGCGAGGAGGTCCACCACATAGCCGAGGCCCGAGGCAAGTCTGCGGGGCGCGTAGTGCGAGATGAACAGCGCAACGCCGATGGCTACGGGAGTGGCGATCACGAGCGCGATGACGGCGGCAATCAGGGTCCCCACCACGATCGGCCCAATGTAGGCGAAGAAGCCCTGACCGCCTTGGATGTCGGCGGGTGAAGCCACAAGAGCCGGAACGGCCTGGATGACAAGGAAAAGTGCGACGCCGAAGAGAACCGCAAGGATCAGGCATCCCGCTGCCAGGGTGGCCCCGGAGAAGACCTTGTCCCCGGCGCGTCCGGCACCTTGGGAAGTGGTCAAGGAGTTGGTGGTCACTTCACGATCCTTCAGATTCACTCAAAAACGGCCAAGTTCCCCGCCCCGCCCGGTGATGTTTCACCAGCGCGGGACGGGGAACGTTGATATTCAAGGGTAGTGGTGCCGCGGTCCGCCGCGCCACTACTCCGTGGTGGTCCTTAGGCCTTGGCCTTGATGGACTCAACAGCGGCCTTTGCCTTGTCCTGCAGCGTCTTGGAGAGCGGAGCGGACTTGGCGGAACCGGCGGCAGCCTGCTGGCCGGCGTCGGAGACTACGTAGTTCTCGAAAGCCTTGACCAGGTCAGCGGTTGCCTGCTTGTCGTAGGTGGTGCAGACGACGTGGTAGGAAACCAGGACAACCGGGTAGGCCGAGGAATCCGTGGTGGTGCGGTCGAGCTTGATGGACAGGTCGCCGGTGGCGCGGCCGGCAACAGGCTTGCCCAGTTCAACAGCCTTGGCGGCAGCGGCAGCGGAGATCTTGACGAAGTCCGAGCCAACCTTGATCTGCGCGGTGCCAAGCTTGCCGGAAACAGCGGAGTCGTCAGCGTAGGTCACAGCCCCCGGGGTGTCGGTGACGGTCTTGACGACGCCGGAGGTGCCCTTGGCGTTCTCGCCCTTCAGGGATGCAGGCCACAGGCCAGCAGCCTTGTCGGTCCAGACAGAAGGAGCAGCAGATGCCAGGTAGTCCGTGAAGTTCTGGGTGGTGCCGGAGTCGTCAGAGCGGTTGACCGGGGTGACCTTGAGGTCCGGAAGCGTGACGCCGGCGTTCAGGGCGGCGATTGCCGGGTCGTTCCAGTTGACGATCTGACCGCGGAACATCTTCGCAACGGTGTCGGCGTCGAGCTTCAGGTCCTTGACGTTCGGGATGTTGAAGGCAACGGCGATCGGCGAGATGTAGACCGGGATGTTGATGGCGCCGTCGGTGCCGCACTTGGTCTTGGAGGTGGCCAGCTCAGCGTCGGTCAAGTAGGCGTCAGAGCCTGCGAACTGTGCAGAGCCGTCGAGGATGGCCTTACGGCCTGCGCCCGAGCCGTCCGGGGAGTACTGGACCGTGGCACCCGGGTTCGCGGAAGCGAAGTTGGTCTTCCAAGCGTCCATTGCGGCGCCCTGCGCCGAGGAGCCTATACCAGTCAGCGTGCCGGTGACCTTGACGGCCGCCGGGCTCTGGGAAGCTGACGGAGCGTTGGTTGCGTTGTCCGAACCGCAAGCGGTCAGCGCGAGGGCGCCGACTGCGAGGACCGCGATTGCCGCGTTGCGGCCGAAGCGAGTTGCCTTCACTGGGATGTACCCCTTCCAGGGATTCTCTGATGCGTGCCGAAGGAGAAAGTCGGCATACGAAAGATTTGCGTACGTGTTTGTACCTTCACTGACGGTAAGAGGCCTAGGTAACGGGATCGGCGGTGCAAAGTGAACAGCAGGTTAACGGATGTGGACTATTGGCTTACATATGCAGCGTCGCCCTTGCTTTGGTGCGGCATGGGGTTTTAAGTGATGCCCCTCACTTTGGAAGCCATGATTGACAGACAAGTCCGACGGCAGGAACACGTCGCGAGCGGCTCCTGAATAGACTTGAACCATGACCGCCCCCCAAGGACTTTCAGCAAGCAAGAAATTCCTCCGGGCGCGGCTGCGCACTGGCTTCGTCCGCAGCCGGGGCTCGCTGGTTCCGGCAGTTCAGATGACCGTGTGCGCCGTGGGCGCATATGCGTTCGCCGAGTACATCCTCGGACACACAGGCCCGCTTTTCGCCGCTACTTCTTCCCTGATCGCCTTGGGATTCTCGCGGGATCCGCGATTGCGCCGCGTTGTTGAGGTCGGACTTGGCTGCACCCTCGGGATCGTGGTGGGCGATTTGCTGCTGCACTGGCTGGGCGCCGGGATCTGGCAGGCCGCCGTCGTGCTGCTTTTCTCCATCCTGCTTGCCCGGTTTCTGGACAGCGGAACCATCTTCACCACCCAACTGGGGCTACAGTCCTTGCTGGTGGTCTTGTTGCCGGCGCCGGCGGGCGGACCGTTCACCCGCAGCCTCGACGCCGTCGTCGGGGGTAGTTTCGCCTTGTTGGTCACCGTACTTGTGCCCAAGGACCCTCGCCGGGAACCGCGTCAGGACGTCCGAAAACTCCTGCACGAGCTCTCCGAAGTACTTCGCGAGTGCGCCGACGCTTTGATCAACAGCGATTCCACCAGGCCTGGCACGCCCTCATCCGGGGACGGAATTGCCAACCCCTCGTGGACAGGATGCGCCAATCCCTGCGGGCGTCCGGCGAGGTAGCGACTCTCGCCCCGGCCTACCGACAGCACCGCGACGAACTCACCAGGTTGGAGGAGTCGCTCGAATCGATCGACCTCGCGCTCCGCAACAGCCGCGTCTTCGCCCGGCGCCTCACCAGCGCCATCAACCATGCCGCGCTCACGGATGAGGCCACGGACAGCATCTCGGAAGTCCTTCAGGACACCTCCGCCGCCGTCGAGGAACTGTCTCTGGGCCTCGCGGAAGTGCACGACGGCGCCCGCAGGGCCCACATGCGCGGTGCGCGGCAGGGACCTGGCGGGCATTGCCACCCGGCTTCACCCGAAAATGCTTCACGTCCAGAAACTCGAGGGCGAAACCGTGGTGATGCTCTTCCGGCCCCTCATGGTGGACTTGCTCGAAGCTGCCGGGATGGATCCCGACGAGGCAAGAGATGTCCTGCCTTCCTTGCAGTGATGAGCGCTTGACTGTCCTACCCCTCCACTAGCCTTGTACGCATGGCTTCCAAGACCTCGCGCACCTCCAAGACACCCGCGTACAAATGCGCCGAATGCGGTTGGACCACGGTCAAGTGGGTGGGCCGCTGCGGCGAGTGCCAGGCGTGGGGCACCGTGGAGGAATCCGGCGCCACGGTTGCACGTACGACGGCGGCAACAACAGTTTTGGAGCCGGCCCGCCGCATTGCCGAGGTAGATGGCACCACCGCGGCCTTCCTACCCACCGGCGTCGATGAACTGGACCGGGTGCTGGGCGGAGGTCTGGTCCCCGGCGCGGTGATCCTGCTCGCCGGCGAGCCCGGCGTCGGGAAATCCACCCTGCTGCTGGACGTCGCGGCGAAGTTCGCGCGCACGGGTCAAGACGTCCTGTACGTCACGGGCGAGGAATCGGCCGCCCAGGTCAAACTCCGCGCCGAACGTATTGACGCCGTCGCGCACAGCCTTTATCTCTCGGCGGAAACGGACCTCGGGCAAGCCCTGGGCCAGGTGGAGAAGCTTGAGCCGAAGTTGCTCATTGTGGACTCGGTGCAGACCCTCAGCAGCGCCGACGTCGAAGGCAGCGCGGGCGGTGTTTCTCAGGTGAGGGAAGTGGCCGCGTCCATCATCGCCGCCGCCAAGCGCCGCAACATGACCACCCTGCTGGTGGGTCACGTGACCAAGGACGGTTCCATTGCCGGTCCGCGCCTCTTGGAGCACTTGGTGGACGTCGTGTGCCAGTTCGAAGGCGAGCGCCATTCCCGGCTCCGCTTGTTGCGCGCGGTCAAGAACCGTTACGGGGCCACCGACGACGTCGGGTGTTTCGACTTGAACGAAGGCGGCATCGAGGGGCTCGCCGATCCCAGCGGCCTCTTTGTCTCGCGGACGCGTGAGCCTGTGTCGGGAACCTGCATCACAGTGACCATGGAAGGGCGCAGGCCTTTGTTGGCCGAAGTGCAGTCGCTTCTTGCCGAGAGTTCCAGCTCGCAGCCGCGCCGGGCCACCAGCGGCCTGGACAGCTCGCGCGTGGCGATGCTCCTTGCCGTGCTCCAACAGCGAGCCGGTTGCATCCTGCACAAGGACGACTCCTACGTGGCCACAGTGGGCGGGGTGAAGCTGAGCGAACCAGCCACGGACCTGGCCGTCGCGCTTGCCGTAGCTTCGGCCAAGGCCCGGAAGGCGCTGCCGCAGCGTTTGATTGCGTTCGGTGAGGTTGGCCTGGCTGGCGAGGTCCGTCCTGTTCCCGGGATCAACCAACGCATCCATGAGGCCCAGCGCCTTGGCTTCACGCACGCCATCGTGCCTGCCAGTCCCAATGGCCCGGGGCCCGTCCCGGACGGGTTCTCGGTCCGCGAGGTGGGGCACTTGGCGGAAGCACTCGAGTTGCTGATTACGTAGCAGCCGGGTTGGTCTCGGAGTGTCGGAGGGCGCCGCTCATTGCGGCCACCGGATGATGTCCGTATGACCAAAAGAAATGTGCTCATCGGGGGACGCCTCTTCTTTGGCCTCCTGACGCTGGTGGCCGTAATAACGCAACTCACCGTCCACATCGGCCTGGGTTTCGATGCGTGGAACTTCTTCAGCTACTTCACCAACCTGTCCAACATCTTTGCGTCGGTGGTGCTGCTGATCAGCGCCTATCGCCTTCTGGTTGGCAAGCGCCCCAGCGAGCTCGACGACGCCACCCGGGGCACTGCCACCATCGCCATGGCCGTTGTGGGACTCGTGTTCGGAGCG
Source organism: Arthrobacter sp. NA-172 (assembly GCF_043952055.1). Taxonomy (NCBI): domain Bacteria; kingdom Bacillati; phylum Actinomycetota; class Actinomycetes; order Micrococcales; family Micrococcaceae; genus Arthrobacter; species Arthrobacter sp. NA-172. The sequence continues at coordinate 26,320 of NZ_JBINOT010000003.1, read as the reverse complement.
CTCTTGGCGGGGCAGGATCTTGGATCCTTGCTCCCCTGGGTCAATTTCGTGGTCCACTACCTCATGCCGGTGGTCATGGTGGCCGACTGGCTGTTCCAACCCCCGCGGTCCACCCTGACCGTCAAGCACCTTTGGTACTGGTTGCTCTACCCGGTTGCGTACCTCGTCTACAGCCTGATTCGTGGCTCGTTCGTGAACTGGTACGCCTACTGGTTCATCGACCCTGCACGCGCAGGCGGTTGGGGCGGAGTGGTGGTCTTCGCAGCGGCGATCTCCGTGGGCTTCCTCATGGTGAGCCTCGCCATGTTGTGGGCCGGGAACAAGCTCGAACGCCAGGTCCGCTACTAAGCCCCGGCCGCCACCAACCCGAGCCAGCACTGGACATGCCCCCTGCTCAAGCTATGCACTGGACATAAAGGCATTATGTCCAGTGCATAGAGTCAAACGGGGGGCATGTCCAGAGGGTTACTTGGCGGGATTGTGCGTCCCGATGGGCACCAACGTGAGATTCGGGTGATTCTTCTCGATCCTGCGCAGGGCCCAGACGTCGTTGAACAGGGCCAGGTATTCGCCGTCGGACCTCAGCAGCACCTCCGCGCCGGGGACATTTGCGAGCGCGGGCATGGCCTCCGCCGTCGTGATCCTCGCCATCGAATACGGGAGCCGTTCGAGCCGCATCGGGGCGTTGAAGTCGTGGGCCATGCGGTCTTCCACCACTTCGAACTGCATGGGACCGACGGCGGCGAGCACTGGCGCCTGGTCTCCGCGGACGTCGGAGCGGAGCACCTGGATGACGCCCTCATGCTCAAGCTGCTCGATGCCGCGGCGGAACTGCTTGAAGCGGCTGGGGTCCTGGGACCGAGCCACTTGGAAGTGCTCAGGCGCGAACAACGGGATCGCCGGGAACTCGACTGGCTGCTCCAGGAACAGGCTGTCCCCTACCCGGAGTGAGGACGCGTTCACCAGGCCCACAACATCGCCCGGGTAGGCCTCGTCGATCACTTCGCGTTCGCGCCCAAACACTTGCTGGGCGTACTTCGTGGCGAAGGACTTCCCGGTGCGGGTCTGCGTGACCACCATGCCACGCTCGAAGACGCCGGAGCACACGCGGATGAAGGCAACGTGGTCACGGTGGGCTTTGTTCATGCCGGCCTGGACTTTGAAGACGAACCCAGCGAAGGGCGCGTCAACGGGGCGGGGCTCGCCGTCCACGTCCGGGCGGGGCGCTGCCGGGGGCGCGAAGTCCACCAAGGCATCCAGGATTTCCTTGACGCCGAAGTTCAGGGCCGCAGAGCTGAAGAGGATGGGGGTTGCCGTTCCGGCGTGGAAGCTTTCCACATTGAATTCAAGGTTTGATTCGATCACCAGTCCGGCTTCGTCGACGGCGTCACTCCAGTTATTGCCCTGGGTTTCCGCTGCCTCTTCCGGGGTGAAGTATTCGGTCAGGGCGATGTTGGCCCCGGCGTTGTTCCGCATGAAGCGGGCGAAGCGGTCATTGCGTAGGTCCCAGACTCCGCGGAAGTCGCCGGAAATGCCCACTGCCCAGGTCAGGGGCATGGGCTGAAGGCCGGTTCGCTCCGTGATCTCGTCCATCAACGCAAGTGCGTCCAGACCCGGGCGGTCCCATTTGTTGATCACGGTAATGATGGGCAGGTTCCGCTGCTTGCAGACCTCGAAGAGCTTCATGGTCTGCGTTTCCAGGCCCTTCGCCGCGTCCACCAGCATCACTGCGCAGTCGACGGCGGCAAGGACCCGGTAGGTGTCCTCCGAGAAGTCGGCGTGGCCAGGGGTGTCAAGCAGGTTGATCACGGTGTCCCGGTAGGAGAACTGGAGCGCCGCGGAACTGATGGAAATACCGCGGTCCTTTTCCATCTGCATCCAGTCGGAAACAGTTTCCTTGCGGTTGGCTTTGCCGCTCGACGCACCCGCGGTGCCAATGACCTTGGCATGCAGGGCGAGCGCTTCCGTGAGGGTGGACTTGCCTGCGTCGGGGTGAGAAATGACTGCAAAAGTCCGACGCCGGGAGGCTTCGTGGTGAATTGCCTGGACTCGGGCGGGGCTCAGGACTTCTTGGGACACGGTGCTACTTTCGCTGCGATTTGGGCGTTGCCCGCACTGAAATACGACGGGCCAGACGTGGAATTGCGGCTGGATACTGGCCCGTTGCTGGCCGGGGCCAACTCAGGGAGCGGCGCGAATTGCGCGCCAGCCAAGATACCAAGTTTATCGCAGCCCGCGAACCAGCCGGAGGCAGCACTAAGAACCCACCGTTTAACAGGGCTGAAACGGGCTGCACAAGTCCCGGAAATCATCCGCCGCTAGTTTGAAATTGCAGGCAGTTACATCGGAGTTGCCTTGACCCCTCCGCGAAAAATCAATCGCTCACGCCGGCAATAGCACGAAAGGGCAGTGCATCAATGAACCCACGGAATGACTTGTTTTACGACCCGCTCGGGACCGCCTCCGCCGCCAGCGCGACGGCGAGCGCGACGGCGAGCGCGACGGCGAGCGCCTCTGCGAGCCCGACGTCGAGCGCCACGGCAAGCTCCGCCTCGAACACCGAAGCGGGCAACAAACGGCCTCGGCCCGGACACACCCAAGACACACCCTCCAGCCGAACCCAGGCATCCCCCGGGCGAGCGCGCCCGGACGCTAGGAATGGACTGGCACGGGAAGCCGCGCTGCACAGCGTGCGGCTCGACCTCGAACGGCTTGCGCTGCTTGCGCGGGTTCGGATGACTAGCTGAGTTCACAGGGCTCCAAAACCAGGACTCTAAAACCAGGGCTTTAACACCTCGGTTCCAACACCTTGGAGGACCCAGCACAAAATGGTGGTCTGGCGGCCGCCGTCGAACGCGTTTCGGAGCACGCGTCACGTAACCTTCTTTGGGGCACTTTAAGGCTTGCCCGTGCGGTTGTTGCCGGTCAATACCTCTATCATTGAGCTTGCGGGAAACCTAGCACTTTTGTCCTGCCGGCTCATGACTGAAAACCGGCATACTCGCGGGCGCGCTTGCCTGCACCTTTGAAGGGAACACCTATGGCTCGGAGCCCCGAAGAATCGCTCAAGGCGACTCTGGGCAGGGTGGCCCCCGGAACGCCGCTGCGCGACGGCCTGGAACGCATTCTGCGCGGGCGCACCGGCGCCCTGATCGTTTTGGGTACGGACCGGACCATCGAGTCCATCTGCTCTGGCGGCTTTGAAATCGGCATCGATTTCTCCCCGACGCGCCTGCGTGAACTCGCGAAGATGGACGGTGCCATCATCTGCGACAAAGACGCCGGCAACATCCTTCGCGCCGCGGTCCAGCTTGTGCCTGACTCCAGCATCGAGACCCAGGAGTCAGGAACGCGTCACAGGACGGCCGAGCGTGTGGCCATCCAGACAGGCGTGCCGGTGATTTCGGTCAGCCAGTCCATGCAGATCATCGCCCTCTACGTGAACGGCCTGCGGCACGTGCTGGAGGGTTCGGAGAAGGTCCTGGCCCGCGCCAACCAGGCCCTCGCCACCCTCGAGCGCTACAGCGCCCGCTTGGACCAGGTGACCAGCGCGCTTTCGGCCCTTGAGATCGAGGCCATGGTCACCGTCCGGGATGTGGCAGTCACCCTGCAACGCCAGGAAATGGTCCGGCGCATTGCCGAAGAAATCGCACAATACGTCCTGGAGCTGGGCGAGGACGGCAGGTTGCTCTCCCTGCAGCTGGAGGAACTCACCACGGGCCGGGGACCGGGCAGCGACGTGATCATCCGCGATTACGCGGGCGCCAACGCGTCGCCGGAGGAGATCGACGCCGCGGTCCAAGCGCTTCTGGACCTTGGCCCCACGGAGCTGATCGACCTGAGCAAGATATCAAGCATCATCGGTTTCGCGGGCGGCATGGATGTGCTCGACGCCGGTGTGCAGCCCCGCGGCTACCGCCTCCTGTCCGGGCTGAAGTCCGTTCCGAAGGCCGTGTCCGACCGTTTGGTGGACCACTTCGGCGGTCTCCAGAACCTCATGGCTGCCACCATTGAAGATCTCATGACCGTGGACGGCATCGGTGACCAGCGCGCCCGGACCGTCCGTGAAGGCCTCAGCCGCATGGCAGAAGCCAGCCTGCTCGACAGGTTCCTCTAGCCCTAGCCGAGCTGGAAGATGGCCTTGGTGCTCGCCTTGTTTCCCAGAACGGCTTTGAACGTGTAGGTTCCGCTTGCTGGCTTGGCCGACACGACGCCGCAGCCCTCCGACGTTCTGTTCCGTTGCCACGGGAAGTTTGCGATCTCGCTCTTGCCCGGGTCGATCTGCTTCACGAGGTCTTCGCCCTTCGCTTGGCAGTCCTTCGACGAGAAAATCCGGTCCTCGCCGCTCATCACCAGGAACTCCATCTGGGACGTACCGACGTTGACTTGGCAGGCAGCCGCTCCGCCGTTGGTGATCTTCATGCTCAGCACCGGGTTCTGCCCGGCCGCATAGGCGGGCTGGTCCGTGGACGCGGTTACCGTCACGAGATTGAGGTCGCAGACCGGCGTCGGCGGTGGGGTTGTAGTGCTGACAACAGTGGGAACCGCGGAGGGGTCCGGGCTGGCGGATGCCGCTCCGAGCGCTTGGTTTTTGGGTGCACCGGAATCAGCCTTGCTTGAAAGCGAGGAACTCACGGCAATAACCCCGGCTATGAGCATCGCCAGGACCAGCAGAAGGGCGCCGAATACAACCAGCCGACGACGCCGGTAAACGGCAGGGCTCGGCCGGCGCCTTGGGGGCCGGGCGGGGCCCCTGGAACGGTTAGTGCCTTGGGCCCGGGCACGGCCATTAGCCGACGGCGACGTGCGCGCCCTTGGCGGTTGCTTGCCCTTGTTGACCATACTTCTAGGCTAGGCAACGCAAGGCCGAGATGACGCCGCACCACGCCGCCAAGGCCTGAACGGAGGGAGTATGACGTCCGTCATCCCGGGCCGGTTCCACTACAGTGGATGGCAGGAATCGGCGGCCACCAGGGCCCCGCCAGGAACCGCCTACGAGGAACCCCATGCCACTGCCAGGCGCCGCTGAACTTGCCGGCACCCAACACCTCCCGGACTTGCACCAGTCCATGGAACGCTGGTTTGCCGAGTCGGCGCGGGTGCTCCCGTGGAGGTCACCGGACTGCAGCCCGTGGGGAGTCCTGGTCAGTGAAGTGATGCTGCAGCAGACCCCCGTGGTTCGCGTGCTGCCGGTGTGGGAGGACTGGCTGGAACGCTGGCCGGAGCCTTCGGATCTGGCAAGCCAGCCTTCGGGCGAGGCGGTAAGGCATTGGGGCAGACTCGGTTATCCCCGCCGCGCGCTCAGGCTCCACGCGGCCGCCGTCGCGATGATGGAACACCACGGTGGCAACGTGCCGGACACGCATGCAGCGCTGCTCAGCCTTCCCGGCGTCGGCGACTACACCGCTGCGGCGGTGGCCGCTTTTGCCTTTGGGCGCCGCGAAACCGTGGTGGACACGAACATCCGGCGCGTGCACGCCCGGCTCTTTTCAGGATTGGCGCTGCCCGCGCCGTCGCTCACCGCATCCGAGATGCGCCTCGCTGAATCGCTCATGCCCGACGACGTCGGACTGTCCGTCCGTTGGAACGCTTCCGTCATGGAACTCGGAGCGCTCGTCTGCACAGCCCGCTCCCCCAAGTGTTCCGGCTGCCCGGTCCGCGAGTCCTGCGCGTGGCTTGCCGCCGGAGAGCCACCGCCGACGTACACGCCCAAGGGCCAGGCCTGGCACGGCACGGACCGGCAGCTGCGGGGTGCCGTCATGGCCGTGTTGCGTGTTGCCGATTCCCCCGTGGCGCCGGAACTGTTTGAGCGCCCAGCAGCCGACCTTGGCTTCGCGCCTGATGGCGCCGCTGTGCCGCTGGCCGCCCTGCACCGCCTGAATTCGGCGCCGGAGCAGCTCGAACGGGCGCTCGAGGGACTCGTGCGCGACGGCCTGGCCGAGATGCACGACGGCGGGTTGCGGCTCCCGACCTGAGCTTCCGCGACGCCGCTTTCTTCTAGGCCGCTTTCCTCTAGGCCGGGGACGGGTTTGCGAGCCAGAAGGAAAGCCTGAGGGGTTCTTTCGTAATGGTCGTCTGGTTCGCGGAGAAGCTGTGCTTCCACAACAAGGCCCGCGCGACGCAAGAGCTCCGAGGTGCGTCCAGGTGGCAAGCGGTAGGCGTCAAGGTCGATCTCGTGGCCATAGGCGAAATCCAGGCGCCTGGGCTCGTCACCGGCCTGAAATGCAAGCAGGAGCAGGCCGCCATCGCGCAGCGTCCGGTGGAACTCGGCGAACACCCCGGGCAATCGGGCCGGTGGCGTGTGGATATTCGAATACCACGCGACAACGCCGCCAAGCGAGCCGTCCGCCAGCTCCAAGGCCTCCATCGACCCCTCAGTCGGCAGCCACGGTGTTGTAAGCGGCGCGGGTGGTGCGCACGTCGGCGGGTTCAGTCATGCAAAGAACCCTATTCCGTGGGCGTACAAGACTGCGCGCGGCTGGCCGGGGTCCACAAGTCGCAGAGCTGCAACGGCGGGCGGACGTCCGTAACGATGTGCCTGCCAGTTGCAGGCCTCAGGTCGCAGCTCCCTACGGCGGGAATATCCTCAAGTATGCGCAGGTTGTGGGCCGTTATCGCATTGACCACGACGGCGGCGCTCGGTTCGGGATGCCAGCCTCAGGTGACCGTGTGCCCGGCAATTGCAATCGCCCCGGTGGTGTCCCTGACGATTGCCGCGGACTACGTGCCAGCGGTCAAATCCCTGCATTTGAAGGCCTGCCAGGACGGGAAGTGCCGTGAGGCCGAGCTGGAGTTGCGCCCGGGCAGCATATCGGTCGCTCAACCTTGCAGCCCCGAACCAGACGGGGCCTGTTCCGCTACTTCCTCCCCGGATGGCACCCGCTACGGGTTCTTGAACATGGGTACCCTGACGGCATCGCCTGTCAATGCGGAAGTGACGGGCTACAGCGTAAACGGCGGGCCGTTGCCGGTCAGGACACTGGACTTCACGCCGAAGAGCGCGAAACCTTGGGGCGAGCAATGTCCTGCCACCATCACAGCAAGCCTCCTCCTGGATGCCAGCGGCCTACGGCAGACCTGAAATCCACGCCTCTACCTCAAGCCTGAACTCCCCTCAGATCTCCCCGAATCCCTGTTCCACCAGCCGCCGGACATAGTCCACTGCCTTCGACGAATCCTTGCCCCAGGCCTCGATCCTGAGCTTGGCGCCCTGGCCCACGGCGAGGGTCATGAGTTCCATGATGGATGTTCCATCGACGCCGTTCACCGTGACCTCGACGTCCAAGCCAGCGAGTCCACCTGCAATTTTCGCCGCAGGCCTGGCGTGCATTCCCATGGGGTTGATGAGCTCGAATTCGCCGGTTTCCGCCGGTTCACCCCTGCCCGGGAATGGTGCGGAACCCGCTGCGTCAAAAGCGGGTTCCGGACCGAACCGGACCGCCTCGGCGGCGGCCTTTACCGCAGCTGCCAGTGCACCGCCTTGGCAGGCGACAGCGGCAGCAACGAGGCCTTCCACCAAGGGAGCGTCGGCAAGAAAGACCGTGTCCGGATCACTGCAGAACTCAGTCGCTGATTCTGCTGTCATCACTGCGGAGCCAAGATCTGTCAGGACCACCACGCCGTCCCCGGCAGCCTCGGCAAGTCCGGCTTCGAACGCGGCGATCGTTCTTTCGAGGTCAGTGCCAATCCGGCCGTCGTCCGTGCCACCCACGGCATAGAACTTCACATCGGGGGCCATCTGGGCAGCTAATTCCACCGCGCCTTCCGCGATCTTCCGGCTGTGCGAGACCACCACCAAACCCACGGTCATTCAGCGGATCCCTCGGGGAACCCCGCAGCGGTGGCGGCTGCGCGCAACAACAACGCCGATGACACGGCGCCCGGATCGCGGTGCCCGGCGCTGCGTTCACCCAGATAGCTTGCGCGGCCTTTGCGGGCTACCAAGGGATCGGTGGTGACCGCACCTACCTCTGCGGCCTCGGCTGCGGCAGCCAGCACCGCCACGGCATCCCCGCCCGCTACCAGGACCTCATCCGCCGCCTCCACTGCCGGAGACGCAGGCATCAACCATGGTTTTGTCTCCCAGTTCCGCCTTGCCGCGGGCAACAATTCCGTCGCGGGCCGCAGTCAATGCAGCGGTGAGCGCAGCGGCGTCGATCTCTGCGCTATCGCCCAGTGCCGTGCCGGCCCGGAGATAGGCCGTTCCGTACAGCGGACCGGCCGCCCCGCCCACCTTGGACATGAGGGTCATCGCCGCCAGCTTCAGCGCTGCGCCGGGCGTTTCCGGCGGAGTTTGAGCCAGTTTGTCCATGACCGCCCGGAATCCGCGGTCCATGTTTTCGCCGTGGTCTGAATCGCCGATCGCCCGGTCCAATGCAATCAGTTCCTCACGATGCTCCGACATGAGCTGCGCCGAGAGCGTCAACCATTGAACCGCCCAGCCGACGCCCAGTCTCACGATCACATCCCCCAACGCAGCGCAGGAGTGTGGACGGGCGCATCCCAGAGTGTGGTCAATTCGTCATCGAGGCGGAGCACCGAGATGGAGCAGCCCTGCATCTCCAGCGATGTGACGTAGTTGCCCACCAGCGAGCGTTCCACCTTGACTCCCCTTTCCGCGAGGATCTGGGCCGCCCGGCGATAAACAATGTAAAGCTCGCTGAGTGGTGTACCGCCCATGCCATTGACGAAGAGCAACACCTGCTCCCCGGGCTTGATCGCCAGGTCTTCCAGTACGGGGTCCAGCAGGCGGCTCGTGATGGCGTCGGCGCTCTCCATGGCAATCCGGTGCCTGCCTGGCTCTCCATGAATGCCTATGCCGATTTCGATTTCGTCCTCGGCAAGCTCGAAACTGGGGACCCCGGCATGTGGCACCGTGCAGCCGGACAAGGCGACGCCCATAGTGCGTACGTTGCGGACAACCCCCTCCGCGACACTGGCGACCGCCTCGAGCGAATCTCCCCGTTCCGCGGCCGCTCCGGCAATCTTTTCCACCAGCACGGTGCCCCCGACACCGCGCCGGCCAGCGGTGTACAGCGAGTCCTCCACCGCGACGTCGTCGTTGACGAGGACGGTGCGAACGCTGATCCCTTCCGCCTGGGCCATCTCAGCGGCGGTTTCGAAGTTCAAGACGTCACCGGTGTAGTTCTTCACGATGTGCAACACGCCGGCCCCGGAATCAACTGCCGCAGTGGCCGGAATGATCTGGTCCGGAGTGGGCGAGGTAAAAACGGCACCCGGCACCGCGGCGTCGAGCATTCCATGCCCAACGAAGCCGGCATGAAGAGGCTCATGCCCGCTTCCCCCTCCGGACACAAGGGCCACCTTGCCAGCTCTCGGCGTGCCTTTTCGCACGACGAAAATGGGGTCCGTATGGACGTCCACGAGCTCGGCATGGGCCATGCCAAAACCCTCGACAGACTCGTCCACCACTGAACGGGGATCGTTGATGAGCTTCTTCATGGCGCGCTCCTGATACGTTGCTGGTAGGTGATTTGACCCTACTACCAGCACCCCCGGCTTGGTAGGGGAAGGCGCCGTATGTGGACAAGTGCAGGTACAGAACCGTAAGGAAGAAGCCGGAACTAGAGGAGCTTGATCATGCGGGTGTTGCCCAAGGTATTGGGCTTTACCCGTGCCAGGTCGAGGAACTCGGCCACACCTTCGTCATGGGAACGGAGCAGTTCTGAGTACACCTGGGGGTCCACCGCCGTTTGGTCGGCCATGACCTCGAATCCGTGGCGCTTGAAGAAGTCCACTTCGAAGGTGAGGCAGAAAACCCGCCCGACGCCCAAGGCCCGCGCATCCTCCAGGAGGTGCTGAACCAGGACATGACCCACACCCTTGCCCCGCCAAGAGTCGTCCGCCGCCAACGTGCGTACCTCGGCCAGGTCCTCCCACATCACGTGCAAGGCGCCGCAACCGATAACCTCGCCGTCGGACGATTCGGCAATCCGGAATTCTTGAAGGCTTTCGTAGTAGGCCACGGTCTCCTTGGCCATCAGGATTCGCTGCTCCGCCAGTGGGGCCACCAGCCTCTTGATCGCGGCAACATCGCCGGTGCGGGCAGGGCGGATACTGAACGTCGAAGTCACAGCCCCATCCTATCCAGCGTCCCGCCCGCCCCCGATCGGCCCTCCCTACAGCCCGAGCTCCTCAGGCACGGAGACATCTTGCTCGAGGACCTCTTTGGCCAGGAAGTGCTCCACCACTCCGTACCAGACTTTGGCATGCTGCGGTTGCAGGATCCAGTGGTTCTCGTCGGGGAAATATAGGAAGCGGTGCCTTGTCTCGCCGTTCTCGTCCGCAGGCAGCCCGGAGCTGGAGAGAAGCTCGTACCAAAGCCGCAGGCCTTCACCGATGGGCACCCGGTAGTCCTTGTCACCGTGGATCACCAGCATGGGCGTGGTGATCTTTCCGACATGGAGATGTGGCGAGTTTTGCATCGCCATGTCCGCGGTCATTTCCTTAAGCCAATACTGGGAAGCGTCGGTGGTGGGGCCGAACTGGTCGAGAGCCCACAAGCTGGCGTGCGTCACGATCGCCTTGAACCGGTCGGTTTGCCCGGCTATCCAGTTGGCCATGTACCCGCCGAATGATCCGCCCATGGCTGCAGTCCGGTTTTCGTCAATGTCGGGGCGCTGGACTACGGCATCGGTGATTGACATGAGGTCGGTGTACGGCGCCCTGCCCCACTCACCCCAACCGCGCTGGATGAATTGCTGGCCGTACCCGGTGGACAACGCGGGATCTGGCAGCAGCACGGCATACCCCTTCGCCACGAGCAGCCACGGGTTCCACCGCCAGGTCCAGGCATTCCACGAGCCAAGGGGACCACCGTGGATCCACAACAACAGCGGTACCGGGTTCGCCTCCGAGGCCCCTTCCGGCATGGCGAGATAAGCCGGAACCCGCGAGCCGTCGACGGCGTTCGCCTCAACCCGCTCCAGCGAACCCTGGATCTTTGGCCGCTCGGCCGGCGCGGGGAGCCGTTCAACCTCTCCCGTGGCGAGATCGATCCGGACAGCTTCCGCCGGGAACTCGTACGAACTGCGCAACGCGAACGCGTTCAGTCCGTCCACGGAAACCACGACGTCGGTGTACGCGGCGGCGTCTGGCGTCACCCGGGTGACCGTACCGTCGGCGACGCCGACCCGGAAGACTGGCGTCGCGCCGTCGTCGTCCGCTGTCACGAGGAGCGAGAGCCCATCCGGAAGCCAAGCCGCCGGGCTGCCCCAGCGGTCCCAACCGGGTGCAAGCGGCTCAAGGTCGAGAGTCTCCCCGGCGGCAAGGTTCAGGATGTGCATTTTGACCTGGGGCGCCTGCGCGGGAGTGCTGTCGCTTTCGCTGGTCACCGCAAGCATGCTGTTATCGGGGCTGACCGGGCCTGGGAAGTAGCTCATTCCTTCGCGGTCAAGGAGCACCTTGAGGGACCCCGAAGCGACGTCGATTGCGGCGAGCACAAAGCGCGTATCGGCCTTCGCAAGCGGCTTGGCGAGGCTCGTGTAGATCGTTTTCCCGTCCGGGCTGACCACAGCGTGGGTGTTGCGAAGGCTGCTGCCGACGTCGGGAGTCAGATTGCGCAGCTTCAAGGGCGCGGTGGCGTCCACGGTCGAGGGCTTTCCGGCGTCAACCATCTCCCCGTTTTCCACGGCGAAGAGCCTTGGCTGGGCCGGTCCCAGATCGGCGTCCCAGTAGCGAACCGGGTAGCCGGTGTGCAGGATGGCCGCCACCTTGTTTTCCTTGCGGTTCTTCCGCCGCACCTCATCGTTTTCCTCGTCAAGAGAGCCAGCCAAGACCGAGGCCGTCACGAAAGTGGCATCGGCGGCCGACGCGGCCATGACACCTCCGACGCCGCCGGAACGGGAGTGCACCACCCGTGCTTCCCCTCCGTCGGCGGGCAGAAGCCATAAGGCGCTCACGGGATCGGCCTCAGGGCTGTCCGGGTCCGGCCGGGCCGAGGTGAAATAGAGGTCGCCGTTGGCGGCGAACACAGCACCGGTCTCGCCCTTGGCGCTGCGCGTGATCCGACGGGCGTGCTTTTTTCCTGCAGGATCAAGTTCCCAGAGGGCAGTGACGTATCCGGTGCCCTGGGTGTTCAAGGTGGAAACCGTAGTGACCAAGCGGTTTCCGTCCGGGCTGAGAGCCAGGCCACCGACCCGGGGAATGGCCAGGTAGTGGTCCAGATCGTGGAAAGGAGTTTCGGGTTGTGTGCTCGGGGTCTCTAAGGCATTCGAATCCATGCTCTGATTCAACACGCAATGTGTGGCATATCACAGAACGTTCACTGAGAGTGAAACAGTTATTTCACACATTCCCAACTAACTCGCAGTTTGTGTACAGATCGTGTCCCTTAAGACGGCTCTTACGGGACACGATCTGTACACAAACTCCAGTACGGGAGCGCAAAAACCCCCGCCCTCTCCTTTGGGGAGTGGGCGGGGCCTTTGAGTTGGAGCGTGCGCGAATTCGCTACTTAGGCGCTAGGTGCGATTTCCGGGATGCGCGGCTTGGCATTGCCGGCAAACGTGAACTTGGCTTCGTCACCTTCGCCATCCACGTCAACCACCACGATGTCCCCGGGGTGGAGTTCGCCGAAGAGGATCTTCTCGGAGAGCTGGTCCTCGATCTCGCGCTGGATGGTCCGGCGCAGCGGCCGGGCACCCATAGCGGGATCGTAGCCACGGGTTGCCAGAAGCACCTTGGCGGCCGTGGTGAGCTCGATGCCCATGTCCTTGTCCTTGAGGCGGCCCTCGAGGCGCGTGACGAACAGGTCAACGATCTCGATGATCTCGTCCTGCGTGAGCTGCGGGAACACCACGACGTCGTCAACGCGGTTGAGGAACTCGGGACGGAAGTGCTGCTTAAGCTCCTCGGTGACCCGTGCCCGCATCCGGTTGTAACCGGTGGTGGTGTCCGTGCCGGACTGGAAACCGGTCGCCACGCTCTTGGAGATATCGCGGGTACCCAGGTTGGTGGTCATGATGATCACCGTGTTCTTGAAGTCCACCACGCGGCCCTGGGAGTCGGTCAGACGGCCGTCTTCCAGAATCTGCAGCAGCGAGTTGAAGAGATCGGCGTGGGCCTTCTCAACTTCGTCGAACAGCACCACGGAGAACGGACGACGGCGGACCTTCTCGGTCAGCTGCCCGCCCTCTTCGTAGCCGACGTAGCCCGGAGGCGCACCGAAGAGACGCGAAACCGTGTGCTTCTCGGAGTACTCGGACATGTCCAGCGTGATGAGGGCGTCCTCTTCACCGAACAGGAATTCCGCCAAAGCCTTGGCGAGCTCGGTCTTGCCGACGCCTGTGGGGCCGGCGAAGATGAACGAGCCACCCGGACGCTTGGGGTCCTTCAGGCCTGCACGTGTACGGCGGATCGCCTGGGAGAGGGCACGAATGGCCTCGTCCTGGCCGACGACGCGCTTGTGCAGCTCGTCTTCCATCTTGAGCAGACGCGACGACTCTTCCTCGGTGAGCTTGAAGACCGGGATGCCGGTGGAGTTCGCGAGAACTTCGGCAATCAGCTCCTCGTCCACCTCGGAAATATCGTCCATGCCGCCGGACTTCCAGTTGCGTTCCTTATCGGCACGCTCGGCAATGAGCTTCTGCTCCTTGTCGCGCAGGGAGGCGGCGCCTTCGAAGTCCTGGGCGTCGATGGCGGATTCCTTCTCCATCTTCACTTCGGCAATGCGCTCATCCATCGCCTTGAGCTCCGGCGGAGCCGTCATGCGGCGGATGCGCAAACGCGCACCTGCTTCGTCGATCAGGTCGATCGCCTTATCCGGCAGGAAGCGGTCCGAGATGTAGCGTTCGGCCAACGTCGCCGCAGAGGCAAGGGCGCCGTCGGTGATGGTCACACGGTGGTGCGCCTCATAACGGTCACGCAGGCCCTTGAGGATCTCGATCGCGTGTGCGACTGAAGGCTCCTTGACCTGGATCGGCTGGAAGCGGCGCTCCAGCGCGGCGTCCTTCTCAATGTGCTTGCGGTACTCATCCAAAGTGGTGGCCCCAATGGTCTGGAGTTCACCACGGGCAAGCATCGGCTTGAGGATGGACGCGGCATCGATGGCACCCTCGGCAGCGCCGGCACCCACGAGCGTGTGGATTTCGTCGATGAAGAGGATGATGTCCCCGCGGGTGCGGATTTCCTTGAGGACCTTCTTCAGGCGCTCCTCGAAGTCACCGCGGTAACGGGAACCGGCCACAAGGGAGCCGAGGTCAAGCGTGTAGAGCTGCTTGTCCTTGATGGTCTCCGGGACGTCTCCGCGGACAATCGCCTGAGCGAGGCCTTCGACGACGGCGGTCTTGCCGACGCCGGGCTCACCGATCAGCACGGGGTTGTTCTTGGTGCGGCGGGAGAGGACTTGCATGACGCGTTCCATCTCCAGCTCGCGGCCGATCACGGGATCGAGCTTGTTTTCCCGCGCAGCCTGAGTCAGGTTGCGGCCGAACTGGTCCAACACCACCGAACCGGCCGGGGTGCCTTCCTGCTGTCCCGGTCCTGAGCCAGAGCCTGCAGTTTCCTTGCCCTGGTACCCGGAGAGCAGCTGGATGACCTGCTGGCGGACGCGGTTGAGGTCGGCGCCAAGCTTGACGAGGACCTGCGCGGCAACGCCTTCACCCTCGCGGATGAGGCCGAGCAAGATGTGCTCTGTACCGATGTAGTTATGGCCGAGCTGCAGGGCTTCGCGGAGCGAGAGCTCGAGCACCTTCTTGGCGCGCGGGGTGAAGGGGATGTGCCCGGACGGGGCCTGCTGGCCCTGGCCGATAATCTCCTGCACCTGCTCGCGGACGCCATCGAGCGAAATGCTCAGGGACTCGAGCGCCTTGGCAGCAACGCCTTCACCCTCGTGGATCAGACCCAAGAGGATGTGCTCGGTACCGATGTAGTTGTGGTTGAGCATGCGTGCCTCTTCTTGGGCAAGCACAACAACGCGACGGGCACGGTCCGTAAATCTCTCAAACATTTCGCCACACTCCTAGCTACGACGTACTTTGATGCTACGTGGCAACGCTGGAATTTTGGGGCGTGTTCGCCACAGGGGAAACATGACCGCGCCATGGAATAAGTTCGCTTCAGGTCGCCAACGGGCTTCGGGGCCAATGGAATCCCAGCGGACCTTAGCCAAAAGGGCGGACAACCACCCCAGGACAACCACCCCAGTCTGCCGAGGGCCGCCCACACGGGACGGCCACCCGGCGTCGTTGATTACAGTCGGCCACCGCAGCAAGCCATCGCAGCAAGCCATCCCAGTAGGCCATCACTGTTGGCCACCGCAGTAGGCCATCACTGTTGGCCACCGCAGCAAACAACGGCAAACACAGTGACTACATGCCGGATATACACAGTCCGCCACAAGCTTGCAGGCGAATAATGCGGTTCAACTGTCAGCCAACACCCGCAACGGGCAAACGGGCGGTGAAATGACAATACCCCGGCCCTAGGGCCGGGGTATTGATACTTCGTGTTAGGAATTGGCCTTCTGGTAGGCTTCCTGAATTTCGGCCTGAATACGGCCACGGCTGTTTACGGTATAACCGTTCTCGCGCGCCCATTGACGGATCTGTGCCGAGTCCTGGTTTCTCCCCGCGGCAACGCGGCTACGCGTTGCACGGCCGGTGGAGGTCTTACGTGCCTTCGCTACAAATGGCCCAAGAGCGTCCCGCAGCTTCGCAGCGTTCGCACTGGACAGATCCATTTCGTAACTGACTCCGTCAAGACCAAAGCGGACAGTTTCATCCGCGGAGCCTTCATCCAGGTCGTCAACGAGGATAATTTTGACTTTCTGTGCCATGAAAAGACTCTCTTTTGGAGGGGTCGGGTATGCAGAATAGCTAGACTACTAATTTAAAGATTATCGTCCAGGTCATGGCCACTCGTCAAAGAGATCGTCAAAGACGTTATCAAAAACACTATTAAAGCTTGTGAACAGCCCGAGAAAGCCCTATTTGGCTGGCGTTGAACCGTCGCCTGCTGGCTTCGAAATTCCCAATCCGGCTTCTTCCTGGGCCCGGGCTTCTGCTTGGCGCTCTGATTTGTCCGCGTTGAAGATAGCCTTCATGGCAAACCAAAACAGCAGTCCGACAACGACGGACGGCGCAAGAACGGCAATATAATCCATGATCAGTGCCCTTCGGGCTTGAGTAGTGGGAACAAGATTGTTTCGCGGATACCTGAGCCGGTGAACAGCATGACCAAGCGGTCGATGCCGAGCCCGATGCCGCCCATGGGCGGAGCACCGTACTCAAGGGCCCGCAGGAAGTCCTCATCCAGCTGCATGGCTTCGACGTCGCCGGCGGCCGAACGGCGGGACTGCTCGGTCAGGCGTTCGCGCTGAATGACGGGGTCGATCAGTTCGGAGAAGGCGGTTCCGCGTTCCATGCCACCGATGATGAGGTCCCAAGCCTCGATCAGGCGGCCGTCCTCCCGATGCGGGCGGGCAAGGGGCTGCGCGGACGGCGGGTAGTTGTAGACGAAGGTCGGGTTGAGGAGGGTGGGTTCGACTATCTCGCCGAACAGTTCAACCACGAGCTTTTCGGCATCCCATTTGGGATCCACCTTGACCTCATGCTTCGCTGCGATCGCCTGCAGTTCCGCCACGGTGGTGTCCGGCGTGATCTCCTCGCCGATCGCCTCGGAAAGCCCGGGGTAAACCGCAACCCACGCCCATTCGCCGTCGAGGTCGATTTCCCCGGCATCCGTCTGGATGGTGCGGGTACCCACGACGTCGGCGACGTTGAGGATGATTTCCTTCATCCGCTCGGCCATGACGAACTGATCCGCCCACGCCTCGTAGCATTCCAATGTGGTGAATTCGGGGCTGTGCGTCGAATCGACGCCTTCGTTGCGGAAGACGCGGCCCATGTCGTAAACGCGGTCGATTCCGCCCACCACGGCACGCTTGAGGAACAGCTCGGTGGCGATGCGCAAGGTCATCTTCTGGTCAAAGGCATTCATATGCGTCTCGAACGGGCGGGCTGTTGCGCCGCCGTGGACGAGCTGCAGGATGGGGGTCTCCACCTCCACATAGCCGCGGCGGTCCAGGGTGTCGCGAACCGAACGGGTGATGGCTGCGCGGGTGTAGACCATTTCCCGTGCTTCATCGCGGACCATCAGGTCCACATAGCGCTGCCTGACGCGGGTCTCTTCATTCAATTCAGCATGCAGCACCGGTAGTGGGCGCAAAGCCTTCGACGCCATGGACCAGGATTCGGCCATGACGGACAGCTCGCCGCGCCGGGAGGAAATGACTTCACCCTTGATGAAGACGTGGTCTCCGAGGTCCACCAACGCCTTCCAGTCCGCCAGGGTTTCCTCCCCGACGTTCGCCAGGCTGAGCATCGCCTGCAGGCGCACGGCCTTTCCGTCCACCCCTCCCTCCTGGAGGGTGGCGAAGCAAAGCTTGCCGGTATTACGCACGAACACAACGCGCCCGGTGATTCCCACGGTGTCGCCCGTGGTTTCATCAGCCTGCAGATGCGCGTACTTCTCGCGGATCTCGGCGAGGGAATGCGTCCGCTCAACACCCACCGGGTAGGCCTCGGCGCCGCGCTCGAGCAGCTTGCTGCGCTTTTCCATGCGGATGCGCATCTGCTCGCTGGCGTCGGCAGGCTCTGGGGCGGTGTGCGTGGTTGTGGTGTTTGCGGAAGTCACAATCCCCAAGTTTACCGGGGATTCCTTGGAGTTCCCTATCTTGCCTTCCGGCGTCCGCGCCGACATAGACTCGGGCTGTGGAGACATGGACAGTTGAAACGGACGACGACGGCGGCCACCTTGAGGTGCACTCGTTCCGGCCCGCGGCCGAGGCCTCGATTCCGGGAGCCCAGAGCACAGCGGGGGGACCCGGCGTCGTACTCGTTCACGGCACTTTGGTGACGGATTCCCTCTATTGGCCATTTGCCAGGAACCTAAGCATCCTGCTTGGCCGGCCGGTGCACACCTACAACCGGCGCGGCCGCGGCCGCTCGGCGCCGCAGCCGCCTGGCTACTCCGCTGCGACGGAAATCAGTGATCTTACTTCCGTCATGCAAGCGAGCGGCTCCACGGATGTAGTTGGGCACAGCTATGGCGGATTCGTGGCACTCCAGGCCGCGCTGCGCACGCCCATTTCCAGGCTCGTCACCTACGATGCCGCCGTTTCCTTGTCCGGCAGCCTGAACGGGCGCTGGCGTCCGCAACTGGAAGAGGCCGTCACGGCCGGCCAACTTGACCATGCGTGGGCACATTTGGTTCAAGGGCTGGCCACGGCCGGGCCGATCTCCTATTTGCCGCTCGGGGCGCTCCGAGTGCTCAGCATCCTCTCTGCAAAGACCAGGCTGGGGTCCGAGATGAGGGATCTGTTACCCACCGCCGTGCTGGAGATGCGGGCGATCCTCGACTCCGACGCGCACATTCAAGACTTCGCAACGCTGGCAACGCCAACCCTGATGCTCAGCGGCGGCTGGAGTCCCGCGTACTTCGCCGAGACCGGCCGGCAGTTTGCGGCCGCCCTCCCGCCGGTGAAATTCGCAATAGTTCCCTTGCAATTCCACGAAGGACCCCTCCGGCCGGGGAAGCAGCTCGCGGTAAGAATCGCCCGCTACCTCGCACTAGGAACGGCGAAGGCGCCGTCCCCATAGGATGAACCGGTGAGAGAACGTGAGGTCCCAACGCCCGACGGCGGCAAGCTCGCTTTGTACAGTTATGGCTCGGTGGACGCTCCAGGAGAGCACCGTGTGGTGCTGATTGGCGGCGCATTCCTTACTGCGTTCATCTACCGGCCGTTTTCCGTCGCGTTGTCCAAAGGGCTCGGGGACGGTTGGGCGGTGGACGTCTACGATCGCAGGGGTCGCGGCAGTTCGTCCGAGCTACCCCCGGACTACTCCATGGCCACCGAAATCTCCGACGTACGCACCATCATGGATGTAACCGGCGCCAGGAACCTCCTTGGCCACAGCCTTGGCGGATCCGTGGCGCTGAACGCCGTGCAGGAATTTGCAGGAACAAGCTACGAACCGGACAAACTTGCCGTGTACGACGCTGCCGTGAATATCGATGGGAGCGTGGACACAGGCTGGCTGGACGGCTTTGCCCAGTCCGTGAACAGCGGCAATGTGGGACATGCCCTGGCCCGCATGAAGAGGGGACTGGAGCCGGGGACCGCTTTGGCGCGAATCCCGGAGCCCATCTTGGCGGGACTCATGGCCCTCGTTTCCCACACCCAGGTCAACAAGGTCCTCAGCGGTCTCATGCCAACGGGCGTGGCCGAACTCAAGGCTGCCTACGACGAATCTGCGCTCCCCCGGGACTTCTCCGTGCTCCCTCGGAGCACGCGATTCATCGTGGGCAGCAAAAGTCCTCAATACTACAAGGTCACCGCAGAGCGACTGTACGCGGCCGTCCCCGGAAGCACGCTGGTGGTATCGCCAAAAGGCTTCCACGGATCCATCCCGGCAGCCGTGAAAGAACTCGTGGCGGACATTTCCAGCTACTTCAAGAACTGACGGAACCCTGCGGCTCCGTTAGGCTCGAAGCATGACGCGCGAGAACATCACAACGGCCGACGGCGGAACCCTCGAGCTCTTCACCACTGGCGGTGAGCTGGCTGCTGCCGGCTCCGGCGTGGTGGTGGTGCCAGCCTCCATGGTGACCGCCGCAGACTACTCAAAGTTTGCCCAGAAACTTAGCGCCGCCCTTGGCCGGCCGGTACACACGTTCAACCGCCGCGGCCGTGGCGAATCATCGCCCCAGCCCGAGGACTACACGCTCGACGTCGACATCCACGATCTGTCAGAAGTCATGAAGCACACGGCCAGCACCGATGTCTTCGGCCACAGTTTCGGCGGCGCAGTGGCCCTTCACGCGGCGCGCACGCTGCCAGTGGAGCGCCTAGCGGTCTACGACCCCGCAGTCTCGGTCAACCACAGCGTGAAGGCTGAATGGACGAGCGAATACGAGCGCGCGACGGCGGCTGGAGACTTTGACCGCGGGCTCGCCGTGCTGGTGAAAGGCGTTGAGACCGAGGGTGCCTTCGCGCGGATGCCATTGTCCATGCTCACCCTCGTCAACAAGCTGACCGCGGGCACCCCTATGGGCAAGCAAATGCGTGAGCTCATGCAGGCCGGAGTCCGCGAGATCAAGGCAGTCATCGCCGCCGACATGCCCGCAGAGCCGTTCCTTGAGCTTCCCCTGGAGACCCTCATTGTGGTGGGGGAAAAGAGCCCGGCCTATTTCGGAGTGGCGTGTGGTCAGATCCACGACGTCCTCTCCGGCTCTAGCTACACGATCCTCACCGGTCACGGCCACGACGGAGTGATCCGAGCGCCCGACAAACTCATCGCCGAGCTCTCCGACTTCTTCTCCGGCTAGCTCTTTCCCGTTTTCTGAACGCTCCTGCAGTGTTCGACGGCGGGGGTTTGGCCTGGTGGCCAGCCGGGGCCGGGTTTGGTTTGGGTGGTGTGGTTTGGGGGTTAATGAGGGAGACCCCCCGACCTGGTGGTTGGGGGGTCTCGACCTGTACTGGTTGTCCGGCGGTGTCCTACTCTCCCACACCCTCCCGGGTGCAGTACCATCGGCGCTGTGGGTCTTAGCTTCCGGGTTCGGAATGGGACCGGGCGTTTCCCCCACGCTATGACCGCCGTAACCTTTTCACCCGTCACCAACCCTTTGGGGGGGTGGTGTGGGAAGTGTTGTGGTTGCGGCTGTTGTGTTGTGACAGTCGTGTTATTCAGTTGTGGTTTTTTGTTCCCGTGCAACAGTGTTGTTGTCTGGGAACCACATAGTGGACGCAAGCAGTTTTTTTGGTGTGATGTAAGTTATCGGCCTATTAGTACCGGTCAGCTTCAACAGTCTTTAGTCCTGTCTTCCACATCCGGCCTATCAACCCAGTGGTCTGGCTGGGGGCCTCTCACACGCGAGGTGTTTGGAAATCTCATCTTGAAGCGAGCTTCCCGCTTAGATGCTTTCAGCGGTTATCCCATCCGAACGTAGCTAATCAGCGGTGCACTTGGCAGTACAACTGACACACCAGAGGTTCGTCCGTCCCGGTCCTCTCGTACTAAGGACAGCCCTTCTCAAATTTCCTGCGCGCGCAGCGGATAGGGACCGAACTGTCTCACGACGTTCTAAACCCAGCTCGCGTACCGCTTTAATGGGCGAACAGCCCAACCCTTGGGACCTACTCCAGCCCCAGGATGCGACGAGCCGACATCGAGGTGCCAAACCATGCCGTCGATATGGACTCTTGGGCAAGATCAGCCTGTTATCCCCGAGGTACCTTTTATCCGTTGAGCGACGGCCATTCCACAATGTACCGCCGGATCACTAGTCCCGACTTTCGTCCCTGCTTGAGATGTCTCTCTCACAGTCAAGCTCCCTTGTGCACTTACACTCGACACCTGATTGCCAACCAGGCTGAGGGAACCTTTGGGCGCCTCCGTTACTTTTTAGGAGGCAACCGCCCCAGTTAAACTACCCATCAGGCACTGTCCCTGACCCGGATCACGGGCCGAAGTTAGATGTCCAAAGTGACCAGAGTGGTATTTCAACGATGACTCCACCCGAACTGGCGTCCGGGCTTCAACGTCTCCCACCTATCCTACACAAGCCACTCCGAACACCAATACCAAACTATAGTAAAGGTCTCGGGGTCTTTCCGTCCTGCTGCGCGTAACGAGCATCTTTACTCGTACTGCAATTTCGCCGAGTTTATGGTTGAGACAGCGGGGAAGTCGTTACTCCATTCGTGCAGGTCGGAACTTACCCGACAAGGAATTTCGCTACCTTAGGATGGTTATAGTTACCACCGCCGTTTACTGGGGCTTAAATTCTCAGCTTCGCCTTGCGGCTAACCGGTCCTCTTAACCTTCCAGCACCGGGCAGGAGTCAGTCCGTATACATCGTCTTGCGACTTCGCACGGACCTGTGTTTTTAGTAAACAGTCGCTTCCCCCTGGTCTCTGCGGCCCCGATCCCCTCCCGGTCGCTAGTACCGTTCAAGGTTGGGGCCCCCCTTCTCCCGAAGTTACGGGGGCATTTTGCCGAGTTCCTTAACCATAATTCTCTCGATCGCCTTGGTATTCTCTACCTGATCACCTGTGTCGGTTTGGGGTACGGGCAGCTCGAACCTCGCGTCGATGCTTTTCTAGGCAGCATAGGATCACCGGATCCCCCCTTGCGGGAGTCCCGTCAGATCTCAGGCACGTCATCCAAGACACAGCGACGGATTTGCCTATCGCTGACCCTACATCCTTAGACCGGGGCAACCATCGCCCGGCCCGGCTACCTTCCTGCGTCACACCTGTTAATACGCTTACCTCCCGGGATCAGATCCCGCGCTCGGCCAAAACCCGCACACCACAAGGGTGATTGGGCAGGCTCCGGGCGGTTAGTATCCCCCGATCAGCATGGGCGGTCCTTCGCCGGTACGGGAATATCAACCCGTTGTCCATCGACTACGCCTGTCGGCCTCGCCTTAGGTCCCGACTTACCCAGGGCAGATTAGCTTGACCCTGGAACCCTTGATCATTCGGCGGACGGGTTTCTCACCCGTCTTTCGCTACTCATGCCTGCATTCTCACTCGTGTAGGCTCCACCGCTGGTTTCCACCGCGACTTCACCGCCCACACGACGCTCCCCTACCACTCCAGAGGACTGAACCACGAAGGCTTGTCTATACTCTGAAATCCACAACTTCGGCGGTGTACTTGAGCCCCGCTACATTGTCGGCGCGGAATCACTTGACCAGTGAGCTATTACGCACTCTTTCAAGGATGGCTGCTTCTAAGCCAACCTCCTGGTTGTCTTCGCAACTCCACATCCTTTCCCACTTAGCACACGCTTAGGGGCCTTAGTTGGTGGTCTGGGCTGTTTCCCTCTCGACTATGAAGCTTATCCCCCACAGTCTCACTGCTGCGCTCTCACTTACCGGCATTCGGAGTTTGGCTGACGTCAGTAACCTTGTAGGGCCCATCGGCCATCCAGTAGCTCTACCTCCGGCAAGAAACACGCAACGCTGCACCTAAATGCATTTCGGGGAGAACCAGCTATCACGGAGTTTGATTGGCCTTTCACCCCTACCCACAGCTCATCCCCTCCATTTTCAACTGAAGTGGGTTCGGTCCTCCACGACGTCTTACCGTCGCTTCAACCTGGCCATGGGTAGATCACTCCGCTTCGGGTCTAGATCACGCCACTACACTCGCCCTGTTCAGACTCGCTTTCGCTACGGCTACCCCACACGGGTTAACCTCGCGACGTAACACTAACTCGCAGGCTCATTCTTCAAAAGGCACGCCGTCACACCCATACAGACAAGCTGCAGATGCTCCGACGGATTGTAAGCACACGGTTTCAGGTACTGTTTCACTCCCCTCCCGGGGTACTTTTCACCTTTCCCTCACGGTACTGGTCCGCTATCGGTCATTAGGAAGTATTTAGGCTTATCAGGTGGTCCTGACAGATTCGCACGGGATTTCTCGGGCCCCGTGCTACTTGGGATCCTCTCCAGGCGGTGCACGACATTACGGTTACGGGGCTCACACCCTCTACGGCCGGCCTTTCAAGACCGTTCACCTATGCCCACACTCTCACCCCACCGGTCCGGCAGAACCAGTACGGAAAGTCCCACAACCCCGCCCATGCAACACCCGCCGGCTATCACACATGGAACGGTTTAGCCTCATCCGCGTTCGCTCGCCACTACTAACGGAATCACTCTTGTTTTCTCTTCCTGCGGGTACTGAGATGTTTCACTTCCCCGCGTTCCCCCCACGCACCCTATGTGTTCAGATGCGGGTCACCAGATCACGCAAAACGCGTCTGGCGGGGTTTCCCCATTCGGACATCCTGGGATCACCGTTCGGTTATCAACTCCCCCAGGCTTATCGCAGATTCCTACGTCCTTCTTCGGCTCCTAATGCCAAGGCATCCACCGTGTGCCCTTAAAAACTTGACCACACAAAAACAACACAAATTTCGAGAGAACCACAGACACCGACACACACCCCCGAAGGAGCGCACACCGGCACCAGGTTCATAAAAAGAAATTGCTGTAGACACGGAACAAACCCCAAAAGGCCTGCCCATGTCAGATGCTCGCGTCCACTATGTAGTTCTCAAACAACAACCCCGTACCACACACCCCCCACACCAAACAGCGTGAAAAGCCATGCAGCCAGGAAACCAGAAACACCCAAAACCACCACCAACCCCACCCCAGCACCCCACCCCCAAAAAACAGGGAAGGACACACAAAGGTGACACCAGCGACGGGCCTGTTGCCTCAGGACCCAACAGTGCGCCAAACACAACCCCCGCAACCCACACCCCGGCACGTTCCCAACACCCCGCACCCGCACCCCCCAAAAGGGACACAGGACACACAGGACGCCGTACTGGCACCAGGACACAACCACGGAAAAGGCCATGCCAAAAATTTGATTCGTTGATATTCCACCCATGAGCACCCACCGCAGAACAGACGCCTGCGCAATGGGCTTTGCTTCCAATACACCCCCCACCCACCATGCGGCAGGAAAAGGGCGATAAAGGCGCTCCTTAGAAAGGAGGTGATCCAGCCGCACCTTCCGGTACGGCTACCTTGTTACGACTTAGTCCCAATCGCCGGTCCCACCTTCGACGGCTCCCCCCACAAGGGTTAGGCCACCGGCTTCGGGTGTTACCAACTTTCGTGACTTGACGGGCGGTGTGTACAAGGCCCGGGAACGTATTCACCGCAGCGTTGCTGATCTGCGATTACTAGCGACTCCGACTTCATGGGGTCGAGTTGCAGACCCCAATCCGAACTGAGACCGGCTTTTTGGGATTAGCTCCACCTCACAGTATCGCAACCCTTTGTACCGGCCATTGTAGCATGCGTGAAGCCCAAGACATAAGGGGCATGATGATTTGACGTCGTCCCCACCTTCCTCCGAGTTGACCCCGGCAGTCTCCTATGAGTCCCCGCCATCACGCGCTGGCAACATAGAACGAGGGTTGCGCTCGTTGCGGGACTTAACCCAACATCTCACGACACGAGCTGACGACAACCATGCACCACCTGTGAACCAGCCTCAAGAGGGGAACGCATCTCTGCGCTTTACTAGTCCATGTCAAGCCTTGGTAAGGTTCTTCGCGTTGCATCGAATTAATCCGCATGCTCCGCCGCTTGTGCGGGCCCCCGTCAATTCCTTTGAGTTTTAGCCTTGCGGCCGTACTCCCCAGGCGGGGCACTTAATGCGTTAGCTACGGCGCGGAAAACGTGGAATGTCCCCCACACCTAGTGCCCAACGTTTACGGCATGGACTACCAGGGTATCTAATCCTGTTCGCTCCCCATGCTTTCGCTCCTCAGCGTCAGTTAATGCCCAGAGACCTGCCTTCGCCATCGGTGTTCCTCCTGATATCTGCGCATTTCACCGCTACACCAGGAATTCCAGTCTCCCCTACATCACTCTAGTCTGCCCGTACCCACTGCAGAACCGGAGTTGAGCCCCGGTCTTTCACAGCAGACGCGACAAACCGCCTACGAGCTCTTTACGCCCAATAATTCCGGATAACGCTTGCGCCCTACGTATTACCGCGGCTGCTGGCACGTAGTTAGCCGGCGCTTCTTCTGCAGGTACCGTCACTTTCGCTTCTTCCCTACTGAAAGAGGTTTACAACCCGAAGGCCGTCATCCCTCACGCGGCGTCGCTGCATCAGGCTTGCGCCCATTGTGCAATATTCCCCACTGCTGCCTCCCGTAGGAGTCTGGGCCGTGTCTCAGTCCCAGTGTGGCCGGTCACCCTCTCAGGCCGGCTACCCGTCATCGCCTTGGTAGGCCATTACCCCACCAACAAGCTGATAGGCCGCGAGTCCATCCAAAACCACAAAAGCTTTCCACCAACCTGACCATGCGGTCAGACTGGTCGTATCCGGTATTAGACCCAGTTTCCCAGGCTTATCCCAGAGTCAAGGGCAGGTTACTCACGTGTTACTCACCCGTTCGCCACTAATCCACCCAGCAAGCTGGGCATCATCGTTCGACTTGCATGTGTTAAGCACGCCGCCAGCGTTCATCCTGAGCCAGGATCAAACTCTCCGTTGAAGTAAAACAAAAACAGACACAACCACAACCACCGGAAATAACGGCAGAAACAGCTGCACAAAATTTGAAACCAGCCAAAAAACCAGACCACCACACACGGGGGTGCGGGCAGCCCGGCAAATCAACCAATTCATATAAAATAAACCGGTATCAACAAACTTGGCACACTATTGAGTTCTCAAACAACAGACACACCCGACACCACCCAAACCACACGGTCCAAGATCGCTCCGGAGCAACTTTCCAAACTTACC